>NZ_CP096032.1:1202052-2404104 GCF_023115425.1 Synechococcus sp. A10-1-5-1 | reverse complement strand
GACGTCCCTTGGGGTTCATGAATATAGGGGTGGTCTGAGGAGGGAGTGTCTCCGATGATGCGCCTGAACACCTGCCCCACACCTTCGCTCCGCATGACCCGTTTGATGCATGGCGTTCGCCCCCAGCTCACCTTGGGTTGCCTGCTGCTGAGCATGGGCTTGAGCGGCTGCGCCACGGGTGTCCTGCGGCTGCCGGGCTGGAACGGCGGCAAGGGAGGTGATCCCGCTCAGGTCAGCGATGCCCCCGCCGCCGCGCCGCTGCCAGGGGGCAAAAGCTTTGTTGTGAACGCGGTCGACAAGGTGGGACCGGCGGTGGTTCGGATCGACACGGTGCGGCGGGTGGTCAACCCGATGGGCGGACTGTTCGGCAGTGGCCCGTCGGTGCAGCAACAGCAGGGTCAAGGCTCGGGCTTCATCACCCGATCCGACGGGGTGATCCTGACCAACGCGCACGTGGTGGAGGGCACCAATGAGGTGGGCGTGACCCTGCCCGATGGCCGCAACTTCAAAGGGAAAGTGCTGGGCTCGGACCCGATCACCGATGTCGCCGTGGTGAAGGTGGCCGCAGCCAACCTGCCGGTGGCGCCCCTGGGTAACTCCAAAAGCGTGCGTCCTGGGGAATGGGCGATCGCCATTGGCAACCCCCTGGGTCTCGACAACACCGTCACCTTGGGAATCATCAGCGCGGTGCAACGCACCAATGCCCTGGGGGAGGGGCAGCGGGTTCCCTACATCCAGACCGATGCAGCCGTGAATCCGGGCAACAGCGGCGGGCCACTGATCAATGACCGGGGCCAGGTGATTGGGATCAACACCGCCATCCGCCAAGCTCCTGGGGCGGGCCTGAGCTTTGCCATCCCGATCAACCTCGGGCGCCAGATTGCTGCCCAAATCCTCGATCGCGGCCAGGTCTCACACCCCTACATCGGTGTTCGGCTGCAGGCCCTCACCCCGCAGTTAGCCAGAGAAGTGAATGCCACCGATGCCGAATGCCGTCTGCCGGAGACCAAGGGCGTCGTGGTGGTGGAGGTCATCCCCGGCAGTCCCGCCGCCAAGGGAGGCATGCGCTCCTGTGACCTGATCGAGCAGGTGGGGGGCAAGCCGGTGAAGAACCCCTCTGAAGTGCAGGTCGCCGTGGACCAGGGACGCGTCGGCCAGAACCTGGCGATCGTGATCCAGCGCAAAGAACGGACCCTGACCCTGCAGATCAAACCCGCTGAACTCCCCCGCGGGAAGTAAGCGCAGCCGTGGCAGCCCCTCTCACGCTGGTGGTCATGGCCCGCTGGCCGGCCCCCGGGCGCTGCAAAACCCGCCTGGCCCGCCATGCGGGTCGCTGGGCGGCCGCCCAGATACAACGACGGCTCACGCACCACACCCTTCAGGTCAGCGGCCACTGGAGTCAAGAGAACAACCACTCCCTCCAGGTCGCCGTCGATGGACTGGCCCCCCGTGCACTGCGCCGCTGGCAGCAGGAGCTGCAGACCCTTGCTCCAGGGATTCGCCTGGGTGCTCAAGGGGGCGGAAACCTGGGCTGCCGCATGCAGCGGCAATTGCGCCGGGCCTTCCAGGGGGGGGCGCAACGGGTGCTCGTGATCGGCACGGACCTACCGGCCCTGGAAACCCGGGACCTGGAAGACGCGGCTGATGCATTGCTTCAGGCGCCGCTGGCCTTCGGGCCGGCCCGCGATGGCGGCTACTGGTTGATTGGTTGGAACCGCTCTGGCTTCTGCAGCGGCGGCGCCCATCTCATGAGTGGCATTCCCTGGGGCAGCGACCAGGTGCTGGAGCGAAGCCTCGCGGCCGCGAGCGCGCTACAGCTGCCGGTCAGCCTGCTGCGGGAGCAGAACGATCTCGATGAACGCAGTGATCTTGAGGACTGGCTGCGCTGCCAGCTGCCGCCGCCATGAACCGGCCATCCCTCACCGTCGTGATTCCCGCTCGCCAGGAAGCGCAGCGGCTACCGCTATTGCTGGCGGATTTGCAGCAGGCTCCTCCGGACCTGGTGACGGAGACCATCGTGGTGGACTCCAGCCCTGATCCAGAGACCGCTGCCGTGGCCCAACTGGCAGGTGCACAGGTGGTTCGCAGCCAAGCCAATCGGGGACTGCAACTGCAAGTTGGCATTGGGGCCTCAACGTCTCGGTGGCTGTTGCTGTTGCATGCCGATTCGCGACTCCCCCTCCATTGGGGGGCACTGGTGGAGCGAGCCATGACCAAGCCCCCTGCGGCTTGGTATTTCGATTTCAAGGTCACCGCGGCCGGAGCCAACCTGCGGCTGCTGGAGTTCGCCGTCCAGTGGCGCTGCAGGATCAGGGCCCTGCCCTATGGCGATCAAGGGCTCCTGCTCCCCCGCTCCCTGCTGAATCAGGCCGGCGGGATGCGGCCACTACCGCTGATGGAGGATTTGGATCTGATCCAACGGCTGCAACCGCTGGCCCCGATCCGCCGGCTGGGCCAGCCCTTAACGATCGATGGTCGCCGCTGGAAACGGGATGGGGTGCTGAGGACAGCGCAGCGCAACGCCGCCCTGCGGCGGGACTGGCGCCAGGGTGCGACAGCGGAAGCCCTCGCTCAGCGCTACTACCGAAACGGCTAGGGGGCGTACCAAAAGGCACAGCGCCGATTCTGCGGTTCCAGCTCCCAACCCTGGGCGCCATAGAACTCGATCACGCCTGGATCGGCAAAGAGGCTGATGCGCTCCACCTGCATCTGCTGCAGGCGCTCAATCACGTACTGCAACAGCTGTTTGCCCAGGCCCAAGCCTTGGTAGTGGGGATGAACGGCCACATCCCAGACGGTGGCTTCAATCACACCATCGCCAGTGCAACGGGCAAAGCCCACCAGGCGGGGCAGGCGCGTGTCATGGCGCCAGAGGGCCACCACCAAGAGGCTGTGCTCCAGGGCTTTGCGAACCCGCCGCATGGGACGGCGGCTCCAACCCACCGCATCGGTGAGTTGCTCGAGCTCATAGAGATCAATCTCCCGCTCCTGGCTCAAGACCAAGGAGGCCTGGGGATTGGGAGTCGCGCACAGGCGATAGTCCCGGCCGTAGAGCCCCTCCAGTTCAGTGGCGGTGGAACCAATCAGAACGGGATCCGCTCCAGTGCTGGGTTGATCCTGACCCACCAGGTCACCCCCTTGATGCAGGCTGGGTCCGTTTCTTGCATTGGGATCCCTGAAGGCAGCACCTCTGCTGGTTGGCGTGCACGGCTGGCTGCTCTCAGGGCGGCTCTGGGAGCCGTTGACCCAGGCCCTGGAGCCCAGGTGGGACTGTTGGGCCCCTGATCTACCGGGCTTTGGCCAACGCCAACGCCCGAAAGAACTGAGAACCAACCTGGTCAGCTATGGCCGCTGGCTCGCCGAGGCCGCCCAGGAACGGGCCCAGGGCCGGCCCATTGTCCTGATCGGCCACTCCTTGGGAGGAAGCCTCGTCCTGCATGCCGCCCCCCAACTGGGGGAGCAGCTACGGGGCATCATCCAGATCGCCTCGGGGGGCGGGGTCTATCAGCCACGTCCCTTTCGGATGGTGCGCAATGGCGGAGCCGCTTTTCTGCGCTGGCGCCCCACCTGGCTCGCGCAACTGCCTGGAACTGAAGCCATTCGCAGCCCTCTGGTGGCTGAACTCCGCGCCGCCCGTGGACTCCTGGCCTGCAGCATGCAGCGCGGGGCCGTGCGCCAGCTCCCAGCGTTGGCCAGCCAACTGACGGTGCCCAGTCTCTGGGTGGTCGGCAGCAAGGACAGCGTGATGGAACCGCGCTATGTCAGGCATCTGGCGGGATATGCGCCAAGCGCAGAGGTCCAAGAGTTGAACGGGGAGGGGCATCTGCCGATGCGAACGGCCCCAGGGCAACTGGCCCAGGTCATGGAGAACTGGCTGGATCGAACCCTGGCCTAAAGCTTGGCCAGGCCGCGTTCCTGCAGTTCAGCCAACTGGGCATAGAGCCCACCGGCGGCCCGCAGAGCCGAGTGGGTTCCCTCTTCAATCAGGCGACCGCGCTGGAGCACCAGGATCCGATGGGCTGCTTCAACGGTCGCCAAGCGGTGAGCGATGACGATGGCCGTGCGTTGGCGCAGCAACTTGTCGAGGTCCCGCTGGAGGGTGGCTTCGGTGGAGGGATCCAGAAACGCCGTTGCCTCATCCATGACCAAGACCGATGGGTTGCGGATCGCCACCCGCGCCACCGAGAGCAGCTGACGCTCACCGGAAGAGAGGTTGCTCCCGCGCTCCCGCAGCTCCGTGGCCAAACCGGAAGGGAGTCGATCCAGCAGGGGCTCGAGCCCCAGCTCAAAGCAGAGGCGCTCGAGCTCCGAATCGCTGACCGCACCATCGAGGCGGAGGTTGTCAGCGACGTTGCCGCTGAACAAGAACGTGTCCTGGAGAACGACCCCCAAGCGATGGCGAAGGGTGGGGATGGGCAACTCCCGGATGTCCACTCCATCCAGCAGGATCCGGCCCCGCTGGGGTTCGTACAGACGGCAAAGCAGACGGATCACTGTGGTCTTGCCCGAACCGGTCGGTCCCACCAGAGCCACATGCTCCCCAGGGGCAATGCGGAAGGAGAGATCTGTCAGGATCGGATCATCAGGCCGATAGGCGAAAGAGACGTTTTCAAAGACCACCTCACCGGCACTACTGAAATCACTACCGCTACGGATGGCGGCGGCGGAGCGCTGGTTGAGGGGGAGCTCCTGAATTTCAACGGGCTCTTCGAGCAATTCACCGATCCGCTCCACGGCGGTCAGGCCCCCTTGGATCTGAGTGAAGCGCTCGGCCAATTGGCGAAGGGGATCAAACAGACGCTGTGAGTAAAGGATGAAGGTGGTCAGGGTGCCGAGGCCCATGGCGCCAGCGGTCACCATCCAGCCCCCCAGGGCCAGCACCAGGGAAATCGCCCCGAGGGAAACCCACTCGATCAGAGCCGAGATCGAGGAGTCATAAAAGATCGTGCCGTTGACCGCACTGCGGTAGGCATCAGCGGTGCGGGAAAAGCGGGCTGAGTTGTGGGATTCCCGGCGGAACATCTGAACCACCTCGAGACCCTGCAGGTTCTCCTGCAAATCCGCATTCAGCTGAGAAAGCTCTTCGCGGACTCGGTAATTGGCCTTGCGATACCGCTTCTGCAGCCAGAGCATCGTCAAGGTGACGGGCAACTGCACAGCCAGCAGCAGCACCCCCAGGCGGGGTTCGATCGCCACCATCGTTCCAGCGATCACCATCAGGGTGACCAGATCAGCAAGCAAACCCACGGCGCCGCTGCCGAAGACCTCAGCGAGGGCATCGACATCGCTGGTCAGTCGCGTCAGCAATTTGCCGACCGGGGTGCGGTCATGGAAGCGCAGCGACAGATCGAGGGAATGGGCGAATAGGTCGTTGCGAATCCGAGCCGTGAGGCGTTGCCCCACGGCCTGGACGTTGAAGCTCTGCAGCCCCTGCAGGCCAAGGCGGATCAAGACCGCCACCGAAAGCAGGAGAACCAGTGTCCGCAACTGGGCCGAAAGGGGCAGGGCCTGCAGCCAGGGCAAAACGGGCTCCTGACGCAACGCCGAAATCGCCTGCCCCACCAGCAGGGGTTGAACCGCCGCTGCCCCCGCCACGGGGATCAGAAGCACCACGGTGAGGAGGAGCCGTTTGCGGTCCCGCCCCAGGTAGGGCAGAAGACGCACCAGGCGCTGACGATCACGCTTGGCCATCAGGCGCCTGCGCTGGCGATCTGATCAACGATCGATTGGATCGGGCCGGAATCGAGTCGCAGGGACAGTGGATGGCCCACCAGACGAGCGGTGGAGTGGAACAGATCCTCGATGGCAATCAAGCCGTTCTCCTCAAGGGTGCGCCCCGTGGCCACCAGATCGACGATGGCTTCACTCATGCCGGTGATCGGACCCAGCTCCACAGAGCCCGCCAGATGGATCAGCTCCACAGGGAGATCCAGAGCCTCGAAATGCTCTTCTGCGCAGCGGGTGAATTTGCTGGCGATGCGGCAGTGGGCCGGCAGATCACTGGCACGGCGGTAGGGACTGGAGGCCTTCACAGCCACGCTCATCCGGCAACCACCGAAACCCAAATCCACCAACTGAGCGACAGGCAGCTGGTGTTCCTTCAAGACGTCGTAGCCCACCACCCCAAGTTGGGCCTGCCCGTAGGCCACATAGACCGGGACATCGGCATTGCGGACCAACAGGGCCCGGGCCCGGCCGCAGACGCTGGGCACCATCAGCTGGCGGTTTCCAGGCTCAAGCACCGCCGCGAAATCCAGACCAGCGGCTGCGAAGCGGCGAACCGAGTCCTTCAGCAGGGCTCCCTTGGCCAGCGCGACGGTGATCATGGTTGGCAGCCAGAACCGGGACTTTAACGATGCATGCCGCCACAACGGTTTCGCTGATCCCTGTCCTGAACGACAACTACGTGTTCGTCTTGCACGGCGGCGGCCGCGGTGCTGCGGTGGTGGATCCAGCTGTGGCCGAGCCAGTGGTCGCCTGGCTGGAGGAGAGGGGCCTGGAGCTCGAGGCCATCCTGCACACCCACCACCACCACGACCACATCGGCGGGGCGCCGGGGTTGCTGCAGCGCTGGCCCCAGGCGGCCGTGATCGCCAGTGCCGCTGATCGAGAGCGGATCCCGCTGCAGACCCAAGGGGTCCAGGGGGGCGATCAGTTCATGCTGCTGGGACGAAGGCTGCGGGTGATCGAGGTGCCCGGCCACACTCGCCATCACATTGCCTATGCACTGGAGCCCGAGGCCGAGGAAGCGCCGGAGCTGTTCTGCGGCGACACCCTGTTTGCCGGTGGGTGCGGGCGACTCTTTGAGGGCACGCCGGAGCAGATGCTCAGCTCCCTGCGAAGCCTCAGCGCCCTGGGGGCCGAAACCCGGGTGTGGTGCGCCCACGAATACACCGAAGGCAATCTGCTCTGGGCCGCGGAAGTGGAACCCGAGAACGAAGCCATCCGAAAGCGGCTTGCGCTTGTCCAGCAGCTTCGAAGCGAGGGACGTCCCACCATTCCCAGCAGCATTGGCCTTGAGCAGGCCACAAACTTGTTTATGCGGGCCAAAAACGCCGCTGCCCTGCGGCAACTGCGCGGCCACAAAGATCTGTGGCGCGGCTAGGGCTCAGCCGCGGGCGATGAGAGCTGTCCCGCTGGGGTAAAGGCGGGCCGGCTCACCCGAGCGCAGGCGCAGGTGACAGCGCTGGCCGCGGGAGTAATTGAGATCCAGGGGCAGACGCAGGCGCAGCCGCAGGTCGTTGAGCTGCACCTGGTACAGCCATTCGCGGCCCAGGAATTCCCTGCCCACGACCCAGGCCTCGGCGTCATCGTCCGGGACCAATTCGATGGCCTGCTGGCTCACCAGGACCTCTGAGGCACTGGCCGGTCCAACTGTCGCGGCCTGATCCACCGGATCCAGGACTCCGATCGGCGTCTCGCACTGGCCCGCCTGGACCTGAGCCGGGAGCAGGTTCCCCTGGAGGACAAAGCGCCCCACAAAGGAGGTCGCCGGGGCGGTGACCAGATCCCGAGGGCTGGCGCATTGGTGCAGGTGCCCGGACTCGAGCACAGCCACCCGATCACAAATCGCCATCGCCTCCTCAGGGTCGTGGGTGACGATCACACCACTGGCGCCGCAACGGGCCAGGACTCCGGGCAGCTCAGCGCGCAGGCGTAAGCGCACCTCCACGTCCAAGTTGGAGAAGGGCTCGTCCAGGAGCACCAAGGAGCAGCCAGGAGCCAAGGCGCGGGCCAAGGCCAGGCGTTGCCGCTGCCCGCCGGAGAGTTCATGGGGATAGCGGCGCTCAAGGCCCTTCAGGCCGAGCAGTTCCAACAGCCAGGCCGCTCGGCTGCTGTCTTGGCCGCGCTTGAGGCCAAAGCAGGCGTTGCGCCAGGCATCGAGATGGGGAAAGAGGGCGTAGTCCTGAAAGACCATTCCCACGCCGCGGCGCTCGGGAGGCAACCAACGTCCCTGACCAGCCACGGGGCGGCCGCCAATCGAAACGGAGCCGCGCTCGGGCTTCTCAAAGCCGGCAATCAGCCGCAGCAGCGTGGTCTTGCCACAACCCGAGGGCCCCAGCAGACCCACCAACTCGCCGGGCTTGAGCTGGAAGTCAATGTCGCGCAGCGTCCAGTCACCGTTGGAGGCGGGACCGCTGTAGCGATGCCAGAGACCACTGAGCTCCACCTGCGGCTCCTGGGGGAGATCAGGACTGGGCATCTCAGGGGGCATTCAGCGGGTTCGCCATAGGCTCGGCGCCACATCCTCTCGTGCAATGACCCTTCCAGCGATTGAGGCGGTAACAACCGCAGCAGCTCCAGCACCGGTGGGCCCCTACAACCAGGCCGTGAAGGCTGGTGGGATGCTCTATTGCTCCGGCCAGATCGCCCTGGATCCGAGCACCGGCGCGATGGTCGGAGGCGGTGATGTGGAAGCGGAGACCCGGCAGGTGCTGAGCAACCTGCAGGCGGTACTCAAGGAAGCCGGCTGCACGCCTCAGCAGGTGGTGCGCACCACAGTATTCCTGGCCGATCTGGGCGACTTCGCCAAGGTGAACGCGCTCTACGCCGAGGTCTTCGGAGAGGGGGTCTCCCCGGCTCGGGCCTGCGTCGAGGTGGCGGCACTACCGAAGGCCGCCCGGGTGGAAATCGACTGCATCGCCGTTCTGGGCTGAATCCGCCGAAAGGTGAGATTGATCCGCTCGGTCTTGACCCGAGCGCGCGCCGGAAGGGCGTGCTGCCAGTGGGCCTGGGTGGGCGGATCCATCACCAAGAGATCACCGTCATCAAGGCAGACCGAAAAAGGCGCCTCGCCCGCAGAGCGGGGCCGAAAGCGCAGATCGCGGGGTACGCCGAGACTGAAGGAGGCGATGGGAGCGTTGTTGTCGAGTTCCGGTTCGTCATCGGCATGCCAGCCCATGCGATCGGCTCCGCTGCGGTAGCGATTGAGCAGCAGGCTGTTGAAGCGAACCCCCAACTCGTGCTCCAACAGATCCCTGAGCGCCTGCACTGAGGGAGTCCAGGGGGTAATCGGCTGCACCTGGCCGCTGTAGCGGTAGCTGCAGCCGGGGTCGGCCATCCAGCAGGTCAGGCGTGGCGTGGGGTGCTGCTTGCCAAAGACCCGTACCAGGGGCTGCTCCCAAGGAACCTCTTGAACCAGGCACTGACGCAGCGCCGCGGTCTCGACCCCATGGGCTTGGAGCCAGGCAGAGCCATGGCGGAGCCTCAGGCCCGGGCGCTCAATCGTGATCAAGGTTGAACGCGGGCTT
Organism: Synechococcus sp. A10-1-5-1; assembly: GCF_023115425.1. Classification (NCBI taxonomy): domain Bacteria; kingdom Bacillati; phylum Cyanobacteriota; class Cyanophyceae; order Synechococcales; family Synechococcaceae; genus Synechococcus; species Synechococcus sp. A10-1-5-1. The sequence goes on along the minus strand of NZ_CP096032.1, from coordinate 2,394,853 downwards.
CCGCCAAGGGGGGCGGAGCAAGCGGCAGCAGGCGTGTGGCCTGATCCAGAACAGGAGTGGGATCGAGGGCCAGCATCTGCTCACCCTGACGTTGGCGCAGCTCCACATGGAGATGGGGACCACTGGCTCGGCCGCTCTGGCCAACCAAGCCAAGGGTGGAGGCGGCCGTCAAAAAGTCGCCCTGACGGACGTTGGCACTTTGCAGGTGGGCATAGAGGCTCTGCCAACCGCGGCCATGGTCCAGGACCACGGTCAGGCCATAGCCATCGATCGGCTCCGCCAGGACCACGCGGCCCGGAAGCATCGCCAGAACGGGGGTCCCAGCGGGAGCCACCAGGTCCTGGCCGGCATGCATCCGCCAGACCCCACGGGAGCTGGAATAGCGCCAGCCGTAGGGGTCCACCTCACTGGCTTTGACCGCCAGCGGATAGACCACCCGAATCGGCTGACCGGGGCGCAGGGGCCAGGCCAAGGCATCCGGCATCGCCCCGGTGATTCCCAGCTCTGGTGTCAGGTCGGCAACAGGGGTATCAGCGGGAATGCGCAGGGGCTTCTCGGGGAGGTCAGCAGCGCGCAGGGGCAAGGCGCCCACGACCAACCCCACGACAACAGCAACAGCTCGAACCGGGTCGAATCCCATGGAGGGGAGAACACTGCGGGCCCGTTGTAACGGCACCTGCCGACGCTGCCAGCCCTCCGGATCGACCGGTAAGCTCCACTCATACGGGGCGTGGCGCAGCTTGGTAGCGCGGGTGCTTTGGGAGCACTAGGTCGCAGGTTCGAATCCTGTCGCCCCGATTGATTGCTTGGGTTCAACCTCGTACGCGAGGTTCCCAATCTGGCCCCCAACTGGTGCCTGGAGAGTTGTCTTGCACTCCTGAAGCGACCTAAGTCAAATCCTTTTCAGGACTTCATTCGATCAAAGCAAAGCCCTTTCGCGATGGAAAGTGGGCGAGGGCTCCAGGTGAAAGGACTCACCCCGCTAGCGTTGGGGAGACAGAGTCAGCAGATGCAAAAAGTCCAGCTGAACATCAAAATTGATGTTGACCTCCTTCAGAAAATCAAATCTCATTCGATCCGAGAAGGCCTGACCACCACTGAGTTTGTATCTAAGACTCTTGAACAGGCCATTGCAGAGCACAAGGCACTGAACGTCGAAGAGCGCCTTTCGAGACTCGAAGAGAAGCTTGGTCTAAGAGGCTAGCTATACAATCTAGGTCAACTAGTGGCCTCACTCGACTTGGATCGCGCTGCTGAGATCGTCGTACAACTCGAAAAGGGCGGGCATGACTGGTTGCGCGCCAAGGCTGAGGAGCTTGGCGTCACCCTTGAAGAGTTAGCGGCAAAGCTACTCGCCGAAAAGATTTCAGATAAAGAATAGCCCACAGTTACAACTACTTTATATACATATTCATGGAGTTTTTAGGTCAAGTCGGCGCCTCAGCGAGACAGGGCGAATAAGACGCTTCGGCCACCGCACACCACTCACATGCGGCACGACGAGGCCTGCTCCTCTGCCGCTGAAAGGGAGCCACTCACCGACCAAGTCCTGATCACCCTGTTCCCATGGACGACAGCGGCTGTCATCAGCAAGAAGGCGTCCACGCTCAAGGCACGAAGAAAATCTGAGCAGAACTACCGATGCCCTTCACGATTGAAGTCGGCGATGAAAGTCTTGGTGCGCCGTCCACGAGCCAGAGCCGGTCCTTACCGCCTTGCTTGTCCTAGAGGCACCGCCACCAAACACAACCCAAGCGCTCCTGCTAGGAGCGTTTTTTATGCCTGCACCGCTGAGGCAACCAAGGCCGTAACCACCGAGGACACAGCTGTCGTCGCGCCCCGACCCAAGAGAAGGTATCGCTCAACGGCTACACCACAACGTTCCCGAATGACGAGCGGTGGCGTTGGGAGATATTGCAGGAGTTGCAATCCACTTCACTTGGAATCGTGCGAAGTGGGAAGATGGGCTCTTCATCTGAGCAATCCGCACATGAAGTGGGAGTACACGCAACTGCGATTCATCCCACGAGGCAAAAGCTGGACAGGAGAAATCGAAGAGCTCTGGCTTGATCAACGACAAATCATCTTCAGATCAAGGCCGCGTCCGGACATCACCCTTGGTGGGGTGATGAACGAGCTCGGCGATGACGGCTGGGAGTTGGTGACGTACTCCCAGCCGTTTACTGGCTACCACGGAGGCTGCTACACGTTCAAGCGAGAGAAAGGCCGTTAGCACAAGCACCTAGGGCCTGGTCAAATCAAGCCAAAAGTGTTGGGTCCATACGCTCTTGTCGCTCCGCTTCTCAGTCAGCCGTCACAACAGTGGAGATGGAACAAGCCCTACGAGCACTCTCCAAACAGGAAGAGCTCGCCATCGCACACCCGATAATAATTCCGACAACTGGGCGGTGAATTAGGGAGCTGACGCAGGCGCCAGACTTCCCAAGGGAAGAGCTTGATGACCAGGAAGCTTGCCGAGCAAAGAGACCAACCTCGCCTTCTCTTCTCTGACACGATTGAGCGCAGCGATTAACTCATGTTCGGAATCCTCCAGGTGAGAGATTTTCTTAGCGATGCCAGCGGGTAATTCCATGGTTTATTCAGTCGGTCCTGAAAGGCTCATGCAATCTGTAGAGCGCGAGAATTCAGGATCAAGCGCACAAAGACGTCTTAAGATCTCTTGCTTATCTATGATAGACAGAGATCCATCACGAGACCATTTGAGGCATGTTCTACCGTCACAAGTCTGTGGATGATTTTTGATTGAGGATGGAGCCATGACACCTCTCCTCTTTGGTGATGCAATCCTTGGACAGAGCAGAACATACCGATACCCCCATATAGGGGCAATCACTTCATTGCATTGACTGCCCTCAGCCATAACTGAAAGAGAGGCGCACTTGAGCACCTCCATCTGAGCGGAGTCCATCCGGCCATGCCACCGGCGAGCCCTTCAGCAACCCACCAGTTCCGCTGAGGGTTTGTTGTGACCGTCAATAAAAATCCCCCTGCCCACCGGAAAGTGTCAGGGGGGATGAACATCAGGCCCCTCCTTTCGGAGTCATACCAGTTAAAAACTGATGGCCGTGTTGGCGATAGCCCCAAATGGGGTCAAATTGCCAAGTCATTCAGAGTCAGTACCAAGAAGATGCCAGAAAGCACCTCTCCATACCTCATGCGGTGGGCAACTGAGGTCATTCCTGCTCTTGGGGTTGAGGGCGACCTTTTGCACCTAAATGAGACTGACGAATAAAGCGCTTTCGCTGTGCGCTGTCCTCTGGGCTGACGTCCAAGGGGACAACATTCCAGCCACCGTTGAATAGCGCCTCGCTTTCTGTTTCTGTCATACGAGATCCCCTCGATCAAAAGAAGTGCGGGGGGGCGTATCTCAGGCTCCCCCCTCTCGAGGTTGAAGTCACTGTCGATCTGGTCAGCGCAACACCGATAGCCCCATATGGGGTCATTCGCCAAGGCCAGCCAAAACAGCGCCAAGCCGTGCGCCTGGCTTTCCTGATCTCAGCCTCGAGCAGCATCCACTCCGCAGCGGTGTGCTCACCCTTGGATTTCTTGCCGGTGATCCACAACTCGACACCGCTATTACGGGTGCAGAGCGTCCGCAACTGCCCTTGCAGGCTGAACGCTTTGAATGGTTCCAGCGCGGCTCGCACGCGAGTCGCCAACTCTCTAAGTTTCTTGCCATCTGGGCAGAGGGCAGCAAGGCTGGGGGCACAGGCCACGCCCCCCGTGAGCACAAACCCTCAAAAGGACATCCGCGACCTCCAGTGCGAACTTGACAAGGAACAAGGTCAAACGCGCAAGGCGATTGTCAAAACAGGGCCGTCCAGCGGGAAGGCCCAGAAGTCAGGCAGCTTCGAGGCGGTAGCCGTTGCAGTCATCGGCTTAATCCTCAGCGCGGTAGCGGTTGTGAGCGTTGGCCGGATGAGCGAAGTCGACCGGCGAGCACTTGCCATTGGACTCACCAGCGGCGCTGCCGGCCTCGCAGTCGGATACGGAGTAGGTCGAGTGCGGCGGTAGAGCACCTTTCCCATCGAAGGCCCGGGGCAGAGGCTCGAGTGGTTCTCCTAGATCGCCTTGCCGAGGATGCCGATCTCCACTGTCCGGTGGACAGCATTGGCAGGCGCCTGAGTGGACTTGCTCTGCCGATTGCGGGCCTGAAGAACTCGCGGCTTGTGCGCCTGCGACTCCACCGGCTCCATCTTCCCCTTGTGGACGATGCCCGTGACGATGTTGGGGTTCACGGTTTGGATCCGGCCGGTGTCGACATCAGCGATCTGGAAGAAGGAGTTGGCCTGACAGCGGGCTCCACCCTCACAGTGCAGGACCTGACCAACCCACCACTCGGCCCCATGGGGCTCGACCAGGACGCAATCGCCAACCTGGACTTGAAGGAACAGCGGATCAGAAGCCATCGGAGGCGAGCTAGTACAGACGTTCTAGCTCGGGGCGTCAAGCTCGCCATGCGCACTTGCGCTTCAGGAGCATGAAAAAAGCCGGTCACCAACCCGGCTTCTTCCCTCAATGTGCCTGCATGACACCCCTTAGTCATGGCTCATGGCGACACGGAACTGTTGAGCACAACTACTGATGAACCTGAAGAGTTGATCGGCCATGACCGTCAAAGTGCGCAGCCCACGAGCCTGAGCTGGTCCTCACCACCCCGCTCGTCCTAGCGGCTGCGCCACCACCAGCAGCAATGGCTCAGCGCACAGTTGGCTCTGCCCCGCCGTTGCAGTGGCTAACAACTTCATCAGGGACGTAAGCGCTGTTCTCTTCGAGATGAACAGCGACGCAGCTATTGAACAGAGCTGCCTGCTCAGCAATGACACCAAGCTTGTGGTTGGCCTTAATGGTGTTAACCATTCCTATCCCAAGGAAGAGCGTTGCCAGCGCCGCGAGCACGGGATAGAGGTGAGCGTTGATCAGATCCCTTGGATTCGCCATGAGTTCGTGCGTGACTCACTCAAACTGTGACCGTGGATGGGACCCGCGTCCACAGCAGGAGAAGGGATGGCAGCTGGTCGCTTGGGGCCAGCATGCGGCGAAAGCTCCACCATCAGAGGTACAGAGGTCAGGGCATCGCGACACCCTGATGGTCGCAACAGCAGGACCTGGCTTAGACCGGAGTTAGCCGCCAGATAGAGATGCCCGCCGTACTGACCAAATGCGCCTGCCCACGCTGCAAATGTGATGTCCCTGAGGTTGGAGCCGTTGTTCGCAATGGCCTGAGCTACTGCTCTCAGGCTTGCGCCTTAGGTCATCCAAACAATGAACCTTGCCACCCAACAGGTGCGTGCGGCTGCGACTGCGGCAAATAATCCGATCTGCCCTGGAGCAAGACAAGCAGGGGGATTGGGCTTTAACCATGACGGCGTGGCTGACTCGCTAGCGTCGCCGCCACAGCTTTAAGTCCGATGGATCAAGAGGAACTGAACAACTGGCGCAAGCTGGCTGCAGAGCTGGAGAATTCGGGAGCGACTGACAGCAAGTTCTACCAGCGTGCCAAAACAATCGCTCTTGGCTTCCCAGATCCTTTAAAGCTTGAGAGCGTCAGTGACTCAAGCTCGGCCACCGCATAAAGCAGTGACCTTGGACTAGAACTTCACAAGAGCGTTCACAGGTGAAACGTCTTTTTTTGGTCTCTGCGACTGACTTTGATTCACGAGAAGTGGAGTGCTCGGGATGCAGCGGGGATGCTCTGAACTTGGCATTGCAAGGTGAACGCATTGATCAATGGAAAGTCAATCGGAGAAGCCCAGATGGAAGAGATTGGTTTTTTGACGTGACGATTGCAGGCGAAACGAGAGAATTTAAGGTTCACACCCAAGCATGAGAGAACATCCCCTTCATTAGCTCCTCAAGCAGCATCCACTCCGCCTCAGGAGGCGCGATTCGCCCTCAGCTGCGAATCATTGCATGCTCAGGGCTGATCCCAGTCTGACCCTGGACCCAATGTCCAACCCTTTGAACCGCGAGAGGATATCGGGATCAGAATCAACTTGATCAGGGCCACATCCTCATGAGCTAGCAAGCCTGCGAATCCTGCCAGGGCTATAGCACTAATGGACAAACAGGATCAGCATTAATCAGAAACAAGGGATTAAGTCACTATGAACAGCCGACTTTTCCAAGACTCGCTCTTTAAGACAGGAAACGAGATCCCGAATTCTTTGGTGATCCATTAAAGTTCTTTTGACAACAAGGCTCTCACCACTCAGGAGATTGAGGTCATAATCAAGGACAGTGAGATCCTTCATGACATCCAGGCCCAAGCACGTTGCATAGCAAAGGGTGGCCTGATCCTCCGTCTGGCCGTCCCACAGATGCCTTTTGTATCGCTTCATTCGAGCTTCTGTCGACCACAAGCCATGCGACCGTAGGCACTCTTCAGTGCGCGGGAACCAGCTATCTGGTAGCGACAGCGCCGGGAAGGCCTCAAGGTCTTCCCGGGAAATATCTTTTTTGTTGGCCAAGGGGTGCAGCTTATTAGCAACGAGCCTGACCGGAGTTGTGCACAGGTCAATCACGCAAAAATCAGGATCATCTTGCGAAGGGAGATCAGGTTGATAGCTTCCGATCCACGCGTCGATGATTCCCTTCTTGAGCAAGCGAAGAGGCCGAACCATTCCCAAATGATCCCAGACACCGTTCATCCACCCTGCAGGCTCTGGCGTAGCTAAAGCCGGACCAGCCCAAAACGTTGCTTCAAGTCGAAGCCGTTCATCATCACGAGTCAATCGATAGAGTTGGTGCGTTTCTCTTTCGAGATCCAAGAAAGTTGTATCACCCTCTTCTTGCCACTCGCCGAACTGATCCCTCTTAAGCCAGATACCTAGAGTTTTTTGTGTTTCAGCGTTTCGGCGAGAGATAGTACTTTGCGTCACGAAGAGACGCTTTGCACATTCCTCGCCAGAACGAAGCCATATTTGCATATCTAGACATTTTAGGTCGTCAACAGTGATCACCTGCCCATCCCGCGTTCGGGTGAATGTAGTCACCAAGGCACACCAAATCAATGGCGACACACCATTTATGCAGTTCTTGCATAAATATTCTTTGTAGCATTGTATTCAAGCAACAGCCCAAGAGAAGGAATCTCCGCCAAAAGCACTAACAAAGGGCTGGCAAGTCCCGTACTGCAGGCAGCGACTGCAGCACCAATAGACGAAGGAAGCAAAACAACGACCTCTCAAGGCATCACACACAGCGCGCCGCTGCCACCCCGCCCGAGCCCATTGAGCCGATCGCCGTCGTCACCACCTTGATCATGGCGCTCAACAACCAAGCCTGGGAAACCTCTACAGGCCCAAGAACCCAGAGGGCCTCTGCCAAGTCTCACGAGACTGCCGATGCGGTAATTCCGCAGCAGTGTGCAGCACTTTCAGGTATGCACTTTTTGCAAGCTTCTGGATGTTACTATGTTTTCTGTACAGACTTGATAGCAGCGCGATAGCGCTTGAAGCATCTCATTGGCCTTTTGGCTATGTCGCTGCTTCGCAAAAGGCTCGATCAACGACCCTTTTGCCTTTAATATTTCCTTCAGGGTTTATTCATTCACGATGTCCCGGGAGCGTCGTCTCGCCATCTCCTCCACCGCAGTGCAGGACCCTCGTCGCTACGAGCTGGCCATCCGAAAGCCGCAGCGCGTGACCATCACCGTGCCTTGGGCGCTCTATGAGCGGATGCTCAAGCAGAGCGATGTTCAAGGTCGTTCGCTATCGAACTTGGCTTGCCCCTGGCTTGAGCTTCACGCGGATCAGTTGGATCGAGCTGGGATGTTGAGTCACTAGGAGCACCAAGCCTTTGCTTAGGGCCAAAGGCCGGGATTGACTTCGGTGGCCGATGTTCTCTACGGGTCAGTGTCGTCGGGATAGAGCAGACCGTTCAGCACAACACACATCGCATCCGACAGTCCAATGGCCAATGAATGAAAGCTGTCATCGATGAGCGCTTGCGTCCCATCACTGGGGTGCTCAAGACAAAGCTGAATCCGTGCTGCTTCTTCTGGCGTGCATTGCTGAAGCATGGCATCGACGGCAGCGTTCCACGCCGCCTCGAGGTGGCTGTTGATTTCAACCTCCGCAGGAGTGAGCCTCATGCTTGATGCCTCAATAACAGATGTGTGATCAGCAACAGATCACCGGCTTGAAGCTCGATCAATTCATCAGCATCGATACTGCTGGGCAGCTTGTCTAAGCGCTGCTGAAGCCGGACCAGGAGTTCAGCAACCTGCCCCCGACGGAAGACAGGATGGTCATCGAGACGCTTGCTGTAATCCGCCAGTGGAACCATCGCCCATTCCTTGCGGCTATCGGTCAAGGCTTCCCATAGAGAAACCTGATCGGGCAGGAATGGCGCCCGATCAAGGTCACCACGAGCTCCAGCGTGAGCAGGGGCGCTCCTAGAGGCAAGCTCTCCGTGGGTGCGATCCCATTTCAATTCGATCACCATCTGAACTCCGCAAAGATGCAGCCCTGAACTCGATCGAAAACAGGGTCTACGGGGGCACACTCCCGAGCCAATGATCGAGAAGCGGAGGCTTTCAATCTCGACTCGGAAGTGCTGGGATTGACAGGCCGCATCAACTGCGCCGTCATCTCGTTTGGATCACCATCGAAGTCCCTCCGGCCCTGTTCCACGAACTGGCGCAGACCGCGGCCGAGATTCCAAGATCACCCCCTTTCCGTTGCATTGAGCCTCAATCCACTCACGGGGCGGTGGGGGAAGTGGAGTGATCCTCTGGATCTTGGATTTGAGCGCTAGTCGCTTCTTATTTGCAGCTCTTCGCGCTGCCACCTCTGCTGTGAACTTGTTGGGATTGCAATTGGTGTTCTTGGTTGGATCCATGGGGTCAAACCTCGGTAACGGCAGTAAAAGCGCTGTTCCAATTGGCGTCTACACCGATCCTGGCGCAGGACGGATGCTCGCCTCAGAACGCCAGACAACGGGCGCCAAGAACGGAACATCACCGCCGAACCCACTAAAAGCAACCCTGGTCGACATCGCAGTTTTCTGAAGCGAAACTGCGGCAATTACGGCACCAGTCGAAAGCTTGAACGCTCAACACGCCACTAAGAGCCGCTTCCACTCAAACGCCTGAGAGGTGATTCACTACGACCACTTAGCCGACAGAGGGATTAAGAATCCACAACGCGCTTGAACAAGTAACGGTCAGCGCAGTTCAGCGCAATGTTTAACTGCGCCCAACAATCACGGGTGGAGTGCTGGAGCCAAGACCCGGCACGACTTGCGTCTTTCCATCCCACTTGTCGAGAAAGAGCTTGTAGAGAACCTGTTCGTTTAGTCCTTTGTTGAGTGTTTCGAACTTGATCGCCTCTTGCTCGGCGATCTTCACTTCCGTTTCCGCTCGAAGCAGCTGCTGCTCGGCAATTTGCTTTTGCTCAATAGCAGAGCGGTATTCCTCGGCGATCTTCAAGCCTGTAAGGTCAAGGCCTTTGACAGATACATAATCAAACTTCTGGAGCTCCCTAGCAACACTGTCTTCTACAATTGATGAAATAGTATTCCAGTCCGTCGCAATCTCAACAAGCTCGTACTTAGAGAAAACAGATTTTAGAGCCTTGAGCAAAGAAGGCTGGATAATACGCGAATAGATTCCATCGTCACCAACAGAAATTGTGCTATAGATTCTAGGCGCTTCTTCAGTTTTTACTGCGTACTTAATCGTAGCCGTCGCCTCGATCACCTGAAGATCCTTCGTCAGGGTCGAGAAAGCCTCAGGCTTCACCTGAGTTCGGACATTAAAGAGGTGGATCGATTGAATGAGTGGGACTTTGATGTTGAGGCCTGGGAGTCTTGGCTGGTCACTGACCTTGCCAAGTGTCGTAACAACAGCGACCTGACCCGCGGGCACAACAAAAACAGCACCCAGTAAAAGTATTGCCGCTACAAAAGCTCCAACAATGGCCAGGGGAATGCTGGTCTCTGAATTTCCAGGTGTAATGTTCTGCATTGACATCGATGATTAATTCCATCGTGCAGCGGATAGGCAAGCGGTGTGGCCCTGCTGAGGGTCTCGTCACATACCGATGTGCACAGAATGCACAACTGTCCTCTGCTCGATTTTGAGTGAGCCCACCTTCAAAGGAACACGCCTGGGGCCACGGTTAGATGGCTGACGTGATCTTGAGAGTTGAGGCAAGTTTGAGCCTCCTCTCTTCACTCTTGAGAAAATCACCCCACATTCCGATCAAAAAGCTCAACATATTCAAGGCCCGCAGCTGCTCCTTCGACCCCGGGGCCGTGCACTTGAAGTCCATGAACAGCTGATCTGCAACGAGCCGCTGCTCTTTGCAGCGAGCATCAATCGTCATGGTCAGCTCTCCGAGGACGCGATGCCTTTCATGTCCGAAAAACGAACAGCCCAAAGCTCTTCCTTGGTGACCTCTCCGTCTTCGTTCAACAGCTCTGGGTGCACCGTTCGACGGCCCGTCCGATCCAGCGATCGACTGGGGGCTGAAGGCCCCGCGCTGGTCGCCAACCGCATCATTCCAAACGCCCGAACAAGCAGGAAAACTCCAGCTGCTGCGTAAGCAAGCGGGAAGAGAGTCGAAAGCATCGAGCCTCCAAGGCGGATGTGAAGAAACGTTAACGGCAAGTCCGTGCTGGCTGAGAGTCTCGCCATCGGGGACGGCAAGCAGAAAGATCCCCATGGCTGGCAAAGCATTGGCCGACACTGTCCAGGAACCGGCTCAAAGCCCTTGGGGAATCTCGAGTGCACACATCTGAAGGAAGAACGCGTCAGATCTGCAGAGGATCCGAGATCGACCAAGAGTGATCGTTAGCTTGCCTTTGGTGTCGCCACCACGCACCCTGCAAAGCCCCCGGTCTTGTCGGCCCGGGGGCTTTGTTGTGCTCGATCGATGCACCGCTTCAACGTGGGCCTTTCGACGTTTTGGCAATCGGATTCATCGACTGGCCTGGATAAACCATCGCTGACTTGAGGTATGAAGAATTCGTTTCAAGCCTCTCAACAGAGTGCCTGGAAGGCCGATCAGGAGAGTGAGGGTCCTGCCCACGGCACTGAGCTCGCAATCACCTGACCCTCGAGAGACTATGCAACAAAAAAAGCGCCCCGAAAGGGCGCTTTGGATTCACGTGGTCACAATCAGAAAATCGGAACCACCCCACGACCCAAACCGGCCAATTGGGCCTGCTCAAGACGCTTGGCCTTGAGGATCTGAGCGCGAATGAGGGCGAGTGTGTTCATGGCGTGAGCCTCGAAATGGCAGCCCCGTTCCCTGCTGCCAAATCATGCATCCCCAGAGGAGACGAACGTGGAAAAAACTGTAGCAACAAATACACCTCATGGATGTATCACGGTGCGCTAATCCGTGTGTTCGCGCACTCGGCAGACTGAGTCACCAGTGACCAGGCATAGATCCGTCGTCTGCCGGAGGCGTTCTATGCCTCCGATCGATCAAAACGCCATCGGGAAGCGATCCAGCTCAGGTCAATGGCTGGTCAACACCAAGGAAACGGCGGGCAAGCCTTTTAGTTCATCAAGTTCTGAATGTTTAACAGCGCTTTGCCATCGGCACTGACTGACACTTCAGTGGTGACAGAAGGGGAACGGCCCTCCGCCTGCCAACCGGGAGATCCGCCGGAGAACCTGAAAACGAACCCCAAGCTGTCGGATTGGATCAGGCAACTCTGCCTTGCAAGAGTTGTCGAGAACATGCATGCCGCTGGCACATAGTGGCGTAGACCACCGTTCAGGCTGACTGCCTTGGTGCGCGCCAGATTCATGGCTCGTTGAAGAGAAGGTCCTTCCTTCTGCAGACGATCGATCTTGTCGAAGGTCTGCTGAACGTCCTGGGCACAGACCGGAGAGGTAATGGATGCCAAAGCCGACAGAGCGACCAATGATCTCAACGAAAAGCTGGCCATGCGTTTCCCTGTCGCGATGGGAGAGTCACAAAAAACTCTGGGGCAACCGAGGCTTGAAAGCAAGGACCCAGATAAGGCCGCGTGGTTCATGGAGGAGCAAAAAAAGCGCCCTCCAACAGGGCGCTTCAGCAGCACAGATTTTGCTCAGGGTTTACCAGAGGCCGCGAACGGGCTGCTTCACCGGCTCGGGTGCTTCAGCGGTGTAAGCCGCAATGCAAGCCGGGGTGTTCATATACCAGCTGAGCAGCGAGGTGGCCTGCTGGCTGTTCTCGATGCTGTTCACATCACAGACCTTCATTGAGCCCTGGAGGCGCTGGTCAGTGGGCAACATCTTCATCATCCCGTAGCTCGACAGCTTGCCGTCGGCGGAGTCGAGAATGATGGAGCTACGCACGGCCTGCAGGCTGTTCTGCTGGCTGTAGTAGGGGGTGTAGTTGTTCTCCTGAATGCTCTCTTTCAGGAACTGTTCACCCTTAGGGGAATACAGGAAGCGAGCCACTGCGGCCACATCCACGTCGTATTCCTGCTGGAGACCAGCCTGAAGCTGATCGTTCGACCAACCGGACAGGTTGGAGAGGTTGCGAGGAACGGGGTTGTCGATCACCTCAGAACCGCCCAGGGGCAGCAGGGTGTTGGAGCGAACAAAGCCGTAACCGACAGCACGGGCCGTCATCCGCGGTCCGCCATGGGGAGGGACAAATACGGCAGGCCCATAAGCCACACCAGACTCATCAGAATTCAGGGGAATGGGCGACTGGGGATTGGCTTGAGCGGAAAGGCCCAGGAACAAACAACTGGCACCCGCAAGAGGAATAACGAATTTCAACATTGGAGGAAGAGAGAGAAGACTCTGCAAACAAACCCTTCCCGATATGGGAATGCCAAGCTCAAGAGGTCCTAGAGCCACTCCTTGTCTTCAGCTTTGAACCCAATGCGTCACAAAAGACTGACAAATTAGCTACAAAAAACCAAAAAATGTAGCCGTCATCACAAATCCCGGCGGTGGAATATCTTGCGCGAAAGAAAATTGCGCCTCTCAAAAACCTTGCCTATCAACGAATGTCGATTGGTGGCGTCTGCTTGCGCGTGATCCGCTCAACCTCCGCCGCGCGGCGAGCGGTTCCGGCCTCGCCCAGCTCAACCGGAAAACGATTGGTCTTGAGATTGCTCTGGAAGCGGTTCCAGAACGCGTGGAACTTGTCTTTGCAATGGGCACCCATATCGACTCTCTCGAAGCGAAGACTCAAATCAAGGACGAGGGGTCCACTCTCAAACGGGTTGGCCGCCGAGGCAATGGGCATTTAGTCCGATTGCATCGGTGATGAATCCGAATGACGATGAGCACATCGACCTCGGAGGCGTTTTGGACGACACTCCACCTCAGAAGACGATTGGAGCGAGCTGACTGCAGACCCCTGCTCCATACAGTTTTCTCATCCACCCACGGGCCCGTCCTCAATCTCGGCAATGACCGGGGGACGCTCCATCCACACCCAGAGAGGTGTCCTCAGGAGCAAGAAGGCCCGCCACTTGGAAGCTTGGCCCCAGGCGCCCCGTTCAGCAGCTCCAAACCAATTCAGTCTTGTCCTTCGCCGTTGATCCAATGCGCGAACGAGCGAGGTCGGCCGCCACTTCCACCTGGGAGGGGCGGCCTTCCCATAGCAATCCCTTCATGCGGCAGCGGGCTGATCGAGCTCCCAACAGCTCGAGCCCTGCCGGGTAAACACGCACAAAATGCTCAATTCAGGGCTTGTGACGCGGTAAGTCTTTCCATCGGCCTGACTCTTGAGCATGGCCTGCAATTCAGCAAGTTCTCGCTGTTCATGCGTCTCCGTCTGACTCCAGCCCTGGCGTGTGAGGAGCTCGATCGTGAACATGGACCCCTGCATCTAGTGGATGCTCAAGGTTGATTGATACGCGACTTTTCGCATCAATTAACAGAAAGACTTCGGGATTACCAAGCCAAGGGGTAGGGGTGGGATGACGAGAGAGCACCCCTCAGTCCCCGCCTCCACGCCCTGAACTCCCAGCTACAACGTGAATAAGACGAGGGGGTTCAATGGATCCAATTGCAGATGTCATCCTCATCCTGCTGTTCCTTTGGGCCACCGTTGCTGTGGTGCGCAAGCGCTCAAGGCCCAAAGGAGGCGCCTGAATCGTCCAAGCCCTAAGTAGAAATACTGAACAGAAAAGAACTGTTCGGGACAAACGCACGGCCTAGACGAATTCAGGGACCCTCAGGCAACTGAAGAAGAGCCATGGGGTTCATCGCCGTTTTCGCCGCCTGCTACGTCGCCGGTGCCGCCGCAGTGCAGTTGCAGAACGCCGGCAAGCCTCGAGAAAAGGCGGCACCAGGGTCCTGGGAGAGCGCTTCGCGCTTTTCCGCCCTGAAGCAAAACAGCTACTGAGGCCGCTCGCGGCCCAGGAGCGCGCCAGACAGAATGTAAAGACTTCGTTACAGGTCTCTCATGTCGCTAGGCGCTGTCTTCCTGAGCTCGATGGCCACAGGGGTACTCACCGAGGCCGAGGTCTCCTGGATTGCTGACCACCAGGCCGGCTTCAACCGCCATGAGGCCGCCGTCGCCCTGCGGCTTGGGCGCCTTCTCGACGAGGGGACGATCAATCTCGGCTGCCGCCTGGGTTAGCCATGGGTGATCTGCAAACCCCCGTGTGGACCAAGGAAGAAACCCTTCAGTACTGGTGGTCCATGCGCCGGGCCATGGAATCAGCCGGTGACCGATCGAGTGCCATCTACCACCGCTCCGTGGCCATCACTGAAGGACAACCTGACCCATTGGCGGCTGACAACGCACTGCGTTGACACCCAAGAACATCCTGAGCCATAACCGCTGAGGAGACGGGCGAGTGCATTCCCCCGTTGTCCGATACGGGGGGCCCCATTCCGGCCCCCCAACCAACACTCCCGACAAGGCCCCCGATCGGGGAGCTGTCGGCTGCAGGTCACACTGAAGCCAGCAGCCGTCTGGGGATGAAGCTCGATCAGCAACAACCATGGGGCGTCTGGGCCTTTGTGATCGGCCTGAATCTTCTCGGCTTTACTGGCTACTTCATCCTTAAAGCGATGGGGATCACGCTCTACTCCATTCACGCCAGCTGATTGCAGCGGAGGCAACAGGCAGGGGAAGGCCCCAGTCGTTCTCCTTAAGGGTGTCAAAAGGAGCGGAATAGGTCTGTTTCAGCATCTGGAACCGCATCGGTATCTCCGATGTCGCCCGATCGCTGTCGACAGCACAGAAGTCGTCGTGGTTGCTGCCCTCCGATTTGAAAGGAACCAAGAAGAGCTGGTGGAGCATCACGTCACGGTCCGAAATACTCCTGACCGCACGGAAAGAATCATCCTTAGGACCAATTTTTCATGCCTAACAGTGATGGCAGAGCCCAAGCGGATATGCCGCACCTCCCGCGGCTCCACGATTGATGCGGTCGGCAACGGTCGCTATCGGGTCTGCGACCGCAACCTCAAATGCGCCGAAGTGGAAGGGCTATGGCAGGCCTATGAAGTGGTCAAGGATCAGGAGTGCCGCAACCCTGTCGCCTGGCACCACTAAGGATTAAGCCACGACAACAGACCACAACCGCCAGGATTCAGCAAACGCTGCCATCCTCATGGAGCCCATCACCTGGCTGATCATCACCTGGGCGACCTACTCACCGCATCGGACGACGGCCGCCCTGGAGAAGGTTGCTCAAGCCAACATGGAGCAGTGCAGGGCCAACGCTGAGCTCATTACCGAATGGCAGCCCAAAGCCAGCGTCAAATGCATTGAGGGCGTGCGCGGCTTCTAGGCAGCTCCCCCTAAAGAAAGACCTGACTGATCGTGCTCTCAAGGATGTGGCCGGAGGACGCAATCATCTCGGCGTTCTCCGCGATGAACTGCTCCATCACGCCGGTTTCAGCCTGCATCACGGCGCAGACCTGGGTCGGGTCGTCCTTGCTCACCCCTCGAAAGAGACACTTGATCCCAGCTGCCTCCAGAAGCGACGCAGAGGAGTCATAGGTCGTGACCCACTCCTCGAAAGGCTTATTGATCGAGAAGGTGAGCACGTGGGTTTCAAGCATAACCATTCGTCTTTGCCTGAATAAATCACGGTTTCCCCTCGCCGTCCAACAACAGGTCAGCGGCACTTCGCTCAGCGCTGCAGTGGGCCTGAAGCCGGTAGGCGCCTCCGCTTGAAACGCTCGTAATACAGGTACATCGCAAGCCAGACCCATCCCAAGCCGCAGGTGGTCAGCCCAACCAAGGCGATTTTGATCATGCGCAGGCTCCAGTGAGCCAACCAACGCCGCAGGGGAGGTCTGGGACGCTGACGCGGCGGACGTGCTCGACTCGGGCTGCGGTTCATCGCGCACCAGCGAAGCCCAGAGCAGTCGTCTTGGGCAAGCAACCTGCCATTCTTGGACGCTCTTGCCCGCGAGGCAATGGGCATTAAGCCCGATTGCACTGCCCCTCCATCTGGCTGAAGCTAGGGCCATCGAGATCGGAGACGCCTCAGATGGCCGACACTCCACCCAACCAGATGTCAGGAGCGAGCTGACTGAAGGCGCCTGCTCCAACAGTCTTCTCAAACCGTGAGCGGGCCGTCAGATCAAACAAGCGTGTTCGTTTGAGCTGTCGGCACTCCATCTGCACCGCTACAGGTGCCCTAGGAGAAACAACTGCTCCACACCTGGACACCTGGCCCCAGGTGACCTCCCTCAGCAGCTCCGACCCACTCTTTCGTTTCTCACGAAGCGGGTCATCCCATGCATGAACGAGCGAACTAGGCCGTCTCTTCCATCCGGGAGGGGCGGCCTCCGCCTTTGGAGGTTCAAGCGATCCAATTGTCCTGATCCATGATTGTTTTGATCAGCAGTCCCAACCGCTTGAACTCTGAGAAGTTCAGCTCCTTGACCGCTTGATCCAGGCCGCTATCCACCCACTCGCCGCCCTGCTTCTGGTAAATCGTGAAGTCTTGATTGAGGGACTCGCGCTTGATGCAGTAGGTCACACCGTCGTCATGCAGGAAGTCTGCGGAGTGCAGCTGCAAACCCATGGATCCTGATCAAGCTTCCGCAAGGTTAGAAGCCGTTGCTCAAGGCTCTGACTGGCTCAGTTGATCGATCGCAAAGAGCCTCTGCTCAATCTGCCTAGCGATTCCCTTGTAGATCCCGACCCGCTCCTTGGATTTGATGGCGATCTCCAGGTAGAGCAAGACTCCGATGGTCAACATCCAAGGAGAAGCTCCCGGACTGAAGCTGAACACCACCAAGAAAACGGCAATGAAAGCCCGCAGAAAGCGGGTGAAGGTGTTGCGTTTCTGAGCCAAGAACCTGGCCGAATCCTCCTGGGCTCTCAGACGATCTGCCCCTTCCAACGGATCACCATCGGTATCCAACCAGTCAATGGGCAGACCACCACGCCGTTGATAGACGATGCGATAACTCAGACCCTGCGGCGTTTCCTGGATACGGGTTCCTGAATAGGGCGCCAACTGGAGAGCTCGTCTGCGATCTCCCGATTTTGACAAAGGTCGATCGCCTCCCTTGCCGCTCCAGCCCCACCTGAGTCATGACTGCAGTGGAGACGGCTCGACGTCACGGACCGTCCTCATCAGGGGTGCGGTGCAACGCGCCCCATCCACAACCCTCCAGTGCGCGCCTCTCCACCTGCCGCTGGGGTGTTTGTTGCGTTGGCCCAAGACAGCCAACATGCAAAGAGCAACCGAGCAGAGCCATGTCGGAAGAAGACTTTCTGCAGGCGCTCTCCAGCGTTGATGAGCAGCTCAGCAGCCACTCGAGCTGGCAACAGATCAAAGACGTTGCCTCGGTCTACCCCTGGTCCCTCGGAGGAACCCAGCTGACACCAGGGCAGCAGTGCGTGCTCGCGTTCTGGCGGATCTTGTCTCGGGATGATCAAGGCCAATCGACCGCCCCAATGCCCGGCGAGGGAACCTCCGCGCAAATTCAGCAAAGCCTGAGCGATTTTCAAGAGGACTTCGAAACCTCGGTCCTGATCAACACGGATCTGGACCTCGACTCCATCCGGGAGCTGTTTGCAGCGCTGGCCCCGACCTAGGCCAATGAACGCTGCGACGGAGCTGCACTGAGGAGCGATTCAGCCAGCCAGAGCTCCATCGCCGTTTTCAGCACCAACAGGCTGGCGGCAAACGTCAACATCCGAAGCATGAGGACTCGGTCGACTGCAACCAATGTCACGGCAACAACGATCCGCAACTGTTGCCGTCACTGCAGAGATCAGCGATCCCACACCTCTGCTTCAAGCCTCATTGAAGAACGGATCCGGCAAGGACGGGTCCAACAGTTTGGCGACGGCGCCCTGTCCCACCACGGGTAGACCTTCTGGCTGCAACAACCCCAACTGAACAAGGACCGTGGCTTGATCCCAGTAGATGTGCTCGTAACTGACCGTCTCTCCTTCAATCCCAACGATCACCACGAAGGCCACTTCGACCCTCCGATTCGTGGGTTCCACACCCGGCAGCATCCAATCGATGCGGTGGGTATGGGTGAAGCGAATCACCAATTCATCCACCAGACGCTCCGGCGAATGGGTGCGAGTGATCGGCGTAAAGGTCACATCGGGCGGGAAAAACTGTCCAACGAGCCGCTTGGCGTAAAAACGGCGAACACCCTCAGCCCCTGAACCACCAACCATGGTCGGGACATTCACCAGATGGGGATTGGCGCTCATCGTCCCCAACGTGCCATCCAAATCTCCCGCCAGCTCCGCGTCCATATGACGTTCAAAAATCGCGTCGATGCGCTCGGCCAATCCATCCGTCGCCATCGTCAGCCCGCGAAGTGCTTCATTCTCAAGCTTCAAATCGGCAAGGACAAGGCACAGCCCTTGCGCCAAACCCCAACCAGGAGTAGTACAGATGTACCACGCATGAAGCGTATGGACGAATGGGAATTCATGGAGGCCACGCTGCTGCGGGCCTCCCGATCAGGACGGGTCTGCATCACTTGCCAGCACTTCACCTACGGAACCGACGCCCATTGCCGAACCCTGCTCGGCTGCAAGCTTCAATCCAAACAGCTTGACCAAGGCGAACACCTAACTAAAAAGTGCCAGCACTGGCTCACCAGACGAGAACTCCAGGTGGGATGGTGCCCAGAGGCCGCATGACCACAGCTCATGACAAGACAGCGCGCCTTTTCGAATTGCTGAGAAGCTGTGAAAACACTCGCCTTCCACCGTCCGTACAACCGTGCCCTGGGAACCAACTGAGGACTTCCTCAACAGCGGCTATCAAGACGTCGTTGCGCTGGTCGAACACTGGCAGAAGCAGTACGGCGCCGATCCCCACGCCTGTGGAATGCTCCTGCGCACAGTGGGGCTCTCCTACCTAGAGCACTACGGAGAGGGGGGAGACCACAGCAGCACCCACCCCTTCCCCAATCACGCTGGCTCAAGCCAGCCAAAGCCCTGAAGAGGGCTCAAGCCGCCCCATACGGGGACAATTCGGAAGAAAAACGAAAGGAATAGGTATTAATTCCCTGGGCGGCGGCGGCTCGAGCCGATTAGTCCAGATGCAAGAGGTGAGTTTCCAATCCTTGTCTCCTCCTGCTCCCCATGACCATGGCCCACAACATCCAGGAGCAGGTCAAACGCTCAGCCCATGAGCGCTGGATTAGCACAGGCCTGGCTGGTCGTCTGATGAGGCTGTGCCCGACCCTCTTCCCCGACCTGCAGTCGGCGGGCGCGTGGGTGAGCGAGCAAACGGGCACGGCGATCGGAGGAATGGGAGGGACCCGGCTGATGCTGCTTTTGCGGGATCACGAGCTCCGGCGCATGGTCGAGGACCAGCACGCCTGCGCCCTGACCTGTGCGATCAGGAGCGATCAGTAGGGGATCGCTTCAGCCAAATTCGCTCGAGCACCTGGCGAAACTCCTGCTCTGTCAACGGCTGCGCCAGACGCCGACGGCGGGCGATGGCGCTGAGCCACCAGATCTGCAACGCCACAAAGACCAACGCCAGAACAGCGAGTTCAACCCATCCGCTCTGCAGTGCTGGCATCAGGCCCTCAGCGCTCGATCCATCCAAGCGTCCCCTGAAGACATCCAGGAACTGTTGCTAAGAGAAGAGCAGTGATGCATTCGGCCATGGGCTACGTCATCGGCCTGTTGATGGTCTGCCTGCCCTGCGGCTTCATCTCCGCCTCCATCGCCCGCGCCAAAGCCAGGCGGGGAGCCCGTTGGTTTTGGGCCGGCCTGCTCTTTGGGCCGCTGGGCCTGGTTGGAGCAGCAGGGATGCCCGATCGCAAGAGCCAGGTCTGGTTGCGCTATCTAGCCGAGGCGCAGGGCTATCAGCCGCGCCACCAAAAAGAGAGCGAAGTCCCTGAATAGCTGACACCAGCCATCCCCCATGGCTACGACGTGGAGATATGACTGATCGGCATCTGTTGTGCCCTGTTTTGATCTCACCGTTCACTTCCCCGATGGGGATTCAGAACTGCACCTGATTGCCTTCAGCGAGGGCCATGCCTTCACCTTGGCCAGGCGGCAATTCGGCAATCGCCCGCTGACGATTCGCAAGCGCCCCATGCCGCCCAGGCCCTCTCCCAAAAGCAACTGACAGCTAGCGCGTCTAAGCACTTCCACTCATGACAGGAGCCAAGGGCTCGGAGTCATAACAATGCTGGAAGCGATCGCCTTGTCGCCGCTCTCCAACTCGGGGGCCTCTCTTTGCTGATCCTGGCCCCCACCCCACAGCTCCATGCGAAGCAGCTGACGGCTACTCCAGCCTTGGCATCCTGAAGGACTCACGGCGGCAGCAGCATGCGTTCTCCATTCCGCGAGCCCCCTGAGTCGAGGGTCTGGCGGCTCAGTCGCACCTGGAGCCAACCCTGGCTGAAGAACTGGCGAGGAGACATCACCGGTGGCATCACCACCGCCGTGGTGGCCTTACCGCTGGCCATGGCCTTTGGCCTGACCTCCGGAGCGGGTGCGATCGCGGGCCTTTGGGGCGCGATTGTTTTGGGATTCATCGCCGCTCCCCTCGGCGGAACCCCCTCCCAAGTCTCAGGACCCACCGGTCCGATGACCGTGATCATGGCCGCGGTCATCACGGCACTGGTTGGTCGGTACGGGCCAGAAGCCGGCCTTGCCGTGGCCTTCACCGTGGCGCTTCTGGCTGGCATCTTGCAAGTGCTGTTTGGGGTGTTTCGCCTCGGGCAGTACATCGTGCAGATGCCCTACTCGGTGATCTCGGGCTTCATGTCAGGGATCGGCGTGATCGTGGTGGTGCTCCAGTTGCCGATCCTGCTGGGGCTGAACCTCAAGGGCACGATCCCGCAGATCCTGGCGGCGCTGCCGGCTCAGCTCCCCAACCTGAACGGCCTAGCCCTGCTGGTCGGCTGTCTGACCTTTGCACTAATCCGCTCCTACCCCCGGCGCTGGAACCGCTGGATCCCCGCTCCACTGGTGGCCTTGGTCCTGATCTCGGCGCTCAGCACCCTGCTGCCAGAGGGATCCATCCCCCGCCTGGGTGCCATACCCCAGGGATTGCCGACCCTGCGCTGGCCGGAACTGCGCTTCGATGAGATTCGGCTTTTGGGCGGCTATGCCATCACCCTCGCCGTTCTGGGCTCCATCGACTCGCTGCTCACCTCCCTGGTCGCCGACAACATCACCCGCACCCAACACCGCTCCGATCGTGAACTGATCGGCCAGGGGCTCGGAAACATGGCCGCCGCCCTTGTGGGGGGCCTGCCTGGAGCCGGCGCGACAATGCGCACCGTCACCAACGTGCAGGCCGGCGGCAGGACTCCCCTTTCGGGGATGGTGCACTCGATGGCCCTGCTGATCGTGACCCTGGGAGCGGGCCCCTTCGCCGCTGGCATTCCCCTGGCCGTACTCGGGGGAATCCTGCTGCATGTGGGCCTAGAGATCGTGGACTGGAGCTTCCTGAAGCGCGCCCCACGCCTCTCCTGGAAAGCCACGGGGCTGATGTGGCTGGTCCTCTTGCTCACGGTCTTTTGGGACCTGGTCACCGCCGTGGTGATCGGGGTCTCGATCGCCAACGTGATCACCATCAAGGACCAGGCCGATGCCCTGCACAAAACAAGCCAACGGATCGCCGGCGGCGATGGCGATCCCAACGGCCCCTCCGCCCTCAGACTCAATGCCGAGGAGCAAGCCCTCCTGCGGGAGGCTGGCAGTGAAGTCGCGCTCTTGAACCTTGCGGGCCCCCTGAGCTTTGGTGCCAGCCGCTACCTGACCCAGTTGCTTCAAGAGAGCGCCGCCTACGCCACCTTGATCCTGGATCTCACAGCCGTCTCCCATCTGGGAGTCACGGCGTCGCTAGCCATCGATGCGGTCTGCCGGGATGCCACACGCCAGGGACGACGGGTGATCATCGCCGCTCCCCAGGAGCGCTACCGGGAACGCCTCGGACGGCTCGCCGTCACCCGTTTCATCGGCGTGGAGCTGTGCCTCACCAGGCAGGAGGCGCTGCTCTGCGCCCGCAGCCATCAGCTTGCGGCCGGGTCCCAGCAGGCTTCCTAGCTTGATCCCAGTGGAACCTGGCCCCTTGAAGCGCACGTCCCTCAATCTGACTGGCAGCTGTCTGCTGCTGGTTGCCCTGACAGCCCCGAGCCCGAGCTGGGCACAAAAGCGGATTCCCAAGGCCGCGGGGCACGACCAATGCCCACTCGGCTATGTCAACGACCTGGGTAGCTATTGCGTCTCGCCCATCTACTACCAAGTGGCACCCACCAATGGCCAACCCTGCCGCTCCGGCTGGATGAACATCGGGGCGGGCTACTGCAAGAAAAAGACCCTGGGCATCTTTTAAAACCCGTCAATGTGCCTATGGCCTTTCGCGAAGGCACAGAGCCATAAAGGGTCTGGAGGCGGTCGAGTACCAACCCGCTCTCCAAACGGGGGCCGCCCCCCCTTGAGGCCCCCAACAACAACCCTCTAGCGCTCCCGCCGAACGCTGGAGGGTTTGTTGCAAGGGCGACTGCCGGACCTTGGAGCGCCACCATCTAAGCCAATGTGCTCATGCCAACGCAGCGTCGACGTTTTTAGCCCTGGAGGAGTTCCACCCTCCAGGCCGCAATGATTCGATCGCCTGAGCATCAGGTCCACCCCGAAGGCCACCTCCGCCATGAGGTGATCGACACCTTCAAAGGTGTTCTGCCCTTACTGGTCGCCTTGACCGCCGCCTGGCTGGCCATCGACCTTGCCACCCACCTGGTGACCTAAGCGGGATCCTTAATCGTCAGATTGGCGCCGCTGATAATCCATGCAGCCCTGGTAATCACTGGCCTTGAGACAGCGTTCATGGGCCGGCAGCCTCCCGTCGCTGGGCTTACCAAACAACTGGTCGGTGTCGTCTTCTGACAAGCCAAAAAAGGCGAACAGGACCGGGACCAGGATCAAGCCGCTGAACATCTGCTGGGGGAAGAGGGCTTCACAACGCCAGTGACGCTATGGGGGTTCACCGTTCGAATCACCCCCGTATCCACGCAGGCGTTCTGAAAAAAGCTGCTGCCGTTGTCCCTGGCGCCAGCACACCCGCACTAGCGCTTTGGTGTCGTGCGGTCAGCCTCGGCCAGGTTGCAATCCACGCGGGCCAGGCGCTCCATCACCCGATGGAGATCCAGCTCCGAGAGCTCGCCGCTAGCCGTCCACTTCATGCAGGTGGAACCCAGGCAATCGCTGGGCCCTGGCTGACCAACTCCAGGCTTGTTCAGGGCTTTCATCACGCCCTCCTGTCTTCTGATGGATTCACTCTCGAACCGCCGAAGGCGGAGGGCCTACCCCCAGATGGGGGCAGTTCACTCGGCGTAGGTCTGCGCCAAGGCCGTGAGCAACTCGGAGATGAATTCACCAGGGCAACCCAGCTCCTGCTGCAGCTCGTCGCACTCATCGCGGAAGAACTCCAGCGTGCGCGCGATCACTCCATCCCGCTGCTCAGGGGTAGGCGTCCAATCAGCCATGGGCAACACTCGAGCTGGGGCAATGATGATCAAACCAGCCCAGCGATCCCCCGTGAGTCAGCCGCCCCAGATGGTTCTGGCTGGCGTTTCTCAGCATTTTTAAAGATCTGGTTGTAGCAATGAGCACACTGCCCCAGCTCGAAGCGAGGCCAAGATCACAGGGCTGGCGGAGCGCCTTGGCGCCCGCAGAGGAAGACACCCTGCGCCGTCAGCATCCATGAGAACGCGGGCCCGACAGAGCGGGCCCGCCCCTCAACCCCAGGCGTCCTCAATACGGAAGCGTGAAGCCCGACTGCATGTTTTTCACGTCGAGCATCACCCAGGTGAGCCAGACGATGAGGCCAATCACCCCAGAGACAGCCGCAACCCTGCCGGAGAGGCGCAGGAGCCATTCCCAAAGACTGATCTCTTTCACCGGCCTCGCCGCAACAGCTGCATCCTGCCTGGTCAAAACACCAACCGACGCGGCAGAAGCCAGGCAAATCTGGCAGGCTTAAGCGACTGCAAGGGAAGTCCCCATCAGCCTTCCGGCCTCCGATTTAGCGCATCTGGCGCGCTGTGCCTGGCTCCGGCAGCAGTGCGCCAGCGATAGCGAGCGCGCCAACCGCGAGTTCGCGACCTTGCTGATGTGGCACCAGGCCGCCAGCTCCTTTGTGGCTAATGCGGGGGCTGGGCCGTCGTTGTCAAAACCGTCGTAGGGGAACCCTCTACGCCCGCATAAAAGACCACGAGCTCCACCGGTTCAGTCCCCAGGGCACGCCCGGTGTGGACGGTATTGACCACCTCAACCAAGGCCTCTCCCTGACGGAAGGTATGACTAGAGCCATCGAGTAATTCCAGGGTCAAGGCACCCTTGAGAACCACCGCAGCGTTGATCACGGGATGCCAATGCAGCGGCAGACGCACCCCCGAAGGAATCGTGATTTTCAGCACCTTGATCTGGGGCTGACCGGACGGATAGCGAGGCAAGGTCTGTCCATCCCACTCCCGACTGGAGTTGGCGAGTTCCGTGACCTCGACACCAAGGGCCCCCGCGCCATGGTCATCGTGGGCCTTGACCTCAAGCGTCAGGGTGCTGCAGAGGACAGCCAGGGCTAAAGGGGTTAACCACGAGCAACGGTTCACGGGCATGCGTCCTAGAAGGGAGCCATGGAACACGTCTTATTGGCCTTTCTGGCGTTTGGAGCCGCTGTGTTGAGCCTGATGGCCTGGATGGTCGCCTCCTTCACGAGCGGCCGGGTGCGCTAACTCCATCAGCTCCGCATCAATCGCCACCAGGGGCCCGCTCAGATGGGAACGCCGCGCCAGGGCGATCGCCTGCTCACGGCTTTCCGCCTGCACTGAGCGCGTGCCACCGGCGGAGGAGTTACAGCTCCAGACCTGATAGCGCCGAAGCATGGCAAGCAAGAGGTGGACCCTCGTCCTAGCCACAGAGTCACCCAGCGACACAAGGGGCAGCAAAAGCTGAACAGAACCCTGCCTCCCCCAACCCAGATGCATTGATGTCGCTATGGAGAGGGGCCCAGCCCTGCTTCCGTGCCGCTCCTCACCGATCCCATTGAACTGATCTGGGGAATCGCAGGCCTACTCAAAGCCTCCCTCTGGGACGAACCGAGCTCAACGCTTCGGAACGACCGTCATCCCAATGGGAGCCAAGGCAATCAGCGCCAACTTGATGTGCTGCAGCCCAAAGGGAATGCCCACAACCGTCAAGAAGCAAGCCAAGGCTGACGCCAGATGACCAACCGCCAGCCACCAACCCGCTACTAGAAACCAAATCACGTTCCCCACGCTCCCCAGGGGCCCAGTCCCCCAATCGCGGCGGCCCGTTAGAGCCTGGCGTGAGATTGCCTCTTGACCAAAGGGCCAGAAGGAAAAGTTCCCGATCACAAAACAAGAGCGGGCCCAGGGCAAGCCCACGACACTGATGGCGCAGAGCAAGCCAGCGAACCACCAACCCAGGCCCATCACCAAACCACCCAGGACAAACCAGAGGAGGTTGAACAGGAAGCGGAACAAGACCGAGGCGCATCAACTGATGGGACTGTCGAGGCGATCCGGACGGCTTGCCAAGGCCGGTTACAAACGGTTACAGTCGCTTTACGTTTCGCAACACCGCCATGGAATCCGATTACGGAATGGCCATCACAGCGATGGTTGTGGTGGGTGTCCTCCTCACCGCAGGGGTGGTGTTCGTTCTCTCTCGGCCCACCGATCTGGGCCCCACCCGCAAATAACGATGGCACTGACCGCACTGCTTCTCTTTGCCAGCTGGATCGCCGCTTCTCTGCTCCAACCCACCCCTCAACAACCATGAACAACAACCAAGTCACTGATCAGTGGTGCCAGCACCGCGCTGAAGAGTCCATCCACCAGCAACAACTCCAAGACGTCGAGCGCTTCAACGGCCGGATGGCGATGCTGGGCATCGTGATCGGAGTCATCACTGAAGGCCTCACCGGTCAGGGCATTGCTCACCAGATCGGCCTTGGTCCTCTGATCGACGGCTACGCCACCTGCCACACCCAGTACCTTCCCTTCTGCTTCTGAGTCAGCCAAACCCGCTCGAGATGAACAAACAGGAGTTCCGCTACGAACCGGTTGAGTCCTTCGGCAAGAGCATGACGTCACCAAGGCCTTGGGACGTCTCGGCTCTCAGTGGCGTCGAGCGACTCAATGGCCGAGTCGCCATGCTCGGTTTCGCCGCCGCGCTGATTGGTGAATGGCTCACCGGCTATGGCCCTGCCGGCCAGGTCATGGCGCTCGTGCGCTGGTACCTGAGCTGAAAGACTGACATCGCTCCCATTGCGTAGCTAGGCCTAGGTCAGAGCCCAAGGACGCGATGAACCACATTTTTGAGGTCTTTCACTCCGGGCCGGCAGACTTCGGCCGGTTTCATGTCGTCGCTGAAAATCGGCAGCACGCCAAAGCCATGGCTGAGGCGGATTTTCCGCAGCACCAATTCGCGGTGTTTCGCAGCGAACTGATCAGGCCGGAATGGCGCTACCAGTTGCTCAGCGAGTGGCGCTCAACGCTCTAGCGGCGTCCTTGGAATCCCCTCAATCACAGCTGGTGGAGCGGGAATAAATCAACCCCAACTCTGAGGCCCAAGCCAAGAGATTGTTGGTGGCGGTCAGAACCTCGAGGGATCGACTCCAGGCCTCATGCAGATCCGAGGCCTCGAGCACATAGCGCTCTGCCCAGTCGTAAGAACGCACCAATCCACAAGCCTCCTTGAGGCGATGTGGAGTGAGATCGTGGGACTCCACGCGCTCGATCAGGCCCTTATCCCAAAAGGCCCGGCCGACGCCACGCTCACCAGCAAAACTCTGGTGAAGGGTCGAGAGCACAGTCTCGAATTCTGGTCGTTGGATCTGGTCCATGAACCAGGCCTAACACTCTCTAAATAACTCGCGCAGGCGAAAAAAACACTGGCGAGGACCAAGGCTTGCCTTAGCCAGTCGACCTGAGCCATGACAAGACCGGTGGCAGGGGCAGAACCCGAAACCCCGCCAGCGATGGCCCTCGGACCACCCGGGGGCTTTTGCATCCCAGGGCACCGACGAAACGACGAAGCGATGGAGCGTTGCGCGATCAATCAAGAACGAATCCTGGTGATCACCCCGAAGGGGTCCACCATTGAGGCACTCAGCGATGGCGACTATCGGGTCTGCTGGGCCTCAGGGGTTTGTCAAACCGTCAGCGGATTGCATCGAGCCAATGTTCTGCTCTATTGGCATGAGGAAAACAACAGGGAGCGCTGCCACCCGAGCCACCCTTGACGGCGCATTCGGGACTTGTTTGATGGGCTCGACTGCGGATCCTTGATGAAGATCAAGACAACGTCCCTCCAGGTCGCAACCCGGGAATCCCTGAGCCTGCTAGACGACCTGCGCTCTGAACTCGCACCCAGCACGATGGGGACCGCGCAGTGGAGGCGGATTAACCAGTTAGAAGACAAATTGCTGGCACTCTTGGCCCTTGCTCAAGTCAGCTGAGGCACAAAAAGGCCCCCGGGATAGAACCCCGGGGGCCTTGGCTTTGAGGCCGGAGTAGACCTCAGGAATCAGCGCTGGTGCAGCGCTTGAGGTTTTGCCAATCCTCAATCACTTGTCCACAGCCATTGACCACGCAGTGCAGCGGGTCATCGGCAACGATGGTGAAGATACCCGTGGATTCCGTAATCAAATCGCTAATGCCCGGGATCAAGGCACCACCACCGGCGAGCACGATACCGCGGGCGTGAACATCAGCGGCGAGCTCAGGGGGAGTGCTTTCCAAGACACGCTTGATCGTGTCAACGATGGCACCGAGGGGCTGTTGGATTGCTTCGCGAATTTCACCAGCGGTCACGGTGATGCTCTCGGGCAGTCCGGTGCGGTTGTTGAAACCGCTGACCTCCATGTGGCGATCATCATTGCGAGCATTCGCATGGGCAGAGCCAATGCTGATCTTGACCTTCTCGGCGGTGGCTTCACCGATCACCAAGCCATAGGTCTTCTTCAAGTAATCGGCGATGCTCTCGGTGATTTCATCACCAGCAATTCGGATCGACTCACTCTCCACCGGAGAGCCCAGGCTCAAAACCGCGACATCGGTGGTACCACCGCCGATATCAACAATCATGCTGCCGACGGGCTCGGTGATCGGCAGCCCAGCACCAATGGCAGCGGCCACCGTTTCATCGATCAGATAGACCTCTTTCGACCCGGTGATTCCGGCTTCACGGACCGCCCGGCGCTCTACATCGGTGATGCTGCTGGGGATTCCAACGACCATCCGAGGCGCGGTCGACTTACCGGCATTGCCTCGGCGCATGAAGGTTTGAATCATGAGCTCAGCGGCGGCGTAATCAGCAATCACGCCATCGCGCAGGGGGCGAATCGCCTGAATCGCTTTGGGGGTTTTACCGATCATGCGTTTCGCGCCTTCTCCCACCTCCAGTGGGACGCCTCTCTCTAAATCAAGAGCGACAACAGAGGGTTCGTCGAGGACAATCCCCTTGCCTGATACGTACATCAGGGTGTTCGCCGTCCCCAGATCGACACCGATGGAAGAGGTAGTCCGGAAAGGCCAGAACATGGTTTTTTTGCTGATCAACCCAAAACTGATCAAATGCGAATATCCGTTGTTCGGACTTAATCAAGTCTTCCACTTCTCGATGCAAGTCGTCGAAAAGCGGCTCAGCGCCACTGATCCCAAAGCGCCAGCAGGTCATCCTGATCAGCGCTGGAGGTGCAGCTGCAGAGATAGGCGTCCGGTCGGATCAGGTAGGTCCTGCCTGCGGCATACCCGGGCCGGGGCTCAGCGCTAGCCGGGACCACCCAATCCCTGGCCAAAGAGAGCTCCAGGGACGGCAGAGGAGCGCCAACGGACAGCAGTACAAAGCAACCTCTGCGAAGGAGCTCATAAAGCCGGGTCTCCCCGCTGGGGGCCTGGCAAGGCAGGTCAGGCGTGCGATCCCCGGGTTGCAATCCCGGTCCTGAGCGAGCCAAGACCGGAGACAAGGCGCTGCCGCGGTAGTGCAGATCGGTTTCACAGAGCTGCTGCACGAACCGGCCTTGGAGACGGCGGCTGCGGCCCAGGTTCGAGAACAGCAGATTGCGCAAGCGACGCAGCAGGGGCTGCCGCAGCAGGGCCACCCGAGTCAAAACAGAGGCATTGCGCAGCACCTGATCGCCAATTCGGCTGCGTTCAGGGGAATAGGTCTCCAGCAGATGCATCCCCGCTTTGTTCTGAATCACCAAGGCCAACTTCCAAGCCAGATTGAAGGCGTCCTGCATCCCGGTGTTCATGCCCTGCCCCCCCGCTGGACTGTGGATATGGGCCGCATCCCCGGCCAAAAAGACCCGTCCGACGCTGTAGCGATCGACCTTGCGCTCGTTGATTCGGAAATGGCTCAACCAGATCGGATCGTGGGCGCGGAAGCCTGATCCCAAGCGCTGCTGCACCAGGCTTTGAACCTGCTCCAGGCTGGGATCAGCCGCCTCCGCTCCTGAGACATCGCCAATGATGCGGAAGCGATCCCCAACGATCGGGAAGAGCGCCAAGATCCCATCGGGGTTCCAGACCACCGCCACCTGATCGGCAGCCGCAGGTCCATCAAGCTTGACGTCCGCCAGGACCCAGTTCGATTCGAGGGTTTCACCGCTGTAGGCCAGACCCAGTCGGTGGCGCACAACACTGTGGGCACCATCGCAGCCCAACAGGTAACTGCACTGCATCGTTTCCTTGCTGCCGTCAGCGCGGGTGAGTTCGGCGCATACACCGCTCTCAGATGCAGCGAAGTCGGTGAGTTCCAGTTGACGTTCAACCTGCACCCCCCGCTCCGCCAGCAGCTGGGCCAGAACCGCCTCTGTGCGGTTCTGGGGAATCATCAAGGCATAGGGAAAACGACTCTGCACCTTGGAAAAGGAGAGTGCAACGAGCAAGCGCTGTCCCACCTGAATCCGAGCGCCATGGCCCTGAATGCCAGCCTTCAAGAAAGGCTCGACGCAGCCGTGGAGATCCAACAGCTCCAGGGTCCTCGGCCAGATCACCAAGGCCTTGGAGCGATCGCTGGGTTGAGGGGCAAGGTCCACCAGCCGAACGGCGATGTCCTGCTGTCTCAGGGCGAGCGCCAGGGTGAGCCCCACGGGGCCCGCGCCTACAACCAACACAGGGCCTGACATCACAACTGCAGCAGATCTCTGCCAAAGCTGCACAACAACTCGGGTTGCTCTTCGGCAGTTCCATTTGTTTTTTGGCAGTTGCTTTTGCTGAAAGAGCAACCGGCACAGTGCGTTAAGGTCAGTTCCTCAAGCTGAATACAGCAGCAGATATGACTCTCGGCCGATTCCTGGTCTTCTTTGTGATCGGCCTGGTGCTAGCGACGGTGCTGAACCTGACCTGGCTCTACTGGATCCTGGCTGCTGCTGCCGCAACGGTCGCGATCAAGCTCTGGCTGAACCGATAGCCCCATGAAGGAGACCACCACCCACAACGGGGTCAATTACAAACTGACACGGCTGCCCTCGGCCTTGGATGCCAGCAAGGCGGCCAATCGGATCCGTCCTTGGATGAGCCGCAGTGAAGAACAGCAGCGCGCTCTCGAGCGGATTGCGCGGGTTCGCCGCGAGAGCGGAATCCCTTCCCCCGACGAGTGGATGTGGTGAGCATGGAACGCACGCTCAAAGGGATCGCCTATGTCTCGGTCTGGGTGATCCTGTGGGGAACGGTGGCCTCCTTGATGGACTACGTCCTGCTGGAGCGAGAGCTCTACGCCACCGGAAGCTTCGGTCAAGCGACGACCTTTGTTGGCTACGGCCTTGCCACGCTCGTGCTCGCCTGGCGATTCGCTCCTCGCTTTCTGCAGTCCGACGACTGATCCTTAGGTCTGCGGTTCAGGAGCTTGCTCTTTGACCTTGGGCTTGCTCTTCTGCGGAACGCTGACCTGGCCACACTGGTCATCCAGCACGGGCTTGTAAGAGGCTCGCACCTCCATCCAGTCGGTGCTGGGATCCCGCTGTTCAAACACCGCGAAGTGTTCAATCAACAGCCCATCCATCGCCTGCATGGAGCGGCAAAGGCTGTAGAGATCACCGGATTCCTGAGCTCCTAAGACCTGCGCGTAATGGCCCATGAACCGGGCATAGGGATCGGTCTCCGCCGCGGTGACGGACCCGGCGAGCAAGGCGACGAAAGCAGCACAGCCACCCAAGAGCGTGGCCGGACGAAAAGCAACGTTCATGGCCACGACCCTACCGATCAGGGCCAGGGAGAGATCCCCGATGGCAAGAGAAAGCAACCAGACCAGATGATTTTTCTCTGAACAGAGATAACAAAGATGCCTGATTAGGAACGCAAAGAGAAGCTGAACTCTTGAGGATCGTCAGCAGACAATCGCTAGCGGTAGGACGATCTTTCCATGGAATTAGCCATGTCAAGACACCAACTTGAACTGTTCATGCGTAAAGCCAAGGGCAACACCACCATGCAGCGCGAGCTCGACAAGTGCGGCTCAAACAACAGCTGCGTGGCCGCTGTTGCCCGCAAGCATGGACACAAGTTCTCCCCAGCCACCCTGACCCGCTGGCAAAACGACCACACCGAGGAGGCCCCGCCGGTTCACTAGGGAATGGGTATTAAGCCTCATTGCGCCTTCTCAAGAGCAGATCGATGCTGATGACATCGATCTCGGAGGCGTTGATGGACGACACTCCACCCCGCCAGAACCCAGGAGCGAGCTGACTGAAGGCCCCTGCTCCAACAGTCTTTCGAAACCGTGGGTGGGTCCTCTGCCCCGCAGCTGGACACTCCAACCTGCACCGTCTCAGGTGCCCTCCTGGAGTACACCGCCCCACACCTGGACACCTGGCCCCAGGTGACCTCCCTCAGCAGCTCCGACCACAATTCAAGACTGAGAAAGCCGGTTCCAACAGGGACCGGCTTCTTTATGGTCAGTTCACCAGCTCATCCCCCGTTGAACTGCCGCTGGCCCCTGCCGCTGGGCATCCTCAGCCTTGCGCTTATGGCGACCCAAGCCGCCCAAGCCCAGTCTCTGATGGGCTTACAACAGGCGGCAATCCGCTGCTTGAACGGAACCTCTCGGGCCGACTGCAGCGCAGCACTGGGAACCTCCCATCAACTGAAGAACCGCGCGGATGCCGCCAACGAACTGCGCTGTTACACAGCCCTACTGGGACTGGAATCGCGCCTGAGCATGGCCATGCAGGGGAGCGGATCGGTGGCTCGTGACCACAGCAGCCTCAAGGAAACGATTTTCGAATGTCGGGCTTTGAATCCTGGCTAGCCAAGCCATCCGCTGCCAGCCTTGGGAAGACAGGGGAAGGCCAAGTCCATGCACTCTGCACAAGCGCTTCGAGAGCGTTATGCCAACGGCAGCAGCAGCCCTGGTGAGGTCAACGCGATCGCGCTGGTCTACGCCTCGATCAAGACACTGAGCTTTCCCCAGGCTCTCGAGGAGGTTCACGACGGACTGGGCTACGGGATGGCCGAAGACATCGACTGCAGCCAAGGGGGGTTCCCCTGGGTCGAGGTGGAACGGTCCTTGGTCCCCTCTGGTCGACGCTGGATTAACGGACTGGAGTCATCCGTGGCTATCTCTAGGGAGAGCCGCTGAACCCCGATGATCGGTTGGCGCCAGTGCAGCACGGCGTTCGCCGCCGCCGCACTGCTTGGTTTGGGAGCACAGGGACTGGCCGCAGAAGGATCGGTCTCAGCGCAGTCTCCCCTGAGCCGTCAGCAGGCCTGGCAGGAGGCCATGTCAAAACTCCCTACCGGAGCAGTGGTCACGAGCAGTCGCTGCAATGACGTGGAGATCGGCTACAGCAATACGCGCTATTACTGCGTCCTGACCTTTACTCAGCCCGTTCAAGAACGACCCCAAGACGACGTCACTGGAGAAGGAGCCGCAACGCAACGCTGAACGTTGCGGCTTGGTTTGATCGCTCAGCTCTTCGCCGAAGCCTGAGACAGGAAGAAGACCAGAAGCGCAATCAAGCCAGCACCACCAATGGCCGGCAAGATCACGGGAACGCCTCGGGGAGCAACGGCAGAGGCAAGCACGAGGTAATCCATTCCAGAGCATTCAGAACTGGAAATTTTTAGCACCGGCGGAGGGGAGAGCGAGAGAATCCGAGACCTGTCGAAAAGCAGAGTCCGAACAGGCTCTGATCCGTCCTGGCGACGCCCCTATCGGCCTAGAACCACTCGGTCTGAGCCTCTTCGGCGGTGTTCACCCGAGCGTGGGGAGTGCGACGCTCAAACTCCATCGAAATCGAGCGCTCCTGCTCGCCATCCGCAGCGATCGCGCGCACTGGATAGAGCTGCTCGCCATCTCGGAAGGGGACATGAATGCGGAAGCTGCCGTCTTGCTCAAGCTGAACCTGCTGGTCGCCAATGAACAGGCTTGCGGCGGGATCCGTCGCGCCGTAGACAATCAGCTCAGCGTCAGCCACCAACCAGAAGGACCGCTCACGCACGGCACCCGTGCCTGATTCGCTGCGACCGCTTGCCCAGACACCGGTACCGGAATCATTCAGAGGACCCGGGGAATCCAGGTCGTATTCATGCAGCACCTCTGAGCCGACGCGGCGGCTGCGGGTGGGAAGCGTCGCGCGCTGGTAGTGCTGTTCGTGCTGCACCCCTGCACCCATGACGGGAGCGACCACTGCTTCAGCCACAGCGGTCGGGCCAGCCTCAAGGGAGAAGGGCACAAAGGCATCAGCGATGCGCTCGGAGGGTTCCACACCAGGAACCTGGGCCACCGCAGAGAAGGCCAGGGAGTACCAACCGCCAGAGCGCAGGCGGTAGCCCAACTCAACGCGATAGTCACGGCCATCGAGGGGAACAGGCACGAACCATTCGCTGGCGTTCGCGTCCACCACCAACTCCTGAAGGGTGTGGGGGTGGGACTGCTCAGCGGCCAGGCCCGTGACATCCGCCAAGCGGATGCAGAGCTGGGTCGCCCCTGCCCGCTGGGCCTTCTTGCGATCCGCGGCAGCGATGGACCAGAAGCAATAAGCCCACTGGGGATCCCGAGGCAAAAAGACCACGTGAGTGGTGACCTCAGGCAGCCCCTCAGAGACCTCGACTTGACCAATCGCTGGTGGTGCGATCCCGGGGACCGACTGCTTGATTTTCAGCTTGATCCCTGAGGGGATCAGATCACGAAGCCAGCCGAGGGGACGTTGGTTGCTGCTCTTATCGGTGAAGTTGCGTTGCGTCACGGGTCTCCCCCTGCTGGCCATGGGGTCCATCGTCACCGACTCCCCTTGCCCAGCAGCCGCTCTGTCAGCAGATCGCTACCACATGCGCAGCACCTATTCCGACAACAGTTGCTCGCGAGCCCTGGCCAAGGCCTGTTTTGCCTCAGGGCTGACCTCGGGATAGCGCAGGTCCAAGGCATCCAGGCGCTCAATCACGGCAGCAGCAACCACCAAACGGGTAAACCACTTGTGATCGGCGGGCACGACATACCACGGAGCCTGGGCTGTCGCCGTCTCGCGAATCATCTCCTGATAGGCCTGCATGTAGTCCTCCCAAAACCCCCTCTCGCGAATATCAGCCGCTGAAAACTTCCAGTTCTTCTCGGGCCGTTCCAATCGCTGCAGGAAGCGGCGCTTTTGCTCCTTCTTGGAGAGATGCAAGAAGAACTTCAGAACGACCACCCCGTTCCGGTTCAGATACTGCTCGTAGTGGCGGATGTCCTCGAAACGCTGTTTCCAGAGTTTTGGCCCCAGCAATGCAGGCGGCAGAGACTGCTTGGCCAACAGTTCCGGATGGACCCGGACAACCAAGGTCTCCTCGTAGTAGCTGCGGTTAAAGATGCCAATGCGCCCTCGCTCTGGCAGGGATTGGTTCGCGCGCCAGAGGTAGTCGTGGTCCAGATCCAGAGCGGAGGGAGCCTTAAAGGAACACACCTGGCAGCCCTGGGGATTCACGCCACTCATCACGTGTTTGATCGTTCCGTCTTTGCCGGCGGCATCCATCGCTTGAAAGACCAGCAGCACCGCCCATTTGTTTTGGGCATAGAGCCGCTGCTGAAGCTCCGAGAGCATCTCAACGCCCTGCTCTAAGGCCTCACGGGCACCCTTCTTATCGGTGGGCAGATCCAGGGTGTCGCCAGGGTCGATTTGCTCCAGTCGAAATCCATCCCCGTTTTGGATCCGATAGGGATTGACGAGGTGTTGGCACTGCTTGAGGACCTGGCTCAATTCCATCTCCATGGGCACCACAGAACACGAACCGCCTGAATTCACCCTGCCCACCGCAGACGGCACTGTCAGCCCTCAGGCTTGAGCCGACTGGACAAGTGGTTTTTCTCTGGTGAGAGAAAAAAAAGCCCCCCTAGGACACCTCGATCTCACAGGTGAGTCCCATGGGTCGCGGTCTCGGTCAATTGCTGGGCGGATGCGCGCTCCTGGCCTCCCTTCTTCAGCCCGCCACGGCCCAAGACCTGGCCCTCAGCACAAGCCCAAGGTTGACCTTTGAGCGCACCAACCGCCGCCTGCCTCGCACCGGCGATCCGATCTGGGACCTGAGGGTCGAGATCCCTGGACAACCCGTGCGGCATTTCGAGGCAGTCAGTGGACGCGCGGAATTCCAAGGGGCCAACCGACACCAGATGGGCAGCGAGGCACCCTTACCCCCGGGCCAGTACGTCATCGGCGCAGTGGAACCCCTCGGCCTGGAGTACCCACGAGAGCTCGGTCCGGTCTGGATCGGCCTCGAGCCTCTCTTCACGACGGGCCGGCGCGTCCTGGGCATCCACCTCGATCCCAGCGCCGGCCGCAACTGGAACAGTGGAACCGGAGGCTGCATCGGTCTGATCCATCGAGCCGACATGCTGACGCTCGCTGAGCTGGTGCGCCGCAGCTCAGCCCAGAACTTGGTCGTCAGCAACTAGGGAGACGCACTGCTGCCAACTGCAACGATCGTGGCTAGATCAGGATTACCGCCGAGGTGGAACAGCGGCCACCAGCGCTCCACTGATTCATGCCGGCGGCATGGTCTTCCTGCACAGGTTGCACCATTCCTCACACCACCCGACCCCGCCTCTGGCGGGGTTTTTTGTGCGCGAGCAAACCACAGGCTGTGCGGTTGAACAAGTGGTTAAAGAGAACTGGCACAGTGCCAGTCCGCTAGCGACGGTTGGTGCGTGTGAGGAGTGGATTCGCCCCAAGGCGTGGAAACAAGGTCACACCCTTGGTACGAATCCCGACCAGCCCTGCCTTTGGCGGGGCCTTTTTTTGGCTCAATCAGCGATCAATTCGCGCTTAAGCAGAACAGCCCCGTGGGAGAGCAGCAGGCGATGGCGCTTCACCTCCTCATCAAGGGGAACCACAACGCTCTGGGCCCCGCCATTGGTCCAATAATGGAGCTTGACCTGAGGCGTGATGGATGAAGGCGACATCTCAATCGAACCCATCATGCGGCAACGAATGACTCTGCTAATTGAGCCGTATTCGGCTAAGGGTTGACGTAGTCAGCGTTACGCCCCAAAACAGTCGCTGAACGGCACAGCTCAGCACCCGTAATTGTCGGCCGAAGCAACTGAGCAAAATCCTTGACAGCGAGCTCTTCACCATGGCGGTCATGGGGGAGACCATTAATGGCTGGATCCAGGCCAAATTGCCGAACCCGGTCCTGGCCCGCCCGGCAACAGGTCTGGTCCAGGACTCATCGCCTAAGCAACCGAAGAGTCCTCCCTAAACAGTGGAGCGACGGTTCGGTTTAAGGCCTTGCTGGCGGGATTGGGAAGTTCAGCAAAGGAATCACGCCATTGCTGCACCCAGAGTTGCTGACTGCGCTCATACAGCGCAGTCAAAGAATCAACAGCGCGCTCCTCGAAATCCACCCGCAGATCCAACAGAGGGAAAGCGGCTTCACCACTGACCTGTAGGGCAGCAGAGGTCGCATGAGTGGAGCGCAGATCTCCACCGGCCTCCTCACCCGCCCGCAGGGCTGTGAGCAGGCGTCGCCCCAACTTCCAAGAGGGGTCACTCAAGAGAAAGGCCTCCTCCATCGCCAGCAGAATCGCTTCACCGGTGAGCAAGTTCCCCGCGACGGCCAGATCGGAATGGCAGCGATGACTGGCGTAGGGTCCGCAGGCCCTACCGGTCCAACCCGCCGTGCGGCCGCAGGCATCAATCAGGTGCAGTTGGCGGTGCTCGATTTGGGGATCGTCCCGCAGCAGGCTCGCCAGGACCGCCTCCGCATCGCGGTTCTGCTCCATCCGCTCCAGACCGCAGATGCCGAGGTGGGGGTTCGTATGGGCCTGGGTGGCCACGGCGCCGACACCGGAGCGGATATGGGGCACGGTCGATCCAACGGCGAGATGACAGGTGGCCACGGCCACGCCAAAGCGGCCGTTGGAGGGATCACGCGCCAGGATCGAAAAGGTCATCCCTGAAGCTGCGCGTCGAGTCGCAGGAACGCCGAAAGCAGCACCGATGTCCCGGCCACGCACTGCTCAAGGCTGGTGTATTCCGCCGAGGAATGGCTGAGTCCCCGATGGCTGGGGACAAAGACCATGCCCATTGGCCAACGCCGGCCGAGTTCTTGGGCGTCATGGCTGGCACGACTGGGCAGCGGGCTGTGGGAGAGGCCCAGTTCTCGGGCCGCGTCGGCAATCGCGTCCATCAGCACCGGGGCAGCCGGAGTGGGGTCGACGGAAAACTGAGGGTCCATCGTCACACTGCAAGCGGTCGCCTCAGCGATGAAGGCAAGGCGCCGCTGGAGCTCTGCCGTCAAAGAGGACAACACCTCGGGATCCAGATCACGCAGATCGACGCTGCACTGCACCTCGCCGGGAACGACATTGGCGGCATTCGGCCAGACCTCAAACTTGCCAACCGTGGCCACGGGATCACCGGGATGCTCCAGGGCCAGGGCCTGAACAGCCAAGACCACCTGGGAAGCAGCCACTAGGGCGTCCTGACGCTGATCCATCGGCGTGGTGCCCGCATGGTTGGCCTGGCCGCTCACCCGAATCGTGAAACGCCGTTGTCCAACAACGCCCTGGACAACACCAATGCTGTCCCCACGCCGCTCGAGCACGGCCCCCTGCTCCACATGCAGTTCGACAAAAGCTGCAATCGCGTCATCACTGCGGGCGGCGCTGGCAAGCCGTTCCCAATCCCCCCCCAGACGGGCCAGGTTCCGCTGGATCGGCTCACCGTTGCTGGTGGCGTAATCGCTGGGATCACCGCTAGCGGTGCCGGCCATCCCCTTGCAGCCCACCATCGTGGACTCCTCGTCGGCAAAGACGATCAACTCAAAGGGATGCCGGAGGCGAAGCGAAGCATCCTGAAGAGAGCGAACCAACTCCAAGCCCGCCAAGACGCCGAGGGTGCCGTCGTAGCGGCCCCCCGTTGGAACGGTGTCGAGGTGTGAGCCGGTGACCAGAGCCGGGAGGCTTGGATCCAGGCCCTCAAGCCGGCCAATCAGATTTCCAGCGGCATCGATCCGCAGGCTCAAGCCTGCATCGATCATCCACTCGCTCAGCCGTTCGCGGCCCTGGCGATCTTCTGCACTGAAGCCGCGACGGCAAATCGAACCATCAGGCTGCAGTCCCACCTCCGCCATGGCCTCCAAGGACGCCAGCAGTCGCATGGCATTTGGAGTAGGCCGCCGCTGTTGGGTGGTGACGAGGGTGTCTAAGCCCGGGGCAGAGAGAACCAACCGGAGACCTTTCCGTTCAAAAGAGCATCCCCACCATCCAGGAGAGGTCCCAGAGGCCCCGTAACGGTTGTGACCGTTACGGGATGAACGTCAGCAAACGAC
The DNA here is from genome assembly GCF_023115425.1 of Synechococcus sp. A10-1-5-1. NCBI lineage: Bacteria > Bacillati > Cyanobacteriota > Cyanophyceae > Synechococcales > Synechococcaceae > Synechococcus > Synechococcus sp. A10-1-5-1. Next base: position 2,355,666 of record NZ_CP096032.1, on the reverse strand, counting down.
CGCAGCCTCCCGAGCTGGGTGCCAGCCGAGGGCATCGGCCTTGGCCCGGGCCTGGGCCGGTACATCCGCGGCAATGAACATCCGGTGCAGCATCTGCACCCCGAGAAGGTGGTTGATCATTGCGTCCATCTGTACCCGGTCGGCATCGGTCGTCGACGGGTCGTCATGGCGGGCGAAGAGGGCCCGAACACCCTCGACGCTGAGTAGTCCCGCGGCCTCGATCGCCTCATCGCTGAGGTAGTCATTGGCCAACTGCTTCATCTGCTCCCACTTCTCGGGCTCGGTGTGGGCCGGCGGAGCCATGAAGGCGAATTTTTCGCGTTTGTAGAGCACCTCCGGCAGCAAGCCGGCCATGGCTTCGCGCAGGACGTACTTCTCCGTCTTGCCCTTGATCCGTAACTCCGGCGGCACCTGAACCGCCGCTGCGGCGAGGTGGTGATCCAAGAAAGCCGGACGGGCCTCCATGGAGTTGGCCATGTCCACCCGGTCACCGCCCCAGGTCAGGATTTGGCCCTCCAACATCGTCTTGATCCAGACGTACTGGGCCTTGTCGAGGGCGTGGCGTCCCTCCAGTTGTTCGGGATCCAGGGTCTTGGCGATGGCCTTGCCCGGGGAATAGCCGCTGAGGGCCTGGCGATGGGCGTCCGCCAGCAGGGCCGGCACCAGCGGCGCACAGGCCAACCACGGTTGGAGACAACTGGGGGTGAAACCCACAACCGCATCGAGGTCCGGATCATCCACTTGATCCGCCGCCAACATCGCCCCCTGCACCAGAGCATTGGACTGCTGCAACAGGCCTTCCCAGACTTTGCGCTCCTGCTTAGGCAGGTCCTGCAGACCATGCAGAAACATGTCGCGGCGGAACGCCGGGTAGCCACCAAAGAGCTCATCGGAGCCCTCCCCGGTCATCACCACCTTGTAGTTGACCTGGTTGACGTGGCGGCTCATCAGGAATTTCGCCACCGCCAAGGTGTTGTAGATCGTGCGCTCGGTGTGCCAGAGGGTGCGCTCCATCCAGCCGTAGAGCTCCTTGCCCGACAGACGCATGACGTCCTGCTCGGCCGCAGTGGCCTCGGCCATCTCCTTAGCAATCGGCGACTCGTCGTAGCGGGCGTCGTCGAAACCAATGGTGAAGGCCTTCACCGGGCTCTGGCTCACGGCGGCGGCCAGCCCGAGGATGGAGCAACTGTCGATGCCCCCGGAGAGGTAACAACCCACCGGCACATCGGCGACCATCCGCAGCTCCACTGCTTCCAGCAGCGCCGCGCGAATCGCCTCAATGTGATCGGCCTCGCTCCTGGTGCTGTCCCGCTCGCCCTGGCGCGGGAAGTCCATATCCCAGTACTTCCACGTCTCGACCTGGAGACTGCCGTTCCGGCGGCGCACGCTGATGCCGTGGCCAGGCGGCACCTGGTGAATCCCTTCAAAGGCCGTGGTCCCGGGGACCATCGTTTGCATCAACTGGTGGAAGAGCCCTTCCGAGGTGAAGCGGCGCTCCACCGCCGGATGGGCAAACAGCACCTTCAACTCGGAGCCGAAGACCAAGCCCTGGGGTGTCATCGTCCAGTACTGGGGCTTGATGCCGAAGCGATCCCGGACCAGATGCAAAACATCACCGGCTTCGTCGTAGATCGCGAAGGCGAACTCACCCCGGAGTTGAGGCAGGGTCGCCTTTAAACCCTGCTGTTGATAGAGGCGCAGCAGGATCTCGGAATCGCTCTTGCTGCTGAAGCGAACGCCGCGGGCCGTCAGATCGGCGCGAATCCGCTGAAAGTCATAGAACTCGCCGTTGTGGGCCATCAAGACCCGCGCTCCCGACCCCGGCTCTCCGCTCAGGAACGGTTGGCGCGCCCTGGTCTCGTTGAGATCAATGATCGAGAGGCGGGCGTGGCAAAAGCCCACCCCAGACGCATCGAGCGTGCGATAGCCAAAGCCGTCAGGACCGCGATGCTCCTGGATCGCCGCCATGTTGACCAGCAGCTGCGGATCAACGGGTTGATCCGCCCTAGTGCTGAAGACACCACCAATTCCACACATGCGCGTACCTCCTCAGATCACATCCATGACCCGGTTGGTGCGGCCCACCATGCAGGTGAGCAGCGCCATCCGCAAAAAGACCGCTCCCCGGGCCTGACTGAAGTACCAGTTGTGGGGGGTGTCATCGAGGCAGGTGCTGAGCTCCGGCCCTCGAGCCAGGGGATGCAGAACGATGGCGTCTGGCTTGTAGGGCAGATCCCGAGTCAGCCGGAAGGCATTGCCGTGCACCTCGTAGCTATCCCCCACCCAGGCGATGGCATTGATGTAGATGACATCCAGCCCTGGGATCTCGGCCTGCAGGTCCCCGGACCAGCGCACCTTCAGCCCCGCCTGCTGCAGCTCCTCCAGTTGCCCGGGATCAAACAACTCATCGGTGGCATTCTTGGCCGGGTCGTGGATGAGGACCAACTCCTCCACCATCTGCGGGAATTTGGAGAGGATCCGCAGGAGCGATCGCACCGTGCGCATTCGGCTGGGGATGCCAACCACGCCAATACGCGCCCGCTGATCAGCGGGGACCTCAGGGGCCGCCAAGGCCGGACGCCACTTGAGAATCGTGTAAAGGTCGGCCATGGCCTGGGTGGGATGTTCATCAATCCCATTGCCGGCGTTGATGATCGGGATCCGCAGGGTGTCGGTCATCGAATAGATGGCCTGGGAGTCGTTGTCCCGCAGAACGATGCAATCGCCGTAGTTGTTGAACATGTGGGCGACGTCTTCTAAGGACTCCCCCTTCGCCAACCCGGTGGTAGCCCTGTCGGTGATGTTGATCGAGTCACCGCCGAGCCGGTGCCAGGCGCTGTCAAAGGACAAGCGCGTGCGGGTGCTGGGCTCGTAGAAGGCGTTAATCAGGATCTTTCCCTTCAGCGGCGTGTTGTGGGCCGTGTAACGGTCGGGATTGCTCTCGAACTTGGCCGCCAAACGAAACAGTTGCAGCAGGGTCTCGGGCTGGAAGGGCTGGATCGAGATCACGTGCTGACCCACCAGGTCCTGGAGTGCCTCGCCGTCCTCTTGAATCGCCCCCAACAGCGCCTGGGGTGAGGCCGCGCCGAACACATCCGGACCCATGGGCTCAAAACGCATGGATGCGTCGACGCCGGCGCTCGTCGTGAGGGAAGAGAGTGTCGTCATAGCGATTAGGGGACCCAGGCCCACTGCCGCAAAGCAGCACAGCGGAGTTGGTCGCACTGAGTCTCAATCCAAAATCCACCCTGCCACATCACTTTCTTCAAATTCAAGAGGCTTAAAACGGAGGCCTTTTGTGTAGCGATTACTACGCAATTAAGGGTTGAGTTGCAGCCGGAGGTCAAAAGGAAGGTGCTACCAAACATCACCGCGCCTCCACTCTTTCCACCAAATGATCAACAGGATCAGCACCGAGAGGGCCAGGCCCACAACACTTCCGTAGACGAGCAACTGCAGCAAGGGCAGATCCGCAAGCCAGCGCGGTGGCACGCTCGATTCGCCGGCCCTGGCAACGGGCAACAGGAAGGCCAACACGGCAAGGGAGAGGGCCCAGCTGGTTGTCATCCGGAACCGTTCCATGGCCTATCCCTCCTTCAGCGTGAGCCAGTTGAAGCGCTCGGGCTGCAGCTGGGTCCCCACAGCCATCACCACTGCTGAAACCGCTGCAGAGAGCAAAGCCGCGCAGTAGGGAGCGATCAGGAAATAGGCACCCAAACCCACGGCGCTGCCAGACACCATCGCGGCAATGGCGGCCCAACGGTTCGCGCTGGACCAATACAGGCCGTAGGCCACTGGCCAAATCGTGGAGGCCACGAGGGCACCCGTGAAGAAGAGCACCGACGCCAAAGAATCAAGCCGCGGCCAGGACAGGAGCAAGGTCAACAGCCCCAGGCCCAAGACCACCATGCGCGTGGCCTGCCGTAACTGGGCATCACTCAAGTTGGGATTCAGCAGCTTGAAGACCACGTCTTCGGCCACCAAATCCGCCGTCGAAGCCAGCAGGGAATCCAAGGTGGAGGTCAACGAGGCAAAGACCACCACAAAGACCAAGGCCGCACCCCCTGCCCCCAAGAGCTGAGAGGCCACCACCGGAAAGAGCATGTTCACCTGGGGCAGTTCCACCGACTGGGCCAAGGCCACCAGGCCAATGGAGCCGGTCACCAGCGGCACCGTCATCCAGGCCAATCCGCCCAGCACAAATGACGTGAAGACGACGGAGGCGCGACTGGAGAAAACCCGCGACCACCAGATGTTGTTGTGAAAGACCTCGCCCATGGAGAAAAGGGCGGAGTTCCAAGCGATCAATAAACCCGCCGGCAAGAGCAAATTCAGTCGCTCCGGGTGTTCCGCCGCCAAGGCGCGATGGAGCTCAGAAACCGGGAACTGCTGCAGCGCCAGCAGGGCGACCAAGACCAGCAGCCCCATGATCAATAGGGATTGAATGAAGTCGGTTCCCACCACAGCGCGCATGCCGCCATAGAGGGTGTAGATCGTGGAAACACCAATCACCAGAACCATCCCCAGGCGGTAGTCGAAACCCGAGAGGGCCTCCAGCAGAATCCCGGCCCCCATCGCCTGGGTCATCAGGAAGCCCAGGGTGTAGATCGCGGTGATCACCATGAAGACCCACCAGGCCGCGCGGCCGTAGCGCAGGCGAATGAAATCGCCGCTGGTGCGCCCCTTGGGCATCAGGGTTTTGATCCGCAGGGCCAACGGCGCGAACAAGACCAAGCCCAGACCGGCCAGGGCGTAACTGAACATCCCCCAGAGGCCGTTCCGGTAACCAAACTCCGGCGCCAACAAGGTGGTGTTACCAGTCACCCAGGAGGCCATCAAGGTGGCCGTGCTCAGGGCCAAACCGATGTTGCGGCCGGCCAGCATGTAGTCATCGGCATCACCTGAACCACGCCGTCCCCAGGAGACCCCGAGGGCAATCCAGAGCACCGAAAAGATGACCACAAGGGCCCAGGCAATACCTGGGGCCAAGAAGGGCTGCACCGCAAAAGTGAGGCCGGAAGTCATCACTTATCCCTGCCCCCAGGGATCACGGCCGCGCCAATGCAGATGGCCCTGAATCACCATCACGGTGGTGGCCAAGGTGACGACACCGCCCACCACAAAAATCACCACCGCGCCGGCGAAGGACTCCATGAGCGATCTCTAAAACGCGCCAAACAACAGCGACATGGATGAATCCAAGCTGGAGGGTTCCTCAAGAAAACAGCTCGACCGTTTGGGCTGTGTCTTGGCCGCAACCTATCGATGGCCTCTGGCCCTGTCAGTGCACATCACGTGACAGAGCGAAGGCACGAGATTCGCGGGTCTCCAACATCGAAGGCCAGGAAGGACTTCAGAGCAAATCTTGGAACTTGCTAAAGAAAGCGAGTTCAACGCCTCAGTGATGGCAAGGACCCAAGCGATGGCAACCTGGCCTCGCAGACTGAACAAGACCGTGGCCAAAAGCAAAGCCAAAGCCAAAGCACCAGCCCCCAAGCCCGCTAAAGCTGAGCCCTCGGCCATGCGCATCAAGCTTCAGATCGCTGGGGCCGTCTTCGTGCCGATGCTGGCCTTGGGACTGTGGCTCAACAGCAAGGGCTTCTTCGGTTAAACACCAAGGTCTGCCCTAAGGCCGACCGCCACTCCCCTGGCGCAAACGAGTGGGCATGGCCGTGGCCTGGAAGGAGCCAGGCCACATCCAGCTCCTGCAAGCGTTCCACCGAGCGGAGCTGCTCCTGGAAATCCCACCAGCAGTAACGCTCCGAAGCGACAACGACCGCTTGCGCCGGACGCCACCAGAGGTGATCACCGCTGAAGAGCACCTGCCGGCTCTCACCCAGCAGGACGGCCATGGATCCCGCCGTGTGCCCGGGGCAGGGGATCAACTGCATCGGCCCATCGAGGGCCACGGCCGTGAGACCGCTGACCTGATGCTCAGCCCCTGGAGCGGCATCGGCATCGGCCTGGTGAATCCAACGACTGCAGCCAAAGGCCTTGGCCCAGCGCTGGTGATCGGCCACGTCGTCGCGGTGGGTCAACACCATGGTTTGAAGGCCGCCCAACGCGGAGATGCGCCGAGCCAAGGGGGCACTCCAGCGGGGCGAGTCGATCAGGACATTGCCTTCGGGCCGGACCACCAGCCAACTGCTGGCACCAAAACTGCGGCGCGACGCCCAGCCGCAGTAGTACACGTCACCAGCCGCGTGGCGGGTGACCAGGGCAGGGAAGCCATCGATGGGGGTTTGCTGGCGCAGCTCCGCGGTCGTGCCGATGGCCGCCACCGGACAGGCCTGCAGCGCCAGCAGGGCCTGGCGCGATTCCACCGCTCCCTCGGGCTGGCGAATGACCTGGGAGCGACTGCCTGTGGGGGCGAAGTGCTGCGGATCGAATTGCCAACAGGTGCCGCAATCGATGCAGCGGTGGTTGACGGTAAAGGGACCCGGCGCGTTGGCCATCAGCAGCAGCTGGCGGCCGCCCCGGTCACAGCACGGTCCTGATCAAAGGGAATGGCTGAACCGCAGCCTTCAAACAGGCCGTAGTGACGCTCGAAATCGCCCATGAACTGGAAGTGGGGGGCGAAGCGGGTCTGCTGCAGCATCCGATAGGTATTGCCGCAGACCGGGAACACCTTCCCGACTTCGATGCTGTGGTGCTTATCGAACTCCAGCCGCGTGGGCGCTTGGTCGATGGAGCCCAGGTAGATGACGGCCTGACCGTGGTCTTCGCAGGCATCCTCCAGTTCAGGGATGTTGAAGAGCCGGTAGGTCGCGGAATAGAAGCGGGCCTCACCCACCAGGGCCGCCAGTTGGGGCTCGGTGATCTCAAGTGGACGGTCGCTGACCAGGCGCGGGTCCGTGAAAGCCGCCCCGCGGGCCATCCGCAGGAAATCATTCCAATAGAGCGCCCCACCCAGACATTCGCCGTAGAGCACCGGATGGCGCTGAACGGACTCAGGCAAACGTCGATCGACGTAGACGTCTGAAAAGTAGAACTCGCCGCCGGGCTTGAGCAGTCGCTGAATACCCCGAAGGACCGCCGGCTTGTCGGTGGAGAGGTTCAGGACGCAGTTGCTGACGATGACGTCAAAGCTTCCGGGCTCCAGATCCAGCTCCTCCAGTCGCTCGATCTGGCCCTCGAGGAAGCGGACATTGGCATAGCCAAATTGATCGGCGTGGAACGGGAGATACTCCCGAGCCACCGCCAACTGTTCAGGGGTCATATCCACCCCGACCACCTCACCGGAGGTCCCCACCAACTGCGAGAGCAGATAGACATCGCGGCCACTGCCGCTGCCGAGGTCCAGAACGCGGCAGCCCTCCAGCAGCGGCGGGCAGACCAAACCGCAGCCGTAGTAGCGGCTACTCACCTCAGGATGGACCCGGCTTAGCAGGGGCTTGAGCCAGTCCGGGACCGCATCGGCATCGCAGCAGGCACTGGTCTTGAGATCAGCGGTGCTCTGCAGTTCCTTGCCGTAATAGGCCTGAACGACGTCTTGCATGCCTGGGCAGTGGGCGCTCACTGAACGTAGGGCCGGCGACGATCCTCATCTGGGGATTGATCGGGATCCTCAGGCAGACCTTTCCATTGCAGGGCCTGCCGCCGAGCCCAGAGCAAAAGGGGATAGAGACGCCGGGCCTGGGGCGGTGCAGCGAAGAGCTGACGCAGCAGGGCCAACAGGGGATCGCTCGGACGTAGACGGCTGCAGAGTTGAGCGATTGCCTCGGCCCCATGCCAGGCCTGATTGCCCTCGAGCAGCACGGCCCCCCAGGCCAGATCCAATCCCCGCTGCTTCAGCTCGGTCCGCAGGGCGTGATCGCCTCGCCCATCGCGAATGACCAGATCCGGAAGCCCACCCACCAGCTCGCTACGCAACGCGAAGTGCCGGCAAAACGGACAACCGCCGTCGTACACCAGGGTCAGGCTCATTGCGCCATCCTGATCACCGCTCTGCCCCTGCCGTGACCACGTTGCTCAACCTGGGATTGGCGCTGCTGCTCTTGCTTCTCCCGTACCCCGCGATCGCCGCGCAGTACGTCTGCGAGGGGGATCCACTCACCGCAGAGGTCCACCAAGGGGCCGTCGATGCAACCGAGATCCCCAACACAGTTGGCGGAACCGTCCCCGGGGCCTTTGTGGTGATCGCCTGGCGCGGCGTCAGTCTGCAACTCCCTCGCACCAACAACGCCGGAGCTCCGAGCTACACCGATGGGCACTGGTGGTGGCAGGCCGCCGATCCAGAACGCCCGGACTTTGCTGAACGGAAGCGCGGTGGCGGTGAGATCGCCCGATACCGCTGTGAAGCCGCCGCATGATTGAAGCGCTGCCCCCCTGGAGGGCACTTCTGCGGGGAGCCCGCCAGCGGGAAGGACGGTCGCCCCAGGCCCGCTGGCTGCAGCTGGCCACCCTTGGGAGCGATGGAGCACCACGGGTGCGCACCTTGGTCTTCCGCGGCTGGGGCGGCCCATCCCAGCTGGACCTCCTAACGGATCGCCGCAGCGAGAAAAGCGCTGAACTCGCCCACGAACCCAGGGTCGAGCTCTGCTGGCTTCTGCCGAAAGCGAAATCACAATTTCGGCTCAGAGGCCATCGCCTGGCCCTGGGCGCCGAGACCGATCAACGCGCCCGGGATCAGCACTGGCAGCAACTCCAACCCGGCGCCCGCAGCCTCTGGGGCTGGCCCCAACCTGGGGCACCCTTTGATCCGCTGGGACCGTTTCCTGAGGCCCTCAGCGACGAGGTCCCGCAGCCAGAGAGTTTTGAACTCGTGCGGATCCAGGTGGAGCAGGTGGAGCTCTTGGAGCTCAAGGGCCATCCCCACCAGCGACGCCGCTGGCGTCTGGAGCAGGACTGGCGCGAGGAGCGACTTAATCCCTGAGCTGATCCGCCAGAGCCTGCAGACGGCCGGCATTCACCCCCAGGTCGGAATCCCCCAAGCGCGACACCGAGCGAGCCTGAAGCACCCCACGACTGGAGTCGGCATAGAGCTCAAGATCGTCGACGAAACCGAACAGAGCGCTGCTGGCCGTCGCATGCAAGTAGCCATTGCCCTGCTCAACGATCTCGGTCCGAGGTGTGGCTGCAACAACAGGCACCAAGGACTTCAGTGCAGCCTCTGGATCAGCCACCGTCCAATCCACCCGGGCGCAATGGGCCGGACTGGCACAGGGGGAAAGCGAGCCGTTCTGCACCCCTAGATCCGCAGGAACTGGTCCGACCACGTGAAACAGACCCAGGGTGAGCACCAGCAGGACCTGGGAGAACAGAGCGGTCATGGATTCGAGGGGGAAGCGACTGGGGGCTGGGCAGGGAGGGACTCTTCAATCCCCACATCAATCTCAGCAAACCAGAGCAGCAGGCTCCCGATGCAGGCCAGCGCTGCGATCAACAGCAGCCAACGTTGACGACGCATGTCCAGGTCTCCCTTGCTGGCCATTGTGGTGGATCCGTCAGCCGGCCTTCTTCTCAGCGAGGGATTCATCCCGATACCAAGCGGTGAATCGCTGGCTCTCGTCCTCCAGGCGATCCTTCAGTTTTCGTCCCTGGCGGAGTTTCTCTTCGGCCTCGATCACCGCCAACTCCAACTGGACAGCCGCCCAACTCGCAACCGATCGACGATCCTCCTCAGCCAAGGCCGCGAGGCGCCCATACAAGTCGGGGGGAAGACTGACCGAGACACGCTTGGCCCGTTCGGGTTGTGGAGACATCTGGGGCTTTGCGGCCATGCCGAACCCAGTCTGCAGCGGGAACAAATACCTATGGCGCTGGGGCAGGTCGCGTTCGTAGGAAAGAACTGCGCTTCTGACGAAGAGACGCACCTCCGCCGGTCAGCCGACCAGCGGAGTTTTTTATGACTCCGCCTGGTTCGTCACGGCACAAAAAAATTCCTGGTCAATCGCCAGGGTTGATGGCATCAATGGATTGAGGCTGCTCTCTTCGTCAGACGCGCCTCAACCGGGGCGAGGTGCATCTCGCCCCACCCATCAGCGAGGCTGAGGGGACGTTCAGGCGATCGCCTCCGACCCATGCACGCGCCCGACGTCCTCCTGGACTCCCTCCGCTCGATCCCTGGGATGGAGTCCGGTTCCAAGCGGCTGGTGATCCTGATGACCCAGCTGGGGGATTTCGATTCGCTGGGAAACTCCCAGTCAGCCCACGACTAAAACCCCTTGCGACTACAAGGACGTGCTCGGACCTGCTCTGACCTCTGTTGACATAGGTGACACCTGTTGACAACAATCGTTGACAACAGATCAAGGAATACTCCCAATGCCCCGCACCCTCGCCGGCGCCCCTTGGGAACAAGCCATCCGCAGCTCCGTCCGCAATAAGCCCGGCTTCACCGTCTCCCAAACTCGTGGCCGCGCCTTGCTGCGTTACCGCCCCCCTGAGGGCAAGCCCGACAGCTGCGTCTTGCCGCTCGACTGGGCCAAGGCCAACACCGAGAAGATCCTGCTGCTGAGCAACCGCATCGCTCAGATGATCCTCAGCAGTGACCAGGCCACCCTCAAGGGAGCACTGGCCGCGGCCCAGGACAGCTCCACCACCATGCGCCGTCAGGTGAATTGGGAGACCGTCACCGAAAGCCTGCGCCATTCCCTGCAATCCGGCGGCAACGAGATCAACGACAAGACCTGGCGATACAACTACGGGATCTACATCGACCACGCCATTTCCCTGGTGAACGCTGGCAAGGTCACCGATGGATACAGCCTGCTGCGTGAGACGTTGAAGCAGTGGGAGGGCAAGGCTGATTCACGGATTGCCTGCTGCGGAGCTCTCAAGGCCCTGACCAAGCACGGCGTCGCTCGTCATGGCATGGCCAGAAGCTGGGAGATCACCAGCACCGACGTCAAGGAGCTAAAGGGAAAGCGCCCGGCCAAGCGCATCAAAGCCACGCTCACCGATGCCCAGATCCTCTCGATGATCGAGAGCCTGGAGCAGCGCAATCAGCAATGGGCCAACGTGCTGCGCCTGATGGCGCTCTACGGCCTGCGCCCCATCGAGCTCCAACACCTGCAGCCCAAGCAACGTGAAGACGGCTCGCTCGGGATGTGGTGCAGCTATCGCAAGACCTGCGGCGCCACGAAGACAGCACCGCGCTGGATTGAACCGTGCTTCCTCCGTGATGGCTTTGGCGAGCCGCTTCGCTGGAACCTGGCCGCGGCCATGCAGGCGGGCCTCCTCGATCTACCGAAAGGTCGAGACGGTGAGCTCCGCAAGCTGGAGGGGAAGTCCGTCCTCCGCTACCTGGAGTCGATGCCGGAATGGAAGGCTCTGGATGAGCAATGCGCCGCCCGTGGCGAATGGCTGAGGCCTTACGTCTACCGCGACAGCTACAGCCTGCGAGCTCACCAGCAGGGGATTGAAGTTGGCAGCGTGGCGCTGAGCATGGGGCACAGCGTTGCCGTTCACTCCAGCAATTACCGCTGGGCCAGCGAGGAGAACACTGCGGCGGCATTTGCAGCGGCCTTTGCGGATGCAGGCTGACACCACCTGTAGAGGTGCCGTACCGCCCGGCACAACACAATTAGTGTGCAGATGCTTGCGGACCTCCGCTGACCCTGTTATAAATCGACAACCGATGGGCGGACCGCTGATCCCTCAGCCCTCCGCCCCAGCGACCTACACAGTCGCGGTCTGAGCCAATCCGCATGGCAGCGGGTTGGAATCGAGTCGGGGTTTGCCGCTACCGCAGTTTCTTCGCGCTGGCCTTGCCCCGCTCACGTTCTCGTTCTGAAGTTCGCTTGCCCAAGTCCGCCGGCTATTCCGCCGGTGAAGTGGAGCAGTTCCTGCAGGACGAGGAAGACAACGGTTTCAAGTCACAACCTCTCCCTGAGGGTTGCAACTTTGTGATCGTGTCCATGCCCAAGGCGGTAATGCGGGCCTACCGGCAACGACACCTCGCATGGATTAAGTCCTTGCAGGCGCAGCGATAGCGACAGGCAGCCAGACCATCTGATCTGGCTATCAATGAAAACTAGCGTCCGCGAGACGCTCAGCACCGAGGCGATGGCCAAGGCGCTCGGCATCTCGCAAAAACTACTGCTGCGGCTGCGCAAGCAACCCGGCAGCCCATTTCAACTCGGCATTCACTACCGCTTCCAGGGCATCAGCACCGCTGCGCCGGTGCGCTGGTTTCCAGCCCCGACCGATGAAGCCTTCAGCAGCTTTAAGCGGTTTGATCCTGCCGTCATCGAAACGATGCAGGGAGGTGAGACATGACAGCTGGCATCACCCCCTCCGCACGGCGAGCACAGCAAGAGCAGGCTGAGCGCAATGCCCATATTACTGCGGTTCTCGCCAACAAGCTCCAAGCCTTCTCCGCAACAACAGAACAGCAGGCTGCAATCAATGGCCTAATCGCCTGGTGTCGCCAGGACGGTGGTGGCACCTTTTCCTCCTTCAACGGCCCAGCCGGAAGCGGCAAATCCACCACCTCTCGCTTAATCCGTGAAGCCCTAATGGCTGCCGGTTACAGCGTTGGGCTCTGCGCTCCAACCCACAAGGCCTGCGATGTTCTCGCCAAGGCCTGCGGCGTCGCCAAATCAGAGACGGCCACCTTCGCGTCCCTGCTCGGACTCCGCGAACAGAAGAAGAAGGACGAAGTCGATTTCGTCCCTCAATACGGCTCCAAACCCCGCCTCGATGAGAACGACATCTGGCTGGCAGATGAAGCCTCGATGATGCACCCCAAGCTCCTCGGTTACATCGAGGACGCTGCGGACTTCTGGACCAAGATCGTCTTCATCGGTGATCAGGCCCAGCTCGCCCCCGTGAAGTTCGGGCGGGTTTCACCGGCGCTGCGCTGCACCCCACGCTTCGACCTCACCAAGGTGATGCGCCATGACGGGGCCGTGCTCGATGCCGCCACCGCCATCCGTCAGACCACCGGCAACACCTGGCGGCCCAAGTTCACCAAGTCCGTCATCGGCGACGACTCCTCGATCTTTGTCTACGCCGACAAAAAGGAATGGCAGCACGCCTTCCTGGAGATGGCTGCCGAGCATCACGAGAAGGATGACCCTGATGCCTTCCGCGTGATCGCCTTCACCAATGAAGAGGTCGCTCGCCTCAATGCCGGCATCCGCCGCCATGTCTACGGTCGCCAGGCTGCACCTTTCCTGGCAGGTGAACGGGTCGTCACCCAGGACGGCGTCAAAGCCCCCGATGACCACAGCGAACTGCTCTATGGCTCCAGTCGTGAGCTCGTAATTGAGCAGGCACAGCAGGCCGACTTCCTCCATCCCGCCTGCAGCGACGGCAAGCCCTTCCTCTCTTGGTATCTCCTCGTTCAATCCGATGACGGCGACCCGCCGCGCTGGATACGAACCATTGACCCCAGTCACCAGGGCCGCCTTCTGATCGCCATTGAAGCCCTCAGGGAAGAGGCCAAGGAAAAGATGGGCCGCGGCCAAGGCCAAGGCGCCTGGGATGAGTTCTGGAACCTCCGGGATTCCTTCGCTGAGCTCCAGCCCTACTGGTGCATGACCTGCCACAAGGCTCAGGGCTCCCAGTTCCACAACGTCTTCATTCAGGGCCGCGAAATGGACCGCGCTGCCGGTGGCGCAGCAGAACGCCGCCGCCTTTGGTACACCGCCTTCACCCGAGCTCAACGCGCCGTTCACCTGATCGCTGATGCGGAGGTGCAGGGCTGATGACCCTCTCTGATCAACACCGCCAGCAGATCCACAAGCGTGGTTTCAACGATGAGCAGATCAACTGGATGGTGGCCCAGGGCTTCCTCCGTTCTCTGACCTGGGAGGAGGTCGAAGCCGATTGGCTCGACATCTTCGGCCGGGCCCGTGAAACCGAAACCGGCGGCATCCTCATCTGCTTCAACCCCAAGGCCAAAGCACCCACCTACTCCCTGCGCTGCGATTCCCCACCATGGGACGCCGAACGGGAACGCCATGCGAAATACCTCTACCCCAAGGGTTCTGAAGATCCCGTCACCGGCGATCGCCTCAACCCTGACGCCGAAGTCGCAACCAAGACCGGCGCCTGCCAACCCTTTGATCCCTCCAACCTTGAGGGCCCGGATGGCAATCCGATCGGCCTTGCCAAGATCGCTACTGAAGGCTTCTTTGATGCCATGGCCTGCACCCTGCTGGCTGGCATCCCCTGCATCGGACTGACTGCCCCCGGTCACCTCTATGGCTCAGGGCTGCCCCGTTGGTGCAAGGGCTACATCGGCGATTGCGATACCGGCATTGCCCCCAACCTGCTCGGCACCGTGATCGGCCAGGCACGCCGCCGTGGCCTCAAGCTCCAAATCCTTCCCTTCCGCCAAGGGCACAACTACGCCGTCACCAGACACCGCGATCTCCACGCTGATGCCAAGGCCGGCATGGAGGAGCTCATCACAGACCTCGGTCCCGTTGCCGCGGCCAAGGTCATCGCTGACCTCTCCGAAAACCTCCTCGATCCCGTTGAGTTCCTTGAGGAGGAGTTCAGCCGCTGGCATCAAGAGCTCCACCTGGCCTGGCCCGACCATCGGGTCATCCTCAACAACGGCGCCTCCGCCATTGCTGATGCCTCACCAAGCAACAAGCTCAACCGCGGCGCTCTCCGTGATGTCCTTGGAGCCAAGCCCAATGGCCTGGGAGTCCCCAAGCGTGAAATCAACGCTCGGATCGAGCAGCGGCTCTCAAAGGTCGAAGCTCAAATCCGCGCTGATCTGCTCGTCACCACCAGCAATGACATCGATGGCCACTTGGTCGTTGAGCCCGAAATCGACAAATCAGCCCCGACCCTGCTGATGCTCCAGCAGTTCCTCAACTTCAAACACCAGATCCGCTTCAACGAACTGGATCGCGTCATTGAAGTCGACGGGAACATGGTCGAAAAGCCCCACCTCGCTCACCAGCTGCTGGCTCACGTTCATCAGATGGAGACCACCCGGTCCGATGCCATGAGCGCCATCGAATACCTGGCCAACGGCAACCCCTTCAACCCAATCCGTGAATACCTGCTCGGACTGGTTGATCGTCCTGACCTTGAGCTGGTCACCAGTGATGAGCTCGCCGATGCCTTTGGCTTCGATCGCGACGATGACCTCTCTATTGAGCTGATGTGGCGACAGCTCGGCGGTGCCGTTAATCGCGGCATCACCCCCGGAGCTCAGCACGACACCCTGCTTGTGCTCTCTGGCGCGCAGGGCTTCCTCAAGTCCTCCTCCATCGCGGCCTTGGTGCCCACCAGGCGCTGGGTCGATGCCGCCTGCAACGTCGGTGATCTTGAGGCCAAGGACTTCCTCTCTCGCATCAACTCCGCCTGGCTCTTCGAAATCGCCGAGCTGGAAAAGATGACCATCTCCCGCTCCGCTTCCGAGTTCAAAGCCTGGCTCACCTTCCATGAGGACAAATACGTCGAGAAGCACGAGAAGGTCGCCATCCGTCACCCCCGCCGGTCCGTCATGTTCGGCACCACCAACGAAGACGAGGTCCTGACCGATCCAACCGGAGCTCGACGCTTCTGGGTCTGCCTCGTGGAGAGAGAGGCCAAGCCTCAGTGGATCGCTGCCAATCGAGACGGCATCTGGCGCACCGTCATGACCCTGCTCGCTAATGGCATGCGCACCTATTTCCCGGAATCACATCCGCGCTCTGGTGCCATTCGCACCAGAGCCCTCGGCGCCACCATCGCAGAACCCTGGGAAGTCAAGGTCGCTGACACCCTCGAAGCAGCACGCAGCCTTGGTGAAACATTCGTCTCCTCCGATCTACTTCTGGAGCGGATCGGTGTGCCCCTCGATCGCCAAGAACGCGCCGACACGATGAAGCTCTCCCGCGCCATTAAGGCCGCCGTCGGCAAAGCCTGGAAGCCCAGAAGACGGACGGATCCCACCACGAAGATCCTCAAACGCGGTTACGAGTGGGTTGGCAACGCTGGCAACCAACCTCAGACGGATTCACCAACCTCTGACCAGGGTTGGCAAGAAGGTTGGCAAGACCTAAGCCCCCTGGCGGCAAGGGTTCTCAAGCCTGATGCCATCCTTACCAACCTTTTTCTTTAAAGGTAGAAAGAAAATAAAGAAGAGCCCTCCCAAATCGCAATTAATACTGGGGAACTTTCAGACCGCGAAAATGGTTGGCAAAAACAGCAAGGTTGGCAAGAGGACTGTGCGGATGACACTGCTGGTACCTCCTTCTGAAGCCCGGCAAACTGGGTCATGGCTACTCGCTCCACAAGAATTGAAATCGATCGCCGCGTAGATGCCCTAGCTCGGCTATTGATGAACGCTGCAACGACAAGCCAGGCCTTGCGCTATGCAGCGGTGGAGTGGGGTGTCAGCAAACGAACGGCCGAGACCTACCTAGCTCGTGCCCGGCAAATCATTCGAGACGACTACTCACAGGAGCGTGCTGACTACCTGGCCAGTCGCCTTGCCGTGCTGGACTGTGTCGCGCAAAAGGCAATCAAGTGCGGCCAGCTGAGTGCTGCCGTAGGTGCTGTCCGCCTAGGCGCTGAACTCGCTCAGCTGGTTTGAAGGAGAGATGCTGACTCGACATCGCGCTCATAGCGAGAACCCAGAGCTCATTGCTCCCTCTACCTTTCAAGGTCGCTGACCACAGCCAACTATCGGAGGTTTTCGCAAGCCTCTCCGTCGTCATCTCGGTCTAGGTAGGTGTGTCCGTGCTTTAGAAGTTCCTGGGCCCTGTGCCAATTGCCAATGGCAGAACATCGATACCTCTTGGAATTAGTACGATGCAAGCTGGAAGTCTCCTTAGAGCGAGACATTCTTCCCTTGCGCCAGTCCCATGGGCGCGTCACTCCACCTGGTAAAGACCACACCCCGGCACGAGACGCTTCGGCGTGGCGCTCTGCAGTCAGATATGCCTCACGATCACAACCTTGCAAATATTGGCGGTAGACAAATGCCTGGCCACGACGCACTAGCTCAAGATTGACGTTGGTATCTCCTCGAAAGATTTCTGAAACCGTACGACCGTATCGATCCTTTTTAATCCCAGGGAGTAGAACCTCAACACCAACTGGTGCTAATTGTTGAAGATAATTCTTCGCCTGTCTCCCGTAGGGGGCCTGGGCCGCTTCTGGGGCATCAATACAAGCAAGTCTGACTGTGATGCGCTTTGTGTTCAATGAGACTGCAAGCGTGTCACCGTCACCGATCGATAGGACTTTTACCGAACCCGCACCAGCACCAGCCGTGCAGGCAAGTGAAAACATGGGCACCGCTGCCAACAATGCACAACCCCGCAGTAGCAGTGATGCGGGCATTAGTAATCGGATTGAATGGATGAAATGAATCGTCGTATCGTCCAGAAGAGGCATACAGCGTGCAAAGAGTTGCCGGCTTGGATTAATGTTTTCGTCGACCCCTTTGACTCTGATTTAAATTACCAGCCAGGTCACTCCTACGGGACGAGTGGCTAGCATCACCTGTGCGAACCACAACCAGAGGGACGTCACCGGGCTCTCTTTTAGCCATAATTTGCGCTTCTATTCCTTGTTGACGCAGATTGTCCAGGGTTTGAGCATGCGCACTGCACCATTGCTTCTCAACTTCAGTGTCCCGCTGACGTTGTTGATCATTTGCGGGAAGACTGGGATCCCCATACCGGATCACCTGACTACGCAATCGCCCGTTTAGATCTTGCAGTTCAACCGCGTAGCCGCTATTACCTTCTTTCTGAATGACAATGGAGTCACCCTCTACCCATCCAGTCGCCATGCCTTCGCGGAGCTCATAGCCGAGGTCCCGAAGAGAACCGAGCACCACGCTGCGCATACGCTCGCCATCAACACGCCGAGCCTCCTCTTCACACCAACTCTCGACTTCTTGACGGAGCTCCTTGAGGGTTGAAACACCTTTCTTGCTTCTGCGTTGGTCAGCTATGGCATCCAACAGTCTCGCAGGGACAGTGTCAAATACACCCAACTGGGCTTCTAGATCATTGAGGGTGGCGAGACGCTCAGCAGCTTCTTTGCCTTGTTGCAGTGCTTCCGATATTTGGAGTGCAAGTGAATCCAGACGAACCCGGCGTTGATGTGGATCTAATTCCCCATCCAAAGCGTTAATAGCAGCATGCAGATTGGTAGCAACAGAACCAGTATCGAGTAGTTCCAGTTGCACAAGAAGCTGCTCGATTCTTTCCTGAGTTGGATCGCGAAAGTCGGCGTTTAAGTGGCGGGATATCGCGCTGATTCCCAGATCCATAAGCGCCTCATGCATCTCCTGATTGCTTTGTTCCTTCTGGAGATCTTGTTCGTAGGAAATAAGTATTTGAGCCGCACGCTCTATGGCACCAACGGATCGCTCCGCCAATAGCAGCTTGCGCTCATGCTGCATACCTGCTGCCTGGAGTCGATTGGCTAGGTCATTTACAGCTGCCTGCAGAGACCGAGCTCGCTGACGCGCCTCGAGAACCGAGTCTTTGATCTGTTGGTTAATCCGCTCAAGCTGTGCCTCCATGAAGGCCAACCGTGCAGCCCCACGGGCTTCAAGTTCCTGCAGAGATTGGTCTCCATTGAGCTGCGCAAAGCTCCGATCCATGTCGAAAATCGACCGCTCGATGGCTCTGATTACATCAGCCTCATTAAGCGATCGGATCTCTACCAGGGCAGCTTCAATACGCTGACGCTGCTGCTGCCACTGATTTTGCATCTGTTTGAAGCGTTCACGCATCAGGCGCCGCTGTCTCTCCTGAATGGCTTCAACTACGCGAATGTCTACGATTTTGGGTCCACTCATGCTGTTGCTCCTAGGGATGGAAGAGCCCGACGAACCGCCTCATTCAGTCGCCTTTGCTCTTTCGATGGTTCAGCGAGCCAGAGCCTTGACCAGACACGATGAACTTGTGGCAACGAAGACTGGAGCACTCGAGGTCGCCAAATTTCCCGATCCCTGGCATGCACTAAATCCTGGTGGCGCGGGGGGTCGCATTCAATCCCTATGGCAAATAGCCCCGTTTCGGGATTTCGTATTGCAAGATCAAAAGCGAAAGCATCGACAGCGGAAGGTACTTCCACAGTCAGCCCTTTGCTGCGCAAGTACTCAGACACAGACTGGACAAAGAAGCGCTGGGAACGATCACTTTGGGCGGCTGAACTTGAGGGACTGCTGCGGTGCAGCCGATTAAGCAGAAGCTCAGCTTCATCGAGATGTCCATCTGAGATGCTTTTGGCATACAGAAGATAAGATTGAAGAAAGTCGCGGGGGCTTTGTGGGGTCTTGCGCTGTCGGTGAGCGTCACTAATTTCCTCAATCGGCATTGAGGAAAAGATCACCACCTTGTCGCGTGCCCTTGATGTCGCCACATTCAGGCGCCGCTCGCCGCCCTTTTGACCGAGAGCACCGAAACGACGCAGGAATCTCTCGGATTCATCACGTCCAAAGGTAGTAGAGAAGAGAATCAGATCTCGTTCATCACCCTGCACATTTTCGAGGTTCTTGACGAAGAATCCACAGTCTTCGCTGTGGAATCGCCGCTGCCGCTCCCGCTCCAAGGCTTGGTGAAACAGAGGGGTTTCCTGGGAAAAGCGGTCAAGCAAATCTTCAATCAGATCCGCTTGGTTTTTGTTGAAAGTGACGACCCCTGTTGTGGGCAGGCAACTTGGATCAGCAGTGTTAGGGCCGCACCAAAGGTTTTCCAGGAATGCGACCACAGCCATTGCCTCATCACGATTGCTCTGGTTGATGTAAGTCCCATTGACGAGCTCCAGCTGCAAAGGTCTTGTGCGACGAATCTCATCGGCAGGGTGCAGCACAGGGATGCTCAGCTTGTTTTGGTAGAAGGCTGCATTGGAATGGGCGATCAGAGCCCGGAAACGAGAGCGATAGTGAATATCAAGGGAGACATGGGTCAATCCCGCCGCACTACCAAGTTCCAGCAGGTCGCTACAGTCTTTTACCTGCCTGCGTGTTTCGGCAGCTATATGGTTGTCGGCAATCGTGTCGGGATCTGCTACCTCCTCCTCAGCAATGATTTCCTCATCGCTTTCGTCAATGAAGCCACTGCTGAAGAACCTCGTCGGAGGCAGCTGTTTCTCATCGCCACTGATGACGATGCGATTAGCACGGTACATTGCCGGAATGGCACTTTCAACCGGTAACTGGGAAGCCTCATCAAAGATCACCAGATCAAAGAGACCCTGCCGCAACGGAAATATCTGAGATACCGTTTCAGGATTGGCTAGCCAAACAGGGCAGAGTTCGAAAAGGCCCCGGTCTTCACCTAGTTCTACTACCTCTCGCAGCTTGCGAGCACGTGGCCCTGTGAGCATGACAACGTCATCCCAACGAGGCCGAAGATGCACCCTCTCTGGTGCGGCAGGAGTAGCTGTGAGATGTTTATTAAGTTCGAGCAAACGGGCGTCCTGAGTTGCCAGTTGCTTGGTACGACGATCGACGTCCTGCCGTGTAAGAAGGAGAGCCGGCTCCTGAGCTTCCGATACTGCCTGCCACCCCAACAGCGCTTCCCGCTCAATGGTGAACCGAATGGCCTCTGACAGTTGTTCCGGCTTAAGAGACAGCCAATGGTTCCGTTTAGCCGCAAGCACAGCCATCACGGCATGCTCATTGGTACTCAAGGTGGCTGATCTACTCCTGTAACGCTGGAAATCGACCAGTGAGTCCCAGCTCTCGTGAATGCTGTCAAGTTCAGCAGTTATTGGCTCTCCACTGGTAATTCGTTGCTCTAAAGCCTTTAGCCATTTCGGATCGGTCCAGGGCGCAAGCTCAACCAAAGATTGACGGCATTGTCCTCGAAGCACCTGTCGACGCACGCCAGACTGCAGGCTGGCCACAAAATCTCTGATTTGTTCAGCCCGTCCACTGCAAAGAGCCTGATCGGCCTGCTGCCGCAGAGGGCAGTTGCGCATGGCCTCAACAACATCAGATGCCTGATCGAACTGATCCAACAGCCTGTCAACTGCTGTCAAAAGCTCCTGCTGACGGAGATTTGCAGAACTTTGAGGCAGTCCAAGGTCACGTCTCAGCGACTCGTAGCGACGGCAGTCACCCCGAAGTTGGATTTCATAGACCAGCGAGTTCTGTAGTGAGATGCTCAGATTGAAGTCGTCGCACATCACTTGGGGTACCTGTTGCTGCAACAAGCTTCTGGCGCGGTGGAAGGCAGGGTTGAGCAAACTGAGGAAAGAGCTACGCCCCCGACACCAGATCTCTAGAGCCTTAGCAACAGCCTCGAGGTCGGCGTCAGCAAGAGGCTGCAAAACTTTTTGCCAGCGCAGGGCAGCCCCGGGTTCCTGAACTACCCTTCGCTCACGGGCAAGGGTGTCTAACTGAACACGGACCTGATTGCCGCTGTCATCTGAAAACAGTGGTAACCAAATGGTGAGTAGACTTGCCAACTTGCCGTCCACATCCTGAAGAATTGCGCTGAAGGTGTTGATCCAGGCCTGAACAACATCAGGTTGAGGGCTTTCAATTGCGTTGGGAAAGGCGTTCAGGTCTGCAGCGAGGGCCCGATCATGCTGCCGAAGCTGTTGAAATGCTTGCGTGAGTGCCGAAAGAGTGCTCTCGTCAACTGAGAACCAAAGGAGTACCTGCAAAGGACTGTTCTCTGGACGAGCCCTTAACCAGAGTCCTGCAATGTCGGCGCACTGACGGGCGATGGTCCGAACCTCTTCCACGTGGCAGTTGTGTAGAACAGGTCGTAAAGCAGTGAGGGCTGGCGCATTTGGGTTCTTGCCCAGCTGCATCAATGAATCGATCACTTTCTGATCATTAAGGCCGCTACTGAGCAATGGAGTAGCCATAGCCCGATAGATGCCGTCAAGCTCGTTTTCAAGGCGGGTGAGATCTGTGGCAATTGCAATGCGCTCACGACTCAGCTCGTCGCGGCGTCGTGTTGGGTCCCAACTATCCAATTGATGGCGCAACTTTCTGAGCAGCGGCTTCCGGTCGCGTGATGGATCGGTGATCAGACAGAGGCGGTCTCCCAACTGAGCTGCCTCCAACCGGTTACATACAACTTCAAGGGCTGCCTGCTTTTGACAGACCACCAGCACACGCTCATGCCGGCCCAATGCATCAGCCACAATGTTGACAATGGTCTGACTCTTACCTGTACCAGGTGGCCCCTGGATGAGCACGCCAGGTTGTTGACGGGAAGCCCAAACGGCTCGCTTCTGAGAGGGATCTGCTGGAGTAACCAGGAAGCGATCACTTTCTAGTGGTGAACTGTGCTGCTCTGCCGTTAGGTCAGCGTTGTTGGAAAGTCGAAGCAAAGCAGCCATAGGTCCCTCCAGGCAAGGCCGCTGCTCAAGCTGCGCTAATTCATGCGCAAGTGTTTGTGCGGAAAAACTGCATAGGAACAGCACACCTGAGGGAACCAAGCTTTCATCACTACCGTCTGGTAGCGATGGGTTCGGGGGGCAGGGCTCCAGGACCCCTTCGCCATTAGGGAAGATTGTGCCAAGAGCATCTATTACCTGAGTACCAGTAAGAGCACTGCGCTGCTGCAGCTCCTCCAGTGCTTCCTTCAACTCTCGAAACTGGCGAACCGAAAGGACACCTTCAAGGGCGGGGTTGAGCTGAATACCATCACCACTCCCACGATCGCGGTCGTATCCCAACTGGGGAAGGTTCCCCTGAGCGGTGACACCAAGTCGTACTGGCCACAGCAGCAAAGGAATCAGCTTTGGCTTTCGCGCCTCGCGGTTCCGAGTGGGGCCGTCCCTTTTGAGCAAGAGAGGGTATCCCAGATGTAGAGCCTGGATCCCTGTCTCTCGTTGATATGCATCAGCCTCCTGCCGTAGACGTCGCAGCCTTTGGTTAAGGGCCGGATTGGTCTCCAGCAATTCAGGATCAAGGCTGCGGGGCTTGGACTGCCTACCAACCAAATGGTTGAGCAACGTGGTGGCGGGCAATGCCTCGGTGTTGAGTTCAGCAAGATCCACCCTCTTGCCGCCAGGCCTTACCGAGAGCGCCAGCAAGGGCCCCCGCTGGATACCTGACAAGACACGACGCCGAAAGAAATGCAGCAATCTCTGCCAATGCTCCCCACCCTCTGGCTTGATCCAAATATCTGCTGGTATCGACAGCAAAAGCAGTGCCTGCTCCAGAGGAAGCCGCTGATCACTGCGGAACTGATCCGCCCAATCATCCGGTTGCTTCAGGCCGCAGCGGACGAAATCAGCCAGGTGTTCCTGAAGTGCTTCAAAAATCTCACGCTGGCTGTGAGATAACCAGCGGCGCGCAGCAGCCTCGTCCCAGTGGTCAGAGACCTTGGCGCGACCAGCAAGCAACTCAGCTTCTTTCAGGACATCGGCCGCTGACCGGAATTGCTCTAGTTGGGCACTAAGAAGCACAAGCAAGTGTTCCTCGCTGTGGCGCCCCCTTGAAATGAGATTGCTGAGTCCGTTATGAAGCGCGGCGGGCCACTCCTGGCGCCGCTCGCCCCAGGCCTGTTCAAGACGCCGCCGATCGGAAACAAGAGCCGCGGCCTCAAGGCGAGGTTCATCGAGGTTTATCCCCAGTGCCCTGGCCTGGCTCAGTGCTCCCTCGCGACGCACGGCCAGATCTGTGAGCCAGGTTTGCCGCCCAATCCGCCTCAGCCGGCTTGGAAGAACTCCCTTCAACCAAGCCTGGGCTCGCTGTGGATTAGCTGGGAGAGTGCCCCTACCGATGAGTTCTCCGCGCAAACAAAGTGGCAGGTTGGGATTAAGCAGGATCAACACGAGCATCAAACGTTCGTCTGGCTCAAGGCATTCGTCTGCCGCCAGTCGCCGCACCTCCGCGAGGCTGGTGCTTTCCAGATTGTTTTCCTCAAGCCAGGTGAGCAACTCGCCCTGTTGCAATTGGTCGAGGGACTCTTCCCACGCGTCCGATTGGGCAGCTGCCAGTGCATATCTGGTAGGGCTGCGATGACGCTGACCGGCAAGCCGGATAAGCGTCCCTTCGCTCTCGCCTTGCGGTGTGTCCTCTAACAGAGGAATGTCGCAGTCACCATCGAGCCAGCGAATGATCTCGCTATGACCCCAGCGGCTCTGGGGATCACGCGTGAGCAGCCCTCGCAACAGCGTGCGCCAAGGGTCTGTGATCGATTCTGGAATTGTCACCCCATTTGTGATGACCTGAAGCTGCCATGCCTGAGGGTGGATGTCCTGCCAGAGGGCGGGGCCAACCAGCAGCTCCAGAATCGTGAGGCCAAGGCTCCACCAATCAGAGCTGGGCGCCTGAATGCCCACCAGACGTTCCGGAGCGGAATGACGTCCCGTTGCTCCGCTTTGGCTGGCGCTTAGATCTCCACCCGACGAAAAGTCGTCTCGCTCCGAACCTGGCGACAAGGAAAGCCTGAAGGGGGCACGGGAGACGAGCAGAACCTGTTCTGGGGAAAGATCAGGAGCGCATCGTCCCTGCCGCTGCAGGTTGAAAAGCAGGGTATCCACCTGGCTCACGACGGCACGCAAGAGCTCTGTGCTTTGACGTTCGTCGGGGGACAAATCGCTCAAGCGAGTGCCTGATAGCTGAAAGGCGGGTGAGGGGTCTGCATGTCCTTCAGAACAAAGTTCTTGAGCCGGCTCAGCACCACACAACAGGCACAGCAAATCGGTGGGTGCCAGAGGGTGCCCATTAAGACAGTTCCGATGATCTGTTCCATTAAGAAGTGGGAGTTCTTCCTGATCGCATGCCTGCGGGGCCAGATCGTTTGCACGAGCAGGGTCTGGTACTAGTGCCGGCTCCAGCCCAGTCGGATCCACATCAAGGAGGTTGTATTGACAACTTGTGCCGGTCGCTTTCATCCCCTGGCAGTAGATCTCGGCGGGATCGTTGGCATGACCGCAGGCTGGGCAGCGCTTGATCAGACGGTGGTTCATGGCAACACCTCAACGAAGGGCTGATCAGAGCTTTGGAATGAAAGCCCTTGTGCCTGAAGTCGTCGGTGCAGCTCCTTCAGATCGGCGGGGTTGGGAATTCCAGCCATCCAGACCCGGTCACCATCCCAGCAGATGTCTAAGGCCCTTTCGCTGGGCAGTACGCGGTAGCGCTGGGCTGCAAGCGGAGTCAACAAATGCATCCGCTGGTTGTCTGAGCCCCGCAAGGCCAGGGTGTGCTCTGCCTCTTCTTGGTATGGATCGCTGATCAGAACATCGATTAGTGCCAATATTCGGGAATGCTGCATCTCGATTTGCTCTCTGCTTAATCCAGAGAACACGAGAATGTCGCCTTTGTGGTGCTCGCGCCACCAACTCAGTAGTATTTCCAAGGCAATAGGCTGTTCAAAAGGTTCGCCACCGGACACTGTTAGTCCGTCGGACTGCGGAAGCCAGTGCTCAAGATTGTTTGTTAAGGCTTTGAATGCAACATTTCCCTGGCCATGCACCCAAGTGTCACGGCTGATGCATCCAGGGCATTGCAGAGAGCAGCCCTGCACCCAGATAGCCACCCTCTGGCCAAATCCCAAAGTGCTTACAGGAAAGTGCAGCCTATTGATGTTGATTGTTTGCTTAGTCTCAGAATGACTTACTTGCATATCAGCCCTCTACTGCGGCAGCGGGGTGCAGCACGGTGAGGCCACATTCCACAGTGATTGTGTTGATTAGCAGAGGCCCAACGCCGGGATCATCAAAAAGCAAACGTGCTAGTGGATTTAGTAGATGGGCCTCAAGCTGGTTGCGTATTCCACGCCCGCCATCAGAAAGATCATTAAGGCAGATTTCATGCAGCCTCAAGCGAACAGAATCACTGAGTCGAACCTCTCGACCGGAAGCCCGCACAACCCGCTCGATGATGGCCTCTAACATCATCGAGAAGATCTGATCAGCAACATCGGGGCGAACAAAGTCGAATATGATTACGTTCTCTCCAATCCGGTTAAGGATCTCCGGCCGCCCAAGTTCTAGCTTGAAATAGCGATCGATCTCTGAGGAAACCTTCCGCTCCACTATCTCGAAATCATCATCCTGGCTAGTGTTGGCGACTCGTTCGCCAGAAGCGTCTCGGCGATAGATCCCAAGGTTGGATGTGAAGATTAGAAATGATTCCGAGAAGTAGACCCGTTCCCCTTGCCCTGATGTGAGCACACCGTCATCGAGTATCTGCAGGAACTTGTCAAGAATGCGTGGATGAGCTTTCTCAATCTCATCAAACAACACCACCGAGAAAGGCTTTTCACGAATGGCATTGGTAAGTTCACCTCCGGTGTCATAACCGACATAACCTGGAGGAGCACCAATGAGACGCTGATCTGAGTGCTCTGCTGAGAACTCGCTCATGTCAAAGCGGATATAGGCGCTCTCATCTCCAAACAGAAGTTCGGTGATGGTCTTGGCGAGTTCCGTCTTGCCCGTGCCGGTAGGGCCTGCCAGGAAAGCCACCCCGCGGGGGCGGCCGAGGCGGCCCCGCTCATCAGTTAGACCGATGACTGCACGCTTGACGATGTCAAGCATCTTGGTAACAGCGTGGGTTTGGCCCTTGATTCGTCGGGCGATCACCGCGTCGGCGCTGCGGATTCGCTCGCGATCGAGAGAAGCCCACGGGTTTTCTGTGACGCCAAGCTTGTACCGGCGGATGCCATCGCCAATTTCAGTGAGTGGAACCGACTCCCTCCGGCAGAGTTCAGCAATGGCAACCAGGTCGACCAGAAGAAGTCCATCGCATTGCTCGATCAGGGTGGCTTCCGCAGTCTTGATTTCAGCAGCACTGGCCTGGGCCACTCCCGGTAGCCCAGCCACCAGAGTGCTGGCCAGCAGACGTCTGCTAGCGCGATCCGGCGGCGGCAGGGTGATGGACCGCAGGCGAGGGTTATTGACCACCAACCAGGGGGGCAGATCTCCCTCTTTATCGGCAATCCACAGCAGCGGATTGAAGAGTGGCGTTTGATCAGGTCCGACTGGCTGGGACCGCACTTCATGGGACAACACCAAAGCGGTGGTGAACCAGTAGTGCTCATCGGCGGTGGGCAGGTCCACCCGGCAGAGATAACGAGACGAGAAATCCGCCAGGAGACCAATGCGGTCGCCAGCATTGTTAAGGATCGATGGCAGTAGCTCGAAGAACCGGGGTGGCGTGGCCGCTGCTCGCCCAGTTGCGCTCCAACTCAAATCCAGGAAGCGAAGTGCTTCTATTTCTGCTGCCAGATCCACCCCCTCTCCCAGGGGGATGGAAAAACCGTTGACCGGATCGAAAGCGAGCACATGGCTCACCCCCACGGTGCGTAGCAAGGTTGCGAGGTAACCCTGCAGGGGCAATGGTCGTGCTCGCTCCTTGCCGGCGTCCTTCCATGGATAGCGGTCTCGGACGTTGCCGGTGAGTAAGAACTGACTTTTAAGTGGAAGGAAGCGTAAAAGGTCGCGGCTCCAGCGCGGCAACTCAAGCGCCTTGATTACAGCGGCGTCTGCAGACATGAGTACCCCTCAAACAAGCCGCCAAGGCGCCAAACCTGCCTGAGAGATAAAGGAAGAGCAAGGTGGCTGGCCTCCGTTGACAGTCTGAATCAAAAGGAGTCGTCCCGGCCAGACCTTTACAGAGTTGCTTACTTCGGGACGGCACGGTTATGCAGATACTGCATTATTGGCTTTACGGGCACCTAAATCCAGATGTCCAGGGGTGCCGTGATGGAGACCCTGCCCCTGGTCTCTGATCACTGGATCAGCTTTGCAACCCCGGGCCGAGATTCCCAAGTCGCAGAGCTATCTGTGGTAACTCCAGCTCCTGCCGCGGGGCCCGTCCTCTACCCCTGACGCCAAAAGCGACATGAAGGTTGATGGCTAGCTGCCCTTCCTCAGAAGGTCAAAGGAATTCTCTGCACGGACATAGGGACATGGGCTCCTTGGTCCCTCCATAGCCAGAGGAGGAAGTCTCTATGGGCATGAGCCAGCCCGTCACCAAGGAGTGGGTAGGCATTTGGATCACGTCTAGCGTGGTGACGGTGCGTTCTGCCAGCTCCATGGCTTCTCCGATGGAGTCGGCAGCAGTAACGAGTTGAGATGAGATTGCGACTACAGCTCTTACTTGCACCTGGCGCGCGCTAGTCCGTATCGACACAATGGATTCGTATATCGATCAATGCTGTGCGTCTTTTTCGTGAAAAGCTATTCCTTTGGCTGGGAGAGGAGAAGGAGAAGACGACTAACCTTGGGAAAGCCATTGGTGTATTAATTGCCTTTTCGGTTGGACTGGCGGTTATTTCTACTGAGCCAATAGCACGAGGCGTCTATGGAAGCTTACTGACAAAGCTTGATATAGCAGTTGCCGTACTGTTCTTCACCGAATACATTCTTAGGCTCTGGGTAGCCCCGCTAAGAAGGAACACAAGAGGGGGAGGAAGGGGCGCGCTGAATTATGCGTTAACCCCTCTTGCCATCCTTGACCTGCTTGCAATTGCCCCAACCATTTTGGGCTTCGTAACTCCAGAGCTATATCTCTTGCGCATCATTCGCCTTGCGCGAATAAGTCGCATTGGGCGATCTAAGCGATTCAGAAAGAGTATCAAGCATTTCAATCATGCAATTACATCAAAGAAGGAAGAACTACAGATCTCTGCTGTCTACACCGGGATCGTCATCTTTGTTAGTAGCATTCTGATGTATATCGCGGAAGGACCCGTCCAGCAAGAACAGTTTGGATCAATCCCAAGGTGCCTGTGGTGGTCAATCGTGACTGTGACAACCGTTGGCTACGGGGATGTTTATCCAGTCACCTTTTTCGGGCGACTTATTGCTGCCTTAACTGCAATCTGTGGTGTTGCAGTGATCGCAATCCCAATCGGAATTATTTCCGCTGGATTTACCGAGTCTCTTGGCTCCGAAAGGTCCTAAAGAAGACTCTTGAATCCCTGAAGAGCATCAAAGAAGCTCCCTGCTTGTCTGGCATCACTGAACATGTATTTCTCGTAAATACCTGACCTTGACCTGAAGGTGATCTCGCCGTACTCCATGACGGGTAGCTGCCGATTCTCGGCGTAACGCTTGTCTCTGCTTCCATCCTTGTTCGATTTTTCCCAGACCTCCCCGACCCTGCTGCTATCTGGAGGAACCGCCTCGGTCTCTATAAACCGTGTTGACTCGTAAGAGACCTCAAGCTCTGCCATATCAAGGATTCCCATCCGAGATGGTGACTCGTACATGACAAAGAACCCTGGGTACACGTAGATGTCTGCACCATTCCGATTCAGGAAGACCAACGGCAACTCTGGCGAGGAGATACCAGGAACACCCTGACGAAGGCACTTGGTGGTCGATCGCTCAATGCTCATAGCGGCAGCAGAGCGAGATCTCACACGATCCACATCACTGCCTGAGGTGACGTCCCAGATAGACGCGCAGCGGGTCAGCGCATCGAAAGAGTGCTGGCACTGCAGGTATGAAGCACGGCATTCGGCATCCATCTCCACAGCAAGAGAGACCACAGACAGCTCAATGGATGAGCTGACTTCCCTGAGAGCGTCCTGCCGCGCTTTGATCCCTGCCTGGATCGCCCTTTTAAGGGAAGGCAAAAGGAAATAGACCAAGCAGAGCTTCGAAAGAATTGCTCCAAAGCGAATGAGAGAAAGCGAGTCCCGTATGGATGCGGCATCTCTCTTCAGTTCATCTCGTTGACGGTTGGCATCGATGACTGCCTGCTGGAGTCCTTGAAGTCCCTCGCTGGTGACCTCAAGCGGATCCGCGCTGATGAAGGAGTAGTCAGGTGCCGTCTCATCAAACCCCTCGTCAGGCAAAAAACCTTGGTCGGGCTCGTCTGCAGGAGTTCCGCCTCCATAGTTCCCTACCTTTTGCCTGCTGTAGAGCCCAGTCCCAGGAAGACCGAGATTCCGATAGATCCCATCTGACCTGAAGGTCAAAGACGCGCCCCTAACTCCTGCGCTAGCACTGATCCCGCTCTTGCTGAGGTTGATGGAGACACCCGGGATGACTTTGATCCTTCTACGGAATGCCCACGCCATTAGTGGTAGTCCAGAGCTGTCTGCCCCATTACAAGAGTGAAGTGCCTGGTTGGCTACGGACTCGTCGCGTCACGCCGCGATCCACGGGAGGCTCGGCGTTACCTGTATGAGCTGACGAACGAAGCGGAGCAGATGCTGGCGAGTCGATGAGCCTCGCCAAACTGAGCGGATGGAGTCCCGTCGAGCACCTTGAGCCAGAGCGATTCATTCACCGCCTGGACCGCCAGGGAAGAGGCGGAGCACGCGGCCCGGATGGCGACATCCTGGGCGCTGTCGATGAGCTCCAAGGACCCGGAGACGGTGGCTTCAGGCCTGACCTGGATGGGGCGGCACCTGGGGGAATGCTCTGGCGATTCCAGGTCTGTATGGAGGTAGACCGGTTGGGTACGGCGTTGACAAAGGGATCTATGTCAACCGGGATGTCAACGGACAAATGAGAGCACCTGAGGCACTGCTGAACGAGATCGCTGAAATCCCTGGGATGGAGTCCGGTTCCAAGCGGCTGGTGATCCTGATGACCCAGCTGGGAGATTTCGATTCGCTCGAATACGCCCAGGCCCTGGCGCCGGCCCTGCCCAAGCTGGAGCAGGCGGGAATCAAGACCCTGGCGATTGGCATTGGCGATGCCGCAGGAGCCGAGCGGTTCTGCCAATTCACCGGCTTTCCCCGGAGCAACCTCAAGGTGGAGGCTGAACCCAGGTTGCACCGCGGCCTTGGGCTCTACGCCGGCCTACAGACCCCAGGCGGGCCCTGGCCTGGATTGCTCTTGATGTGTGCCGGCATTGGTTCCCCGGGAACCTTGAGCGAGGTCTTTCGTGGTTACACGGGCGACCGCACAGCGCCGCAACGGTTCGACAGTCCCCTGTTCCGACTGGCGGGTGGCGACGGATTCCAGCGGCCCTTTGAGCTGGCCACCGTCCGCCTGCGGAACATGACCGAGGTGCTGGGGAAGTGGCGGACCTATGTCCCCCAGGACGACTTCATCACCCAACGCGGCGCTACTTACCTGCTGGACGCTGACGACGCTCTGCTGTATCAGCACCTGGATCGGGGAATGCTGGGTTTCTCCGCAACCATGAATCGACCGCTGTCTTTCCTGGACCCTTATCTGGACTGAAGACGAGATGGTCTGGAAGCGAATCCAGTCAGAACGTCAACGGGGACGGGACTATCAACCGCGCTTCCAGCAGCGCCAGGTCATCGGTTCCTGGCTGGGGGCCCTGCTGGCGATCACAGCCCTGGGCTTGATCAGTCTCTGGAGCAACTACCCGCTGGTCGTAGCACCCTTCGGCGCCTCCACCGTGCTGCTCTTTGGCCACCCCTCCAGTCCCCTGGCACAACCGCGGAATGTGGTGCTGGGAAACACCCTGGCCGCCGTGGTCAGCGTCAGCTGCGTCATGGCCCTTGGTGATGGCCCTTGGGTCATGGGTCTGGCCGTGGCCCTGACCATTGCCCTGGGGCAAGTGCTGCGTTGCCTCCATCCACCGGCGGGGGCCGTGGCCTTGCTGGGGGTCCTGCTCAAGGCTCAACCCAGCTTCATCTGGATGCCCGTGCTCAGTGGCTCGCTGGTAATGATGCTGATCGCCGTGGCCTACAGCCGCCTCCAGCCGGGTGCTGAGCACTACCCCCATCACTGGCTCTGAGGCTCTGGGAGACTGGTGCGCCAGTCGGCCCGGCCCTGCCATGTCGCTCGATCAACTGAAGGCTTTCCTGGCACGCGTCCAGGCCGATGAACCCCTGAAGCAGCAGGTCCTGGCAGCCGCCACCGCCGATGACGTCGCCCAGATCGGACTGAAGCTGGGCTTTGAGTTCTCCGGCGATGAACTGCTGCGGGTCTCTGGCAAGACATTCGACCGGGTCACCGTCCTGAAGAACGACATGCCCGGCGAATACAACTGAACGCCTACCCCAACGCCTGATAGGCCAGGGGCTGGCGGTGCTCCATGGTCAGCGACCACAGTCCACTGCCTAGGTCGTTCAAGGCAGCAATCAAAGCCGCGGTGTCGCCGTCACTCAGCCACTGGGCCTTTAGGGCCGGCAGCTGATCTTGCAGTGACTCAATGGGAACGGTGACCATCAACAGACTCTGCTCACCGGCAGCGCGACGCAGGCTGCCCTGGTCGCTGCGCTGCCAGATGCGAACCAACAAATCCAAGGCCTGTTGGCACCCCACCTCGCCCGGATCAGCGCCTGCCGGCAAGGCCTCACGCAGGGACTTTCCCTGCAAAGGCATCGCCCTCTGTCCTCCTTGCTCCAGCAACGCCAGGACGATCAGATAAGGGGCATCGGCCATCGATAAGCAGTCGCGCTAACACCCCCACCCTGACCGGTCAGAGGAACCCCTGGGAAGCCGGGGTGCGTTGCTGAGGAACAGGCTGGCGGGGATTCCAGGCGGCAAACAATGCGGCCAAAGCAACCAAGGCAATCAAGCCAACACGCCAGGGTTGACAGGTCATCCCGGAGAGCCTGGGCATCGGACCCCGGCCCCGCTGGGCAACCCCATCGAGGGGAGTGCCGCAGCGGCCGCAGACCATCCGGCCTCCCAAGCTCCGATCGGATTTCACCGACCAACTCCCGCAGCGGGGGCACCCCATCGCCCATCCAGCGCTCAACTCCGCCCATCTTGGCGAGAGAGCCGCCATTGGGCGAGACCGCCCCCACGCCCCCGGGCCGCCAGCCAACCGGACGAATCACGGCAGATCAAGGCAAAAAAGGGCATCCGCTGGGGAGACGGAGCAGGCAGCGCACGCCCCCACCACTGCCGGCCGGCGACGCGTAATCCCATGCGCAGGAACTGGAACTGCAGCAGGGGGCGTCGCCCCGTCAGTGTTCCTGGACCCTCGAAAAACAGTTCGACCCCGCCCAGCCGCACGCTGTTTCGCAGTTGCAGGTCCCCGTCCTGCTCCCGGATCTCCAACTGCGCCGCCAGGCCCCGCAACAGAACACCGGAGAACTGGGCCGCCTGGCGCTTCCCCTTGGGCCAGACCTGCTCCAACTGCCAGCAGCCCAGCAGGTCCGTCGCCTGGATGCCCGTTCCCTGCGCTCGAACGCGCCCCTCCTCGTCCAGCAAAGCCGCGGCCGTGATGGATTGATCCGCCCCTTCCGCCACGACAGCCCAAGCAAAGACCCAGCATGGACAAGTTCTGCTCCATCCCGTTGCCCTCAGCCACCCCGCACGCTGATCTCGCCATCGTTGGCGCAGGGGTGTCGGGTTGTGCGCTTGCGGCATCACTGCGTAGCCGTGGCTGGCGCGGTTCCATCGAACTGCTGGAGATCGGCCGGGGGCCCGGGGGGCGTGCCGCGACCCGCTATTCCCGCCAGGACCCAGACCTGCGGATCAACCATGGGGCGCCGCTCTTCAACATTCGAGCCCAGACCCCTCCTCGCCTGCTGAACGCACTCGCGGAACGTGCTGCGATCAGCCCCTTCCGCGGACCCATTCGGAGCCTGGATGCAGAGCGGACACTGGGCTCTGCGATTGAGGATGGATTCAGCGACGGCACGCTCTGGCAGGGCCATGGAGCGATGGATCAGCTCTGTGCACAGCTGCTGGAGCTGGCCATGGAACAGGGCGGATCACTCCGCAGACGCTTTGGAACGCTGGTACGCCACCTGAGGCCCGAGCGCTTGGATGCCGGTCTGAGTTGGACCCTGCAAGACGACGCGGGCGGGGCCTTGGTGAAGGCCCGCTGGCTTGTGCTGAGCGGCACCCTCCTGGCCCATCCCCGTAGTCAGCAGGTTTTTGGCTGGGACGACATCCCGCTTGAGCAAGCAGCCCGGAGTTTGGCTGACCCCGAGCTAGACGCGGCCCAAGCCCAGCTGGCCTCGATCGACGCCCAAGCCAGCTGCAACCTGCTGGTGACCCTTCCCCAGGAGGCCGCCAGCGCCTGGCTTGCGCTTCCTTGGCGACTGCTGCAATGCACCCCAACCGCACAGGAGCGTTGGGGACTGCGCCGGATCAGCGTTCAACCGCTTGCCGATGGGCGCTGTGCGGTTGTGGCGGAATCCAGTCCCGCCTTTGCCGCAGACCATCTCGATATCTATGGCTCACGCTCATCGGCGGCCCAACTGCTGCGGGCCAAACCCGATCCCTCCGCCGAAACCCGCGTGCTGGATGCCCTTGCCCAGGCCCTCACGGATCTGACTGAACTGCCGCTCGAAGGAGCCGCAAGACAACTGATGCGTTGGGGAGCCGCCTTCCCCATCGCTCCAGGCCTGGACCCCAGCCATCGGGTCTGCCCTGCCAGCGCCATCGGTTTCTGCGGCGACAACCTGTCAGGTGACGGCTTTGGCCGGATCGAGGGGGCGCTCAGCAGCGCTGAGGCATTAGCCGAAGAACTGCTTGAGAAGCTCTAGGCCTCAAGCCGCCACGGACGAGCGGCGCTGAGCTGAGGGCACCGGCATGGTCAAGTGACGCTTGGCCCGCCAAACCGACTGGGCCGCATCAAAGAGGGTGTTCTGCACGTCCCAGACGAAGCGCTGAACCCGAACCTGGGACTCCCGGCGCTGAGGCAGGAGGTCGGAGAAGGCCGCCGCATGGCAGAGATCGACAAGCATCGCCACTTCTTCGCGGCTCATCGTGATCTGGACGCTGTCCTCAGACCGGTGCGTGACCTGCATCGCCCCCTTTACCGAAGAAGACCAACCTACGCCGATTACCGCCGATCAAACAAAAATCAAGGGGCGCTTAAGCATTGAGAACAGGACGCGCAAGCTCAATCCGCCCTTAGGCCGATTGAAGCTGATCCAGCTGGGCCTGAAGCCTTTGCCTGAGCCTGTTCTGAACCAAGGAACAGAGGTCATCCACCAAATCGCCATCCGCCTGCCAGATCGTGCGCGTCCCCTCGCGCTCGCAGCGAACCAAGCCAGCCCGCTGCAGCTGACCAAGCTGCCGGCTGATGTGGGACTGGGAAAACCCCGTGGCCTCGATCAATGAGGCGACATCGGTTGGACCCAGCTTGAGGTGACAGAGCAGCTGCAGCCGAGCCGGCTCGCTCAGAAGCCGAAAAAACTGACTGAACTCCTCCAGCAACTCCTGGGAGGGCATTGCGCCCGAGGCACCCATTGCAATGCTGTATGACGATAGACGCATTATGCCTGGCCTCGTCAATGGATCAGGAGTTCTGGGATCAGCGCTTCCGCGAGAGCCACTACGCCTACGGAACCCAGCCCAACGACTTCCTCAGAGCCAAGGCGGCAGCTCTCCCCCCTGGGGATGCCCTCTGCCTGGCTGAAGGGGGTGGTCGCAACGCGGTTCATCTGGCCCAACAGGGGCATCGCGTGACCGCCCAAGACCTCAGCCCGATCGGCCTCGAGAAAGCCCAACAGCTTGCACAGAAAAAAGGGGTAACGCTCCTCTGCAGCTGCGGAGATCTGCGGGACTTCACCCCCGAAGCCGAAAGCGTCGATCTCGTTGTCGCCATCTGGATGCACCTCGAGCCGGAACTGCGCGCCCTGGTTCACAGGCGCGCCGTTGACGCCCTGAAGCCCGGCGGGCACCTGATCCTCGAGGCCTACAACCCAGGCCAGCTTCAGCACGGAACCGGCGGACCACCCAACCCGGAGCTGCTCATCACAGCGGCGCAACTCCAAGAGGAACTCCAAGGGCTGACCTGGCTCGCACTGCAGGAAACCGAACGCTGGATCGAGGAAGGCCCCCTCCACCAAGGCCAGAGCGCCGTCGTCCAAGCCTTCGGCCAGAAGAAGACAACGTGACCACAAAGGCTTTATGCGCTTATAGTCATACAAGACTGAAGAGGGGCCCATGGTCTCCACCGCGCCATCCCCGATCGTGCTCCTGGATGCAGCAGGCGGGCACCCCCTGCTGCATCGCCAACTGTTCGATGCGACGACAGGGACCTACACCTACTTACTGGCCGATGTCGCCTCCGGCCAGGGCGTGCTCATCGACTCCGTGTTTGAACAACACGACCGGGATCTCTCCTTGATTCGAGAGCTGGGCATCGAGCTGGTCGCCACCCTGGATACCCATGCCCACGCGGATCACGTCACCGGCAGCTGGCTCATGCAGCAAGCCACCGGCTGCGCCATCGGCCTGGCCAAGGCCACACGAGCCAAGAACGTCACCCTCCCCCTTCAGCACGGGGATCAGGTGAGCTTTGGCGGTCGGCACCTGCACGTGCGCAGTACCCCTGGCCACACCGATGGCTACATCACCTACGTCCTCGACGACCAGTCGGCGGCGTTCACCGGCGACGCCCTGCTGGTTCGAGGCTGCGGTCGCTGCGACTTCCAGCAGGGAGACCCCCATACCCTCTGGCGTTCGATCACCGAGCAGATCTTCAGCCTGCCCAACAGCTGCCTGCTCTACCCCGGCCACGACTACACCGGCCGCACGCTCTCCTCGGTCGCCGAGGAGAAAGCCTTCAACGCACGCCTGGGTGGGGGAGCCGATGAACGGGACTTCGTTGGCCACATGACCAACATGAAGCTCCCCCACCCGGGCCAGATCGCCATCGCCCTCCCCGGGAATATGCGCTCGGGCCAGCCGCCAGAGGAGCAGCCCGTTCAGCACTGGGCCCCGATTCAGCGCAGCTTTGCTGGGTTACCCGAGCTCCTCCCCAGCTGGCTGGCTGAACACAGCAGCGACGTCACCGTTCTCGATGTCCGCTCTGAGGACGAGGTGGACGGGCCGGATGGCCGGATCGAAACCAGCCTCAACATCCCGCTGCCGGAGCTGGAGCAGCGCCAGGGGGAACTGCCCGGCGAGCGCCCCCTCGTCGTGGTCTGCCATGCGGGGAGTCGCTCAGCCCTGGCGACCCAACAGCTCCTGAAGGCCGGCTTTGAGCGGGTCGCCAATCTCCGCGGCGGCCTCCTGCGCTGGAGCGACGAGGGCTACCCGCTCATTGGCTCCGTAAACCACTGAATCGCCATTCGCACCACAGCACCCGATCCCATGACCCACGCCCAAGCCATCAACGCCCAGGACCTGGCCGATCAACTCACCGCCAAACGCGTCAGCGTGATTGATGTCCGCGAACCAATGGAGTACGCCAGCGGTCACATCAGCGGCAGCCTGAACGTCCCACTCCATCGACTCCTGCAGGCGGATCTTCCCCAGGGCCCTCTGGTGCTCGTCTGCCAAAGCGGCAAACGCAGCAATCGCGGCCTGAGCCAATTGATGGCCCAAGGCCATCCCCACCCCCTGAGCGAATTGCAGGGGGGACTGCCCAGCTGGCAAGGGGCCGGCTTCCCCGTACGCAAACTCAAAAATGCACCCCTGCCGCTGATGCGTCAGGTGCAAATCGCCGCTGGATCGCTGATCCTGCTGGGCCTGATCCTCAGCAACACCGTTGCCCCCGGCTGGATTGCCCTCACCTGGTTCGTGGGTGCAGGCCTGACCTTCGCCGGTGTCAGCGGCTTCTGCGGCATGGCCAGGCTGCTGGCCGTGATGCCCTGGAACCGGGTGTCCCTGTGATCAGCCTGAGCGCCGCTGTCCTACTGGGACTAGGGGGAGGTCTGATTGGCTTTTTGCTCTCCGTCCTGGGGGCCGGGGGCTCAATCCTGCTGTTGCCTCTGTTGGTCACTGGGGCCGCCCTGCCCACCCGGGAGGCCGTTCCGCTCTCCTTAATCGTCGTGATGATCCTGGCCCTCGCGAATCTGGGGCCTTACCTGCGCCGCGGCCAGTTCGCCCCCAGGCAGGCCCTACTCCTGGGGCTCCCGGCCCTCGCCGGGAGCTGGATCGGTGGGAGCTGGGTCAAAGCTGGCCTGATCCCAGAAGCCGTTCAACTCAGCGTTTTTGCCATTGCGGCGGTCCTGGCCTCATGGCTTCTCCTCCGGAGCCAAGCCCAACCCCATCGAGGCCGAGGTCCAGCGGCCGAACCACTTCTGTTGCTGCAGGGTCTCTTAATCGGCCTTCTCACGGGCATCGCCGGCGTCGGCGGGGGCTTCGCGATCGTTCCAGCGCTCGTTCTGCTGGCGGGCCTACCGATGGCACTGGCCAGCGGCACCAGCTTGTTGCTGATCGCCGTCAACGCGCTGGTAGCCCTGGCCGCTCTCGGCCATTGGCCACAGGCCAGCCTGCCTCTACTGATCCCTCTACTGCTGGGGGGGGCAGCGGGGGCTGTGGTCGGTCAACGGCTTGCCCCCCATCTGAGCGATCGCCATCTGCGGCGCGGCTTCTCTTTTTTGCTGATGGCCTCAGCCCTTCTCAGCGGGGTCGAAGCCTGGAAACGCCAGTCCCCTGAGGCACTCGCCAGGGAAGAACTGATCAGCCCCCAGCGCAAGAGGCACCTAACGGCCTAGTCCCTTCCGCAGCGGCACTTGCCGCCCTTCCATTTCGAGCACTTCTTTTGCTTGCAGCCTTTTTTCTTGGCGCAGGCCTCAACCCTGCGCTGGGGCTGAGGAGGCAGATCCGAAGAAGGGCCAATGGATTGGGCCATCAGGTCGAAACGAGCTGGATCTCAATGGACCCATCTTATTGCAATCGATTCTCTTTTGCGCAAGCAGTGGCCATTGTCAGGGCCGATTTGCATGACCCCAATGGAGCCCGTAGCTTGCAGCTAGCTCCGCCCGTTAAGGCATGACCCAATCCATCGTTCGCGGAGATAGCAATCAAGCGATTGCTCGTGGGCCAGCTGGGCGGGCCATGGCTCAGCCGATGGCCGCCGATCTTCTCGGCGCCCTCCAAGAGCACCTCACCATGGAGCGCCAAGCCAGCACCGCCTACTGGGCGCTCTCGATCTGGTTTGCTGAGCGCGGCCTACGGGGCTTCAGCGCCTTCTTGAAACAAGAATCCACCGAAGAACAGCACCACGCCGGCCTGTTTGCGGACTATCTCATTGCCCGCGGCCAGTCAGTCGCCCTTGAACCCCTCAGCGCTCCACGCCAGAGCTGGAGCTGCGTCGAAGAGGTCTTCTGCGGCATCTTCCAAATGGAAGCCGAGGTCACCACCTCCTTGCATCAGCTTTACGCCATGGCTGAGCGGAGTGGCGATGTCCGCACCACCGTCTTCCTCGATCCCATGGTTCAGGGGCAAATCGATGCGGAAAATCGCGCGGCCCACCTGCTGGATCGCATTGCCTTCACGCACTCCGACGCCGCGGCGCTCCTGGTCATCGATGGAGAACTGGCCGCCGGCCAGAGCACACCAGCCTCGGTGGCCTAACGACGGGGCAACGGCCGCCAGCACAACTCCTGAAACAGAGCCAGGCTCAATTCATCAACAGCCACGGGCGCAGATTGCAACCAAGTGGCGATCCGGCCCAGCTCGGCCAAACGCGAGAGCAAGTGCTCGGACTCCCGCTGCAACCGAAGGCAGAGCGCCCGGGTTTGGCACCGCTCCTGGTCCTCGTCGATCCGGACCAAACGCAACCTCAAGCCCTGTGCTTCGCGGCACAGCGATCCCAGCGCGCTAATTGAGATCCGAGGGTCAAGGATGTGCTGCATGAGTCAGAACCCTCCTGAAAGAGGGGCAGAGTCGACCAGAGCAGGAGCCAGACGAAGGCCGCCCTCCCCCACTGGCGCCTCCAGCAGCTCGGCCTGACGAAACCTGGAGATCATCCGGGTCGTGGTGACCCGGGTGGCGCCAATCAGCTCGCCAATCCGGTCATGGGTCAAGCGGAAGGGAAGGTCGCACCAGTCGCCGCAGCGGCGACCCAGACGATGAACCAAGAGGCTCAAGAGCGCATGCAAGCGCTGCTCAGCCGTACCCAGGTGGCGAATGCGCAGCAGCTGCAGGGTCCACTCATTGACGGGATCAAAACCGCTACCACCCGCGGCCTGGGCGTCACTGCTGAAGACCAACGGGGTCAAGGCCTCCACACAGACACCCTCACTGCAGAGCCGATCGGTGCGGAGCTGATCGCCAGGCTGCAAGAAGGCCAAGGTCATCCCTTCGGTCTCCTCACAGGGGCAATAGACACGGGCCATGCCCTCCAGGACCTCAATGCAGCTCCCGCCGGCGTGAAGCGCGGGGTCCAGCAAGACGGTTTGACCCACCGGCATCCGCACGGCACTGGCAGGGGCATCAGGGAGGAAGCGGAAGGACATGACCCCCGAAAACGGGCTAGTTGCGAATGCGTCGCAAGATAAACAAGAAGCGCCCCCTTTTGCAAGCGATTCTCAATAGCAGCTACCAACTGCAAATGCTTTGTGTTCGTAGCAACAAAAAAGCCAGCCGCGGGAACGACTGGCTAATGAGATTCAGACTTTCGTGTTGCCGCTTCAGCGCCAACCGCCGGCCTGCATCAAGGCCACGGCAGCCTTGTTCTTCGCTCCCATCTGCTGCGCCGAAACGCCATCGGCCTTGAACGTCCCCAGGCGCTTCAGGACCGCGTTGTTGCCAAAGCCCCGCAGGGGGTATTCGTTGTTGGCCTCCGCGTAACCGCGACCACCGCTCGGCGACGCCAAAAACTCGATCAAGCGCAATGCCGCTTCCGGGTTTTTGGAGGTTTTGACCACCCCGGCGCCGGTGATGTTCACGTGGGCGGGATCCGGGAAGCGAACCGTCACCCGATTCGCCAACTGCTGATCGGACGACCCGTTGCCCCCAGCCAACATCCGAGCGACGTAATAGGAATTGACCAGGCCGACGCCGCACTGGCCATTAGCGACCGCTCGAATCAAGGGAGTATCCGAACTGAAGTAAGGCTGCGTCACGTTGGCGGTCATGGCCTTGACCCAGGCCGATGCAGCCTTGTCACCCCGCAGGATCATCTGATCAGCCACCAGGGACTGGTTGTAGACGCTCTTGCGATTGCGCAGGCAGAGCTGACCTTTCAAGGCCGGGTTAGCCAGGTCGGCGTAGCTGCGGATGCTGCCTGGGTTCACGGCCTTGGGGTTCACCACCACCACCCGGACCCGGCGGGTCAA
This sequence comes from Synechococcus sp. A10-1-5-1, assembly GCF_023115425.1. NCBI lineage: Bacteria > Bacillati > Cyanobacteriota > Cyanophyceae > Synechococcales > Synechococcaceae > Synechococcus > Synechococcus sp. A10-1-5-1. Next base: position 2,314,963 of record NZ_CP096032.1, on the reverse strand, counting down.
ACCGAACCAAAGCCCCTTGGCATCCCGCAAGTTGGCGGGGACGTCCCGATTGAGGGACACGGAACGGCTGGGACGGAACAGCCCGGCATCGGCAGCCTTATCCAGGCGGGCCGCATCGGCGAGGACCAGCACATCAGCAGGACTGTTGCCACCTTCCCGCTTGATCCGCTCAATCAAGGCGTCATCCTTCGCCTCCAGCAACTTCACCTTGATCCCCGTCTTCTGGGTGAACTGCTTGTAGAGCGCCTTATCGGTGTTGTAGTGCCGGCCGGAGTAGACCCCGATTTCCTGGCTGTTGGCCTTCGCCAGGGAGGTGAGCACCGCAGCCCCTGCCGTGGCCCCAAGCAAGGTGGCCAAAGCCAGGCGCTCAGGCGAGATGGAGGAACGAAGACGCTGAAACGCCAAGGCCAGAAGGGGTAGCAATTCTGGAACTATGCCCAGCCTCAACGCCCTCTGGAGAGGGGCCCATCATTCGCCACCTCGTGCTGTGACATTGGTTACATCCCTGCCCCGTAGGCTTTGCCCCGCAGCCTCAGGCAAAGCATTGGCACGGGGACAACTGCCGCAGCGGAGCCTGCTCAGCGTGGGGGTCCTGCTGGTTTGTGCAGCGGCGCTGGCCCCTGTGGTCGGACTGACTTGGTTTGCCCTCAGCGGCGCTGGCATCGAGAGCTTGGGCCTTGGGGAGGAAGGTCCGCTTCAGGTGAGCAACACCCTGGGATTGGTGGTCCTGGTGGGGGCGCTGGCCGCTGGACTGGGAACAGGGACGGGCTGGCTGACCGCCCGATGCGAGTTTCCCGGACGCCGCCTGCTGCGGGTGGCGCAGCTGCTGCCCCTGGCCACTCCTAGCTATTTGCTGGCGGCCACCTTGATTGACCTGGGCAGTCGCTTCGGCTACCGCATCTATGGCTTCAGCCCAACGCTGGCGGTGATGGTGCTGAGCACCTACAGCTATGTCTTCCTGCTCTCCACCGAAAGCTTTTCTGTCAGTGGCAAACGGCAGCTGGAGGCCTGCCGAAGTCTCGGGGTGGGCCCCTGGGGAAGCTTCTGGCGGGTCGCCCTGCCGATGGCCTTGCCCTCCATCGGAGCGGGAGTTTCCCTGACCGGGATGGAAGTGGTGAACGAACTCGGAGCAGTGCAGCTGCTCGGGGTACCGACTCTCTCCTCCGGGATCTTGATGCGCTGGCAGCAAGAGGGGGATCCCCAAGCAGCGGTCGCCCTGGCCCTGATGGCCCTGGTGATCGTCGGCCTGCTGGTGGGTGCAGAGCGGACCCTGAGACGCCGCAGCCGCTGCTGGACCATCAGCGCAGGCCGTGAACCGGAACAGCGCTGGACTCTTCAAGGGCATCAGCGCTGGCTGAGCCAACTCTTTTGCCTGACTCCACCACTCTTGAGCCTGGGGCTTCCCTTGGTCTGGGCGGCCTTCAGTTGGGACCAACTCCAAGGCGAGGACAGCGCCGAACTGCTGGAGCTCGGGCTGCGCTCCTTTGGCCTGGCCCTGGTCGCGGCCGTCTTGACGGTGATCGTCAGCCTGGTGCTGTCCATTGCCAAACGTTGGATTCCAAACGCCGGCATCCGCCGACTGAGCTTCGCAGCGGGGCTGGGTTACGCCATCCCCGGAACTGTTCTGGCCCTGGCTCTGATGCTGATTGGTGGTCCCTTGGCCCTGGCGCCTCTGCTGCTGCTGGCCTGGGGCTACGTCGATCGCTTCCTCGCGGTCTCCAAAGGCGGCCTCGACGCTGCCCTCGAGCGGATCCCGCCCAGCGTCGATGAAGCCGCCACCTCCCTCGGCCAGGGTTGGGGGGGCGTGCTTCAGCGCATCCATCTGCCGCTGTTGCGGGGCCCCTTGCTGATGGGCAGCCTGCTGGTCTTTGTCGACACGGTGAAGGAGCTCCCCCTCACCTTTGCCCTACGGCCGTTTGACTTCGACACCCTGGCGGTGCGGGTCTACCAGTACGCCAGTGATGAACGGGTGGGCGCCGCCCTGATCCCGGCCCTGCTGATCTTGAGCCTGGGGCTCATCGCTGCTGCCGCATTGATCCCCAGCCTGGAGCGACTGGAGCAGCGTTAACGCCGGGCAATCACGCCCTGGTCGATCAGCTTGCCGTCGCGGTCCCAGCCCCGGATGGTCAAGCTGTCGGGCCCCGCCTCCAACTCCGCGAAGCTGTAGACACTGACCGCCTTGGCAGATTGGGGTGTGGCAATCACCGGGCGGAGATAAGCGCCGCCACCGCCGACGATCAAATAGGTGATGCCCTCGATCGGCTTGCTGCGCTCGTAGTGGTGTTCATGGCCATTGATGTAGAGCTGCACCCCATGGCGCTGCATCAAGGAGCTCAACTTGCCCCGCAGTCCCGGGTTGTTGCCGTAGAGACCCGAGGAGTAAATCGGGTGATGCCCCACCACCACTTTCCAGGGGGCGTTGCTCTTGGCTAGGGCCGAACGCAGCCAGGACAACTGGGACGTCCAGGGGGCATTGCCGTTGGTGTCCAGCATGAAAAATTCGACCTCGCCGCGGCGGACGCTGTAGAAGCGCCCCTTCATGCCGTAGGGCTTGTAGGCCACCTGGGGATTGCCGTTAGCAGTGCGGATGTCGTGGTTCCCCAAGACCGCATGGAAGGGCACCTGGGCCTCCAGCAACGCGGCGTACGGGCGCAAGAAGGTGGACTGAACCTTGCGAATGTCTCCTGAGGGGTAGATGTTGTCCCCCGCCAGCAGCACCAGGTCGACGGGCTTGCGGCGATGAACCGCAGCCATCTGAGTGCCCACGGCCCGCTGGTGGACATTGCCACTGCCGACATCACCCACCGCTAAGAAGCGGGTCGTACTCAGGGGGGGCGGGGTCGCCACCTGGGCCCAACTGTGTCCAACCGCAACGGTGGTCGTGGCCGCTCCAGCCAAGAGCAGCAGCAGCGCGCGACGGTGCATCGCTTCGATCGGGCAAGGTCCACCCAGGTTGACGCAATCAGGCCGCCGGCCGCTACCGCTACCGCTAGCTGTGCTTTTTGGCGCACCCGGTCGCATCCTTTGCCGCAGCGCCTTCCTCAGCTGGGCCCAGCCTTGGCGGAGCGACGCAACGAACATGCTCCGGATCTTTGGAGATCGCCAAAGCCTCTTGGCCGCCCTCAGTTGTCATTGGTCCTATGAATTGATCCAGCTGGATCAACCCCTCCACCAGCGCTCCACCACCTCTGGAGTGCCGTACCACCGCGGTCCAAAGGCTCCGCCATGGGCCACTCCCGGCAAGACCAGCTGTTGAGATCCGTCCAAGCAAGCTGAACCGACCGGAACCAAGCCGTCCCCAGGGGCCTCCGGTTTGCCACTGATGGCGGTGTACGAGCGCTTGGCCACCCGACGGCTCAAGTCGAAGCCCTCCTCCAAGGCCAACTCCCCCGCCACGGCGACGTAGTCAACGGCCGGAGCAAAGAAGGCTCCCGGCCAGCGCTGATCCACAAAGGCGCGCATCGCCGTGGCCCGAAGCGCCGTGTGGGGACTGCCCAAGGTGTAAAGGCGATCGACCCAACGCTGGGCGCCATAGCAGCGTCCCATCCAGGGATCTGAGCTAAGCAGCAGGCGCAACATCACCCCGCCCGAGCTATGGCCAATCAAAGTCACCTTGCCCGTGGTGGATTGCCCAGCCGCGGTCTCCACCAGGGCAGCCGTGCGATCCAGCAGACGACGCCAACCCCAGCTTGTTGCCGTCAACAACCAATCCAGCCGCGTCGCAGGAACGACAACAACAGGCTGCTGTAGGGAATCCTCAAGCCAACAGCGCATCGGCTCATAGGCCTCAACACCAATCAAAAATCCGCCCAGGATGACGACAGGCTGGGTTGTCATCAGCAGCTGGTCCAGTCAAACAATCCGAACTATCTTGCGGCCACAGCAACTGCTGCGTGAATTGATATCCCATTCCGGTTTGATTCCATGCCCCAACTCAAAGAACAAACAACCGCACCTAAACAGGCCAACCAACCACACCAAAACGGCGAGCGCGCTCTTCATCAGAAGAGACCCCTCTCACCTCCATCCAGCAGCAGTGCACCCAGTTGGGATGACTTATTGGGACGACGTTGAGCACTAATCCTTCAGAGCGCGCTTGACTGACGCGATGGACAAGCGTTTGTTGGATCTGCGTTGGCCTGTCACCGTGCTCCTGCTTGGAGCCATGGTTTTTGTCCTGCTCGCTCGGAGCAGCAAGCATCCGATTCAGCTGCGGCTGCAGGTGAACTTTGACAATCCCTTAGCGGTGGGCGGGACGATGCAACACGAGCTGCTGATGCAGCAACCGGTGCAGGTTCGGATGACAGAAGCCGCACCGATTCAGCTGAAGATGAGCCACCCCAAACCCATCCGGGTTGAGGTCAGTGAGAAGAAACCCATGCAGGTCAGGGTGGGCGAAGACCAACCGATGGAGGTTCAGGTCAAACCGGAAGGCTCCGTGAAAGTGCGGCTGGGGCTCTAGGCCAGCTTTGAAAACCGTGGATAGCTTGAAATCAGCACCCGCTGGCCGATGGCTCCCGAACGTTTCTTTCTCGAGCTAACCCCACCGTCTGAACTGCTGCGAACAGCACCCCATGTGGTGATCGTCGGAGGCGGATTCGCCGGTCTACGGGCGGCCCACGTGCTGGCGGGAAAGACCGTTCGCGTCACCCTGATCGACAGGCGCAACTTCAACCTCTTCCAGCCGCTGCTCTATCAAGTGGCCTCCGGGTTGGTCTCCCAGACCGATGTCGCCTCCCCCCTGCGCGTGATGTTGGGCGAGTCCGAAAACATCCAAATCCTGATGGGGGAAGTGGAGGACATCAATACCGATGAGAAGGAGGTGGTCTTCAACAACCGCCGCTACAGGTACGACCACCTCGTGCTCGCGGCCGGGGCCACCAGCAGCTACTTCGGCCATGACGAATGGCGCAGTGAAGCCATTCCCATGAAGACCCTGGAGGATGCCTACGCCATCCGGCGCCAGGTCCTCAAGTCCCTGGAGGAAGCCGAGCAAACCCCTGACCTGGAACGGCGCAAGTGGCTGCAGTCCGTCGTCGTCATCGGCGGTGGGCCGACCGGCTGTGAGCTGGCGGCATCCCTCAACGATCTGATGCGGCACACCCTCGAGCGGGACTTCATGCAGATCGATCCCACCCACTGCAAGGTGACCCTGGTGGATCCCGGTGATCGCGTCCTGCGGGCGATGGATCCCCAGCTCTCACAATCGGCTGGAGACCACCTCAAAGCCAAAGGCGTGGAGCTCCTGCTGGGGGGCCGTGTCAAGGACATCAGCGACGGCAAGGTCGTGGTCACAACGCCCAATGGCGAAGTCAGCCTGGAGGCCAGCACGATCTGTTGGACCGCCGGTGTCGCCGCCTCCCCCCTCGGGAAGCTGCTGGCCGAACGCACTGGCTGCGAGGTGGACCGGGGCGGCCGCGTGGTGGTGGAGCCCGATTTTTCAATCAAGGGCCACGGCGAGATCCGCGTCATTGGGGACCTCTGCAGCTACAGCCACACCCGCGATGGCAAACCCCTCCCCGGCATGGCTGGTCCGGCGGTGCAGATGGGGGGCTGGGTGGCCAAGGACATCCTGGCCCAGTGCCAAAGCCAAGCCAATCCTGCCTTCCAATTCACTGACTTCGGCAGCATGGCGGTGGTCGGTCCGCTCTTTGCCGTGGCCAACCTGAGGGGCCTGAAGCTCAGCGGCACCCTGGGCTGGATCCTCTGGGGCTTCGCCCATTTGGCCTTCATGCCTGCGAACGAAAGCCGGTTGACGTTGCTGACGAAATGGCTCTGGATGATTGCCACCCGGGAGCGCTCAGCCCTGGTGATTACGGAGACGTCTTCGTAGCGTCCCCGGAGAGAGCATGCAGCGCGTGGTAGATCGGCTTGGTGACGAACTGACGGCTCACATAGGCCGCCAAGACGCAAGCCACCAGCAGACCCGGCAGCAATTGCTGATCGCCCGCCAAGCGAATACCAAAGAGGACCGACATCACCGGTAGCTGGGTCGCACCGGAAAGCCCAGCGACCATGCCCAAGGCCAAAAAGAGCTGGGGCAAACCGGCGAGATCTGCAATCACCTGGCCCATCACCGCACCAAAGGTGAATGAGGGGTCAATCAATCCGCCGGGAATCCCTGTGGAGAGGGCCAAAACCGGTCCAATCACTCGGAAGAGGAGTGTCATCAGATCGGTCCACAACCCGTGGGGCAGCTCAACGCCATTGGATGAACCAAACAGCAGGCGGCCCATCAGCAACTCCCCGTCTCCGCCGCCGGTTCCGCCACTCACCAACAGGAAGACACTGAGGCAGGCACCGACCCCAAGGCCCAGACGAATCGGATAACGGCGAGCCAACCCCACACCGCGGCGCGTACCAGCCAAGAGCAAGCGGGCAAAGGCTGCTCCCACCAGACCACCCAGCAGGCCGACGGGAAGAGCCCAAAGCACCTGGGCCAATTCCATCGGCTCCACCCCGACGGTGCCCAGGGCAAACATCGGCTGACCGGCCAGGTTGCTGAAGGAGGCGGCCATGCCACTAACGACCATGGCCGGCCAGATCAAGGTGGAGGAGAACGCACTGATGAACTCCTCGACGACAAACACCACCCCCAAGAGCGGCGTATCGAAACCACCGGCCAAACCAGCGCCACCGGCCACAGCTAAAAGCTCGGCCTGCCCCAAGCCATAGAACCAATTGGGGAAACGCTTACGCAGAAAATGAGCCGCGGAGGCGCCAACCTGCACCACCGGTCCCTCCCGGCCAATCGGCAACAAGGCCAAGCTGGCGATCCCCCAAAGCGCCAAGCGCTGCAGGCTGGGCGCCCAACCGAGCAGGGCGGACGCCTGAGCGGGATGCTCAATGCTGGTCATGGTTTGCGGAATGCCAGAGCCGGCTCCCCGCGACCAAATCCCCCGTTGCAAGAGCAGCAGCACGGGCACGACCACGAGCGGTGAGCAGGCCAATGCCAACGCCGCGGGCGTCCACTCCTCGCCGCTAAAGGCTGGCAGCAGGTTGAGCAGCTGGTCCTGCCAGCGGTCGAGCATGTTGAACGGCCAGCAGGCCACACCCACCAGCACACCCAACAGGGACAACTGCAACAGGTTGCGGATCAACTCGCGGGTGCGCAGAACCACTGCCGTGCTCTCAAACCGAGCCCATGATGCCGCTGAAATCGAATCAGATCACGGCAAGGCAATGCACCGGCTCAAAAATCAAACCAATCCAAATCGCGACATAGCGCTGAGCGTTGATGATGAACAGGTTGGCTCACACCTGAATGGTGAGATCACTTCAAAAGCAACCACCGCTTACAGACCAGGGCTGCTCTGCATGATTCCGCCATCGGCAAAAATGCTGGTGGCCGTGATGTAACTGGCGGCATCACTCGCCAAGAAGGCCACCACCTTGGCAATTTCATCGGGCTGGGCCATCCGCCCCATCGGGATCGCGGCATTGAGCTTCGCGAGCAACTCCGGGTTGTTCATCGTCGAGTCGTTGATCGGCGTCGCCACAGCGCCCGGACCCACATTCACGATCGTGACACCTTTGGAGGCCAGCTCCACGCCAGCGGTTCGGGTCAACATCCGCACACCACCCTTGGCCACGCAATAGGGGGTGTTGTTGGGCATCGGCCAGTCCTCATGCACCGAGGAGATGTTGATCACTCGCCCGCCGCTGCCCTGAGCAATCATCTGCTTGGCGGCGTACTGCGTGGCGAAGAACACCCCACGCAGATTGACATTGAGGACCTTGTCGAAATCCTCTGGAGTGGTGTCCAGGATCGATGTACGGGTCTCGATCCCAGCGTTGTTGACCATGACATCGATGCGGCCATAGCGCTCCACAGCCGCTTGGATCAAGCGCTGCAGATCCTCCAACTTGCCCACATCAGCTTGAACCCCATAGGAACAGCCACCCAGCTCGCCAATTTCCGCCTCCAACTCTTCCGTAGCCTCAGGATGGGAGCGGTAATCGATGACGACCTTGGCGCCAAGCCGGGCCACCGTTTCGACAATCGATTTACCAATTCCGCTATTTCCGCCCGTCACAATAATCACCTTTCCTTGAAGGAAATTGGAAAGGGTTTCAAGTGCCCGTGGGTTTGCGTTGGCCATGACACTCAAAGGAACTACCGGACTACGAAAAAGCTAGTGATCGAGCTTGATTCGCGCCGCAGACTGCAACAGTCCTGTGAGGTGATGACAAAGGACGCAGCGTTACTAGTTTTGAAATGAGCACAACCCGGCGGCACGGTGCAGCAACCATCCATTCCCTACTGGCATGTCTGGACTGATTCGCAGGGCATGAGCCACCAAAGCCAAGGTCTCGTTCAAGGCCTTGAGATGAATGTGATCAGCAGGGGTGCAAGTCCCCAATGGATCGGCGAACGCACCAGCGGTGCGATGACACAGCTGTTCACAGTGCTTCCTCCTGGCTGGGAGGGGGATTGGCATGAAAATCCAGCACCGCAGTGGATCGTCCCCCTTCAAGGACGCTGGGGAGTCGAGACCATGGACGGTCAAAAGGTTGAGATGGGTCCTGGGATGGTCTCCTTCGGAGCAGATCAACACACCAAGGAGCGGAATGGCCAACGGGGCCACCGCTCCTGGACTGTTGGCGACTCTCCAGCGGTGCTGCTACTCATCCAGTTAGGGCCTGGCGTCCCCTTGCCGCCGATCCCAGCGCAGTAACCCCCCAGAGGCATGCCGACCTCAAAACCCAGTCACTGGACTGAGGCCTATGACCCTCGATTTGAGGAGCTGGTGCTCTTCAACGCTGAACTGGAGCAGCTCGCGGCTGGCTTCCGCTGGGTTGAGGGCCCGGTGTGGTTTGGAGATCAGCGCTGCCTTCTGTTCAATGACATTCCCAATAACCGCACCCTGCGCTGGAGCGAAGAGCATGGGGTCAGCACGTTTTTGGAGCCTTCGGACTTCGCCAACGGCCAGACCCGCGATCTCCAGGGTCGGCTCATCCAATGCCATCACCGCAGCCGCTCGCTGACCCGACTTGAGCACAACGGCAGCACCACAACCCTGATCCAAGAAGCCCAGGGCCGTCGCCTCAATGCACCCAACGACCTTGTGGTGAAAAACGACGGCTCCATCTGGTTCAGCGATCCGCTCTATGGCTTACTCAATGACTACGAGGGGGGACGTCAAGACTCCGAGCAGCCCCCAGCCCTCTACCGCCTTGATCCAGAGAGTGGCGTTGCAGCCGTGGTGGCCACCGACTTCGATGGACCCAACGGGCTGGCCTTCTCTCCCAATGAGCAGCTGCTCTATGTCGCGGAATCAGGAGCACCTGGTGCCAGCAAGCCACGCCGATACATCCGCCGCTTCGCCGTCAATGGCGATGGCCAAACACTGCGCGGCGGAGAGGTCTTTCACAAAATCAGCTCTGGCTGGGCTGATGGGTTCCGCGTCGATGAAGCGGGGAACCTCTGGTGCGGTGCAGCTGATGGAGTACACGTCATCGCCCCCGACGGAGCACTGATCGGCAAGGTACTGGTCCCCCAGCGGGTCTCCAACCTCTGCTTTGGCGATCGCTTCGGTAGTCGCCTCTTCATCTGCGCCTCAACGGCGATCTACAGCCTGTTCACGGGAACGCGCGGTGCCACCTGGCAACGCTGAAGACCCACTGTTCCAACGCAACCAATGGCCAATCCCCAACTTGAGACCTTCCTCCAAACAGCGAAAGGCGATCCCGCCTTGCTGGAGCGCTTGAGCAGCTGCCAGAACCTCGATGCCATCGCCGAACTCGGGGCCCAGCAGGGGTTCCAATTCAGCGGCGTGGATCTGGTGAAGCACCAGGCCGAAGCCACCCTGCGTCTGAGCCGGGATGATCTCGAAGCAGCGGCAGCTGGGGTGGAACTCGAAGGACACCTCTGGCTCATGAGGATTGTCTGGAGGTAAGGAGCCATGCGTATTGTCCCCACCCTGGAGCTTGCTGACTGCCGCCGCATCGCCGCGGTAGCCGAGACGATGGCCATCCAACATCAGGCCACGGTGAGCCTGGCGATCTGCGATGCCGGCGGCCACCCTCTCCTCCTGATCCGCCTCGATGGAGCCAGTCCCTCCAGCGCCTCGGTCGCCATGGCCAAAGCACGCATGGCCGCCCTCAACGGCAAACCAACAGCCGATCAAGAAGCAGCCATCAACGGCCATCGGCCTGCACTCCTGCAGCTGGCGGGAGTCTTCAAAGAGTCAGCCGTCGCCATGGGCGGTGGTCTTCCCCTGCTGGTTCAAGGGCTCTGCATCGGTGCCATCGGGGTCTCAGGCATGACGCCCGATCTCGATGCAGCGATTGCTGCATCGGCGGCCTCGGCCCTTGGGGAGACAGCATGAGCACTCTCCCCCAGGTCGCCAACGTCGGCTTCAGCTGCAGCGATGCTGAAACCCTGGCTCACTTTTACGAACAGCATCTGGGCTGCCGCCGAGTGGAGTCGGTTGAGATCCATGGCGGTCCCTATGCAGAACTGATCGGCTTAGCCGGCAGCCGCTTGCGTCTGCATCGCCTGCAACTGGGCGAGGAGCAACTTGAATTAACTGAGGTACTGAAACTGGGACCAGAGCTACGGCCAGGACGGCCGATTCCACAGGACTCAAGAAGTTGTGACCTTTGGTTCCAACACATCTGCGTCGTGGTCGCCGACATGGCTCAAGCGGCCGCCCCGATCAGCGCCAAGGTCCAAGCCGGCGTGCTGCAGGCCATCTCCAAGGCCCCGCAAACCCTGCCCGCATGGAACCAGGCAGCGGCCGGAATTCAGGCCTACAAATTCCATGACCCGGAAGGGCACTGCCTCGAGCTGCTGCAGTTCCCCAAGGGCAAAGGGGATGCCCGCTGGCATCCAGACCACCCGGGGAGAACCTTCCTGGGCATTGATCACAGCGCCATCGCCAACGCCAATACCGACCGCAGTGCGGCGTTCTACGGGGAACTGCTCGGACTGCGCTTCGGGGGCGATGGAGTCAACCATGGTCTGGAGCAGGACCAGCTCGATGGCCTGGAGGGAACGCAGGTCCACATCAGTGCCCACCGCTGCCCAAGGGGAGCGGGCATCGAATGCCTGAACTACATCGAGCCCACCGGGGGCCGGCCCATCCCGGCGGATCAATCAGCAGCGGACATCGCCCACTGGCAAATCCGCCTGCAAGTCTCTGATCTGAATTCAATCAGCCAAGGCCTCGAAGCTTTCGGCGGGTCTCTCGTTTCCGGCGGTATCCACACCCTGAGCAGCGATCAGGCATCTGTTTTGGGGTTTCGGAGGGGCCTGCAGGTGCGTGATCCAGACGGCCACCAACTGCAACTGGTGAGTACGGACTAGACGCGGCCTGTTTCGAGAGGGATGACTAGTTTTCAGGAAGACACAGAAGTGCTGTGGACCTCACCCTGGTGAATTTGCTGGTGCCAGATGCACCCGCGGGTCTTGCCCCATCACCCATCGCGGAAGCCTCCTTGCTGGTGCTGCGGGTCTTCACGGGGATCTGCTTCATCCGCCATGGCTGGCCGAAGCTGAAGAACCTGCAGACCTGGTCGCAAATGCTGGGCACCCCAGCCTGGCTCTGCTTTCTCTCGGCCGGATCGATGTGGGCCGGCGGCATCGCACTGGTGGCGGGACTCCTGACCCCCATTGCGGCCTTTGGAATTCTGGTCTCGATGGCCTACGCCATGGTGCTGGAGATGAGAAGTGGGATCCCCTTTGTCGCGGTTGACCCCTATCTGATTCCTGAAGGTGACTATGCCGGCCCCCTGGGTGTTGGCGAGCCCCCCAGCTGGGAGAAAGCAGCGATGTACGTCGTGATGTGTGGCGTCCTGATCGGGTGCGGCGGCGGCTTTTTCTCGCTGGACCACGCCATTACCGAGCAGGTGCTCCAAACCGGCCTCACCCTCTAGGTCTTCAGGCGAGCCTGGAGGTGCTCGCCCACACGAATGGCATTGGCGATGGCGGTGAGGGAAGGATTCACTGCCCCAATGCTGGGGAAAAAGCTCGTATCGACGACATACAGGTTGTCGAGTTCATGGGCCTTGCAATGGACATCCAGAACCGAGCTGGCTGGGTCGGTGCCAAACCGGCAGGTTCCGGCTTGATGCCCAACGGCAGCAATCCCCATTCCGTTCTTGATGTAGACCTGGCGCTCCACCAGGTGCTTCTTCAAGTAGAGCTTGTCGAGGATCCCCTGCAGTCGGCCCCAAAGACGATCCGCTGAAGTCTGGTTGTTGACCTTGTAGTTCAGATGGATGTGGCCACCGGCATCGATGGTCACCCTGTTGTTGGGATCGGGAAGGTCCTCGGTTGACACCCAAAAATCCAGGGCGTGCTCGGCGATTTTGTCCATCGTCCAGCCGGGGACCAAGAAGGTTTCCAGTGGGGCATAGCCCTTCATGATCGCGCCACGGGTTTTTCCCGTCATTTGAATATTGCCCATCGGGTAGTCGTAATCAGCATCTCCGAAATACCAATCGTTGATCGAGATTGTTTTCTGGAAGACCGTGGGATTGGGCTCATGGGAGAGCGCAACAGCGGCCTTGCTGTTGTGGAACATGTAGTTGCGGCCCAGCTGATCGGAGCCATTGGCCACCCCCCGGGGATGGCGATCATTGGCCGACATCAGGAGCAACCGGGCGCTGTTGGCCGCCCCGCAACTCACCACCACCAGATCCCCGCGGTAGCTGAGCTGTTCACCATCGCGTTCCACCTCGACGGCCGTGACCGCCGTTCCCTCTGAATTGGTCACTAGGCGCTTCACCTCAGCACGGGTCAACAGCGAGACATTGCTGCTCTGCTTGAGAGCCGGCCTCACACCACAGACCTCGGCATCACCTTTGGCGTGCACCAGGCAAGGAAAACCATCGCAGTTATTGCAGCGCCTGCAACGGCTGATCTCCATGTTGGCTTCATTGAGCATCACGCCACTGGGGGCATGAAAGGGATTCAATCCAGCCGAGCGCAGATCATCGGCGAGCTGCTGAATCCGCGGTTCATGGGAGATCGGCGGATGGGGATAGGGCGCTGAGCTTGGGGGGTCGGTGGGGTCCTCTCCACGGAGGCCATGGACGTGATACATCTCCTCGGCCTTTTGGTAATAAGGCTCAAAGTCGCTGTAGCGCAGGGGCCAAGCCGGGGAGACTCCATCACGGTGCTGGAGCTGCTCAAAATCCCGCTGCCGCAGGCGGAAGTGATGGGCGCCATACATCTTGGTGGCGCCGCCCACGAAGTAATGGCTACCGGGTTGAAAGGGTTGTCCTTTGCCGTCGTACCAGATGTCTTTGGAGACATAGCGGCCCTTCTGAAAGACGGCCTCGGCATCCCAATTCTCGGGCTCCTGGGGTAGCCAATCCCCCCGCTCCAGGATCAGGATCCTCAGTCCCGTGGGCGCCAGCACGCGTGCCAGGGTGCCGCCACCTGCACCACTGCCAATAATCACCACGTCAAAGTCTTGGCGATCGGGCTTTTGCAGTTGTGCGTCGAACACCGATTTCAGCGGCCACTAACCGCAAGCTAGAAACGGGCTCAAGGGCTGTCCGCTGTTTGTGATGAAGGCGCGCCTGGTGCGGGATAACGGCTCAACTGATTAATCATCTTGCAGACCATCGCCGTCCAGCCGGTTTGGTGACTCGCTCCAACTCCACGGCCGTTGTCACCGTGGAAGTACTCGTTAAACAGCATCAAATCCCGCCAATGGGGATCGTTTTGGAACAGCTCCACATCGCCCAAGAACGGCCGCTGGCCGGAGGCATCACGGCGGAAGAGATTGACCAAACGACGCTGCAATTCCAGGGAGACATCCCAAAGGTTCAGCCAACGCCCTGAGCCCGTGGGGAACTCCACCTTCAGGTCATCCCCGTAGTAATGACCAAACTTCTGCAGGGACTCAATCAAGAGGAAGTTGATCGGAATCCACACAGGACCACGCCAATTGGAGTTGCCGCCAAACATCGCCACCGGACTGTCCGCTGGGCTGTAGCCCAGGGTTTGGGTCTCGCTCCCCTCAGTAAAGGTGTAGGGATGGTCTTCGTAGACCTTGGAGAGGGCACGAATGCCATAGGGCGAGAGGAATTCCGACTCGTCAAAGAGACGCTCACAGATCCGACGCAAGCGCTGCTCCGGCACCAGGGAAAACAGCAGACGGTCATGGCGCCATTGGCCGAATTGCTCCAGCAACCACTCAGGGCTGGTGCGTTCATGCAAGAACCATTTCAGACTCTGGGTGACATCCAGTACCGGTAGCCGCTTCACCGTCTCGACGTCAAAACTGGCTACCGCCAGCAGCGGGATCAAGCCGGAGACCGAGCGCGTCCGCAGGTATTCCGTGGAGCCATCCGGCCGTTTGATGACGTCGTAATAGAAGCCGTCCTGCTCGTCCCAATTCAGGTAACCGCGATTGCCAGGCAGGTTCAGCGTCAGCGCCAGCTGAACAAAGTCATAGACGAACCGCTCCGCGATGTCGGCGTACTCAGGCTCCGTGCGGGTCAGCTCCACGCTGATGTTGAGCAGGTTCAGGCTCAAGGAGGCCATCCAGGCTGTGCCATCGCACTGTTCAATACGGCTGCCATCGGCCAAGGGATAGCGCCGATCAAACACCGCGATGTTGTCGAGCCCGAGGAAGCCCCCCTCAAACAGGTTGTCGCCACCACGGTCATTGCGGTTGGCCCACCAGCCGTATTCCAGGATCAGCTTGCGCAGGGCTGAATGCAGAAAGCTGAGGTCACCCTCATCGTTCTGTTTGCGCTCAATCTGAAAGATCCGCATCGCCGCCCAGGCGCCAATGGGGGGATTGGGATCGGAGAGCGCCCACTCGTAGGCAGGGGTCTGGGCGTTGGGGGCCGTGTAGTGGGGGGTGCGAAGCACCATCGCCTGCTGCTTGGCCGTCGCCGGGTCAAACACCGCAAAGGCCACCGCGTGGAACATCAAGTCCCACTGGCAGAAGTAGGGGTATTCCCAGGCATCCGGCATCGAAATCACATCGTGGGCGTGGAGCCGCTGCCATTCCGCGTTGTCCGTTGCCCACCGCTCAGCAGGAGGGAGCGGCGAGGTCGGATCGCCATCGAGCCAGCGCAACACGCTCCAGCCGTAGTACTTCTTGCACCAGAGCAACCCCGCCGCGGCACTGCTGTGGATCAGGCGGTCCTCCTTGGAGAGGTTCGGGACCCGCTCCGCGAAGAACTCCTGCCATTCCCGCTCCCGCTGCACAAAGAGCGCATCGGTCTGCGGGCCAAAGGCCTCCTCGCCGCCCGCCTCGTCCTCAGCCATCAGGCGCAGGTCCACCTGCCACTCCTCACCGGGCTGCAGGGTCCGCTGCAACAGCCGAGCCGCCTTGGTCCCCCGTTGCTGGGAATTGATCGCCGACTGCTCGGAGTCGATCAGGTAGCGATGGAAACCATCTTTTTGATACGGCCGAACATTCGGCTGCTGATAGAGACGTTCCGTGTTGGTCTCGTTGTCGGTAAAAATCCAACGCCCCTCGTTGCGACAGTGGAGTCGATAGCTGCCGAGGCCGCCGCCAACCTGGGCCTGCAGCGCATCACCCTGCAGCTGCATCGGCTGCTCACGCTCATCGGGATAGCCCCAGCTCCAGGTGTTGCGCAGCCAGAGGGTGGGGAGCAGGGTCAGGGGAGCCGCCTGATCGCCGCGGTTGATCACGCGAAGGCGAATCGCCAGGTCCCGAGGTGAGCGCTTGGCGTACTCAATGAAGACATCGAAGTACCGGCTCTCGTCAAAAATGCCGGTGTCAACGAGTTCGTATTCGGGTTCATCGCGGCCGCGCCGTGCATTCTCCGCGATCAGGTCCTCGTAGGGAAAACGCTGCTGCGGGTACTTGTAGAGCCCACGCATGAAGCTGTGGGTGGGGGTATTGGCGAGGTGGAAGTAGTAATCCTTGAGATCCTCCCCGTGGTTCCCCTCCCCGTTAGCCAAGCCAAATGGCCTTTCCTTGAGGATCGGATCCAGGCCATTCCAAAGCGCTAGGGAGAAACAAAGCCGGCACTCGGAATCGCAGATCCCCAGTAGCCCGTCCTCACCCCAGCGATAGGCCCGAGAACGAGCGTGGTCATGGGGGAAGGAGCTCCAGGCATTGCCGTCGGCGGAGTAGTCCTCCCGTACCGTTCCCCATTGGCGCTCCGGCAGATAGCTACCCCAGAGGGCCCAGGGCACCTGGTCCTGATCGCGCTCCGCCATGCGGCGGGCTTCGGAGACCGGCTGGTGAGAAACGTCGGTCACAGCACGTCCATCAACCGATCGCCAATCCGCAGGGCATTGGCGATCACCGTTAGCCCCATCCCCACTGCAGGACAGCTCGGGAAGACGCTGGCATCGGCGATGTAGAGATTGGCCAGCTCATGGCTCCGGCCCTGGAGATCCACCACCGACGTCGCAGGATTGGAGCCCATGCGGCAGGTGCCGCAGACACTGCCCATCACGGTCAGCGGCGCCTCGCCTCGGGGGTGCGTGGGAGCGGGCTTGACGACCTGGCACAGGGGGTCGTTCTCCACCTTCTTGAGGGTGTCAATCCAGCGGTACACCAAACGGTCGTGGGCCTCCCGGTTATTCGGGAGATAGTGAATCTGGAGATGATTCCCCCGCAGGGTGACCCGGTTATGGGCATCGGGCAGGACAGGGCTCATCGCCCACCAGGTGACCGATCGAGCCGCCAATTGCTCTAAACCAAAGTTGGGCATCAACTTGGTCACCAAGGACAGCACCGGTGGTGATTCCGCAAAGAGCGCGTCCTGCAGCACCCCACCACCCGTGGCAATCGAGCCCAAGGGGAAGCTGACATTGCTGTCGCCCCAGAGGTAATCGGTGATACCCAGGCTTCGGCCATAGCGACCGGAGTTGGAAGCGGCCGCCAGCTGAATGATCGAGGTCAGCTGGGGCTTCATAAGGTTGCGACCCACCTGATCAGAACCGTTAGAGAGCCCGCGGCTGTGATGCTCGGTCGCAGAGCGCAGAAGGATCGCCGCGCTGTTGATCGCGCCGGCGGCCAGCACCACCACATCGCCGCTGAACAACCAGGCATGACCATCGATCTCCGCCTCCACAGCGCGCACCTCATTGCCACTGGGGTTGACGTGCAAGCGACGCACCTTGACCCGATCACGGACGCTGACCTGAGCAGCCTGCTTCGCCAGATCCACACCAAACAGCTCGGCGTCCCCGGTGGGGTCCTCGGCGGATTCCGACCAACTCAATGGCAGGGCGTAGGGATGGGTCCCCTGACGTTCCAAAGCTGCCTTGAGCTCGACCACCCAGGGTTCAAAGGAGCGGGGGGTATGCCCATAGGGCCCTGTGCGCGATGGCTCCGTTGGATCCACCCCCGCCTCGCCATGCACCCGATAGAGATCCTCGGCGCGGTCGTAATAGGGAGCGAAGTCCTCATAACTCAACTCCCAATTCGGCGCCGCTCCCTCCTGTAGGGGTAGCCCCCCAAACTCCCGTTCCCGCATCCGCTCGAGAACGCCACCCCAAATCTTGCTGTTGCCGCCCAGGGCATAGATCGTCTGGGGAGAAAAGGGATCTCCGTCGGTGCCAAACCACTGCTCACCAGGGTGGTAGCGGTCCTTGCGAAATAGATCGACGTCCGCGACGTTCTGATCTGCCAGAGGCATCACGCCACCGCGTTCCAACAGCAAGATGCGCTTGCCCGATGCAGCCAACTGACCTGCAATCGTCCCGCCAGCAGCACCGCTGCCGATCACGATGACGTCGTAGTGAATGTCGTCAATGATCATGGTTCTAGGGCTACTGCCAGACGTAGATCAGCAAAAAGAGGATGATCCAGATGACATCCACGAAGTGCCAAAACAAAGATGTGGCTTGAACGCCCTGCTCCCCAGCGGCGTAATTGCCGGGGATAAAGGACTTCACCAACATCAACCCCATCAACAGGATTCCGGTGGCGACATGGAGCCCATGAAAACCGGTGAGGAGATAGAAAGTGCCGCCAAAGGTGCCGGAGGTCAAACCAAACTTCAGACCTCCCCATTCGACGGCCTGACCAAAGAGGAAGTAGGCCCCCATGGCCATGCTCAGCAACCAGAAGCTGCGGAACAGGACCATGTTTTCCTTGGCCTTGAAGTGCTCCGCCAAGGCGATGGTGCCTGAACTGGAGACCAAGACCACGGTGTTCACCAGCGGCGTCTTCCACTCCAACCCCTCCACCCCAGGGGGGAGCCAATCGAGGGCCGATGTCTTCAGTAGGGCGTAGCCGCTAAAGAAGGCCAGAAAGATGACACTTTCAGAGCACAGGAAAATGATGAAACCGGTGAGGTTGTGCTTCGGATGAAGCTCCAGCTCAGCCCGCGGTGCCGTGGTGGTCATTGTCCGGCCTCCTGCAGCGCCAACGACCGCTCCAGTTCGGCCTGGTGCTCCACCAGAGGCTCACCGCTGCCATAACCGTAGGGACGCGCGATCACCGTGGGAACCTCTTCACCAAAGTTGTCCTCCGGTGGCGGAGAGGGCAATAACCACTCCAGTCCGATGGCATTCCAGGGGTTGTGGGTCGCCTTGGGGCCACGGATCCAGGAGCTCACCATGTTCAGGAGGAATGGAATGATCGAAACCCCCAACAGGAAGGCCCCCAAGCTGGCAATCACATTCCAGAAGGTGAATTCCGGGTCGTAGCTCGAGACCCGCCGCGGCATCCCCATCAGCCCCAGGGGATGCATGGGAAGGAAATTCAGATTCGCCCCAACGAAGGTGAGCAAGCAGTGCAATTTTCCCAGACCTTCGTAGGGCATCCGCCCCGTGAACTTCGGGAACCAGTGGTAGATCGCCGCAAAGATGCCCATCACCGCAGCCCCGTAGATCACGTAATGAAAGTGACCGACAACGAAATAGGTATTCGAGACGTGAATATCGATCGGGACCGTGGCCAACATGATCCCGGTGATACCAGCAAAGACGAAATTAAAGAGACCACCCAGGCAGAAGAGCATCGGGGTGGTTAGCCGCAACTTTCCGCCCCAAAGGGTCCCCAACCAGGCGAACACCTTCACTCCAGTCGGGACGGCGATCAGCATGGTCGTGACCATGAATAGATTGCGCATCCACTGGGCCACACCACTGGTGAAAAAGTGATGCACCCAGACGATCAGCCCGAGGCCCACGATGATGAAGGAGGCAAAGGCGACATAGAGGTAGCCAAAGAGTGGCTTCCGGGAATACACCGGAAATAGCTCTGAGAACACCCCAAAGACCGGCAGGATGATCACATAAACCGCCGGGTGAGAATAGAACCAGAAGAAGTGCTGATAGAGCACCGGGTCGCCACCACCCTCAGCCCGGTAAAAGCTGGTGCCGAAGTTCAGATCCATCAGCAACATGATCGCTCCGCCGGTCAGCGCAGGTAGGCCAATCAGTTGCAGGCACTGGGCTGCAAAGGCGGTCCAGCAAAATACCGGCATCCGGGTCAAGGTCATCCCCGGCGCCCGCATTCTCAAGATCGTGGTCACAAAGTTGATTGCGCCCATGATCGAGGAAACCCCAGAAAGGGCCACGGCCGTAATCCACAGCCCCTCGCCGTTAAAGAGGTGACCCGCGGGATTCTGAAGACTGACAGGTGGATAACTCCACCATCCGGCATAGGCCGGACCACCGGGGACAAAAAAGCTAGCGATCAGGATTGTTCCAAAGATTGGAACCAACCAGAAGGCCACCGCATTGAGCCGAGGGAAGGCCATATCCGGTGCGCCAATCATCGTGGGGATCAGCAGGTTATTGAGGCCATTGAGAACCGGAAAGATGAACAGGAACAACATGATTGTTCCGTGCATCGTATAGATGCCGTTGTAGACAGATCGATCAACCAGATCTGAAGCTGGTGTAATCAGTTCTCCACGAATCACCATGGCCAAGAGGCCACCGATCAGGAAGAAAAAGAAAGCGGTGACGATGTACTGAATGCCAATGACCTTGGCATCCGTACAGAAACTGAAGTAGCGCCTCCAGCTGCTCTCCGGTGGCGGTTCAGGGGGAAAGGTGGCGATGGTCATCGGCTCAGGGCTCAGGCGTCATGGGGCTGCTTGGGATCTCCAGGGACATTCACCTGAGGGGGTGGAGCAGGAGGGACCGTGGCCCAACCCGGGTTGGCCTTGGACTGACGGATGGCGAACTCATCTACGGCGATGCTCAAGCCCGGTTGAAGCGGTTGACGGGCGCCCTGATCAAGCCACTGCTGATGGGCCGCCGCGCTCTCCACCACCACATCGGCCTGGTTGGCGGCATGCCAGGTGCCACTGAACTGCGCATCCCGCAGGCGATAGACCCCCTCCCGGGTGGGGGTGAGGTTGAGATCAATGGCCCGGCCAGGGACCACGTCTTGCTTGATGCGGAAGGCGGGAATAAAGAGGCTGTGGAGCACGTCCTCAGAGACCAACCGCAAGCTCACGGGTTGATCCAGCTCCAGGTGGAGCTCAGTCGAGGAGACGTTGCTGCCGGGATAGCGAAACTCCCAGGACCACTGCCGGGCAATCACCTCCACCTGTTCGGCGGGCAATCGATCTCCGGGATACCCCCCCACCTCCTCGGTGGAGTCGCGCAGATGGATGTGCTCCATCGGGCCCAACATCCCCAGCTTGTCGCTGGCTCGAATGGTCCAGAAGGCAATGGCCATGACCAGGACAAAGGGGATCGCAGTCCAGACGACCTCCAACTTCGTGTTCCCTTCGATCGGGAAGGCATCGCTCTCGTCGTATTTCTCGGCGCGGTTAAAGATCACCACCCAGACCATCACCGAGACCACGCCGAAGAAGACAAAGGTGCCGATGGCGGTCTCCAAGCTGAAGAGGTCATCCACCAATGGAGCAGCGGTCGAGGCCTGAACGGGCAGCCAATGGTGGGACTGCTGCCCCATCCAGAGGCTGAACCCAAGCAGCAGAACAACCCAGACCAGCAGAGCTGCCAAAGCTGGCCGCGAGAGGGTGGGACGGGGGGCGCTATCGCTCATCGACTCTCTCCTCAAGGCAGGGCGGTGTGGAGGTCAACGCCGGCCTGAAGCAACTGGTCGGCAGCGATATGAACGCCGAACTCCGCCGCCAACTGAGCTCCCAAGGTCCCGTGCAAACCCAACAGGGCAAACATCCCGAGGCCCACCAGCAGATAGAGCCACTGCACCTGGCGCCCCATGTCCCGCCGCCAGCGATAGCGCTGGAAACCGCGCCAGACGGTCATGGCTGTGATCACCGTGAGCAGGACAACGCCGCCCACGCCGTGCCAGAGCATGGTCGTCATGCTCCCCAGCCCAAAGGTGCTGACCACCCCTGGGAGCGGCACGGCGGTGAGCATTTCGTAGAAGCCACTGGCCACGGTGAAAAACGTCACCAGGGCGCAGGCCAGCAGGTTGTACCAACCGACGTCGTGAAAACCGCCGCGGGTAATCGGCAAGGCCAAAAAGCGAAAAACCCGTTTCTCCAGCGGATACAGGGCCCCCACCACATCAAAGGCAATCGCAATCACAAACAAGCCGATGGTGAGATGCACCAAATTCGGATGAATCGGCAGGGCATAGGGCAAGCCATTGGCACCCAACTCCCCGGCGATTTGATCAATTGGAGCGGCCTCTGGGCTGTAGGCCAAAGCCATCGGCTGCGGGAGCATCAGATCAGCCCCTCACGCGTGGCCGCCACCACCTTCACGGTGTGCAAGCCATAGGTCCAAATCAACTTGTCGCCCAGGACAACCTGAACAACGATCAAGGCGCTCACCAATGCTCCCGCGCCGAGGAAAGCCAGGGGCAGCGCCTCTGGATCGCGGCTACGCAGCACGTAGCGCCAACCCGTCAGGAGCGACAACACACCGGCTAAAGACCAGCCGATCGTGGTGTGGATGTCGAGGATATTGCGCGCTGCTCCATAGGGAGAGGCCAAACCGGCCTCCACCTGGCCAAAGATGATCGCGACGAAGATCGCCCCCGTCGCGAATAACAAATTCCAGAAACTGGCTTCAAACAAAGCCGGACGGCGCCAGACCACCCCGATCAGATCGAACACAAAGCCGATCAGGGCCATGGCGATCACAAAGTGCACCACGATTGGATGAATCGTGTCCATCCAAGGGAGGTTGTGATCGTTGAGCGGCGGGAGCAGCTCAAGCATCGAAAACAGGCCAGTGCTCAACAGTGATCAGCCTGGCCACGGCCTCTCAAACTGTCAGCTGAACTGTCATGAAGCGGAGGCGAGCGGCGTCCACTCCAATGTCAGTCACTCACTGAGCAACGCATGGGACCAGAGGGACTTGAACCCTCACAACGTTGCCGTCTGCGGATTTTAAGTCCGCTGCGTCTACCAATTCCGCCATGGTCCCGGCGCCGCCCATCTTAGATTTACCGAGACGTTGCACCATCGCCGTGCCACTGCCCGGGTTCCTCAGCTCCCTCTCCAATGAGACCCTGCTGGTGCTGGCCGCCTATGGGGCCCTCGCCGGTGCCTACCTGGTGGCCGTGCCCTTGGCCCTCATGACTTGGATGACCAAGCGTTGGACCTTGATGGGCAAGATCGAGCGCACAGCTGTCTATGGACTGGTCTTCCTCTTCTTCCCTGGACTGATCCTCTTCGCACCGTTTGTGAACCTGCGCATGCAGGGCCAGGGCAACACTTAATGGGATCTGGGATTACGCGGGGCAAAGCCCTTCTGGCCGGCCTGGCCATCTTTGGCATAGGGGGCATCGGGTACTGGGCCTTCCAAGCGGCTGGCTTTGAAGGCTTCAGTGCCGGCATTGCCGCCCAGGCTCTCTTGGTGGTCATCGTCCTGGTCTGGACTGGCTCCTATCTCTTCCGGGTCGTGAGCGGAAACATGACCTACATGGAGCAGCGTCGCCGCTACCGCTCGGTCTATGACGCCGCGACCGATGAAGAGCTGCAAAAACGCTTCGATGCCCTGAGTCCTGAGGAACAGGAACGACTGATGCAGGAGCTGGCCCAAGAGGCCGAGGGCTGAGGCCATAGGCTCAGCAGCAGATCTCACGCTGCCGTGACCACCAGCACCCCGATCCAGCAGCGTTTTCAGGAGCTGAAGTCGGAACAGCGTTGTGCCTTGATGCCATTCCTCATGGCAGGCGACCCTGATCTGGCCCAAACCCGCTCCACCCTCTTGGCCCTGGAGACAGCAGGTGCCGACATGATCGAGCTGGGGATTCCCTACAGCGATCCGCTAGCGGATGGTCCAGTGATCCAGCTCGCCGCGAGCCGAGCTCTGGGTTCCGGAACAACCCCTGGTCGTGTGCTGGAGATGCTGCAGAGCCTCAAGGGCGAGCTCTCGATTCCGGTCATCCTCTTCACCTACAGCAATCCGCTGCTGAACCGCGGGATGGAGAACTTCTGCCGCGACGCCGCCGCCGCCGGCGCAGCAGGACTGGTGGTCCCTGATCTCCCCCTCGAAGAAGCCGAAAAACTCTCGGCCATTGCTGAAGCCGCAGGACTGGATCTTGTGCTGCTGGTGGCTCCCACCACTCCGATTGATCGCATGGCACGGATTGCCCAGGCCAGCCGCGGCTTCACCTACCTGGTCAGCGTCACCGGCGTGACCGGCGTGCGAACCACCCTGGAGAACCGGGTGGCCACCCTCGTGCAGCAGCTCAAAGGGATGGGTCCGACCCCCGTGGCCGTTGGCTTTGGCATCTCCGGAACCGAACAGGCGCGCCAGGTCCGCGATTGGGGAGCCGATGGCGCCATCGTCGGCAGCGCCCTGGTCAAAGTGATGGCGGAAAGCCACAGCCAACAAGGAGATGTCGCCGCTGCGGCCGCTGAATTCTGTGGTCAACTGCGCCAAGCCCTCGACCACTAACCATCCAGCACTGGATCCGCACGGCAGAATTCCTTCAGTTCGATCCAGCTGGGGACCATTCCACATGGCGCTGCGCACCCGCCTCTCCCGCGGCCTCTTGGGCGCTGCCTTGCTCCTAGCCCCCAGCGCTGCCCAAGCCGGCTGGAGTGAGTTCACCTCCAACATCTCAGAGGTCGACGCCTGCAACCAGGCCCAATACCTGATGCCCGATCAGGCCGTGCCTCAGCAATATGTCCTCAAGGTCAAGGACGGCACCTTCCGCTGCAAGGTGCGCTGGAGCGACAAGGCCGGCGCTGAACCCAGCAACCAGCCGGTCCTACTGCCCGCCAAGATCCAACAGCCGATCTTCGCCGGGGGCTGGCTGTAGCTTGCTGGGACACGCCAGCTGATCCGTGCGCTTTGTTCTCTGGGGGACCTACTGCGAGAACGCGCTGGACAAACGAACCCCCTACCGCGAGGAACATCTCGCCGGCCTGCAGCGCCAAAAGGATGACGGGCTGCTGATCACCCTCGGCCCCACCGAGACCAGTAGCCACGTCTTCGGGATTTACGAGGCGGAGTCCAAGCAGCAGGTCGAGGACTTGCTGCATAACGACGTCTACTGGCGCCAGGGAATCTGGACAGCCCTCGAGGTCCACCCCTGGATCCAGGCCTTCTAGGTCAAGCCTTCGGCCAGCCGGCCTGGCTTTGCTGCCAGACCCACTCGGCCACCTGCTGGACACCGTCCTCTCCCAGAGCCTCCGCATACCCGCTCATCTGCCCCTGGCCTTGGGCAGCGATCGCTGCAATCGCCTCCTGGGAGGCGATGCCCTGGCGCTCGAGGGTCGCCAATTTCAGGTTCTTACCGCGGCGAATGATGTTGCCGCCGTTGAGATGGCAGCCCGCGCAGTGCAGTTCAAACAGCTGAGCGCCGTCAGCCCAGGCCGGCTCTGAAACGCTCAACCCGAGAACCAAGACCAGGGCCAAGAGCAACCGGCGCAGGGCAGAGAGCGTCATGGAATTCAGCACAGAGGGGGCGCAGAGCACCAAGCGTCAGTCTGACCGGCCCACGACCCCAGGGGCCGCGCTGAAATAGCCCCACAACTCCGCACATGCATGCTGTCCTTTCTGCACAGTGCCGACTGGCAGATCGGCAAGCCCTACGCCCGGGTCGAGGACCCTGACAAACGGGCCAAACTGCGGCAAGTGCGGATCGCGGCCATCGATCGAATCGGCCAGTGCGCGCTCGATCAGGACGCTGCTTTCCTACTGGTCGCAGGGGATCTGTTCGACTCACCGACACCAAGCAGCAGCGACATCAGCACCGTCTGCCAAGCCCTCGGCCGGCTGGACTGTCCTGTCTTGGTAATCCCTGGCAACCATGATCACGGTGCCCCAGGCAGCGTCTGGCACCAGCGTTTTTTCCAGGAGGAGTGCCAGCGGCGGGCCCCCAACATCCAGGTGCTCCTGGAGCGCAGACCGGTGGTGCTCGAGCAGGCGATTGTGCTGCCCTGCCCCCTCCTCCGGCGCAGTGACAGCCAGGACCCGACGGCCTGGGTGCGATCGATCGATTGGGAATCGCTGCCCAACGACCGTCCTCGCCTCCTGCTGGCCCACGGCTCCATCCATGGCTTCAGCTCCAATGACCTGGATGCCGATGAGGAGAACACCGCCAGCGCCCTGAACCAACTGCGCCTGGATGACGGTCTGCTCGGGCAGCTCGACTACGTCGCCCTTGGGGATTGGCACGGTCTTAAACAGGTCCATGCCAAGTGCTGGTACAGCGGAACCCCTGAACCCGATCGCTTTCCTCGTCATGACGCCTACCGCGATGGAGTCGTCCTGGCGGTCCGGGCAGAACGGGGCGGCCTGCCCCAGGTCACACCAGTGGCCACCGCAGCCTTGCAGTGGCATGCCGCAGCGGTGCGGCTCAGCAGCGATGACGAGCTGGAACGCTTTGAAGTTCAGCTGCAGGGGCTCCTGGGCGACGAGCCCGGACAGCATCTGCTGCTGCTGGAGGAGAGCGGCAGCTTGAGTCTCGCGGGCCATCGCCGCTACGACGCCCTGATCGAGCGCCTGGAGGCCCAACTCCTGCGCCTGAAGCGTCGGGGGCGCTGCGCGCTGACCCCAGATCCCGCCGAACTCAAGGCCCTGAGCCAACGGCCCAGCGACCCTTTAATTGCAAACGTCGCCCATCGCCTGCAGTCCGAACTGGACGACACCGCGCTCGTGGAGGAGCGGCGCGAGCTGCTGCAGCTGGCCCTCGCCGAACTGCACCGCTGCGCGAGGGACTGAGCCATGCACCTGCTTTCCTGTCGCCTGCAACGGGTCCGTCAACACCTGGATCTGCAGCTGACCTTTGGTCGCCAACTGACCCTGATTGGCGGGGTCAATGAATCCGGCAAAAGCACCCTCGTCGAGGCGCTGCATAAAACCCTGTTCCTACGGTCCACCGCCACCGGTCGCGGGGTCGAGGAGCTCCGCTCGCGAACCCATGGCGGCCTGCCGGAGATCGAGCTCTGCTTTGCCGCCAACGGGGAGCGTTGGAGCCTGCGTAAACGCTTCGCCGGCGCCGGGGGAACCTGTCAGCTCAGCAACCAGCAGGGTCAAGCCCTCAGCGGTCCCGCGGCGGAAGAGGAGCTGGCGCGCCTGCTGGGTCTGGAGGGGCCTATCGAAGGACGGCGGATCGCCCAACTTCCAGAACGCTGGGCTCACCTCTGGGTGCGGCAGGGGGACTCGGGTTTCAACCCCTTGGAGGGAAAACCCGAGAGCTACGACTACGAGCGGCTGCTCCAACAGCTCCAGTCCAAGACCGATCTGGGGACCCTGCAGTCCTCCCTTGATCGCCAGGTCGTCGAGCAGCTCCAGCAGCGTCTGGGCCAGTTGTTCACCCCAACGGGCCGCATCAAAGCCGGCTCCCCGCTGGCCCAGGTCATCCAGAAGGAACAGGACTGCCTTGCGCAGCTGAACGAGGCCAGGCAGCAGCTACGCGAACTCGAGCAGGCCATGGAGCGGCTGGGGACCATCGCCGAACGCCTGAGGACCATTGATCAGGAGTTGCGGCCGGGCTTACTGCGGGAGCGGGAACTGGAGCAGCAACAACAACTGCTGCAGGCAGAACTGGAGCCCGTGCTGCTGCAACGGAACACCCTCGAGCAGCAGCAAAAGCAACGGCAGGAACTCGAGCGCACCCAACAGGAGCAACGCAAAGAGCAGCTCCTTCTCCAACAGCAACTGGCCGAGTCCGACGAGCACCAGAAACTCAGGACAACCCAACGGCGGCAGGACGAACAGCAGATCGCTGCAGCTCAGGAGCAGCTGCAAACGTTGCGGCTCCGGCAGGAGGCGATTCGACAACGCATTGCTCTCCAGCAACTGCGGCGGGAGCGTCAACAGCTCGAATCCCACCAGCAGGAGATGAACCGCCTGCAGTCGGAAGCCTCCCGGCTGAAGCAAACCCTGGCCGAACTGCCGCCGATCGATGCGGAACAGGTGCGTGGCTTCCGGCGGGCCGAGCAAGCCGCCGCCCAAGCGGAGGCGCGGCTGGAGGCCATGGCCACCAGCATCGAAGTTCTCCAAAGCAATCAAGTCATCCAGCTCGCCGGAGAAGCGATCCAACCCGGGGAGAGGCGTCAGCTCAACAGCATTAGCGACCTGCAGGTCGGCGACGGTGTTCGCCTCAGGGTGAGTCCCGGTGGCGGCGAATCCTTGCCCCAGGCCCAAGCCCAACTGGAGCATTGCCGCAAGGAATGCCAGCTCCTGGCGCAACGGCTTGGGGCCGCCAACAGCGAAGCGGCGGAGACGATTGAGCAACAACGACGCAGCCTCGAGCGGGATCTCATCAACCTGCGCAACGCCGCCAAGGCCATCCCCTGGTCTGGGCTGAGTGAGCGCCTCAACGCCTTGCTGCCGCGGCAGCATGAGCTCGAGCAAACCATCGCTCAGGACAGCCAGGAGGGACTGCCGGAGGACGCCACGGCGCTCGAAGGACTGGATGGGGAACTGCGCCAGGCGATTCAGCAGCAAGGCACCGCTCTTGACCGCCAGCAACAACACCAACAACAGCAGCGGCAACAGGAAGAAACCCAGGCCCGCCAACTGGAGGAACGCCGCAACCGCCTCGAGCAACTCGGAGGCTCCTTAGCCATGCTCAACGCGCGACTCCAACAGGAATCCCAAGGCGAGTCCCCCGAGGCCGTCGCCGAGCGGCTGAAGCGTCTGGAGCAACAGCTGCTAGAGCGGCGTGCCGCACTGACGGCCATCGACAGTGAGCGAAAACGACTGCAGCACCAGCGCCCCGGATCTCTGGGGGCGGCCCAGCGACTCGAGCAGCTCGACCAGGAGAAAGAGCAGCTGCTGAATGAGCGGGGACAGAACGAGCAACTCTGCGCCAGCCTCGGAGCCCAAAACCCCACCGCTCAACTGGAGCTGGCCCAGGCCCGCTGGGAAAACGCCCAACTGGACAGGCGCAACCAGGAGCGTGAAGCCCAAGCCCTGCAACTGCTGCAGGAGCACTTCCACCAGGCCCAGGCGGAACTCGCCAATCGCTACAGCGAACCGCTCTGCTCGGCCCTCAATCCCTACCTCGAGGTTCTGCTGAATACAGGGCCAGAACGGGCCCTACTGGAATTCAATCCCAAACATGGCTTCCAGCAATTGCAACTGCTGCAAGACACCCAGGCCTATGCGTTTGCGCAGCTCAGTGGAGGAATGCGCGAACAACTCTCTGGGGCCCTGCGCCTGGCCATGGCCGAAGTCCTGATGGGTGCCTATGACGGCGCTCTGCCCTTGGTTTTCGACGATGCCTTTACCAACACCGACCGGCAGCGGCTAGCGCAATTGCAAGCGATGCTGCATCGCGGCATGGAGCAAGGCATTCAACTCATCCTGCTGAGCTGCCATCCTGAGGACTATCAAGACGTCCTGAACTGGGCAAAAAAAAAACCCCTCGAATCGCTCGAGGGGGCGTCTGGAGTCGAAGTGAATCTCAGCCGTTGAGGCCGACGATCACTCCTCGTCCTCGTCGCTACCACCGGCGGGAATCAGACGAATCTGCTTACGGCCGAGCTTGATTTCGAATTCGTCGCCGGGCTGCAGATCAAGCATGGCGGTGTAGGCCTTGCCAATCAGCAGGTTGCCGTTGCCCTGAACGGTGGCGGTGTAGCTGAGCTTGCGACCGCCTTTACCAACCTTGCTGCTGACGCCCAGTTCAACGCCCTTGGCCTCCAGGAGTGCCTCGTAAAAAGCGGTGAAGTTCAGGCGCTCACCACCATCCTTCTTGGAGGAGACATAACCGCAAGCACGAACGATATCGGACTTACTTACATCGCCAAGCTCTT
This sequence comes from Synechococcus sp. A10-1-5-1, assembly GCF_023115425.1. Lineage (NCBI taxonomy): Bacteria > Bacillati > Cyanobacteriota > Cyanophyceae > Synechococcales > Synechococcaceae > Synechococcus > Synechococcus sp. A10-1-5-1. The sequence continues at coordinate 2,285,881 of NZ_CP096032.1, read as the reverse complement.
TAACCTTGGCCAGCAGATCGGAACCGGTGAGCATTGAAGTAAAGGGTCTTAGCCGGATACTGATGCAACATACAGCACGGTTTAGCTAGCGACCAGATCCAAGAAAATCAAATCAAGCCAGAATTCGGCAAGGTGTTGACTAACAAAGCCCTCGATGCATCGAATCCGAGAATTACGCAGGGAGGAGCACTGTGAAGCGATCAGGATTTATCAGCAGGCGGTGCTGAGTTGCGACCAGGAGCTGTACACAGAGGCACAAAGAGAAGCCTGGGCTAGTCAAGGGTCTTCCATTCGCATACAGCTTCAGCGTGGCCATGCGCTTGCAAGCGAACAGGACGATGGCCGAATCGTCGCTTTTGCCCTACGGGATCCCCGCCAGCGCCTGGCCTTGCTCTACTGCCACCCCCGGGCCCAACGCCATGGCCATGGACGCGCCCTGATTGAGGCCGTGGAAGCGCAAGCAGCGCGGGACGCGCTCTTGGAGCTGCAGACCGAAGCCAGCCTGATCTCCACTCCGCTGTTGCTGAAGCTCGGCTGGCGGATCCGCTGGAGAGAAGAGCTGTTGATCCGTGGGGTGAGCTTCGAGCGGTTCAACCTGAGCAAAGGGCTGAAACCGATACTGAGCTGATGGCCGAAGCCCAGCTCCAACAGTTCCTCAAGAAGATCGAGCAACTCAATGCCTTCGTGGCCTTGAGCGAAGCCCAGCCCGAGGTTCGGCAAGCGCTGCAGGACTGCAGCAATCACCACGATGTGGTCCAACTGGCGGCCCAGTTCGGGTTTGAGATCGGCCGGCGCTGGGGGGACAGCAGCCCCAAACAACCGAGACCCACGGATCAACCGAATCTGCTGCGGGGGGACCGCCCCACATCAGGCCAGGAGCGAACCGATGTACTGGCCAGCGGTCAGCATTGGCGCCTCGAGCGGATTCACTCCTGTCAGGCCAGCAGCCCAGCGGAAGGGTGGTACGACCAGGAGGACAGTGAATGGGTTCTGGTGCTCCAGGGGAGCGCCTCACTGCAATTTGAAGACGAAGAGTCGCCTCGGGACCTTTGCGTCGGCGATGCGCTGTTGATCGCACCGCACCGCCGGCATCGGGTTACGGCAACCGATCCGGATCCTGGGACGGTGTGGCTGGCTCTGTTCTGGTCGGCGGACGCTTGAGGTGCGATTGACGAACCAGCCAGTAGGCCGCCGCCAAGGAGACGATCGCCACCCCCAAGCCGATCAGCACAGCCGGGTCCTTCTGCATCCCCGGAGGGAAGACGATCACCTTTCGGGCGACCGCCGTCAACGCCGTCACCAGCACCAACTCGATCTGAACGACGTGTTCCCGCAGGTAGGCGGTGAGGTTCTGGAGGACCTCCACGGCAATCAAGATCACCAGGACTTGATCCAGGAGACCCACCAGGCCCTCACCGGTCCAGTTGACCTGGAGATCCAGCAGGTCGCTGCCTAGGACAATCAACAGTTGCAGGGTCGCCACCACCAGGACCACCGTGAGGGTGACCGAGAGGACCTTGGCCAGCGCGCGCTCAAACCCTGAGATCCCTCTCAGGAAGGTGCGATCACAAAACAGAGACTTCAATTGCGAAAGGGCGTGTACTGGGGCTTCGCCGGAGTATCCCCCGGAGGGTTCACCAGTTTGGTGTCGCAGGTGATACTTCCGTCCGCCGCCGTCACGCAGTTTTTGGGCTCGACCGTGGTGGCGGGGCCCACATTGCTGCCCGGCCCCCAGAGGAAGCTTTCCGACTGGGCCTGAACGGCCGCGGGGCAGGCCCCGCCCAGGGCAACGGCGGAAGCCCAGGCCAGCCAACGGGTGCGGGACATCTCAACGGTGCAACGTGCACCCACTGTGACGTGGGTCGAGGCGGCCGTCAGCCGTCTCCGACTTCCAGTCGGATTTCTTCCAGGAGGAGATCGAGTTGCCCCAAGGAGTCCTCGACAGCGGGTGAGGTCTCAGTAGGCCCAACGTCTCCTTGATCCTCGCTTTGCCAGACCGCCTCGATGTCACAGAGGCGTTCCGCCAACCCCACCAAGCCATCCCGCCGGTAGGTGCGATCCAACTCATCGAGCAAGACCGGCATCCGAATCGAACTGGCCCGCAGTGCCCGCCGCAAGTCGGACTGGGTGCGGCCGCTATGGCGAAGCCAGTCCTTGATGAAGGACTGCAGTTCATCTAACTGCTCAGAGGTGAGAGCAGCCATCAGCGCGTCGGGGGAAACCAGCGATCCAGTTTGCGCTGCGCCCGCATCCGAATGGGGTCGCTCATGTGACTTGTGCAAAGACCCAGCAGGGCGGTCAAGGCCACCAGGTCATCACTGAAGCCCGCTGCTGGGATGAAATCGGGGATCAGATCAACCGGCACAAACAGATAAGTCAGGGCCGCCAGCATGGTCAGCCGGACCTGAGGCGGTGTGCCTGGATCCAACATCAGCTCCAAGCATTCAATGGCTGGCCGGGCGATGGCACGGCCGGCACGGCGCAACAACCGCCGCAGCGCGCCCTCATCGACCTCCGTGCTGCCCAGCACCTGGGCATCAATGGGCTGGGCAGCAGGATCGACAGCCATGGACTGGTGTCACCTCAAGCGATCACACCATTCTGAAGGCAGGCCTACTGCACGACGGAATTGACATCGACCAATCCGCTTTGGATTCCAACTTTGCGTAGCTTGCGCAGAGCCCGCTGGACGACCTGACGGCAGTACTCCCGACTGCAGCCCAGCAAGCGAGCAACCTCCGCGAGGGTGCGCCATTCATGGCTGCCATCGAGACCAAAGCGCAGCATCACCACGGTGCGCTCTTTCGGGGTGAGGTTTGACTGATCCAAGAGCTTCCAGACCGCGGCATTGCGCTCAGCCAGTTCGCAACGCTCCATCGGCGGAAGGTCCTCACTCGGCAACACATCCACCAGCTCCGTGGGATCGGATTTGGATTTGACGATGCCCTGCAGGCTGACGGTGACGCTACGGAGCTCACAACCGAGCAAATCTTCAATTTCATCAAGAGGCAGGCCCATTGCTATCGCCAACTGTTGAGAGTTGGGCGCCATTCCATTGCGCTGCATCAAGCGAGCCTTCGCCGCCCGCAAACGTGTCAACTTTTCATTGACATTGACAGGAATGCGAATCGTGCGACTTTGGGTCGAGAGAGCACGGTTCAGGCCCTGACGAATCCACCAGTAGGCATAAGTACTGAACCGGTGGCCACGGGTGGGGTCGTACTTTTCAACCGCCCGAGTCAACCCAAGGGTTCCCTCTTGGATGAGGTCCAACAGGTCAAGTCCCTTGCCCTGGTAGCGCTTTGCCAGGTTAACCACCAAGCGCAGGTTGGCCGTAATCATCTGATCTTTCGCCCGCTCGCCGACGCGCATCGTGCGCTTTTCGATGTCGTTGTAGGCGCAGGCCTCGCCAACACCACCAGCCATGGTGCAGCGCTCATGCAACTGCACCATCGCTTGTACCTTGCGGCCAAGCATCAGCTCTTGCTCTGGCGTCAACAACTGGTGACGACCAATTTCACCCAAAAAAGCACTCAGCGAGCTGGCCATGATTGCGGGTTCTGCTGATTTGAACCTAAGGGCTTTTTTACTCAATAAAAAAAGCCACTAAAAAGCTTCCAAGTTTCCAAGTTCCTTCCCAAATTCAGATTTACTTCGCAACTACAGATTGGATTCCAAAGCATGAGCAGAACCAGCTCAGGAGCTCAGTCGCTACGGTCTAAAGCCACGTACAGCCCAAAAGGCCATGCCCGCCCCGGCTCTGATCGCCGACATCGCACCGACCGTTCTCACCCGAGCGGGCGTGGCCTACGTCCACTACCTGAGCTTCATGCTCTGCTTTGGCGCCCTGGTGCTGGAGCGTCGCTTGATCCAGCCCAACCCGAACCGCAAGGACGCCACCTTGATGGTGATCACTGATGTGGTCTACGGAATGGCCGCGCTTGCCCTGCTGGTGAGCGGCATCCTTCGGGTGATGTACTTCGGTCAGGGCTCGGAGTTCTACACGGAGAATCCGCTGTTCTGGTGGAAGGTCGGCCTCTATCTCTCCGTTGGTGGCCTCTCCCTCTACCCAACCGTCACCTACATCCTCTGGGCCATCCCCCTACGCAAAGGGGAGCTGCCTCAGGTCAGCGAAGCCCTGGCCAAACGCCTGTCCTGGATCCTCAACATTGAATTGGTGGGCTTCGCCCTGATCCCCTTCCTCGCCACCTTGATGGCCCGGGGCGTCGGGCTGCCGGGTTAATTCCAGCGATGGAGCTTCCGCCTCCAGCCTGCTCCCTGGCCTCCGAAGTGCGCCCCTGGTCCAGCCAGGGGCCGCTCCTGATCAAGGCGAGAGCCGTCAGCGACAACGGCGTTGGCTACAGCCGCCGCCTCAAGACCACCCCCGCAGGCTGGCCAAGCCGCCCGCACTGGTGCGTCTGGGTTGAGCCCGTGAGCGCCAAGGGGCCTGGGGCCATCTGGGAGCAGCGCTGGCACCAAGCCGTGCAGGCCGCCCTGAGCACCTGGCAGGACCAGCTACCGATCCAAGTGGTCTCCGATCCACTGCGGGCCCAGGTCCTCGTGGAGCGGCGCCGACCTCCACGGCTGAACAACCGCGCCAGCAATGGCAGGGCGCTGCTCCAACTGCGGGAGGTGCAGCGGGAACAGCGCTGGCAGCGGGAGCCCCTGGTGACGGTGCTGATCAGCCCCGGGCAAGCCCAAACGGCGATTCAAGCCACCAGCCTCCATGAGCTAGGCCACGCCTTCGGGCTCTGGGGCCACAGCGACCAAGCCGGCGATGCCCTGGCCGTCAAAGCCGGGCCAATCCCCGTCCTGGAACTGAGCCCCAGAGATCGGGCCACCCTGAGATGGTTGCAAGAACAGCCGGGGCTGAACCAGGCTGATCTGCCCTCTACCCAGCCATGACTCCGCCGAGGCGGACCCTCTCAGATCTGTTCCTGAGACGGCCCGTATTCAGCTTGGTGCTGAGCTTGCTCCTGCTGCTGATGGGGGCCCTCAGCTTGAGCGGCTTACAGGTGGAAAACCTGCCGGGCATTGCCCCTGGTCGCGTCAGTGTTCGGAGCTCTTACCCCGGGGGAAGCCCGGAGGTGGTCGAGCAGGGGGTCACGGCTCTGATCGAGCAGCAACTCAATGGGCTTGAGCGACTGGAGAGCATCCGCTCAAGCAGTAGTGGCAGCGGCAGCAGCATTCAGCTGAACTTCCGCGGCGGCTCCCCCGAGCTCAACCAGGTCAACACCCAAAACGAAATCGCCCAGGTCCTTCGACGACTGCCGGCCCAGGTCGCCCGCCTCGGCGTTCAGGTCAGACGCAGCTCCGATGACCTCTTGATGATCCTGAGCTTCAGCGCTGATCCCCAGCGCTACACGCCGCAGTTTCTGAACGGCTGGGTGAGTCAAGTCGTGCAGCAACGGCTGCAGCGGGTCGAGGGGGTCGGCGATGTCCGCCTCTTTGGCGGCAGCCCTCTGGCCTTCCGGCTCTGGCTGAATCCCGCGGCGCTGCTCGAGCGGCAACTGACGATCAACGATGTGGAACGGGCCCTTCAGGCCCAAAACGTCTTGGCTGCCCTGGGGCAAACCGGTGAAGCGCCCATGCCTCCCGGACAGGCCACCACCCTCCCACTGGAGATGGAGGGACGGCTCCGCAGCAGAGCGGAACTCGAGCAACTGGTCGTTGGGGAGGGGCCCGAGGGCGGGGTCGTTCTCCTGAGTGACATCGGGCGGGTGAGCCTGGGCAGCGAGAGCTATGACGCCGTCGCCACGAACCTCCAGGGCCGCAGCGCAGTCGCCATTGGGGTCTACCAACGCGATGGCACCAATGCCCTCGCCGTCAGCGAATCCGTGGAGCAGGCCCTGGAGGAGCTCCAGCCAGATATCCCCCCGGGCATTGATCTACAGCTGATCGTCAACGAAGCGGAGACGATTCGCACCAGCATTGGCGAAACCGCGGGCAGCCTCAGGGATGCGGTCCTGCTGGTCTTCCTTGCCCTACTGCTGGGGCTCGGCAACAGTCGCCTGGCCCTGATCAGCGCCCTGGCCGTCCCGGTCTCCCTGCTCGGATCGATCACCTTGATCAAGCTGGCCGGTGGCTCGATCAACACCCTCAGCCTGTTTGGAATGGTGCTGGCCTCGGGCCTGGTGGTGGACGACGCCATCGTCGTCAGCGAGGACATCGGACGCCGCTTGGAAGCGGGGGCCTCCCCCTTGGCCGCTGCCCGTGAGTCCATGGCCGAACTCGGCGGAGCGGTGGTCGCAACCTCTCTGGTGCTGGTGGTGGTCTTCCTCCCGGTGATCGGTCTGGAGGGAAGCGTGGGCCGCCTTTATGCCCCGATCGCCATCAGCATCAGTGCGGCCATCGCCGTGTCGACGTTCAACGCCATCAGCTTTACCCCGGTGGCAGCGAGCCGCTTGCTCCATGCCGAGCAGCGCGAGCCCGCCTGGCTGCTGCGTTGGATTGATCCGCCCCGGCGCTGGCTTGAATCCTTGGAGGAGCCCTACAGCCGTTGGTTGGAGGGTTCCCTGAAGCTCCGCCGTCGCGTCATGGCCAGCGTCTTGGTGGGCCTACTCGTCACAGCCCTGGGCTTGAGCTGGAGGCCCACGGCCTTTATTCCCCAGGAGGACAACGGGCAGTTGAGGGGGGTGGTGGTCCTGCCGGAGGGGCTCTCGCTGCAGCGCACCGAGGCCGTGATGACCCAGGTCCAACAACTGGCTTCGGCGGACCCGGCGATTCGAACCGGCAATTTCTATGCCGGACGGTCCTTCGGCGACAGCACCCCCAACAAGGGCCTGCTCTTTCTGCGGCTCAAACCGATCGGTGAGCGAGGGCCTGGCCGTCCCAGCACCGAAGCGGTGGCCAAACGGCTCAACCGTTTACTGCGACAACAGATCTCAGGGGCGACGGTGATCGTGAGCCAAGCGCCCAGCGTGCGCGGATTCAGCAGCGAAGGGGGCCTGGAGCTGGAGCTACTGGATACCAGCAATGGGCAGTTGTCCCTGCAGCAATTTGCTGGGGAGGCCCAACGGCTGATCCAAGCCGCGAATGCCACTGGTCTGTTTGAGCGGGTCTCAACCCGCTTCAGCGCCGATTCACCGCTGTTGCGCCTGGAGCCCGATCGACTGCAGATGGCCTCCCTCGGGGTGGAACTGAGCCAATTGGTGAGCACCTTGCAGGCCAGTTTGGGCAGCAGCTATGTCAACGACAGCTTTGAGGGCGACCAGGTCCGCCGGGTGATTGTTCAACTCGATGGCTCAGGACGGCGCAATCTCGATGACGTCCTGGCTCTGCAGGTGCGCTCCAAAACAGGAGCGCTGATTCCCGTCGGCCAGCTTGTTCAGGTGGAGGCCTCGAGCGGAGCGAGCACGATCAACCACAGCCGCTTGGTGCGCTCCATCAGCATCCGCGCCCTGCCGGCCTCTGGGGTGAGCACCGGGCAAGCCATGGCGGCATTGGAGCGGCTGCAACAGCAGCTCGGCGGCCGCAGCACCGACCTGGCCTGGAGGGGACTGGCCGAGGAAGAGAGACGCTCAGGCGGCAGCACCTTCCGGGTCTTTGCCCTGGCGGTGTTCGTGATGGGGCTGGTGCTCGCCGGCCTCTACGAGAACCTGCTGGACCCCTTCATCATCTTGATCACCGTCCCGCTGGCCCTGCTGGGGGCGCTGGGGGGCCTGGTGCTGCGGGGGCTGCCGCTCGACGTCTATGGCCAGATGGGGCTGCTGGTCCTGGTGGCCCTGGCAGCCAAAAACGGAATCTTGATCGTGGAATTCGCTAATCAACGGTTGCGGGAGGGGCTGAACCTGGACCAGGCCATCCGCGAGTCCGCCCGCTCCAGGCTGCGGCCGATTCTGCTGACGGCCATCTCCTCCCTCGCGGGATTCCTACCGTTGTTGTTGGCCAGCGGCAGCAGCGCCAGCAGCCGCATCAGCATCGGCACCGTGGTTTTCTTTGGCCTGCTGGTGGCCACTGTTTTAAGCCTGTTTGTCGTCCCCAGTAGCTACAGGTTGATCAAGGGCTGGGAGCTCCAACTCAAGGCCCGGAGGACGCATGCCTAAATCGCTCTGGCCGGGTCTAGCCGCCCTTGGACTTCTCGCTCTCTGGGGCTGCGGATCCCCTGCAGGGCGGCCGTCGCAAAAGGTCAAGGCGGCGCCGCTGGAGCGGGAAGTGTTCGTGCAAAGCATCGACACCGTCAGCACCCTGGAGGCCACCGATGAGATCGAACTCGCGGCCCAGGCCGGCGGGCGCATCCAACGGGTGCTCGTCCAGTCAGGGCAATCCGTGCAGGCGGGACAACTGCTGCTGGTGCTCGATCAAACCCAACTGAAGGCGGATGTCTCCGCCCTCCAAGCCCAAAGCAAGAGCGATCAACTGGCCTACGAACGTTTTGCAGGCCTGGTGAAAGAGGGTGCGGCAACCGCCCTGCAGCGCGATGAATTCGAAGCCAAGGCGATCGGCTCCAGCCAAGCCCTTCGGGCGAAGTTGGCGGATCTCTCCTACAAAGATGTGCGTGCTCCCATCGCAGGGGTCATCAGCGATCTGAGTGTCAAAGCGGGGGATGTCCTGCAGGCGGGTAGCCCCTTTAGCCGGATCATCCGCAACGAGGCCCTACAGGCCCGCATCGACGTGCCGGCGGCCCAGGCGAACCGTCTGGCGAGCGGCCAACTGGTGCAATTGCTGGATGGACAGGGTCAACGCCCCGTTGCCAAGGGGCGATTGACGATGATTGACCCCAACATCAACCCCACCAGTCAGACCCTTCTGGCCAAGGCCAAGATCAACAACCCCAAGGGGACGCTTCGAGACGGCCAGCGGCTCAGAACCCGCTTGATCATTGGCGCCGAGCGCCACCTCGCCGTTCCGTTTGAGGCGATCACGCGTCAGTTCGGCCAGACCTTCGTCTTTGTGGTGGGGACCCCGGCCCAATGGAAGAAGGATCCCGGCAAAACGCCGCTGACCAGCATCGAGCGCCTACCGGCGGGCAGCAAAGTCGCGCTTCAGCGCAGCGTCAGCCTGGGACCCTTGCAGGGCGATCGCTATCCCGTCCTGAGCGGTCTCTCGGCGGCGGATCGTGTGATTCTGAGCAACCGCTCTGGGCTCCGCCACGGGAGCCCCGTTCAACTGAAGTAGCCCTACTCGCGGCGGGGTGCTCCGCGGCGCGCCGCCAGCACCTCCTGCACCCGGCGCCAGCTGACGCCGTGGTGGGCCAATGCGACCTGGAGGTGGAAGACGATGTCGGCCGCCTCGCCCGCCATCTCCTCAGGACTGTTGTCCTTGCAGGCCATCACGAATTCGGCGCTCTCCTCGCCGATCTTTTTGAGGATCCGGTTGTCACCGCCCTCGAGCAGCTTGTTGGTGTAGCTGCCGGGCTCGGGCTGATCGCGGCGGCCTTCGATCACCCGCATCAACTCCGTGCAGGCATCGGCGGGCGGGGGAGCGGCGCTGGTGCCACCGCCCGTCGGGCTCGGGCCGTCGTCGTAAAAGCAACTACGGGCCCCGGTGTGGCAAGCCACATCGCCCTTCTGCTCGATCGTGAGCAGCAACACATCGGCGTCGCAGTCGTAGCGGAGTCCCCGCAAGGCCTGGGTGTGGCCGCTGGTCGCCCCCTTGTGCCAGAGCTCCTGCCTGGAGCGGCTCCAGTAATGCACCTCACCGCTGACCAGGGTGCGCTCAATCGCCTCTTGGTTCATCCAGGCGACCATCAACACCGCCCCATCGAGCCAGTCCTGCGCCACCGCCGGGATCAAGCCTGCCTCGTTAAAACGAAGGGAGCTGATGAAGGCCGGATCTGGGGCCTGAAATGATGCCTGCAAGGGCTGCCGATCCATCTCACCCGATCCTCCCTCAAGACCCACATCCAGCACCCACTGGCGATGACCGCCGCCTACACCTGCAGCAAAACCTTTAGCGGCTACCCCTGTTGCCACCGGCAGTGGAGGCACAGCGGTCATTGCCGTTTTGTGCACGGTTACAGCCGCAGTTTCTGCTTTTGGTTCCAGGCCAAGGATCTGGACGAGAACGGCTTTGTGGTGGATTTCTCCAGCCTGAGCGAACTGGAGCAACGCCTCAGGCAGCAGTTTGACCACACCTTTTTGGTCAACGCCGACGACCCGCTCTTGGAGCAATGGCAGGGCCTCCACGAGCAGGGGGCCCTGGATCTGCGGGTGATGGACAACGTCGGCATGGAAGCCAGTGCCGCCCTGGTCTGGGACTGGGCCAACACGCTGTTGAAGGCCCGCGATGGCGGCCGCAGCTGCTGCTGGAAAGTCGAAGCGCGTGAGAACGAAAAGAACGCCGCCTGCTATGCGGACGTCCCCACATGGTTTAACGACGAAACCCGGGAGGACTGATCAAAACCCAGCAGGATGGCGCCACCGCTCGAGCGCCCCATGGTCAGCAGTCCTGAACGTCCGACCAAGACCCGCGCGTTCAGCCCTGCAAGCTGCTCGGAGCCACCAAAACGCGTGGCCATTGGCATTGCGCCTCTGGGAATCGTGTCCATCGGCATCGTGCCCATGGGAGTGGTGAGCATTGGTGTTGTTCCCATGGGCGTTGTGAGCCTGGGAGTCGTGGGCATGGGCGTGCTCAATGCCTGCCTCGTCGGCATGGGGGTGGCCGTCGCGGGGCTGAACACCATGGGCCTTTGGACCCTGAGCCCAAGCCCAGAGCATGCACATCAGCCCGCGTCCAAGGAACTGACCATCTACCCCAGCCAGCAGCAGGCCCTGAAGAAGGCCCAGGACTTCGGCTGCTCCGGCGCCCACCCCATGGGCTCTGGCTGGATGCCCTGCAACGAACACCCGCATTGAAACGCGATCCTGTCGCATAGGCGACATTCAAGTCTCAGGGGTCGTAATTTAAGATCCGCTTTCGATTTCGCGAAAGCTTTTTCTTGCCCGTTGCACTCCTGGTTCCAGCACTGCAGTTGCTCAATCCCATGCCAGGGGTTGTGACCCAAGACGCCCACGCGGAACATCCAGCCCTGGACATCGCCTGCGCCGTTGGCACTCCGGTGCGCGCGGCCCATGACGGTGTGGCCACGGTGGTCCGCAGCCACACCCATGGCAACACTGTGGTGCTGGTGGGCAACAACGGCCTCGAAACCAGCTACAGCCACCTGCACAGCACCCAGGCGCCAGGGACCTACAAACGGGGTGACCTGATCGGGCTTTGCGGCAACACCGGTATCTGGACCACAGGCCCCCACCTGCACTTCGAGACCAACCGACCGGCACTGCTGAGCAACCTGGACACGAGCTTCTACAGCGACATCGCCCAACAACCCAGCACGCCCAGCGCCGAGTTGACTGGAATTGGAGGTTCCCCAGCGGCCTTGGCTGGGCAAAACTAAGGACTCCAGCCGCTGCTCTCGCCCTTGGCTCGAATCGCGACGATTTGGGCGATCTTCCAGGGCCTCTTGATTGAAGCCCTGCCCTTTCTCTTGATCGGGGTGCTCATCGCAGGCCTGGCGCGCTGGGTCGCACCAGGCGGACGCTGGCTGCAGCGCCTGCCCAAGCAGGCCGTCTTGGCTCCACTCAGCGGAGCCGCCCTGGGCTTTGCCTTACCTGCTTGCGAATGCGGCAATGTCCCGGTGGCCCGGCGACTGCTGGCCGGGGGGGCCTCCATGGGGTCGGCACTGGGGTTTTTGTTTGCAGCCCCTGTTCTCAACCCGATTGTGTTGGCCAGCACCTGGGCGGCATTCCCCGATCAGCCCTGGTTGATCGCAGCGCGCCCCTTGGGAGCGCTGCTGGTCGCGGTGGTCCTCTCTGGATTGCTCCAGAAACTGCCCGAGGGACAACTTCTTGAATCCAGCCTGCTCGCCGAGCGCCGGCTCAGCCAACCCTTAGCGGAGGCCAGCCTGCTCGAGAGAAAAAGTGGTGTGCTCGGCACACCCACTCAACCCCCTCAAGCAAGACCGAATCGTCCGAGCCTGACCACGGTGCTCGAGCACAGCACGCGGGAGTTTCTCAACCTGGCTGTCTTGCTGATCATCGGCAGCCTGATCGCCGCCACCGTGCAAACCCTGCTGCCTCGCAGCTGGCTGCTGGCGGTGGGGGGATCGCCAACGCTCTCCATTCTCAGCTTGATGCTGATGGCCGTTGTGATTTCGGTCTGCTCCAGCGTTGACGCCTTTTTAGCCCTGGGATTTGCTGCGCAAATCACACCCGGTGCGCTCTTGGCTTTTCTGGTTTTAGGTCCAGTTGTCGACCTGAAATTACTGGGACTATTTGGAGTGATCATGCGACCCAAGGCGATCGCCGTCACGGCGATCGGAGCCAGTGTTGTTGTGTTGTTAATTGGGCAATGGGTCAACCTGTGGCTGCTCTGATCCGCCCAATCACCTTGGCCCTCTGGGGGGCCGTGCTGGTGCTGAGCACCCTGAGCGGACGTTTAGATCTGTTGTTGCGAGGAGTGTTCCACCCACTCGTGGGACTCTGCGGTTTCGCCCTGCTCGCTCTGGCCATTCAGCAACTCCTCAGGCCGGGTCAGGCGCTGGAGTCGCACAAGACCAACCAGGCGTGGATATTCAGCAGCGCCATGGCCATCGCTGTTTTGATCGCCCCACCCAACCCCTCCTTTAGCGATCTGGCGGCAAACCGCAGTGAAGCCTTGGCCTCACCTGCAGAACTGGAATTTGTCCTACCCCCATCCCAGCGAACGCTGACGGATTGGGTCAGGCTTCTGCGCAGCCAACCGGATCCCCAGCTGTATGTCGGCGATCCCGTCAACATCAGCGGCTTTGTTTACGAACCAACCAGAGGAATGCCACAACTCGGTCGCCTCACTGTTCGCTGCTGCTTAGCCGATGCGACCCCGATCGGCATTCCGATTCGTTGGCCTGAGACCTACAGACCAAAACGCGACGAATGGCTCCTCATCCGCGGGCAGATGGGCATGGAGTTCACCAGCAATGGATCCAGCCAAAGCGTTGTGATCCCTGAGCAAATCCGATCCATTCCAAGGCCTGAGCAACCCTTAGAGCCATGAAGCAGCTGAGCTGGTTACTCGGAGCTGGTCTTGCTCTAGCCGCCGTTCAGCAGCAGCTCCTGCTGAAGCGTCCTCCCCATGTGCGCCAGCTGGACTCGAGCACCCTGAGCTCTGGACCTGCAGCTCTCAATGTTGAGTTCAGCCGTCCCATGCAACGCAACAGCGTTGCGTCGGCAAGCGAACTCAGCCCCAGGATGAGGCGCCAATGGCTTGGGGCGGGCAACCTCTTGCGTCTGCTTCTTGAGCCCGGCCAAACCATTGCAGGTCCCCTACAAGTCGTCCTTCGGGGAGAGGATCAACGTGGGATTGCCATTTCCCCAGAACGCTTCTGGTGGGATCCAAGGCCCAGGCTGCTTGTGGTCGCACCCGGACCAGAGGGGGATCGCCTGGACATTCTTCAGCGCGATGGACGCTGGAGGACCTTGAGCCGAGCGAACGCGCCCATCTCCTCGGTCACCCCCCTCGGCAATGGTTCAGGAATTGCCTTCAGCACCAGTGGCGAGCGAACTGAACAGACCTGGCTCCTCGAATTAGAACAACAAGCCGTCTATCGATCAAAGACTCCAAAACTTGTAGTCAAAGGACTCAAGCAACTTCTCGACGCTCAACTGACCTTCACCCACTTCAGCACCAACAGCACAGGGGATCTGTTAGTGCAGTGGGGTGCTCCTGGCTTTGCACGCTCTTTCACAACGTTGGTGGAAGCCAATGGGCAGCGAAGACGCCTCGACCTTGAAGCATCAGGGACAGCTCAGCTTCTTCCAGGAGGAGGCGCACTGATTGCACCAGAAGCCGATGGGCTGGTTTTGAGCAACCTTCCTGGACGACCTCAACGTCGGCAGTTCCTCCCAGGGAGTCGGGACCTCAGCAGTTTTTGTCCAACAGGAGGGCGAGCTCTGCTGGTGCGTCGATGGCCGGACTACCGTCAATCCATCGAGCTCCTAGAGCCTGGACAAGCACCCAAGCAGCTTTGGATTGGCCTGGATGCCGTGATGGGAACAGCCTGCGAACGCAGCGGGGAAAGGATCTGGCTGTTATTGACCCATTGGGATCCAGTCAAGAACACACAGACCCCAAGGGTGATTGCAATGAGCCGTTCTGGGGTCATCCAAAACCAGCGAGAACTCAAAGGCTGGGAGCTTGAAACTCGGAGCCATTTTGAATTGGATTCAACACGGGATGTCCTCCTTCTAACCCTGAGAGATCCAAAGCAGAAGTGGGGACGTGCAGCAGAACTTCAAGCGTCAGACTTAGAGCTAAACATTATCGATAAGCCCATCAAGCAAGCATTCTGGTTACCTGCGCAATAACTGAAATGGCAGGGTTGCCATGCATACGACACCAATCACAGGCCCCGGCGGGAGATTGATCGATTCCTGCACCGCCAGTACAAACCCTCCGCCAGACAAAACCAATCCCCAAAGGGCCGATCGAAGCAGGGCTTGCCGCAAACTCCTGGCCTTGGGCAGAGCCAGTAATGCAGGAGCTGCCATCAAGCTGACAACCAAGACGATGCCCACTGCGCTAACGGCACTCACCACCGCTGCGGCCGCAACCAACGTCAGCAAAAAGCGCAGGGCTGTGACCTGGAGCCCTGCGGCTTGGGCTCCAACAGGATCGACGCCGAGATAGACGTACTGGCGATAACGCCCCGCCAACAGAATCACAATCAAAGCCAAGGCCATGAGGCTTTGGATGAGCTCACGGGGGCCAGCGGCCAGAAGATCCCCGAACAAGACAGCCTCAAGATCGACGCGGATCCCCAGTAAAGGAATCAGGAGAACACCGAGACCAAGCGATCCGGCCAACACGGAGTTGAGGACTGCTTCCCTGTAGCGATCTTCCTGGGGCAAAGCACTGGTCATGCGCTCCGCCACCAGTGCAAATAACACCCCACTGATCAGGCCGCCGATGCCGGGTTCAATTCCCCAGAAAAGGGCAATGGCCAGTCCGGGCAGCACAGCATGGGAAATCAGGTTGACCTGAAACAGCCGTCGTTGCACCAAGAGTGCTGTTCCTGCCAGAGGGCAGAGCATGCCCACCACAAGAGCGATGGTGAAGGGAAAGAGCCACCAAGAGTCAGCCATAGGATCAGGAACACCTCCGAAGTGGAAGCGCATGCCCTCCCAGGCTGCCGGGACTAACGAGCGGCAGCAGCTGATCATTCAGCACCTGGAGGATGCCGATCAAGAGCTGTCGGGACAGGACCTGCACGCCCGTCTGCGGGCCAGCAACAGTCCGATGGGACTGGCCACGGTTTACAGACACCTGCGCCAACTGCAGCAACGCGGACAGATTCGCTGCAGGCATCTGCCCAGCGGGGAAGCCCTCTTTGCGCCGCTGGGACGGGACGAACATCACATCACCTGTGTGGACTGCGGTGAAACGGCTGTCCTCAACAGCTGCCCCGTTCATCATGTCGACCTCGGCACAGCTGACAGACATGGCTTCGAATTGCTGTTTCATACCCTCGAGTTTTTTGGGCTGTGCGAACAGTGCAAGTCCCGCCAACGGGACTAACCGCAGCACTGATGCCCCACTCTCAAATCACCCAATGAGCTCCTGACAGTCTCGGGGGCACCCTGGGCAAGAAGCGCTCGATCCAAAACGAGAACTTGGTCGTAGCAATCCAAATCACTGCCCCAGTCATGACTACTCACAAGCAGCGTCAACCCTGAATCACACAGCTGACGCATCACCTGCAGCAAATTTGTACGTGATGGGGGGTCAATTGCCGCGCAGGGTTCATCCAGAAGCAAGAGCTGGGCGGGCTGCAACAGCGTTCGGGCGAGAAGCGCCCGCTGCTGCTGTCCGCCTGACAGCTCATCCAATCGACGGGTCCCTAATCCTGCAAGGCCAACCCGCTGCAAAACCGCATCCACATCGCAACAGCCCGGACGACGACCCAACAAGCGGCCAAGGGCCACCAATTCATGGACCGTGATCGGAAAGGTCCAATCAATGACTCCCCGTTGCGGCATGAGGGCGATCTGACGTCGAGCCAAGGCGGGCGTCAGTGGACAGCCAGCCAACTCCATGACGCCAGACGATGCCGGCAACTGCCCCTCAAGGGCATGCAAAAGAGTGCTTTTACCAGCCCCATTCGGCCCAACCAAGGCCGTCAATGACCCAGGCTTGATGTTGAACGAGACATCCTCCAGGACAAGCTGCGGACCGCGATGGACGCAGAGATTTTGAACGCGAAGCAAGCCGGTCAAGCGTCTCTAACTCAAGCTAGTCGGATCTCTGCGCAATCCCCTAAAAGCGAAGGGTCACTCCAGTACCGATGTGATGCTGGAATCCAATTCCCCAACCTTCGCCGCCCTCGGAGCTATAGACCGCCTCCCAGTGAGCGAAAGCAACAACATTGTCCGTGATGGGGTATTCAAACTCAATCTCACCACCCCAGTCCGTGCGCTGGGGAAGGTTGGCGTAGCGACCAGGGGTGTAGAAGCGGGGGCCTCCCGAGAGGGTCACATTGAGCTGGTCATAGTTAAACCCAAAGCCTGCCCAAGCGTCGGTGTAATTACCGAGGTACGTACCATTACTGTCCCAGCCCGTGTTGTTGTAGGCAGAAACAAATACGCCGTCGACAACGCTTTCAAGGCCATCGCCCAAAGCGAAATTGACATCACCATCACCAAAGGCATAGAGAGCACCAACCTGGACCTCATTCCTTAAACCCAACTCATCTTCGAGACCATCCTGCGTCTGAGTTCGGGTGATGTAATAGGGCTTCCAGGTTGCCTGAAACGAAAGATTCCCAGTTGGTTGATACCGGGCGGAGAGATAACCCTTGATATCAGTCCGGCGCCAGGGGCTAGCCGACGAAAATGATTCCGCCTCATCCTCACCATGATCATCATCATGGCCTTCATCCTCATGGGAACCATGGGCATGAACTTGGCCATAGAAGTGTTCAGCCTCACCCCACACGAAAGCAGGACCAATGGCGGCTTCAATCGCAAAACTGCCTTTGTTCTCAAGCCCCCACTCGAGAACCGTTCCGTAGAGCCCATCGATGGCGTAGTGCCTCGGTGGTCCCTGCACATTGTTCTCAAGCCCACCATGTCCTTCGATGGTGATGATTGGAGAAGCCTTGAACTCACCAGGCTTTAGATCCTGACCACCAGGACCGCCATGGGCAACAGCGGGCGCCGAAAGGGTCAGGATGCAGCTCGCCGTCCAGGGAAGGCGCTTAAGAAGAGAGATGAACGAGCAGGGATGCATCATGCCCATGGCAAAAGTTTCAACGAAAGGACAAAAGATTCAGCAAGACGACTAAATTGCGCTCCAGCGAGATGCAATTTGATCACCAGATGCACGGTCGCAACGCCCCCCTTGCGCACTCACCAGGGCACAGACATTGGAAACAAACGTACCGACATAGGTCTTCCGCTTTGCAACTCCATCCACGACAAGATGCTTCTGATAGACAGGGACACCCGAGGTCTTACTAATGCGACGCAGCGTTTTCGACGTTGCACTTGATTCTGAAAACAGATACTTCGTTCCTGATGCCTTCACAGCCTTAGAGATCTCGCGAAGACTGCTGGGACGAAGCGGCCCACCGGATGCGAATGATTCCATCAAAGGCACATAACGAACCTGGTAGCGCCTGGCCAGAGAAGAGAGCGCATCATGCTCCGTTAGAACAACTCGGTGGGCCTTGGGAACGGTGGCGAACTGAGCTGCAGTCCAGCGATCCAATTGCTGCAGCACAGAGGCAACTCGCGTGAGCCGGCCATCAACCGAGGCACGGGCCGCTCCAGACACGCTGCCCCTGAGCTGGACGGCAACCACCTTCGCCATCGCTACCGCCTGAAGAGGGTTATGCCAAACATGTGGATCCCGAGATGGGCTGGACGGCACGGCGACTTCAGCAACCTTGACCGTCCGCTTCAGCTGCCCAATGCGCTCCAGCGCAGGGCTTAATCGGTATCCATTGAGGAACACAACCGAAGCCGACTGAATCTTCGAGCGATCCCTGGCACTCAAGCGGTAGTCGTGGGGATCCGCTCCATCCGGGACCAAGCAAGCGACAGAGACCGTGGATCCAGCCACGACGCGAACGAGGTCGCAAAGAATTCCGTTGGCCGCCACCACAGAAGGGATCTGCTGAGCAGCAGCGACGGGTCGAACGGCCAGAGCAGTCACACCGGCGGCAAGACCCATTCCGGCAACAAGCGCAGAGCAGCGCACCAAGACCAATACACGTTTTCAAGAATGATAACAGTTCTCAATCTCGGCGATTTGACCTCTCGTTGCCATGCCGTTGCGCCGTCATCAGGCTGTGGACAAGGCCTGTCATTCCGCTGCTGATGCAATCCCTCAGACGTTCTGGAGCCCATGCCGGATTCATCGCCGCAGGCCTCTTGGCCCTGACGGCCTGCCAATCACCCAGCGCTGACTCCACGGCGATGAGCCTCCAACAGAAAGAACTCCTCGCCTACAACGAAGGCGCCATCACAGCCCTCGAAGGCCACCTGTTGAAGGGCATTGCGTTAGCTCCGGAACGCTTTGATCCCGAAGACGACCACGACCATGAGGCCCTGATCCAGCAGATCCGAGCCACCGCAACGCGTTACACCGACGCCCTACAAAGCATTCAGGCCAGCCTCCAGGACGGCCCCTGCAAAAGCGCCCAAGCGCGCTATCTCGTACTCGAGCAACAGGAACTGGGTGTGATCAACGCCATGCTCGATGCCTTCTCCGATGGGGATGGGACTGGAGCCAAAGCCGCGGCCCAGTCCTACAAGGACCTCACCAGCTCAGCCGAGAACCAAGCGATCGCGCAGACCTATCGGGAGACCTGCGGCTTGAGCGGCTTCTAAAGCTGCAGGCCACGTCCCAGACTGAGGGGACCGATCGAAGCCGCAGCAAGCAGCCTTCACCATGAGCAGCAGCCTGATGGATCAGGCCCCCAGCGGGCTCCCCGTAACCATCCTCACGGGCTTCCTTGGAGCGGGAAAAACCACGCTGCTCAACCACATTCTCAGCAACCAGCAGGGCGTCAAAACGGCGGTGCTGGTCAATGAGTTCGGGGAGATTGGCATCGACAACGACCTGATCATCGCCACCGGCGAGGACATGGTCGAACTGAGCAACGGCTGCATCTGCTGCTCCATCAATGGTGAGCTGCTCGAGGCCGTCTATCGCATCCTCGATCGTCCAGATCCCGTGGACTACCTGGTGGTGGAAACCACGGGGCTTGCGGATCCCCTGCCCGTAGCCATGACCTTCCTTGGCAGCGATCTACGGGATCAGACTCGGCTCGACTCGATCATCACGTTGATCGATGCCGAAAACTTCAGCGACGAGATCCTCGAGGGGGAGGTCGCCCGCGCCCAGGTCGTCTACGGCGACATCCTGCTGCTCAACAAATGCGACCTCGTCAGCGAAGCGCGGCTCAACGAGGTGGAAGCCCAGTTAAGGGAGATCAAAACCGATGCCCGGATCCTGCGCTCGGTGAAAGGCGAGGTCAACCTGCCGCTGCTGCTCAGCGTGGGCCTGTTCGAAAGCGACAAGGTCACTGCGGAGCAAAACCACGACGACTGCGACCACGACCACGGCCACTGCGTGCATGAGCACGACCATGACCATGCCCATGACCACAGCAACTGCGATCACGACCACGGTCACTGCGAGCACGATCACAGCCACGACCATTCCCACGACCATTCCCACGAGCACTCCCACGCGGATCACCTCGCCATCGAGGGATTCACATCCCTTTCCTTTGGCAGCGAAGGTCCCTTCTCGCTGCGTAAATTCCAAAACTTCCTCGATAACCAGCTCCCCGCCGGGGTGTTCCGCGCCAAGGGAATCCTCTGGTTCAACGAGAGCAGCAAGCGACACGTCTTTCACCTGGCCGGCAAGCGCTTCTCCATCGATGACAGCGAGTGGAGCAAGCCCAGCGACCGCAAAAACCAACTGGTGGTGATCGGCAAAAACCTCGACCACGCCAAGATCCGCAAGCAACTTCAGGCCTGCGTCGCGAAAGATGCCGGCAAGGGTTTCTCCTGAAGCGATAATCCGATCAGCGGTTTCCTGGACTCAGCCCAGGAAGGCAACGAGGAAAGTCCGGCGCGAATCCGGCACTGTCCCGCAGCTGTGATGGGAGCCTCGCGCTCTCCAGTCAGAACGCTCGCCGCGCCTCCTCCTTCAACCTCAGCACCGGCGCGGACCGGATCTGCCATGACCTCGAAACTGACCCGATCGCTGCTGACCAGCACCGCCGCCGGACTGGGCCTGAGCCTGCTGTCGGTGCTGCCAGCCGGAGCCCATGGAACCGCCGACCATCGAGTGTTGGGCGGCGCCCTGCATCCCCTGCTGGGCTTGGACCACCTGCTGATGCTGGTGGCCGTGGGCCTCTGCGCCGCCCAGGCAGGCCGCCAACTGCTGATCTATGCCCTGGCTGGGGCCCTGATCGGTTCGGTCTTCGGCAGCTTCGGCGGCCAACTGCCTGGAGCCGAAGTGCTGGCAGCCCTGGCGGTCTCCGCCGTGGCCGCCGTTTTGGTCCTGGTGCTGCGTGGCAGCTGCGGCCGCCAGGTGCTGGCGCTCACCGTTGCTGGCGGCCTTGGTCTCCACGCGATGCTCCACGGCCTGGAGTCCAGCGGCACCTCCCTCTGGTGGGCTGGTGCTCTGCTGAGCTCGGTGGCTGTGGTCGGTAGCAGCGCCTGGCTGAGCCAGCGGTTGGAACGCAGCCTGGCCAGCCTTGGGGCAGGCCTGCTGGCGCTGGCTGGCGGCCTGCTGGCGATCGCTCCCCTCTGAGCTGCAGCAACCGCGACAGCAGAAGCGAAAAACACCGTTATGGTGTGTCGAACCGCATCCCCCTGGATGGCCGAGTTCGCTGCACTCACGACCGTTCTGGGGCTCGTCGGTCTGATCTTTTGGCTCGCCACCGATTCCGACGATGACAACGGGGGCGGTGGCTTAATGCAGCCATCGCTCGTCCCGGTTCGCGTCAACCGGCGCTAGTCATCCCTCGGCTTCCTGCTGAGCGCAGCTAGGGCAGAGAGCGCGCACGTTCAACACACAATTCAGCAATTGAAAGCCGTGTAAAGCCGCGGCCTCTCCACCAGCCTGCAGCACCGCTTCGCTCTCGAATTCTTCGGTGTGGCCGCAGCGAGCGCAGACCAGGTGGTGATGGTCCCGGTGGGCCTCATCGCTGGCCAGTTCAAAGCGCCGACCCCCTTCCGGCAGCTCCAATTCGCACAACAGCTCCATGGAGCTCAGCAGCCGCAAGGTGCGATAGACCGTGGCCAGTGAGACCCGTTCATCCGCCTTGAGCAGGCGCTGATGGACCTCCTCAGCGCTGAGGTGACTGCCCTCACCAAGGCGCTCAAACAAAGTCAAGACCCGTTGGCGCTGGGGCGTCAGACGCTGCCCGCGATCATGCAGAGAGCTGCGCAATGCATCGGCCTGCACCTGGGAGACAGGACCAGCGGGCACGACGCTCTCTCAGGGCACTTCTCAACAATACCCACTGTTGCGAAGTGCTGCCAGGTCCCTGCGGGCGGCGGCGGCCACCAACAAATCCGCCAACGAGACGACCAGGCGATAGCTCAGGGCCACGGCCAACAGCGGCGCCTCAGGAACAGAAGCCGCCAAGCGAAGCACCAACACCGCTTCAAACACCCCCAATCCTCCGGGGGCAGCGGGAACCACCAGACCTGCGGTCCAAGCCAGGGCAAAGCCCGCCAACCAACCCGTCCAGTCCAGCTGGAAGGCCAAGTCGAAGGCTTGAACGCAGCAGGCGAAACCGCCAAAGCGGCAGAGAACAAAGACCAGCTCAGCCGCCAGGGGCCACCAGGGATAGCCCGGCAGGCGGAGGCTTCCTGGGGTGAGGCCAGAAGGATCCACTTCAAGCGCCTTGGCGCGGCGGCGCTCCAGACGCTCCAGCAGGGGATTGAGCCAACGGGGCATCAAAGCCAACAGCGGCAGCAAGGCCAACAGGGCCAGACCACCCCCCAAGGCCACCAAGGACAACGCCGCCACGGCCATCAGCAGCGGATCAAGCAGGACCGCCCCGAGGGCTTGACGCCCGCTCAGGGGTTGCCGGCAAGGGCCGCCAGAGCGCAGAGCCCGAAGCCGCTCCAGCAGATGCCAGACCCCGCCAGGCAGATACTTGCGCAGGTTGGACTCCAGAAACAGCAGCACCACCGGAGTCCAACGCGGAGCAGCCCCCAACCAACGCAGCACCACTCCCCAGGCCAAGCCATTGACCACCAGGCTCAAGGCGCTGATGCCCAAGCCCAAGGCCAGCCAAAGCCAAGACTGACGATCGAGGCTCAGCTGCAGCAACTGACGGCCATGGGAGACCACCGCAGAGGCCAGAAAGGCAACGCTTGCCGCGCTCACCCAAAGCCGTACGCCCCCGGGGAGGGAGAGAGTTCTCAGCCGCCGGATCACCGTTGCTCCTCCAGCCACTGGAGCAGGTTGGAGCGCAGCTGATCAAGGGGCAGCCGCCGCTGCTGAGCCAAGGGAATCAAGTCCTCCAACTCTGGCTTGCACAGCACACTTCCATCGGGGCGCATGGAGCTCTTAAAGCGCACCAGTCCCCAGGGCGTCTGCCGCTGTTCGATCTGCCGGGGCAGGGCCCAGCGCTGCTGAAGCTGCTCCCGTACCCCCAGGCTGCTTCCATAGCGCCACCAGATCGCTCGCAGGGCCTCGGCCTGCTCCGGCCAGGCCAGGGCCGTAATCAAGCTGCCCAAGCGCCCCTTCTTCATCGCAACCGACTGGGCGAAGACCTCGAACGCTCCGGCCTCCCGCAGGGCGTCCTGAAGGAAGGCCAAATCCTCTGCGGTTGCATCGTCGATCTGGGCCTGCTGCTGCACCACCATCTGCAACTCGGGCTGAACGCCAACGGAGTCAGCCGACTCGGCGAGGAGAAAGCGCAACTGATTAGGGCGATCCAACTCCCGAGAACCCAGACCGATCCCCAGCCGGGTGGGGCGCAAGGCAGGCGCAGGCGCAAAGCTGTCCGCCCAGGCCACCATCAAGGCCAAGCCAGTTGGGGTCGTCAATTCCGCCGGGGGAAACCCCGCGCTACTGGCCAGGGGAACCCCATGGCGCGTAGCCAGCTCCAAAACGGCGGGCACTGGGACCGGCAACAGACCATGGGCACTGTTCACCTGGCCGTGGCCCGCCGGAGGCGGACTGCAGATCAAGCGCTGAACACCGAAGTACTGCAACCCAGCACAGACACCGACCACATCCACCAGGGCATCCAGGGCTCCCACCTCGTGGAAATGCACTTGCTCCGGCGGATAGCCATGGACGGCACCTTCAGCCTCCGCCAACACACCAAACACCTTCAGCACCGCCTGCCGCAGTGCTGGGGCCAACTCGGCCGTTTGCACTTGCTCCCGCAGGCTGGCCCAGTGGCGATGGGGGGGCTGCTGCTCGAGCAGCTCCACCTCCAGATGCAAACCACGCATGCCAACGCTGCGGCGCTCCTCAAGCGTCAAGCGATAGAGCCCGCCCAACCCCAGAGCCACCAGGGGTTGATGGACCACGTCTTCTGGCAGCCCGCAGTCGAACAGGGACGCCAGCAGCATGTTCCCGGCCAATCCCGTCGGGCAATCGACCACCGCCAGGGATCCCATTAGGCCTCCTGGAGAAGTTGCTCCGCGCTGGCCTGCAGCTGCTCGCGGTGCTGCTCGAGCCACTGCTGCACCTCGCGGCGGGCGCGACGCTGCTCGTTTTGGGCCGTCATCACATCGTGGCCAGAGAGGCCCCAGAGGCGACCCAACAGCGCCCGGTCATCAGCGCCACCACGGGAGCCTCCGTACTCCACCACCTCCGCCACCATCCCAGCCAGCAGGACTCGGCTCCAACGCCGCAAGTCCTCCAACGGCATCTTCACCTGGGCGGGGGGCTCCAATTCGGTGCTGCCATTCACCCGCAAACCATGGCGCAAACAGGCGCGGCTGCCCACCAAGACCTGCTTCACCGGCAGCTGGTTCTCTGCCGCCAGCAGCAGGTGACCCGCCTCATGCACAGCAATGCGCCGCAGCCTGGAGCGGCCCAAGCCGAAGGGGAGGGACTCCGCAAGGAGATGCCCCCCCAGGCCACCAAAACGGGCCGCATCGACGGTGAGCGCCGTGAGTGCCCCGCCCGCGGCTCCAGCAATCAGCCAGGGCGAGAGGCCCAGCACTGGGCCCGCGACGGAGATCACGCTGACGCCAGCAACGGCGACACCGGCCCTGAGTGCGGCCGTTGAACCTTGATCGGAGCTAGCCAGATGCAGCGGCGGCGGGGTCATGGCCGCTCCTGGTCCCTAGCGGCGGCCACCACGGGCACCGCCGCGACCACGGCCAGCCCGTTGGGGCACCGGAGCGATCACTTCGTGGTTCTCAAGCTGCAGGGTTTGCCCCTCACGGCGCAGATCCAAAGAGACGAAATGGCGCAGATGGGCCGGATCCATTTGGCCCTTCAACTGCAGCTTGAAGGGTGTCGGGCGGCGACCGTCGGGCCTTGGCTGCTGGCGGATCTTGACGACCAAGTCGCCGTCTTCTGGACGGGTGTAGATCAGCTCACCGCGCACGGAGAAGTAACCATCGCCTTCGGGCAGATCATCGGCCTCCTCCTCTGCGCTCTCCTCAGGGGAGAGGGTGCTGGGCTCCCAGACACCCACCAACTGCAGATGCAGCTGATCGGGATCGCGGAAACGGGGATAGGCCACCCACAGGTGGGGCTTGCTCAAGTCCAAATGACGACGCATCAGCGTCAGCACGCGACCCAAGACCACCGCATCAATCTCGGAGCCGTCCTCGGTCTGAATCACTCCACGGGTGAGCTGATCTGCATCAGCGGGCATGTAGGTCCCCCGAACCACGCCGATGGCGCGGTACTGCATCGGCTCTGTGACCGGGGAAATGGGGTGTTGACGCATCGTGGCTGAAACCCTCTGGGCGCTCGTGAAATCCATCGCCCGTAGGCCAATGTACCGAGCTTGCAAAAAGGCCCCAGACTGAGCCCGACTTGCAGGTTCCTCGATGCCGGCACGAGGCCGCCCCAACCAGCGCGATGGCGTGCTGATCGCCCTGGTGGCATCGGGGTTGGTGACCGTTTCGATCACCGGCGGCTGGCTTCTGGGTCAGCACCAAGCCTTGAAAACCCAAGGCAGTCCAGAGGGCAGCAGCGAGAGGCAAATTGCCCTGCTTCAAGCCCGCCTCGGGGAGGGATCAGCGAGCGCCGCCGATCAACAGCGACTGGTGGACCTGCTGATCCAGCAAGGCCAGGCCCAAGAGGCCAGCCTGGTGTTGGAGCACCTCGCCGATCAGCAGCCTCAAAACTGGCAGCTGCGTCTGCTCTTGGCCGAGCTCCGCCGCAACAGCAACGACCGCCCTGGGGCCGAGCGGGAGTTACGCCAGATCCTGAACCTCAAGCCTGATCGGATTGAAGCCCTGCAATTGCTCACCCTTCTTCAACTGGAACAAGGGCGCGGAGCCGAGGCTGAAGCCCAACTCAAGACCCTGCTGGAGGCCAGCAGCAAACCCACTCCCCAACCGCAAAAGCTGGGGCTGGGACTGCTGTTGGGCGATCTCCGCCAGCGCCAAGGGAAAACTGCAGACGCCCTGGCCCTCTATGGACAGCTCGCCAAGGACTTCCCGCGTGATCCCAGGCCACTTCTGGCCATGGCCTTGCTGAAGCAAGACCAAGGAGACCTCCAAGGGGCTGGACAGGCACTGGCTCAAGCCCAAGCCAGGCAACCCGAAAAAAAGGATCCCCGCCTGGATCGGGTGGCGGCGAGCTGGGGACTTGAAAGTCTCCGAGACAGCAAGAAGGCAGCGACGACGACTAAGGAGCCGTCACCAACGGAGAAGAAGCCCCAGAGTTAGGGGTCACCGACTGGGCATCGAGCTGGCGGAGAGCCGCATCAATGGCATCTCCGGGATCGGTGGCGTCATCCATCGCCGTGCTGCGCCGCAGCTTGTTCATCAAATCGATCGGGTTTGTGCTGTCGAGCAGCGACCCGCCTTGGCGACTGGTCCCACCTGGTCCCTGGTCAAAGACGCTCGGCTCGGGAGCGAGGTTGGAGTTGCTGGACTGGGCTTGAGCCACTGGGGACAGCACTGCGGCTGCAGTGATTAAGGCCGAGGTGAGGCAGCTGGCGAGTCCCCGAGGCATGGCTGATCCGTCGAACGGCTTGGCGGGAATGCTAGGAGCAGCCCCAAGCCACATCCCTCCGATGCGCATCGCCAGCTGGAACGTCAATTCGGTGCGGACCCGCCTGGATCAGGTGCTGGCTTGGCTTCAGGCCAACGAACCGGATGTGCTCTGCCTGCAGGAAACCAAGGTCAGCGATGACCTCTTTCCGCTGCAGGCCTTCCAGGAGATCGGCTACCACTGCGCCATCAGCGGACAGAAGGCCTACAACGGCGTGGCCTTGATCAGCCGGGAACCGCTTGAGGATGTCCAAGTGGGCTTCGAGGCCCTCTTGCCGGAGGACCCTCAAGCACCCCAGCTCAGTGAGCAAAAAAGGGTCATCAGCGGCTTACTCGATGGGGTGCGGGTCCTGAACCTCTACGTCCCCAATGGCAGCTCCCTGAAGAGCGAGAAATACCCCTACAAGCTGGAGTGGCTTGCTTGCCTGCAGCGCTATCTGGCGGTGCAGGAGGAGCAGGGTGATCCCCTCTGCATGGTGGGGGACTTCAACATCGGCCTGGAAGATCGGGACCTGCCGGACCCCGAGCGCCTGAGCGGAACGATCATGGCCAGCAATCCGGAGCGGACGGCCCTGCGCACTGCCCTCGGTGATCGACTAACGGACGTCTTTCGGGTGTTCGAGCCGAGCAGCGGCCATTGGAGCTGGTGGGACTACCGCAGCGGTGCCTGGGACCGGGACCTGGGCTGGCGGATCGACCACATCTATTTGTCTGAGGAACTGCTGGGTTGCGCCACCGGCTGCGTCATCGACAAACAGCCGCGCGGCAACGTCCAACCCAGTGACCATGCCCCCGTCGTCGTCAACCTGGCCTGGCCGCCGGAAGAGGAGGACGACGACGAGAGCTGGCCCTAATAGAGCTCGACCCCATCGGGGAGCTTGCGGCCTTCCTCCTTCAGCTCGACCCAGCGGCGAGCCGACTCGCCGCAGGTCTTCGGGGTGGGGAAGATCTTCCCAGGATTCGCCAATCCATCGGGGTCAAAGGCGCGGCGCACCAGTTGCATCGTCTCGAGATCGTCCGGGCTGAACATCCAGTCCATGTAGCAGCGCTTGTCGCTGCCCACCCCGTGTTCGCCGCTGATGCTGCCGCCGGCATCGAGGCAGAGCTTCAAGATGGCCGCCCCTAAGGCGGTCACCCGCTCGTTCACCCCCGGCTCATCCGAGCGGTAAAGAATCAGGGGGTGGAGGTTGCCGTCACCGGCATGGAAGACGTTGGCCACCGCCAAGCCGTGCTCCTCACTGAGTCGTTCGATGGCCGCCAAGACCCGCGGCAGGGCCGTGCGCGGCACCACTCCGTCCTGGAGGTAGTAGTTGGGGAATTGACGGCCCAGGGCTGAGATCGCACTCTTGCGGCCCTTCCAAAGCCGATCCCGCTCCTCCTGGCTCCAGGCCTCGCGAACGCCGCCCGCCCCGGCCTCCCGGCAGAGATCAGCTGCCATCTGCACGGACTCTTTGACCTCGAGGGGATGACCATCCAGTTCCACCAACAGCACCGCAGCGGCATCGCGGGGGTACTCATCCACCCCAAAGAAATCGTTGACCGCGTGGATGCAGCGTCGATCCATGATTTCCATGCCTGCCGGTAGGACCCCAGCGGCGGTGACCAGCCGCACGGCCTCTCCTGCCGCCTCCATCGAGGCAAAATCCGCCAACAGCACGGCCACGCAGGCGGGTTGCCGCAGCAAGCGCAGGGTGATCGCCGTCGCAATGCCCAGGGTTCCTTCGCTACCGATAAACACGCCGCGAAGGTCGAGCTCTGGGGTCTCCGCCATCCCCGAGCCCAAGGTCGTGACGCTGCCATCAGGCAGAACCACCTCCATGGAGAGCACGTGGTTGCTCGTGACGCCGTACTTGAGGCAGTGCACACCACCGGAGTTCTCGGCGACGTTCCCACCGATGCTGCAGGCCACCTGGCTGGAGGGATCGGGGGCGTAATAGAAACCGTCACCCGCCACTGCACGGGTCACCCAACTGTTGATCACCCCGGGCTCCACCGTGATGCGCTCATTGGGCAGGTCGATGGCAATGACCCGGCGCATGCGGCTGGTGGCGATCACCAGGGCGGGCTGCTCCGCTACAGCCCCACCCGAGAGGCCTGTCCCACTACCTCGAGCAATGAAAGGAACCTGCAACTCATTGCAGAGCCGGACCACCGCAGCCACCTCAGCGGTGGTCTCCGGCAGAACCACCAAGGGCGGTTGGTGGCGGTGCAGCGTCAAACCATCGCAGTCGTAGGCCAGCAACTCCTGACGCTTGGCCACCACCGAGCGCGCGGGCAACAGGGCCCTCAATCGACGCTCAACCAAGCCCCAGTCTGGATTCACAGCGATTGTGGGGATGCCCATCGACCTTAACGAGCTGGCACGGTCTCGACCGCTGGGGCGGTGATTGCGTAAGGATGGGCGACGCTTAAGGCCCAATTGGGGTCTCGAGCCCCCATCCAGTCTGCGGATTCCGTTTTGACCTCGGCTCCTGTCTCGGCACCTGTGCACAACACCACCCTGTCCCAGGAACTCTTCAGTGCCGCTCAGAAGCTGATGCCAGGCGGCGTGAGTTCACCCGTGCGCGCGTTCCGCTCGGTGGGCGGTCAACCGATCGTCTTTGACCGCGTCAAAGGGGCCTACGCCTGGGACGTCGACGGCAACCGCTACATCGACTACATCGGCAGCTGGGGCCCTGCCATCTGCGGCCACGCTCACCCCGAGGTGATCGCCGCTCTGCACGACGCACTGGAGAAGGGCACCAGCTTTGGCGCCCCCTGTGCGCTGGAGAACCAGCTGGCGGAGATGGTGATCGACGCCGTCCCCTCAGTGGAGATGGTGCGCTTCGTCAACAGCGGCACGGAAGCCTGCATGTCGGTGCTGCGCCTGATGCGCGCCTTCACCGGCCGCGAAAAAATCATCAAGTTCGAAGGCTGCTATCACGGCCACGCGGACATGTTCCTGGTGAAGGCCGGCTCCGGTGTGGCCACCTTGGGTCTGCCCGATTCCCCTGGCGTGCCGCGCACCACCGCCGCCAGCACCCTCACCGCTCCTTACAACGACCTCGAAGCGGTCAAGCAGCTCTTTGCTGAGAACCCCGGCGAAATTGCCGGTGTGATCCTCGAGCCGATCGTCGGCAACGCCGGTTTCATCACCCCCGAGCCAGGCTTCCTCGAAGGCATCCGCGAGGTCACCAAAGAGAACGGCGCCCTGCTGGTCTTCGACGAAGTGATGACCGGCTTCCGCATCAGCTACGGCGGTGCCCAGGCCAAGTTCGGCGTCACCCCTGACCTGACCACCATGGGCAAGGTCATCGGCGGTGGCCTGCCCGTGGGTGCCTACGGCGGCCGCGCCGACATCATGAGCATGGTGGCTCCTGCTGGCCCGATGTATCAGGCCGGCACCCTCAGCGGAAACCCCCTGGCCATGACCGCCGGGATCAAAACCCTGGAACTGCTGAAGCAACCCGGCAGCTACGAGCGTCTCGAAGCCGTAACCAGCCGACTGATCAACGGAATCATGGACGGCGCCCGCGGCGCGGGCCTGCCCATCACCGGTGGCTCGGTGAGCGCCATGTTCGGCTTCTTCCTCTGTGAGGGCCCCGTGCGCAACTTCGAAGAGGCCAAAGCCGCTGATGCTGAGCGCTTCGGCAGGGTGCATCGCGCCATGCTCGAGCGCGGGATCTACCTGGCCCCGAGTGCCTTCGAGGCCGGCTTCACCTCGCTCGCCCACTCCGATGAGGACATCGACGTCACCATCGCGGCCTTCCGCGAGTGCTTCGCCGCGGTGGCCTGACGATGCAACGGCGGGGCCTGCTGCGCGCTGCGGCCACAGCAGCAGGCACCGCAGGCGCAGCCGGACTGCTGGGCGCCTGTCGCATCCGCAAAGCCGATAGCGCCTCGGGGATCGTGCGTCCCCAGGTGCGTTGGCGCATGGCCACCAGCTGGCCCCATTCCCTGGAGACGATTTTTGGTGGGGCTCAAACCATCAGCCGCCGCGTCGCGGAACTGAGCGAGGGGCACTTTCAAATCGAGCCCTATGCAGCCGGGGAACTGGTGCCTGGCTTGGAGGTCCTCGACGCCGTGCAAAACGGCTCCGTTGAGTGCGGCCACACCGCCAGTTACTACTACGTCGGTAAAAACCCAGCACTGGCCTTTGGCACCTCCATGCCCTTTGGCCTGACGGCACAGCAGCAGAACGCCTGGCTCTACGAAGGCGGCGGCAACGAGGCCCTCAACCGTCTCTACGCCGATTTCGGTGTGCTCAGCTTTCCGGCGGGGAACACCGGGGCCCAACTGGGTGGCTGGTTCAAACGACAACTGGAGGGACTCCAGTCGCTGCGCGGTCTGAAGATGCGCATCCCTGGGCTCGGAGGCAAGGTGATGGCCTCCCTCGGGGTGAATGTTCAAGTCCTCCCCGGCGGCGAGATCTATCTGGCCCTTGACCGCGGTGCCATCGATGCGGCGGAGTGGACCGGTCCCTACGACGACGAGAAACTCGGCCTACAGCGGGCTGCGCGTTTTTACTACTACCCGGGCTGGTGGGAGCCGGGACCAACCCTGGCGGCCCTGGTCAACCAACGGGCCTGGCGAGAGCTGCCTGCGGACTACCAGGCGATGTTCAGCACGGCCTGCTACGAGGCGAACCTCTCGATGCTGAGCCGCTACGACAGCCTGAACGGTCAAGCCCTGCAACGGCTGATCTCCGGAGGGACCCAACTGCGCGCCTACGACGAGTCGATCCTGAAGGCTGCACAAGAAGCGAGCGAGCAGCTCTACGCCGACACGGCGCGCACGAACCAGGATTTCAAAACCACCTACGCGGGCTGGCAAACCTTCCGTGACCAGGTCTGGGCCTGGAACCGGATCAATCAGCTCTCCTACGCCAATTTCATCTACCGGCAGCCCAACTGATGGCTCGCTTCGACTGGCCCGAGCAGATCGATCGCATCAACCAGGGAGCCGCCTGGATTGGCCGCTGGTCGATCCTGCTGATGTTGGTGGTCGGGGCCTGGAATGTGGTCGGGCGGTACCTCGGCCTAGCTCTGGGTCTGAGCCTGAGCTCCAACGCCTTAATCGAAGCCCAGTGGGCCCTCTTTTCCGTCGCCTTTCTGCTGGGGCTGGGCTACACGCTCCAACGCAATGGCCACGTCCGTGTGGATGTGCTGCACAGCCGCTGGTCCGCCCGCAAGCAACGGCGGGTTGAACTGGGCGGCACGTTGCTGCTGCTCCTGCCCTTTGCGGTCATGGTGCTGCTGGTCTCGCTGCTGCCCGCCGTGCAGTCCTGGCAGATCTGGGAACAGTCCCCCGATCCCAACGGTCTGCCGCGCTACTGGATCAAAAGCCTGATCCCCCTGGGCTTCGGCTTACTGACCCTGCAGGGCCTCGCCCAGGTGCTGCGCTTGAGGCGCGAGCGCTGATGGAAGTCGAGGCCTTCGGCTACGTCATCACGTTCTTCCCAGGGGAGGTGCTGGGGCCAGCGATGTTCATCGCGCTGGTGCTGGCGCTGTTGAGCGGCTATCCGGTGGCCTTCGGTCTGGGCGGCATCGCGGTGCTGTTCGCCCTGCTGGGAATGGCCTTTGGGGTGATTGATCCCCAGTTCCTCACGGCCCTGCCCCAGCGGATCTTCGGGATCATGAGCAATTTCACGTTGCTGGCGATTCCGGCCTTCGTCTTCATGGGGGCGATGCTCGAGCGCTCGGGCATCGCTGAACGCTTGCTTGTGGCCATGGGGCAATTGCTGCGGGGCGTCCGCGGCGGCCTCGCCTTGGCAGTGGTGCTGGTGGGGGCACTGCTTGCAGCCACGACCGGTGTCGTCGCTGCCACGGTGACGACGATGGGGCTGATCTCCCTCCCCGTGATGCTGCGAGCGGGCTACGACCGCTCCCTGGCCACCGGAGTGATTGCCGCCTCGGGCACCTTGGGCCAGATCATTCCACCGAGCATCGTCCTTGTGGTGCTCGGCGACCAGCTGGGCGTCTCCGTTGGCGACCTCTTTCTGGGCTCGCTGATCCCCGGGCTGCTGATGACCGCGGGCTTCGCCCTCTACGTGGTGATCATCAGCAGCCTGAAGCCCGAGCTGGCGCCGGCACTCAATCCTGACTCCAGCTCCGAGCAGCCGGGCGGCTGGCACCTGTTGCGGGTGCTGCTGCCGCCCCTGGGTTTGATCCTGCTGGTGTTGGGCAGCATCTTTTTTGGCCTGGCCACCCCGACCGAAGCCGGCGCCATTGGCGCCGTCGGGGCGATGGCCCTCGCCGCCCTGGAGGGGGGACTGAACCGCCGCGGCCTCAGTCAGGTCTGCGACGACACCCTGCGCACCACGTCCATGGTGATGGCGATCCTGCTGGGGTCGACCGCCTTCAGCCTGGTCTTCCGCGGCGTCGGCGGCGATCAACTGATCAGCGATCTGCTGCTCAACCTGCCGGGGGGCAAAGCCGGCTTTTTGCTGGTGAGCATGGCCGTGATCTTTGGCCTGGGCTTCTTCATCGACTTCTTTGAGATCGCCTTCATCGTCTTGCCATTGCTCCTCCCGAGCGCGCGGCAGTTGCTTGGCCCCGAGGCCCTGCTCTGGTTTGGGGTACTGATCGGAGCCAACCTGCAGACCTCATTCCTCTCGCCCCCCTTTGGTTTTGCCCTGTTCTTCTTGCGGGGGGTCGCCCCAAAGGAGGTCAGCACGCAATCGATTTATCGCGGGGCCTGGCCCTTCATCGG
Source organism: Synechococcus sp. A10-1-5-1 (assembly GCF_023115425.1). Classification (NCBI taxonomy): domain Bacteria; kingdom Bacillati; phylum Cyanobacteriota; class Cyanophyceae; order Synechococcales; family Synechococcaceae; genus Synechococcus; species Synechococcus sp. A10-1-5-1. Next base: position 2,253,041 of record NZ_CP096032.1, on the reverse strand, counting down.
GGTTCAGCTGACCGTGTTGCTGCTGATTCTCTGCTTCCCGCCTCTGGTCAACTGGCTGCCCTCGATGCTGCGTACCTAAGGGCTCTCTGGCACGGCCGCCGCGTCGGGTCGACGCGGATCGGCCACGCCCCAGCTGCCGACGGGTTTGGCCTCGGAGTCGTCGGCATAGCGGACTTCCGCGGAGTTCGCTGACCCCATCGCCGGGCGCAGCTGAAGTTGATGGCCCCGCTGCTCCAGCAGCGACCAGGTGTCGGGACTGAGCCCCTGCTCTGTGCTGATCTGATCGGGCCAGAGTTGGCTATGGATCCGGGTCTCCGCTACGGCTGAAGCCAGGTTGAGGCCATGCACCAACCGGTTCAGCAGCACCTGCAGAACGGTGGTGATGATTCGACTGCCCCCTGGACTGCCCGTGGCCAAGAGCGGCCGGCCATCGGGGTGGAAAACCAGGGTGGGGGTCATCGAACTGAGCGGGCGGCGCTCCGGAGCGATGGCGTTCTGACTGCCCTGACGCAGGCCATAGGCATTGGGCGCCCCGGGCTTGGCCGTGAAGTCATCCATCTCGTTATTGAGCAAGAATCCGGCGCCGGGAACGGAGATGCCATTTCCATAGGCCGTGTTCAAGGTCGTGGTCGTGGTCACCAGCCCCCCATCACGGTCCACCACCGAGAGATGGGTCGTGTTGGTGCCGCCATAGACCGGCAGCGCTTCCGCTTCCAGTTCGGTAGCAGGGCGGTGACGGTCCAAGCGAATCCGTCGACGTTGAGCCGCCGCATAGCGATCGCTGAGGAGACGATCCAGGGGCATCGCCACCTGATCAGGATCACCCAGTAGTCGATTGCGATCCCGGTAGGCCAGGTTCATGGCCTCCACCATCCGATGGATCGTCGCAGCACTATTGAGTCCAGTGCTCTGCAGCTGCAGCGGCTCCAGGACCTTGAGCAGCTGCAGCAAGGTGGCACCTCCCCCACTCGGTGGGGGCATGGTCAACACGGGATGCCCCCGCAGCTCTCCCTGCAGGGGACGCATCCAGGGGGCTTGGTAGCGCTCGAGATCCTCAAGGCTGATCAGACCGCCCTGGGCCTGCATCAACGCGACCATGGCCTGGGCCAAGCGACCGCGGTAGAAGCAGCTGGCGCCCTGCTCGGCAATGCAGCGCAAACTCGCTGCCAGCAAAGGTTGCTTCAGTCGCTCGCCCGGGCGGTAGGGCGTGCCATCGGCCTTGAAGAACTGTGCGGCACTGCTGGGGTCGTTCTTCAGAAACGGCGCCGCCACCCGCAGGGAGGCACCTAACTCAGGCCCCACCACAAAGCCCTGGTCAGCCAGGCGAATCGCCGGCTGCATCACCTCTGCCAGGGAGAGACAGCCGTAGCGCCGCTGCACCTGTGACAAACCGGCCACGGTGCCTGGCACCCCCGTACTGAGGAGGCTGCGCAGGGCCAGGCGGCGATTGACCGTTCCATCGGCGTTCAAGAACAGGTCCGGCCTGGCCGCCAGCGGGGCCTTCTCCCGGAAGTTCAGAGCCACGGCCTCGCCGCGACCCAGGTTCATGGCTTCGGGAAGCTGGGGTCCTCTGGCCGCTGCCGCACAGGTCTCAATAGTCCCCCGCTTGGGCAACCAGAGCAGCAGAAACCCTCCTCCCCCCAGGTTTCCCGCCTGGGGCAAGGTCACCGCCAGGGCAAAGGAGGCGGCCACGGCCGCATCCACGGCGTTGCCGCCCTCCCGCAGGATCTGGGCCCCGACCGCCGCAGCCTGGGCCTCCTGGGCTGCCACGATCCCGGCGGAGGACTCCACCGGATGGAAGCGTTGACTGCGCTCCTGCAGCAGGTTCGCCTGGGCTGGGTTGGAAAGGGCCAAGGCGACCGAGGCCAGCCCAACCGCGACGCGAGATCGCTTTCTCATGAGTCGATCGCTCCGTAGGCCCCACCACCGGGGGTCGCCATCTGCAATTGATCACCAGGCTGCAACTCCACCAGCGTGGAGCCGGGCAGGGGTTCCATCTGCTGGGCACCCGCCCGCCGCAGGCTGTTTTGACCGCAAGCCCCATCTCCCCCCCCGGCCAAACCAAAGGGAGGGACCAGACGACTGCCGCACAACAGCGAAGCGGTGAGGGGCTCCAAGGCTGTCAAGGTCCGCAGAACGCCGTTGCCGCCAGGCCAGCGGCCCACTCCGGCACTACCAGCACGAATCGCAAATTGCTCCAGCCGCACCGGCAAGCGCTGCTCGAGGATTTCCGGATCCGTCAAGCGGGAATTGGTCATGTGGCTCTGCACCGCATCGGCTCCCGCAAACCCGTTACCAGCTCCAGTTCCGCCGCAAACCGTCTCGTAGTACTGGCAGTTGGCATTGCCAAAGCTCAGGTTATTCATCGTTCCCTGGGAAGCCGCCAGGACACCCACCGCTGCGAAAAGGGCATTGGCGACCGCTTGAGAGGTCTCAACATTCCCTGCCACCACGGCCGCTGGCGGGCTGGGGTTGAGCAGACAGCCCGGGGGCACCACCAACTCCAAGGGATCAAAGCAACCGGCATTGAGCGGAATGGACTCGCGCACCAAACAGCGGAAGACGTAGAGCACCACGGCCTTGGTGATCGCCAATGGAGCATTGAGATTGCCCTCGATCTGAGGGGAGGTCCCGCTGAAATCAATCCGGGCCCTGCGCTCCTGGCGATCCACCAGCAAGCGCACCACGATCTCAGGGCCCGCATCGAGCTGAACCCGCGCCTCCCCATCGGAGAGTCGGCTCAGGACCTGGCGCACCGCCGCGGCCGCTTGGTCCTGAACATGGCCCATGTAGGTCAGGACCCGCTCCCCTCCCGCTGAACCCATCAAGGCCAACAGGCGTTGCACACCCAGGTCGTTGGCGGCCAGTTGCGCCTGCAGGTCCACCAAGAGCTGATCGGGATTGCGAGCCGGCCACGGGCCCTGGCCGAGGCGATCACGCCAGGCCTGCTCCAGCAATCTCCCGCCCCGCACCAGCGGAACGTTGTCGAAGAGCAGACCCTCCTCATCAATGGAACGACTACTGGATGGCATCGATCCGGGTGTGATCCCTCCCACATCCGCGTGATGGCCGCGGGAGGCCACGAAGGCCACCGGTTGATCCCCACCGGAGGGGGCAAACAGCGGCGTGATCACCGTGAGATCGGGCAGATGGGTGCCGCCGTTGAACGGGTTATTGGAGACCACCGCATCACCCGGCTGCAGGGGCTCTAGATCCCCGTGCTCCACGGCCCGCATTAAGGCCAAGACGCTCTCGCCCATCGACCCGAGATGGACAGGGATGTGCGGGGCATTGGCCACCAGGCGTCCGCACCCGTCGAACAAGGCGCAGGAGAAATCGAGGCGCTCTTTGATGTTCACCGAGACGCTGGTCTGCTGCAGACGCGTCCCCATCTGCTCGGCAATCGCCATGAAGCGATGGCCAAACAGCTCCAGGGTGACGGGATCCGGATCCCTCACCTGCTCGGCGCTGCTGCTGGGGCGGGCATCTTGATCACAGCTCAACAGCAGTTCCCCACCAGGCAGGCAGCAGGCACTCCAGCCAGCAGGCAAAAGGTTGGTGCCTGTGGTCTCACAGATCAAAGCCGGACCCTGCAGAAGCTGACCAGGAGCGATCTGGGATCGCTGCCAGAGGGCGGCCGTCCTCCAGGCGCCATCGAGATAGACCGAAAGGCTTCCCGCCTCGGCACCTTGTGCAGCGGTGGAGCTGGGCTGAGACCTGACAGCTGCTCCGGGCCAGCTGAACTCGAGGCTGAGGCGATCCACCACGACCTCCAGTGGATCGCCGTTGGGGAGGTAGCCATAGCGCTGTTGGAACTGCGCGATGAAGTGCTGCCGCAGATGCTCAGCACCGGGGCAGGGTCTTGGCCAGGGCACCGGTAAGCACTGATCCCGGCCTGGCAAGCGCAACTGCAGGATCCGCTGCAGCTGGGCACCGGCTGGGACGCCGCTGATCCGCTCGGCCGTGACTCCCTCGAGCTCCGCCAGGCTGCTGGCATCGAGCAGACGCCCGAAAGACTGCTCCAACACCTGGCCCTCATCGGCCAGGCCAATCCCGTAGGCCGACAGCACTCCAGCGAAGGGGTGCAGGAGCACCTGCTGCATCCCTAACCGCTCCGCCAAGGCACAGGCGTGTTGACCGCCAGCCCCGCCAAAGCAGCAGAGCACCGCCTCGCGTACGTCATGGCCCTGCTGGATCGAGATGCGGCGGATCGCCTCCGCCATCCGCTCCAGGGCGAGCTCCAGGGCGCCCTCGGCCGCCGCCTCCGCCGAACAGCCCAAGCGCTCACCGAGGCGCTCGAACTGCTGGCGCACGACAGCACCATCCAAGGGTTGATCGCCCCTGGGACCAAACACCGCTGGGAACTGATCGCTCTGCAGGCGCCCCAGCAACAGGTTCGCGTCGGTCACGGTCAGGGGCCCGCCGCGGCGATAGCAAGCCGGCCCGGGATCAGCCCCAGCCGACTCGGGGCCCACCCGCAAGCGCACCCCATCGAACTGCAACTGGGAACCACCGCCTGCGGCCACGGTGTGAATCGCCAGCATCGGCGCCTGGATCGGCAACCCCTCAAGCTCCACCTGATCGAGGCGGGGCCACGGGCCATCGCAATAACAGACGTCGGTGGACGTCCCGCCCATGTCAAAACCAACAATGCGACCAAAGCCCGCCAGGGCCGCCGTGCGCACGGCCCCCACCAAGCCACCGGCTGGCCCCGAAAGGATCGTGTCCTTAGCGCGCAGTGCGCCGGGTGCGGCCAAGACGCCACTGGACTGCATCACCCGCAGCGGCACATCGGGCCCGAGGGCCTCCTGCACCTGTTTCAGGTAGCCCTGCAGGACCGGTCCCACTGATGCCTCAAGCACCGTGGTTTGCCCCCGCGGCACCAGACGGGGAAGGGGACTGACCTGATGGGAGAGCGCAATCTGCACAAAGCCGAAGGCCTCCAACCAGGAGCCAAGTTGCCGCTCATGGCTCCCATTGGTGGTGCTATGCAGTAAAGCCACGGCAACACTGCTGTAGCCATCAGCCTTCGCCTTCTGAACGGCAGCCTTGAGCGTCTCGTCCAAGAGCAGGGGCTGAAGCTCATGGCCGTCGGCGGCCAAACGGCCCTGGACCTCAATCACTCGCCCCTGAAGCGGCTGGGGCCGGCGAATGGCCAAGGCAAAGAGATCAGGTCGGTGCTGATCGCCAATCGCCAGCAAATCAGCGAAGCCCTTGTTGATCAGCAACAGGGTGCGGGCGCCGGCGCGCTCCAAAAAGGCATTGGTGGCCACGGTGGTCCCCAACCGCACCTCGGCCACCAGACCCGGAGGAATGACCTGGTCCGGAGAGCTCAGGCCAAGGCATTGACGAATCACCCGGACCGCCGGGTCACCGGGTTGATCGGGTTGTTCCGAGAGGACTTTGAACACCTCCAACGCCCCAACCGGAGAGCTGGCCACCACATCGGTGAAGGTGCCGCCTCGATCAATCCAAAAACGCCAGCCTGAGCGGGTCATCGGCTAGCTGAAAGCGCTCTGGGGTGCGAGTTTAGAAAGACTCCCCATGCGGCCTCACGCTTGGTTGATCTGGAAACCCTGGCGGCGCTCGATGGCCTGCTCTGGCTCAGGACCGGTGACGCGGCTGCCGAGAAGCTGTCCCTCAGTCAACCAAGCATCTCCCGCCGCGCCAAGCAGGCCCAGACCATTTTTGAGGTCTCCAGCAAAAAATGCGATGGGGAGTGGGATCTACTGAGTGATGCCCCCTTGCTCAATGCCGAGCGCAGGGTGCATCAACTGGCGCGCTGGAAGGGACTAGCCCCCCTGCGGCTCGAGGCCGCCTATTGGTGGCAACCGCTCATCACCCAACCCAGCCCGCCAGGGTGGATGGTCGGGCTGTGCGACATCGTTGGCGTCCCACGCAACCTGGAGTTGCTGCGCCTGGGGATCGTCGACGCCTGGATTGGTGCCAAGCCGGACGTCCCAGAGAACGACGACCCCGAGTTCTGCACCCTGCCCCTCAGTGCCATGCCGGTGCACTGCGTGGTGGCCCCCAACCATCCGCTTCTGCAACACAAGCAGCTGAGCTTTAACGATCTCGAGGGCTTCCCCAGCCTGGCGCTCCCCCGCGGGGCCTATCCCCAGGTGGAGGCTGCACTCAAAGCGGTCGGACTCTGGTCCTCGCCCGTGCGAATGCAGCGCTACGACATCAACAGGTGGGAGGGCCGCAACGAAGCCGAACTCACGATCGCCTACGCCACAGCCATGACCCTGGACCTGCTGGGTGGAAGCCTGGTGAAACTTCCGCTCACGCTGCCGCTGGAGTCCGGGGATGTTTTGGTGTGCAAGCGGGAGTTCGCCGAAAGACCTCAGGTCGAGCTGTTAACGGAACGATTGAGGGAACACGTGCAGGAGTTAAGGCAACGCTGGCCAGAAATCACACCCTGCGGCTGAATCCCTCCTAGCGGTAGTTCTGGAACTGCAGGGGCACTTCCACGTCCTGATCCTTGAGCAGCTGAATCACCGCCTGCAGATCATCTTTGCTTTTGCCCGTCACGCGCAGAGCATCACCCTGAATGGCGACGGTGACTTTTTTGAGCTCGTCGCGAATGGTTTTACTGAGCTTTTTCGCAAGATCCTGGCTCAGGCCTTTGCGCAATTTCACCACCTGCTTGACCTTGTTTCCGCCCACGGGCTCCGGGGTTTGGAAATCAAAAATCTTCAGGGAGAGATTGCGTTTGGTCGCCTTCTGACGCAGCACATCTTCAACCGCCTGCAGTGACATATCGCTCGCGGTGGTGATGGTGAAGCTGGTTTCCTCCAGGTCCACTTCAGTTCCGGAATCCTTGAGGTCGTAGCGGGTCGAAACGTCGCGGCGCACTTGGTCCAGGGTGTTCACCAATTCCTGCCAATCGAAATCGGAGACGACGTCGAAGGAGTAGCTGGAGGCCATGCGGTCGCGCGGGGTGAACCTCTACCAGCCTAGAAAAGGAGGCAACCCAAGCCCTGTGGCCCTGATGCATCCCGCCTTTGCCTGGTCGCTCTTCCTCAGCGCCGGTGTTGTGGTCTCCAGCCTGGTCCCCCTCGGCGCAGCCCGCTCCAAGGCCAACTTCCAACTGAGCGACCTCGCCGCGCCCAGGGCCATGGCGGAGCGCCTGCCGGACTGGGGCAAGCGGGCCAACTGGGCACACCTCAATAGCTTCGAGGCCTTCACCCTCTATGCACCGGCAGCGTTGATCTGCCTGATCGCTGGGGTCGGCTCGCCGGTGGCGATCGCCGCCGCCTGGATCTATCCCGCCCTGCGACTGGGGTACATCGCCGCCTATGTCGCCAACCTGCCACCCGTTCGATCCCTCTGCTGGGCCGGTGCCATGACCTGCGCAGGCCTGCTCTATTGGGAGGGACTGCAGGCCGTCATCGCAGCAGCCAACTGACACCTGCTGGAAGAAGGGGTCAGTCGAAGTACATCAGGCTGACCACCTTGCCCATGTCCTCAGCCGTACGGCAGCTCGTCAGAAGGGTTTCACTGTCGTGAAAGGCGAAACAGATCAGCTGATCGCAGCGGCGAATGATCTCCTGATTGCAAAGGCTGCTGGCCATTGGCAACGGCAACTCGTCGTTCTCAGGTTTCTCGACGAGATGCAGCACCCGATCGAGCTGATCGCGTGACTCCTTGGGTTGACGGTCAAGGCTTTGCGGCAGGAGCACCGTCAGGCGGGACGGGTCAATTTCAAGGACGCCGCGAATCACAGCCGCATTCACGCCCTGGGAGCCCGACGTAATCAAGTTGTGCCCTTCTTGGGCGAGGGAGCGGGCCACCAACTCCACCAAGTGAACCGAGACCACCGGAACATGGCGACTTCCGAGGATCGCGATGCGACGCTTGCTCCGGTCCTGAAGCATCGCCAGCTCTTGAGCCAGGGTGTCGATCCGGTCGAGGGCAGGCAAATCGAGAGACCGGGTCAACGCAAAAACACCAGCTGACGCTTCGAAATTAGCAGTGTTTATGCAGCAACAGGCAGTCGTAGACGACTAAAAAGTCGCTCAAAATCGCAATGCTCTTCCACCAGCCGGAAGGCATAGGTGGCCTTCACCGATTCATGCAGCCTGACTTGGCCGAAGGCATTTTCGATCACACCAACGGTGGTCAAGGTGTCGTGATCGACCTTGAGCAACGGAACCTCAAGTTCCTCCGCCCGGGAGATCAGCTGAGGAAGTGGGTCGCCAGCCCCCGTGAGAATCAAACACTGGGTTGAAGCCTCCAGTGCCGCCAATTGAATATCGGTGCGGTCCGCGCCGGTTACCACGGCCATGTTGCGGCGGCGGCGGAAAAACTCCATGGCGGAGTTCACGTTCATGGCACCAATGGACAGGGTCTCCACCAGCAGATCGTGCCGCTCCGGGCAGCAGAGGGTGCGGGCATCGAGCCGGCGGGCCAGCTCCTCAACGGTGACGCTGCGCAGGAGGGGCGAGCGGGGCATCACCCCCAGCACCGGCAACCCCAACCGCTCCAGCGCGGGGACCACATCGGAGCGCAGGGCTGTGACCTGAGCGGGGGGAACGCCATTCAGAACCACTCCAGCCAGGAGATCTCCCAACTGATCGCGGGCTGCCAACAGCGGCTCGACGCTGCTGCTGTCCTCCCATGCATGAACCAGGAGCACAGGGGCCTTGAGACCTTGCGCCACCTGGGCCAGGCTCAGCCCATAGAGCCGACCGTCATTGAGGCTGCCCGAGGCCTCCATCAGGGTCAGATCATCCGCAGAGGATTGCAGTTGCTGCTGCAGCTGCTGAAAACCCGCACCGGGCTGAAGGTCCCCATCCAACAGGCGCGCGCGGGCCGCCTCTGCGTCCTTGAGATGGACCGAAGGAACCAGCTGGTCCCCCTTCAAACCAAGAATCTGACCAACGAAGCGCACATCGTCGTCAATCAAGGGGGCCGACCCGTCTGCGCTGTCAGCCAGGGGTTTACCAAGCCGGACCTTGACCCCCCGCTGCAGCAGCTGGCGGGCCATGCCAAGCACCACCGCCGATTTGCCGCTAAAGGGCGCACAGGAACCGATCAGCAGGGCGGGGGAAGCGTGATTCGCCGCATTGCCCTGGACCATGTGACCCCAGTTGTTGTATTGAATCTAAGGGGTACCGGGACTTGGACTGGGTTCAAGACCCAGTAACAACCATTGCCAGAAACTGTCCGGCAGATCCCTCGCCCCCTCTGGTCCCGTGCGATCCATCAACCAGAGCACCAGCGCAGAGGTGGCCACAGAACAGGAATATGTCGCCCCCGGCAACGCTGGCGACGGGCGAGACGGATCAGCCTCCACCACCAGCTGCAGCTGCGCTGGCTCCAGTGGGGCCACCCCCGCTGTCCAGCTCAGGCGAAAGGGCCGCTGTCCGTCTGGCTTGAGTTGACGCACCCCCGAGCAGGAGCCGCGGGCCAAGGTCTCGAGCGCTTGCTCCAGCTCCTCCGGGCGCTCGCTCCCCTGGCAATAGGGAGCGAACAAGGCCACCAGCCCCGCCGACATGCCAGCAACGTCCTCTGCACCGAGGATGGCGCAAGCTGAGGCCATCGCCCACCGCTGCATGGGACTGACGCGCTTTCAAGGTCGCACCGTTGCCATCACTGGAGCTAGCGGCAGCCTGGGGCGCGCCCTACTGCTGCAGCTGGATGCAGCCGGTGCTCAGCTGATTGCTCTGACCAGCAGCGATCAACCGCTGCGCCTGGAGCGCAGCAATGGTGACCCCGTACCCCTCGAGCAGGTGCGCTGGAGCGTCGGCCAGGAGCAGGCCTTGAGCGGCGTTCTGGCACGCGTCGACATTCTTCTGATCAACCATGGCGTGAACTGCCATGGCGAGCGCAGCCCCGACGCCATCGAGCGCTCATTGGAGGTCAATGCCCTGAGCAGCTGGAGGTTGTTGGAGGTGTTTGCCCAGCAGGACGACGGCAAGACTCCCCGCGAGATCTGGATCAACACCTCGGAAGCCGAGATCCAAGCCGCGCTTAGCCCGATCTATGAGATCAGCAAGCGACTTCAGGGCCAACTTCTTAGTCTGCGCAGCCTGGACCTGGCCAGTGAAACCTTCCGCATCCGCCGCCTGGTCCTGGGACCATTCCGATCAGCTCTCAATCCGATTGGATTGATGTCAGCGGATTTTGTCGCCCGGGAAATCCTGCGGCAGGCCCACTGGGGGGTGGGGTTGGTGATCGTGACCCCCAACCCCCTGACCTATCTCTTGATGCCCTTGGCCACCTTGAGCCGCTGGGCCTATTTCCGCGTGGTCAGCAGCCGGTCTTAGAAGTCCCTGTCCGTCAGGATTTCGCAGCCGTCGCTGGTCACCACAATCGTGTGCTCCCACTGGGCCGAAAGGCTGCCGTCAACGGTCACGACGGTCCAACGATCCTTCAGGGTGCGGCAGATCTTGCTTCCTGCATTGAGGATCGGCTCCACCGCCAGGGTCATCCCGGGCCGCAACTTCATGTTCGGAAGCTCCCGGGTGCGGTAGTTGAAGACTGAGGGCTCCTCGTGCAGGTTGCGGCCTACGCCATGGCCGGTGTAGTCCTCCACCACGGCAAAGCCGTTGGCCTCGACATGGTCCTGAACGGCACCAGCCAGATCCATCAGGGTGCTTCCGGCCTTCACCGTGGCCAGGCCCTTCATCAAGGACTCCTGGGCGACTCGCGCCAGGTCCTGGGCCTCCTTTGAAGCCCCCTCGCCCACCAAGAGGCTGATGCAGCTGTCGCCGTGGTAGCCGTCGAAGTAGGCACCGGTGTCGACCTTGACCAAGTCTCCGGCCTTGATCACCCGCTTGTTGCTGGGGATGCCGTGGACGACCTCGTTGTTAATGGAGGCACAAATGCTGGCGGGAAAACCGTGGTAGCCCTTGAAGCTGGGCACCGCACCCATCTCGCGAATCCGCTTTTCCGCGTGGGCATCGAGATCGCCGGTGGTCATGCCCGGCTGGGCGAGCTCCATGATCTCGCGCAGGACCGTGGCCACGATCCGGCTGGCCTGGCGCATCGTCTCGATTTCGCGAGCGCTCTTCACTTCAACGCCCCGGCGGCTCTTCTGAATCCGAGGACCGGTCTGGGTCGCCACCGACTGGGGCACCTGACCCTGATCCTTCTGCGTGGCGGCCAGCAAATCAGCAAAGAGGTTCATCGCGCCAGAGCAGGCCTGCTCTCCGCAAGTTAGAACCTGAGGCCTGATCTGTGCTGCCACCAACAGCCCTGGCCGTGCCCCAATGAAAGCGACCCTGGCCTGGATGCGACGGCTGCATGCCGCGCTGGCGCCCGTGGTGGTGCTTCCACTCCTGCTGACGGTCTGCAGCGGCATGGCCTACCGGCTGCTCAAAGACTGGGGGGGCTTCGGTCGAGACCAGGTGCACTGGCTGATGGTCTTGCACGAAGGGGAATGGCTGGGCCCAGCTGCTGAGCCGATTTACGTCCTGCTGAATGGCCTCGGTCTGCTATGGATGCTCGTGACGGGCTCCACCCTGGCGATCCGCCGGCTGTGGCGCCTTCGCCCCCGAGATCCGGGGGCACCCTGAGCCAGTACACTGGTTGTTTGGCCAGGCGTTTCACGGAGCTGGGATGGCAGCGGATTCCAAGGACATGACTGACGAGATCAAGAACGAAGAGACCCAGGAAGCCGCCGGCAACGAGGCTGCAACTGACTCCGCCGTGGCTGTGGCCGAAAAGCCTGCTGCTGCAAAAGCAACCGTGGGCAAGCTCAGTGCCCACGCTCTGATGCAGGCCTTCGAGGCCGAGCAGATCGCTAAGAACCCCAAGGAACTCCCCGACATCTATGTCGGTGACACCGTCCGGATCGGCGTTCGCATCACCGAGGGCAACAAAGAGCGCGTTCAGCCCTTCGAGGGCGTGATCATCGCCAAGCGCCACGGCGGCCTCAACGAGACCATCACCGTTCGCCGCATCTTCCAAGGGATCGGCGTTGAGCGCGTCTTCATGATTCACAGCCCCCAGGTGGCTTCCATCAAGGTGGAGCGTCGCGGTAAAGTGCGCCGGGCGAAGCTCTTCTATCTGCGCGACCGGGTGGGCAAAGCCACTCGCGTTAAGCAGCGCTTCGATCGCTGAGGCCAATCGCCTTCAGCACCACGGCCACTTCGTTCTGTTGTGGCCACTAAAGACCTCTGAACTTCAGTGGTCTTCGAGGGGACATCGGCCCTGCGCCGTTAGTTCAGTTGGTAGAACGCAGGTCTCCAAAACCTGATGTCGGGGGTTCAAGTCCTCCACGGCGCGTTCGATGTCCCCTACCTGCAGTCTCTCGTTTCCGGACATGGAGTTGGATCTACAGCCCGGTGATGTCGTCAAGGTTCTGGAATCTGCCGCCCTCGGCTGGGTTCGTGCCCGGGTGATCCGCGTCAAATCCGGCGGTCGCGTGGTCGTCCAAAGCGATCAAGGCCGTGAGTTCACTGCCCGCGGCAATCAGGTCCGCCTGATCGAACCCGCCGGTTTCCGCCCCTGAACTTTGAGCACCGCTCATCACTGTTGAAAAGCCCGCCAATGGCGGGCTTTTTTATGGCTCAAACCCGGGGCCAGTTCATAAGGTTTGCCGTCTTCATCGCTGAGTGTGTTGACGGAGGGCAGGGCGACAACGGATACTTTTGTGGTCGCTGACGCGGCACGGCTGGGAACGCAAATCCCAGACGTAGAGAGCTCTCAGAGCACTCAAGGGACTGTAGTTCAACCGGTTAGAGCACCGCCCTGTCACGGCGGAAGTTGCGGGTTCGAATCCCGTCAGTCCCGTTTCCACCTTGAGGTCAACGCCAGTGACTGGAACTGGAGCGGCGGTCCGTGTGCGTCTCGCCCCCAGCCCGACTGGAACTCTCCACATCGGCACCGCCCGTACGGCAGTCTTCAACTGGCTCTTCGCCCGTCATCTCGGTGGCGATTTCCTGCTGCGGATCGAAGACACCGACAAGGAACGCAGCAGGCCCGAGTTCACCGCCAACATCCTTGAGGGCCTGCAGTGGCTCGGAATCGACTGGGACGCTGAGCCCGTGATTCAAAGCGAGCGAATCGATGCCCATCGGGCCGCCATTCAGCAACTGCTGGACTCCGGCAAGGCCTACCGCTGCTACGCCACCGAAGCTGAACTCACGGCGATGCGGGAGCAGCAGGCGGCAGCAAACCGCGCTCCCCGATACGACAACCGGCACCGCAACCTCAGCCCCGAGCAAGAGCAGGCCTTCATCGCCGAGGGGCGTGAAGCCACGATTCGCTTCCGCATTGATGACGATGCCGTCATCACCTGGAACGACCTGGTCCGTGGTGCCATGCGCTGGTCCGGCAGCGACCTGGGCGGAGACATGGTCATTGCCCGCCGGGCTCCGGCCGATCAAATCGGTGATCCCCTCTACAACCTCGTGGTGGTGGTCGATGACGCCGCCATGGCGATCAGCCACGTCATCCGCGGGGAAGATCACATCGCCAACACCGCCAAGCAGCTGCTGCTCTATGCGGCCCTTGGCGCGGCGGTCCCCGAATTTGCCCACACCCCTTTGATCCTCAACAAGGAGGGCAAAAAGCTCTCCAAACGGGACGGGGTCACCTCGGTCAATGACTTCCGCGAACAGGGCTACACCGCTGAAGCCCTAGCCAACTACATGACCCTGTTGGGCTGGTCCCCACCGGAGGGCATGGAGGAGCGCTTCAACCTCACCGACGCGGCCAAGGTCTTTGGTTTCGATCGGGTCAACAAGGCCGGAGCCCGCTTCGACTGGGACAAGCTGAACTGGCTCAACAGCCAGGTGCTGCACGAACGCAGCCCCGAGCAACTGCTGGCGGAACTGCAACCCCAGTGGAATGCCCTGGGCTGGGAGCACAGCGACGCCAACTGGCTGAAAGACCTTTGCGGCCTCCTGGGCCCATCGCTGGTCACCCTCAAGGACGGCATTGATCAGGCCCGGCCCTTCTTTGAGCGGCCCGAACTGAGTGAAGCCGCCCTGAAGCAACTCGAGGTTGAAGGGGCCCGTCCTGCCCTGAAGGCCCTGCTAGAGCACCTCCCCGAAGGCCCCCTAAGCACTGACGCCGCCCAAGCACTACTGGGTCAGGCCGTGGCTGATGCCGGAGTGAAGAAAGGGGTGCTGATGAAAACCCTGCGGGCCGCCCTACTCGGCAGCCTCCAGGGTCCCGATTTGCTCACCACCTGGCTGCTGCTCCAACCCAGCGGCGAGGCCAGAGCTCGCATCGAGCGCAGCCTCTAGGTCACTCTCAACAAGCCCCAGGCGACGGGCCAGTGGGGGAGCGGAGAGTCCCTGCACGGCGACGGTGATCAGGATGGTCAGGAACACCAGGCCCTTGAGCGCGCCACCGCCAGCGATGCCGGAGGCACTCAATTTCAGGGCAAACAGGCTGGCCACCGCTGCCGTCACGATCCCCCGCGGCGCGATCCAGCTGAGCATCAACTTGTCGCTCCAGTTCAGACCCTGCAGGCCCACCGAACCGGCCTGAACCACCAACCAACGGAACAGCATCAAGGCGGCCACACAACTCGCGCCGCCCCAGCCCAGGGGAGAGAGCTCACCCCAGGAGAGATCGGCCGCCAAGAGCGGGAACAGCACCGTGATCGCCAGCTGCGCCAGGTGGGCGATTAACGCATCGAGCGTGCTCGCTGCATCGTTCAGGAGCAGGCCCACCACGACCCCCGCTGACACCGCCGCCGGCAATCCCGCCTCCGGCAGGAGGGCCTGGGTGCCACTCACCAAGAGAAACAACACCCCCAGGCTCAGCTGCAACTTGAGCCCCTCGGCGTCGCTCGGCAGGCGCTCCAGCACCAGGACCAGTAGCCAGCCGCAGAGACTGCCGATCAACACCCCACCGCCCAAGCGCAGCAGCAACAGCGGCAGGACCTGATCCCACTGGGACAGATCACCCAGGGCTAACTGCAACAGCAGCAGGGCCAACACCGCCCCCACCGGCTCCAAGATCAACCCCTCAGCCTCCAAGACGTTGGCGAGCCGCGGCACCAGGCGCATCTGCTGCACCAGGGGAGTGATCACCGTGGGCCCCGTTCCCAGGGCGATGGCACCAAAGACCCAGGCCAAAGGCCAGGGCAGCCCCGCCAGTTCATGGGCCAAGAGCGCGCCACCCACCAGCCCGAGCAGGCCACGGGTCAGCACCAACTGCAACACCGTGCGCTGCAGGTCCCGGCCGGCCAAGCGCAGATTCAGGCCGCCATCGAAGAGCACCAAGCTGACCAGCAGCCCCACCAAGGACTCCAGCCCTCCCCCCAGGGTCTCGGGCTGCACCCAATCCAGCCCGGCATCACCGATGAACAGGCCCGCCGCCAGCAGCAACACCACCGATGGCCAGCCACTCAGACGGGCCAGCAGCTGAGCCAGGGCCCCAGCAAAGAAGGCAAAGCCCCAGATCAGCTCAGAAGTCATCGTCATCGAGGGCGCCAAACACTGGCTCCACTCGGATCCCCTTCACCGCACTGGGGCGCACCACCAGGTACTCACCGGGGAGCTCAGTGATCGGGACATTGATGAAGGCATCGGCCGGTCCGGCATTGAGCACCGTTCCGTACCACTGCTGAAAGGCGTCCAGGCTGGGGAAGTGCACCACCTGCTCATGGCCCCCGGACAGCAGCAGATGGATCGCGTAGCGGCTTGGGTTACGGGTCATCGGAGGGCGGAACCAGGCCGAAGCTCCTCCCCAGAATGGGTCAAACGCAGCGGCTGCGCAGCCTTGGCCGCATAGAGAGG
The DNA here is from genome assembly GCF_023115425.1 of Synechococcus sp. A10-1-5-1. NCBI lineage: Bacteria > Bacillati > Cyanobacteriota > Cyanophyceae > Synechococcales > Synechococcaceae > Synechococcus > Synechococcus sp. A10-1-5-1. Next base: position 2,237,334 of record NZ_CP096032.1, on the reverse strand, counting down.
ATGCCGCGGCTGACCGCTGGCGGTCAGGCCCAGGGCCAGGAGCGGGACGTTCTGCTCGAGCAGAACGGGCAACACCGCTCGAGCCCGCCCCCGCCACTGTCCGCCATTCCCCCAGCCCAGCCAGACCGCAGACCCTGGAGCAGGCGTCAGGGCCCTCAGGCGCTGCTGCAACCACTGGTCGGTCTGCGAGCCGATCGGATCGGCGCTGCGCCGGAGCACCGCCGGAGTGGCGGAGATGCGTGAAAACAGGTTCAGGACCTCCAGTGCTCCATAGCCCCAGGCCTGAGCGAAGCCGATCAAGCGCCGCAGGGTGGGATCGTCCCGCTGACCATCGGCCCGGGAGGGATTCAGGCCGATGAACAGCAGGCGCGGGGCCCGCGGCTGCCACTGCCGCTCGAGCCACCAGCGATAACGGCCGCAGGGACTCAAGGCAGCACGGCCCGTTCTGCCAGGCTGGGTCCACTCGATTTCCAGGGCGTTTTGACCGGCGGCACCACCCTCAAACCCCTGCTGCTGCTGGTGGATGGCCACTCCCTGGCTTTTCGCAGCTTCTATGCCTTCAGCAAAGGAGGGGAAGGGGGACTGAGCACCAAAGAGGGCATCCCCACCTCGGTCACCTACGGCTTTCTCAAGGCCCTGCTGGACAACTGCAAAGGTCTGGCCCCCCAAGGGGTGGTCATTGCCTTTGACACGGCTGAACCCACCTTCCGCCATGAAGCTGACGAGGCCTACAAAGCCCATCGTGACGTAGCCCCAGAACACTTCTTCCAGGACCTGGGGAACCTGCAGCAGATCCTCGAGCAGTCCCTCGATATCCCCCTCTGCATGGCACCCGGCTACGAGGCCGACGATGTCCTGGGAACCCTGGCCAACCGTGCGGCCAACGACGGTTGGAGGGTGCGGATCCTCTCGGGGGATCGTGACCTCTTCCAGCTGGTGGATGACGAGCGCGACATCGCCGTCCTCTACATGGGTGGCGGTCCCTACGCCAAGAGCAGCGGCCCCCTGGAGATTCGCCGCGACGGCGTCGTGGCCAAGTTGGGAGTCACCCCTGAAGAGGTGGTGGACCTCAAGGCGCTCACGGGCGACAGCAGCGACAACATCCCCGGAGTCAAAGGGGTGGGCCCCAAGACCGCCATCAACCTGCTCAACGCCCATGGCGATCTCGATGGGATCTACACCGCGCTGGAGGAGCTCGAAGCCGCAGGCCCCAAGGCCAAAGATCCCAAGGGAGCGCTGAAAGGCGCCCTACTGGGCAAGCTCAGCAATGACCGGGAGAACGCCTACCGCTCGCGGATGCTGGCGGAAATCCTGGTAGACATCCCGCTCCCCAAAGACCCGCGTCTTCCCCTGGGGTCAGTCAAGAGTGACTCCCTGGCCGAAAGCCTGGAGGAGCTGGAACTGTTCAGCCTGCGGCGGCAGGTCAACAGCTTCGCCACGGTCTTCTCCAACGACCCCCCAGCGGCAACAACCACAACCACAGCCGACCCGGTAGCCGCGGCCGACGCCCAACCCGAGCCACTCCAGGAGAGCGGCCATCGCAGCAGCGAGCCCCCAGCCCTGGAGCCCCAACTGATCACCAGCACCGAAGCCCTCGAGGCCTTGGTGCAGCGGTTGCTGGGATCCAGCGACCGGCAGAGCCCGGTGGCCCTCGACACCGAAACCACCAGCCTCAATCCCTTCCAAGCCGAACTGGTGGGCCTCGGCCTGTGCTGGGGCGAGGGCCTCAGCGATCTGGCCTACATCCCGATCGGCCATCAGGCCGAACTCAGCGATCCACCCCAACTGCCCCTCGATCAGGTGCTGGGGGCCCTGGCCCCCTGGCTGAGCAGCGCCGAGCACCCCAAGACCCTGCAGAACGCCAAGTACGACCGGCTGATCCTTCTGCGCCATGGCCTGGCCTTGGCCGGAGTCGTCATGGACACCCTGCTGGCGGACTACCTGCGGGATGCGAACGCCAAGCATGGCCTGGAGCTCCTGGCCCAGCGCAATTTCGGCTTCTTGCCCACCAGCTACAGCGAACTGGTCCCCAAGGGCGCCAACTTCTCGGCGGTCCCCATGGCCCAGGCCGCCCTCTATTGCGGCATGGATGTCCATGTCACCTACCGCCTGACCCCACTGCTGCGGGGACAGCTGGAGGCGATGGGTCAACCTCTGGCGAAGCTGCTCGATCAGGTGGAGCTGCCCCTGGAGCCGGTGCTGGCCCAGATGGAAGCCACCGGAATTCGAATCGACACCGACTACCTCGGTGAACTCAGCCGGGAGCTCAAGGCAACCCTCGAGCGGTTGGAGACGGAAGCCAAGGACGCCGCCGGTACCGAGTTCAACCTGGCCTCACCCAAGCAACTGGGTGAGCTCCTGTTCGACACCCTCGGGCTCGATCGCAAGAAATCACGCAAAACCAAGACCGGCTGGAGTACCGACGCGACGGTGCTCGAGAAGCTGGAGGACGCCCATCCGGTGGTGCGCCTGGTGCTGGAGCACCGCACCTTGAGCAAGCTCAAGAGCACCTATGTCGATGCGCTCCCGGCCCTGATGGAGCCTGAGACAGGGCGAGTCCACACGGACTTCAACCAAGCGGTCACCGCCACTGGACGGCTCTCCAGCAGCAACCCCAACCTGCAGAACATCCCCGTTCGCACCGAGTTCTCCCGGCGGATCCGCAAAGCGTTTCTGCCCGAGGCCGGCTGGACCCTGATCAGCGCCGACTACTCCCAGATCGAGCTGCGGATCCTGGCCCACCTCTCTGGCGAGGAGGTGCTGGTAGAGGCCTACCAAAACGGGGACGACGTCCATGCCCTGACAGCCCGGCTTCTGTTTGAGAAGGAGGAGGTCAGCAGCGACGAGCGCCGCTTGGGCAAGACGATCAACTTCGGGGTGATCTACGGGATGGGCGTTCAGCGCTTTGCCCGTGAGACCGGTGTGAGCCAGGCCGAAGCCAAGGAGTTCCTGAGCAAATACAAGCAGCGCTACCCGAAGGTCTTTGCCTTCCTGGAACTGCAGGAGCGCCTGGCCCTCAGCCGGGGTTACGTGGAAACAATCCTGGGGCGCCGTCGCCCCTTTGCCTTTGACCCCAGCGGCCTGGGCCGACACCTCGGCAAGGACCCCCTGGAGATCGAACTCGACGTGGCACGCCGCGGAGGCATGGAAGCCCAGCAACTCCGAGCCGCCGCCAATGCCCCAATCCAGGGCTCCAGCGCCGACATCATCAAGCTGGCCATGGTGCAGCTACATCAACGGTTAGCGGAAAGCGCCCTGCCGGCGCGCCTACTGCTGCAGGTGCATGACGAACTGGTGCTGGAAGCGGCGCCGGAGGCCCTCGATCAGGTGGTGACCCTCACGCGTGAAACCATGGAGCGCGCGGTGACCTTGTCTGTGCCCCTGGTGGTGGAGACCGGTGTTGGCCCCAACTGGATGGAAGCGAAATGACCCTGCGGCTCACCAACACCCTCACCCGCCGCGTCGAGGAGTTCAAGCCGATCGAGACCGGCAAGGTCAGCATCTATTGCTGCGGCGTCACGGTTTATGACCTCTGCCACCTGGGCCACGCCCGCAGCTACATCGCCTGGGACGTTCTGCGCCGCTACCTGCGCTGGAGCGGCTATGCGGTGACCTTCGTGCAGAACTACACCGACATTGACGACAAGATCCTGAACCGTGCCAGCGAGGAGGGGACCTCGATGGAGGAAGTCAGCGAGCGCAATATCGACGCCTTTGTCGCCGACATGGGGCGCCTGAACATCCTCCCGGCCGACCGGATGCCGCGGGCCACCCGCAGCCTCGATGCAATTCGCACCTTGATCAGCGAACTGGAGGCCAAGGGCGCCGCCTACTCCGCCGATGGGGACGTCTACTTCGCCGTGATGAAGCATGCCGGCTACGGCAAGCTCAGCGGCCGCGATCTCGAGCAGCAGCAGGACAACGCCGCCGGTCGGGTTGCCAGCGCGGAAGAAGCCCGCAAACAACATCCCTTCGATTTCGCCCTCTGGAAGGGAGCCAAACCGGGGGAGCCCAGCTTCTCCTCCCCCTGGGGCCAGGGCCGTCCGGGCTGGCACATCGAGTGCTCAGCGATGGTGCGCGAGGAACTGGGGGAGACCATCGATATCCACCTCGGTGGCGCGGACCTGGTCTTCCCCCACCACGAGAACGAGATCGCCCAATCGGAAGCCGCCACCGGCAAGGAGCTAGCCCACTACTGGCTCCACAACGGCATGGTCAATGTGGGCGGCCAAAAGATGTCGAAATCCCTCGGCAACTTCACCACAATCCGGGCGCTACTGGATTCCGGGGTCTCGCCGATGACCCTGCGCTTGTTCACCCTCCAGGCCCACTACCGCAAACCGCTGGACTTCACCGCCGAGGCCCTTGAGGCCGCAGCCACCGGCTGGAAAGGTCTGAACGTCGCCCTGGGCCTGACCGTTGGAACCACTCGGTCGCAGTCCGAGCTACCCGTCCCATTGCAGGAGGCCCGAAAGCGCTTTGCTGCAGCCATGGACGACGACCTCAACACCTCCGCCGCCCTGGCGGTGCTGTTTGAGCTCGCCAAACCGCTGCGGGGTCTGGCCAACCGGATCGAGCGCGGTGACGCCAGCGCGAGCAGCGAACTCGAGCAGGCCAGCAGCCAGCAGCAACTGGCCTTGCTGCTAGAGCTCGCCGCGGTGGTTGGGCTCCAGCACGAACCGCAAGAGACCGCGGGAGCCACAGGGGGTCTCGAGGATCGGGCGATTGAAGCCCAGATCGAAGCGCGCAGAGCGGCCAAGGCCGCAAAGGACTTCGCCGCAGCCGACCAGATCCGCAATGACCTCAAGGCCCAGGGCATCGAGTTGATCGACAAACCCGGCGGCATCACCGAATGGCTGAGGAGCTGAACGCTCAGCAGACTTGGCCCAAGGTTGATTGGATCGCTCATGCGGCACCTCAGCACCGCCCTCGGTGGACTTGGCCTCTGCGCCGTCTTGGGTCTTCCGGGGCAGCCCCCTGCTTTTGCTGCAGAGCCAGCCGCAAGGGAAGCGCAAGCAATCAGCCGTTTCGTTGGGGTTTGGGCCCTCACTGACAGCCGCAACAACTTGTTCAATGTGCGGGTTTACGCCGATGGCAAGGCCGTCAGCACCGTCGGCACGGCAGGGGTCCCGAACGCCGGCTCGACGCAACTGAGGGATGCGGAATTCCGGGAGTTAGGCCAGTGGAGCAGCTGGGGGAATGGCATCCGCGTCGACTACAGCGATGGCTGGAGCGACTGGATCTACGTCAGCCCCAGCGGCTTGAGCCACTCGGCCTGGAGCCCGGGCCAATCCCGCAGCGAACAACCCTCCAACTTCGGAACCGCGGTCAAGCTCCAGGGGGCAGCGGCGGATGCTGTGGGGGTCTACAGCTTCCCGCCGGCACAGCCAGGGCTCCCTCCCTACACGGCAGCGCTGCTCTCCAATGGCCTGGCTTTCAACAGCATTGACTCCCAATCGGGTGGCGTCTGGCACCTCAACGGCGACACCGTTGTGATCCAGTGGATTAGCGGCTGGCGTACGGACATGAGTTTGGCGCCGTCCAACCGCCTGGAGTTACGGCACTGGGCACCTGGCGCAAACCGCCAAGGTCCGCCAACGGCGGTGCGGCAGGCGCAAGTGATCGAGTAGTGCGCCCTCAGCTCTTCGGAGCCTGCTGATCGCGCATCATTTTTTCGATCTTGCGGATCCGGGTGGCGGTGGTGCTCCAGACCTCCTTTTGAAAGCCCGGCTCACACTCCTCCACCAGCGTCTCGATCGGCTCGCCCCGCTCAAAGGCCTCCCACAGCTGACGCTCCAACTTTGCCCGCTCAATGAAGTTGAAGCGCTGGAGCCACTGGGGACCGATGGCCATAGGACGAGAAAAGCTGGGATCAGTTAAGCGCCAGAAGCGCTCCAGCTCTTGGCCAAGTCGATGATCGAGATCAGCAGACCCAAGCTGATGGCTGGCACGGAGATCCAACGCAGGGCCCAGCGCAGCAGCCGCACCAGCTCCGGCGACGACCCCGACTCGATCAGATCGCTGCGGAAGCGATCGGGCACCTGCCAGCCCAGCAGCAGGGCCATGAGCAGGCCACCGGCGATCAGGCAGACGCCACCGAAGAGGGCATCCATCCGCTCGAGCACCGCGACATCCAGGCAGGACGGCAAGCCGATGACGGCGATCAGCAACACCATCAGCCAGACCGCCCGGGAGCGGCTCCAGCCCAGGCGATCCATCAGCGAACTCACCGGGACCTCCAGCAGGGACACCGATGAGGTGATCGCGGCCACGTAGGCCAACAGGAAAAACACCGCGGCCACCACCCGGCCGCCGCCACCCAGGGAAGACAGCCCTGTCGGAAGGCTGATGAACAGGGTGCCCACGGTGCTGCCGCTCACCACATCCACCAGGCCAAAGCTGGCCACCAGCGGGAAGGTGATGCAGCCCGCCATCAGGCCGACGGCAGTGTCCATGCCCACCACCGCCACCGCTTCCCCAGGAATGGGGCTGCGGCGCTGGAGATAGGTCGAATAGGCCAAGATCGCTCCGATTCCGGTGCCGATCGAGAAGAAGGCCTGGGTGAAGGCGTTGCGAATCGTGGTCAGGTCCGTGAGCTTGCTTGTGTCCCAACGCAGCAAGAAGCCGCTGTAGCCCTGATGGGCCCCGGGCAAAAAGGCAGCCCAGATCACCAGGGCCAGCAGGAGGACGAACAGCAGCGGCATGGCCCAGCGGGTCAGGCGCTCAATGCCGGCCTTGATGCCAGCGGCCACCACCACCCCGGTGAGGGCCAGGCTGATCAGGTGCCCCAACACCGCGTCCCCTCCGCTGCTGATGCCGGCAAAAAACCGTTCAGCCGCGGGGATATCGGCCGGGAGCGGAGCACTCAGGGCATGGACCAGGCTGCGGCCGGTCCAGCCCATCAAGACGGCGTAGTAGCTGAGGATCCCCACCGCGGCAGCCATGAACAGCCATCCCAGCGGGGCCCAGCGGCGCCCGCCGGCGGTGATCGGCGCCAGTAGGGGGGCATGGCCCGTGCTGCGCCCCAGGACCATCTCGGCCACCAAGACCGGCAGACAGACCACCGAGACGATCAAGAGGTACAGGAGCACAAACGCCGCGCCGCCCCCCTGGGAGGCGCGGTAGGCAAATCCCCAGAGGTTGCCCAGGCCAACGGCACTCCCCGCCGCGGCCAGAACAAAACCAAGGGAGGACCCCCACTGCTCGGGGGGATGACCGCGATCACCGGGGGCCATTCAAGGGACTGCAAGCAGCCCCCAGTTTCCCCGGCACGGCAAGGGAGCGGCCTCAGCCCCCCATTTCCGCGGCTCCCATGCGCTGTTGAACCTGCTCAAGACCCAGCACCAGCAGCACCCCAAGGCCCATCAACAACAGGGCCATTGCGAAGGCCGAACCGCTGGGGGGCGCCGCCAGGGCGTCCCGCAACACGATCAACTTGCCCTTCGCGTTGGTGGTGCTCTCCAGCACGGTGCGGAAGGGCCAGATCTTCCAGAGGGAACCGGCCATGAAGCCCATCAGCAGGGCGACGGTCTGGCCATGCCAGCGCTTCAGCAGCCAGCTCAGCAGACGCACAAACAGCAGCAGTCCCGTCGCACAGCCCAGGGCGAAGGGCACCAAGGTCGCCAGATCCAAGGCCTTCACCCCCTCCATCACGTGCTGGTACTGCCCCAGCACCAGCAGCAGAAAGGAGCCCGACACACCGGGGAGGATCATCGCCATGATTGCCACCGCACCGCTCCAGAAGATGGTGAAGGGGTCATGGGGCATGGTCACCGGAGTCCGGGTCACGAGGACCAACGCCGCCACCACACCGATCACCATCGCCACCAGGCCGGCAGCCCCCCAATGGGCATGACGGGCGATCAGCACGATCGAGCCCAGGATCAAGCCAAAGAAGAAGGCAAAGAGCAGAACCGGCTGGTTCACATAGAGCCAGGTGATCGGGCGCACCAGCACCAGAACTGAGCCGAGCAGACCGGCCAGCAGGGGCACCAAAAACCCCAAGTGCACCCGCGCGGCCGCCTCTGCCCAAGCACCGCGGCGCAGCAGGGCAAGAAACTCGAAATCAAAGCCCGAGATGGCCTCCAGCAGGGTGCCGTAGATGCCCAGGATGAAGGCCATGGTGCCTCCGGAAACCCCCGGAACCACATCGGCAGCCCCCATGGCGAAGCCACATCCCAGGACGTAGGGCCAGCGCTGGGGCGCCGCCGGGTTCTGCTCGGCCATCGCGGATCAAAGGAGTGCCGGCAACGCTACGCGCCTGGAAATGGGAAACTGGCCGCAGACCCCTGGAGCTCCGCCGTGAAAGCCCTCTCCGTGCTCGGCTCCACTGGATCCATCGGCACCCAAACCCTGGAGATCGTCGAGGAGTTTCCCGATCGCTTCCGCGTGGTCGCCCTGACGGCCGGGAACAACCTCGATCTCCTGATCCGCCAGATCCAGAAGCACGCCCCTGAGGTGGTGGCCCTGGCGGATGAGGCCAAACTCCCCGCCCTACAAGAACGCCTCCAGGCCCTCGGCCCCGCTGAGCGGCCAGCCAAATTGCCGGAGTTGGTCGGTGGCTCCGACGGACTCTGCACGGCTGCGGCCTGGTCCAGCGCTGACCTCGTGGTCACCGGCATCGTCGGCTGCGCTGGCCTGCTGCCGACCTTGGCCGCGATCCGCGCCGGCAAGGACCTGGCCCTGGCCAACAAGGAGACCCTGATTGCGGCCGGTCCGGTGGTACTACCGGAACTGGCCAAGAGCGGCTCGCGCCTGCTGCCCGCCGACTCCGAGCACTCCGCCATCTTCCAGTGCCTGCAGGGCACGCCCTGGGCCGACACCGCACGCCTTTCCACGGGGGTTCCCACCCCAGGGCTGCGCCGGATTCAGCTGACCGCCAGCGGCGGTGCCTTCCGCGACTGGGACGCGGCTGATCTGCACAAGGCCACCGTGGCCGATGCCACCAGCCACCCCAACTGGAGCATGGGGCGCAAGATCACGGTCGATTCCGCCTCCTTGATGAACAAGGGCCTGGAGGTGATCGAGGCCCACTACCTCTTTGGCCTGGACTACGACCACATCGAGATCGTCATTCACCCGCAGTCGATCATCCACTCGATGGTGGAGCTGGCGGATTCCTCCGTGCTGGGGCAGCTGGGTTGGCCGGACATGAAGCTGCCGATCCTGTACTGCCTGAGCTGGCCGGAGCGCCTCGAGACCCCCTGGCGCCGCCTGGATCTGACGGAAGTGGGTCAACTGACCTTCCGCAAGCCCGATCCCGCCAAGTACCCCTGCATGGAGCTGGCCTATGCCGCCGGCAGAGCCGGTGGAACGATGCCCGCCGTGATGAACGCTGCCAATGAACAGGCCGTGGCGCTCTTCCTCGAGGAGCGGATTCACTTCCTGGACATTCCAAAATTGATCGACGCGGTCTGCGATCGCCACAAGACCGACCTCATGGCCCACCCCTCCCTGGAGGATGTGCTCGCAGTCGACGCCTGGTCCCGTCAGGCGGTGCGTGAGGCTGCAGCCGTCTCGGTTTGAGTCAGCCGTTGATTCAGCACCATCTGCTGCTGTGCGCGACCCCGGCCAAGGCGCTCTGCAGCCCTGATCCAGCCGTTGGCCTGGAAAGCTGGAACACCCTCAAGCGACTGGTGCGGGAGTGGGGACTTGAAGATCCGTCCCGCGCGGACGGGATCGTGCTGCGCAGCAAGGCGGACTGCCTGCGCATCTGCGCCGAGGGGCCGGTGCTGCTGATCTGGCCCGAAGGAATCGTCTACGGCGGGGTCACTGCCGAGCGCATCGAGCGGATCCTGAAGGAGCACGTCATCGGCGGTACTCCCATCGAGGACTGGATCGTCAAACGGATGCCGTTTCAGCCCAGCAAACGCTGAAACCATCGGGCCGTGAGCTGATCGGTCCAGCAGCCACCGCGGCCGTGGAAGCCGTTGTGTCCACCCTTGGCCGTCAGCAGCACCTGGAAGCGCTCGTCCTGGATCGCTTCGAGTGTGCGGGTGGGCTCCACGGGCACCCAGGGATCATCCTCGGCATGGATGAGCAAGGTGGGCGGCAGCTGGCTTCTGTAGCGGGCCTCCTGCAGGCGCCAGAGGGGACTGGCCTGGCGGTAGTAGTCATCCACCGAGGCATAGCTCCAACGGGGAGCCGTAATCGCCGCATCGAAGGCGCGGATGCTCGGCAGGGGTCCCTCGAGGGCTTGCCGTTCGGTGGCCGTGACCCCGAAGGGGTCGGCCAGGGTCTGGGCCACCAGCCGCTTCAAGAGCCAGTGCTGGTAGATGCGGTTGCGGGGCCGTTCGATCTGGCGCGAGCAGCTCTCGAGATCCACCGGAGAGCTGATGGTGACCAGCCCATCCAGGAGTGGCGCCTGGGGATCAAGGCCTGCCGTCCGGCGCTCCACTGACGTGGAGGTCAGGGCATTGAGCAGCTTGGTCCCGCCCAGCGAAATCCCCATCCCCAAGAGAGGGCGGCCGGCGGCCAAGGTCCGGGCCTGGCGCAAGACCGGCAGCAGATCGCGATTGCTATTGGCCGCATAGGTGCCACGGGCCAGGGTCCGTCCAGAGCCTGCCCCCCGCATGTTCAGGCGAAGCACGGCAAAGCCGGAGCGCTGGAGGGTGTCCCCCATTCGCCTGAGCCCGCCGCGCTCACTGGATCCGCCCAGGCCATGCATCAACAGCACCAACCCCAGGGGCTCCCCTGTCAGGGGGCCGTCCCATTTGGCCAGCAGTTGGTCGCCATTGCCCACATCAAAGGGCAGGGGGTGACCTCGATCCGCAGGTAGATCGATCGGGCGGAAGCTGTCCCTGAGGGTTTGCAGATCACCGTTCCACCAGGGAAAGCGAGGCTGAAAGGGAGGCTCACCGTCCATGAAAAAGGGGCCCGGAGGACCCCCGATGCTGATCGATTGTGAGGACCGGATCAAGCGGCCTTACCGACGCCCTGGCTACGCAGTTCAGCGCAGAGACCTTGCAGCACTGCCTTGGCATCGCCGAAGACCATGGCGGTTTGGGGCAGCTCGAAGAGGGCGTTCTTGATGCCGGCATAACCGGCGCCCATGCTGCGCTTGACCACGAACACCTGACGGGCCCCGTCCACCTCGAGAACGGGCATGCCGTAGAGGGGGCTATTGGGGTCGTTCTTGGCGTCGGGATTCACCACATCATTCGCGCCCAAGACGATGACCACGTCGGTGCGGGGGAACTCGGGGTTGATGGTGTCCATCTCGAGCAGCTGCTCGTAGGGGACATCGGCTTCCGCCAGGAGGACGTTCATGTGACCCGGCATGCGGCCGGCCACCGGGTGGATGGCGTAGCTGACTTCGGAGCCATTGGCTTCGAGCATCTTCGCCAGCTCACGCAGGGCGTGCTGGGCCTGGGCCACCGCGAGGCCGTAGCCAGGAACGAAGACCACGCGCTCAGCGCTCTCGAGGGCCATGGCGCATTCCTCGGGGCTGCAGCTGACGATCCGGCTGTAGCCAGCCTCATCGCCACCACCGCCGACGGGGGCGCTGCCACCGAGGGCACCACCAAAGAGGACGCTCACCAGGGAGCGGTTCATGCCGGTGCACATCACCTGGGTGAGGATCAGGCCAGCGGCACCGACCATGGCGCCGGCCACGATCAGCAGTTGGCTACCGACCACGAAACCAGCGGCAGCGGCAGCCACGCCGGAATAGGAGTTCAGCAGCGAGATCACGACGGGCATGTCGGCGCCGCCGATGGGCAGGGTCACGCCAATGCCCAGCAGGCTGGAGGCCACAACCAGCAGCCAGAGGGAGGAACCAGCGGGGTCACCGGGGAGGGCGAAGGCACCCACCAGGGCCGCAACGGCGATGGCGATATTCACGCCATGGCGCACCTGGCTTTGGGTCCAGCCGGGGGTATCGATCCAACCCTGCAGCTTGCCCATCGCCACGATGGAGCCGCTGAAGGTGATCGAACCGACGAAGACAGAGATCACGATGGACACCAGGGCCACCATGTCCGACTCAGCGGAGTTGTAGAGGGCCACGGCAATGGCCACCAGCAGGGAGGCCATGCCACCGCAGCCGTTGAAGAGGGCGACGGTCTCCGGCATGGAGGTCATCGGCACCCGGCGAGCGGTGAGCAGACCCAGCAGACCGCCGGCAGCCGTGCCGACTGCGATCCAAAGCCACGCCACCGGTGCGGGCTGCAGCTGAATCAACAGACCCACCACTGCCAAGCCCATGGCCAGGGCAGCCAGGCCGTTAGCGGAGCGGGCGGAACGAACCTTGGAGAGGCCCTTGAGGCCCAGGGCCAGCAGCAGGACTGCCAGCAGGTCAATCAGATAACCAAACAGCGCGAGGCCACTCATCGGCGTGCTCCTGACTTCTTGCGGCTGAACATGGCGAGCATGCGGTCGGTCACGAGGAAGCCCCCGATCACGTTGAACAGGGCAAAGCCCAGGGAGACCGCGCCGAGGATCAGCATCCCGGGATTGCCCTGGGCCTGAGCGATCAGGGTCAGGGAGGCCAGCACGGTGATGCCACTGATGGCGTTGGCACCGCTCATCAGGGGGGTGTGCAGGGTGGGGGGCACCTTGCCAATCAGTTCCAGACCCAGGAGGCTGCCGAGCAGCAGCACCCACAGGGCTTCATTCAGGCTGCTCATGCAGCACCTCCGGCAGATTCAGGGGCGTTGTGGCTGAACAGGCAGCCAGAGACGATCTCATCGTCGAGATCGAGATTCACCGAGGAAGCCCCCTCGGCGGTGGTGTTGAGCAACAGCTCCAACAGAGCGGCGATGTTGCGGGAATAGAGGGCGCTGGCGTGGTTGGCCACGCTGCAGGGCAGCCCGTCACCGGCGACCAGTTGAACGCCGTGACGGAAGACGGTCTGACCAGGCACCGTGCCTTCGCAGTTGCCGCCCTGAGCGACTGCCAGGTCAACCACAACACTGCCGGGGCGCATGTGTTGCAGCATCGCGTCGTCGATCAGGCGCGGGGCCTTCTTGCCCGGCACCTGGGCGGTACAGATCACCATGTCAGCCAGGGCCAGCTGCTCGGTGAGTTGACGGCGCTGCTCAGCCAAGAACGCCTCAGTGGCCTGCTTGGCGTAGCCACCCGATTCACCGGGCTTTTGATCCAATTCAGGGGGATCGATGAAGCGGCCACCCAGGGACTCCACCTGCTCCTTGGCGGCGGGGCGCACGTCACTGACGTAGGCCACAGCTCCGAGTCGACGGGCCGTCGCCAGGGCCTGGAGGCCGGCCACACCGGCGCCCAAGATCAGCGCCCGAGCCGGCTGAATCGTGCCGGCGGCGGTCATCAGCATCGGTACGTAGCGATCCAGCGCTGCCGAAGCGAGCAGAACCGCTTTGTAGCCAGCGATATTGGCCTGGGAGGAGAGCACATCCATGCTCTGGGCCCGGCTAATCCGAGGCAGCAGCTCCAGGGCCAGTGCGGTCACCCGACCGGCCTCAAAGCGCTGCTTCAGCGCGTCGTTGCCGTGGGGCTCCAGGAGGCCAAGGAGCAGAGCGCCGGGCTTCAGCGAAGCAAGTTCGGAGCGCTGCTGGGCCAGATCTGAGCCCTGGACAGCGAGGACCACGTCGGCTTGGGACCACTGCTCAGTACTGGGGTCCACCAGTGCAGCACCGGCGTCCGCATAGGACGCGTCGTCGTAACCACTGGCCTGACCAGCGCCGCGCTCGATGGCAAAGGTGCAGCCGCGTGCCGCCAGACGGCGCACGGTTTCGGGAGTGGCCGCAACCCTGGTTTCACCAGGTCGGCACTCCCTTGGCACTAAAACACGAATCAATGTCTCGACCCTGGGTTGAGGCAGATTCGCATACGGCCGGAAGCGTTCTCAAGCCAACCAGCTGGCAAGCGCAGGGGGTTCAGACGCGGGAGAGTCCGGGACCGCACTCGTGATCTCAACAATGCGTCCGACGCTGGCCGGAGCCTCCAAGGCATCCAGGCAAACCCGGGCCACCAAGCGGCGCGGAAGACTGCCGTCCTGCTGTTGATCCGCGCCGGAGAAACGCAGGTGCTGAGCGGCGAGGTCCTCCTCGGCTTCCTTCAGGCCACCGGGACGAACGATCGTGACGTCCAGCCCGCTCTGCTCGAGCCACTGCTCACCCAGACGCTTCCAGACCAGGATCAGCCCAAAAAGGTTGAGGGGGTGCAGCCATCGACCCGCACAGAGCGAACTGACGAGCACCACGCGCTTGAGCCCCACGCTGCGGCAAGCCTCAAGCTGCTGACGCACCCCTAGGGCGTCCACTTTGAGGGGACCCAGCAAATCGATGCTGGGACGGGCACCTGTAGCGATGACCAGGGCGTCGCAGCCGCGCAGGGCCTCCTGCAGGGCTGCGCCATCACTCAAGTGGAGGCGATGGATCTCGGCTCCCTCTAAACCCGGCGGAAGACTCGAGTCAGGTCGGACGATCGCTCGAACCTCGGAACCACGGGCCAGGGCTTCGGCGACGACTCTCCAACCGGTTTTGCCGGAGGCGCCAGTGACCGCCACACGCATGGGCTCAGAACAGAGGCAGGAGCTCCTGTTCTAAGCAGCGGGCGTGGGGACTTGAGCCCTGCCGGCGCAGCATGCGGGCCCGAAGGATCATGGGATCGAGATCGCACTCCAAACTCAGCGCCAGCTCGAAGCGCTGCCGGAGCTCATCGGTGCTCAGCGAAAACAAAGAACGCTCATCCATGGGCAACAGGGGCAAAGCCCGGGAGCGGGTGATGGCCGGAAGTTAGTGCCTCCAGCGCCGATGCGAATAGGTAGAAGTGCCCAACTTTTTTGGCCGAATCCCCACACAATGGCGGCATGCCATCGCTGTCGTTTGATCTGCGCGTCCCCAAGCGCGCTCCTGCCGCTGCGGAGGAGTCCGCAGCAGTGGAGCCGCGGCCGCTCAGCAACCTGCAGCCGCGGCAGTGGCAAATCCAGCTGATCCAACTGCTGCGGCGCCGACTGGAAACCCGTCAGGGCAGTGACGTCCTGATCAACGCCGGGCCTGGGGCCGGCAAAACCCTGGGGGCCCTGCTGAGCTTCGAGCGGCTGCTCCGGGAAGGCCGGCTTGCTCGCTTTTTGGTGTTCTGCCATCGGAGCTCCATCGCCGCCCAGTGGATCTCCTCGGCGGAGCGCCTCAACCTGAAGCTCAAGGACTGGCAACCAGGACTCAGCGCCAGCGATCTTGCGGACAGCGATGGCCTGCTGATCACCTATCAGGCTGCTGGGCGCAACCTGAAGTCCCTCGAGCAGGAACTCCAGCACTGGGACTGGGGTTCCTGGCTGGCCATTGCCGATGAGGTGCACCACCTGGGGGTTGACCCGGAGGAACCGGAGGCGACGGCCTGGGGCCACGCCTTTAGCCGCCTGAGCCAAAGCGCTCAGCTACGGCTGGGGCTCACCGGGACACCGTTTCGCGCCGACAACCTCGGCTTCTGCGCAGCCCGGCGGATTCAGGTCCATGACGGCCAGGAATGGGTCGAGCAGATTGCTCCCGACCTCAGCGTCGAGCCCCGGGAATTGATCCAAGCCGGTGATGTCCGCCCCCTGGAATTCCGCTTCCAGGACGGCTGGGTGGACCATGGCCGTCGGGGGGAAGTAGGGGACACCGAGCGCTCACCGCTCTCCCAGGAAGAGCGGGAAAGCTGGCGGGCGCGGAACCTACGGCGGGCCATCCGCCTGGGGGACAGCAGCAGCATTGCTTTACGCCTGCTGCTCAATGCCCGCAAACGGATCGAGGCGGTGCGGCGGGAGCACCCGGAAGCTGGCGGCCTGGTGGTGGCCCGTGACATCGCCCATGCCCGCAGAATTTGCGGGCTGCTGGAGGAGGAGGGGGACCGGGTTCAGCTGGTGCACTCCCAAGACCCTGAGGCGCCCGAGCGAATGGAGCGCTTCAAAGCCGGGGACTCCGACTGGCTGGTGAGCATTGACATGTGCGCCGAGGGGTTCGACGCCCCCAGGCTGCGGGTGGTGGCCTATCTGACCACCGTTGTGACCCGCACGCGCTTCGTGCAGGCCATCACGAGGGCTGTTCGAATGAACGGTGAGCGCGCCCTCGCCGAAACCGTCCCCAGGCACCCGTCCTACGTCTTCGCACCGGCTGATCCGCTGCTGATGCAGTACGCCCGCACCTGGTCCCTCAGCGAGCCCTACGTCCTTCGACCCAAGAACAACGAGACTGTTGAAGAAGCAAGTGGCCAAAGCCGAGGCGCCAGCCTGCCGCTGCAGGCCGTGGAGGATGGAGCCGGAGGGGTAATTCGCGTGCGTGGCCCACGCCTACCCGACTTCTTGATGCATCAATGACTACATCGAATATGCAGCAATTAATGCGACGTTGTGCGTACTAACCACTGGAGGCGGCACCTGAGCTGTCAACGTGGTCTCAACCGCAAGGGGAACCATGCACGGTTCAATCCAACGGCGGATCACCGTCGCAACAAATTGGGCGGTCACTCGCATTGCTTGCTTGGATGATCGCGAGCTCTACGAAGACAGCTACGCCCTGACAGAGGAGTTCCGGGAATGGATCCTCTGCTCTGACGACCAACCCGAACTCCTTCAGGACCAAGTTTTGATGGTCCCCAACTTCGAGAAGTTCCCAGAGAGCGAAACCAGCAGCGAATCCGACGGCCTGCTTGAAATCTAAAGAGAATCTTTAGAGCGATCTCTTTATTTGCTCTGCTCAATGGGTTCTGCGGGCAGCCACCCGGGCTGCAAACCCAACCCAGCCGCGATCGATCCCTAAACTAAAGCGAAGTCATTCCGCCTTAGGTCATGGCCGCTGGTGCACCCGGATCGGTTGAGAACCTTGTCATCGTGGGGTCAGGTCCGGCGGGATACACCGCGGCCATCTATGCCGCACGCGCCAATCTGAGCCCAGTGCTGATCACGGGTTTCCAGGATGGGGGCATCCCTGGCGGTCAGCTCATGACCACCACGCATGTCGAGAACTTTCCTGGCTTCCCCGACGGGATCCTCGGGCCAGAACTCATGGATCGGATCAAGGCCCAAGCCGTGCGCTGGGGCAGCCGACTGGTGGAGGCTGATGCCGATTCGATTGACCTCTCCCAGCGCCCTTTCCGGATTCAGGCGGACGGCCGGACGATCCAGACCCACGCCGTCATCCTGGCCACGGGTGCCAGTGCCAATCGTCTCGGCCTGCCCAGCGAGCAGCGCTTTTGGAACGCTGGCATCAGCGCCTGCGCCATCTGCGATGGCGCGACACCGCAATTCCGCGATGTGGAACTGGCAGTCGTCGGAGGCGGCGACTCCGCCTGCGAGGAAGCGGTCTATCTGACCAAATACGCCAGCCGCGTTCATCTGATCGTTCGCAGCGACAAGCTTCGGGCCAGCAAGGCCATGGCCGATCGCGTGCTGGCCAATACCAAGGTCCAGGTCCACTGGAACCGGCAACTGGCGAACTGCAGCGGTGGCGACTGGCTCGAATCCATCCAGCTCAAGGACACCAACGGCGGCCCGAGCGAGGACCTGCCCGTGCGCGGGTTGTTCTATGCCATCGGCCACACCCCCAACACCCGCCTGGTCCGCGAGCAGCTCAGCACCGACAGCAAGGGCTACCTGATCACCCAGCCTGGTCGTCCCGAAACCAGTCTTGAGGGGGTCTATGCCGCCGGGGACGTCGCTGATGCGGAATGGCGCCAGGGGATCACGGCCGCCGGAAGTGGCTGCCAGGCCGCTCTGGCGGCAGAGCGCTGGCTGACGGAGAAGGATCTCGCGGTCACCGTTAGCCATGACCCTGTCGATCCAGCCGAGGTCGGCGAAACCAAGCGCACCGCGGTCAGCGACGAAGCCAACTACAGCGCTGATGCCCTCTGGCAGAAGGGAAGTTTCGCCCTGAGGAAGCTTTACCACGACAGCACCAAGCCCCTGGTCGTCGTCTACACCTCACCCACCTGCGGCCCCTGCCACGTGCTCAAGCCTCAGCTCAAGCGGGTTCTCGATGAACTGGGGGGACAGGCCCAGGGCATCGAGATCGACATCGAGACGGAGCAGGAGATCGCCCAGCAGGCCGGCGTCAGCGGTACGCCCACCGTTCAGGTCTTCCTGAACAAGGAGCTCAAGCAGCAGTTCCGTGGGGTCAAGCAGCGCAGTGAATTCAAGGCGGCGATCGAAAGCCTGCTCTGAGTAACCCCAACAACAAAAAACCCTGGGCACAGGCCCAGGGTTTCGAGATTGATGGATTAACGACGGCGGGGACCACCAGGACGGTTGCCACCTGGACGGGGACCGGCGTTGGCGTTGCGTTCGCGGTAGGTGATGCGACCGCGGCTCAGGTCGTAGGGGCTGATCTCAACCAGCACCTTGTCGCCAGCCAGCAATTTGATGCGGAACTTGGTCAGCTTGCCGGCGGCGCGGCAGAGGCATTGGTGGCCAGCGGGCTGCTCGAGGGTGACCAGGTAGAACCCGTTGCCCTGTTCCTTCTCGATGACGCCGGAGGTCTCAATCATGCGCTGCTGCTAGTGGCCAACCCAGGTGCTCTCCGTAGCTTAGTTGTCGCTAGGGTCAGCCCTCACAATTGTTGTGGCAGCCGGCATGGTTCTCCCCCCTCTTTCGATGGATCTGGGATTGCTCCTGATCTCGATTGGGGTTGTGAACCTCTGGAAGGCTCGCCAGGCTTCCTGAGCTGAAAACAGCGCAGCTTCTGACCACACTCCTTTTTCACAAGCCCTTCGGCGTCCTCAGTCAGTTCACACCTGAGGACGGCAGCAGATGGGGATGCCTGGCGGATCACATCGAGGTCCCCGGGGTCTATGCGGCTGGGCGGCTGGATGCCGACAGCGAGGGGCTGCTGCTGCTCACCAGCAACGGGCGACTGCAACAGAGGCTCACCGATCCGGCCTGGGGTCACTGGCGCCGCTACTGGAGCCAAGTGGAGGGACTCCTCAGCGACGAAGCACTCGCAGCCCTGCGCTCAGGGCTGGTCATTCAGGGCAAACGCACCCTCCCGGCCCAAGCCCGAGCACTCCAGGACCCCGGCTGGCCCGAGCGGGACCCGCCCATACGCGTCCGTCAAAACATCCCCACGAGCTGGCTGGAGCTGGAGCTGCGGGAGGGGCGAAACCGCCAGGTGCGGCGGATGACCGCTGCGGTGGGGCTTCCCACCCTGCGGCTGCTGCGGGTGGCGATCGACCTGATGGATGGAGGCCCACCGCTCAGCCTGAAGGGGTTAGCCCCAGGCGAATGGAGATCCGTGAATGAGGGCGAGGAGCAACGCCTTCAATCCCTGCTGCAGTCAGGCCGGGGAGGCCGCGCCGGTGGCGGGAAGTCGGGCCGCGCTGGCGGAGGAGGAAAGGGAGGCGTCGCCAAAGCCAAATTCCGGAGATAAGACAGGGGAAACGCGCGCTATTCCCAATGGACTACGCCGTCCCCCTACTGGTTGCGGGCATTGTGATCGCCCTCGCTCTTTACGGAGTGCGAGAGTTGATCCGTGAGGTCGCTGTGGTTCTACAAGGCACAGCCCAGCACAAGGGCCATGCCGGGAGCAGCTAAGCATTGAGAAGCGCCGGAGATCTGCTTCGAACAGCAGCGGTCTTGAGTTTCTGGGCCCTGCTGATCGTCACCGCGATTCTCTCCTCACAACTGCGGCTCCAGCGCTCCCGGAACACCATCGATTTTTGCGACGAGGACAGCCTGGGTAAGGTCTGCGCCTTTCACGCGGTGCTCAAGGACTGAAAGCCGTGAAACAGCTACCTGGCCGCCAACGTCCTCGCTGGATCACCGTTCTGCTGCAGGGCCTTGCGGCGGTGGTCGCCACCATCTGGCTCGCAAGTCTGCTGCCCTATCTGCTGCTCATGGCCCTGGTGGTCAGCCTGATGCTGATCCCCACCCTCAGGCGGCTGCGCAAGGAAGCGGAGCGGACGGCAGCGTCCCAGCCAAGCAATCCCTTCCAGGGGACACCGCTTGAGCCCTTCTTCGCAAACCTCTACCGCCAGGCCGCCCCACGGCCAATGGTGGATGTCACCCCGCCCCACAGGAAATTGATTCGGGCCTTCTGGTTGTGGCGCCAGCAGCGCTAGATCCGTTCGCGGTGCTTGGTGCGTAGCCGCTCGGTAACCAGAACCCCCTTGGTCCCGAAATCAAGGCCATCCACCAAGGCCACCTCCGCCTCAATCCCCTCCGCCCTGAGCTGCTCAATCAACCCCTTCATCACCTGCTCCTCCACCAATTTCTGGTCGAGGCGGTCGGGCGTTAGAGCTTCAAAGAAGCGATTGGTTTTGGCCGCGACCACGTTGGAGGCGTTCGTGATTTTCAAAACCAGCATTCGCCGGAATCAGGGCGGAACCCGGTAGTCCTAGTCGCTTCATCCAGGCTCCGCAATCGCTACGGTCTGCCAAAGGGGGAGATTGGGCGATGGGGGACTCTGAGCAGTTCGTCAAAAACCTCATTGGCGATGTACGTCAGCTGCTGCGAGCCCCAGCCACCTTGGTCAAAGCTGAACGGGAATGGTCCCTCTCGACCATCTGCGCGGTGATTGATGCCCGCAACGCGGCCCCTCAAGTCGTCACCACCCATGTGGGCACGATCAATTCGGTGCTTGTCGCCAGTAGCGCCCTCGATAGCCCCTTGCTTCAGGCCTTTCTGAAGCGTGCCCGAGAGAGTGACCCCGAGCATGCGTTATCGGAGTTCCTCGATAGTTCGGATGCGGAGGCCTTCACCGAGATCTACGAGCGCTACAGAGAAGAGCGCGAAGAAAAAGGCCATGCAGTTTGGTCCGTGGGCGATTCTGCGGCCTTTGTGGCGAAATCTCGGGAAGCCTGGAACGACCGTGAATTGGCCTGTGTTGCCGTCACCCCAGGACCCACGGCTAAAACCCACGGAGTATTGACCTTCTCACTCCCCCTGGACTGGCTGTCCTAATCGGGCAGTCCGGTCTGTTGCTCAACAACCCACTTCGTCGCTGCTTTCTGGGTCTGCCAAGCCTGCATCAATTGCTTGGCCAAGCTGCGGAGCTGATCAGGATCCGTTGTGGCATCGAGAGCGCGATTGAACCGCTCAATCTCAAACTGTTGACCAACCGTGAGTTCAATCGAGTTGGACATTGCGCCTTCAACCGATCACTGATGGAAAGGTATCGGCTTGAACCAGGCACGACGTAACTAGAGCTACCAGGTGGCGCGATTGTCAGTGTTTCACGTTGTAATCAGAGCCACGCAGGCGCAGCAGCAGGATTGATAGTGAACGGGTTGCAGATTCACTCACATGCAGCTGAGTTGGAGCCAACACCTCGAAGCGGCCCGGCTGATTGAACGCTGCAGCACGAAAGATTGCGGCACGGCCCTCGCCCTAATGGGCATCGCCCTTCTCGTCCTCAGCGAAGACCTGGCTCGAGCCTGCGAGCAGGAACAGCGAGCCGTCCTGCTCTGACTTGCTCCAGGACGGCCTCCACTAGGCGCTCTGGAGATCGCAGTGATCATCGGCATGGAGCTCCTCGTCTGCCGCGAGCAGTAGCTCCATCAAGTTGGCGAAGTCATGCTCGGAGAGCTCACCTGTGGGCTGCCATTTCAAGCAGGTCCGGCGCTCGCAGCTTCCTGACTCTGGGTGCCTGTGATCAGCCATGGTCTCCTCCTCTGGCTGTGGCTCTTTTCCTACGACAGGTGAAAAGAAGCCGTCCAGAGCAGAAATACCCGGCCTTACACAAGCATTAAGACCCAGTCAAGGTTCCCGCGAGTAATGCTGGAGTGGTTGAAGCTGCAGAGCCAATCGATGGAACAACGCGTTCCCAGCAGCGCAGACCAGGGAGACGCCGCCGCCGCCGCCGATCGGGACTGGGAGGTCCACAACCCCCGTGTCTCAACAGAGCAACTCAACGCACTGCGCCAAAAGGAGAAGCTGGTGGCCCGTCGCCTGCGTCAGCAACAAGAGAAGGATCTTGCCGCCTAGGGAGCCTCCCAAGTCCCATTGCCCCCATTTGGGGAATAGCCACGGCAGTGACCAGAGCAAGAGCCTTGAGGGACCGTGAGGCGAATCACGATGCTCCGCTCTTCCTTTACAGACCCTCCGCGCAAGATGCACTACGGGGACATGCTCAGCAGTTGCCGTGGTTGCCGAGAATTTGTTCCCGAAGGACTGTTCTGTACTGCCTGGAACAGCGTGATTCTGCCGCAATCGACGCTCTGGCGTGGTTGCCCGCACAAACGCGCCGCCTAACTCGAGCCAGCGAGGCCGCACAGTGATGGCTTCAACCCTTTGCTTTCGCCCGGGGCAGCATCAGACAAACCCCGGAGATGATCAGCACCAGCGTGAGCAAGCCGAGGAGCACGGAGTAATAGGGCTGGAGGTTGAGCGGGCCGAAGCGCCCGGAATGAATCTTGAGTAGCCAGAACGCATCGACCCCCTGCTCCAACAAGCCGCTATAGATCGACCCGGACAACGCCGTCAGCAACAGGGGAAAGGCCGCGATGGGCACCAGCAGCCGGTGAATCTTGCGAGCCTTCATTGCCTGCGCTGGGCACGATGCAGATCAGCCTCATCCAGGCAAGGCATCCAAGCCCCATTGTTCTGATGCGCACCTTGGCAACGCAATTGGGAGGCTTGCTCCAATGCAGCCTGTTTCGTGGCGTAGATCCCTTTGCTATGCGCCCATACCAGAGCTGGGGCAATCACCACAGAGACCGCGATAGACAGGCATGCTTGGGGCAGCATCAACCTTGAGCCTTGAGCGAGAACAACGGGTCGAACTGACGATATTCAGGCTTATTCAAGCCTTCATGCTTGAGCATCTGACGCAGACGATTGATCTCGTGTCTTTGGCTAAGAATGATCTGCTGGGACAGCCGCTGAATTGCCGTTGTTTTTGATTTTTTCAGGGCGTCATGGGCCATCTGTAAGGCCCCACCGTGATGCATCAACATTCCTTCGAGGAACCAGACCACTCTGTTGGCCTCAGTGGGCTTGGTGCCCATCATCTGCATCCCTTGAATTTGTTCAGCTGTCATGCGCGGCAGCTCAGCGACATCATCTGGATTGACACCAGAGCGCCAGGCCACCGGATAAATCGGCGCCTCGGGATACCACTCTTTGCGCCATTGCCGCATGGCTTTGATCTCCCGCGCCTGCTCATACCAAATGTCATTGGCCAACGCACCAATGCCCGGCTCGCCCACATTGAAGAGCTCTTCACTCATGCGCAATGCACCGGTGTGGTGCTGAACCATGGCGTCCAGCCAGCGCAGGTCATAGGTCGCACCAGCGGGACCCAAGTCATCACCGTGGGCATGAGCAGCGCCTGGCTTAGGAGCTGCACCACCAGCTGGCATCTCGTGGTGATGGTGATGGTGATGGTGATGGTGATGGTGATGCTCCTGGGCCAATGCGGGAGCCAGGCACAACACAGACGACGCGGCAGCGGCAATCAAACGGCGCATGGGAAGCGGGTGGAGCTCCGCATCGTTCTAACCCTCGGCAGCCCCGATGCGAGACACTGCTGCCATGGGGAGTGACGGCGGCATCCAGGCTCTTGTGGAGAGCGTGCGCGACGAGCTGGCGGACATCGCGCGCAAAGCCGAAGCTCACGCGAGCTGGTCCCTAGCGCTGCCCGTAGCGGTTATTGATGCCCGCAAGCTGCCCACCCGGGTGCACGAGACGGCAATCGGCACGATCGGATCGGTACTGCGCATCTCCCGGACCGTGGACCACCCCCTCATCCAACAGCTCTTTGTGCTCCATGAAGAGGTCGGACCAGAGAACGCGCTTCAGCTCCTCCTCAATGGAGAGGACGGAGAGGAATTCGCCGAGCTCTGGGTCGAATACCGGGAAGAGGCGAAAGGTGAACTGGTCTGGGGGGCAAACGACGCAGCGGCCTTTGTGACCAAGAGCAAGGCCTGCCATGACGACGGAGAACTCGCTCTGGTGGCCCTGGTGCCAGGACACCTTTATTCCTGCGGCGTGCCGATCAGAGCTCTGACGATCTAGCCCAGAGCGTCCTTCAGCTCACGCACCACCTGCCGCAACTGCATGGCTCCCTAGCTGGTGGCTATTCCGGTGGGCACAAGGATCAACAAATTGGAAGTGGTTGGTCCCTGCCGCAAGGCTCTAGATCGAAATACCGGTCGCAGCAGCAAGAGGGAGATCCAATGCATGTGCGTCGTCTGCGGCACCGTTGGGTGGTGGCAGAAAAGCAACTTTGGAGCTGGCCAAGCCAACTGCAACTGTCACCGTGAGGTTCAGCGAGGTCTGTCCAATACCCGTGTTGGAATCCTCTGGACCAGGGCCCGCAAACGTGCGCGGGAGCAGCAGATTCCTTTCGACATTGACCACTCAGACATCGAGATTCCTGAGGTCTGTCCGGTCCTAGGGATCAAGTTGGAACACGCCACGGCGGAGAGCCAACAGGTTGAAAGCTGATGCCAAGACAGAGGAGATCGAGCTGCTTCTGAATTGGATGAAGTCACACTCGGAATTTGGAGCAAAGTGATGGCCCCCACACCTGAAGGGACTGCCAAGAGAGAACAGACCTTCCGTCGCCAGTCGATGGAGGCCAGAGCTGCTGCTGCGGGTCTCAGGCAAGAAATTCGATCAGGTCACCGTCCATAAGAACGAGATGCCTGGCGCATACAACTGAGCCGAAACCAGTCAGTCGCTCCTAGTCTGGACTCATCTCAAGAAGGAGGCCCCGTGGCCACCTGTCATCTGCCGGCACCCGGGGTTGAGAATCCCTCGGCGTTGGCGTTTCATCAGCTCAAAGAGATGTTGCAGGCCGATTCCGCCTTTGCCCAGGCCCTGCGAGCCACAGAGTCAACGGAAGCGGCGGCAAGGTTGGCGGCAGAGCACGGCGTTCAGGTGTCGCCCGAGGCGCTTTGGCGTCATCGCGGCACCCTGGAGGCTGGCGGCCTGCCCACCTGGCGCGGCTGAGGAGTTTGAACTGAAGCAAATTCTCCCGATTCGGGTGGATCGCTCAAGCTCATGGAGGCAATGCGGAGATGTCCTGTGCGATCTCTATTTCTCGCTGTGCACAGCGGATTGCCTATGGAGTGACAGACCCGCTGACCACTGCTAGGTGGCGGGGAGTGTTGAGACCGTGGCGACTGCGTCAGGCATCGCCCCTACAAGGACTACGAGTAGACCTTGGCGATTAGCGGACCAGCTTCTTCGTCAGACAGAAGTGGAGTCACCTCCCAATCCAGGCACTCAGCCCACTCAGCCGCATGCTCGTAGCAGGCAGATGCGTCGTCCGCCTCAACAAGAATCCAACCTTCTACCGAGCCAGGTGCGTGGAAGCGTTTCCAGGACTTGCACTCGGGGAAAGGGGCACATGTCGCAATGAACTTTTTGGCGGCAATTTCGTGATAGCCGGTCTTGAAAGACCAGTGCATCAAAAAGGTCATGGAGAAGTTCCTGACGCATGCACACTGACCGCAACGAAGCAAATACGTGCGTATCAACCGAAACTAACCAGCGTTTGGCATGGGCCAAGACAGCTTTCCAGCTCAGATCTCGCAGCAGGGAGCTGTTGAAGTGAAGGACCTCCGTCACGGAGATGGAGCAGTCACTCCTCAGCAATGTCGGCACATTGGCGAGGGCGAACTAACCGCAGAAATCTTTTGCGTTGCCCACTGTCCTGCGGACTCGGCTCTAGTTCATCTCGATCAACATGCCAGCCAGCGACGAGTCGCTCATCTACTTCTTCGATGTCCATGGTCAGGATGGACTCCTCAGAAACTCCTGGTCTTGAGCCAGCTGCATCATGCGCAGGGTCTCGTAATCAGTGGTGCACTCAGCACAGGTGCATGGAACACCGTGCAGATCCCAGCGGTCCAGCATGTAGCCAGTCAGCTCGGCTTGGTCTCTGTGGAACTTGGTCACAGCGAGGTGACGAAGGTCAGGTAAACGCTCTCGTGGATCAGATCGAGAAGCAGTAGTGAAAACCGCCCATGTCCTGGAGAACACACTTTTTTTGGTAGCCATTGCTCCCCGATCGCTTTATTTCTGCCAGTTTCAAGCTGAAGGAGAAGTTTTTCGGAAACTTGTTGTTGTGACGCAGGAAAGTGCTTAAGAAGAGAACTGATTCAACTTGCCAGAGGCCATGCACGGGTTTGACATAACCGCCCATACCCCTAGCGGCGAGAAGCGCATTCATTTTGTGGCTATCAACGAAGCGGTTGCCTTGGGCCTTGCGAAGCGATCCTTCGGCGATTATCCCCTCACGATTCGCAAGTACTACGGACCGACCCGCAGACAGCGGGAAGCAATATTTGTCCAGGACTAGCGTAACGCCCAGCGGACGGAGAAGAGGCTGCTGCAATCCTGCTCCAGTACAAAAAAGTGCCCCGGTAAGCGATGGCTTGACGGCGAGAAACGCCTCAATCTCGGCATGCCACTTAAATTTGCGGGAATGTACGTGTTTATGCGAACTGAACGCATCTCGTGTCGCATCAACCTGCCGGGGATTGCCTCTCTTCATCAAAAGCGAAGGTTTTTCATAGGAAGCCGACCTGCCCAGGCGCAAAAAGCATCTATTTTTAGTGCCAGATCACTTGGCACGAGTGCAAGTGGGGCTCCGGCCTCCGGATCCACAGGCAGCTCATAACGCCGGCAGCGTGGTTCCGATAACTGTTCCTACAGCAATCGTCCCCATCACAAGCAACAGCAGCCAGTTCACAGCTCAGGCCGCTTTGTCATTTGCATGCTGCTGCTCTGTTTTGAGTTTTAGCCACATCGCTTTCTCAAGCACTGTGAGCTTTGGGGACTTTTCATTGAGTACTGCTCTGGCACGCTCCTTGGCAGCCTGAATAACCCGAAGCGTTGGATCTGTTCGATCGAATGCCATGTCCTCGTGATTGACGAGAAACGCAAGGTAATGACGTCATAAATTCCTGCAACCAATGACAGGAACTGCTCACCCAGCTCGCACCAGCAATAGCGCTTTGACGCCAATGACACCGTTTTGACCTCCATTGGTGGTGTGATCCCAAGGAGATTCAGTTGTTTTTACCCAAGTCAGCCGCGTTGATCGACCTTGTGCATCCCTTCCACAGGCACGAACGTGTTCTCCATCGAAAGACTGACCTGCAAAGGCTGGAGGCAAACCGAAGAACATCCAGACCACGACCTTGCCCACTTGCACGCACGGCTGAAGAATTTCGCGGATGGCTCTACCTACAGAGTCATCGACCCTGACCAGACCATGGTTTGCCTGTTCTCAGGCGGCGCCACGGAGTGCTGGACAATGGATCACGTGAAGGTTGGGTGAGTCCAGGGCTGCTTAATCGCTACAGCTCCCCCGGCTTCAAAGGCGCCGCATCGGAAGGATGTGGAAGTGGCTAGGGGGTTATGACCACCGTTCGGTTCGAGACAGTTCACATCTCGTCCATTGGATTAATGGCAACGCCCGTGCAATCAGGCAATGGCTCCCTGGCTCATAGCGGTCGACGGCGCGATCGCCGATCTATGTGCAAGCTTCGAGAATGGAAACGAGTTTCAGCACCCGTCCTAGCGACGAGGATTTAGCCCTTTTGTGGCCGAAAACCCCCTACAACTGCTGGATGGGGGGCGACTTTGTATTGCCGTGCAGGTGTGAGCTGTGCGCTGCTCACCGACGCTCACGCTGGGAAGAAGAAGAGGAGTAGCGCCCAAGAGCTCCCCAACCCACTGCTCAGTAGCGGGGAGTGCGAGGTGGGGGAGCTATGGCACTCCCCCATTTCGGGTCACGGTGCTTGCACCTGCCTTTCCCTGAGCGGTTATGGCCTAGGTCTGCTCAGACGCGAAAACAGGAGCTTTCGCCCACGTTTTGCCCAAGCTTTAGAAAAAGCAATAGCTACTGAAGCCTGAGCCATGTCAATAGTGCTGTTCTTCCAAAGAACACGCATCCATGACCGAGAGATTGGCATCGACAACGGCCAGCCTTTCCATGATCAACGTCAGGTCGACATCGGACAACTCACCGTTGCATGTCCACTTCATACACGTAGATCCAATGCAATCAGGTCGGTTTTGATGTGCTTCTAACCGTTGTGGCGTGAGGCAGGTCATCTCTGCACCCTCGACTTTGGTTGAGACCACTCTTCTGGTAAACCCATAGGTACCGATACCCCCTAATGGGGACATCGGGATTGGCCAAGATCGAGGAGAATCAGCCAATAGACAACACCTTGCTCCACCTTCTCTGACGCCTACTTCGGCCTGGTAAGCAGCTGTCCGGAGTGGATTGCTGATTGCCGAGTGATTTCTTTGAATCTGCCAATACCTCTGGCTCACGTGATGCAGATTGATCAGGAGTTCACACGACTGCGCAACGACAACTCTGCCAACTAGACATGTCGCTCGATCAACTCAAGGCCTTTCTGGCACGCCTGCAGGCCGATGAAGCCCTGAAGCAGCAGGTGCTGGCCGCTGCGACCGCCGATGACGTCGCCCAGATCGGCCTGAAGCTGGGCTTTGAGTTCTCCGGTGATGAACTGCTGCGGGTCTCAGGCAAGAAATTCGATCGGGTCACCGTCCATAAGAACGAGATCCCTGGCGAATACAACTGAGCCGAAACCAGTCAGTCGTTCCTAGGCTGGACTCATCCCAAGAAGGAGGTCCCATGGCCACCTGTCATCTGCCGGCACCCGGGGTTGAGAATCCCTCGGCGTTGGCGTTGCATCAGCTCAAGGAGATGCTGCAGGCCGATTCCGGCTTTGCCCAGGCCCTGCGAGCCACAGAGTCAACGGAAGCGGCGGCAAGGTTGGCGGCGGAGCACGGCGTTCAGGTGTCGCCGGAGGCGCTTTGGCGTCATCGCGGCACCCTGGTGGCTGGCGGCCTGCCCACCTGGCGCGGCTGAGGAGTTTGAACTGGAGCAAATTTGCCCGATTCGGGGGGATCGCTCCAGCTCATGGAGATGTCACGGGAGCAGACATAAGCCGTATCTGCTCTCTTCCATTCCCGTGCCTGCATTTGAGCCAACCGGGCAAGCAGGTCTCTCCGACCAGGTGGCCGTTGAGAGAGCCGACACTTGGCTGGCCATCTGGCCGTAACCCCTGTCTGCCTGCCTGATTTCGCTAGATCAACTGCGGTGTAGGCGAGCGGAGCAGACAGTATCTGTGACCGCTCCTGTCTGAGTTGACCTGCCGAGGGCAACGGCTATTGGTGCAGTTGCAATTGATGCGTTCGTGACATGACTTGGGGACTTCAGGCTGGGGGTGGCACCCCAGCTTTTTATGTGATCCCACGGGGATCGCTTTTGTCAGCAGGACCAAGCGCGGTAATGCCCATGGCCGCCCACGCTGGACAGAGCGATAACAAGATCGAGAGCGACATTTGTGTCCGTCGCACTCACTCAGGGAGTTCGTGTTCACTCCCGCAACGGTGTCCCGGCTCCCTACCCCATCTATGCCTGGATGCTTGTTGTGCCCTGAGATATGAGCAGCAGTACCCATTGCTCCTTCCGTGGGATCCGCTTCTATCTGTGTAGAACATGGTTTACGGGCCACCTTCACCGGGTGGCTTCTTTCTTGCCGTGACCAGATCACTCCGGGCGCCATTCCGGCACTGATCTCACTGTCATGGACGACGCCTGCGTATCCCTGCCGATCACGCTTCCGTTGAGCCTCGCTGAGAAGCGAATCTTCAGGCCGGGCGGGAAGATGGGTGAATGAGATCAGTGGGGTCCAACCCCTCAGCAAGACGGCAGACCGGGATCATGAACAGCATCGGCAACGCACAGACCAGCAAGAGGGAAGCATTGAGTGGTCGCGTTCCAAAGAACGCATTCATCCAAGCCGTCTGACTGAAGAGCCACTGCAGAGCAAGCGTGGCCATCACTCCGAGAGGCACCGCCGGCGAGGTTCTCACTTTCGACCAGGGGATCGGCCAGAGGCTGCGCCAGTGACTGATTTTCCACAGATAGACCAAATGCGCCAGGACCAAACCTTGGACGGCCATGGTGCGGGCCAACGGCAGATCACCAAACTGCTGCTCGCCCCAAAAGAACAACCCGAAGATCACAGACCAATTGAAAAGGGAGACCAGAAGCACACGGCGAATTAATCCCGGACTTAAGAGGGGTTCCTCCGGCCGGCGTGGGGGTTGGCTCATCAAGGCGGGGTTGTGAGGCTCGAAAGCCAAGGCGATCGACATCGTGAGTGAACAAATCATGTTCAGCCACAACACCTGTAAGGCACTCACAGGCAGAGCTGTTCCAAGCAGCGCTCCCATCAAGATGGTCATCGAAGCGCCACCGTTCACAGGGAGAACGAAGGCCAGGGTCTTGCGCAAATTGAGATAGACGCCGCGTCCTTCCTCAACGGCCGCCTCAATCGTCGCGAAGTTGTCGTCAATCAAGAGCATGTCAGCCGCCTGACGCGCGACCTCGGTCCCACTTCGGCCCATGGCGATACCGATGTCAGCTTGCTTGAGGGCAGGGGCATCGTTCACCCCATCGCCGGTCATCGCCACCACCTCGCCATTGGCCTGAAGCGCCTCAACCAGATGCAGCTTCTGTGCTGGGGTGATCCGCGCGAAGACATCCACCGACTCGACCACCTCAGCAAGTGCATCGGGCGATAAAGGATCAAGAGCCGTTCCACCGATGGCCTTGATCTCCGAGGACGCGCCGATGCCCATCAACCGAGCAATCGCCACGGCTGTTTCCAGGTGATCTCCAGTGATCAGCTTCACCCTGATCCCAGCCGACCGGCAGGCAGCTACCGCTTGGATCGCCTCAGGGCGTGGGGGGTCCTGCATCCCTTGCAAACCCAAGAAGGTCAGGTCGCCATTGAGGTGGTGATGCTCCAGTTGCTCCTGTCTAGGCCCCCCCTGGCCGATAGCGAACGCCAACACGCGCTCGCCTTGGCCGGCCATCGCCGAAACCGCCTCCTGAATGGCTGATGCGTTGAGCTCCCTGTGCTCCCCGTGCTGATCCAACTCATCCGAGCAGCGCTGAAGAACGGCCTCCACAGATCCCTTCAACAAGATGCGCTGCTGGCCATGCAAGGTGGCCATGTATTGCTGCTCTGATTCGAAGGGAATGACATCCCTACGGGGGTAGTCATCGTGGGCTGAACCATGACTAATCCCCACCCGTTGCGCCGCCTCCAACAGGGCCGTCTCGGTGGGATCGCCAACCCATCCACAGGCTCCACTCGCGCGGGCGTCGTTGCACAGGAGGCCAGCCAGAAGTGTTTCGTGCAGGGCAACGTTTAGCCCCCCAGCCGGCTGATCAGCGGGCCAAAGCTCATGCAGCGCTTGCAACACTCCGGCCGCATACACATGCTGGACGGTCATCCGGTTCTGGGTGAGAGTCCCGGTTTTGTCGGAGCAGATCACCGTGGTGCTGCCCAGGGTCTCAACCGCGGGCAACTTGCGGATGATGGCCTGGCGTTTAGCCATGCGATGAACGCCAATCGCCAAAATAATGGTGATGATGGCGGGCAGTTCTTCAGGAATCGCGCCAACGGCTAACGCCACCGCCCCGTCAAACATTTCCGCAAGATCTCTGCCTCGGGCCAGGCCAACCGCAAAGGTCAGAGCAGCCAGCAGCACAATCAGTCTCAACAACGTTCGACTGAAACCCGACAACTTGCGGGTTAACGGCGTGGAGAGATTGACAGGGCGATTCAAGGACGCGGAAATCTGGCCCACTTCAGTGGCATCCCCCGTCGTGACCACCACTCCAGTTCCCTGGCCTGCGGTCACAAAACTCCCCGCATAAGCCATACAGCTGCGCTCAGCGAGGGGCACAGCAGGATTCAACGGTTCCGTCCCTTTCTGTACAGGCAAAGACTCGCCGGTGAGGGCTGACTCATCGGTTGCCAGCGACCGGGCCGTGAGGAGCCGCAGATCCGCTGGGACCTTCGAACCAGCCTCGAGCTGAACCAGATCCCCCGGCACCAGCAGCTCTGAATCCAAGCGCTGGATAGACCGGTCTCGAAGCACCACAACATCCGTTCGGACGCTCTCAGCAAGGGCCGCGATGGCACTCTCGGCTTTGCCTTCCTGCACCGTGCCAATGACGGCGTTGATGCAGGTGACGCTGATGATCACCAGCGCATCCTGGGGGTCGCCAATCGCCAGCTTGATGGCTCCAACCATGAGCAGTGTGATCAGCAGCGGGTTGTCGAACTGCTGAAGCAAGCGCAGCCATAACGGCTTCTGCGGAGCTGGACTGAGCCTATTGGGTCCCTCCTTTTGAAGGCGTGCCTCCGCCTCCTCTTGGGCTAGACCACAAACGAAATCAGTCTCCAGTGCAGCGATCACCTCCTCCGCACTCAATACATGCACAGAAGCGAGAGATCCCGGCATCGCGGCAAGGCTGAGGTGCCCTAGCCATAGCTAGAGCAGCTGAAAAGGTCTAGACCGCGAACTCGGCGATGACCTTGCCCCCTTACGGCCCTAACGAACGAACAGCATCTCTTGGTAGTAGGAGATGGCCTTAAAGGGCAAATAACGAGATGGGCAGGTACTTACCACCACCGCATCAGAGTTGGTGCAAGATCGACGCAAATCTGGGAGTTCCGCCCCCCTAACGACCTTCTCTGCTTAGCCCAGCGGATTTCATCCCACGAGGCCAGGATCCGCCGAATTCATGGTGCTGAACTCAGCATCTAGGAGAAGGAGCAAATCCAGTTCATGTTCTTTGATCGACTGATAGGCGCGGCGGAGTCGACCTACTGCCTCACAAAGCCGCTGATGATCTCAACACGATAGTTAGGCTCGATGCTCAGTGAGTGGCATAAACGTTGCCTAACAGACGAATTGCGGACTCTGTTGACAGTTTCGAAGCTATATTGACCTTTTCAGCCAACGATCAAGGAGCAAGACCTCTGCTGCAAAGAGACAGATAAGCGTAGTGGCAGCAAGGCAAATGGCGAATACAAGCATGATGCCCCATCTGGGCTACTTTTATCTTCAATTGAATAAAGCCTCTTGGCAAGAGGTAAAAGCCGTACCCCCAGCAGATGGCTGCATGGCCTAAGTGATGAGCCGTGTCAACGCTTAGGCCACGGGAGGGCGAAAGGAAGGCCGCCCCTCCTCGGGGGAAGAGACGGCCTAGCTCTGGTTGTGTGGGCCGGAGTTTCTGAGGGAGATCACCTGGGGCCAGAGGTTCAGGTGTCGGGCGGTTGTCTCCAGAGGGCACCTAGGGCGGTGCAAGTTGGAGTGTCATGGCAAAGCCTGCGTCATCGCTGGAGGCTGTAAGACCCACCCACGTCTTCTAAAGACTGTTGGAGCAGGGCTCTCCGTCAGAGTACTCAGATTGGGTGAGTGGGTGGAGTGTCGTCTTGCATGAAACCCTCCGAGTTCGATACGTACAGCTTGCCCATGACTTAGCTGGTGGACATCGGACGAAATGCCCATTGCTCTATTGGCGAATCTGTCCGAGGGTCAGTGGTTGGCGAACACAACAAACCCCCAGCGGCAGCAGCAGAACGCACGCTGAGGGATGTTGTTGGGGCGCTGGATGGGGCGGAATGTGTGCACCGTGCGGACGACAGTGGAATGTTCTCGACCGTCTCCACAGTCGCTATGGCCACCTGAAAGGCCGAGGGACATGAGTGCATGTGCTCAACCACTTTTGTATCAGGTCGAGTAATAACAGACCGGCATCATGGAGGAACCTTGGAGGAAGGAAGCCCCTTGGCGGCCGGCTTTTTTTCATGCCTCCGGCTTGGAGGTTTTCTTGCGAATGACTGCCACTGTGGCCCACAGGAACAGGACGATCAGGACTGCCTCGGTGAAGGGTTCCAAGAGAATTGGCTGAGCTATTACTGGTTTAGCCCTTCTGCCCGTCGTACGCGGAAGCGGTGGCTTTTTCAGGTGCGAAAGGACCAGCTGCACTCGCTGATGCAGGCTCAGAGAGATCAGCGCTAAAGCAAGTCTTCGAGCCAATAACCATGAGGTGTCACCACCAAAAGATCGATTTTATTTTCTGAGTATTTATTCCTCCCCCGACGCTCTGGTATCAACCGATACTTTCCAGGAGTCGTGTTCGCTTGATGCTTGTGACACATAAGTCCAATACCTGAAGTCTAGGAATATTTACCCACGCCTTGAAATGTCATGGCTCATCTTATGCATGTCACCGCAAAAGGTTCGACCATCCACTCGGTCGGGGGTAGTCGTTCTCCGGCTAGCTACTACGCGTGTGTCCCCGATGGCACCTGTGCTTACTGCGAAGATTACGCGTATGCGCTGGACTTCGTGTCTCTCTGGGAACGAGATCCAGTTCAAACAGAACGAAGTCGAAAAGGTCTTCTCCAGTGTGGACAGTGCGTTTTAAGAACTTGATTAAAGACGGCCCCGCTCAACTCTGAGAAATTCACCCTTCTACTTCTTCCTGCTTGCTGGGTATTCCTCCTTAGGCAAACATGCTGGGTGGTTTTCACTAATGACTGAATGATCGAGTTGATGGAAGCTGGTAGTGGCCTACGGGCTGCCTTGTCATGAAGACCTTCCACAACGAACAGCGCGAGCTAACTGGTTACCTCCTCGATCGCTGGGACAGGCATGGCGTCCCTTGCAAATGCGATATGTGTCAGCACGAGTATGAGTTACTTGAGCTGGAACAACTGAAGAAGGAGCGTCGTCATTTGCGTGTTGCAGAAGAGGTGGCTGCTTATGACTGGCATAACCGCTGAGATCAATAGCCTTGCAATGCTTTAGGTCACCAGTCTCGAAACCCGTAAAGATTGGGACCTGAACAGCTTTGCCACTGCGCGAGCACGTTGATGGCGGGACTCACCAGCTACCAGATTCATTTGGCTCAGCGAACCATGGCCTCGGCAACGGCGCCTTCATCGCAACAGAGCCATAACAATATCGAGCACGTCGTTTGTGTCCGTCGCACTCACTCAGGGAGGTAGTGTTTACTCCCGCAACGGTGTCCCGGCTCTCTACCCCATCTATGCCGGGATGCTTGTTGTGACTTGAGATATGAGCAGCAGTGCCGATGGTAACCACTACCACCAGCGCTTCCACTCGCTCAGCACCTGAGCTGCGCTTACTTGCACAGGAAGTTAGTTTTCTCCAGCTGAGCTTGTGTCGGCCTCAAGAGATCTGCAGAAGCTCGATCAAATCTGAAAACTCATCGATCTGGGCAGGAGTTTTTTCAGGCGCATCCACGAATGTCACCTCATACCCCTCGTAGTTCTTGATCAGATCTAACTCAACGGTCTGGTCGTTAAGGAACATCCGAACGTTAATACCCCAGTCTGCGCACTGAACCAGTAACGAGCGGACCTTGTCCTGCTTCAGGTCAGCAAAGAGGGCACGGATGGTCGATTCGATTTCGGTTTCTTCCATGACTCATAAGGTAATCATCCTGTACCTGCCCCAAGAAAATAATTTTGCGCTTATTCGGGCAGGCTCTCAACGGCACGGTGCATGAAACGCCTGACGAGGCTCATGGGCCAGCCTTCCCGTTGTAGGTCCTCGGCGATCTGCTCGATCTGCAGAGCAATCTCTTCGGCCACCAGCGCCTCCAGCAGCTCTGACGAGTGTTCTGTGCTTGCTGTCATGGCGGAAGAGCCTCTTGCAATGGTCTAGGCATCGCGGTGTAGGTGTGCATCCCTTGTGACTCAGTCGGTAATGCGGCAAGCCGCAACCGAGCACTTGCAAATCGGACGCTCACTTCAGGAAGCCGCCCATGAATAAGGGGGCGGTTATCGCCCCCTTTGCCTCAGACCCGGATGGGGCGTTGCGACTCCACTCATCCACCTGGTCTGTATGGGTCTGTATTTGTTCTATGACTGGCGTCTTGCCTTGTCTATGGGGCAAACCACCAAGCATTCATACCCATGTGAAAGGGGGCGATTCGACGCCCCCTGCCCACGAGACCTGACTTCTGGCGGAACGGTCTCTTCGGGTCTGTACCTGTTCTATCTAGGGGTGCAGAGGCAGGTCCTGAGCACTTATTCCCGTTCAGTTTTCAGCGTCACGGGTGACTAGGCGTCATGAAGAAGGGCGGGGATTAACCCGCCCTTGACACCTGACCCGTCGAAAGAGAGGCGAGGTCTGTTGGTGTCTGACTCCTTGATAGTTCGTCCATCAAGCAGGCGAGACTAGTAGAAGCACTCAAATTGCGAACTAGTCCCACACATCTGGGACGGCAATGCCAAAGGGCATGTCCTCGCCGGGGTCATCGTTATCCATGATGTAGGCAGCGAGGTCCTCATCGATCCCAAAGAACAGAAGACCTTCTTCTTCTGGGTCAACTCCCTTCATCTCAGGATGCTCTCCCAAGATCCGTCTGGCTTGCTGGAAAGTATGCCATCTCATCTTTGCTTCACGAAAGATGTAATCAACGAGAATGATCGAAACCAACAGAAGGACGAATGTTATCAGATACAGCATTTACGAACCTCTTGCTAATGACAGGATAAGAATCCGATTGCCTTTCGGAAGGAGGTAAACACCCAGGCACATTTACCTATCTTCAAATCCTCTTGCCTTGTTGATTGCACAAAAAGGCGGTGCTTTCCCACACCGCCTAGTCGCCCTCTCGGACCCTTCATCGGGTCGTCTGAACCTGTTTTAGTTCCGATGAAGAGAAACCCGCATCGGCAAAAGCACCTGTTCAGGAGGGACTGGATCCCTGCTCCCAGTTCCAGCACTTCACTGATGACACCTTCGGTTGGGGGACAGAACCCTCATGAAGGTGGCAGTAAGTCTGGCCGCCGAGACCGCCGATGACTTTGACCAAATCGGGCTGAATCTGGGCTTTGAGTTCTCCGGCAATCAACTGCTGCGTACCTCTGGCAAGAAACTCGATCGTGTCACCGTCCATAAGAGCGAGATCCCTGGCGAATACAACCGAGCCGAAACCAGTCAGCCGGTCCTAGGCTGGACTCATCCCAAGAAGGAGGTCTCATGGCCACCTGTCATCTGCCGGCACCCGGGGTTGAGAATCCCTCGGCTGCGGCGTTGCATCAGCTCAAAGAGATGCTGCAGGCCGATTCCGTCTTTGCCCAGGCCCTGCGAGCCACCGAGTCAACCGAAGAGGCGGCGAGGTTGGCGGCAGAGCGCGGCGTTCAGGTGTCGCCCGAGGCGCTTTGGCGTCATCGAGGCACCCTAGTTGCCGGCGGGCAGCCCACCTGGCGCGGCTGAGGAACTTGAACTAGAGCACATCCTCCCCATTCGGTGGGATCTCTCAGGCTCATGGAGATGTCACAGGAGCCCACAGCTCGCTAAATCAGGCTGAGCGTCGGTGCCAACCGCTCCCCGACCCACTGCACTGGATCGAGGAGTGTTGTTGGGGGCGCTATGGCTCTCCCCCGTTCGGACGGCGCTGTCTTCAGTGCGCCTCCAGCTCGGTTATGGCTTAGGTGGGGCTGGGGGTGCAATTCAATAGTCGTCGCCGTATTTGGTATCAGAAGCGGCATCCATCAGTTCCACAGTTGTCTGATAGCCGCTTTGAACGATGAACTCGTGCTGGATCGCAACGTCCTGTAGAGCCTCAACGTCCAACTTGGGTGCTGTGATCCAGCTGAAGCCCTTCCCAAACGTGTGGTCTGGGTTGACCACGTACCAGTGACAAGCCGTGTCGGGAACAGCAACGGAACACTTCGTCCAGTCGTTGTCCCACTGGGGAACTTGAACAAAGGACAGTGCGGCAAAAACAACGCTTAAGAAACCGGACAGCATTCTCATATCTCCCAGAGGCGAGAGCCTAGCGGCTCTTTGGGGATGCAATCGCTCCCCAGATCACTCTCCAGTCAAGGGAAGGTGTGGGGTGGGGGCTCCGCGGCATGTGGTCCCCCCCGTCTCGGATCACGGGGTTCTCTCGGACCGTGTCCACAGCGGATATGGCCTTGGTGCTGGCGTCAGTGCAAGTCCATCACAAAGCCCCGCCTAGGCGGGGCCGGAAGCGCAACGTGAGCGATCAGGCTCAGGCAGCCAGTGTTTCGTCGGTTGCAGCCTTACGAGCTGTGAAATCGACGACCTTGCTTGCGACATCGAAGGTGCGGACATAAGAGACGCCGCGATAGACACATTCCTTCTGTGCAACGGAGATGGTCTTGATGTTGGGGTGCTGGACGCCGCGGTATTGGAACTGCACGGGAAGTGCTGCTGTCGATTGGCAGTCTTTGATACCGATTCTCAGTGCCCGCTGTCTGTCCGTGCTGGCACACCATGCAGGCACTGCATAAGCGCTTGCCAAAGGTCGGGGCGGCATGTGTTGCCCGCACTCTCAGGATGAGCCAATTTTCCTATTGCCATAGGCACGACTCCCGGTAGAACCTGCGTACTACTCAGTACGTCTATGGCGGCAATCACCGGCAGCTCTTCTCTTGAACCGGTCTTCCTGCAGGTCGGTGTTGGCGATGCAGTGCTGGTGGAGCCGCATGAAGGTGGCTGGTGGGTCGGTCAGGTCATCCACTGCGAAGGCGGGGCTAGGTGCAGCGCCAACTCGTTCTTCCAGATCACGGACGTCGATAGCGGAGCCGTCCGCACCGTTAACCCCAATCTCGTGACAGGAATCGTCCGCAAGGGGCATGGCGAGCTGCCGCTGGCTGCATCCGAGGCCCACCGACCACGCAAGGCGCCAATCAGGGCCTCAGATGCTCGACCACAGGCTCATCAAGAGGTTGAGCTGGGTTTTCTCGGGAGGGCTTGCTGAAGCGGTGAAACTCAGCAGTCCGCCACGGGCTTGTCGTCGCCTTGATGGATGTACACGTGGCAAGACGGTTCTGGTTTCTTCCAGGACCCTTTCTTGATCACCGCGACCGTTGCCCAAAGGAACAGCGCGATGAGGATCCCGTCGGTGAGTGGTTCCATCAACCTCTCCAGTCCTGCTTCTGTTCTAACCGTGTTGGGTGCCTAGGGCCGGGATCGTTGAGCGGTCGGATCAGGAGTGAAAAGGGTGGCGTATCCACTAGGACGCCCTTGGCGGTAAGGACCAACCAGATTCGTGGGACGCACGAATTCAGTGTTTCCAGGGCTGGCTAATCGTGCAACAGCTCCCCTACCCACTGCTCAGTAGCGGGGAGTGTTTTGCTGGGGGGAGCGAGGGGGCTTGTCTTAGTCTTGGGTTGCTCTGTAGTTG
This sequence comes from Synechococcus sp. A10-1-5-1, assembly GCF_023115425.1. Classification (NCBI taxonomy): domain Bacteria; kingdom Bacillati; phylum Cyanobacteriota; class Cyanophyceae; order Synechococcales; family Synechococcaceae; genus Synechococcus; species Synechococcus sp. A10-1-5-1. The sequence goes on along the minus strand of NZ_CP096032.1, from coordinate 2,198,392 downwards.
GTTACGGCTCGCCTCGGGGACTTGTAAGGGCAGCCTTTCCAGATCTGGGATTGCTGCGTGATAGTCCTATGCCAGGCCTTGCAGTACATGCGCTCTTGAGCAAACTTTGCGCAATCGCCGCAAGTGTTCATCATGTCCCCGTAGCTGTTGCGGTTGGGGTTTTTATCGTTGTGGCTTGGGACGGCGGAGGGGTTGTTGATGAACACGATCGACCTCGGTGATGGGTCTCTCCTTCTCTTTCAGTTCTCCCTCGCGGTGACGGTATGAGGCATCTGATTTTGTACTCATCTTGCGTACTTCAAGACGCCCCCCCAGCGGCAGGAGCAGAACGCTTGATGAGGGCGACGGATGCCGTCTTGCTGAAGTGCTCGGCGTGAAGCTTTGGTTTGATGTGGCCTGACCAGGCATCCATGGCCACAGTGCCAGTAGTCAGTCTTGATCTCATGGGCAAAGTCAGGGACCAGATCAACGCGCACCTTTATCCCGTGCTTGCAACTGTTGCCACTGTTTTCCTGGGGATAGGGATGATTAGTACCCTCAAGGCGAACCACAAACTGGGTGTCATCGCAGAGCAGGCTGCTCTCTTCAACAGCTGTGTCGCGGTTCATCTGGAGGAGAACAGCAATTACGTTCCAGATGAGGTCGTGAGCCACTGCAATGGTGGCCCGGAACCTACAGCTCGCTAATCGAGAACTAGTTCCCAAGCGTTTTGTAAGAGCGGCGAGTATCTCTTCCTATTGCTTCAAGCCTGAGCCTCGCTTTGATTGCCTCGAACATGGTTACGAAGCCACCGAGAAGCCACGGTGGCTTTTTTATGGATCGATGGAGACACGACTCCTGGTGCTGGCATTGCTGACCGTTGCCATCCGCCTTTGGGGGAACGCCAGCGTGGTGGTCTTGACCGGCATCGACCCCAGGCCCGTAGCGGTCAAAAAGCGCTTGCTGCATTGGGGCCTCTCGCTGGTTGCCGCTGCTTTTGCGATGACCCTCGCCCCACTGGTGGCCAACCTCTAGGTAGGAATTTCCTAAAAGTGAAGGCCGCTCCTCCTGAATGGAAGAACGGCCTTGCTGATTGGGTTGTGTGGGCCGGAGTTTCTGAGGGAGATCACCTGGGGCCAGAATTTCAGGTGTCGGGCGGTTGTCTCCAGGGGGCACCTAGGGCGGTGCAAGTCGGAGTGTCACGGCAAAGCCTGCGTCATCGCTGGAGGCTGCAAGACCCACCCACGTCTTCTAAAGACTGTTGGAGCAGGGCTCTCCGTCAGAGCACTCAGATTGGGTGAGTGGGTGGAGTGTCGTCTTGCATGAAACCCTCCGAGATCCATGCCCACAGCTTGGCCATGGCCTGGCCGGTGGACATCGGATGAAATGCTCATCGCTCTATTCGCGTATCTGTCCGAGGATGGCGAAGACAACAAAAACCAAGCTCCAGGAGCAGAAAGCGCGCTGAGGGCTGTTGTTGGGGGAGCTATGGCACTCCCCCGCTCGGACAGCGCTGTCTTCAGTGCGCCTCCAGCTATAAGACTTCGGATCGGGGAGTGGGCTGGCGGCGGCTCACCCCCCACTCCCATAACGCATGAGTGACGCAGGCGGAGTTGGACGAACCCTCCAACAGCATCCTCTGCAGGGTGTCGATCCGCTCGGCGATGGCGGCGGTCTTGGCTCTAGCCATCGGTTTCCTCCCGCCAGAGAGCCATGACCAGCTTGCGCTGAGCCAGGAGAATGCCAACTGCAAGAAACGGGACAAGCTCAGGGAGAGAGCTTGGACTCAGCTCAAGAGATAGACGAAGCGCTTGGGTACATTGATTGAAATCTGCCGAAATCAAGAAAAGCGAACTTTTGATCTACAAGCTAACGACAGCCAGATTGAGATTCACAACAGAAGGGAGTTGATTCAATTTTTTTGGCAAAGCTGAATCAGGCGATTGATTTCACCCACGGAGTCTGTGCATGGAGTCATTCTTGCGGATCAAAGCTTTGGAAAGATCCGATATACCAATAATAATCAACTGGGCCCGCAACGAAGGATTCGCTCCTGGCCGGGGTGATTTTGAGATCTACAGAAATACAGACAAGCAAGGAATGTGGATGGGATGGCTCGGCAATACCCCTGTAGGCTGCATTTCAGCGATTAGGTACAACGAAGAATACGGATTCATTGGTCTCTACCTTGTTGCAGAGAAGTGGCGGAGGCAGGGTTACGGGAGGGCGCTATGGAATAAAGCAATGGATCATATGGATGGCCTTCCATGCATTGGCCTGGAGGCCGCTGAAAGCATGAGAGATGTCTACCAGAGGCACGGATTTCGGCCATCCTCCACTACGACTAGATGGCAGCTGATTAGCGATGGTTCCACCACAGAACAAAGAAAGAGCGTTGAAGGCTTCAATCTGGTTCCAGGCAGTGGGATCTCGGAGGCTGAGGTCCAAACGTATGACGCTCATCGCGAGCCCAGTCCCAGACCGCATTTTATGCATCTTTGGTTAACACATAAAGCCGGATCTGTCTTCGCACTGGCCGATCAGGCTGGAAAATGCCATGGTTTCGGCCGAATAAGGCCAAGTCTTCTGCGCAAAGGGGAGGGATGGAGAATTGGACCACTCATGGCAGATACTCCTGAGGGAGCATCGCATCTCTTGTCGGGCTTAATGGCGAAGCATGAGGGTGTGATATGGATTGACTCGCCCGGACTAAATCAACAAGCAGATCAGATACTCCAACATTCAGGATTTTCGCCTATTGGCAAGACTATTCGGATGTACAGAGGATTGCCACCTGCAGGCAACATCGACGAGGTCTACGGATTGGCATGCTTAGAGCTTGGCTAGCCGAACGGCTAAAAATGATGGCTTATTTGAAGACTCACAGCGTCTAATCGTTGTCTCGATAAGACATGATCATGAACCCTCTAGTAAAACTTGCACATCCCTCGTTCAGGGCTTGTGACTTCGTTGGATATGGCCGTCTTTCCAGCTCCAGATCCAAGGCCGGACTTTTCGTAACAGCTGAAGATCAGCACGAGCCCGAAGGGACACAGGAATAAATTCGGCGGAATAGTCGAAGTCGTCATCACGGAAGGACTGGTTCAGGACAAGACTTCCCTCCTCCCCAGAGATGGAACGGTGATAAGTCCCAATCGGGATCTGAAGGGCCCCCATCACCCGTTGAAGGTGGATGACGTGATGGGGTTGGGGCCAATCGGGATTAAGCAGGGTATAAGTCCTACCACCCTGAAGAACCAGGTTGTGATCGACCTGGTGCTGATGTACGTAATACTGCTCAAAATCTTCGTCATTGGGCGGGGATATTGCTGAGCCACGATGGGCAACCACGTCAACGCCATTTGCCCCAGCGATACCCGCGTCAAAAAATGCCACTGAAGGTGTTTCTCGGAAGATATGAATCGGAACAAAATGCAATCGCATTGCCGAGCAACCACTCACTCTTGTTCTAGCTAGATCACAGCATTCTGGCGAACTAATCTGACTAATCTGTTCCTGGATCTTGACATTCAAGCCAAATCGACTGAATTCACTTTGAGGGTCAACACAAGTTAGGGCTGCAGACAAAGAGTGGATCACAGAGAATGACTTCTAAGAAAGTGAAGAAATCAATTGATCAACATGCAAAACCTCGCAGCGAAGAGAGCACTTCTCCACATTTGACGCATAGTTTCTTTCCCTCCTGACCTTCCACCGAAACACTCTAACCAAGGCCAAGCTAGTCACCTCGCCAGCCTGGCTTGTCTTTATAAGCATGAATCGCCATAAACAATGTTGCACTCAGAGCCAGAAACCAGGCAACATACATCAACTGATTGGACCCGGCTAGCACGAGGAGGAAGGCGCCAATTGCTACGCATGCAAGCTTCCTCCATATACCGCCACGGTAAAAGACACGATAAAAGCCATAAACAATTAGGGCGGCTCCGAGAAAACCCGCTAGACCCATCATTTGGCTACTCTCTCTAACTCTGCTTGCGATGCGCAGTTTATTACCACGCAGAATTAATCGTTCCGCAATCCGGAACACCTTCAGGGGTCCGCCTATGCATTGCGTCATAGGCGCGCCATAGCCCGTCTACCACTACGCACCTTTGCCGAGGATCACAAACGCGATAGCGACAACTACCGACAGACTCGATTGATGTCCCATCGCCAAAGCGCAGGATTCCCTCTTGGCTATTCATACTCTCTTCAGCAACTTCCATTATAGCCCTCTTCAATTGCGGTATGCAACCACAGCTGGAGCAACTTAAATGTAAGAATGACACTCAATACGGCTCTCAGGGGCTTTGATGGGCGTATTCCTCGTAAGGCGCCTTGGCGCCGATTCGATCAAATTTAGCGGCCAGGACAAAGTCGGATCGAGTCAAGCCTGATGCCTTATGTGTAAAAAGCTCAATGTCGACATAGCCCCATCCAACTGAAAAATCTGCATGATGACCCTGTTGCTCGCATAAGGCTCCGGCAGCATTCACCCAATCCAATGCCGACTGAAAATCGGCAAAGCTCAAGTGTTTCTGGAGATGATGACTGTCTGTGACTCTCCAATTCTTTAGGCCACCCAAAAGCTCTGAAGTTTGACGATCATCAAGAGTTGGACCACCATCGCGACAAGGGATGCAGTTCTCTTGAGCAAGTCCCATAGCCCTAGGTCCTCCAAGAACTCATATCTGGTGAAGAGCATCAATATGGGCTGCAACAGACTGTCTGCACTTTGGCGGGAGAGAAGACCACCTCCGCTCGTTCTCTCATTCCTCAAGTGCGTGAAAAACCTTTGGGTGGAGAGGCCAGCCCACCTACGACTGGAGTGAGGTGACCTCTCTTATTCCTCGCTTCCGACACCCCTTTCAGGGCCAAGTCGCATGCCATTCAAGGCGAGGGCGAAGTATCGGGCCTCTCAAGCAGATGGGGCCATGGTTCCATGTGGCGGGCCTTCTGACTCCAAATAGAGCGCCCCCCAGCTTGATAGTGCTGGGACTTAGGGCAAACCCGTGGGTGGTTGAGAGAACCTGTGGAGCAGGTGCTTGAAAAGGTCAGGCTGCTTCTGCTGTCTTCTCCGGTGGAGTGTCGTTCATTCACGCCTCCGAGATCGATGACCCCACCATCGGCCTGAATTGAGCAGAGGGCAATCAGGCTTTATACGCATTGCCTTTCGAGGGCGAACCTCCGATAGTGAGGGCAGCATGCCTTGAGGGGCAGGCCGTTCCGAGGTTCCGATGTTCCGATGAGCATTCCCCTCGTCAGGCACTCCCAAACTCAAGAGCGTGCCGGATCTCAGTTGAACCCATTCGGGGCTATCCCCAATCCACTGGGTTGCTGTTGAGTGGCAACAACTCCGAAAGGAGGGGCCAGATGATCATTCCCTCTGAAACTTTCCTGTGGGCAAAGGGATTTTTATTGGCGGCCAAAACACCACCCCGCTCCACGGCTCAGTAGCGGGGGGGTTGTTGGGGGCGTATGGCCACACCACTGACTTGGATCACGGGGGTCTCTCGGCCGTGTTCTTGATGGTTATGGCCTTGATTGCCTCATTGGTCCAAGGTTCCAAGACGTCTAGGTAGCGCAATCGCATCCGCAAGCGCCGGTCGGATGACAAGGCTCATAGTTGGGATGCCCAGAAGCACATGCTTCAGAGCAGTAGCTGAGGCCGTTGCTTACAACAGCTCCAACCTGAGGCACCTCGCATTTGCACTTGGGGCAGGCGCACTTCGTCAGAACGGCAGGCATACCAATTAAGTGACTAACCCTGGCCTAGCTCTCTTGCAGATGGAAGGCAAGAGTGTGAGGTGGGTCGTGGAGCCGCATCCCGCTCGGACTGCGCTGTCTTCAGTGCGCCTCCAGCTCGGTTATGGCCTAGTTGGGGCTGGAGGTGTACCCCATCCAATGAGTGAGCCTGATCCCAAAAGGGGATATCGGGATTAGAAGTTGGAGCGATTGGATAGGTACCGGCTCCACGAGGTAAGGGATGTCTATCCTTGTTGACCCCCTGCTCTGGCTCATTGAGCTGATCGCTGTCTTCATCGCCTTGAGCATCTATGGGGCGATGTGGAAGGGGGCTCAAGACCAAGCCCAAAAGGGCTGGTTCATTGCCCTGATCTGGGCCGTGGCACTGGTTGCGGCGCTCAATGGCCTGCGGGCGGGCTACATCCTCATGAGCTGATAGCCCTGAGCCGCCAAACCTGGGAATCCCCCACAGACATAAGGCAGTTACACCTGAGTCTCATGAGACAGCTGTTGCGGTAAGTCCGCGGCGGCGTGCAGCACTTTCGGTGATGCGCTTTTTGCAAGCTTCTGGATATGACTACAGTTTCGCTACAGGCTTAACGGCGGCGCGATAGCAATTGCAGTGTCTCATTGGCTTTTCGGTTATGTCTCCGCTTCGAAAAAGGGTTGATCAAAGGACTTGTAGCCCTTAAGAATTTCCTCATATTCCATTCACTCGGCATGCCCCAGGACCCTCGTCTCGCCATCTCCTCCACCGCAGTGCAGGCCCCTCGTCGCTATGAGCTGGCCATCCGCAAGCCGCAGCGCATGACCATCACCGTGCCTTGGGCGCTCTATGAGCGGATGCTCAAGCAGAGCGATGTTCAGGGTCGTTCGCTCTCGAACTTGGCTTGCCACTGGCTTGAGCTTCATGGGGACCAGTTGGATCGAGCTGGGATGTTGAGTCACTAGGGGCACCAAGCCTTTGCTTAGGGCCAAAGGCTTGGGTCGGCTGCCGGGGCCGTGTGATCGCTGGCGCTCAGGCTCCGTTTTCCGTGCCCATTCGGCTCAATGATGGGCTGAGGCGGAAGAGGTTGTGGAGGTGTAGCAGCCCCCTGAGCGGTTTGCGTGCGATTTGCGTGCCCTGCTTGAGGGCATCCCCTGAAATCTCAATCGGGGCGACAGGATTCGAATCTGCGACCTAGTGCTCCCAAAGCACCCGATGTAGTCGGTGGCTGATTGACTTCTTCAGTCATAGCAAGCCTTATGGCCGAATTTGGCTTGCCTTGCCCGGTCGGGTTTGGCTATACATGCGCGCAACTTGCGCACACTCTGTGCCAGCCATTCGATTTGCCGAAAAATGGGCAGAGGGGCTACGTACGAGCGTTCGCTCCTCTACGGCTGAAGGCTGGAGTGTCCGCGAGCATCGCGGCGCAATCCGATTGGAGGTGAGAGCTAAAGGGGTCTCCCGTTAGTCAGTCGTGCTCCCATTCGATTGGGCTGAGGGCAGCGTCGGCGACGCTCTTACCCGCGTTCGCAACATCTACAAGCTCGTCGCCTCGGAGGGCTACTCCCTCAAGCAGGCCGCAGAGGTCGCTGCAGGCAAGGCGCCAAAGCTGATTGATCAGCTCGACTGGGCATCCAGGATGTGGGAGAAGGCTATGCATGGGGCGACGTGAAGGGTTAGCAGAATCAGCTCAGTCTGCTGAGATCAGGAGTGATTGGATCGAATCCCTTGTAGGGGTGAATGTACAGCTTAATCATGGAAAAGACTAGTGCTGTGCATAGGCACCAGAGCACGATTGCGGTGATGGCTGTTTGTCGATAAGCACGATGTACGGCCCCAATCGTGATATTGGATACCAGGGTTAGTAGATAGATAATGGCCCACTTTTTCCCATGGCTCAAGTTCGACTGCCTGCCGATCGAGAGGCGTTGCTCCCGAGCTGCTTCGAGCTGCTTGATTTCTGTCAGGATCTCAGCCGCCATGGCTTTGGTGGTGCACTGGGATCCGGCCTCCTGCGCGGTGCAGGCGCCAGCGTCGATCATCCAGGCGCGCTTGTAGAGGTTGGATAGGATTTGGTCAACCTCTTGCTGACGCCTCATGTTGTAAGCATTGCCCCATTCACCTCGCTCCAACAGGTGGATGTAGGAGGAAAGATCTCCCTTCAGCTCGCGCGCCAGGGCAGGGGAAGTGGCCGCGATGATGCCCAACCGGTTGAGCGCTATCGCTTCGCTTTGCAAAGCTGATATTGCTGTTGTCCTGTTCTGCCAAGCGGATGACGCCATGAACGCCAACAGCAGCGCCAGGACGCTGATGGGTATAACGATGAAGGGAGGAACCAGTGGCTTATTGATCAGGTGATCGAACAGCCTGATCTTGAAGACAATTATGTAGGCGGCGACTCCCAGGGTCGTGCTGACGAACACCGCCAGGAGGATGGGTCCAAGAGCGAAGTTCGGTAGGGAATACAGCATTATTCGGGTCTGATGGATCCGGCCTCAGGCCCGATATTTGGTGCAGGTCTGAGTTGTCAAGTCCATCGGCTCAGCCGCATCAGCTCCAACGATGGCGAGCTTGAGGCCGCTGGTCATCAACTCCCTTTTCATCCGTTGCATTCGAGGGTGTTCTGCGCCCGTGGCACTCACAACAAACCCCCAGCGGGCAGGAGCAGAGCGCGCGATGGGGGAGTTATTGGGGAAGCTTGGAACTACCCCGTCACGGATCACGGGGTTCTCTCGGACCGTGTCCTCAGCGGTTATGGCCTTGGTGCTGCCATCAGTGCAAGGGGGTGGCGCATCCACTAGGACGAGCCTGGAGGCAAGGACCAGCCAGATTCGTGAGATGCACGAAGTTCAGTGTGTCCGTGGCCGTTCAAGCGCGCAACGGCGCATTAGGGGTTGGTTGCGATCCAGCTGCTCGCCTTCGAGCGCGTCTTGACCACTTGCGCGCATCTTGCGCACAAGCGAACCGGGCACTAGCTCTCAAATCAATCGGGGCGACAGGAGCCGAACCTGCGACCTAGTGCTCCCAAAGCACTCGAGACATGTGGCTTCTAAGCGGGAACCCAGGTCATAGCAGGGACTCTGACCTGCTCTGCCTTGTCTTGTCGTGCCCATTTCAGTAGGTTTTGCCCACGTCTTGCCCACGCTTGTGCCCGAGGTTGTCCATTCCGAGGCTTGGGCTACTTCCCTGCGCCAGCAGGCGAGAGCGCTTGCCCGTGGTTGGACAGTGGAGGAAGCCCGTGGTCGAGTGCGTCTCAAGGTCCGCTCCGACAGCACTCCAAGTCAGTCAGTAACCCTGCCGTTTGCCTGGTCGGCAAACGACGCGGGAGATGCTTATGTAAGAGTTCGCAACATCTACAAGCTCGTCGCCTCGGAGGGCTACTCCCTCAAGCAGGCCGCACAGGTCGCTGCAGGCAAGGCGCCAAAGCTGATTGAGCAGCTCGATTGGAGCGGGGCTGTAGAGCGCTTCAAGGATCAGAAGCTCCTGCATGGCACGGTCATCAAGCCAGCTACCTGGGAAGCCAAGTACGTCCCGGTGCTTGGTGATGCAGTGGCGCTCCTAACGGGGAATGATCAGCCCACCAGCCCTGCAGAGCTGATTGATCGCTGCATTCGCTCATGGGCTTCCGGTAGCCGCACCAGGCAGGAGCGGGCGCGAAACCTCTGCCAGTTCCTCCGCTACTGCGTCGCCAGAGAGCAGTTCCCCGCGATCTGGCAGCCCCCTATCGACCTCAAGGACCACATCGGCCGTAAGCCAGCCGACGCCCAAAGCCAAAAGGTTGATCCGATCACTGATCAGCAGATCATCGATTTGCTGGCCTCATTTCCTGATGACGCACCGGGGCGTCGCTGGGCTGATGCCATTCGTCTTCTCGCTGAGCTGGGACTGCGCCCGATTGAGTTGCTCCACCTCAGCGTCAAAACCGATCGCAAGACCGGTGAGCCGTATTGGTGGTGCAGCTACGAGAAGCGAGCTGGAGGTGGGGTCACCAAGCCTCGCCGTTTGGAACCGCTACCTCTTCGAGCTGATTCAGGTGAGGTGCAGCAATGGGATCTGATGCAGCGCTGGAAAGCAGGCGAGATTGATCTGCCGCCGCTTTCGTCAAGCAATGGTGTAGCCGAAGCAATCAAGACCTATTTGAGCCGCAGGGATGGCTGGAAAGATATACGTAGACAGGTCGAGGTGAATAACGAACGGGTCAGTGTCTACAGCTTTAGGCATAGCTTTTCAGTGCGTGGTCATCAGCTTGGAATCGACAGCGGTGCAATGGCTCTTGCTATGGGACACAGCCTTGAAACGCATTGCCGCAGTTACCCCTGGGCGACTGAGAGTGGAGCTGCGTCGGCCTTTGAAAAAGCCAGAAGTCGCGCCAGGAACTAGCAGGTCACGCCATTCCTTGTATGCTTTTAGTAAGTTGCGAGTGGCTAGTCCTTGTGGCACCACTCCTGCCTTAGGCAGTACCGATTCCACCTCGGCGGTCTAACGGGAGATTCAACGGTTCAATTGCCTTTCCCTGATGACGCGAAAGAAGAACCGCTTCGCTCAACCATCAAAGATCACCATCAACGGTCGACATGTTTTTGTCTCGGCGCACCGTGCTCCTCAGGACCTACCCCTGGAGGTTCTTGAGGAACTCATGGACATTGATGGAGGTATTGACCGCAGCAAGATCTGCGATCGTCTTTGGTCTAACTGGGTGGAACGAGGTGGTTTTTCTGGTCGATGGATTCGTACGAACACGGCTGTGCGAAACCTCCCAAATGGAGTCACCGTTTACGAAGGCGGCGAGTTGCAGTGGGGAGTTGAGCCAAACCCGTTTCGTAACACCACCGAGCCACATTTACGCGCGGCATTGAGGGCAAAAGGCTTTCTACCGTTTGAAAAATGACTAATTCGACACCCATTTGGGTGCCGCAGCGTGCTGCGGCAGATCATCTCGGCGTCAGTGAACGCACGCTCTTGCGTTGGCGTTCAGCTGGCTTGCTCAAGCCTGGCATTCATTTCCGCAGGAAGTTCCCTGCCGCCAATTCGTCGCTGCTTTATCACCTACAGCGATGTGACCAAACCATCAGCGAGGCCTTTGCTCGCGATCACCGCACCCTTGAGCTTGCGGAGGCGGCTCGATGAACACCAACGTCTTTTGGACTGCTGAACGCGTCCAAGCGCAATCGGAGGTGTGGCGGGATGAGTTGATGCCTCTGGCTTCCACGGAGCTAGAGCATCACCTCATCGAAAGCACGACAGCACTGCTTGCCGCGGTAAGCCAGCTCCAAGAGGCGGCTGGCTGCAATCGCGCTGCAAGCGAGCGTGCGGCCGACTTGGCGCGCGAGGTGTCCGCTCACCTCAAGACCGGAATTTCAGCCCTTACACAACGCCTGGAGCACCTCGAAAATGCATAAAAAACCCCCAGTTGATGCTGGGGGTCGGGAAGAAATCTGTACCGACAATTTAATCGCAGCTCAGCGTTATCGCTGGCGGCATTACGCAGATTTTTCGCGGCCCTTGGAGTCCCATGGCGTGACCCGCGCCTTGATTCACCTCACCCCCAATCAAACTTGGACGAAGGCTGATTACGACGAGGCTGCACGCCTTCTTGAACACCACAATCCCATTGGTTGCCTGCGCATGGTTCAGCTAGCGAGGAGGTCATTCCGATGACAAACAACCTCGACTGGCTAGACACCCAGGAGGACTTTGACCGCCTGGAAAACTCAGCCAAGGTTCAAAGCAGCCTCAAACGCGTTGCTCGACAACCACACCGCAAACCATCCATCGCCGATGAGCTGAGAAGCCTGCAATGCAAGGCGCGTGATCTACTGACCGATGAGGCCATTCCCAGCTATCAGCGGATCATTCACCTCCGTCGAGCAGCCTCTGAACTCACAACATGCCTACGAGATGACGAGCTACGGCGTCTTCTCTGGCAAGAACGTCAAAAGCTGAGAGGCGTTGTTGAGCCGATTCCGCAAGGCGGGAGGCTCTCGCTTGTGGAAGCCCCATGGCTGTGGGAGGGAGTGCTTCTACGCGGCACCTCCAATCTCTTCGTGGGCCCACCAAAGGTGGGCAAGTCAAGGCTGATGTGCGCCGTTCTCGGTGCTCTGGTGCACGGCGAAAGGTCCTTTTTGGGCCAGCCGCTTTATCCAAGCCATGACCCCAAAATCCTGATCATTGGTACAGACCAACCGCAACGCGATTGGGCGAAATGCCTCCAGCTCGCTGGGCTATTGCAGCCCGACGGGACCATGCACCGGTCGATCGTCGGTCTATTCCACAAAGGAGCACCGCTCTGTCTCGACGATGAGGGCATCGAGCGCATCGTTGACGACTACTGCCGCCACTACCCAGGCTTGATTCTGTTGACCGACAGTTATCACGCCTGCCTCAACAAGCTCGGGATCCAAGAAAGAGATGCCTCTTTCGCTGAACCGTGCATGGATCTGACGGAAGCGATCGACTCCTATCAGGCGACGCTGATCCTGATCCACCACTCGTTGAAGCGATCAGGTGGGATGAGGGCGTCAGAGGCAAGCCGAGGCAACAACGCCTTGCCTAGCTGCGTGAGCCAAACCGTGGTGATCAACTCGCTGAGTGATGGGAATGACAATCCCCTTGCTCCTCGAGACAAGCGCATCAAGGTGATGGCTGAAGGGCGCGAGTCAGCTCCGATTGATTTGCTGATCGAGCAAACCGACAACGGCTGGATCTTTCACGGCTCGGGCGAGGAGGTTGCACGCCAAGCAGCTCTGCAAGGCGTGATCGAGGACCTCACTGATCGTCAGTACAAGGCGCTCAAGGACCTTTGCCTGCATTACCAATCCACTCACAAAGGGATGGATGCTCCACACCTCGGCAACGCCCTAGGCATTGAGGTCAATGCGGCTCAAAAAGCCAGAGAGACACTCCTGGCCTTAGAGCGCAAACACCTGATCGTGGAAGATGGCCACCGAGAGCCCAATGGCAAGCGAGGAGGTGCACCAGCTGCTCTCTTTCGGCCAGTGGATGAGGTGATCAGAGCCATGCTCAGCTGACCATTTGAAGGTTTTAAAGGTTTTTAAGGCTCTCTCCTCAGACGGTCACTGCTCTTTTTGAGTCACGCCCCTTTGGCAGTTGCAGCCTTTTAAACCTTTAAAACCTTTTTTAGTCTCCACCAAGGGCGCACAAGAGCGTCGCAGGTATTGACTACCTTCAATTAGTCGTATTCAGCAGAACGACTATTTTCAGGGTTGTAATATCTCTAGCATTGAAGATGAAAGTGCTCGTTGATGACGACATGCCAAGGGTTCCAAATCCCTTGGAAGATTGCCTCGCAAGCGCTCAACAGCGTCGTTATCTACGAGACCTCTACTTGGAGGGAATCAATGACCACTACCGCTGTCGAGATTCAGCGGCGTTATCTCACGATCAATGAAACCAGGTCTGACAGTGATCAGCTTGAGTTCTCGTTCAGCTCGGAAACACCCGTTACGCGTTACTTCGGTGATGAGGTGTTGGATCACAACCGAGACGCAGTTGACCTCACGCGGCTGAACGGTGGAGCAGCACCGCTGCTGTTGAACCACGACCCGGATCGAATCCTCGGGATTGTCGAGCGGGCATGGATCGATGAGAGACGCCGCGGCATGGCCCGCATTACTTGGGCCACAAACGACCTTGCTGTTCAAGTCCGCAAGGACGTGGAAGCAGGCGTGATGCCCAACATCTCTGTTGGCTACTCCGTGCTGGATGCCGAGCAGGACGCAGGCGTTATGCGCGTCACTCGCTGGCAACCGATTGAGCTGAGCGTCGTGAGCATTCCGGCCGACGCATCGATTGGCGTGAACCGCGCCCTAGCAACTACCACTCACACACCCATGACCTACGAACCGATCGGCCCTGCAGGCCTTGACCCTGAGGCTGAGTACAAGCGAGAAGCCGAACAATTCAGCATTGTTCGCGCCGCCCAAGGCATCGCCTCAGGACGCGGACTGCGGGGGCGAGAAGCGGAGATCAATCAGGAGCTTGAGCACCGCAACGGCCGCCGAACCCAGGGCTTCTTTGTTCCGGATAACGGCTGGACAACAAGGACCTATGTGGCCGGTACAGCGACGGCAGGCGGCAACTTGATCGCCACCGATCACCTAGCCACCAATTTCATCGAGGCGCTGCGTGATCGCTTAGCGGTTGCAGAGCTTGGCGCGACCTTCCTTGGCGGCTTGGTGGGTGACGTAAGCATCCCTAAGAGAACAGGCACGGCTACGGCGTACTGGTTTGGCGCTGATGACAGCGACAGCGTCACCGCGAGCACCGGGACTATCGGCACCGTGACGATGAGCCCAAAAACCGTTGGTGCACTGAGCAAGTTCTCTCACCTGATGAACCTGCAGAGCACTCCGGACATCGAGCGGCTCATCCGTGATGACTTCGTTGCTCTGCTCGCAGAGGCAATCGACACCGCTGCGATCAATGGCTCCGGCTCCAGCAGTCAGCCCACTGGAATCCTGAACACCTCAGGGATCGGATCTGTCGCTGGCGGAACCAATGGTTTGGCTCCGACCCTCGATCATTTGATGGACCTCAAAAAAGAGGTCGCTGTCGACAACGCCGATGTGGCGAGCTGCGGCTTCCTCACCAACGCCAAGGTGGAAGCAGTCCTCAGCAAGCTCAAGGACAGCCAAAGCCAGTACCTGCTCTCGCCCTATGGCACTGAGCTAAGTCGTTCGCAGATTGCGGGGCGTCGCTTTGAGGTCAGCAACAACGTGCCAAGCAATCTCAGCAAGGGCACTGGCACCAACCTGAGTGCGATCGTCTACGGGAACTTCAGCGACCTGCTGATCGGCCTGTACGGCACCTTGGAAATCCTGGTGGACCCCTACACCGACTTCGCCAAGGGCACGACTGGCATCCGGGCGCTGCAGTCGATTGATATCGCTGTCAGACACCCGGAGTCGTTTGCTGCGATGAAGGATGCAATCGCCTGACTTTCTAGACTGCGACTGGGATTAGGTGTATCAGGCGGCCTTGTGGTCGCCTTTTTCTTGCCATTTCTGGAACTGCTCCCACTTCTCTTGCAACGGAACTTTCTGCGGCATAGTGCCGCGAAAAATACGGGTTATGCAGCAGTCCGCACGGGTCTCTCTAGCCGCACTGGGCACCGCTGCCCTCTCTATCGCTTCATTGCCTGCGGTCAGCGCCAAGCCCGCTCAAGTCGCTCAAGGCACAGCTAGTCACCTGGGCGTAATGAGCATCAGCCTCAAGGACGTCGTCAAGCCTCGGGTCGGCATCCAAGGTCAAACCCAAGCGGCTGGCACGCCCAACCAAGCAGGTCTGGGTGGCTTCCTTCCACTGGTGGTCGGCAGGAACAGCGTCTTCTTTGCTGATGTCCTAGCGAATGCCAACTTCGCCGATCTCGACACTCTCAGTAGCATCGTCAATACATATGTTGATGGAACTACTATTTCAACCTCATCTCGAATTGGATATCGCTACTTTAACAAGAGCAGGGCTGTTGTGCTTGGACTGAATGGAGGATTTGAGTCAAGGCCAGTAAAGAGCGGTTCAATAGTAGGCTTTGCTAATAAATATGGACTCTCGCTAGACGAGCGAACCCCTCTATTTACGCAAGTTAGCGCCGAAGCAGAGGTTGTTGCCAAAGACTGGCAACTTAAGCCTTATGCGCTCATCCCCGTGGGAGACAAAGAGCAAAGACTCAACAACTTGGCATACGCTGGAGCATTGTCTACATACGGAATTGATGCAGGCTACAACATAAACAACCAAGTCAATGTTGGAGTGGGATACTATTATCAAAATGGTGACTATAGCGTAAGCAACTCAGGGATAAAGCTGCGACTCGGATATGAGTTGTCTCGAGGCTTGGAGATCTACGGCAAGGCTTCATATGACCCTGCATTTGAGTCACGTGCGAGCATTGGGTTTTCGTATTTATTTGGCCAATCACCAAATGGTCCAATTGCTGCAAATAATCTTTTAAAGGCCCTTACAGCATCTCCAGGAAACCGCGATATCCGAATTCATGACTGTGCATTCTGGGACAAGTGTTTTTGGACGCATGTTGCACATGATGTAGAATCTTACGGCGTTAAACTAGTGGCTGGCCTAACAATCGACAAGATAGTTTCAATCCTGAAAAAAATATATAGCAAGCTGCCCGCCTCGGAGCAAGAGCTTGCTGATCAGATTATCGACAACCCTTCGGAAGCTTCCGCAATTCTTGAAGCGAATCCTGGTCTTGATGCTGAAGTCTTGGCTGAAGCTGCTGCTGAATAGTTGAGGCCTGACCCATGGGCTGACAGCATTAATGCTCATGGGTCCTTTTGCCTTTTATGCCTACGGGTCATCCGAAGGCTCGCAGCTTGTCTAGCGTTAGAGCCGAAGTTCCTAGGCTGGTTTAGACGCAGGATTCAGTCAAATAGTGGTGATTAAGAGCATTGCAGCGGCAGCAAGAGAGCTTGGGTATCGGAGCCGCTCAAGCCTTCAGAACTTGATGGATGACGGCTACTTAGATGACTTCATCTCACTGAATGAGAGGGGTCATCGGCAGCTGGAGATGAATGGACTGCGGGAGCGTGTCGCTCAGGTAGTGAATTGGAGCGACCGGAACGTGGTCGCCAAGGAACGGCTTAGCCGCGTTGACCTGGAGACGATCCTCAGGATTGGGGACTACTGCAATGCTCTGTGCGAACGGTACGGGTGGAAGACGCGCCATACGGCAGCTGAGTGGCGACTTCTTGAGGAGGCTATGCATAAGGCAAGAAGGAGATAGTTGTGGACTAAAACCCCACACCAACTTGCCCTTCTTGCGAGTAAGCTTATTGGAATGTATCAGTACTGCTCGCTGTACTTTACACACCACTTGCTGTCGCCAGCATTGAGGCGGGTGTAGGTGGGTTTACAGGATTCCCTTGTATTCTCTCCAAGATAGATTATGTCTACATATTCAGGCGCTGCTTGGCAATTCTTACCTCTCCCTGCTTTCACGTAGATTCCAGGGCAGTTGACGCCGCTCTTCACCAAGACAGAAGGGGCCGCGCTCACCGGCAATTCAGCGCTCAACAGTGCTATCCCAAATAGCGCTGACACGACAAACCCAGAGGCGATCATTGGCTTTCGCCCGCGAATGACTACAGAAATCATGCTAGCCTAAGTATAGGCAATAGAAGCTTATGCGTTCCTCCATCCCGCTAGCTCTCGCTGGCGCGACATTTCTTGTCTCTTCATTGCCGGCATTGGCATACGAAATATCACCCAAGAAATACGGTGACGTACTGAAGGAGGAGCTTCATCTTTGTTCGCCCACTAGGACTGAAGAATATATTCAATACGGGACTGAGAAGCTTCCCAGGGTCTTTCCTGGTGTCGAAGTCTTCACTATCACCGAAGATTGGAGGTCTCAAGACCTTGAGAGTACTAAGTTTCCTCTTTCAAAGCCAGTGATACTGAAAAATCCAATCACTGGGACGACAATTGGTGTATTTGATCGCAATTACAATAAGTCTTTCAGGGTTGCTTCGTTCTTTGGCCGGAACACAATCAGGGTCAGGCAGGAAACTGTTGCCAATAAATCGTTCGGTCGACGGGTGACTACTGGTAGCGAATCAATTCAGTCTTTTGGAATCAAGAATGGTGATGGGTATCTGGTCGTCAATGGTTGCGATGGTGTCTTCAGGGTCAATAAAGAAATCGCGGACGCTTTGGCTAACTACGACATGGTAGACGGCAAGGCTTTTGTATTGCTTTCGAATGACGGATCAACTGGTCTTCGGATCAATGAAATCGGTCCGGAAACCGTTAAGGCTTGGAAGGTTGTTTATTCGGATTGGCAGCCCTCCTCCGACGGAAGAAAGAAAAAGTCGCTGCATGTAGCTCCTCCGCGGGTTTCGTCGTCAAACGACCTTCCAGGAGAATCCCAGCTCTGAAATGTGGTCTGTGAGCGCCTGAGTACCGCTCACGCACTTCTCCCTCGGCACTAAAGGATTCAATCCTCCGATTGAGAGTGAGCCAAACAGCTCCCCGACCCACTGCTCAGTAGCAGGGAGTGTTGAGGTGGGGGAGCTTGGCACTACCCCGTCACGGATCACGGGGTTCTCTCGGACCGTGTCCTCAGCGGTTGTGGCCTTGGTGCTGTCGTCAGTGCAAGGGGGTGGCGCATCCACTAGGACGAGCCTGGCGGTAAGGACCGACCAGATTCGTGGGACGCACGAGCTTCAGTGTGTCCACGGCAGCTCAAGCGTGCAACAGCGCATGAGGTGTTGCTGCCGACCTAGAGGATGGGCTTTGCGTGCCTTTTGCGTGCCCAGCGTGATGACTTTCGCTGAGAAATCAATCGGGGCGACAGGATTCGAACCTGCGACCTAGTGCTCCCAAAGCACCCGCGCTACCAAGCTGCGCCCCGTTCAAATTACGAGCAGTCACTCATCGGGTGCTCGTCGGCTTCTCTAAAGAAGACGTGGCAGAAAGGGTCTGGCTCCTTTGCCGTCTTCTTGCGGATGACCGCCGCTACTGCCCAGAGGAACAGAACGATGAGGACGCCATCGGTGAGTGGTTCCACAGCCTTTCCGTGTCTGCTTTTGGTCTAGCCCTCATTGGTGAGGCGCAGGCCAATGCAAGTCCTTCTCTTCATCCGGGATCGGCTTACTCAAGTCCTCGGACCTACCTGGTCCAAGACCACTGGTCTGCGTACTTCCAGCAGATCGCTGCGTAGCCACTCCTGACCATCTGCTGCTGGACGTTGGTTCCACCCACGAAGAGCTCTCCAACGGTGCCCCCGTACCGATCGGTCGTTATCCGGCGCAGGTTGTCGGTCCTGCCGAGCACCAGCGATCGCAAGTAGTCCCTTGAGGCTTTGGCAGGTATTGGGTTGGCCCTCCGTCCTTCGAGCTCTGGGGCATCGATGCAGGCCAGCCGGATCCGCTCACCGATAAGGGGGCGGCAGGTATTCCCGTCGTAACAGGAGGCGATCACGACGCTGGCTAGGGCTGCAAGGAGCATCTATGCGCTCTTGCTGAGGACAGGACGTGTCATGAAGCTCCCTGTCTCAGCAGGTCGGGGGATTTTTCCTCGGATTTTTGAGCACTTGTTCTCTTAAGGCCCAAGGCAACTACCCCCTGAGGGGTAATGGAGAGCCTCAATAAGGGAAAAGCACCCCTGCAAGCAAAGAAAAGCGACTATCAAGAAACCTGATCAAGGCTTCCTTGCGCCCTCAGACGGGTAACAACTAGAGATAACAAGTCGGCAGCTTGGGCCGACCGCCGGAATCGCCAAGATCTCTAGCCCAAAGCGTCCTTCAGCTCACGCACCACCTGCAGCTGGCCGTAGTAGTAGTTCGCGCGGGCACGGCGGTCAGCATCCTCCATGCTGTCGACCACGTCAAAACCGACGGTCTGCCAGAGATCACTGCCGCAGGCGCGGCTCACCTCATCAACGGCCTCTTGCTCAAGCAAACCAAGACGGCGCTGCAGGTTCTTGATCTGAGCAATGGCCACCGCAAAACCTCAATCGTCAATCAATAGTACAAGCGAACCAGTCAGGTCGCCAGTGCTTACTGGATCAGAAGGGCAGTTTCTTCTTGGCGTCCTTGTCCAGGTCAGCCTCCATGTCCCGAAGACGCTTCAGGATCGTGTCGTAGTACTCCTTGAGATAGGCCTCCATCTCGGTGGTCTCCGCGGGATCCAGACCGAAGGCGGCGTAGCTCTCCTCCATCGGTGCAGACAGGGCTTCGCCACCACCCATCACCTTGTCGAAGGCCAGGCGCTCGGCCACGTTCACCGACGGCTCGAAGAACGAACTGATGCCCTGCATCAAGCGCAGCAGGAACGGCTGAACCCGAATCACCCGGGCGCTCTTGGCGGAGTACTTCTCACACATCTGGGTGATCTCACCGGTGCTCCAAGCGCGGTTCCCCACCACTGGGAAAGCCTTGCGGCTGGTCTCAGCACGGCTCAGGGCCGCCACCGCAAAACGCGCCAGGTCCTGGGTATTCATGTAGGCAACCGGAGTTGGCGTGCCGCTCACCCAGACGGTCTGATTTTCCAAAACAGGGATCGCGATCTGACTGATCAGTCCCTGCATAAAGGCCACACCCCGGAGGATCGTGTAATCGAAATCGGAATCAATCAGCGCCTGCTCGGTGCAGTACTTGATGTCCATCAAAGGGACGTCCCGGTGCTTCTCAGCACCAAGGAGTGACAGAAAGACGAAGCGCTTCACCCCAGCCCGCTCACAGGCATTCAAGAGGTTGAGCTTTCCTGTCCAGTCGGTGTCGTAGACGCTTCCAGGGTCCGTGGCTCGAGCCGTCGCGGCGTCAATGACAGCTTCTTGACCCTCGAGGGCGTAGTCCAGGCTGTCAGGCTCGAGCAGATCTCCGCGGGTGAGCTCACAGCCCCACTCCTGCAAAAACGCTGCTTTGCGCGGGGAGCGCACCATGCAACGAACCTGATGTCCGGCATCCAGGGCCTGACGCGCGATCTGGCGACCCAGGGTTCCTGTTCCACCGATCACCAGGACCTGCATCGAGCTGACTCAAGAGACGCTCGAGCCTAAAGGCGAGCCGAACCGGCCGGCGATTCAGACGCGTCCCTGGTCAGCTGTCGCCTTGGAGCTTCAGCAGCAGGGCACCACCGACCAGACCCAGGGGGATCAGAATCCAGAACAGCGCTGCGGTGCCAAAGATTTCCGAGGCCATGAACCCAAGCCGTAACGCCTACCTGTTTAGCGCAGAAGCCAGCTCCACGACGCGCGAGAAGGGCGCATTGGAGCGGAACTGAGCAGACATCACCCCTGAGCGCTTGGCCTCAAAGCCCTCACCCCGAAGGCAGCCGATGAGCGCATCCAACCGAGGCGGACCACTCCCCAGGCGTTTGGCCAGGGCATCCACCGGCCAACAGGTCACCGGTAGGCCGTCATCGGCCTGCAGTCCCTCCAGCAGGCGCCGGCTCGCTGGGACCAGGCTTTCCTTGGGCAGTGACTGGGCTTCCTGAAGCAATTCACCCAGGACCTGAGGATCCTGCAGGGGGCCCAACCAGAGGGGACCCGAAATCGCCAGGGGCGCCGCCGGGTCATCGCCGCAGCCACAGCCAGGCCAGCGGCGCAGCCGCAGCAGACTTTGCTGAGACTGCTCGGCGCAGCGGTGGCAATAGGCCCAAAGCCCCAGCTGCTCCTCCTCCCGGGGCGCCGGGCGTCGCAGCAGCTGAATCGCCGTGCGAAACGTCCGGCCCTCACTAAACGAAAAGAGGGGCCGAATCCCTCTGCCCATGGCCCACGCCGCCTTCGCCACCACCGCCAGCTGCAGGCGCAGGGCCAACTCCCAGCTGGAGGGATGGGCACGGGCTGCGGCACCCAAGGAGCGAATGGCCGCGGGTCGGTCGTGGCCCGTGGGGGAGCGACCGTCGGTGCTCGCCAGGTAAAGGACCCCACCAAATTCCAGGGCCTCTAGAGCCAAGGGGACCAGGGCTGTGGGGCAGCCAAAGGCGTCGAGATCGAGCAGATCAAAGCGGCGCTGCTGCATCAGGCAATCGGCCAACAGGTGCTGGGCCGTGCGGGCACTGATCTCCAGGCGACCGTTTTGCAGGGGCTGCAGGTTGCCCTTCAGCAAGGGCAAGCGATCGAGATCGGCGTCGTTGGCCCAAACCTCCTGGGCCCGTCCCTCCAGCCCGTAGCGCAGGGCCCGGATCCCGCAACCGGCCATCACATCAAGCACCCGCCCGGGCCGATCCCGGGTCAGCCAACGGCTGAGCAGCACCCCGGCATCCCGGGACGGGCGCGATTGCGGCCGAAAAAAGCCAGGCCCCAGCAGCAGTTGCGCCGCTCCTTCGCAATAGTGAGTTGGGCTAGCCGTGTCGGCCACTGTGACTGCGCCACCGCGATTGAATCTCCAGCCTGCCTCTGCGGGAGTGCATTGGGGCGAGCACGGGAGCTGGCACTGGCAGGGCCACACCTGTCATTGGCGGGTCATCGGAGAGCGGAATGCCCCCGCCCTGGTCCTGATCCATGGCTTTGGTGCTGCCAGCGGTCACTGGCGCCACAACGCCGCGACGCTCGCCGAGGCCGGCTGGTGCGTCTATGCCATTGACCTGGTGGGCTTTGGCGACTCCAGCCAGCCACGACATCGCCGCCACAGGCCTCTTGACAACCGGCTTTGGGCACGGCAGCTCCAGGGGTTCCTCGAGCAGGTCGTCCAAGGACCGGCCGTGCTCGTGGGCAATTCCTTGGGGAGCCTGGTGGCCGTGACCTGTGCTGTGTTTTTCCCCACTTGGGTGCAGGGGGTGGTGGCCGCTCCCTTACCCGACCCCACGCTGCTCCTGCCCCTGAGGCGGCGGCGGGCCCCCTGGCGCCGTCTCTGGAAGCGCCGGGTGGTGGTCGTCCTCTGCCGGATCCTGCCGCTGGAGCTCCTAGTGCCTCTGATCGCCCGGACACCGCTGCTGGATCTGGGGCTACGCAGCGCTTACCAGGACCAAGGCGCGGTGGATAGCGAACTCAGGCGACTGATCGCCCGTCCAGCCCTGCGCCCCCAGGCGGCCCAGGCCCTGAGAGCCATGAGCATCGGCATGGCCCTCAGGCCCCGGGAAGCCACCGCCGCTCCGCTGCTCCAGCGCATGCAGCAGCCGCTGCTGGTGCTCTGGGGAAGCCAGGACCGCCTGGTCCCGCCGCAAATCAGCAGACAACTGCAGCCCCACAAAAGTGATTTGCAGCTGCAGTTGCTTCAGGAGCTGGGCCACTGCCCCCATGACGAGCGGCCTGACCTGTTCAACACCGTGGTGATCACCTGGCTGGCACGTAACTTGGGTACCGGTCAGCCACGCGAACAGCCCTGGGCATGAAGCACACCCTCTCGGTGCTGGTGGAAGACGAATCCGGTGCGCTCAGCCGCATCGCTGGTCTGTTCGCCCGTCGCGGCTTCAACATCGAAAGCCTGGCCGTTGGCCCGGCGGAGAACCGCGGCAAATCCCGTCTCACCATGGTGGTGGATGGTGACGCACAAACCCTGGAGCAACTCACCAAGCAACTCGACAAGCTGGTGAATGTGCTGGCGGTCACCGACCTCACCCCGATCCCTTCAGTGGAGCGGGAACTGATGCTGATCAAAGTCTCGGCACCGCCTGAGAACCGTGCGGCAATCCTTGATCTGGTCCAGGTCTTCCGCGCCAAGGTCGTGGACGTGGCCGACAGCGCCCTGGTGATTGAAGTGGTGGGCGACCCCGGCAAGCTCGTCGCGATTACGAACGTCCTCGAGAGCTACGGGATCCTGGAAATTGCCCGCACCGGCCGCATCGCTCTGGAGCGTGCCTCCGGAGTGAATACGGCCTATCTGAAGGTCACCAGCTTGGATAAGCGGGTTCCGGCCTAGTCGGCATCGCGTACCAGCGTTCCCCCTTCGAGGACGCTGGCGCTGATCAACTTGTCGCCCTGGTTGATCTGATCGACGACATCCATCCCTTTGCTCACCCGGCCAAACACGGCGTAGCGACCATCCAATTCAGGCAACGCCCGAAGCGAGATGTAGAACTGCGCACTCGCCGAGTTGGGGTCGCTGGAGCGAGCCATGGCTAGAGAGCCGCGTTCGTGGGGCAGCTTCAGGCGCTGCTGCTGGGTGGGGCTCGTCACAATCTCGCCGTAACGGGGGCTGGACTCGCCCTCGAACAACAGCTCCAGCGGGATGAACCGCGGTTGACCGCTGGAGGGGTCGATGAAACTGCCGGTGCCTAGGGCTGAGACAGGGGTATCGGGCTTCGAGCTCTGGGGATCGCCGCCTTGGACGACAAAGGGAATCGGCTCTTTGACCACCCGGTGAAAGATGGTTCCGTTGTAGGCGCCGCGGCGAACCAGATCAACGAAGTTGCCCGCTGTCAGAGGGGCCTCAGCGCCATCCAGGCTCAGCTCAACAACGCCCTTGCTGGTTTTGAGTTCCACCAGGGCTTTGCCTTTCAGGCAAGGCACACCGGATGTACCGCAGCCATAGTTCGCAGTCGGCGAGGGGGCCGCGCAGGCCACCAAGCCAAAGGGACTGAGGGCTAGCAGCAGAGCCAGAACAATCGAGCGGACCATCGCTTAGACGCCCTCCAGGGGAACACCGAGGAAGCGGGCCAGTTCAGCACCGCCGCGCTCCAGTTCAACCAGGGGCATTGGCTCACCCACGGTCGTCAGGGGCAGATCGCGGCGACCCTGGATCCGAAGTGCGAGACGACGGCGGGGATTCAAGCCATCGCGGACATCGATCTTGACGGCCTGGATCTCTTTGAGGGGTGTGGTGACGCTGATCAACTCCCGGAAGCCACGGCGGGTGACGGTCAGGTTTCCACTCTTTTTATTGAAGCTGTTGCTGCCGGCGCCGACATCGATGGCGATCACGGCCCAGAGGTAGGTCGAGAGCAAAGCCGCGGCAATGCCGTAAAGGCCCATCACCAAACCCTGGGGCACCCAGGCGAGGGCCGCTGGGTTTCCAATGGGCAGCAGATCCTTACCCAGATAGCTCGAAGCGCTGGTGAGGAGAAAGCCAAGGCCACCGGTACTGACCACAGCAGCCACCAAGACATTGGAGAGACGGCGAGAGCCGACCACCGCCTGCTCGAGCAGATCAGAGGACGGGGCAGCCTTGGCGGCGGAGGCCGATGCCATGGAGGGCAGGATCCGAGGGCCTGCCATCTTCGCTCCCTCGCGCACCGCTCCGGGAGGGAGCTAGGCACATATACCCAAAATGCAATGGTGACGTGCCGTGTCAGCCCGTCAAAACCCCTCTCGCAGCACCAATGAACGTTGTTACCATCGCCCGGTAACCCACAGCTCGCGGTTTTCCCACCCATGACGATCGCTGTAGGGCGCGCGCCGCAGCGGGGATGGTTTGACGTCCTCGATGACTGGCTCAAGCGCGACCGCTTCGTTTTTGTCGGGTGGTCGGGTCTGCTCCTGTTCCCCACTGCCTATCTGGCACTGGGTGGCTGGCTGACCGGCACCACCTTTGTCACTTCCTGGTACACCCACGGCATTGCCAGCTCCTATCTGGAGGGCTGCAATTTCCTCACCGCTGCGGTGAGCAGCCCGGCTGATGCCATGGGCCACTCCCTTCTTCTTCTCTGGGGCCCAGAAGCCCAGGGCGACTTCGTGCGCTGGTGCCAGCTCGGCGGCCTGTGGACCTTCGTAGCCCTGCACGGCGCCTTCTCCCTGATCGGCTTCATGCTGCGTCAGTTCGAGATTGCTCGCCTGGTCGGCATCCGTCCTTACAACGCCATCGCCTTCTCCGGCCCGATTGCGGTGTTCGTCAGTGTTTTCCTGATGTACCCCCTCGGCCAGAGCAGCTGGTTCTTCGCTCCGAGCTTCGGCGTGGCAGCGATCTTCCGCTTCCTGCTGTTCCTCCAGGGCTTCCACAACTGGACCCTGAACCCCTTCCACATGATGGGCGTGGCCGGCATCCTCGGCGGCGCACTGCTGTGTGCCATCCACGGCGCCACCGTGGAGAACACCCTGTTTGAGGACAGCGAGCAGGCCAACACCTTTAAGGCGTTCGAGCCCACTCAGGAAGAAGAGACCTATTCGATGGTCACCGCCAACCGCTTCTGGAGCCAGATCTTCGGGATCGCTTTCTCCAACAAGCGTTGGCTGCACTTCTTCATGCTGTTCGTGCCCGTCATGGGCCTCTGGACCAGCTCCATCGGCATCATTGGCCTGGCCCTCAACCTGCGTGCCTACGACTTCGTGTCGCAGGAAATCCGCGCTGCTGAGGACCCCGAGTTCGAGACCTTCTACACGAAGAACATTCTTCTGAACGAAGGCCTGCGCGCCTGGATGGCCCCCGCGGACCAACCGCACGAAAACTTCGTCTTCCCTGAAGAGGTTCTGCCCCGTGGTAACGCTCTCTAATCCTTCTCTCTCCGGGATCGGCGGGAAGGACCTCGACTCCACCGGCTATGCCTGGTGGTCGGGTAACGCCCGTCTGATCAACCTCTCCGGTCGCCTTCTTGGCGCCCACGTCGCTCACGCAGGCCTGATGGTCTTCTGGGCTGGCGCCATGATGCTGTTCGAGGTGAGCCACTTCACCTTCGACAAGCCCATGTACGAACAGGGCCTGATCCTGTTCCCCCACGTCGCCACCCTCGGCTACGGCGTGGGCCCTGGCGGTGAAGTTGTGGACATCTATCCCTTCTTCGTCGTTGGTGTTCTGCACCTGATCAGCTCAGCCGTGCTCGGCCTCGGCGGCCTGTACCACGCCCTGCGTGGTCCCGAAATTCTGGAGAACTACTCCTCGTTCTTCTCCCAGGATTGGCGGGATAAGAACCAGATGACCAACATCATTGGTTATCACCTGATTCTTCTTGGCGTTGGCGCCCTGCTGCTGGTCTTCAAGGCCATGTTCTTCGGCGGCGTCTATGACACCTGGGCCCCTGGTGGTGGCGATGTTCGCCTGATCACCAACCCCACCCTCGATCCGGGTGTGGTCTTTGGCTACCTCTTCCGCGCTCCCTTCGGCGGTGAGGGCTGGATCATCGGTGTGAACTCCATGGAGGACATCATCGGCGGCCACATCTGGCTGGGTCTGACCCTGATCTTCGGTGGCATCTGGCACGTGGTCACCAAGCCCTTCGGCTGGGTGCGTCGCGCCTTCATCTGGAACGGTGAGGCCTACCTGAGCTACAGCCTGGGCGCTCTGAGCTTCATGAGCTTCATCGCTTCGGCCTACATCTGGTTCAACAACACCGCTTATCCCTCGGAGTTCTACGGCCCCACCAACGCCGAAGCCTCCCAGGCCCAGAGCTTCACCTTCCTGGTGCGTGACCAACGCCTCGGCGCCAACATCGGCTCTGCCATGGGTCCCACCGGTCTGGGTAAGTACCTGATGCGCTCCCCCACCGGCGAGATCATCTTCGGTGGTGAAACCATGCGCTTCTGGGACTTCCGTGGTCCTTGGCTGGAGCCCCTCCGTGGCCCCAACGGCCTGAGCCTCGACAAGCTCCAGAACGACATTCAGCCCTGGCAGGTGCGCCGCGCGGCTGAATACATGACCCACGCCCCCAACGCGTCTCTGAACTCCGTGGGCGGCATCATCACCGAGCCCAACTCGGTGAACTTCGTGAACCTCCGTCAGTGGTTGGCTGCGACTCAGTTCGTTCTCGCCTTCTTCTTCCTGGTGGGTCACCTCTGGCACGCCGGCCGCGCTCGCGCTGCTGCTGCTGGCTTTGAGAAGGGTATCGACCGTAAGGCTGAGCCCACCCTGGCCATGCCTGACCTCGACTGATCCTTTCAGCGATCGTCCCTCAGCCCTCGCCGTTTGGCGGGGGCTTTTTTTATGCCTTTTGTGGCACTGTTTATCGGCTGAGGACACAGCGGTAGACGTTGCCATGGCCGTCGCCAATCATGGGGAGCCATGGGGTCCGGTCTGGTGCTGAGCCAGGTCCGACGCGATCAGATCTGGCGTGTGCTGAACACCGCCGAGCGCAACGGTCAGCGCTGCGGTGGCCCCGTCCTGCTGTCAGGGATGGTGGTGGGTGCGGGCTTGGTCGAACTCAGCGCCGGCCCCCTGGGGCAAAGCAGTCGCTTCAGCCTGGAACTGCTGACCATGCTGGTGCTGCAGTTGGTCGGACCGCTGGTGGTCTCGCTGCTGGGGATGGCCCTGATGATGCCGAACTGGCTGGATCGGGTGGAGCGCCGCGGATCCAGGGCCTGGCTGGTGAGCGTCCCGGCCTCAGCACTCCTGGCGGCCGTGCTGCTGTTGCTGTTTTTGATCTCCTCGTTCTGCGCGGGAGCCCTGACCACCCCCCGCAATGATCTGATTGGCGAAGCGCGGGCCCTGCTCAGCGGCGTGGCCTTCAAGGATGTGCTGCGGGCGATGCTGCGCTGCTCCTTTTTCTTGGCCTGCATTTGCGCTTGGAGCCAATGGCGGGGGTATCAGGAACTGAAACGCGATCGGCATCCGGCCCTGATGGTCAGCAACCTCCTGATGGAAGGACTGATGGTTCTCTTTGCCCTGAAGCTGCTCTGGATCTCGATTTTGGATCCCATCAATTTGCAGGCGGCCTCCTTATGACAACCCCCAGTCCGCCAACTCGCAGCCACGAGAAACTGCTCTTTCTCGGCTCCGGATTGCTGTTGCTTGGAGCCGTTCTCGTTGGATTGGCGCGCGAGCAGCACTGGGGTCAGCGCTTTTTGAATCTGCGACTGGTGGCGGCCAATGCCAATGGCATCAAGCCTGGCCAGGAGGTTCAGATCTCAGGAATGCAGGTGGGACAGGTGCGCTCGCTGGAAATGCTCCCCAACGCCAAGGTGCAGGTCAAATTTCAAATCGCCGAAAAATTTGCGCCGTTGGTGGGGCCCCGCAGCACAGCAAGCCAAGGACAGCAGGGATTGGTTGGAGAGCACTTCCTGGTGGTCAGCCCAGACCCGCAGCCTTGGCCGGTGAGCCTGGAGAAGCATGGGATGCGCGACACGACGCTGCCCTATGAGCAACCGCCGGCCATCAGCAGCCTGATGGTGGATCTCCATCAAACCCAGAAGGCCCTGCAGGCCACCTTGAACAACACCACCAAACTCACGGCCAAGGATGTTCCCGACACACTCGCCGAGGTCCGCAAGGCCGTATCAGGCATGCACGATCTGAGCCTCACCATTCACGAGGAGACCAAAGCAACAGCACCCTCACTGCGCGACACCTTGAGACAGGTCACTGCCACCGGAGCAAGCGCCAAGGCGACATCCGATCAGGCCAATCAGGTGCTCGCAGAAACACGCCCACTCGTGCTGAGCACCCTGAAGGAATTGCAGGAGCTCAGCACAATCAGCAGCAAGCTGCTGCAGCTGTTGTTGGGAATGAATGGTCTAGAGGAGGAACCGAAGAGCCGTTAGTTCAGCGACTCCATCAAGGCATCGGTCATGCGGATCTCGCAGTTGCTGACGAAGATGCCAAAACCCGTGCCTTGGAAGGCAATGGAGTTCATGTAGACACAGGCATTGCGTCGCGCCTGCTGAAAGGCCGCGAGCTGGTCCTCGGGATCAGCACTGGTCTTAAAAAAGCCGGTCAGGTTGTCCTTCCAGAGGGTGGGGAACTGACCGCCAGGCATCTCACTGGCGTCGCTCGCGACCTTCTGCATGGCCACCGCGAGCTCACGGTCTTTCTGCTCAAGCACCTTGGCGATGCAGAGCGACATCTCCACGGTGCTGTTGGCGTTCGCGCAGGGTTGGCTCTGGGCCTGGGCCGTCCCCGCGGCCAGGGACGCCGCGGCGAGCAGAGCCAGGCTCAGGCTTAAACGTCGAGCCATCAGCCGGGGGCAAGGTCCCTGAATTCTGCTGAGGTCTCGCGGAACTGCCAGCCCTCAGCACCTCAGAAGCTGAGGTTCAGGACGTTGTAGCCCTTGGGCCCTGCGGGCTTCTTGAACTCCAGGGGCAGCAGCTCATCGTCCGCTACTTCCACGCTGTAGCGGGCCGAGGCGTCCTCCATGTAGGCCTGCTCGTCCAGGAGTCCATGGTCGGCGTTCTGGAGAGCGGTGGAGAGCTGGATTGGCTCCATGGCGTTGGCATTCAGCGTGAATCCGCTACCAACCAGGAGGCTGCATGCAGCTGCAAGCGCGAAGGTCTTCATGGCCAGGTGTGTGAGGAGGGCCTTGTCTTCGCAATAGCTACGGCGAAAGAAAAATGGCAACAGTGGGTTTCGGCAAGGCTTCAGCCCGCCCGCATCCACTGCCGCAGCAGGGGCAGGCTCAAGCCAATGACGTTTGAGAAACAGCCATCCAGTCGCTCCACCAAGCAGCCGCCCCGGCCCTCCAGCGCAAAGCCGCCCGCGCACTGCAGCGGTTCACCCGTCGCCACATAGGCCTCGATCTCCGCGTCGCTTAGATCGGCAAACAGCACCCTGGTGGTCACCGTTGCCAGCCGCTCCCCCCCGGCTGGATTCAGCAGGGCATGGCCGGTGTGCAGCTCGCCCCAGGCCCCCCGCATCCGCTGCCAGCGGGCGATGGCCTCCTGCGGATCGGCCGGTTTGCCGAAGACCTCCCCCTCAAAGGCCAAGACCGAATCGCAGCCCAGAACCGCTGAGATGCCTGGAGCAATCCCGCCCTGGAGCACCGCCCCCGCCTTGGCCTGGGCCAAGAGCTGCACCAACTGCGCCGGGTCGGGATGACGGATGGCCTCCTCATCGACTCCGCTGACCTGGACGCGGTGGGGAATCGCGGCCTGCTCCAGCAATCGCCGGCGGGCGGGGGAGGCAGAGGCCAACAGCAGCACAACCAGTCCTTGAGCTCGGACCACTCTGGCAAGGGTGTGCGGCGGCCCGGCCTGGCTGATGACCACAATGATCAGACCCCCAGCGCCCCCGTTGATGCAGCCGCGCCTTAGCCAGCAGGAGCAACGGGCCTTGGTCCGGGCCAAGCGGGCCGTGCGCTGTCTCCCCTTTCGGCGCCGCTTCTACGAAGAACTCGAACAGGAGGCCCTGAGCAGCACCCAGCTGGCCGCCCGCGCGGATTGGTCGGTTCTCAGCCAGCAGCGCCTCTCCGCCAACCACTGCGAAGACCTGCTCATCTGGCTCATCCAGCTCGGCGTGCTCCGCCGTGAGGTCGATGGCCAGGGACTGACCGAACGGGTCCGCCTCACCCCCCTGGGACGGGTCGTCCTCTCGGAATGGCCCGGGGAGATCCCCCGTGCCAGCCTCCCCTCCCGCCTGCGCCACTGGGTCAAGCAGCACTGGCCGAGGCTTTAGCCATGAAGCAATCGTTTGCCGTCGTCATTGAGCCCGCCGGGGAGACTTTCTCGGCCTACGTGCCCGACCTACCAGGGTGTGTGGCCACAGGTTCAACGCGCCAAGCCGTTGTGCAAGAGATCCGCTCAGCCATTCGCTTCCATCTCGACGGGCTTGCAAAGGATGCAGCGCCTGTCCCCGAAGCCCATGTGTCTGTCGCAACGGTTGTGATCTAGATCCGTCTTTCCGTGATTTCACGGATGCCACGGTTTGGCAATGGCAGTGAGCATCAAGCAACGGGGCCAGAGAGCGCCGTTAGCGTGATTAAACCTTTCGCCCTTCTGGATCAACAAGCCCTAGCCACCCTGGTTGCGGGTGGTCTGTTGATCGCCAACTAACTACGGCCATGGAGCCTTCTTCCACGACTCAACCCTTCCTCTGGATGAGCAGGTCGGAGTATCGCTCCATGCTGCCGCTCTGGCGGCACTGTTTGGCGATGCTGAACTGGCGGCCCGTTTTCGAAATCGAACAAGAGACCAGGTGGCTCGAGCACGTCAACACGAGATTCGACGCCATATCGCAGCCATACGGTTCCAGCTCGCAGATACCCCCAGAAGCCGGAACCAACTGAATGAAGCCCTAGCCGTTTTGCTGGAAGAACAAGGCCGAGGGAACAGAGGTAACCCCTGAAAGAGAAGCTTTGCACCCCCAGTAGCATTTCTGTGCTACTTGCAGCAATCGCCATGGCCTCGGAAGTCACCCTTCGGCAGTCCGGCGGCTCCGTCAGCGCCACGATCCCCAAAGAACTGGCCCGGCGATTCCACCTGGAGCCAGGGGATCGCGTGCAAGCCATCGAGACCGCAGACGGCATCCTGCTGACCCCGTTTGACCCGACGGTTCAACAGGCACTAGCCCTCGCCTCGGAAGCAGCCAAGCAATTTCAGCCCGCCTTGCGTGAGTTAGCCCAATGAGCAAAGGCCCTGAGCCCACCTGGGTTCCAGCCACTGCCGTTCGGGCCATGCATCACCAGCAGATCCTCGAGCACGGCGGCCTGCAAGGGATTCGCAGCGCCCCGGCACTGGAGGCAGCCTTGGCCCGCCCGCAGCAACGCTGGAGTTACGGCGAGCTCACAACGATTCCTCAACTCGCAGCGGCCTATGCCGAAGCGCTGACCCGAGCCCATCCGTTTGCCGATGGGAACAAACGCAGCGGATTTCTGGTTGGAGTTGTGTTCTTGGGACTCAACGGATTCCGCTTCACCGCCTCCAACGAAGATGTCGTTCTGATGATTCGTCGTCTGGCCGCCGCAGAACTGCCCTGGGCTGATCTGCTCGCCTGGTTTGACGCCAACAGCAGCAAGGTGCCTTGAACGCCCCGAACCCCAACCCCTTGATGGTGCTCGGCACCAGCAGCGGTGCCGGCAAGTCCCTGATGACGGCCGCCGTCTGCAGGGTGTTGCGGCGCCGGGGTGAGACCCCCCTGCCCTTCAAGGGGCAGAACATGAGCAACAACGCCTGGGTGGACCAGGCCGGCGGCGAGATGGCCTACTCCCAGGCGCTGCAGTCCTGGGCGGCGGGGCTGGAGCCCGCCTGCGCGATGAACCCGGTGTTGCTCAAACCCCA
This sequence comes from Synechococcus sp. A10-1-5-1, assembly GCF_023115425.1. Taxonomy (NCBI): domain Bacteria; kingdom Bacillati; phylum Cyanobacteriota; class Cyanophyceae; order Synechococcales; family Synechococcaceae; genus Synechococcus; species Synechococcus sp. A10-1-5-1. The sequence goes on along the minus strand of NZ_CP096032.1, from coordinate 2,166,408 downwards.
GGGGGACAGCACCAGTGAAGTCATCCACCTCGGGCAGTCCGTCGGCAACTGCCGCGCCGAGCACTACTACCGCGATTGGTTCCGGCCGGGCTGGGCCGCCATCCGTCAGGGCCTCAGTGAACTGCAGACCAGCCATCCCGGCGGGCGGCTCGTTCTGGAGGGGGCTGGCAGTCCAGTCGAGGTCAACCTGCAACCCCGGGACCTCACCAACCTGAGGCTCGCGCAGTACCTGCGAGCCCGCTGCATCCTTGTAGCGGACATCGAGCGAGGCGGCGTCTTTGCCCAGTTGGTCGGCACCCTGGCCCTGCTGCGTCCCGTGGAGCGCCCCCTCATCCGCGGCCTGCTGATCAACCGCTTCCGCGGCCGCCGCGAGCTCTTCGATGAGGGGCGCCGCTGGCTCGAGGCCAACACCGGCATCCCCGTTCTCGGGGTGATGCCCTGGCTGGATGAACTCTTTCCGCCGGAGGACTCCCTTGATCTACTGGAGCGCCGTGGCCGCAAACGCGGCGCCGAGCTGGAGATTGCCGTGCTCAAGCTCCCCTCCCTGAGCAACTTCTCCGACCTCGATCCCCTCGAGGCCGAGCCCACGGTCCAGCTCAACTGGATCGCCCCAGGTCAGGAGCTGGGGAACCCCGATGCGGTGGTGGTGCCGGGCAGCAAGCAAACCCTGCGGGACCTCGGCGCGCTGCAGAGCAGCGGACTGGGGGAGCAACTCACGGCCTACGCCTCCCAAGGGGGAGCGGTCCTTGGCATCTGCGGCGGCATGCAACTGCTGGGGCGCGAACTCCTGGATCCCCAGGGGCTGGAAGGGGGCGCCGGCTCCAGCCACGCCGGGCTCAACCTGCTACCGCTACGAACCACCTTTGGTGAGGCCAAGGCCCTGCGCCAATGCAGCAGCCCCGCTCTCTGGCCGGACGCTGCAGAGGCCGCCCTGCTGGAGGGCTTTGAGCTACACCGCGGTGCGACCTCAGCGCTCGAGCCCTGCCAAGGCCTGGCGGAGGATCCATCGCTGGGATGGGTCCTAGACCGGGTGGCCGGCACCTATCTCCATGGCGTCTTCGAGAGCGGCCCCTGGCGGCGGCGCTGGCTCAACCAGCTCAGGGCACGCAAAGAGTTGCCATTGCTTAGTGAACGGCAACCCCACCACAGTCGTCAGCGGGAGGCCCTATTGGATCGCCTCGCCGATGCCTTCGAGCAGCACGTCAATCTGGAGCCCCTGCTGCGATGAAACAGGTGCAGATCCAATGGCCGAACGGCTCCAGCACCCAAGCGGTCGTGGGATCCGACTGGCTGGAGGCCGCGCGGCAGGCCGGCTTCTCGATTCCCACCGGCTGCCTCGGCGGGAGTTGCGGTGCCTGCGAGATCGAGGTCAACGGCAACACCGTGCGTGCCTGCATCGCCACCGTGCCCGCCAGCAAGAGCGGAGCGATCGAGGTGGAACTCTCCAGCGACCCCTACTGGTAACCACCAACAGGACGGGTTTAGAGGTGCCCCGTAGGCTTAAACCGCGCTCAGCAGAGCAGATGCGGCTTTCAGAACTCCAGGCCCTCACTCCAAAACTGCAGCTGATCGCAGCGCGTTATGGCGCTTCCAACATGGCTGTGTTCGGGTCTGTGGCCCGCGATGAGGCGACAGAAACCAGTGACATCGATCTCTTGGTTGATCTACCGCAGGGCACCAGCCTGTTTCAGCACGCGGAGTTCAAACAGGACTTGGAAAGCCTGCTCCAGCACAACGTCGATCTGATCCGCCGGCGCAACCTCAAGCCGAGCCTGCGTGATCGCGTCGAAGCCGATGCCATTCCACTGGCATGAAGCCATCGGATCAAGACGCTCTCAACGACATCCTTGTGGTGATCGAGCGCGCCCTGGGATTTCCGATTGAGGATTTCGATGCCTAAGAGCGAACCGACTACTTACAGGACGCCCTGATCCGATGCTTGGAGGTGATGGGTGAAGCCGTGAAACGGATCAGCTCAGAACTGCGCGAACAGAACCGCGATCTGCATTGGCGCGGCATGGCCGGGATGCGTGATCTCCTGATCCATGCCTACGACAAGGTGGACCTCGACGAGGTCTGGCAGGCCTATCGCCAATTCCCCAGGATCCGAGACCGAGTTCTCGAGATCCTCAGCAACGCGGAAGCGAACTGAGACCCCTACTGGTGATCGCGCTGAATTAAGCCACCCCCCAGCACCATCTCACCGGCGTAGAACACCGCCGCCTGGCCCGGGGTGATCGAGAACTGCTCCTCGGCGAATTCCAGGCGGCAGCGATGCGGGCGATCCGCTGCCCGATCGACCTCGGTCTCCGGCAGGGGAATCAGCCGGGCCTGCTGGGGACCGCTGCGGTAGCGCACCTGCACCTCCACCTCGAGCGGCTCGGTGGGTGGCGCGATGGAAACCCAATTCACCGCCCCCACCACCGCCTCACCGCGGGCCGCATCCCGGCGGGGGGCCACCACCACCTGGTTCATCGCCCCATCCAGCCGCACCACATGCAGCGGCTCACTCCAGGCCACCCCCAGACCCTTGCGCTGGCCAATCGTGAAGTGCTCGATGCCGTCGTGCTCGCCCACCACCTGGCCATCGGCCAGCACGATCTGCCCGGGGCGCGGCGGCAGGTAGGCATCCAAGAAGGCCTTCATCGTGCCGTGGTGATCCGCCAGACAGAGGTCCTGGCTCTCGGGTTTCTGCGCCGTCCGCAGCCCATGGCGGTCTGCCTCCAGCCGGGTGTCGGGTTTGGTCAGCTCCCCCAGGGGAAAGATCAGGCGACCCAGGGCCTGCTGGGGCAGGTCATAGAGGAAATAGCTCTGATCTTTCCGTTGATCGAGGCCGCGCAGCAACTGGTGGCGGCCGTTCTCGCTCTGGTCCCCATGGCGCACCCGGGCGTAGTGGCCCGTGGCGATCCGCTCAATACCGCGCTCCTCTTTGGCCCACTGGAGCATCGGCCCGAACTTCACCTCGCGGTTGCAGCGGGAGCAGGGAAGCGGTGTGACGCCGGCCTCGTAGCCCTGCACCAAGAAATCAACGATCTGTTCCTTGAAGTGCTCTCGGAAATCCACCACGTGGTGCGGCACCTCGAGCTGCTCGCAGACCCCAGCGGCATCGACCAGGCCTTCGGCGCAGCAGGCCCCCTTGCCGCTCATCAGCCAGAGGGTCAGGCCCTCCACCTCCCAACCAGCCTCCACCAACAGGGCCGCGGTCAAGGAGCTATCCACACCACCGGAGAGACCCACAGCCACTCGGTGCTCACCGGGCCACTGGCGCAGCCGCTCAATCGCCAGGGCGCCCGCCTCCGTTGCCGCCACGGAGGCCTCAGATGCAACGGGAACAGCGGAGAAGCGCGCCAATGCCAACGGTGGCTGTTCTCTCCATCATGGAACTGCCGCCGCCAGTGCTGTTTTGGCCCCGCTCTGTTGGCCCCCCCGCGACGCCGCTCACCTGATGGTGAGCGGCCCGCAGATGGCCGAACTCGAGCAGGTGCTCTTCGCCAACGGCATGCCCGTGGAGGCGCTGATGGAGAAGGCCGCTCTGGCCATCAGCAGGCGGCTGCAGCAACCCGATGTCTGGCCGGACCTGCAATCGTGGGGCGCGCTGGTGCTGGTGGGTCCCGGCCACAACGGCGGCGATGGCCTGGTGATCGCCCGTGAGCTTCACCTGGCCGGCATCGCTGTGCGGATCTGGTGTCCCTTTGAGCGGCGCAAGCCCCTGACCGAAAGCCACCTGCGCCAGGCCCTCTGGCTGGGGATCCCCAAGCTGGAGGGCACGCCCGAGCCCAGCGATCCAGCCCTCTGGATCGATGCCCTCTTTGGCATCGGCCAAAGCCGGCCCCCTGGGGCTGAGCTCGAGCAACTGCTGCTGGAGCGCCAACGGCAGCTGGCCGATCGACTGATCGCCATCGACGGTCCGACGGGACTCTGCTCCGATCGAGGGGTACCGCTGGGGCAAGCCGCCGCCACCGCCCAGCTGACCTTGAGCATTGGCCTGATCAAACAGGGCTTTGTGCAAGACAGCGCCCTGGCCTGGGTGGGGGATCTGGAGCGCATCGAGCTGGGGCTTCCAAGGGCCCTGCTGGAGGCGTTGCCCCCAAATCAAACCCGGAGCCTGGGCGCAGCGGACCTCAGCAGTGCCCCCTGGCCCACACCAGCTGCTGCGGCAGCGAAATACAAGCGGGGGCGGCTGCTGCTGATCGCCGGCAGCGACGCCTACCGAGGAGCAGCCCTGCTCTCCCTGGAAGGGGCCAGCGCCAGTGGTGCCGGCAGCCTTCGGGCCGCGGTGCCAGAGGCTGTGGCCGATCAGCTCTGGTGCCAACTCCCCCATGCCGTCCTCTCGGCGCGGCTTCCCAGCCACAGCAATGGGTCCCTGGATCTCCGTGCGCTGCCGCCCTCAGCCCTGGAGCGGCTCGATGCGGTGGTCCTCGGACCGGGCATCGGCAATCACCCTGGAGACGACGGGATCTGGGAGCAGCTCCAAACCTTCCCTGGCCTGCTGGTGCTCGATGCCGATGGCCTCAATCGCCTGGCCCAGCGCCCTGCTGTCCCTTGGCTACTGGGCCGTCGCGGCCCCACCTGGCTCACCCCCCATGGCGGTGAGTTCCAGCGGATCTTCCCTGATCTCTCTGGGCAGCCCGCCCTGGAGGCCTGCGCGGCAGCGGCCCAACGCAGCGGCTGCTCGGTGCTGCTCAAGGGCGCCCGCAGTGTCATTGCTGATCCCACTGGTGAGCGCTGGCAACTCAGCAGCGCCTGCTCCCATGCCGCCAGGGCGGGGCTTGGGGATGTCTTGGCGGGCTATGCCGGAGGATTGGGTGCCCTGGCCCTGGCGAGCGGGGCCACCGCAGGTGGTTCGTTGCTGGCACTCGCCGCCCTCGCCCATGCCGCGGCCGGTCAGCGAGCCAGTGAGCAGCATGGAATCGGAGGGGCAACGCCAAGTCGTATTGCCGAAATCTTGGCCGCGATGGAGAGAAAAACGAAATCCACAATTGTGAACAGAATCTGAACAGGCCAGTGGTGCAAGCGAGTCTCAAAAGTGGTGTGATTTTTCGTATCTCAAAGCTGAAGCGTTACTGAAATCCCAACAGTTTCAAAAAAATCCGTAGGAGATTTTCCAAACGTTTCGGGAGGAGCCCCAATGGCAACCGCCACCAGCTCCAACACCAACAGCAGTCGCCGTCGCAGTAGCGATCCCATTAGTTGGTACCTCTCGACCATTGGCCGTGTCCCCCTGCTGACCCCGGCGGAAGAGATTGAATTAGGCAATCAAGTGCAAGCGATGATGCGACTTGCAGAAGAAGACAAAGGAGAGAGCTATACAACCCACGAGAAAAAGATCATGCGGGTGGGCCGGCGCTCCAAAGAGCGCATGATGAAGGCAAATCTGCGGCTTGTTGTCAGCGTCGCCAAGAAATATCAAGGCAAAGGCCTCGAGCTCCTCGATCTCATTCAAGAGGGATCGCTGGGCCTTGAGCGCGCGGTGGAGAAATTCGATCCCACCCGCGGCTACAAGTTCTCGACCTATGCCTTCTGGTGGATCCGCCAGAGCATGACCCGGGCCATCGCCTGCCAATCGCGGACCATCCGCTTACCGGTTCATCTCTCTGAACGCCTCACCGCCATTCGCAAAGTCAGCCTTGAGCTGGCCCACAAGCTCGGTGCGATGCCCAGCCGCAAGGAAATTGCGGAAGAGATGGACATGCCGCTCGATGAGCTCGACTCCCTGCTGCGCCAAGCCCTGACGACCTCCAGCCTGGATGCCCCGGTGAACGGCGAAGAGGGCCGGAGTTTCCTCGGTGACCTGATTGCCGATCAAACCAACAGCGAGCCCCTGGATCAGGTGGAGCGCGGCATCCACCAAGAGCAACTGGGCCGCTGGCTGACCCACCTGACCGACCAGGAGCGTCAGGTGCTTGAACTGCGCTTTGGCCTCGAAGGAGAAGAGCGCCACACCCTCGCTGAAATCGGCCGCATGCTCGAGGTCTCCCGCGAGCGGGTACGCCAGGTGGAGCTCAAAGCGCTGCGCAAGCTGCGTCACCTCACTCGGCGCATGCCGACGGCGATCTAGGACTCCGGGGTCTGGCCCACCGGAGCGGCCGGCGGCAGTTCTGAGCCGGAAATACAGAAGCTATTGAGCGCCTTGCTCTTGCTGACCGGGCTCGTCTTGAGCTGGGCCATCAGCATGTCGCGGGACTTCTGACAGTCGGCAAAGGTTTTCATCGGCAGCGATTGCATCGCCGTGCCGCCATGAACAGACCCGGACCAGAACAAGATCACCAGCCAGACTGGAGCCATCGCGATCCCTTGATTGCACTCCTTTGTAGCCCGGTTTCCGCCAGACTTCGCACTGCCATCGCCCACCCGCAATGCTCGGCGGAGAAGACAGCCTTCCAATCACCCTGCGTCTCTCTGAGCCGGTGATCAAAGAACTGGAGCTGTTGATGCAGCAACTCCAGCTCGATGACATGGGGCTGCTGGTGGATCGCCTGCTGCGAGACTCGCTCTTCGACGAAGAGTTCGACGCCGACGACGACTGTTAACGCCCGGTGCGACTACCGCTCGTCTATCACCCGGCCTATTCAGCCCCCTTGCCCAGTAGCCATCGCTTCCCGATGGCGAAGTTCAAACTCCTGCGCTCCTTGCTTGAGGAGCAGGGAATTGCGCGGGAGGAGCAGATCCATCGGCCCCTACCGGTGCCGCGGCGCTGGCTTGAGCTCACCCACAGCCGCCGCTACCACCAGGCCTTCGCCCGCGGGGAACTGCTCCCGGCCGAGCAGCGCCGCATCGGCCTGCCAGCCACGACCCCATTGGTGCAGCGCACCTGGCTGGCGGTGGGGGGATCCCTCCTGACGGCCCGATTGGCCCTCGAACACGGCGTTGCCTGCCACCTGGCCGGGGGGACCCACCACGCCTACCCCGACCACGGCAGCGGGTTCTGCATCTTCAACGACTGCGCCGTCACCGCCCAGGTTCTGCTGGCTGAAGGGCAGGTCCAGCGCTTGATGGTGATCGACCTGGATGTGCATCAAGGGGATGCCACCGCCGCCATCTTTGCCCAGGAGCCACGGGTCTTCACCCTCTCGGTGCACTGCGGCAGCAACTTCCCGCTGCGCAAACAACAGAGCGACGTCGACCTGGCCTTAGACGATGGAATTGGAGATGACGCCTATCTCGAGGCAATTGGCGATCTAATCCCGACCCTGCTGGATCAACAGCAACCAGATCTCGTGCTCTACAACGCTGGGGTCGACCCCCACCTTGAGGACCGGCTCGGTCGGCTTCGCCTCAGTGATCAGGGCCTACTGAACCGTGACCGCCTGGTGATGGACAGTTGCCTGCGGCGAAACATTCCAATCGCCACAGTGATCGGAGGCGGCTACGACGACTTAAAGCCCCTGGTGGTGCGCCACAGCCTGGTTTTCCGCGCTGCAAACGAGCAAGCCCGTTTGCACGGGCTCTAACGAAGGGGAGATCAGTCCTCCGCCCAGATGTAGCGGGTGAGCTCTTCCGGCTTGGGCTCAGGAGCCGCCAGGGCGAACTCCACACAATCGGCCACTTCGGCGTCGATCTCCTTCTCGATCGCCTTGAGCTCCTCGGCCTTCACCAGGTTGTGCTGAATCAGGTGAGCGGCCAGACGCTTGATCGGATCGCGCTGGGCCCAGAACTCTTTCTCGGCCTCAGCCCGCAGCTCGTCGGGGTCCGCCAGGGAGTGACCGCGGAAGCGATAGGTCAGGCACTCCAACACGGTGGGGCCTTCACCGGCACGGGCCCGCTCGATCGCCCGCTGGGCAGCGCCGCGGACGGCCAAGACATCCATGCCATCGACTTCTTCACCGGCCATCCCAAAGGCTGCGGCTTTACGCCAAATCTCGGGGTCGCTGGTGGCGCGGTTGTGGTCCATGCCGATGGCCCACTTGTTGTTCTCGACCACAAAGATGATCGGCAGCTTCCAGAGCGCCGCCATGTTCAAGCACTCGTAGAACTGGCCGATGTTGCAAGTGCCATCGCCGAAGAAGGCGGCGGTCACTGCGTCGCTTGTGGAATCGCCCAGCGCATCACGCTTGTAGCGGCTGGTGAAGGCGGCGCCCAGGGCAACGGGAATGCCCTCACCAATAAAGGCATAACCACCCAGCAGGTGATGCTCCTTGGAGAACAGGTGCATCGAGCCCCCACGGCCCTTGCTGCAACCGGTCTCCTTGCCGAACAGTTCGCTCATGACCTCGCGGGCCGGTACGCCGCAGCTGAGGGCGTGGACGTGGTCGCGGTAGGTGCTGCAGAACCAGTCGTGCTGCATCTTCATCGCCTTGATCACCCCCGTGCTCACGGCCTCTTGGCCGTTGTAGAGGTGAACAAAGCCGAACATCTTTCCGCGGTAGTACATCTCGGCGCACTTGTCTTCGAAGCGCCGGCCGAGGGTCATGTCGCGGTAAAGCATCAGGCCCTCATCCCGCGTCACCGTTGCCGGCGTGGAGGGGTAGAGGTTCATCAGCCGCTCGGCATGCAAGCCGACCTGGTTGACATCGGCTGAGCAGGAGGGAGCACCACTGGTGGCGACGCCCTGTCCAAGATCGGCCTGTGTCATGGCTGAGGTCCTGCTCTCCGGGGACTCTGATGCTGGCCTGACTGTACGGGGTCCATCTCCAAAAGGTGCACGAAGGACGGCCAAAACCGAAGACTCTGCCTACAGTCACGTCCGATTAGCGCCCGCCAATCCGAGCTCAATTTGGAACTGCCGATCGACCACTTCCGCCTGCTCGGCGTGAATGCCAGCTCCGACCGGCAGAGCGTGCTGCGCACCCTGCAGCAGCGTCTTGATCGCATTCCAGACCAGGGTTTTACCCAAGACACACTCCAGGCCAGGGCCGAACTGCTGGAAGCCAGCGCCGACCTGCTGAGCGACGAAACCCGGCGCCAGGCCTACGAGCGGGAACTCACGGCCATCGCCGACAACGCCAACGGCTCCATCGCCGCCCTGGAGATTCCCCCCTCCCGTGAAGTGGGCGGCCTTCTCCTCTTAATGGAGGCCGGCCAATCCCAGGAGGCCTTCGACAGCGCCTCCCGCGGACTGCAGCCGCCCCAAGCCCCCGCCCTGGGCAGCAGCCGCGAAGCGGACCTGACCCTTTTGGCCGGCCTGGCCTGCCAGGGCACCGCTCGGGATTACCGCGATCAACGCCGCTATGAGGCGGCCGCGCTCACCCTGCAGCAGGGTCTGCAGCTGCTCCAACGCATGGGTCAGCAGGCCGAACAACGCCGCAAGCTCGAGCAGGACCTCAAGGAGCTTCTCCCCTATCGCGTCCTCGACCTGATCAGCCGCGACCTCTCCGCCAGCACCTCCCGCTTACAGGGCATCGCCCTGCTGGAGCAACTCGTGCAGCAGCGAGGAGGCCTCGAGGGCCATACCGATCTGACCTTCCCCCAAAGCGAGTTCCAGCCGTTCTTCAAACAGATCCGTCAATTCCTGACGGCCCAAGAACAGGTGGAGCTCTTCAGCCGTTGGGGCGATTCAGGCTCCGCCACGGCCGACTTCCTGGCCAGTTTTGCCCTCACCGCTTCGGGGTTCTCCCAGCGCAAACCGGAGCGGATCCTGGAGGCCTACGAGCGTCTAAAAAACAGCGGCCAACCCGGCATTGAGGTCTTCCTCTCCTGCCAGCAACTGCTGCTCGGTCAGGTGGATGAAGCGGAGCGTCTCTTCGAGTTGGGAGCGGATGCCGCCCTGAAGCAGTGGGCCATGGAGCAGGGAGACGACCCCCTGGCACGCCTCTGCGCCTACTGCCGCGACTGGCTGACACGAGAAGTGCTGGAAGGGTTCCGGGACATCGACGTCGACGCCAACCTCGATGCCTGGTTCGCGGACCGGGATGTGCAGGCCTACATCGACCAACAGGACCGCATCCGCGGCCGCCAGTTCAACGCCAAACCAAGTTTCGAGGTGCCGGCTGCGACAGAGACCAGCACCGCCTTTGGGGACTGGCCGAGCTTCGACCTCGGCGGCAGCAGCGAAACCCCGACAAACCTCGAGACCCTCGACGAGGAGGAGGAGGGCGACGATGAGCTCTGGGATGGCCCCCGCTGGAGGCTCCCGGCTCTACCCGAACTCCAATGGCCCCAACTCGGCAGCCTCAATGAGCGGCTGCAGGAACTCCCCAGCTGGGGGCGGCCCGTTGGTGTGGCCGTGGTTGTCATGGCCCTTGGTTTTGGCGGCTGGGTGGCGCTGAAGCCCCGCGAAGCCGAGGTGGAGACCGCAACCAGCGGCAGCAATGCGGCCCTTGTTCAGCCTGAATCGACCGCCCCCGCAGCTCCGGCCCAGGCCAACCCCTTCCCCCTGAGCGATCCCGATCCCAGCGCCAGCCAACTGCAGGGCCTGCTCGAGGCTTGGCTGAGCGAAAAAGCCGCGGTCCTCGCCGGTGAAGCACCGAGCGAGACCCTGGCCGACCTGGCCCGCCCCGATCAGATCCAGCGGCTTCAACGCCAGGCCCAAGCCAACCGCCAGCGCGGCGCCACCGAAACGGTGAACACCACCATCACCGGCTTCAAGATCAGCGAGCGCTCCGGTGTGCGCATCGCGGCCCAGGTGGCTCTGACCTACAGCGATGAACTCCGGACCAAGGCCGGCAAAATTCTGAGCCGAACCCCAGAGATGACCCTGCGCAACACCTACATCTTTGGCCGCAAAAACGGCAGCTGGCAGCTGGTCGCCTACAAGCCCACCGCCAAGAACTGAGTCTCCTGACCCGCTCTCGAGACGGTCGCTTTTTACGATCAGTCGATCACAGGCCCCCCCATGTTCGACGAGCTCTCCCAACGGTTTGAAGATGCCGTCAAGAACCTGCGCGGTCAGGGGGCGATCAATGAGGGAAATATCGACGGTGCGCTCAAGGATGTGCGCCGGGCCCTGCTGGAGGCCGATGTCAGCCTTCCGGTGGTCAAGGACTTCGTCGAGGAGGTCCGCAAAAAGGCCCTAGGGGCTGAGGTGGTGCGAGGCGTCAGCCCCGACCAGAAATTCATTCAGGTGGTGCACGAGCAACTCGTGGACACCATGGGCGGCGAGAACGCTCCCCTGGCCGCCGCGGGAACAGAAGGCGCCCCAGCTGTGGTGCTGATGGCCGGCCTCCAGGGCGCCGGCAAGACGACCGCCACCGCCAAGCTCGGCCTCCACCTCAAAGAGAAAGGACGCAAGGCGCTGTTGGTGGGCGCCGACGTCTACCGCCCCGCGGCCATCGAGCAGCTCAAAACCCTGGGCGGACAGATCGGCGTTGAGGTCTTCAGCCTGGGCACCGATGCCAAGCCAGAAGCCATCGCCGCCGCTGGCCTTGAAAAGGCCAAAGCGGAGGGCTTCGACACCGTCCTGGTGGACACCGCCGGCCGCCTCCAGATCGACATCTCGATGATGGAGGAGATGGTCCGCATCCGCGAGGCCGTGCAGCCCGATGAGGTGCTGCTGGTCGTGGATTCGATGATCGGCCAGGAGGCCGCCGAACTGACCCGGGCCTTCCACGATCAGGTGGGCATCACCGGTGCAGTCCTCACCAAGCTCGACGGCGACTCCCGCGGCGGTGCGGCCCTCTCGATCCGCAAGGTCAGCGGCGCCCCAATCAAATTCATCGGTACCGGGGAAAAGGTTGAGGCGCTTCAGCCCTTCCACCCGGAGCGGATGGCCAGCCGCATCCTCGGCATGGGCGACGTCCTCACCCTGGTGGAGAAGGCCCAGAAGGAGGTCGAGCTGGCCGATGTGGCCAAGATGCAGCAGAAGCTCCAGGAAGCCACTTTCGACTTCTCGGACTTCGTTAAGCAGATGCGCCTGATCAAGCGCATGGGCTCCCTGGGCGGCCTCATGAAAATGATCCCGGGGATGAACAAGATCGACGACGGGATGCTCAAGCAGGGCGAAGAGCAGCTCAAAAAGATCGAAGCGATGATCAGCTCCATGACGGAGGCCGAACGCAGCGACCCCGACCTGCTGGCCGCCAATCCCTCCCGCCGGCGCCGGATCGCCAGCGGCAGTGGCCACACCGCCGCGGATGTGGACAAGGTGCTGCAGAACTTCCAGCAGATGCGGGGCTTCATGCAACAGATGACCCGCGGTGGCGGCATGCCTGGAATGCCCGGCATGGGCGGCTTCCCCGGTATGGGTGGCATGCCTGGCATGGGCGGCGCTCCCGCCGGCCGCGGTGGCCGTGGCGGTGGGATGCCGAAAGCCCCGAAACCCGCCAAGAAGCGCAAGGGCTTCGGCCAGCTCTAAGGGACGTCACCCCAGAGAGTATTGTTGTCGTTTGCGCGCGGTTCCCTGGGGAATCACCGCACCTTTATCCAGTCAGTAAGGCAAGGCCACAATGATCAAGCTCCGCCTGAAGCGGTTCGGTAAAAAGCGGGAAGCGAGCTTCCGCCTGGTGGCCTGCAACAGCACCTCACGCCGTGACGGTCGTCCCCTCGAGGAGCTGGGCTTCTACAACCCCCGCACCAAGGAGACCCGTCTCGACACTGAGGCCATCCGTGCCCGTCTCGCCCAGGGCGCCCAGCCCACCGAGGTCGTTCAAACCCTGCTCGAGCGCGGCGGTCTGATCGAGAAGAAGGTGCGCTCCTCTGTGGTCGTCGGCCAGAAGAAGCAGGCTGCCATCCGCGAGGCTGCTGCCAAGCAGGCCGCTAAGGAAGCAGCTGAAGCCAAGGCCGCCGAAGCCGCTGCCGCTGCAGAGGCTCCCGCTGAAGAAGCAACCGAAGCCTGAGGCATCCCCCAATGCCCGAGGCTGAAAGCCTCACGGCCTTCACCATCGACCTTCCCGACCAGGACGCCGCCATGGCCCTGGCTGGTGAAGCTGAATCAACCCTGCATCGCCTGGAAGCCCTGACTGGTGCTTCCTTGGTGCTGCGGGGTCTTTCCTTGCAGATGCGAGGCCGCCCCAATCAATTGGAGCGGGCCGCAGGCCTGGTTGAACTGCTGCGTCCCCTCTGGCAGGAAGGACAAAGCATCACCCAGGTGGATGTGCAAACAGCCCTCTCTGCCCTGGACACCGGCCGAGGGGAAGAGCACCAACAGCTCGGGAAACAGGTCCTAGCCCGCAGCCAGAGCGGCAAGCTGCTGCGGCCACGCACCCTTAAACAGAAGACCTACGTCGAGGCGATCGAGCGCCACGACCTCACCTTCGCCCTCGGTCCCGCTGGCACCGGCAAGACCTTCCTGGCTGCAGTCCAGGCGGTTCGGGCCCTGCAGGAACGAAAGGTGGAGCGGCTGATCTTGACCCGCCCCGCCGTGGAAGCCGGCGAGCGACTGGGCTTTTTGCCAGGGGATCTCCAACAGAAGGTCGACCCCTACCTGCGTCCCCTCTACGACGCCTTACACAGCCTGCTGGGTCAGGAGCGAACCGCGGCGCTGATCGAGAAGAACGTCATCGAGGTCGCCCCGTTGGCCTACATGCGCGGAAGGACCCTGGCAGAAGCCTTCGTGATCCTCGATGAGGCGCAGAACACCACCCCCGCTCAGATGCGAATGGTGCTGACCCGTCTGGGCGAAGGCTCGAAGATGGTGGTCACGGGTGACCCCACCCAGATCGATCTTCCCCAAGGTCAATTGAGCGGCTTAATCGAGGCGGCTCAGGTTCTCGACGGCGTGGAGGGAATCGCGGTCTGCCGGCTCAGTGCCGCCGATGTGGTGCGCCATCCCCTGGTGCAGCGCCTGGTGACCGCCTACGCCGCCCGGGACGCAGCCCGCGCCCGGCGTTAGTCGGGGGATCCACACCCCTTCAAGGCACACAACCTTGAGATCGCTGGCAGGATGAGGCCAGTCATCCTCTGTGCCATGCCGGCCAGCAGCAATTTCCAGGAGGCCATCCGCGACGCGCAATCCAGCGCTCTCGTGGGGCCCAACGTGGTCAATAAGGCGCTGCCCTACGTGGGTGGCGGCATGGTGCTCACCGCCGGTGGCGTGATGGGCGGCCTGGCCCTGTTGGCCAGCAACCCCGCCAGCTTCATGCCCCTGTTCTGGGTGGCCCTGATTGGCAACTTCGTTCTGTTCTTCGTGGCTCAGAACGTGGCCCTGAAGGCCAACAACAGCACGGCCCTGCCGCTGATGGCGGCCTACAGCCTGATCACCGGCTTCACCCTGAGCGGCATCGTGGCCCTGGCCATTGGGACCGCTGGCATCGGTGCGATCGGCACCGCCGCCCTGGCCACCGGCGTCACCTTTATGGCGGCCTCGGTGATGGGTCGCCGCATGAGCGACAGCGTCGGTCAGGCCCTGAGCGGTGTCGTCGGCCTGGGCATCCTCGGCCTGGTCATCGCCATGGTCGTCCAGATCATCGGCGGCATCTTCGTGCCCGGCTTCGGCATGGGCGGCATGGAGCTGCTGATCGCCGGCTTTGGCACCGTGATCTTCGTGGGCGCGGCCTTCGTGGACTTCTACACGATGCCCCGCACCTACAGCGACGACCAGTACCTGGCCGGTGCGCTGAGCATGTACCTGACCTACATCAACCTGTTCATCTTCATCCTGCGTCTGGTGATCGCCCTCAACGGTGGCGGTCGCCGCGACTGATCCAGATCAACGCCTTCAAGCCAAGCGCCCCAGACGGGGCGCTTTTTTTGTGGCTCCGTGAAAGCAAAGACTTAGCCCTCGGCCACAGCCAAGATCGCCTCAGCAATCGCCGCGGTCTGCCCGGCGTCGTAGCCCCAGCGCTTGAGAAAGGCCACGTCCTCACCACGGCCATCGGTGGCCTCCAGCAAGATTTCCAGCCGCGCCTTCACCGCTTCAGGATCCAGCAGCCGCAGCAACTCGGTGCAGCGCGATTGCACCCGCTCCGATCCCGCCTGCTGAGCCGCGTCAGCATTGCGCTCGTGATGCAGCGCCATCGCCGTGCTCATGGCCAGGTTGCGGGCACTGAGGTCCACCACCCCATCGCCGGCCTGGCGCAGGGCGAACACCACGGCGTCCGGCAAGCGATCCATCAGCGGGCAATCCCCCGCCAGGGACACCACAAAGAAGCCCCGGGCACCATCACGGCTGGCCACCAGCTCAGAGACCCGATCGCCGATCACCTCATCGCTGAGTTCGCCGTTCTCCCACAGCCCGAGCCACTGGGCCGTGATCTCCATCGCCTGTTGAAACGTGGGCTCCAGCGGGGCGGCTTCAGTCATGGGGGAGGTTGAACTGCCAAGGTGAGGCTATGGAGTCACACGACCAGCTGCCGCCTTTCCCAGATCTCAGTGATCTGCCGGCCGAGGCCGTGGCCGAGGGCTTCACCCTGGGGCAGAGCCCCGAAGGATTCCGCTCAGGCTTTGTCGCCCTGGTGGGACGGCCCAACGTGGGCAAGTCCACCTTGATGAATCAGTTGGTCGGGGAGAAGGTGGCCATCACCTCTCCAGTAGCCCAGACCACTCGGAACCGGCTGCGGGCGATCCTCACAACCCCCACGGCGCAGCTGGTCCTGGTGGACACCCCTGGGATCCACAAACCCCATCACCTCCTCGGGGAGCGCCTGGTGCAAACCGCCCGCGGCGCCATCGGTGAAGTCGATCAGGTGCTGCTGCTGGTGGATGGCAGCCAGGCCGCCGGCCGCGGGGATGGCTTCATCGTTGAGCTGCTCGAGCGCACCAAGGTGCCCGTCCAGGTCGCCCTGAACAAATGCGATCTGGTGGATCCGGCCCAGGCCGCCGAGCTGGAGGCCAGCTACCGCGAACTCGTTCCCGGCTGGCCCCTGCACCCCGTCAGCGCCCTGAATGGCGATGGGACCGAGGCCCTGGTCAATGCCCTGGCGGCCGAACTGCCGGAAGGGCCGCACCTCTACCCACCCGATGCGGTCAGTGACCAACCGGAGCAGCTGCTGCTAGCGGAACTCATCCGCGAGCAGGTCCTCCAGCACACCCGTGAAGAGATCCCCCACTCGGTCGCCGTTCAAATCGAGCGGGTCGTGGATGACAAGGAACGCACCGCGGTCCTGGCCACGGTCCTCGTGGAGCGCACCAGCCAGAAGGGCATCCTGATCGGCAAGGGCGGGCGGATGCTGCGCCAAATCGGCACCGGCGCCCGGCAGCAGATGCAGAAGCTGATTTCTGGACCGGTCTACCTGGAGCTCTTTGTCAAAGTCGTTCCCAACTGGCGCCGGAGCTCATCACGCCTGGCGGAATTGGGGTACCGCGGCGACAGCTGAGAGAATCGCCCAATGAGCGACAACGCCTCCTTCCCTCCGGACTCAATCGAAGCCTTCCTGCACCTCTGTGAAGGCGAGTGGATGTGCCTGCGATCCCGTTTCGTCCTCGGTGATGACAGCGACGCCGGAGAAGGCGACGAGTGGCACAGCAGCGAGCGCGGGGAGCTGGTGGTCCGCCACCTCGAGGGCAACCCCGGGGGGCTGAGCGTGGGGCCCAAGGACCAGACACCCAAGCAGCTTCAGTTCCAAGCCGATGGCCAGTTCCAAGCGGGGGAGCAGCAGGGCCGCTGGACCCTCTGGCCCGACTGCAGCCTGGAGCTGATCCTGGAGCAGGGCGACAGCGAGATCCGCGAGCGGATCTGGTTCAACAAGCCCAACCTGCGCCTGCGCTCCACCATCGAGCAGCCGGCCGATGGCACCCCTGGACGCGCCAGCTTCAGCTCTGAAATCCGCCGGGTCAGCCGGCCCGCCGCCTGAGCGATGCGTCTCGATGTGGTCAGCCTGACCCCGGAAGCCTTTGCGCCACTGCAGGGTCTTGGGGTGATCGGCCGCGCCTTCGCTGCCGGCCGCGCTGAGCTCCACGTGCACAACCCGCGGGATTTCGCCACGGATCGCTACCGCAAGGTGGACGACGAGCCCTATGGCGGCGGTGCCGGCATGGTGCTCAAGCCGGAGCCGGTCTTTGCCGCCTTCGAGTCGATCCCGGTGCAACCGCGCCGGCGCACCCTGTTGATGTCACCCCAGGGGCAACCCCTGCGCCAGGTGGACCTACGCCGCTGGTCTGCGGACTACGACCAGCTGGTCTTCCTCTGCGGCCACTACGAGGGATTTGATGAGCGGATTCGCTCCCTGGCCGACGAGGAAGTCTCGATCGGAGACTTCGTGCTGACCGGCGGCGAACTGCCGGCGATGACGATCATCAACGGCGTGGTTCGCCTGTTGCCGGGCACCGTCGGCACCGAGGCCTGCCTGGAGGAGGAGAGCCACAGCGCGCTGCTGCTGGAGCACCCCCACTACACCCGCCCGGCGGACTTCCGCGGCATGACCGTTCCGGATGTCCTGCGCAGCGGCGACCATGGCGCCATTGCCCGCTGGCGCGCTCAGCAGCAGCAAGAGCGCACCCGCGAGCGAAGACCTGATCTCTACGCCCGCTGGCAAGCGGAGCAGCAGACCTAACCCTGCTGCTGGAAACCCTTGAGGGCGGAGATCAAGGCTGCCGGGCTTTGGGGGTCCACCATCAAGACGCTGCCCCCAGGGGCCTGGGCCATCTGCTCGCCCATCGCCATCCAATCGCCAGCCAGCAGCAGGCGCATCGCTTCCGCCGCCTCAGGATCGGCCTGAATCGCCTTGGCTAAACGGGTGGATGCATCGGCGCGGGCCTGAGCCAAGAGAGCCTGTTGCTTGGCCTGGGCTTCCGCTTCCAGCAGCAGGGCTTCCTGCTTGGCCTTGGCATCGAGCACCAGCGCTTCAGCCCGCCCCCGGGCCGCATTCAGCTGGGACTCCTTCTCGCCTTCCGAGCGCAGGATCGCGGCGCGCTTCTCCCGCTCCGCGGTCATCTGCTGCTCCATCGCCTGCTGCACGCCGCGGGAGGGTTGGATGTCCCGCAGCTCCACACGGGTGACCTTCACCCCCCAGGGGTCGGTGGCGGAATCCAACTCCCGCAGCAGCGCCTCATTCACCTCCTGGCGCGTCGTGAAGGTCTGATCCAGATCGAGCTTGCCCATCTCAGCACGGATCTGGGTCAACACCAGGTTGACCATCGCCGCCTGAAGGTTGTCGACGGAGTAGTAGGCCCGCTCGTGCTCCAGCAGTTGCCAATAGACGACCGCATCCACCTCAATGGCGACGTTGTCGCGGGTGATGCACTGCTGCGGCGGGATGTCGAGCACCCGCTCCTTCAGCGACTCATGGCTCACCACCCGCTCGACCACAGGAAGCACCAAGGAGAGCCCCGGCTGCAGCTGCCGGTCGTACTTCCCCAGCCGCTCCACCAGACGGGATTGCCCGCCGCTGGTGACCTTGATGCTGTTGAGCCCCAAAAAGGCCATGACCACCAGGGCCGGCAAGCCAAACAGCGCTTCCATTGGCCCAATCGCTCAGTCAGCTTCAAGCTAGGCAGCAGGTGCCTGATCGCAACCCCGTGACTGCGCTGCTCTGGTTTCTGGTTGCCTTGGCCCTCTTGGCCCTGGAGTGGCTCGGGGTGGAGTTCGACGGACTGCTCGCCGCGGCCCTGGCCGCCCTGTTCGTCTCGCTGCTCTGCGCCTGGTTGCCCCTGAACCTGGGGCTGCAGCTGCTGCTCTTTGCCTCTGGCTCGCTCGCCCTGCTTCTGCTGCTGCAGCGCTGGTCCGCGCGCAAGCGGGAGCGGGCCATCCGCCAGAGCGACGCGGCCCAGTACGCCGAGGTCATCAGTGGCTTTGATGCAGGAAGTGACCAGGGTCGGGTGCTCTGGCACGGCCAAAGCTGGGCAGCGGAGAACCTGGAGCCTGGGCAAGCGCTTCAGCCCGGCAGCCAGGTGCTGGTGATGGGCCGGGACGGCACCAACCTGCAGGTGCTGCCGAGCGCCTAGGTTCCAAAACCAAGCGCAACCGGCACCCATGCCACTCCGCATCGGCAACGGCTACGACATCCACCGGCTGGTGCCGGGTCGGCCGCTGATCCTGGGCGGCCAACGGCTGGACCATCCCGCAGGCCTGGGACTCGATGGCCACAGCGATGCCGACGTGCTGGTGCACGCGATCATGGATGCCCTGCTGGGGGCCCTGTCCCTTGGGGACATCGGCAAGTACTTCCCCCCCGACGACCCGAAGTGGAAGGGTGCCGACAGCCTGGTGCTGTTGGAGCAGGTCGTGGCCTTGGTGCGTGAGCGGGGCTGGAGTGTCGTGAACGTCGATTCCGTCGTGGTTGCCGAGCGCCCGAAGCTCAAGCCGCATATCGAAGCCATGCGCTGTGCCATCGCCGCGCGCATGGGTGTGGAGCCCGATCAGGTGGGCGTCAAAGCCACGACCAATGAAAAGCTCGGCGCCGAGGGCCGTGAGGAGGGCATCTCCTGCCAGGCCGTGGCCCTGCTGCAGAAACCATGAGCCTGCTCGCTAGGGTCGCCGCACTCGCGCTCTGCCTGGCGATGCTGCTGGCTGGCCATCCCGACGTGGCGATTGCCACCAACGACCAGCCCGGCGGTCAACTGGAGGTGGTCGTCGTTGAGCACCTACGGATCAAGGTGCCGGCGGAGGGTCGCGCCGCCTGGATGCAAGCCGAGCAGGGCAGTTGGGAACCGTGGCTGCAACAGCAAGCCGGTTTCCTGGGCCGCGAATTGCTCTGGGACAGCGAACGGGAGGAAGGCACGCTGCTCATCCGCTGGGCCAGCAAAGAGCAATGGAAAGCGATCCCCGAAGCCGAGGTGGAGGCCGTGCAAGAGCGTTTTGAGCAACTCGCCCGCGAAGCCACGGGCCAACGGCAAGGCAATCCCTTCCCTCTGGTCTTTGAAGGGGAACTGATCCCGGCTGCATGAGCGAGCAGGCCCGCCTGGATCTACAGCGCCGCCAACGCCTCGGGATGGCGGAGGCCATTTGGGGAGAGCACAAGAGCGCCGAGCAGATCGCCGCGATCCTGGTGCGGCAGCAGCGAAGCGGCGAGCTGGCCCTGGCCACCCGAGTGGATGCCGCCAAGGCCCAGGCCGTCGCCGCGTTGCTCGCGAATGACCCGCAGCTGCAGTTCCACACGGACGCGCGTTGCCTGAGCCTCGGTTCAGCTGCAGCCGCCAGGCCCGCGCTGGGGGACGTGGTGGTCCTGAGCGGCGGCACCAGTGATCTCCCAGTCGCCGCCGAAGCGCAGCTCGCTCTGCAGTGGCACGGGATTGCCTGCGAGCTGGTGCTGGATGTGGGCGTGGCGGGTTTGCACCGCCTGCTGGACCAACTCGATCGACTGCGCCAGGCCCGGGTGCTGATCGCCTGTGCCGGCATGGAAGGAGCACTGCCCACGGTCCTCGCTGGCCTGCTGCCCCAACCGGTGATCGGGGTTCCCGTCAGCGTCGGCTACGGCGTCAGCGCCGGCGGCCAGGCAGCCCTCCACGGAATGCTGGCCAGCTGCGCTCCAGGCCTCAGCGTGGTGAATATCGACAACGGCTATGGCGCCGCGATGGCAGCCCTGCGGATCCTGCTCAGCAGTGGGGCCGCAGCGGAGCGGTAAGCGGGCGCTCCAACTCCAGCACCGCTTCCACCCAAAGACGCATAGAGCGGGGCAGGCGCCCCTGTTCATAGCGGTCCAAGGCCTCCATCAACACGGGGGTGTTGACCCACTGCATCGATCGCCGAGCCATGCACGCAACGCCGGTGCTCCGCAGTGTGGTGAGCAGCCCTGAACCGTGCAACCGGGCTGAGACGAATCTGCGGCCGACCTTCAGGATTGGCTCTCAAAGAGCGCCGGACCAGCGCTCAGACCTCGTCGCGGCGGCTGAGCCACTCCAGCTCCCGTGCACACTCTTCGCTCTCCACCTTGTTCAAACGGCTGAGGAGCGCCTGCAGATCCACGCCAGCCAACTCACCATTGGCATGCCACTTCATGGCAGAGGTCTCCGTGGAGTGGCGCGGGGTGGACACGTATGAAAAAAGAAGTTCTCAGACCTTAGAGATTCCGCCCGACGAAGAACAACCGCTTCAGCCGATCAGGAGCCGAAGAGTTTCTTTAATTCCTCAAATCTTGAGGAAATCAAAAGAGGCAAGATCAAAGATGTTTGAGCTGCGGATAGGCCGTAATCAGCTCATCGGCACTGAGGACATCGCCGGCCCCATCGGGCTGCCAGATCACCTCCAGGGCCAAGAGCTGACTGGAGGGAACCGAGCCCAGGATGCGTAGGGTCTCGCGCAACTCCTCGGACCCATTCACTGGCTTGAGGGTGAGGCGACTGCGGCTGGCCACCAGAAGGGTGACGGCGATGTAATCGCTGACAGCATCAGCGTCACCAGCCTGGCTGCCGGTGTTGGCGCTGACTGTCCCGGAAACATTGCTGGTGACCTCGCTGCGCAGCTTGCTGCGCTCGGTCATCGAGAGGCGGTTAAACGTGGATTCCGCCGCTTGGAAGGGAACCTGCCCCACCTCAGCGTTGGCATAGACCCAGAGATCAGGCTGACGCAGCAGGGCCAAGGTGCTGTCCTGCAAGACCCGCTGCAGGCCGCTGCTGGTGCTGGTGTCAGCACTGCCCGCGAGCTCCCGCAGATCGCGCTGCAATTCCCGAGCCGAGGCCAGCAGCCCCACCTGCAGTTGGGCGATCGAGACCGGTCCATCGCTCTGAGCACGATCGATCGAACCGCCTCGCATGCCAGCCGGCAGGGAGGCGCCACCACCACCGCCGCCACCGCGGACCGCATTCACCAGCAAGCCCACCACGGCCATCAGGATCAAGAAGCCAAAAAGGCCGCCCCCACCAAAGAAGAAGGGCACCACAAAGGGGAAGCCAAAGCCGCCCCCATAGCCCCGCTGATAACCGCCGCCGCGGTAGCCGCCACCGCCGTAGCTGCGGGGCATCGGGGCGGAACGGAAGCTGCCGCCGCCAATCCGACCACCGCTCGCCGCCTGGCTGGCCTGCGGCAACGCCAGCAGAAGTGTGAGCACCAGGGCCGGAACCATCAAGCCACTGAGCAGCCGGCGCACGAGCGAGGAGGGACGTGAAGCGGCCACGGCAGAGCTCTAGCTCGATGGAATCTAAGAACCCCCGCCGACGATGGTGACCACCTCCAGACCATCGGCTTCCCGAACCGGCTGTTCAGCCCAGCGGGCCCGCGGCAGGATCTCGCCGTTGAACTCCACCACCACCAGTTGGGGTCTATAGCCGAGGTGCTCGAGCATCTGCACCAGGTTCAGACCCTCCGGGCAGCTGGTGGCTTCGCCATTGACGCGAACCTGAATCATCCCTGCAGCGCCTCCAGCAGTTCACGGGCGGCCTGGGCCGGATCAGGAGCCTCGGTGATCGCACGCACCACAGCCACCCGGGTGGCACCGGTGGCCAACACCGCCGGCAGATTCCCCTTCTCAATCCCACCGATGGCAAAGAAAGGAATGGCGCTCTCTGCTGCCGCCTGCCGGACGTAATCCAATCCCACTGGCTCACGGCCAGGCTTGGTGGGTGTGGCGTTGACCGGTCCGACACCGACGTAGTCACAGCCATCGCGCATGGCCTGCTGCAACTGCTCCAGGGCGTGGGTGCTGCGGCCGATCAACTTCTCAGGGCCGAGCAGCTGCCGTGCCAAGGCCGGCGGGAGATCCCCCTGGCCGAGATGCACGCCGTCGGCATCCACCGCCAGGGCGATGTCGATGCGGTCGTTGACCAGAAACAAAGCGCCGTGGCGACTGCAGAGCTGCCGCAGCGCCTGGGCCTGCTGAAGGCGCACCGCATCGGTCATCGGTTGGCCATCGGGAGCCAGGCTTCCGTCCTTGGCGCGGTACTGCACCAAACGCACACCCCCCTCAAGAGCGGCCTCCACTACGGCCTCCAGCCGGGGCGAAGGACTGGTCACCAGATACAAACGCGCAGCCCGAAGGCGCTCACGCCGCTCCTGCCCGCTTGCACTCGCTCGGATCACATCCACCTCCAGGTCGTAGAGGGCGTAGCGAACCGCCGCGGCCTCCTCAGCCAGGCGATCATCCACGCCACGGCCGAATTCCTCCAAGACCCGCAGGGCCTCCTGGACGCGGCCGCAGTTCGCCGCCACCACCGCCTGCGGCTGCTCCCGCTCCCGCTGGGCGGGATGCGCCATACCCGTGGCCACATCGCCAGCGGCGTCGCGGGCCTGCTTGTAGCGCTCGTCATGCAGCCGACCCAAGCGTTGGCGCATGTCCTTGCTGCGGGCCACCAGATCCGCTCGATCGAGGCCAAAGCGGCACCAGTCCTCGATCACCCGCAGCCCCTCACGGGCGCGGTCGAGGTTGGCATCGAGCAACCGCAACACCGCCGCCGGCTGTTCAGGTGTGGTCATGGCGTCTGCACGGGCAGGGCTCTCTGCTTAGGTTTGAGGCGCAATCCAACAGGAATGGCGATGGCCCAGGGCGAATCCGACAGCCCGATGGTGGTGCTGATCTCAGGGATTCTGCTGCTGGGGGCGATCGTCGCCTTCATCAGCTGGGGCCTAACCAACGCTTACCCCGCCAGCTGAGTCCAAGAGCCCAGCCGCGCACTCGGCGTCGCGCTGGATTTGCTGCACCAGGGCCTCGAGGTTCTCAAAGCGCTGCTGCGTTCGCAGCAACCGCACCGGCTCCACCATCAGGGTTTTACCGTTGAGCTCCAGGGTTCGGCCGAGCAGATGGACCTCAACCGCCGAGGGAGCCGTGGGATCCACCGTGGGCTGGGGCCCGAGGTTCATCACCGCCGCCAGCCGCTCCTCACCGAGCCAGGCCCAAGCGGCATAGACCCCCTCAAGGGGCAGAAACTTGCGGCCGTCCACCTGCAGGTTGGCGGTGGGCCAACCCAGCTGACGGCCCAAGCCGCGGCCACTGACCACGGTCCCGCCAAAGCGGTAGGGACGGCCCAGCAGCCGAGTGGCCTCCAGCAGATCCCCCACCGCTAGCGCGCGGCGGATGCGACTGCTGCTGAATTGCTCCTCCCCTTCCGCCAGCAGGGGTTGGATTTGGACCTCGATACCCCGTTCCGCGGCCAGCTGCTGCAGGGTCTTGGTGTTGCCGCTGCGGCCCGCCCCAAAACGGAAGTTCTCGCCGACCACCACGAAGCCGGCCTGCAGCTGCTCGTGCAGCACCTGCTGCACAAAGGCCTCGGGGGAAAGCGACGCCAGCTCCTTGGTGAAGGGGACCAGGACCAACTGCTCGATCCCCAGGGGCTCCAGCAGGCCCAATTTCTCGGCGGGCAGGTCCAGCCGCAGGCGGGCCTCACCAAAGAGAACCTCCCGGGGGTGGGGCCAGAAGCTGACCACCGTTGGCACAAGATCCAGCTGTGCGGCTCGTTCAGTGACGGCCGCGATCACGCTGCGATGGCCCGGGTGCAAGCCGTCAAAACTGCCCAGAGCCACCGCCGTGGGGCGCTTGGCCTGCCCTGGATCGAGCAGCGGTATCACTGGCCTGCGCAAGCAGAAATCGAGAGGAGCTGGAGCGCTGCAATCACAACCAAAAGCGCTTGAAGCCTCGCCAGGAGCATCCTCCCATGGCAGGTTTGGGCATCCCCCCACGTCCCATGGCCGATCGCCTCGACTTTCAGCTGCTCTCCCTAGGGCTGAGGCGAATGGCCTGGATCCGGTTTTGGACGCAAACCGCCCTGGGGATTGTGGTTGTGGGGGTCCTGCTCTTCAACAACATCGGCGGCAGCCTGGCCCGCAACTCCGAGCGTGCCCTGGGACTGGGACCGGGCCTCTCCCTAACCACCATCTCGTTCTTTGTGCTGCTTTACAGCCTCTGGCAGGGCTGGCTGACGGTGCGCCTTGGCCGGGCCCTGGGCAGCACCGCTAAACCCAGCCGCAGCGAAGCCGGCAAGCTCATCAAACGAGGACTGCTGGCGGATGTGCTCGGGCTGGTCTTCGCCTCGGTGGGCTACCAGTCCTTAGCGGGCAGCTTGTTTGTTCAGGCTTCGCTGCAGGCCCCGGGCTTCTTTGGCTCTCCGGTGGGGGGCACCAGCGCCCGCAGTCTGGTGGGCTATCCGATCACCTCGATCGAGATGCTCTCAGTGCTGAGCAACACCCAGGTGCTCTTTGCCCACACCATCGGCTTGATCTTCTCGCTCTGGTTCCTGCAGCGGATTTACCGGACGAAGTGAGGCTGCTTCAAGGCTGAGAGGTCGCCGCGCCAGAACAGCTCGGGCTGCAGCGGCGTGAGTGAGACACCGCCATGGGCCACATGGGCCACATCGATGGGCCACTCCTTGGGACCTGCCACCTCGGCCTCCAGGTCATTGGCCACCTCTCCGGCCAGCCAGAAATACGTGCGCCCCCGCGGGTCGGTGCGTTTGACGAATTGATCGGTGTAGCGGCGCACCGCCTTGCGGCACCAACGCAGTTGCCCGATGGACTCCATCGGCAGGGCCGGGACGTTGAGGTTCAGCAGCATCCCCTTGTCCCAGTCCTCGCGGCGGCTCTGCTCGGCCACGTCCAGGGCAATGCGGGCGGAGGCCTCAAACTCCCGCCACTTGTAATCCGCGCAGCTCACCGCCAGGGCAGGGAGACCTTCGATCGTCCCCTCCATCGCCGCACTGACCGTGCCGGAATACAGGGTGTCGGTGCCCAGGTTGGGGCCGTGGTTGATCCCCGAGAGGACCATCTCGGGCCACTCCTCCAACAGAGCAAAGAGAGCCAACTTGACGCAATCGCTTGGGGTGCCGCTGCAGGCCCAGGCGGTGACGCCATCGGCAAAGAGCTCATCGGCGCGCTCAGCCCGCAAAGGGGACTGCAGAGTCAGACCGTGGCCCGTGGCGGAACGCTCCTGATCGGGGCAGACCACCGTGACCTGGTGACCTCGCCGAAGAGCTTCAGCTGCCAAGGCACGGATGCCATCAGCGAAGACACCATCGTCATTACTGATCAGGATCCGCACGGTGCCGTCTCGCCTGGCCCGAGGCTAAGGGCCTTGAAACAGGCGTCTACCTAAAGTCGGCGCTCGTTGAAGCCGATCCTTGAGCGCCACCGTCAGCCTGCAGCAGCTCACCGATCAACTCGATCAGCTGGAGGCCGAAGCAGCCCAAGAGATCGCTGCCGCCGCTGATGCCGCTGCCCTCGAGGACCTGCGGGTGGGTCTCCTTGGCAAGAAGGGCCGCCTCTCCGGGGTGCTGGGGGCGATGGGCAAGCTGCCCGGCGATGAACGGCCAGTGGTGGGTCAGCGGGCCAACGTGCTCAAAGAGCAGGTCCAAACCCTGCTGAGCGACCGCCTGCAGGCCGTGAAGAGTGCGGCGATGGCCGAGCGGATCGCCAGCGAGACCCTGGACGTGACCATGCCGGCGAGCTTCACGCCGGTGGGCTACCGCCACCCCCTGATCAGCACGATCGAAGAAATCGTCGATATCTTTTCTGGCCTCGGTTATCAGGTGGAGGAAGGGCCTGAGATCGAGAGCGACTTCTATAACTTCACGGCCCTGAACATCCCTGAGCACCACCCAGCTCGGGACATGCAGGACACCTTTTATCTGGGTGATCACCAACTGCTGCGAACCCACACCTCCCCGGTACAGATCCGCCACCTGGAGAACAACGCCCCGCCGATTCGCATCATTGCCCCTGGCCGCGTCTATCGCCGCGATGCCGTCGATGCCACCCATTCCCCGGTGTTCCACCAGGTCGAGGTGCTGGCCATTGATGAAGGTCTGGACTTCAGCCACCTGCGCGGCACGGTGACCTCCTTCCTTCAGCAGTTCTTCGGCGATCTGCCGGTGCGCTTCCGCGCCAGCTACTTCCCCTTCACCGAACCCTCCGCCGAGGTGGATGTGCAGTGGCGTGGTCGCTGGCTGGAAGTGATGGGCTGCGGCATGGTCGATCCGGCAGTCCTCCAGGGCATGGGAATCGACCCCGAGCGCTACAGCGGCTTCGCAGCGGGCCTCGGTGTGGAGCGCTTCTGCATGGTGCGCCACGGCATCGATGACATCCGTCGCCTGTTCACCAGCGACCTGCGTTTCCTCGAACAGTTCTGATCCCCATAAACTCTGGGGGGACCACCTGAGCCGCTCTTTGCCCTGCGTCGGACTGATCATTAACGACGGCAAGGACCTGGCCCTGTCCACTGCCGACACCATTGAGGCCCGCCTGAGGCAGGCGGGCTACGACGTCCTGCGCGCCAGCAGCGCCGCTGGAATGGTGGGGTTCGCCAATCCAGAGCAACATCTGCGCAGCAAAGGCCATACCGCCTGCGTCCCTTCCCACTTCCAAGCCGGAATGGATCTGGCGATGGTGCTGGGGGGCGATGGCACGGTGCTCTCCGCCACCCGGATGACGGCACCGATCGACGTGCCGATCCTGACCATCAACACCGGCCACCTCGGCTTCCTGGCCGAGACCTACCTGCCCAAGCTGGAGGAAGCCCTCGAGCAGGTCATCGCCGGAGACTGGACCGTGGAGGAGCGGACCACCTTGGTGGTGACCGTGATGCGCGGGGACCAGCGCCGCTGGGAGCTGCTCTGTCTCAACGAGATGGCGTTGCACCGCGAACCGATCACCTCGATGTGCCACTTCGAGATCGCCGTTGGCCGCCACGCTCCCGTGGACATCGCCGCAGATGGCGTGATCCTCTCCACCCCGACGGGCTCCACGGCTTATGCCCTGAGTGCCGGCGGACCGGTGATCAGTCCCGACTGCCCGGTGCTCCAGCTCACCCCAATTGCCCCCCACTCCCTGGCCTCCCGGGCCCTGGTCTTCAGCGATCACGAACCGGTGACGGTCTTCCCCGCCACACCCGAGCGCTTGATGATGGTCGTGGACGGCAACGCCGGCTGCTACGTCTGGCCGGAAGACCGGGTCCTAATTCGCCGCAGCGAACACCCCGTGCGCTTTGTGCGCCTGGCGGACCACGAGTTTTTCCAGGTGCTGCGCAACAAGCTCGGCTGGGGCCTGCCCCACGTGGCGAAACCCGGCAGCGCCGCTTGATGAACGACGCCGCCGTCCTGCTGCTGGGGGAGACGCCAGAAGCCCTCGCCGAGCGACTGAGTGCATCGGGCTATCGCCCTCTGATCGGCGAGGCCGGCCGGCAGCAGGCCGCCCAAGACAGTTGTGAACTGGTGGTGCTCTCCGCCGAGTGGGGAGCACGCATCCCGGAGCTACGCCAAAGCCTGGGATCCATTCCGATGCTGCTGGACATCGTGGAAGACAGCGTCGCGGCCCGCTCCCAGGTGCTGCTCCAGGGCGGCGACGACTTCTGGCTGTCTGCTGCGGGCGCCAGTGACCTACTTACCCGGCTGCGGGTGCACCTGAAATTGCAGGACAAGCAGCGGCCACCTCGGGATCTGCTGCAACTGGGGGACCTGACGATCGTCCCGAGCCGCCACGAGGTGCGCCGCAGCGGCCAGAGCATCGCCCTAACCGCGCGGGAGTACGCGCTGCTGGAGCTGCTGATGCAGCACGCCCGCGAGGTGGTCAGCCGCGAGCGGATCCTGGCAACGGTCTGGAGAGATCAGCAGGGCACCGCGAGCAATGTGATTGAGGTTTATGTCCGCTACCTGCGTCAAAAGCTGGAGACCGGCGGCGGCAAGCGCCTGATCCACACCGTCCGCGGCCGGGGCTACTGCCTCAGCGACGGTCCGCCCCAGCTGGGCTGAAGCGATGCCAACCCCAGCCCTCCCTCCGCAACAGTTGCCGATTGAGGCGCAGTGGTGCCTGCAAGACAAACAGCCCTGCATTGCCCTGGAGGTGGCCCGCAGCCAAGAGCAGCAGCGACTGGGCCTGCAGGGCCGACCGCCCTTGGCTCCGCTTCGGGGGATGTGGTTTCCCTTCCCCAAGCCGCAACCCCTGCGCTTTTGGATGCACAAAACCCCGGCCTCCCTCGACATGGTCTTCCTTAATGGCAACCGGGTCATTGCCATTGAGGCCAACACGACTCCCTGCCCGAACCTGCCCTGCCGCAGCTACGGCCCCCAAGGCCCTGGAGATGGGGTGGTGGAGCTCGGAGCCGGAGAAGCCAAGCGGCTGGGGATCAGCGTGGGCAGCCCCGTCCGGATCAGACCGCTGATGGATCACCCCCGCGCGATTGAGCAACCAACTCCAAGGAACTGATTCTGTGAACCCTGCACGCTTATTTGACTTGAACCATCAGCTGGCCATCGTGACCGGAGCAGGTGGCGGTCTCGGCTCTGAATTAGCCCGGATCCTGGCCGCTGCTCAAGCTCATGTTGTTCTCGTTGATTGCAATCTGAAGGCGATGGATGCCCTCGTTGCAGATCTTCAAGACCAAGGGCAGTCCTGTTCAGCCTATGGGTGTGATCTCACCGACTCCGCGGCGATCGAAGACTTAATCGGAAGGATTGAGGATGAGCACAGTCAGATCGATGTTCTGGTGAATTGCGCGGGCATTCTTGGGGCCGACGCCCCGATGTTTGCCATTGAATCGGATGACTGGGACGCCGTGATGGCGGTCAATCTCAAAGCGACTTGGCAACTCTCAACCCGTGTTGCCAAGGCAATGCTGGAGCGTGATGTCCCGGGGCGGATCATCAACATCTCCTCATCGCTGGGGGGGCGAGCCCAACTCAATCAAATCCACTACGCCACTTCCAAAGCAGCCGTAGAACATCTCACTCGCAACATGGCCATGGAGCTTGTGACCCACAACATTCGGGTGAACTGCCTCGCACCGGGCTGGATTGCAACACCGATGGTTTCCGCCATCCTCGATGGCCCGGATGGTGAGCGCTGGCGCCGCTCCATCCCGATGAGACGGGCAGCCCAACCGCATGAGTTGGCCGGGTCGCTGCTCCTGCTTGCATCTCAGGCCTCGAGCTACATGACAGGAAGCGTGCTACGCGTTGATGGCGGTTACGCCTATCGCGGCATCGAGTGCAGCGATTAAGCAGCGACTTTTTTACCCCTCAACACCAGGACAGGATTAAGCGGGGCCAGCCGAGTCCCATCCGCCAGCGGGGCACCGCGCCAAGCCTGGTGTTGACTGATGCTCACCTGCAGGCCGGCCTGCTCGAGCACGGGGCGCAGTTCCGCCAGGGCCTCGATGGTGGCCAGGGGAATCACGACCACACCACCGGGCCTAAGCCGCTCCAGGACCGCAGCCAGCACCGCCGCACGCTCGCGGCCGCCACCACCAATCAGCACGCGATCCGGATCCGGCAGGTCCGCCAGCGCCTCCGGAGCACGGCCCTCCACCACTGCGGCTGGCCGCACCCCCAACCGCTCCGCATTGGAGGCAATCAACGCAGCCGACCCTCCCCGTTGCTCTAAGGCCCAGAGCTGCAGGGCGGGTCTGAGCCGCAGTGCCTCCAGGCCAACCGAGCCCACCCCGGCCCCCAGATCCCAGAGGACCCCTGCAGCAGGGAGATCTAGATCCGCCAACAGCTGAATGCGCACCTCCCGCTTGGTCATTAGACCAGGGCGATCGGGATGCTGCAGGTAGAGCCCATCGGCAATCCCGATCAAGGGCAACTGCTCGGGATCCGGCTGCTCTGGGGGCTCCGCCAGCAGGACCACTAGATGCAACGGATCGAGATCCCGGGGCAGCTCCGCTGCAGGGGCCAGCCGTTGCACCCGCTCTTCCGGGTGCCCGAGGCGTTCACACAACCACAGCCCGTAGGCCTGCTCCAGCCCGGAGGCCCGCAGTAGCTCCCGCACTTCCGCCACCCCACCGCGGCTGGGGTCGGTCAGCACCGCCAGGGCTTCAGGGCGCTGCTGCAAGCGCGCAGCCAAGGCAGCTGGGTCACGCCCGTGCAAGCTGATCCAGCTGGCGTTCTGCCAGGGACGAGCCAGCCGGGAGAAGGCGAGCTGGAGGGAGCAGGGGGAGGGATGGAAACGCAGCCGCTCTGCCCCCAGACCCTGGATCAACAGGCGCCCAATGCCAAACCAAAGGGGATCACCACTGGCCAGCACCACGGCCTGCTGCTGTCCTTGGAGCTGATCGATCAGGGCAGCGGGCTGATCACTCGCGATGAGTGGGGCGCCACTCCAACCCTCCCAACGCTGCAGCGATTCATACAGGCGATGGGGGGCCGCCACCAGGGTGGCCTGGCGCAACAGCTGTTGCTTGTCGAGGGGCAGTGATGCCGGAGCGCCCGCGTCGGTGCCGATCACCTCAATCATGGATGCATTCTGCTGCTGAGCGATGAACCCCTCTGATCGCCGTCAACGCCTGCATGAGTTGGTCGTCGCGCTGATCGCGCAACAGAGCGACCTCGACCTGCTCGATGACGACAACAGCGGCAGCCTGGCGGTGGCCCAAGGCAACCCCGCTGGCTGGCTGGAGCGCAACCGCCGCGTAGTGCAGCGCTACCAGTCCCTGGTGCGTTCAGCCGCCACCCTCGATGCCCTGGTGGAACAGGAGGCCAACGAACGGGCCAACCCCTCTCAACTCTGACAAGCTGGCGGCACTGTTAGCTGCCCCATGGCGCGCCTCGGCCTGTCCGCCCTGAAGTCTCTGCTGCGCCGCGCCGGCCTCAGTCGCTCCAAGCGCCCCCCGACCTGGCAGCCCCCAGCCGCGAGCTGGAGCCGCCCCTTTGGCCAGGGCTGGGAGACGCCCTACACCGTCCGCTACGCCAGCAACCTCGACGACGGCCCCAACCATGGGATGCCCTTAGGCGGCTTCGGCGCCGGCTGCATCGGCCGCGCCCCCGACGGCAACTTCAACCTCTGGCATCTCGATGGCGGCGAGCATTGGTTCGGGGTGTTGCCCGATTGCCAGTTCTCGTTGTTTGAGGACAACGGCAGCAGCAGCCGGGCCCATGCCCTGGCGGTCAAGCCCAGTCGTGATGACTCCCGGCCCGAGTCCAGCGCACCGCTGCAGAGCTGGGATTGGTATCCAGCCAGCACCGAGACAACCCACACCGGCACCTACTCCGCCCGTTACCCCCTGAGCTGGACCCAGTACCAAGGGGTCTTTGACGCCGAGGTCAGCTGCGAAGCCTTCAGCCCGATCCTGCCGGGCAACTACCAGCAGACCAGCTACCCGCTGGCGGTCTTTGTCTGGACCCTGCGCAACCCCAGCAGCCAGCCGCTGGATCTCTCCTTGATGCTCAGCTGGCGCAACATCTGCGGCTGGTTCACCAACACCGACTCCTCAGCGGAGGTGCACTTCCGCGATGACGGGAGCCCCGAGCACAACTACGCCCCGGCCATCGGCCACAGCGAGGGGCAGCGGAATGATTGGGTCGAGGACGGCAACCTCAAGGGAGTCGTCCTGGGCGGAGACGTCTCCAGCCCAGTGCGGGAAGGCGAGGGCCAGTGGTGCATCGCCACCAGCAAGCAGCCGGGGGTCAGCATCCAGCGCTGCAGCCGCTGGAATCCAAGCAAGGACGGCTCGGAGCTCTGGGGCAGTTTCAGCCGTGATGGCTCCATCCCTGAGAGCAACAACAACCGCCGCAGCGGAGCCGCTGAACCGGTCAGTGCGGCCCTGGCGGTGCGCTGCCGGCTGGAGCCCGGCCAGAGCCTTGAGATCCCCGTGGTGATCAGCTGGGATCTGCCGGTGACGGCCTTTGCCACCGGCACCAGCGCCCTGCGCCGCTACACCGATTTCTTCGGCACAAGCGGCAAAAATGCTGCCGCCATCGCCGCTGAAGGCCTGAACAACTGGCGCCAATGGAAAGCGCAGATCGAGACCTGGCAGCAGCCGGTGCTGGAGCGCAGTGATCTGCCCGAGCCGCTGCGGATGGCGCTGTTCAACGAGCTCTACGACCTCTGCAGCGGCGGCAGCCTCTGGAGTGCCGCGAGCAGTGAAGACCCCGTGGGGCGCTTCGGGGTGCTCGAGTGCCTCGACTACGCCTGGTACGAGAGCCTGGACGTGCGGCTCTACGGCTCCCTGGCGCTGCTACAGCTCTGGCCGGAACTCGATAAGGCGGTGCTTCGCAGTTTTGCCCGGGCCATCCCCGCGGCCGATGCCACCCCGCGGCCGATCGGTTGGTACTTCACCCAGGGCAAGGGCCGCGTCGAAGCCGCCCGCAAGGTCAAGGGAGCCACTCCCCATGACCTGGGGGCCCCAAATGAGCGCCCCTGGGATGCCACCAACTACACGGCCTACCAAGACTGCAACCTCTGGAAGGACCTGGCCAGCGACTACGTCCTGCAGGTCTGGCGCACCTTCAAGCTCGCCCCCAACGGAGAGGACGTGCGCTTCCTGGCGGAGTGCTGGCCGGCGGCGGTGGAAGCACTGCGCTACCTCAAGACCTTTGATATCAATGGCGACGGCCTACCCGACAACGGCGGCGCTCCCGATCAGACCTTTGATGACTGGCCGCTCAAGGGCGTCAGCGCCTACTGCGGCGCGCTCTGGATTGCTGCCCTGGAAGCGGCCCTGGCGATCGCCCAACAGCTGCAACTGAGCACGGGACTCGACACCTCGGCTGAACAACAGGAGTTCAGCGGTTGGCTGGCGCAAGCGCGAGGGAATTTCGACACGCTCCTCTGGAACGGCGAGTACTACGACATCGATGCCGAGAGCGGGACGCCGGTGGTGATGGCCGATCAGCTTTGCGGTGATTTCTATGCCCGCCTGCTGGGCCTGGAACCGGTGGTGAGCGAGGCCAACAGCCGCAGCACCTTGAACGCCGTCCGCGAGTCCTGCTTCGAAAAGTTCGAAGGCGGCAGCCTTGGGGTCGCCAATGGCCTGCGCCGCGATGGCACCCCCCTGGACCCCAACGGCACCCACCCCCTGGAGGTCTGGACCGGGATCAACTTCGGCATCGCCAGTTACTTCCGGCTGATGGGCGAGACCGAAACCGCCCTGGCCATCACCTCAGCGGTGGTCAACCAGGTCTATTCGGGGGGCCTGCAGTTCCGCACCCCCGAAGCGATCACGGCGGTGAACACCTTCCGCGCCTGCCACTACCTGCGGGCGATGGCGATCTGGGGGGTCTGGGCGACCCACACCGATTGGCAGCGGATCCCGGGAGCGGAGGCGAGCTAAGCGGAACCACAACTCGGTTCCATACGCTGGCTTCAGAGCAATGGTGTTATGGCGTTCGGCTCCCTTCTTCGTGTTGCGCTCTCGCTGCTGATCGGCGGCGTTCTCGCCTTGGGCCTGGGCCAACCCGCCAACGCCCAGGTGCACCTGCACCCCGATGAGAACGGCACCGAGATCGTCCGCAGCCTTGAGAGCCTGCGGGATCTCGACTACCAGAGCTGGCAAGCCGTGGCCTACAGGTCCGGCCCCCCCGGCGGCCCCGTGACCCTGCGGATCGTTGGTTACCCCGGCCGGGTCCGCCTGGATCACCCCACCTCCTTGATCGTGCACTCCGGCAGGGGCACCTGGGAGCTCGAGGACATCACCACCGCCAATCCCAAGCTGGCCGTCGATGGCCGTGATGCCGCGGCCGAGTTTGACCTCAATCCGCTGCTGGCCGACCTGCACCAGAACCGGCCCCTGCGTTTGGAGCTCCCCGGGGTGTTTGTGGAGCTTCCCGTCCCTCCCTTTGTGGTCGGTGAATGGCGCAGCCTGCCGAGCTGGCGCGACGCCGGATGAGTAGCAGCCCCTGGCGGCTCTGGATGCAGCGGGCCCTGCAACTGGCCTCCCTTGGGGCTGGTCGCACCAGCCCCAACCCGCTCGTGGGTTGCGTTGTGCTCGATGCCGCGGGGGCCTTGGTCGGTGAGGGCTTTCATCGCCAGGCGGGCACGCCCCACGCGGAAG
Organism: Synechococcus sp. A10-1-5-1; assembly: GCF_023115425.1. Lineage (NCBI taxonomy): Bacteria > Bacillati > Cyanobacteriota > Cyanophyceae > Synechococcales > Synechococcaceae > Synechococcus > Synechococcus sp. A10-1-5-1. The sequence continues at coordinate 2,132,038 of NZ_CP096032.1, read as the reverse complement.
TGCATGCACTGCGCCAAGCGGGCGAGCGCGCCCAGGGCGGCACCGCCATCGTCACGCTGGAGCCCTGCTGCCACCGCGGCCGCACGCCTCCCTGCAGTGAAGCCCTCATCGCCGCTGGCGTCAGCCGCGTTGTCGTGGCCATGCCTGATCCCGATCCAAGGGTCGCCGGTGGCGGCATCGCCCAGCTCCAGGCCGCCGGCATCAAGGTCATCAGCGGGGTCTGCGAGGACCAGGCCCAAACCCTCAACCGCAGCTTCATCCAGCGGGTGCAGACCGGACGCCCCTGGGGAATTCTCAAGTGGGCCATGAGCCTCGATGGCCGCACCGCCCTGCCCAATGGCTCAAGCCAATGGATCTCGGGTTCGCCGGCCCGCGCCTGGGTGCACCAGCTCCGGGGCCAATGCGATGCGGTCCTCGTGGGCGGGGGGACCGTGCGCGCCGACAACCCCCTACTCACCAGCCGCGGTCAACACAGCCCCGAACCGCTGCGGGTCGTCCTCAGCCGCAGCCTGGATCTGCCCAGCACTGCCCAGCTCTGGGATCAAAACAGCGCCAGCACTCTGGTGCTCCATGGCATTGATGCCCCCGCGGACCAGCAACACCACCTGGATCGTCTGGGGGTGGAGCATCTGGCCTTGCCGGATTGCGGGCCCAAGGCGGCCATGGAGCTCTTGGCCGAGCGGGGCTGCAATCAAGTCCTCTGGGAATGCGGACCTGAGCTGGCAGCCGCAGCCCTAAGGGACGACTGCGTTCAGCAACTGGCGGGGGTGATCGCTCCGAAACTGCTCGGAGGGCTGGCAGCTCGCACTCCTCTGGGCGACCTGGGCTTGGTCGATGTCAACCAGGCCGAGCCCTGGGGCCAGCAACGACTCCGGCCGCTCGGCGATGACTGGTTGATCGAGCTGCAGCGCTAGGACTCGTCCAGCTCTTCGGCGATCTCCTCCTCCGCGTCTTGAACTGTGTAGCGGCTGATTAACAGACCCATCACCAGGGCCAGATAAATGGTCCCAGAGACCGCCACCATCGCGCTCAGCATCTGGCTCTGGGACGTCACTGGGCTGATGTCGCCATACCCCGTCGTGGTGAGGGTGATGAAGGCGTAGTAATTCAGCTCAGCGAAATCAAGCGAAAAAATTTTGGCTGCAGGCCCCGCTGCACCGTGGTGGCCGTGCAGCAGCGAGACGTCCGAGGCGACGGTGTTCACAAAACTGCCGGGCGCGAGTGATTCCAGCACCGCAAATAGCAGTCCCGCCGCCAGGCCCACCAGCAGGTAGCCCGCCAAAGCTCCCATCAGGACATCACGGCTGATGGAGCGTTCCTTCGCGAGGTTGCGGATCAAGCGCTCGCAACTCCAGGCCACCAGCAGCGTCCAGACAAAAAGCAGCGGGAAGCCCGCCTGGGAGGCATTTGCACTGGTGAAGTACCAGCCCATCGATGAGACAAAGGTCAGAACGGCGAGCAGGCGATAGGCCCGGGTGCGTTGCCGTGACCAACGGCCGGGCTCCACCCGCGAACCGAGGCTGAACAGCAGCACCCATGGGAACGCCAGATAACCGAGGGCCGCCAACTGCCGCATGCCCTCGGGCAGCATCAAGCAGCCGATCACCGTCAGGCAGTTCGCCAGCAATAGGCGGTAGCCGAGATGCCGTTGATTCCTGCGGGCCATGGCCCAGTCTGGCGATCAACCAAACAAGGGCAACTGATCAGAACTCACCTTGGGTTTGGGTTTCACCGGCCCCTCGGCCACCCAACCCTCCGGGGACCAGCCCTGCATCAAGGGCTCCAGGGCCCGCAGGCCAGGAGCATCCACCGGCTCCATCCAGGCTTCTTCCAAGCCCTCTGGAACGATCACCGGCATGCGGTCATGCAGCGGCGCCACCAAGGCGTTGGGCGTGGTGGTCAGCACGCAGCAGGTCTCCACTTCGCTGCCATCGGGGCCGATCCAGCGATCCCAGATCCCCGCCAGCCAAAACGGACTTCCATCGATGGGGGCAAGCCGGTGCCCCTTCTCGTAGAAACCGTCGGCCGGCAACAGGCAACGCCGGTGCCGCCAGGCCCCACGAAAGCTGGCCTTCTCCGCCACGGTCTCTGAGCGGGCGTTAAAGGGCCGTGGCCCATTCAATGGATCCTTGCTCCACTCCGGCAGCAGGCCCCAAAGCATCAGGGCGGGGCTGATCTGACCGTGTTCTTGCCGCAGGGCCAGCACGGGTTCCCCCGGGCGAATCAGGGGGCGTGGGGCGTAGTACGCCAGCAAACCATCGGGCAGGGTGCCGCCCAGCTTGGGGAGCAGTTGATCGAGCCGGGAGGTCAGGGAGTAACGACCGCACATGGCCTGGAGCGCTCCCGTTCGGTTCTCACCCCCCACTGGGGCCTGTCAGCAAGCCTAGTTTGGGGCAAACGCGCACCCGTCGCATGCCTATCCGCAAGGACGACACGCCCCCGAACCGGCGCTTCGGCCTCGTCAATCTGCTGCTGATCGGCTTTGGCGTGCTGCTGCTTGTGAGCAGCTTCCTGCCCAACCAGGGCATGCAGCAGGTGCCCCGAGTTCCCTATTCACTCTTCGTCAGCCAGGTGGACGACGGCAACGTCAGCCGCGCCTACATCACCCAAGAGCAGATCCGCTACGAGCTGAAGTCACCTCCAGAGGACGACGCACCCTCGGTGCTCGCCACCACGCCGATCTTCGACATGGATCTGCCGAAGCGGCTCGAGGAGCATGGCGTTGAGTTTGCTGCCGCCCCCCCTCAGAAGCCCAGCTTCATCACGACGGCCCTGAGCTGGATCGTGCCGCCCCTGATCTTCATCTTGGTTCTGCAGTTCTTCGCCCGCCGTTCCATGGGCGGAGCCCAGGGCGCCCTGAGCTTCACCAAGAGCAAAGCCAAGGTCTACGTCCCCGACGAGGAATCCCGGGTGACCTTTGCCGATGTGGCTGGTGTGGATGAGGCCAAGGAGGAACTGACCGAGATCGTCGACTTTTTGAAGTCCTCCGACCGCTACACGGCGATCGGCGCACGCATTCCCAAAGGGGTGCTGCTGGTGGGCCCCCCTGGCACCGGTAAAACCCTGCTCTCCAAAGCGGTCGCCGGTGAGGCCGGGGTTCCCTTCTTCATCATCAGCGGCTCAGAGTTCGTCGAACTCTTCGTCGGCGCCGGCGCAGCCCGCGTGCGCGATCTCTTTGAAGAGGCCAAGAAAAAAGCGCCCTGCATCATCTTTATTGACGAACTCGATGCCATCGGCAAGAGCCGTGCGGGCTCGATGGGCGTCGTCGGAGGCAACGACGAGCGCGAGCAGACCCTCAACCAGCTGCTCACCGAGATGGATGGCTTCGCCGCCAAGGACAAGCCCGTCATCGTCCTGGCAGCCACCAACCAACCGGAAACCTTGGACGCCGCCCTGCTGCGCCCCGGTCGTTTCGACCGCCAGGTGCTGGTGGACCGCCCCGACCTCTCCGGCCGCAAGACCATCCTCGACATCTATGCCCGCAAGGTGAAGCTCGCCCCAGGCGTTGATCTCGACAAGATCGCCCAGGCCACCAGCGGCTTTGCCGGTGCGGACCTGGCCAACCTGGTGAACGAAGGCGCCCTGCTGGCCGCCCGCGCCATGCGGACCTCCGTTGAACAGGGTGACCTCAACGAGGCGATCGAGCGGGTCGTGGCCGGTCTCGAGAAGAAGAGCCGTGTCCTCCAGCCCGACGAGAAGAAGGTGGTGGCGTATCACGAGGTCGGCCACGCCATCGTTGGCCACCTGATGCCCGGCGGCAGCAAGGTCGCCAAGATCTCCATCGTTCCCCGCGGCATGGCCGCATTGGGGTACACCCTGCAGCTGCCCACCGAAGAGCGCTTCCTCAATTCCAAGGAAGACCTCGAAGGGCAAATTGCCACCCTGCTCGGGGGCCGCAGCGCTGAAGAGATCGTCTTTGGTGAGGTCACCACCGGTGCAGCCAACGACCTGCAACGGGCCACCGACATCGCCGAACAGATGGTCGGGACCTATGGCATGAGCGACATCCTTGGCCCCCTGGCCTACGACAAGCAGGGCGGCAGCCGCTTCCTGGGCGGGGCCAACAACCCCCGCCGCTCGGTGAGTGATGCCACCGCCCAGGCGATCGACAAGGAGGTGCGCACCCTGGTGGACCGGGCCCACGACCGGGCACTCTCCATCCTTCGCCAAAACCGTGAGCTGATGGAGAGCATCTCCCAACAGATCCTCGAAAAAGAGGTGATCGAAGGGGACGACCTCAAGGATCTGCTCGCCAGCAGCGTCATGCCCGAGGACGCTCAAGCGATTGCTTGAGCCCCAAGGGGTTGACGCGGGGGCCCGTCATCTCAGATAAGGGTTCTTTGAAGACGGGCCCATGGCTGCACTGAGCGGCTATCCCTCCCTCTCCGAACTCAGCGGACGAGACTTCCTCTCGTCAGCCGATGTCAGTGCGGAGCAAACCCAAGCCCTGCTCGAGCTGGCGGCGGATCTGAAGGCTGGCCGCACCCGAGTCGATCTCAGCGGGAAAGTTCTGGGCCTGATCTTCAGCAAAGCCTCCACTCGCACCCGGGTCAGCTTCAGCGTGGCCATGGCCCGCCTGGGCGGCCAGACCATCGATCTCAATCCCCAGGTGAGTCAGGTGGGCCGCGGTGAGCCCGTCGCTGACACCGCCAGGGTGCTGAGCCGCTACGTCGACGCCCTCTCGATCCGCACCTTTGCCCAAGAGGAGCTGGCGGAATATGCCCACTGGGCCTCAGTTCCGGTCATCAATGCCCTGACCGACCTGGAGCACCCCTGCCAAGCCCTGGCAGATTTCCTGACCCTGCAGGAAGCCTTCTGCTCAATCGAAGGACTGACCCTCTCGTACGTAGGAGATGGCAACAACGTTGCCCACTCCTTGATGCTCTGCGGCGCCCTGCTGGGGGTGAACATCCGCGTGGGCTGCCCCCAGGGCTACGAGCCCGACGCTGCTGTGCTGCAGCAATCCCGCGACCTGGCTGGAGGTCGCTGCAGCATCGAGGTGATCCAAGAACCGGTGGCCGCCGTCCGCGGCGCCCACGCGCTCTACACCGATGTCTGGGCCTCCATGGGCCAGGAAGAGGAGAAGGGCGAGCGCGAGCAAGCCTTCAGCGGCTGGTGCCTGAATGAAGAACTCGTGGCCGAGGCCGATCCCAAGGCCATCGTTCTCCACTGCCTGCCCGCCTATCGGGGCCTGGAAATCAGCGCCGGGGCGATGGAGGGAAGCAGCAGCCGGATCTTCGATCAAGCAGAAAATCGCCTGCACGCACAACAAGCCCTATTGGCGGCCCTGCTCTCCTGAGCGCCGGTTGCCAAAGCCAGTCTCCAGCGGTACAAATGTATTGACAAACAAATGCATTGCCGGTGCCCGCTGGATCGCCTGAGCCCCTGACCACTGCCCAGCAAGAGCTCTACGACTGGCTCTCCCACTACATCGGCGAACACCGCCACAGCCCCTCAATCCGCCAGATGATGGAGGCCATGGGGCTCCGTTCCCCGGCACCGATCCAGAGTCGTCTTCGCCACCTTCAGCAAAAAGGCTGGATCACCTGGAAGGAAGGCCAGGCCCGAACCCTGCAACTCCTGGGCGATGCCCTGGGCGGTGGCATCCCAGTGCTCGGCGCCGTAGCCGCCGGAGGCCTGGTGGAAACCTTTGATGACGTCGAGGAACGACTCGAGCTCGAACCAGTTCTGGCCACCCGCGGGCTGTTTGCCCTGACCGTCAACGGCGACTCCATGGTGGATGCCCACATCGCCGATGGCGACGTGGTGCTGATGGAGCCGGTCTCAGAGCCCAGCCGCCTGCGCGAGGGCACGATCGTCAGCGCCCTGGTACCCGGCAGCGGAACAACCCTGAAACACTTCCACCGCGATGGTCGCCAGGTGCGCCTGGAGGCCGCCAATCCCGCCTACGAACCGATCCTGGTGGATGCCGACCAAGTGGCGATCCAAGGCAAGCTCGTTGCCGTCTGGCGCCAGGTTTAAACCCTCTGCGGTGTAAGCTCTCTGCATCGAAGACGCGGCCTTTCGGCCATCCCTGACGACCAGCGTCAGGCGAGTCCATCGACATCCAAAGGGGCCATAGCTCAGCTGGTAGAGCACCTGCATGGCATGCAGGGGGTCAGGAGTTCGAGTCTCCTTGGCTCCACTTTTCAAAACCCGGTCTTGGACCGGGTTTTTTAGTGCCGAGGTGTCTGGCCTAAGAAGCCAAAACAGCCAGAAATCTGGCGCATGACTGACGACGACCCTGATCGGCAGAAGCAAAAGAAAAGCCCCCGTCGTTGAACGGGGGCCGTCTGCTCTTCGGTGCCCCTCCCGGGGGCTGCAGACACTCTCCGGCCCTACTTGACGATCGCCATAGCCCCATTTGGGGGCAATTCAGTCCCAGGCGACCTCAAGACTCCAGTGACACTGAGGCTGATCAGCTCTGGTTATTGATGTGATCGCTAGAGGCGATCACCAAAAGGGTTCCCTTCTGATGGGCACCACTCATAGCTTCAGGTGCAACAGCCCGCATGGGCCGTTCTGCATCCCCGCTCCAACGGCTAGTCCGTTGAGGCCTTTCTTTCCCGTACTCATGACGACCACCATCCAGCAGCGCCAAGGCGCTTCTGCGTGGAACCAGTTCTGCGAGTGGGTCACCAGCACCGACAACCGCCTCTATGTGGGTTGGTTCGGCGTTCTGATGATTCCCTGCCTGCTGGCCGCCACCATCTGCTTCATCGTTGCCTTCGTGGCAGCACCCCCCGTCGACATCGACGGCATCCGTGAGCCTGTTGCCGGCTCCCTGATCTACGGCAACAACATCATCTCTGGCGCTGTGATCCCCAGCAGCAACGCCATTGGTCTGCACTTCTATCCCATCTGGGAAGCTGCCAGCCTCGACGAGTGGCTGTACAACGGCGGTCCTTTCCAGCTGGTTGTTTTCCACTTCCTCATCGGCATCTACGCCTACATGGGTCGTGAGTGGGAACTCTCCTACCGCCTCGGCATGCGCCCCTGGATCTGCGTTGCTTACAGCGCACCCGTGGCTGCTGCTTCCGCTGTGTTCCTGGTGTATCCCTTCGGTCAGGGCTCCTTCTCGGACGCCATGCCCCTCGGCATCTCCGGCACCTTCAACTACATGTTGGTGTTCCAGGCTGAGCACAACATCCTGATGCACCCCTTCCACATGCTTGGTGTGGCTGGTGTCTTCGGTGGTTCCCTGTTCTCCGCCATGCACGGCTCCCTGGTGACCTCCTCCCTGGTGCGTGAAACCACCGAGAGCGAGTCCCAGAACTACGGCTACAAGTTCGGCCAAGAGGAAGAGACCTACAACATCGTGGCTGCCCACGGTTACTTCGGTCGCCTGATCTTCCAATACGCCTCCTTCAACAACAGCCGCAGCCTGCACTTCTTCCTGGCTGCCTGGCCTGTGGTTGGCATCTGGTTCACCGCCCTGGGCGTGAGCACCATGGCGTTCAACCTGAACGGCTTCAACTTCAACCAGTCGATCCTGGATTCCCAGGGTCGTGTGCTGAACACCTGGGCTGACGTGCTGAACCGCGCCAACCTCGGTATGGAAGTGATGCACGAGCGCAACGCTCACAACTTCCCCCTCGACCTGGCTGCTGCTGAGTCCACTCCTGTGGCTCTGCAAGCTCCCGCCATCGGCTGAGGCTGAACCCAACCAACGATTCAGCTTCTTCTCGAACCTCGAGGACGGTTGAATCAGAAGCCCCCACCGCAAGGTGGGGGCTTTTTGTTGGCTTGGTGCTCATCAAAGGCCCTAGCCATGATCACTGAGGAGAAGGCCTAGAACGATCTAAGAAAGAGGGACTTCAGTTCAACCCCAGAGATCAACACCATTGCTGGACAGTGAACTGATACGCAAATCCACGGATGCGGGTGATCATCAAATTGAGAACCTGATCAGGCCATGGGCGAACAGAAGCAGGATCGCCGCCGATTTACAGCCGATAGAACCGCGAGCGTGTGTTATACTGTTACAAAGTTGTAACACGACTAGATGTTCACGATTGATAAAGCCGCCAAGATATTCCCCGATACCAAAACGGCCGATGTCATTCCGGCTATTACTGCCCGTTATCAGCTGCTGAGCGCAGAAGATCAGTTGGCACTGATCTGGTTTGCTTACACAGAAATGGGTAAAACCATCACCGTGGCGGCACCCGGAGCTGCACGTATGCAGTTTTGCCAGCTCGCGCTGAAAGAGATCTCAGAGATGTCTGCCGATCAGCAAAGCAAAGTGATGTGCGACCTGGCGACAAAGGTCGACATGCCCATAGGAAGGCAATATGCCAACTGGTCGATCAACGTAAAGCTGGGCTTCTGGTACGAGCTGGGCGAATTAATGAGGAAAGGAACAGTTGCGGCGATACCCCAGGGCTACAAACTCTCTGCAAACGCAAACTCCGTTCTCGAATCTCTCAAGAAGGTTGAGCAAGGACAGCAGATCAGCATCCTTCGCAACTTTGTTGTTGACATGGGCTTCGATCCTGCAAAGGATGACGAGAACCTTGCCAGCGAACCTGAGGTCATTCCCACACCCCAATCAGAGCGCCAGCAAATCTTTATCCCCGGTGTACTCAATCAGACTGTATTGAGCTACATGGAGTTGCTAAACTCGAATGATTTTGATGCACTCATTGAGCTTTTCCTGCCTGACGGTGCACTGCAACCTCCCTTCCAACGTCCAATCATTGGCAAAGAAGCAATCCTGAAGTTCTTCAAGAGAGATTGTCAAAATCTTCAACTGATGCCACAGGGGGGATTCGGTGAACCTGCTGAATCTGGCTTTAACCAAATCAAGGTCACTGGCAAAGTCCAGACACCATGGTTCGGTAGCGAAGTTGGGATGAACGTCGCATGGCGATTCCTACTGGACGAAAACGACAAGATTTACTTTGTAGCCATTGATCTCCTTGCCAACCCTGCAGAACTGTTAAAGCTCGGCAATCGTTGACATCGCTGCGCAAGAAGTCACTTGGCCTCGCCCATGCCATGGCAATCCTATTGCCATGGCTAGCAGTGGCATTCATCTCGACTGGTGCAGAGATAGGAAAGATCAGCGTTGAAATCGCTCTGCTGCTCATTAGCATCAGATCTTTTTTGAATACTGGCCTTTTTATCATTGCCCACGACAGCATGCACAACACACTCTCTCCGGAGTGGCCACGCCTGAACAAAGCCGTCGGGACTGTGGCCTTGTTTTTGTATGCAGGACTGAACTATTCCTCTTGCAAGCACAAACATCTTCTTCACCACAGTTCACCAGAAACTCCCGAAGACCCGGACTATCGACTGGAGACTGAAGCTGGCTTCCTCAGCTGGTTTTTCAGATTTCTTCGGTCATATGTCAATAGGCGTTCACTCTTTTGGCTCATTTCAAGTTGGGCCTTAACGTATGCGCTATCGGGCTACTCTATTAAAAATGTAATAGCCTTCAGTGTAATCCCGCTAATCATCAGCTCCGTACAGCTTTTCACTTTTGGCATATGGTTGCCACACCGGCCAGCCCTGGAAAGTGACTCAACAACGCCCAGAAGCAGCAACTTGCCTCCGCTACTTTCCCTCATAACTTGTTATAATTTCGGATATCATCGGGAGCATCACGAGAATCCATTCATTCCGTGGTACCAGCTTCCAAGGCTTGCGGCAATGAAGCCATAACCCATAGTCTATGCGCACTCAGACCACATTCCTCCCTTGAGTCTCACCAGCCAGCATGAACAACTCAGAATGGACTTCAACTGAAATCGAAATAGCGAAATCAGCTTTCGCAAGCGGCAACAAAAAAGCCGAGTCAGAGCTCATCAAACAGATTCAAGACAAGTCCTCCAATTTGTCTGACATCGAATCTCTGTACGCTCTCCATGACTTTCTCAGCATCGAGCGCCACGGGCTAGAAGGGCGGTCTCAGTTCGACCCAGATACGGCACTCTTCGCATTCGCCGAGATGGTCAAACGAGGATTGGTCACAGTGGCGGAGCTTGACGGACTTGAACCCAAGAAGATCGCAAAGATCAAGGCCATGTCGATGTTCTAATCGCTAGTATCAATCTGAGCACAAAACAATCTTGACGTGACCAACTCAACGCCAACGCTCGCGCTCCTCATACCTCAATATATCAAGTACCTTCATCATCTTGATTCTGCACATATGCTTGAACAAGAAATCAAGTTGTCGCTCAATGCTTCAGGGCTGACCTGGAATGACCTCGAAGAAGCTGCGGCTAATGCTGAGCAGTCAAAGGAAATACTCTGAACGGATAGGTCCGGGTGAAGATCGAAACGTTCGAAAAATTGGCAGCCTTAATCACTACCGCCGGATTAGTTGCTGGCAATTTACTTTTATTTTCGCCAATGCGTGTTGATAATCGACAACTCAATACATCCTCGATTCAACAAACTGGCTTCCAAAGTGCAAAATAATTTCTCGTCCAATACTTACTTAACCCGTAATTCAGTTGCTCACGGACCAGATCAATGAGCATCACCGCGGACGCCGGGCAATGCCGGGCCATCGACAGCTTTGAGGCCTTCGCCGATCAGGTCGACTACTCCCTGCTGGAGTCCCTCCAAGTCGATCCCGAGGCCAGCAGCGACGGCGATGACCACCGGCCCAGGCAGGTCTTTTCCGGGCACTACGTCCCCGTCACCCCCACGCCACTGCCATCGCCGGAATACGTCGCGCACAGCTCCAGTCTCTTCGCAGAACTGGGCCTGAGCGAGGGCCTGGCCAACGACCAGGACTTCCGCCGGCTCTTCTCCGGTGACAGCCGCGTCACCAGGGGAGCCATGCGGCCCTATGGCTGGGCCACGGGCTATGCCCTCTCGATCTACGGCACGGAATACATCCAGCAGTGCCCCTTCGGCACTGGCAATGGCTACGGCGACGGCCGGGCGATCTCGATCTTTGAAGGCCTATTTGAGGGCAAGCGCTGGGAAATGCAGCTCAAGGGGGGCGGCCCCACGCCCTACTGCCGCGGCGCCGATGGTCGGGCGGTGCTGCGTTCCAGCGTTCGCGAGTTTCTCGGCCAGGAATTGATGCACGCCCTGGGGGTGCCCACCACCCGCTCCCTCAGCCTCTACATGTCCCGCGCCGAAGGCGTGCGGCGGCCCTGGTACTCCCAGCAATCGCGCTCCTTTGAGCCGGACGTGATGGTCGACAACCCGGCCGCAATCACGACCCGGGTGGCACCGTCCTTCCTTCGAGTCGGCCAGCTGGAGCTCTTTGCCCGCCGGGTCCGCAGCAAGGCCCACCCCGGAGCCCTACGGGAACTGCAACAGATCACCACGCACCTGATCGAGCGCAACTACCGCACAGAGATCAACGCGGCTCTGCCCTTCCAGCAGCAGGTGCTGGAGCTGGCCAGGCTCTTCCGCGGACGGCTGACGGCCCTGGTGGCGAACTGGATTCGCGTGGGCTACTGCCAGGGCAACTTCAATAGCGACAACTGCGCCGCCGGGGGTTACACCCTCGACTACGGCCCCTTCGGCTTCTGCGAGCTGTTTGATCCCCGCTTCCAGCCCTGGACCGGCGGCGGTGAGCACTTCTGTTTCTTCAACCAACCGGCAGCCGCAGAGGCCAACTACCAAATGTTCTGGTCTGCCCTACGGCCACTGCTGGAGGACGACGCGGGGGCGCTGGCTGAGCTCGATGAGCTGCGCGATGGCTTCTCGGAGGCGATGCGCGGTGAACTTGAGGCGATGTGGAACCGAAAGCTGGGACTGGCCAACTACGACGACGACCTCCTCAAGGATCTGCTGCAACTGCTGGCCAGCTCCAGGGCCGATTACACCCTGGCCTTCCGCCAACTCTCCAGCCTCCCGGAGCAGGTGGATGCGCTTAAACCCGCCTTCTATGTGCCAATCGACGCGGAACTGGAGAAACGCTGGGCTGAGTGGCTGCAGCGCTGGCATGGGCAGATCAGCGCCCCCGATGACGCCAGGACGACGATGCAGCGGGCCAATCCCCAGATCACCTGGCGCGAATGGTTAGTGGCGCCGGCCTACGAGCGCGCAGCCGAAGGCGACCTGGGTTTGATCCAAGAGCTACAGGCGGTCTTCCGTGATCCCTACGTCACCCCTCCAGCGGAACTCGCCGCGACCTACGACCGGCTCAAACCCCGCGAGTTCTTTAACGCCGGGGGGCTCTCGCACTACAGCTGCTCATCTTGAGTCGGCGCTAAAGCAAGCGATCCGCGCAGGCGCGGCGGAAGAGATTCATCACCTCCTCTGCCGGCAAGCCTTGAACAATCCGCGCCTCGATTTCGCTGCGGTGCTGACTCGGGTGGTACTGACCAACGGCCTTGAACAAATCCGGTGAGCGGCGATGGGCCACCAGAAAATCCAGGCCCAAGCGATCGCTTTCAAAGATGGGTTCACGCCGGCAGTGCTGCATCACATGGGCGGATTCATGGGCCAAGGTCTCCCAGACACGCTCCGGGTCGTCCTTGAGGTTATTGGCACACAACACCACCGCATTGCGAGCAAAGACAAAGGCGCCCATCAATTGCTGAGGACAATCTCTCGCCACCAAGGTCTCCGTTCCAGCCCGGAGCAAGAGCCCCCGGAGCAGGAAAATCGACTTCAGCCGCTCAGCCCAGACCGGCGAAGCCTGCATGCCAAGCCCCAGCAGCACAACCGCGAAGGCCAACCAACGACTCGACCCGAAAAACCGCAAACCCCGCCACTCTCATCTCCGGTCTCATTGGACCCAGACCGAGGAACAGGGGCGTTCTTCCAGCCAAATCTCTCCGGTTTTCAGCCCTGAGCCAGCAAGCGCTGTCTCAGGTGCAGGCCGGCGACCCCAGGGTGGAGGGCAGCACTCAATCCAAGGCCTCGTACGGATCTTCCACCGCCACGGCTCGCACCCAATACGGACAGCTCACCTGCACTTCGGCTTCTTTCAAGCTCATCGTCATCCGCCAACAGCGGCAGACCCCCATGCCGCCAGCGATGATGAAGTTCTTACAGGCTGCGCAACAGGGATAAGCGGTCACAGCAACAGCGGTAACTCCATTCGTCCTAGCCCTGGTCACCCCTTTTCTTCCAGGTATAAATGCCACACTTTTCGCGAATTAGGCACAACAACCTGCGGCTGAATACCTAGAACAGGAGCATCACAATCCAACACATTGCCGCAGCAAAGGCGATGAGAAGGTCTCTCTAAAACCCTTCGCAGCGCAACGTATTAGAGCCTGCAGGTCGCTTTTAATAAATGCGCCACCATCGGCGGATCGGCCTGTAGCGCGTAGGCCTCAAACTCACGCTGCCGACTCTCGAAGGGGAGCTGGGCCGTTGAGGCCACCACATGGTCCAAGTTGCCCTGCTTGCGCAGGTGGTGCAGAAAAAAGCCATTGACCTGCTCGCCACTCAGCTGCCCACTGGAGCGCAGCCCCTCCGCCAAGGTCAGCGAGGTCGGGGTCTCCAGCCCATCGAGGCAGTCCTGCACCACATGCACTAATTCGTGCTGAATCACCTTGGCCCGTTTCAGTGGGTCACGGTCGAGGGAGTGGGACAGGCAGAGAACGTTGGCTCCCATGTTGTAAGTCGCGAGCTGACGCGGCCCACCGCACTCAGCCCGGCGAATCACGACCACCCCAAGTGCAACGACGGCCTCCAGCGCCGCATCCCCCTGATCAGTGGCCCGCACAGGCAGAGACGGCAGCACGGAGGCGGCCGCCAAGCCCAGACCAAGAAGACCAGAGCGGAAGGAAACCAAAAGGCGCCTTAAGCAAGTCTCAAGATTGTCTCACGCGAGACCGACTTGCGGCGAGCCCGGCGCCGACCGTCAGTAGCAGTGGCCATTCCCCCCAGCGGCCATAGGGAGTCTGGTTTGACCTGACCTGAAACCGCACCAACAGCATCCCTGCATGCATTGGCGGCAGGGCCTGTCCTAGGGCTCCATCAGGCCGCACCACCAGGCTCGGCCCCGTGTTGGCGGAACTCACGAGCCAGCGACTGGCCTCGATGGCCCGCAATTGCGATAGGGCCTGAAACTGCTGCTGCAACAGCAGGGGATAGGGGTCGAGATTGGCGCTGGCCAAGATCCAGCCAGCCCCAGCCCGACTGGCACCGATCAAGCCCGCACCATCAGCAATCTCGTAGCAAATGGCGACAGCCACATCACCCTGAGGGCGCTGCAGCAGGCGCGAGGCCGGCCCCGGCTCCACCCCACCGACCGCCGACAACCCAGCCCAACGCCACAGGGCACCGCCGGGAACCCATTCCCCAAGCGGAACCAAGCGATGCTTGTCGATGGCTCCCTCGGCTTCCTGCGCCTGAGGGGGAAAGAGCAGAACACTGCTGCGCAGCTCGATCTCCTCCTGGCGGAAGCCGCCGCTCAGCACCTCCACAGCCCCTGGAGCAGGAAGGCCTTGCCCCAAGGCCAAAGCCCCCTCCGGCAGCACCAAAAGGTCGGCGCCCTGGGCTTCCGCTTCCGCCTGGGCCTCCCGCAGCCGCCGCTCCAGGGCTCGCTGCTGAGTCCAACTGAACTTCTCCCGGGTGGGGATATCGGGCTGAAGCACCAACGCCGACAGCCACGGGGCCTCAGGGTCTGGAAGGGAGCTGCGCTGCAGCAACTGCCAGCCCAGGCCATGCAGCAGGGCGACCGCCAACAGCCAGGTCAACCCGCCGCGCCAGAGACCGCGGCGCCCATCCCACCAAGCCAGCAATAAGCGCCAAAGCCCCCAGGCGAGAAGCAACTGCAACGCCGCCAATCCCCCGGCCCCAACCCACTGGGCCAAGCCCGCCAGGGCGCGATCACCAGGCAGGACCACCGACCCCAGCCCCAGCCAAAACAGGGGTCCTTTGGCCATCCAGACCTCGCCCAACCCCCACAGAGCCGAGGCCAGGAGGGCCACTGACCAACGGCCGGGCCCCAACCGTCCCACCAGGGCTCGCCAGAGCGCCACCAGCCCCGCACCAAGCAAACCCAGAAGCAGCCAGAGCAGGACACAGAGCGGCAGGCTCAAGGGCAGGGGCACCCCGACCCAATCCAGCGGGTGCAGCCAAAGCAGCCAGCGATGGCTCAGCAATACAGCGGTTCCGGCCCAGAGGGCCGCCGGCCCGGGACCAAAACCCCACTGCGGCAGCAGGGCAATCCAAAGCAGAGGAGGACAACCCAGTGGCGGCAGAGCCACACCTGCGAGCAGGCCGCCCAGCAGGGCACCAATCCAGACCAGTCGCCGGTTCTCTGCCATGGCCACTGACCCTAAAGAGCGTCATGGTGCAATCAGCGCACCCCTGCGGGTTCATGGATCCCAGCCGAACCCTTCAGCAACTGCTCTTCCGAGGCCTTGGCACCACCTCCCTTGTGGCCGAGCGCCTGCGGGGCGTCACCCAGGCCTGGGTCAGCAGTGGGCGACTCGATCCAAACCAGGCCAGCGCCTTGGTCGATGACGTTCTCGCCAGCCTGCGCGGGGAGAACCCCGAGCTGGAAAAACAGACCGAACGCCAGGTGGAGCGAAACCTCGATCACCTGTTGCAGGACCTGGGCCTCGCCCGGCAACGGGAAGTGGATGAACTGCGGGGGCGCATCGATCGGCTGGAACAACAGCTTCGGCAGAAGCAATCCCAACTGGAGATCCCGGACTGAGGAGCGACTAGGCGAGAATCGCCAACTGATGCCTCTTTGATCCAGCCATGCGGGACATCCTGATCAGCTCAGCCGTCTGCGTGGGCTGCCTCTTGCTGGCACTGGTCAGCCAGATCGTGGCGCCCTCCACCGTCAACGCAGCCCCCAGCCAGCCAGCCATGCAACAGGCGGTGGCGAGCGCCCCAGCCCCAGCCAGCTTCAGCGGCCAGATCGAGCTCGATCCCGAGGACCCCAACCCCAGCCTCTTCACCATGGCCAGCGACGTCATCGCCGACAGTGGGGCGTCTGCCCTCGGAGGAGAAATGGTTGCGGCCAAAGAACGGATGACCCCCAGCGGTCTGCGCATCACCGACCTGGTCATCGGTGACGGCCCTGAGGCCACCTCAGGTCAGCTCGTGGTGGTGAACTACCGCGGCACCCTCGAGAGCGGCAAGGAGTTCGACAGCAGCTACGGCCGCGGCCCCTTCAGCTTCCCCCTGGGCGCCGGTCGCGTCATCAAGGGCTGGGATGAAGGCGTCGCCGGAATGCAGGTGGGCGGCAAGCGCAAGCTCGTCATCCCCCCCGATCTGGCCTATGGCGAGCGGGGTGCCGGTGGCGTGATCCCCCCAAACGCCACCTTGATCTTTGAGGTGGAACTGCTCGAGATCAAGGGCTGATCGCGCTTGCGGGAACCACGCCAGCAGTGCGGTTCCCGCGACTTACGAAACTTCAAACGATCGTTAGGATGCCGCCGCCGTCCGGCATTTGGCCGGGCATCCAACAGCACGATCCCTCGTTTCATGGCTCATACGCTGCCCGCGCTGCCCTACGGCCTCGACGCCCTCGAGCCCCATATCTCCCGCCAAACCCTTGAGTTCCACCACGGCAAGCACCACAACGCTTACGTGACCAACCTCAACAACCTGGTGGCTGGGACCGATCTGGAGAGCAAGAGCCTCGAGGACACCATCGTCGCCGTGGCCGGCGACGCCAGCAAGGCCGGTGTGTTCAACAACGCTGCCCAGGTCTGGAACCACAGCTTCTACTGGCAGTGCATCAAGCCCAATGGCGGTGGCACCCCCAGCGGCGCTCTGCTGGACAAGATCAATGCTGACTTCGGCAGCTTTGAGAAGTTCGTCGAAGCCTTCAAGGCTGCCGGCGCCACCCAGTTCGGTAGCGGCTGGGCCTGGCTCGTCCTCGACAACGGCACCCTGAAAGTCACCAAGACCGGCAATGCCGATCTGCCCCTGGCCCATGGCCAGAAGGCCCTCTTGACCATGGATGTCTGGGAGCACGCCTACTACCTGGACTACCAGAACCGCCGCCCCGACTACATCAGCACCTACCTCGACAAGCTGGTGAACTGGGACTTTGTGGCCGCCAACCTGGCCGCCGCCTGATCGCAGCGATGCATCGCCAGCCCCCGCTCAGGCGGGGGCTTTTTTTATGGCCGGGCGCTCTCCAGGACTGCCTCCGGAGCAATCCACATCGCGTCGCCATAGGAGAAGAAGCGATAGCCCTCGGCCTTGGCCTCCTCGTAGAGGGCCAGCAACCGCAGCCGTCCCACCAGGGCACTAACCAGCAGCAGCAGCGAACTTTTCGGCAGGTGGAAATTGGTGAGCAGCCCCTGAACCACCGCGAAGCGATAGCCGGGCTGAATCACCAGGTTCACCGGTCCAGCGTGGGGCTGCAGCTGACCCGCATGGAGCTGGGCCACCGCCTCCAGGCTGCGAACCGAGGTGGTTCCAACCGCAATCACCCGTCCGCCGCGGGCACGGCACTGGGCCACCGCCTCCACACAAGCCTCCGACACCTCCACCCACTCGCTGTGGAGCTCCAGCTGGGTCAAGTCTTCCGTCTCCACCGGACGGAACGTGCCCAGGCCCACGTGCAAGGTCACGGTCGTGCGCTGCACCCCCCGCGCCTCCAGGGCTTCGAGCAGTTCATCACTCAGGTGCAAGCCCGCCGTGGGGGCCGCCACTGCTCCAGGCCGGGAGGCAAAGCGGGTCTGGTAGCGGCTGTCGTCGTCGCTGGAGTGCTGGTGGATGTAGGGCGGCAGGGGAATTTCGCCATAGCGCGCCAGCAGCGCCTCAATCGCTTCAGGGGTGGTGCACTCCGCCGGGAAGCGCACCACCCGGCCTCCGGTCTCGGGATCGACCGCCACGATCGCCAGAGGCACTGGCTCTTGACCGGGGTGCTCCATCTGCAGGATCTCCCCCGGCTTGAGCCGTTTGGCCGGCTTGGCCAGGCAGAGCCAATCGCTGCCCCCCACGGGCTCGAGCACCAGCAACTCCACCGCCCCGCCCGTGGGCCGGCGGGCTTGGAGGCGTGCCTTCAGGACCCGCGTGTTGTTAACCACCAGCAGATCACCGGGCTTCAGCAGCTGCTGGAGATCCCAGACCGTCTGATGGCTGCAGCCCTCTGCGCTTTCGAGCGCCAGCAAACGCGCCGCATGGCGGGGCTCCACGGGGCGCTGGGCGATGAACGTCTCCGGTAGGTCGAAGACGTAACTCGAGAGCAGCTGATCGTCGCTGATCAGAAGGCCAGGCTCTCGGGGTTGGTCTCGATCAGCTGAGCCAGATCCTTCAGGAAGGCAGCCGCATCGGCGCCGTAGATCACGCGGTGATCGCAGGTGAGGTTCACCTGCATCTGATTGGCCACCCGGATCGAGCCGTCCTTACCGCCGACCACCGTGGGGCGAGAGGCAGCCACCGCCAGGATTGCACCAGTGCCTGGGGGCAGGATTGCGTCGAAGCGATCCACACCGAACATCCCCAGGTTCGAGAGGGTGAAGGTGCCGGTGCTGTACTCCTCAGGCTGCAGCTGCTTGCTACGGGCCCGGCTCACCAGGTCCGCCCAGTTGCGGGCCAGGGAGTGGATATCGGTCTTGTCGGCGTTGGCCAGCACTGGCGTGATCAAGCCACCGTCTTCCATCGCGACAGCCACGGCGACATTCACCGAAGCCGGGTAGACCATGGCGGTGCCATCGGCGCTAGTGGCGGCATTGACCTGGGGGTGACGGGCCAGCACCACGCCCACGGCCTTGGCCAACAGGGCGGTCATGGTCACGCCCTTGCTCTTGACCTGCTTGTAGAAGGCGTCCAGCTTGGTGGTGGTGATGGTGTAGCCGACGCGGAAGGTCGGCACCGCCAGGCTGGCCACCATGTTGCGGTTGACCGCGCCCTGGAGCGTGTTGAAGGCCACGCTCTCGCCGGGGCGGCCGAAGGTGTTACCCGCAGGGGCGGCGGCGGGAGCAGTGGCGCCATTGCTGCTGCCGCTCGCGGCAGGTGCTGAACCCTCGGCCACGCGGGGGACCGCCACGGTCAGCCCCAGGGCCCGCTCGACGTCCTCGGCCTGGATGCGGCCGTGGGGGCCGCTGCCGCGCAGGGTCTCCAGGGCCACGCCGTGTTGGCTGGCCAGTTTCTTGGCCCGAGGGCTCGCCACCACGCGGCCATTGCTCACGGGAGCTGGGGCCGGTGCAGCGGCAACGGGGGCTGGGGCCGCAGGAACCGCTACGGGGGCCGCAGCAGGGGCGGGGGCAGCGGCTGCGGCGGGGGCGGCAGCGGCGGCAGCGGCGGCAGGGGCACTGGGGGCCTTGGCCTGAGCCTCGGCGATTTCAGCCTCGGTTTCCACCACCAGACCGATGGTTTCACCAACGGGTGCGGTGCTGCCTGCGGGCATCAACACCGCAGCCAAGTAGCCCTCGTTGAAGGACTCCACGTCCATGTCGGCCTTATCAGACTCGACAACCAGGACGGACTCACCGCGGCCGACCTTGTCACCTGGCTTCTTGAGCCATTCCACGATCTTGCCCTCCGTCATGGTGGAGGAGAGGGCGGGCATGAAGATTTCGTGGGTGGCCAACGGAGGTCTGCCGCTCAATTGAGGGGGATTTTACGCGGCTCAGCGGCAGCGACTTCCGGGGGCGCCTCAGAGGGCTCCTTCGATCGACTCGATCACCCCATCGCGCACGACCACAGCCACCTGGAGCTTCTCCACCAGGTTGTCGCCCACCTTCACGTCCGTGAAACTGTCGAGCTGGCCCTGCTCGACGATCTGCTCCATCTCCAGATCGCGAACTTGACGCTGCTGCTCCAGCAGCTGACGCTTCTGCTCTTCCAGCTCGGCGCGCTTGGCCGCGACCTGCTCCTGCACAGAACCCACCTGCTCCTGAACCCGGGGATCGAGGGGGTTAGCGCTCTGGCTGCGGATCGCCTCCACCAGCTGCTGCCCTTCTTGCTCAAGCTGCCCCAGCTGGGCGTCGCTGTTGGCGATGGCTGCGCTGATCTCCCGCTCGGCGTCCTCCTTCCAGCGGGGGGTGACCACCGCGCGGACAGTGATGGAGCGCTTAACGGAGAGGGAACCCTCGGCCATGGGAGATGAATCGTGGCGCCCAGCCTGTCAGGAGCAGCCAAGACCGACAACGGTTGGGGCGGGCGGGTTCCCGGCCCCGCCCTCAGCGCTATCGGCCATAGATCGCCTCAATCGCCCGGGCGTCGCGATCGGCGATGCGGTCGCGCTTCTGCTTGAGGGTTTGGGTCAGAAGGCCGTTGTCAATGCTGAAGGGCTCCACCAGGGCGACCCCCGCCAACCGTTCATCCGGGCGGGCTCCAACCCGAGCCTGCAGGCGGCGATTCAGCCGGCTGGTCAAGGCCTTCAGCAGGGCGGGGTCCGTTGCAGGCAATCCCTGCTCACTGGCGAAGGCCTCCAGGGTTTCCGGCTTCGGCACCACCAAGGCCCCCAGGGCCTTGCGGTCCTGGCCCACCAGCATCACCTGCTCCACCAGGGAACAGGCCACCAGGCACTCCTCCAGGGGACCCGGCTCGATGTTCTCGCCACTGCTGAGCACGATCGTGTCCTTGGCGCGGCCGGTTAGTACCAGCGTGCCGTCGGCCAGGAGATGGCCCAGGTCACCGGTGTCAAACCACCCCGCGGCATCAAGCACCTTCGCGGTGGCCTCCGGCTTACCCAGGTAGCCCCCCATGACCTGGGTGCCCTTGGCCAGCACCTTGCCCCGCTCACCAATCGCCAGAACCGCCCCGGTTTCAGGATCAGTGATCTTGATGGCGGTGCCAGGCAACGGCTGCCCGGAGCTGCCGCGGCGGTTATTCCAGCGACGACGGCAGGTCAGCACTGGGCTGGTTTCGGTCAGCCCGTAGCCCACCAGCAGCTCAATCCCGATGGCTTCAAAGAAACCATCGACATGGATGGCCAAGGCACCACCGCCACTAATGGCCGTCCGCAGGCGACCCCCGATCAGCTGGCTGCGGACCTTCGGCCAGAACAGCTTCTCGGCCACCCCATGCAGGGGCCAACTCAGCAGGGCCCCGGCGGCGGCGGCCACCCGGCGGCGCTTGCCCTCAGGCACCAGGGTGCGATCGGCCGCCACACGCCTGGAGAGGCAGTGGAATCGGCTGACGCTCAGGGCCGAGCGCAGCAACTTGGCGCGGCTTGCCGGCATTGCCGCGAGCGCATCTT
This sequence comes from Synechococcus sp. A10-1-5-1, assembly GCF_023115425.1. Classification (NCBI taxonomy): domain Bacteria; kingdom Bacillati; phylum Cyanobacteriota; class Cyanophyceae; order Synechococcales; family Synechococcaceae; genus Synechococcus; species Synechococcus sp. A10-1-5-1. The sequence continues at coordinate 2,110,980 of NZ_CP096032.1, read as the reverse complement.
CGAAGCCACTGAGCAGAGCTTCCCAAAGCCGGGGAACACTGATGAGGTAGTGGGGCCGGACCCGCTGAAGGTCCGGGCGTAGTTGCTTCAGGGTGGTGTAGGTCTGCTGGCAGCCGCAGGCGAGCAGGAAGTACTCCGCGCTGCGCTCATAGGCGTGCCAGATCGGCAGAACGCTCAACACCCGATCACCGGGGCGCGGCGCCACCGCCACCCCGAGGGTGCGGAGCTGTTGCAGCAAATTGGCGTGACTGAGGGGAACGCCCTTGGGACGGCCCGTCGTGCCTGAGGTGTAGAGCACGGTGGCCAGGCGCTCTTCGCCGCCTTCGGGCCAGGCCGGAGCGGGGCTTGCGCCCCCCTTGGCCATCAGTTCGTCCCAGGTGAAGCAGGGAATCACCGGCACCACCGAGCCGCGCTCTCCCTGCAGGAGGACCACAAAGCGCAGTTGCCCGAGGAGCTCGCTGCTGAGTTGCAGGCGCTGCAGCAGATCCGCGGACTCCAGCACCAGGGCCACCGCACCGCAGTCGGCGGCGATGTAGCGCAGCTCATCCACCGGTGCGCCGCTACCGCGGACCGCATCCGCGGCCCCAAGACGCATCAGGCCCTGGTCCGCCACCAGCCAGCGGGGGCTGTTTTCCGAGAACAAACCCACGACCTCGCCAGGCCGGACGCCAAGGGCAGCGAAGCCGGCGGCGGCCTGTTCGATCTGTTGATGCAAGCGGCGGAAGCTCAGCTGCTCCGGCGGCTTGGCGTGGGGGGCCTCCAGGGCCGGGGCTTCGCCATGGAGCTCAGCCAGCTGACCCCAGAGCTGGTCGAGGCCGCGGAGCGCACTCCAGTCGTGCCTCTCGGCCAAGGCGCGCTGATCGTGGCGGCTGCCAGTCCAGCTGATCTCGGCGAGGGGCATGGGGGACACCAGTCAGTTGGCCCCGGTCTTACCACCCCTGGAGCTGCTCCTGCAGGGTTGGAGGGCGCAACTGCAAACCAAAGCGACGCGAAAAGCTCTCCAGGAGCCGCGACCGCAGGACAGCCGCCGAGAGCTCGGGGCGCCAATCCACCAGCCGACCCACCTCCTTGTTAGCGATCCCGCAGGGCACCACCTCGGCAAAACCCGAGAGATCCGCCTCGACATTCAGGGCCAGGCCGTGCTGACTGATCCAACGGCGGGCACCCACGCCAATGGCGGCCACCTTGCGGCCCTCCAGCCAGACCCCCGTCAGCCCATCCATGCGGCCGCCCCTCAGGCCGAGCTCCGCCAACAGGTCGATCACCACCCCCTCCAGCTCCCGCAGGTAGAGGTGCAGATCAGCGCCATGCCGCTGCAGGTTGAGCACCGGATAGAGCACCAACTGCCCCGGACAGTGGTGGGTCACCTCACCGCCCCGATCAATCCGAAATAGCGGTGCGGGGGGATCCTCTGGATCAAAGCCCAGGAAGGCCGGGTCCGCACCGCGACCCAGGGTGTAACAGGGCTCGTGCTCCAGCAGCAGCACCGCCTCAGGCCCATCGGGGTTCTCCAGTAGGCGCCGTTGCAACTGCTGCTGCCAAGTCCAGCCCAGTGCGAACGGGACGCAGCCAGGGGGCTCGAAACAGATTGCGTCGTGAGCGGGCGAGGCCGTGGTTGAAATCACTGACCGTTCCTAGCGTTTAAACGGGTCCATCGCCCAGGAGGCAAGGGATGAAGCTCGTGATTCACGGCCGCAATCTGGAGATCACTCCAGCCATCCGCGAGTACACAGAAGAAAAACTCAAGCGCGCGACCAGTCATTTCGACGGGATGGTGAAAGAGGCGGACGTGCATCTCTCCGTGGCCCGCAATCCCCGGGTTCCGCAACAAACCGCAGAGGTCACGGTCTTTGCCAACGGCACCGTGATCCGCGCCCAAGAACGCAGCGAAAACCTCTACGCCAGCATCGATCTGGTGGCCGGGAAATTGACCCGGCAGCTGCGTCGCTACAAAGACCGCCACGGCGACCACCACCACAGCCATGGCCACCACGCCAGCGAGACCCCCAGCGTGGTGGAGATGGCCGGCGATGACAGTGTCAGCGGCTCGCTGCTGGAAGGCAAAGAAGCCGGTCTCCCAAGCCGGGGGGTCCGCCGCAAGTACTTCCCGATGCCAGCGATGAGCCTCGAGGATGCCCTGCACCAACTGGAATTAATCGACCACGACTTCTATTTGTTCCGCGATGCCAGCAGTGGCGAGCTGCAGGTGGTCTACCGGCGCAACCACGGGGGCTTCGGCGTGATTCAGGCCAAGGCCTGATCGCAGACACTGGAGACCAACACCCGGCGCCAGCTGACCGTGCGCGACCTGCCCGATCTCGCTCCCCTGATCGATCACGCCCTGTTGGATCCCCATCAGGGCCGCGAGTCGATCCTGCGCTGCTGCGATGAGGCCAAGCACTTCGGCTTTGCCGGGGTCTGCCTGGCCTCCCGCTGGTTGGATCTGGCCCGCGAACGGCTGGGCCCCAGCGGCGGACGGGGCCCCAAGTTGATCAGCGTGATTGGCTTCCCCTTCGGCGCAATCCCAACGGAGATCAAGCGCCAGGAAGCGGAATGGGCGGCTGCAGCGGGTGCAGATGAACTCGACGTGGTGCCGGACTTCGGTGCCCTGGCCGATGGCAACAGCAGCCTGTTTTGCGATGACCTCGCCCCCATCGCGGAATTGGGCTTGCCCTTCAAGGTGATCCTGGAGGTGGGACGCCTCTCCCCAGAGGTCCTGGAGTGGGCGGTCGAAGCCAGCATCGACGTTGGCACGAACATGCTCAAAACCGGCAGCGGCTTTGGCCCTGGAGCCAGCGTTGAGCAGGTCAAACAGCTCCAGCATTTGGCCCGAGGCAGAGCCGCGATCAAGGCCTCCGGCGGAATCAACGGACTCGAGCAGGCCTATGCACTGGTGGAAGCCGGGGCCAGTCGACTGGGCACCAGCCGTGGCGTGGCCTTGATGGAGGCCCTGCGGGCGAAGGCAGCGTGAGCCCAGAGCAGCGGCTTGAGGGCTTGGTCCTGCGCAGCAGCCCCCTGGGGGAAAGCGACCGGCTGATCACACTCTTGAGCAACGAAGAGGGCCTGGTCCGGCTTGCGGCCCCCGGTGCCCGCAAGCCCAAGAGTTCCCTCGCTGCCGCCGTGCCCCTGGCAGTCCTGAGCCTGCAGGTGGGGGGACGCAGCGGCCTCAAGCGCGTGCGCCAATTGCGGGTCCTGCGCAACTTCTCCAACCTGGCGGAGCGGCTGGAGACCTTGGCCGCCGCCCAAGGCTTGGCGGAGGTGGCTCTCCTCCTGGTCCCCAGCGGCGATGCGATCGATGGGGTGCTGGAGGACCTGCTGGTGCAACTCGCCCGCCTGGAGTTGGTGGTGAAGGAGAAACAAGACAGCCTCGAGGCCTTGGCCATCAGCGTCCAAGGGCTAACCCACCTGCTGGCCCTGGGGGGCTATGCCCTTCCCCTGGCGGAGTGTTGCCGTAGCGGGGCCCCCCTGGATCCACCCCTGGGGAACTGGGAGTGGCGCTGCAGCCTGCTGCCCAGTGAGGGCTTTGTCCTTGGCGCCGTCCCTGGCGCCCAGATGGTGCTGAATGCCTCCGAGCTAGCTCTCTTGCAACGGCTGCTCCGGCCCGCCTTGCCCCGTAGGCGCGATGGAAAGCTGATGGGACCGGAATGGGTCTGGCTGCGGCTGCTGCAACTGCTGGAGCTCTGGTGCCGAGAACACCTCAGCCGCAGCGCCCGGTCCTGGCGAATGCTGAGACAGTGCTTCAGCGATGGGGCATCATCGTTAGCCGACAGGTCCTGAAGAACGTGAGCGAAGACCCGCGGTCTCCAGGAGAAAACACGGGACTCCAAGGGGTTTTAGCCCTGCCCGAATTCCGCAAGCTCTGGCTTGGGCAGATCTTCAGCCAGCTCGCGGACAAGTTCTACATCGTGTTGATGGTGTTCCTCATCGCCCAGTACTGGGCCGGGGCAACACCGCCAGAGGGCGGGGCACTGGTGGAAGCCGCAGGGGCCTTCAACCTCAGCATCGAGGGCCGGGCCCAGTGGATCACCCTGCTGGCCACAGGGATCTACGTCGCCAACACCATCCCGGCGATGGTGCTTGGTTTGGTGGCGGGGGTCTGGGCCGATCGCTGGCGCAAACGCGAAGTGATGGTCGCCAGCAATGGCATCCGCGCCGGCCTCGCCCTGCTGACTCCCTTCTGCCTGCTGGATGGTCCCCACTGGCTGGGACTGAGCTGGGGCTATTGGGCGCTGCTGGTCATCACCTTTTTGGAGTCGGTGCTGACCCAATTCTTTGCACCGGCGGAACAGGCCGCAATCCCGATGCTGGTGCCAACGCGCCAGCTCCTGGCCGCCAACTCGCTCTACCAAGCGACCAGCATGGCGGCCACGATCGTCGGCTTTGCCCTCGGTGATCCGATCCTGCGGGCCCTGAAATACGGCCTGGGCGCCCTGGGCATCGCCAACGGCGAGTTCGCCCTCTTACCCCTCTGCTACGGCCTGGCCGCCCTCTCGATCGCCTGGATCCGCGTCGAGGAAACCCCGCGGCGTAGCCACGACGAGAACATCTGGCGAGAGATCTCCGATGGCCTGGAGGTACTCAAGCAGCGTCCCAGCGTGCGCAGCGCCATGCTCCAGCTGGTGCTGCTCTACAGCCTGCTGGCGGCGCTCTACGTCCTGGCCATCAGCCTGGCCTCGGCCATCCGTCAGTTGGGGCCCACCCAATTCGGCACCCTGCTGGCCATGAGCGGCATCGGCTTGGCCCTAGGGGCCGTTGCGGTGGCGCAGGTCGGGCATCGCTTCAATCGCCGCCGTCTGGCCTCCGCCGGCCTGGGCACGATCGCCTGGAGCCTGGTGCTGCTCGGTCAGCTCCGCGGCAACCTGGGCTTCACCCTGACCCTCTGCACGGTGCTCGGCGTGGGGGCCGCCCTGCTGGCCATCCCCGCCCAAACCACCATCCAAGAGGACACCCCGGAATCCATGCGGGGCAAAGTCTTTGGCCTCCAGAACAACCTGATCAACATCGCCTTGAGCCTGCCTCTGGTGCTGGCTGGAGCGATCGTCAGCCGCTATGGATTGCTGCCGGTGCTCTGGGCCTTGGCGGGCCTGGCCGTGGCCGCTGCGCTGCTCGAGCAGCCATGGAAACGCTGCTAGTTTCGGCTCTTGGTCGAGTAGCCGCTGCGTGGCCCATATCGCCTGGCTGGGCAAAAAGTCACCCTTCTGCGGCAACGTCACCTACGGCCTGACCACCACCGAGGCCCTACGGGATCGGGGCCACGAGATCAGCTTTATTCACTTCGACAGCTCAGGAACGGCCAGCCCTGACGTGGCCCTGCCCTACCTGGTCAAGTCGCAGGTCTACACCATTCCTTCGCCGGGGGCGCAGCGGGAACTGCGGGAGTCCCTTGAGCGGCTCAGGCCGGATCTGGTGCACGCCAGCTTGACCCTCTCTCCCCTGGATTTCAGGCTGCCGGACCTCTGCCAACAGCTCGGGCTGCCGCTGGTGGCAACCTTCCACCCACCCTTTGACGCGAGCCTGCGCAACCTGAGCGCCGGCACCCAGCAGCTCACCTATCAGCTCTACGCCCCGTCCCTCGCCAAGTACGACCGGGTGGTGGTCTTCTCGGAGCTGCAGGCCGATGTGTTGATGAGGCTGGGGGTCCCCAGTGATCGCCTGGCGGTGATCCCCAACGGGGTCGATCCCCAGCGCTGGAGCCCCAGCAACCCTGCAGCCCCCTCGGAAACCCTCGAGGAGCTGCGCCAGCGGTTCGCCAGTCAACGGGTCTTCCTCTACATGGGGCGGATCGCCACGGAGAAAAACGTCGAAGCTCTACTGCGGGCCTGGAAATTGGTCCAGCCCAGGGGCTGCAGGCTCGTGGTGGTGGGCGATGGCCCGATGCGCCAATCCCTGATGCAGAACTACGGCGAGGACGCCGGGATCCTCTGGTGGGGCCATGAACCGGACCAGAAGGTCCGCTTGGCACTGCTGCAGCTGGCGGAGGTCTTCCTCTTGCCCTCCCTGGTGGAGGGTCTCTCCTTGGCCCTGTTGGAGGCCATGGCCAGTGGCACCGCCTGCGTCGCCACCGATGCGGGGGCCGATGGGGAGGTGCTCGAGGGCGGCGCCGGCATTGTGATCAGCACCCAGGGGGTAACGACGCAGCTGCGGACCCTCCTGCCAGTGCTGCGGGACCAGCCGGTCCTCACCGCAGAACTGGGAAGGCGCGCCCGCCAGCGGGCCCTTGAGCGCTACACCCTCACCCAAAACATCGACCAATTGGAGCGGCTCTACGGCGAGCTCAGTCCCACCGGTTCAGTCCTGGCCTAGCCCAGCTCGGCGCAGCAGCCTGCGAAGGCCGCCGAGGGGTCCTCGGCCTTGGTGATCGGCCGGCCGATGACGAGCTGAGAGGCGCCTGCAGCGATGGCCTCTGCAGGGCCGAGCACCCGGGCTTGATCCCCCACGGCACTGCCCTTGGGGCGAATCCCTGGGGTGACCAAGGCAAACGGTTCCGGGTGTTGGGCCCGCAGGCTGGAGGCCTCCAGCGGCGAGCAGACACAACCACCAATGCCGGCGCTTGCCGCCAGCTGCGCCAGGGACGGCACCCGCTCGGCGATGGTCTGATCAATGGCCAATTCCCGCTGCAGCCGCTGCTCCTCCCAACTGGTCAGCACCGTGACCGCCAGCAGGGTGGGGGAGGCCAAACCCGACGCTTGCGCGCCCTCGCTGGCCGCGGCTTGCGCCGCCTGCAGGGCTTCACGACCGGCGCAGGCATGCACCGTGATCAGCTCCGCGCCCAGGGCAGCGGCCCGCCGGCAGGCGCCGGCCATGGTGGCGGGGATGTCGTGGAACTTCAGGTCGAGGAAAACCCGCAGGCCCTGATCCCGCAGTTGGGCCACCACCTCAGGTCCCGCCTGGACAAAGAGCTCCAGGCCCACCTTCACCCAGCGCAAGCCCTGCACCCCTCGGCTGAAGGCCAGGGCCTGATCCGGGGCCATCCCGTCGAGGGCAACGATGATCCGCTCGGCAGCAGGCCTGGTCACGGGAGATCTGCTCTCGATGGAGATCTCAGGCTACGAAGTGTCCTGGCGCGTTCCAGGCAGGAGACCCAGCATGGGGGCACTGGCTTGCCTCGCCCATGGGTCCAAGGGTCCTGCATCCCGAGCAGCTCCAGGGCTACCGGCTGGGCAGCGATGACCATTGCCGCCTCGCCCTGCTCAGCAAGCCGGAAGCGGGTGGCTGCACGCAGTTCCTGGAGGTGCATGACCCCTGCGACCGGGTCCCGGCCCACAGCCATCACCAGGCGGCGGAGCTGTTCTTTGTCCTGCGGGGGAACGTGGTGTTTCACTTGGGGGACTCCTCCATCACCGCCAGCGGTGGGGACTTTGTCAGCGTCCCCGGCGACGCCGTTCACGACCTGGAGAATCCGGGACCGGGGCGGGTGTATCTGATCACGGTTCTCAGCCGGGATGGTGGTTTCGCAGAACTGCTCGAGCACGGCATTCCCACACCGCTGGACGCGGAGGATCTAGAGGTCCTGCGGAACCTCTAGGTCACAAAACCCAACCAAACGCAGCCAAGGGCGGCCGGGCTGCACAGGGTGTGAGGAGCGCGGTCTAACCCGCCACCAGCCGCCGGAAGGTCTTTTTGCCCAGCTGCAGCACCTTGCCCTCGAGCTCGGCTGCAGCGGCAAATTCCTGGTTGGGATCCGCCAATTTCTTGCCGTCGAGCTTGACCCCACCGCCCTGGATTTGGCGGCGCGCTTCGCTGCTGCTGGCGCAGATGCCAACGGCGCTGAGCAGGTAGAAGGCCTTCGCCGGGAAGTTCACCTCGGCGAGTGAGGCCTCGGGGACCTCGGCATCGGCCGCACCGCTGCCCTTGGCACCACCCACCAACTTGCCCGCATCAGCCTGGGCCTGCTGGGCCGCAGCCTCACCGTGACGCTGGCGGGTCACCTCCAGGGCCATCGCCTTCTGACGCTCCCGCGGGTTCTCGGGCAGGGCCGCCAGATCCAGGTTGGTGAGCAGGGTGAGGTACTCCTCCACCGCCGCATCGGGAACCTTCTCGAGCTTGGAATACATCGAGAGCGGATCCTCCGCCAGGCCAACGGTGTTCCCGAGGCTCTTGCTCATCTTCTGGACGCCATCGAGGCCCGCCAGGATCGGCAGGAGCATCCCGAACTGGGTGCGTTGGCCGAAATGGCGCTGCAGGTCGCGGCCCATGGCCACGTTGAACTTCTGATCTGTGCCCCCCAGTTCCAGATCGGCCTGAACCGCCACGGAGTCGTAGCCCTGCAGGAGCGGATAGAGGAATTCATGCAGGGAGATCGGGGTGCCGGAGCCGTAGCGATTGGCGAAGTCTTCCTTGGCGAGCATCTGGCCAACGGTGGAGATCCCCAGCAGCTCGATCACCTTGGGCAGATCGAGGGAGGCGAGCCATTCGCTGTTGCGGCGCACCTCCAGGCGACCCGGGGTCTCGAAATCCAGCAGGGCGCGGGCGGGATCCTGGCCCTGACCCAGCTGTTGGAGATAGGTGCGGGCGTTGGCCTCGACCTGCTCGGCCGTCAACTGGACGCGCGTGGCACTTTTGCCCGTGGGATCACCGATGCGGGCGGTGAAGTCTCCAATAATCAGGACCGCCGTGTGGCCCGCATCCTGGAAGGCCCGCAACTTGCGGAACAGGATCGAGTGACCGAGGTGGATATCACTTCCAGTCGGGTCAATGCCGAGCTTGATCCGTAGGGGCCGCCCCTGCTTCTCGGCTTCGGCGAGGCGAGCCGCCAGTTGCTGGTCGGCATCGCTGGCTTCCGTACCAATGGGGAACAGGTCGGCGACACCACGCTCCAACCACTGGGGCAGTCCCCACTCGCCCTTGGCCATGTCCGCCCTGCTGTCTGGGGTCGGATCGTACGCAGACGGGGCTCAGGCTTCGGCTTCCAGCTCCCCCTTCATCCGATCCAGGGTGCGCTGCATCTGCTCGAACATCTGATCGGGGGTCATCCCGAATTGGCTCAGCTGGGTGCGCAGCTGCTCCACCGTGAGCTTGGCCTGGAAGTCATCGGAGAGCTCAAAGCGCTTCATGAACACGCGGTAGCGGTCCATCAGCTCCTCCATCCGATCGATGAACAGCTTTTTGCCTTCGCGATCGAACTTGCCGTACTCCCCGCCCAGCTGCATCAGTTGCTGGTAGTCGCCGAACAGGCGCTTGGCTTCTTCCTGAACGATCTCGGATTCAAAGAACGCCATCACGCTGGGCCGGGTGGGCTCAACGATTGTGCTGAGCGCAGCCCGCCCTGACGAGTGCGGATAGGCGTAATGGGCTGCCAAGTCCGCCGCCCATGCACACAGTGAACAGTGCGCCCTCCTTCGCGATGGACTACACCCCCTCCCTTGAGGCCGTGCGGGGCAACCTGGCCGCTAGCAACGCACTGCTCAGCCAATCCCGTGTCGTGGTCTGCAGCGGGTCCCGACTCGCCCTAACCCTGTTGATTGCGGCCCTGCAACCGGGTCCCCAGATCGTCGGGGCCGTGACCACCCAAAGCGAAGGGCTGGAGAAGCTGGCAGAGGAGCAGGCGGATCTGCTGATTTGCACCGACCGGCTCGAGCAGGGCAACGGCGGCAGCCTGGTGGCCCAGGCCAAAGCCCTGCCGCAGCCGCCCGCAACCTTGATGGTGGTGACTCAGCCCCGGCGACTGATGGCCATTCACCAGGCCCTCCAGGCGAACTGCGATGGGCTCTGCCTCGAGAGCAACCTGGGCTCCGGCAGCTTCCTGGCGGCCATTCGTTCGATGCAGACCGGAGGGCTTTACCTCGACCGCAACCTGAGCAAGAGCTATTTCGAAGCCTTTGCTGATGGACCAGGCAATCCTCTGGCTCAGCTGACCCCAAGGGAAGTGGACATCCTGCAACTCATGGCCGATGGAACCGAGAACCAGGGCATCGGCCAACGCCTGCACCTCTCCGTCGAGACGGTGAAAGACCACATCCGGCACATCTTCCAAAAACTGAATGCCAAGAGCCGTATCCAGGCCGCAGTGCAGGGAATTCGACTGGGCTTGGTCGAGTGGCCAGACCCTCGTTAAGGTCGGGCGGTTCCGCCGCACCCGACACCGCCATGGGCCGAGGCCACTGGTTGGATCCTCTGGCCCGGAGCCTGCTGGAAGCGGCCGGACAACTGCCCCGGCGCGAGAAACCGGCCAGCACCGCAGCGCCGGAACCACTCCCCCTGGAGGATCGCGTTGAGCAAGACCTGCTCGCCCTGAAACTCGAGCACAACCCCAACCTGCGGCTGGCTAACGCCCAGGAGGTCCAGCACGCCGCCGCCCTGGGGTGGCGCTTGGATGTGAATCGCGCCAGTGCAAGCGACTGGTTGCGCCTACCCCAGATCCAGCGGGATCAGGTCGACCTGTTGCTGCGGCTGCAGCAGGGGGGCGTGCAACTCAGCGGCCCGGAGGATCTGCAGCGCCTGCTGGATCTCCCCGCCGCCGTGGTCGCGATTTGGGAGCCCCTGCTGCAATTCCGCTGGTATGGCGATGGGGCACCAACCACCCTGAGGCCCCTGCTGATCGACCTGAACCGCGCTCCGGCCCAGGCCCTGGAGCGGCAACTGCCCCAACTGGGGCCCGAGCGGCGTCAACGGCTGCTGCGGGAGCGCCAACGCGCCCCCTTCCAGGACCTGGCGGATCTGCAACAACGCTTGCAACTACCCGCCGCCGTGGTGGAGGAGCTGATCGGCAAGGTCCGCTTTGGCCAAGGCAGCGCTGGCCCAGAACTCCCCCGCTCGGCCTAGGGCATGGGACGGCAAGGCGAACTCTTTGGTGCTTCCCCTGCCAGCGTCGGCAGCAGCGGCGGGGCCCTCCCCCTGCAGGAGCACCAGCTGATCGCTTGGCAGCAGCGCCTGTTGGAGTACCAACGCCCCCGCTTTGAGGCGGTGGCCAGCGGCCGTCAGCTCGCCCCAGGCCAGATGGATCTCTTTGGCGGCAGCAGCATTGGCGCCGCCGCGGTGCAACGACTCGACCCGCTGCAATTGGCCCCACAACACCTGCAATTCTGGCGCTGGCCCGAACGCCAACTCGATGGAGCAGCCCTCTATTTCGTCGTGGACCGGCCGCCCCATCTCGAGGGAGCCCTACTGCTCTACGTCGGGGAGACCAAGCAAGCCGATCGACGCTGGAAAGGTGAGCACGACTGCAAGGGCTACCTGGCGGCCTACGGCGAGGCCCTGCAGCAGGCCAACCTGCAAAGCCAACCCAGCATCCGTTTTTGGTACGACGCCCCCAGCGAGCGAAGGGCACGTCAAGCACTCGAGCAAGCCCTGATTCGCCACTGGCTGCCTCCCTTCAACAAAGAAACCCGCGGCCGGTGGGCGACCCCCTTCACAGCTGAGCCAGGCTGATCGAACTACCATCGCGCCCATTGAGCTTGAGATGGCCATGGAGATCCGCTGCAGCAGCGCCACCGCCCGCGATTGGACGGGGGAGGCCCTGGTGGTGGGTCTGTTCAGCGATGCTCCTGGAGACAGCAGCCGGGACCTGCTGAAAGCTCGCTTTGGCGACGTCCTGCTGGAGCGCATGGAGCGTCGCCGCTTCAAGGCCAAACCCGGCGAAAGCCTGGTGCTTGAGCTGCTCAATCAACAGCCCAGCACCCTGGTGCTCGTGGGCCTGGGTTTTGCGGCGGAGTTCAACCTGGAGCAGCTGCGCAAAGCAGCCGCCCTCGGCGCCAAAGCGGCCCATGGCAGCGGAGCAAGCAGCGTGGGTCTGGCCCTCCCGCTCGAGGGGTTGCCCCCGGTTGCGGCCGCCTCAGCCATGGCCGAAGCGGTCCGGCTCATCCTCTTCCAAGACCAGCGTTTCAAAGGCGAAGCAGAACCCACCCAACAACCCACCCAGGTGGAGCTGCTCGGCCTGCCTGCCGACCAGCTGAGCCCCTGCCAAGGCGCTGCCACGAGCAGCCAGGCCATCTGCAGCGGCGTCGAACTGGCCCGTGAACTGGTGGCCGCCCCGCCGAACGTGGTGACCCCGGCGGCCCTGGCGGAGACCGCCGCCGGCATCGCCCGCGACTTTGGTCTGCAGCTCAAGGTGCTCGAGCGGGCGGACTGCGAAGCCCTGGGGATGGGCTCCTATCTGTCCGTGGCCCAGGGGTCAGATCTTCCCCCGAAGTTCATTCACCTGACCTATGTCCCCCAAGGGGAGGTCAAGCGGCGACTGGTGCTGGTGGGCAAGGGCCTGACCTTTGACTCCGGCGGGTACAACCTCAAAACCGCCGGCTCCCAGATCGAGATGATGAAGTTCGACATGGGGGGCAGCGGCGCGGTGCTCGGCGCCATGCGGGCGATCGCTGAACTGAAACCCGCCGGCATCGAGGTCCACATGCTGGTGGCCGCCTGCGAAAACATGATCAGCGGCGGGGCGATCCACCCTGGAGCGATCGTCACCGCGTCCAACGGCAAAACGATCGAGATCAACAACACCGACGCCGAAGGGCGGCTGACCCTGGCCGATGCCCTGGTGTACGCCTGCAAGTTGGAGCCCGACGCGGTAGTGGATCTGGCCACCTTGACCGGGGCCTGTGTGATCGCTCTGGGTGATGAAATCGCCGGCCTCTGGTCCCCCAGCGACAGCCTGGCCCAGGCCCTGGTTCAGGCCGGAGAGGAGGGCGGAGAAAACCTTTGGCGGATGCCCCTGCGCGCCTCCTACCGCGCTGGCCTCAAGAGCGGCCTGGCCGACATGAAAAACACCGGGCCCCGTCCTGGCGGCTCCATCACGGCGGCCCTATTCCTGCAGGACTTCGTCAACAAGGAGATTCCCTGGGCCCACATGGACATCGCTGGGACCGTTTGGAGCGATAAGGGCCGCGGCCTGGATCCCGCTGGTGCAACCGGCTTTGGCGTTCGCACCCTGGTCAACTGGGTCCTAGCCGGGGGCGCCGCCTAGGCTGCTGCCCTGCGAGCGACCTAACCTGCAGCATGGCAGTGCCCAAACTTCGGTGGTACGTCAAAGCACAGCTGAGCGTCCTGCTGCTGCCGGCGGGCCTCTGCTTGTTCGGTGAAGCGGTGCAGCGACGCACGCTCCAAGCCCTGGGACAGCCCCACGGGCCCTGGTTCTGGTACGGCACACTCAGCCTGGTGGCCATCGTGGCCGCCGTGGGGCTGATGGTGGAAAGCGGCCTGCTGCGGGGCTACCCAGGACAGAACCAACCGCGCAGTTAGGCGGCCGTCGCCACCGAAGCGCTGGCATCGCCACGGAGGGACGCGGGCTCCTCCAGGGCGTGGATTTGCCAACGGGCCCGATCACCAAAGAGCTTCAACAGGCGATCGAGATCGTCCGAAGCCTGCTTCGGAGTGGCATAGGGGCCGATATGACGTGTCACGAGACCATCGCGAATCGTCAGCAGATACATACAAAACCTGCATTCGAGACTGATCCAGAGTAATTCCAGTCGCCAAGAGGAAAAAGTCGCAAAAGCCGTATCAGCACTCGCAAAAACCGAATTTCCCTCGATCGGCTCTTTAGCTTTTCCTCAGCATTGAGCCCTGCCTCGGTCAGCGCCTAACCACCCAGGGAGCATCGCTGCGGGCCTGTGATCCCCAAACCTGATCCAAGCGCCTGTCGCGGCCGCAGGCCCAGCGGTAATAGTTGTATTTGACCGTGTTGTTCACTGCATAGTTCTGGTGATAACCCTCAGCGGGCCAGAAGCGCTTCAGGGGTTTGATCTGCACCTTGATCGCTGAAGCGGGCTTGCCCAGTTCGTTGGCTGCGGACTGGAGGCTGGCTTTCGCCTCGCTGAGTTGCTGGTCCCCCTCGGTAAAGATCACAGGCTTATAGGAACCGCCTCGATCGCAGAACTGACCGCCGCCATCCAGGGGGTCAATGTTGCGCCAGTAGGCCCGAAGCAGGGTGGGATAAGCAATGACCTGTGGATCAAAACGGACGCGCACCACCTCCTGGTGACCGGTTCCACCGGAACTGACCTGCCCGTAGCTGGGGTTCTCAAGCTGACCGCCGCTATAGCCGCTCTCGGCATCGATCACCCCCGGCAGGTCCTCCAGATCGTGCTCGAGGCACCAGAAGCAGCCGCCGGCCAAGACCGCCTCTTCCGTAGCCGCCAAGGCTGATGCACAGGGGCCAAACAGCAGCAGGCTGACGGCCAAACAGGCGGACAACAGGCGCTGAATCATGACTCGCGTCCCCCGGGAAGAGCATCCAGGATCGCCGCGGCCGCCCGGCGTGTGACACCGGGTTCTCCCAGGAGCGCGCGCATGCGGCCATAGCCCTCAGCGACCCGTTCGCGGGCGGCGGGGTCCTCCAGTAAGGGAAGGGCCGCCTCCACCACCGACTCTGGGGTCAGCTCGTCCTGAAGCAACTCCGGCACGAGGCGCTCGCCCACCACCAGGTTGACCGGCGAGATGTGATCCACCTTGAAGCGCAGGATCTGCTTGGCCACCCAGGCCGTGGGCCGGCTCACGCGATAAACCACCACCTGGGGCACGCCCCGCAAGGCCAACTCCAGGTTGACCGTGCCGGATTTGTTCAGGGCTAGATCCGCCGCAGCACAGAGTGCGGGACGCAGGGCATCGGCTTCAGCCGCCGGAATCACGCGAGCCTTGACCCCAGCTTGCTCGAGCGTGTCCCGCAGAACAGGCTCGAAACTCGCCTGGCCGGCAGGAACCACCACCTGCAGTCCCGGACAGCGACGCTGCAACTCAGCTGCCGCTTGGGCCAAGTTCGGCAGCAGATAGCGCAATTCCTGCTGACGCGAGGCGGGGAACAGCAGGAGCAGGCGCTGACCCGGCTGCAGCCCCAACTGAGCGCGGGCCTCATCGCGGCTGGGCAGGTGGGTCAAGGTATCGATCAGGGGGTGCCCCACCCAGGTGACATCAGCGCCACGGGAGGCATAGAAGCGCGCCTCCTCCGGAAAGATCGCCAGGATCCGGTCGGTGAAGCCGATCAACCGAGTGGTGCCCCCTTCTCCAACGCGAAAGGCCCACTCCTGGGGGGCGATGTAATACAGGATCGGCGTGCCGGGCAGACGACGCTTGACCTTCAGGCCCAGGTTGACGTTGGCCCCCATGTAATCGATGAGCACCAGGCCATCGGGGGGGGACTGCCGCAACCACTGATCAACCCTGCGCTGGATCTGCAGGGTTGGCCAGACCAAGGGCAGGGCCTCCCAGAGACCAATGGCTCCCATCGCCATGGTGTTCGCCAGGAGTGTGGCTCCAGCCCGGCGCATCCGTTCACCGCCGAGGGCGACGACCTCCAGCTCCAGACCACGGGAATCCGCTTCCTCCCTCAGGGCCTTGACCAGCAGGCCACCCTGCAAATCACCGGACACTTCCCCGGTGCTGATCAGCAGTCGCCTCATGAACGCCCGGCGGGCAGGGGGCCTCGGCGACCGGGGCCAATCGAGGCCTCCAGGAAGCTCACCAGGGTTTCAGCAGGGGGCAACAGGGTCTGCTCACGCACCCCCTTGATGGCCTCAGCCAGCACCACATCGCCGCGGTAGAGCTGAGCCCAAACCTGCTGGAGTTGCTTGGCTTGAGCGCCGCCATCGAGTTCGGTCAGGCCACTGCGCTTCAAACCAATCCGGTTCAAGCCCCGCAGCCGACCGGGGTGACCCTCGACGATGGCGTAGGGCGGAACATCGCGATCAATGCGGCTCATGCCCCCCACCATCGCCATCGTGCCGATGTGGACGAATTGGTGAATGCCCAGCACGCCACCGATCACGGCACGGTCACCGATCACCACATGCCCAGCCACAGCGACACCGTTGGCAATCACGATCCGACTGCCCAGATCGCAGTTATGGCCAAGGTGGCTGTAGGCCATCAGCAAATTGCTGTTGCCGATGCGGGTCTGCTCTCCCTCATGGGTGGCGCGGTTGATGGTCACGCATTCGCGGATGGCGTTGTCATCACCAATCACCACCTCGGTGGGCGCACCGTTGTACTTGAGGTCCTGAGGTTCAGCGCCAATGGATGCCCCTGGGAAGATGCGGTTGGCTTTGCCGATGCTGACGCGACCATCGAGCACCACGTGCGGACCGATCCGCGTGCCTGAGCCGATCGACACCTCGGGGCCCAC
Source organism: Synechococcus sp. A10-1-5-1 (assembly GCF_023115425.1). Taxonomy (NCBI): domain Bacteria; kingdom Bacillati; phylum Cyanobacteriota; class Cyanophyceae; order Synechococcales; family Synechococcaceae; genus Synechococcus; species Synechococcus sp. A10-1-5-1. The sequence goes on along the minus strand of NZ_CP096032.1, from coordinate 2,094,926 downwards.
CACCGCATAGGGGCCAATCTCGACGCCCACATCGATTTGGGCCTTGGCATCCACCACGGCGGTGGGATGGATTCGGGTGCTGTCCCCGTTCATAACGGCCTGAGTCATGGGGGGAATTCAGTCGACCAAGGAGAACATCAATTCACCGGAGCAGACCAACTGTCCGTCGACCGTGGCCTCCGCCTTGACCTTCCCGAACCGTTGTCGCTTGAGCGAGATCAGTTCGCAAGTCATCACCAGCTGATCACCGGGAACCACTGGGCGCCGGAAACGCACACCATCGATCCCAGCGAAGACAAACAACCCCTTGGGCAGGTCCGGCATTTGGGTGACGATCAAGCCACCCACCTGAGCCATGGCCTCAACGATCAAGACCCCGGGCATCAACGGGCGACCGGGGAAATGCCCCTGGAATTGCGGCTCGTTGAAGGTGATGTTCTTGATCGCCACCGCCCGCTTACCAGGCTCGTGCTCAATCACCCGATCCACCAGGGCGAAGGGATAGCGATGGGGCAGCAGCCCCTGGATCTGCTCGCTGGTCAGAACAGGGGCGGATGGGGTGACGGGTGAAGACAAGAGACTCAGCGAGAAGAAACCAGAGCGGCAGCCAAGGAGGTATGCAGTCCGTGGGACCCACGGAAAGCGAACACTTGGGCCAAAGGCAGTCCCGCTAAGGCGAGATCGCCCAATAGGTCAAGCAGCTTATGGCGCACCGGCTCGTCGGCAAAACGCAGTGGGGGATTCAGCCAACCCTCCCCGTCGCAGACCAGGGCGTTATCCAACGCACCGCCCTGAATCAAGCCGGCGGCTCTAAGCTGGTCCACCTGATCTTTGAAGCCAAAGGTGCGGGCGGGGGCAATGTCCTCCACGAACGCCTGGGGGGTGAGTTCAAGGCTGAAGAGCTGCCGGCCGATGGCGGGATGGGGGAACTCGATCGCCGCACCCAAGAGCAGCCGATCGCTGGGGAGAGCCGTGGCAAAGCTCTGGCCCTGCTGCAGGGTGATCGGCGCCGCCAAGGGAGCGGTCTCGGGGCGAGGACCCAGGCAACGCAGGCCGGCCTCGGCTAGGGCCTCAACCCAAGGCTGGGCCGAACCATCCAGCAGGGGGATCTCCTCACCATCCACCAGGATCAAGGCCGAGGTCACCCCAACGCCGGCCAGTGCGGCCAAGAGGTGCTCAACCGTGGCCAGACGCTGCTCGCCCAGCTGCAAGGCGGTACAGAGCTGGGTTTCGCAGACCTGCGAAGGCTGCAGACGCACGTGGGGACGCTCAGGGGCGTTCAGCCAACCCACATAAAAACCAGGCTGCTCGGCGGGCTCGAGCCGCACCTTGGCCTGCACTCCACTGTGAAGCCCCACACCGGAGCGCTCCACGGGCTGAGCCAGGGTCCATGACTGGCTGTAATCGCTGGGCCAAGTGGTCACAGGATCAGCCTCAGAATTTCCAACCCACACCGAGGTTGAAGCGCCACTCATCGGTGAAGTCCTGGCTGGCCACTTCCAAACGCAGGGGGCCAACTGGGGTGGTGACGATCACACCGACACCCGGGGAGACGCCATCGCCTGGCTTGTCCAGCAGGGTCCCAGGGTTCCCGGGAACATTGGCTTGGCTACCGAAGGTGCTGCCGGCGTCAATGAAGACCTCGCCGCTGATGATGCTGAAGATCGGGAAGCGGTATTCCACCGTCGCCTCACCAAAACTCTTACCAACGCCCAGATCGCAGTCGTAGTAACCGCGAACGGAGTTCGAGCCACCCAAGCAGAAGGCCTCGTAGACGGGCATGTTGCCGAGGTTGGTGCCCACCGAGGCCTGGAAGGCGAGGGCCTGTTTGCAGTCTTCCTTTTGACCGGGTTTCGGACGGCAGCCCTTGTAGAACTTCAGCCAATTCACCGGGATGTAGTGGGTGGCACTCGCCCGAAGACGGTTGAAGGTCGGGGAGTCCTGGCCGACGGAGACAAACTGCTCGGTGCCGACACTCAGGAAATTGCCCTTGGTGGGGTTCCGCGGATCATTGAGGGTGTTCATCGAGGCCGCCAGGCGCAGACCCACTAACTGGTTGGTGGTGGCGCCGTTTTCGCAGTTGTAGGCCACACAAATCACATTGCTGGCGGTGGTGGTGCCGTTGCCCGTGAAGTTGTTGGAGGCCGCGGCGTAGGGCATCGCATCCCCCGCAAAGTTGATGGGCTTGACCTGCTGCGCGTTCAAGCCGACCACCACATTCCAAGGGGCCTTCTTGTAAGGATCTCCACCATTCAGAGGACGGGCCAAGGAGGCCGTACCGCCAATCCGCTGGATCGCAACGGCGTTGCCATCAAGCTGGAACCAGTTGTTGTTGTCGCCCAGCTGGGGATTCGCCGCTTTGGCTGCCGTGGGCGAGGCATAGGGCCCCGCAAAAACCGTGGAATTGCTCTGGTATGCCAGGGCCGTGCTGGGGGCATCGAAGAACCCTTGGGAGACATCAGAAACGGTGTAGAAGTTGCCGTTCTGCTGGCTCTGGAACACCTGGGGGACTTCCCGGCTGAGGAAGACCTTGGTGCGGAAGGCCGTGCGGTACTTATCGCCCTTGATCCAAGGATCGGTGAAGGACAGGTCCGCCAAGCCCCCGAATTGGCCGTAGGTGATGTTTAAGGCCAGGTCCCAAGCGCGACCAAAGAGGTTGCTGTCCTGAAGCTGAATCTGGCCAAAGATGCCCTGGCTTTGGCTGTAACCAATACCGCCGGAGAGGGAGCCCGTGGACTGCTCCACGACACCCAGGACGATGGTGACGGCACCCGGCTCACCCGCCACCGGGCGCAGGGTGACCTTCACATCACCGAACAGGCCGGTGCCATAGAGGCGCTTGATGTCCTCTTCAAGTTGGCGGCGGTTGAAGGTGTCGCCGGCCTTGATCGATATTTCCCGGGTCACCACCCAGGTTTTGGTTTTGCCGCGGATCGGCTGGCCCTTGTCGTTGGTGCTGTCGCCCTCCTTGTTGAGGAACTGCACTTCAACGCCGGCCACGGTGCCCTCACGCACCAGCAACTGCACCACACCACCAGGACTGACCCGGGTCGGGCCGGTGACCCGAGCGAGGGAATAGCCCTGATCGGCGTACCACTTCTGCAGCTCGGCAATGCGGGCCTGCAGGGCATTGAGGTTCAGGGTCTTGCCGTAGTCCGCGGCAAAGATCTCGGGCAAGAGGTTCTCGGGAAGCTTGGTCGTCTCGCTCACACCCTCGAGCTCAACCTTGCTCAGCACCGGGTTCGGCACCACGGTGACGACCAGCCGCACTCCCAGGGGGCTGTCCACCGGCTGAATGCGGACATCGGAGAACCAACCGCTGGCATAGATCGCAGACAAATCGGTCTGCAGTTCAGCGCGGGTCACACGGCTACCGGGGCGTGTGGCCATCGCGTCGTAAACCGCGATCTCCATCCGCTCCTGCTCAGGGTGGCCCTCAGCCCCCTGCACCACCACCTCACTAATCAGAACCTGAGGCTCAGCGGGAGCCGCTGGGGCCAGCGAATCACTGGCACTGGGTGCAAGCGATGGTCGTGGAGTCGGCGTCTCAGACGCAGGCTGATCGACCGGAGCAGGATCCTCAGGTTCGGGGCTCTTGTCCTGCGACCACACCGGGCCAACACCAGCCACCAGTGGCAACGTCAGTGCCAGCCCCAGGCTCCATGCGTGCTTGTTGCCGTTGCGGGGTGCAGCCATGGAACGGGGACTGGTGCGGCGAACCGCAAATTCCGCCGAACTTACTTGCCTAGACGGGGTGGTGGGCAGGCAGCTTGGACCCGTTTGAGAACCTCCCCGTAGGCCTCGACCACACCGCCAAGATCCTGGCGGAAACGGTCTTTGTCCAAAATTCGCTCTTGGGCGTCGCCGCTGACATTGCGATCCCAGAGCCGGCAGGTGTCGGGACTGATCTCATCGGCCACCACCAGTTGACCGTCTGTGGTGAAGCCCAGCTCGATCTTGAAGTCCACCAGCTCCAGGGCGATCTCCGCGAAGAAACGACGCAGGGACGTATTGACCGCCATCGCCAGATGCTCAAGCTCCTGGCGTTGAGAAGCGCTCAGCACACCGAGGCGCTCCAAGCGCGCGTCGGTCAGCAGCGGATCGCCATAGGCGTCGTCCTTGTAATAGAGATCCAGCAGCGGGGGGTCCAAGGGAGTGCCCGGCTCGATCGGCATCTGCTTGCAGAGAGAACCAAAGGCAATGTTGCGCACCACCACTTCCACCGGAACGATCTGAACCGGCTTGACCAGCATCCAGTTGGGTTCCTGCAAGGAGAGGTAGTGGGTCACGATCCCCTCCCGCTCCAGCAACTCAAACAGCCGCGCTGAGATCTGGCAGTTCATCAAGCCCTTGCCCGCCAACTGGGCCTTTTTGAGGGCGTTGAAGGCGGTGGCGTCGTCCTTGTACTCGACCGCTACCAAGTCAGTTTGATCGGTCTGGTAAACGCGCTTGGCTTTGCCTTCGTAGAGCAGAGATCCGAGGGTGTAAGCGGTCATGGTTGCGGTGCGGCGTGGCCTCCGGGGTCGCGGGGGGAACGCAGTTGCTGCTGCAACGCGTCGGCCCTGGCGCTTTGTCCAGAATCTTCCCGCGTGATAGCCCACGCGCTGTAGGCGTCATCCAGACGCTGGCTGAGGCGGCTCAGGCGTGCGCGCGAGCGCTCAGCCACCACACCAGGGGACTCCGATTCGATCAGCTTGCGCTGCTGCTCCAACAGCGCAATGGCCATTCCCCAGGCCTGTGCGGCGGCCGCCTGATCCAGGGCCCGCTCCATCAGCTGATCGCGTTCCGCCAGGGGCAGTTGCGACAGCAAAGCGACCGCTTGGCTGAGGCGCTCGGCCGCGAGCTGCCCCGGACGACGTCCGGCCAGCAGCAGGGCTGCCGCCTCTTGGCGGCGATCCAGGGCAAGCAGGTGGTCCACGTACAGATCGAGAGCCGGCCGCGTGACAACCGTGCCGTCCTCGTTCACCCGAATGGGCAAGGCCAGAGTTTCCAGACGCTCGGGGTCGGCCGCCGTCAGTTGCTCGAGTAGGCGTGCCGCCAGACCATGATGCAAGCCGGCTTGGGCAGCACGCCAACGCTGCACCAACCACTGTTCACGCTCCTGACCGGGGGCAGGGCCAAAGCGGTTGAGAACATCCAGCGCCCCATCAGGGGCCCTGCAACTGAGCAGGGCATTGGCATTCATCAACACCACAGGGAAGGGCTGGGGCGGCGGCGCCACCGTCAGCAACCGCTCCTGAAGCAACCGCAGGCGGGTCACAAAGTCAAAGCTGGCGGCTTCCTGGCAGGCCAGGTTCAAAGCCCGCACGTCTCCGGTCTTGAGCAACGCCTGAAACTCGGCCTCTGGGGTGCTCCCCTCAATCTCCGGAGCCGACGGTCCCTCAACCTTCGGCTTGGGTTGGGCGCGAAAGAGATCGCCAATGAAGGGCAACTTCGCCTCGGCGGGCCCAGCTGCAGCCAACAACAGCGGGAAGAGCGCCAAGCCCAAGGTCAAAGGCCACCGGCGACGCGCCCCCACCGGCGAGTAAAGAAGGAAAGGCACCGGCAGCGGTCTTCTGGGGGACAACCTAGGGGAGCTCACCGCTGTGATTACCGAACTGACCACTCGCTTCCAGCCCTCCATGACCGCGACCGCTGCCCCGCAACACGTGCTGGTCGTCGGAGGGGGTGGACGGGAGAACGCCCTGGCCTGGGCGCTCGCCCGCAGCGCGGGGGTGAAGCAGGTCTGGGTTACGCCCGGGAACGGTGGAACCCCTGAACTCGAGGGCTGCATCCAACTGGCCATCAGCGAGGGGGATCAGGACGCCCTGCTGAAGACCTGCCAGGAGCAAAGGATTGATTTGGTCGTGGTGGGGCCCGAAGCCCCCCTGGCCGCTGGGTTGGCGGATCGGTTGCGCCAAGCCGGGCATGCCGTGTTTGGCCCAGGAGCGGACGGCGCCCAGCTCGAGGCCAGCAAGCAATGGGCCAAAGCGCTGATGGTGGAGGCCGGAATCCCCACGGCGGGCTACTGGAAAGCCAACAGTCGAGAGGAAGCCCTCAGCGCCCTGGAGAGCCAAGGCAAGCCGCTGGTGGTGAAGGCCGATGGACTGGCCGCCGGCAAGGGGGTGACCGTGGCCGAGAGCGTGGAGGAAGCCCGCGCAGCCATCGAGGAGATTTTTGCTGGACGCTTCGGTGCCGAAGCCTCCTTGGTCTTGGAGGAGCGCACCCATGGCCCCGAGGTCTCGGTCTTTGCCCTCAGTGATGGGGAACGCATGGTGCTGCTGCCCCCGGCCCAGGACCACAAACGCATTGGCGAGGGTGACGTTGGACCCAATACCGGAGGAATGGGTGCCTATGCACCGGCACCGCTCCTGGATCAAGCCGGTTTAGAGGAGGTCAAGCGACGGGTCCTCGAACCCACCCTGGCAGCCCTTCAGGCCCGTGGCATCAGCTACCGCGGGGTGATCTACGCCGGCCTGATGCTCACCGAGAACGGGCCCAGCGTGATCGAGTTCAACTGTCGCTTCGGCGATCCGGAGTGCGAGACCTTGATGCCGCTGATGGGGCCGGAGTTTGCTGCGGTCCTGCTGGCCTGCGCCACCGGGCAGCTTGAGAAGGCACCGACCTTGACGATCGCCGACCAGTGCAGCGCCTGCGTGATTGCCGCCGCCCAGGGCTATCCAGGGGAAATCCGCAGGGGTGACACCATCTCCAGCGCAGTGAAGAACGGCGCCGATCGACAGCTGTTCCATGCCGGAACTCGCCTGGACGACGCTGGGGTCTGCCACACCAATGGGGGCCGGGTGCTGGCGATGGTGGCACAAGCGAGTGATTTCGATGCCGCCTTTGCCAAGGCCTACGCCGGGCTCGAGCAGGTGCACTTTGAGGGCATCACCTACCGCCGCGACATTGGCCACCAGGTCCGCAACCACTAAGCTGCCGCCGCCGATCTCAGCACCTTGACCAGCAGCCCCACCACGCCTGCCCCTCGCCGTTGGTGGCAGAGCCTGGTGCGCTGGTGGGCGGAATTCAGCCTCCAGACCAAGCTGCTGGCAGCCGCCACCCTGGTGGTCAGCCTGGTGATGACGGCCATCACCTTTTTCGCGCTCAACGGCATCCAGGCGGATGTACGCATGAGCGACACCCGCTATGCCCGAGATCTCGGGCTACTGCTGTCTGCCAATGTCACGCCGCTGGTCGCCCAGGGCAACGACCGGGAGCTGGCGGCGGTTGCCGAACGGTTTTGGAAATCCAGCCGGAGCCTTCGCTACATCTTCTTCGCCGACCCCGATGGGGTCATCTACCTGGGGATCCCGATCAGTGGCACCACCGGCAGCAGTGAACTGCTGCTGAGCCGCAAATTGGAGCTACCCGGCGAACTCTCCCGGCGTCCGCAGAACCCGCTCATTCGTCAACATCTGACCCCGGATGGGCAGGTCACCGATGTCTTCGTGCCCCTGGTCGCCGGTGGGCGTTATCTCGGCGTGCTGGCCCTGGGCATCAACCCCAACGAAGCGGCCCTGGCCAGCGCAGCGCTGAGCCGAGAGGTGACGGTGGCGGTCTTCATCTCGATCTGGATCCTGGTGATCTTGGGGGCGGTGTTCAACGCCCTGACCATCACCCAACCGGTGAAGGAGCTACTGCGGGGGGTTCGCTCCATCGCCGGGGGGGATTTTGAAGCGCGGATTGCTCTGCCCGTTGGCGGGGAATTGGGAGAACTACTGGACGGCTTCAACGACATGGCCTCCCAGCTCGAGGCCTACAACGAAGCGAACATCGAGGAACTCACCGCCGCCCAGGTCAAGCAGCAGTCCCTGATCGCCACCATGGCCGACGGGGCCTTGCTGCTGGATTCAGAAGGGCGCGTGGTGTTGGTCAACCCCACCGCCCGGCGACTCTTCCGCTGGGAGGGCCGCAATCTTGAAGGCACCCTCCTGATGGATGAACTGCCAGAGGGGCTCAATGTCGAGCTTCAGTCTCCGCTCGAGAGCCTGCTGGAGAACGACAAAGAGAGCAGTGATGTGCGCTGCAGCTTTGGCGAGCCGCCGCGCACCCTGCGCATCGTTCTGCAATCCGTGCGCGATGCCAGTGGTGAAACCCTCAAGGGCATCGCCGTCACGATCCAGGACCTCACCCGGGAAGTGGAGCTCAACGCAGCCCAGAGTCGTTTCATCAGCAACGTCTCCCATGAACTGCGGACACCGCTGTTCAACATCAAGAGCTACGTCGAAACGCTCCATGACATGGGCGAGCAGCTCAGCGAGGAGGACCGGCGCGACTTCCTCGCCATTGCCAACGCCGAGACCGATCGACTGACCCGTCTGGTCAATGACGTTCTCGATCTCTCCCGTCTGGAAAGCGATCGCGCCTGGTCCATGGAAGCGGTGGAGCTGGCCCCGACCATGGAGCAGACCCTTCGCAACTACAAATTAAATGCCAAGGAAAAGGGCGTCGAGCTCGAACTGCACGTCAGCGACGATCTGCCCAGGGTGCGGGGCAACTGGGATCTGCTCCTCCAGGTCTTCGACAACTTGGTGGGCAACGGCCTGAAGTTCACGGCCGCCGGAGGAAGCCTCAGTCTCCGGGCCTACCTCTGGCCGGACGTCTGCACCATCGACCCGAGCACCGCCGCCAACCCGGATAACCCCGCCTGCGAGCTGACCGCACCACTGCCAAAGCTGCGGGTGGAGATCTCCGATACGGGCTCTGGCATCTCCCGCGAAGATCAAGCGAAAATCTTTGATCGCTTTTATCGGGTCGAAAACGCCGTTCACACGGAAATCGGAACGGGGCTGGGCCTTTCGATCGTGCGGGGCATCCTCGAAAAACACGGGACCATGATCCGCATGGTCAGCGAGCTCAATGTCGGCACGACCTTCTGGTTCGACCTTCCCCTTGAGGACGCAGACGATACAGAACTCCAACTTCAAGCTGAAAGGAGGAGTTCGAGCGATTTAGGCGTTGGGATCTAGAACTGATCCTCTCCAACCCCTTTCACAATTCGCGAGAGCTCGCTGCGCTCATCGTGGTTAATTCGGTGCGGGACGCCGCTAATAATCCGCTCAAAGTTGGAGAAAGAATCTTTGATCTCGGGGCCATTGCTGGTGATCACAAATTCACGAATCCCCTTGTCGTGCCAGGAGCCACGCATCTTGAAGACGTTCAGAGCACGGGCCATTTCACCGCGGATCTCAACGTACTGAAGTAGCAGGATCGTGTCGGTGATTGTCGAGATGTGGGAATCTGTGATGGAGTGGCTTCCCATGAACTCCTCGGAGGTATTGGTAAAGAAGCCGGCGATCTCTTCCTGCTTCGCATAGCCGGTCACACCGATCACAAACTGACGGAAGGCGTTGTGACTAACACCCCGCGCCAAGGCCGAGAGGGAGTCAATCGCCATGCGCGAGGGCTTGAACTGACTGATTTCCGTTTTAATGATCTGCAGATGATCCTCCAGACCCGTTGACTCCGGATAGGCACAAATAATTTTCAGGAGCCCCTGTCGCTCCATCTCTTCAAAATCAATGCCCCAACTGGTGGCATTGCGCAGCAGTTGGGCCCGCGACTCCTCGTAGGCAAACAGGATGGCCCTCTCCTTATTGGCGCAGGCGTTTTCAACAAACTTGCTGACCAGCAGGGTCTTGCCGGTACCGGTAGCACCGGTCGCCAGGATGATCGAATCCTTGAAGAAGCCCCCTCCGCACATCTCGTCGAGGCGCGGGACTCCAGAGCTGACCCGCACATTGGAGCTGCGTTGGGTCAGTCGCATCGCCCCCAGCGGGAAGATGCTGATGCCATGGGAGCCCATGGTGAAGGGGAACTCTCCCTTCATATGGGTGGTTCCGCGCAGCTTGAGGATTTCCACCGTGCGCCGGCGCCGCTCACCCTCCAGGACATTGCGGAGGATCACGACGTTATCGCTGACGAATTCCTCTACCCCGTAGCGGGCAATCGGACCGTACTCATCGATCCGCTCAGTGGTCATCACCGTCGTCACCCCGATCTCTTTAAGTCGGGCAATCAGCCGGAATATCTCGCGACGCACGACCGAGACCGCATCGTATTGCTGAAAAACGGCCGTAATCGAATCGATCGCGACGCGCCTGGCTTTGTACTTGCGGATCGCATAGTTAATCCGCTCAATCAGACCCGAGAGATCGAAGCTACCGGCGACATCCTGTCCCTCAGGATCAGGGGAGGCATCCAACAGGAATAACTTATCCTGCTCGACCATTTCCTGAAGATTCCAGCCGAAACTGGCGGCATTACGGAGGATATCGAGCGGCGACTCTTCAAACGTGACAAAAATTCCAGGCTCGTCGAACTGACGAATGCCGTTGTAGAGGAAGTTGAGCGAGAAGACCGTTTTACCCGTACCCGAGGTTCCACTGATCAGCGTCGAGCGACCAATCGGCAACCCCCCCTGGCAAATATCATCAAAACCCTCAATCCCCGTGGGGAGCTTCTGAACCGTCGATAGGTTGTTGGGTTGTGGGATGGGGTCCTGCATGGGGTGGGTAGGCCTACTGGCAATTTAGGGATAATTGATGGCGATGGCAGCCATTCTTTGTCAGTTCAACGTTGGTTTTCACACAAGATCCCCCGTCGCATCCCCATCAATCAAGGACTCGGACAAAGCCTCGTCACTGAGCTCCTCAAACAAAAGGTCCAAACCAATCAAAACCCGTTCTCGATCTGACAGATCACCAATAATCCGGCGCACCGGAGGCGGCAGAATCTTCGACAGGGTGGGTGTGGCCAAGATCTTGTCCTCTTCGGCCAGTTGCGGATTCTTGAGCACATCAATGACTTTCAAAGCGTAAACACCTTGGAACTCCGTATCCAGAATGTTGCGCAGGGTTTTGAGCGCACGCATGGAGTTGGGCGTGTTCCCCGCCACGTACAGCTTCAAGATGTAGGTCTTGCGCGGACTCATTGAAATCACCTCCTCAGGTCAAATGGAATGGGGAAAGAACTAACCAACAGCCTCATCAGGCGGCGGCTCTGCTAACGGGATATCGGGAGGGATCGAACGCCGGTACATCTCACACAAATGGGCCATGACATCCAAGAGCGCAAGCCTGTAATCCTGAAGAAAGTCGTTTTTATGGCCCTCCAGCCGTAGCTGCTTCCAAAAGGACTCCATCAGGTCCACATGGATTTCAACAACGCTGTTGACCGGCAGATCACAAAAGAAGGCGCTGTGGACAAAGCTTTCAATCGCCTGGTTGGCCGCCGCAGGGTCCTTGAAGTAACTGATCAGGACGTCGCGATAGCCCCGCTGCAACGACTGGCGCAACTCTCTGTGGTCCTCCTGGGGCAGATTGCGTAAAAAGAGAGACGGGTCGCGCTTATAGAAGACCCCTAAGTAGCCCAATCGGCCCTGAAGGCGATTGGGAAGCCGCCAAGACAATGGAGTCGAGGCCGACTCACCACCGGGCTCATGCCCAGCGGACATCCCCTTGCGCAGGAAGCGCGAGACCGCCGCATCCAGGCTGTAGACGATCTGCTCGAGCTGGTCCTGGGGCAGATGCACCTCCGCCTCGTGATAGTCCACGCGACCGCTGACCTCCCCCACGACGACCGCCGGCAGCAGTACGCCTTGCTGCCGCAAGCCCTCGAGGGCATCCGGAGCCGTGACCCCCTGCTGCAAGAGCACGACATCAAAGGCATCCCGCCGCTGCATCAGTTCGGCGATGGGGTCAGAAAGGGAGCCCAGATCCTCCAGTCGATAACGCTCGCCCTTCAGCCAGGTGGTGGCGGCCTTGACCAACCGCGGGTCCGACAGCAGCGATGCAATGGTGAGCGCCGGCTGAGTCATCGGCCGTAGTCAGAGCCCTCGCACGTGACCACAGTGTTGACGGGAGTCGCCTCGAGCGGCGAAACTCGTTGTTTGTCTTCCGATTGCCGTGGCAGGCCGAATTGGCGGTGTCCTTCCGCCAGCCTGACCGCGCCCCTTTCGTCATGAGCACTGATTCGCAAACCGGCCCTTACGCCATCGTTGAAACGTCGGGCACCCAGGTCTGGGTCCAGCCCAATCGTTACTACGACCTCAACCGCATCCACGCCGAGGTCGACAGCACCCTCACCCTTGAGAACGTGCTGCTCGTCAACGACGGCAAGGCCGCCAGCGTTGGTCAGCCCTACGTCAAAGGGGCCACCGTTGAGCTTCAGGTGATGGCTCACCGCCGCGGCCAGAAGATCATCGTTTACAAGATGCGCCCCAAGAAGAAGACCCGCCGTAAGAACGGACACCGTCAGGAGCTCACCCGCGTGATGGTCAAGTCCATCAGCGTCGGCGGCAAAGCACTGGCCTGATCCTCCAGACCCTTTTCCTGAACCCCTGAGCTTCCTCCCCCATGGCCCACAAGAAAGGCACCGGCTCCACCCGTAACGGCCGCGACTCCAACTCCAAGCGTCTTGGCGTCAAGCGCTACGGCGGTGAATCCGTCAGCGCCGGTTCGATCCTCATTCGCCAGCGCGGCACCTCCGTCCTCCCCGGCAGCAATGTCGGCCGCGGCGCTGATGACACCCTCTTCTCCCTCGTCGATGGCGTGGTCAGCTTCGACACCATCAAGCGTGGCCTGCGCACCCGCAAGCGCATCAACGTGGCCGTCGGCTGAAGCCAACTCCTAGGCGCTCCTGAGCCGGCACCTTGGTGCCGGCTTTTTTATGGGCTGGCTTCAGGCCAAGCGGTAGGCGCGGGTGGTGATCAAGTACGGGTGAAACACCTCGAGGAAGCGGGCCTGCAGGGTGCGGAAGAACCGCTCCACCAGTGCCGGATCATCAAAGTGGAAGGGGTACTCGCCGTTGAAGCCCTGAAAGAAATACCAATTGAGTAGGGCAATGGCCTCGGGGCCCATCCGCTGAGCGAACTGCTCGAGTTGCGCCGATGGATCCTTGAGGTGCTCGAGCACATCCAGGCAGACCACCGTGTCGAACTGGGCCGGGAGGGCGGCATCCCCCAGGTCCCGGAAACAGCGCAGCTTGTGCGCCAAGCCAAAGCGCTCAGCCCGGTCCGTGACAAAGGCTCGATTGGCGGGATTGAGGTCGACGAACCAGACCGCCTCCACCTCGGGGAGAGCCGCAGCCGCCAGGGCATGGGTGCCAATCCCACCGCCGAAATCGAGAACCTGACCCTTGGCAAACATCGCCTGCAAACGCAAGGTGTCCGCGATGTAGTCCGCACTGCTGAGGTGCCAAGCCGCGAGTTCCAGCAGGTGGGCATGGCCCACCTCGTTTTCGTAGAAGCTCCCCGCCTGGTCAGGATCAAAGGCCCCAGGATGCGCTGCCGCCAGGGCCTCGGTGGCCAAGGGCAGTTGCCGCTCAAGCTCAGCCGGCGAGAGCGAGAGATGGGCCGCCAGATGCTGGCGAAGATCAAAGCCTCCGGCGAGGAAATGATCGAGGGAGAGAGCGGCGGTGACGGTCATGGCTGATCACCGTAGAGGTCGCTGCTCAGGGCCCAACTCCGCCCCGGCCCCCGGGACCATCAACCAACGGCGCAACCAGGCCGTCAGCCAATAGAAGGGCAGGGTGTCGATCAAAGCGGCCAAGGCCTTGAACAGGTAACCGCTGGCAATGAAGCTCACCAGCTGCGGAGCGACCGGCAGGTCGGAACGCACGGGCAGGACATGGGCGGCGTAGTGGCTAATCAGCACCACCGCAGTCGTATCCACCAGCTGGCTGACCAAGGTCGAGCCGTTGTTGCGCAACCAGAGCGCCCGGCCGCCGGTGAAGCGTTTCCAGAAATGGAACAGGCGCACATCCGTGAACTGGGCCGCCATGTAGGCCGCCATGGAGGCCCCGACCGCGCCAAAGGCCAACCCCTGCACTGCAAAAAACGTGTCATCCGGCGCCCCCGGCAGGCCCGGCAATACGCCGCCCAGCCAGAGCACCAGGACGATCCAACCGTTCAGAAGCAGCCCGACCCAGACCAACTGATTGGCCCGTTGCTCGCCCCAGATTTCACTGATCAAGTCGGTGCAGAGAAAGGTCACCGGATAGGGGAGGGCTCCAACCGCCACCACCACGGGCCACGAGCCAATCTGACCGAGCTGAAGAAAGCGCGTCAGACCAAGGATGTTCAACATCCCCATCGTTCCAAGGAACAGACCGGACAAGACCAGAAAGGCCAGCTCCCGGCGCTGTTGCAGAGCCTCGTCCACGGGCATTGAGCGCCATCAGCTGCGCCACACGGTGGCACCATTGCGACGTGCTCGCCTCAATCCAGCGTTGACCTGCGGCTTTCTCGTACTCGACAAGCCGGCGGGGATGAGCTCCCACAGCTGTGTCTCCCGAATCCGCCGGGCCTATGGGCTCAAACGGGTGGGCCATGGCGGAACCCTGGATCCGGCGGTGACAGGGGTGCTGCCCATTGCCCTGGGCCCCGCCACCCGGCTGCTTCCCTACCTCGAGAGCGACAAGACCTATCGGGGAATCGTCCAACTGGGGGTCAGAACCGACAGCGATGACCTGGAGGGTCAGGTCCTGGAGGAGCGTTCTGTGCCAGGCCTCAGCCGCGACGCCATTGACCACGCCCTAGGCCCGTTCCGCGGCGCCATCCAACAGCGCCCTCCAGCGGTCTCAGCGGTCCACGTCAATGGAGAACGGGCCTACAAACTGGCCCGCGCCGGCCAGTGCCCCGATCTTCCCCCCCGACCGGTGATCATTCACCGCTTGGACCTGTTGGGTTGGGATCCAAAGCAGGCCCAGATTGAACTGGAGGTGCACTGCAGCTCTGGCACCTACATCCGCTCCTTAGCCCGCGACCTCGGGGAGGCCCTGGGCTGTGGCGGCAGCCTGGCGCGACTGCGGCGGACCCGAGCCCTCGGATTTGGACTGGAGCAAAGCGTGACCCTGGAGCAACTAGAGGGGGAGCCACCCGCGCTGCTCAGCCCGCTGGAGGTGCTCGGCCATCTGCCCCAACACCAGCTGGACGACAACGGGCTGGCGGGCTGGCGCTGCGGGCGGCTCCAGACCTGTGACCCCGGCTGGGCGCTCGAGAGCCCCGTCGTGGTGGTGGATCCAGATGGCAACCTGGCGGGTATGGCCCGGGTCGCCTCCCCCGGACAACTGCAACCCAAGCTCGTGCTCGACGCTGCGGGCTAGCTCACTCCGAACTCACGCATGGCCGGCCACAGCCGATGGGCCCAAATCAAGCGCACCAAGGCCGTGGTGGATGCCAAGCGCGGGGCAGTCTTCACCCGGCTGGGCCGGGAAATCATGGTGGCGGCCCGCGCCGGAGCGGACCCGGCCGGCAATTTCCAGCTGCGCACCGCCATTGAAAAGGCCAAGGCAGCCCGGGTGCCCAACGCCAACATTGAGCGCGCCATCGCCAAAGGCTCCGGCCAGGGGGGGAGCGGTGCCGATCAATTTGAGGAGGTTCGCTACGAGGGCTACGGGCCGGGGGGCGTGGCCGTCCTGATCGAATCCCTGACCGACAACCGCAATCGGGCGGCCGCTGAGATTCGCCTGGCCTTCAACAAAAACGGCGGAAACCTCGGGGAGACCGGCTGCGTTGGCTACCTCTTCGAGCACCGCAGCGTCGTCCGCCTCAGCCAAGCCGACCTGCAGGAAGACAGCCTGCTCGAGCACCTGCTCAGCCTCGAGGACCAGGTCCTCAGCTACGAGATCGATGCCGACGGGGCCGAAATCATCGGCCCGTTCGAGCAGCTGGAGGCCCTCCAGGACAGCCTCCGCAGCGCAGGACTACCCGTGACCAGCTGGGAGCACCGATGGGTGGCCCAGACGCCTTGCCACCTGGAGGATCCAGAAGCCCTCGCGAGCTGCCTCAAGCTGCTCGATGCCCTCGAAGAGTTGGACGACGTGCGGAGCGTCACCTCCAACCTCGAGGCGGACGAGGCCCTGATGGAGGCCGCCCTCAGCTGAGGGCGGCAGCAGCCTCAGGGTCAGCCACGACCTCCAACTGGGGATGCCGCTGCACCCAACTGGCGGGGACCTGATCGCAGGGCGGATCCTGCAGGGTCCGCCGCAGGATCTCAGCCTTCGCGCCTCCTGTGACCACCAGCAGCAGGGAGCGGGCCCCCAGGATCTCCGCGGTCCCCAGGGTGATCGCCTGATCCGGGACGGAGGCCGGATCTCCCCCGAAGGCTCCGGCGTTCTGCTCCCGGGTCGCCGGGCTCAGGGCCAGAGCGCGGCAGGGCATCTCGGGTCCGCAGGGGGGCTCATTGAATCCCACATGGCCATTGCCCCCTAAGCCCAGCAGTTGCAAGCCGATGCCCCCTGCCCGCTGGAGCGCCTGGCGGTAGCGGAGCGCCTCCAACTGGGGGTCCGGCGCCCGGCCATCAGGGATCCGGAGGGCGCCGGGGGCAAGCTGAAGAGGGACCCCCAGCTGGGCGTCCATGAAGGCGGCAAAGGAACGCGGATCCTCAGCCCCTAAACCGACATATTCATCCAGGTTGAAGCTGCTCCACCCGGCCAACAGCGCTTGGCGCTCCTGGGCTGGCAGCTGCTGCAACTGCCGCACCAAGGCCCCATAGACCGGCAGCATCGTGCGTCCGGTGGCCAGGCCAAGGTTGCCCCTGGAGCGCAGAGCCTCCAGCAGACGGCCAGCCACAAGCTCCGCCACGGCGGCGGCATCGGCGACCAGCGTCAGGGTCATCAGCTGGCTGGTCACAAACGGGGGGCCATCGCCTGCCATGCCTCCGGCTTTGAGCCTGGCTGAGGTCGGGCCCGTCGCGCCAGGGCTCCATAGGACTCGAGCTGAACGCCTCGGTAGTAATGGCGAAGGATCGCGTCAAAACTCTCGCCCCGCTGGGCCATCGCCATTGCCCCCCACTGGCTCATGCCGATGCCATGGCCATAGCCCCGGCCGACGGCCACCAGTTGCACGGCCGCCCCTGGGAGCGGGCGGGCCTGGGGCAAGGAGAACGCCGGTAACGGCGGGGGCGGGGAAGGCCAGCCCAGGGGGGCATGGCTGGCTGTCAAACCCAAGGGTTCAACGCGGGATGGACGCGTAGGAGCCAACTCAAAGCGGACCCAGGTACTGCGCAGGCCCAGACGACTGCGGAGCTGGGCACCGCTGAGCAGGAGCTGCCCGCCGCGGCCGACCACGCGAGCCTGCTTGACCCGGCCGGTGCGCGTCGTGGAGAGAACCTCGATGGCCAGGACCTGATCGAGCTCGGGGAAAGCCCGCTTCAGCAGCGGCCCATCGAGGGCTTTGCTCCACTGATGCACCGGTGAGGCCTGGTCAAAGTCGGGGACACTGACCAGATAAGGCATCTGGCGGATCCAGAGATCCCCGCTGCTCTCGGTCGAACCACCACTACTGCTGTGGAAGACCGCATCAATCAGAGCGTTGTTGAACGTCAGGACGAGCCCCCGGGTTTGGTTCACCGCCCCCCAGGTGCTGGCGGTTTCCGCCTGAACCCCTTTGTAGACCTGGCTGGCCACGGTCGCCTTGAGGTCGAAGGCCGAGGCCGGCTTGCGGGCCTTCAGGGCATAGGTGCGGGCTGCCACCGCCTGGGCCTTCAGGGCCGCGACCGGCCAACTCGCTGGCATCTCGCTGCCAACCACGCTGGGGAGGTAGGTCTCCACAGGGACGTGATTCACCACCTGCAGCTGCGGGCCCTGGCGCCGCAGCTGCAGACGACCGCGGTAGTGGCGCTGGCCCAGCCACAGACCTGGGTCGCGATTGGATCCCTGGGCCTGGGGCACCGCCTCAAACCACAACTCCTTGTCTTGCCGCCGGGCCTCGAAGCGCAATTCGGCCCCTGGTGGCTCCAGCCCCAACTGCTGACCACGCCCATCAAGAACCCGTAGTCCACCCGAGGGCTCAGCCGCCCTCACGCGCAAGCTGGGGGCCTCCAGCACCAACACCCGCAACCAGGGCTCAGCCGCCCGCAAGGGCGCCACAGCTACGGCAGCACAGATCCCCGCCACCAAGGCGATGACTCGGGGATGGGCGCGATGCGGCATCGACCCCAAGGGGAAAGGGCAGGCCATTGTGACGAGCCCAGGCGGGCCGTGCCAGCCCCGCCATGGCACGATCAACCCAGAGAGACCGGGGAGAACACCGGCCGTGCAGGTCACCTTCCTCGGCACCAGCTCGGGAGTACCAACGCGAGCCCGCAATGTGTCGGCAGTGGCCCTGCGCTTACCGCAGCGGGCTGAGCTCTGGCTCTTTGATTGCGGCGAGGGAACCCAGCACCAATTCCTGCGCAGTGAGCTGCGGGTCAGCCAGCTGCGCCGGGTGTTCATCACCCACATGCACGGTGACCACACCTTTGGCCTGCCCGGCCTGCTGGCCAGCCTGGGGCTGGCCGGCACCTGCAGCGGCATTGACCTCTACGGACCGGATCCCTTGCGCGACTACCTCGAGGGGGTGATGCGGACCTCCTCGATGCGCATTGGCTATCCCCTGCGCAGCCATCGGGTGAAAGACGCGGCCCGCAGCGGTGCCCTGCTTCTGGATGACGACGACATCACCGTGCGCTGCACCGCGCTCATCCACCGGGTGCCGGCCTTTGCCTACCGGGTGGACCAGAAGCCCCGGCCCGGACGCTTCGATGTGGAACAAGCCAAAGCCCTAGGAATCCCACCCGGGCCGATCTACGCCGAGCTCAAGGCGGGGCGCAACGTCACCCTGGAAGACGGCCGGATCATCAACGGGGAATCCCTTTGCGGCCCCGACCGCCCCGGCTGCAGCGTCGTCTACTGCACCGACACGGTCTTCAGTGAGGCAGCGGTGGAGCTGGCTGCCGGCGCTGACCTGCTGATCCACGAGAGCACCTTCGCCCATGCCGAGGCCGAGATGGCCTTTGCCAAGCAGCACTCCACCAGCACGATGGCGGCCCAAACCGCCCTGGCCGCGGGCGTCAAGCAGCTGGCCCTGACCCATCTGAGCCCGCGCTATGTGCCGGGTAACGCGGTCACCCCGGATGACCTCTTGGCCGAAGCCCAGGCGATCTTCCCCAACACGCTCCTCGCGAAGGATTTTCTGACCCTTGAGGTCGCCCCCCAAGAGGCCTAGGCCTGCAACAGTTCGTGAGTGCCTTGGGCTCGGCCAAGCGGCGGGTCCGCCGGCCGTGATACAAGAGCTCAGGCGCGTTCTATACGCCACGTTGCCAGCTTTTTCGATGGCCTCTGTTTTCTCTTCTGCTCTCCGGTCTCTGGCCCGGCTGATGCTTCTGCCCCTAGCTCTGCTGGTGGGTCTTGCCGGCCCTGCCCAGGCCGCCCAGTGGACCGCTGAGCAGCTCACCGTTCCCGCTGATGCCGCTGGCACCTCGGTGAGCTTCAGCGAGCAGGAAGTCAACGCGGGTCGCAAGATCTTCAACGACAGCTGCGGCATCTGCCACGCCGGTGGCATCACCAAGACCAACCACAACGTGGGCCTGGATCCCGAGACCCTGGCCAACGCCACTCCGGCCCGGGACAACGTTGATGCCCTGGTGGAGTTCATGAAGGACCCCACCAGCTACGACGGCGAATACAGCATTGCTGACGTGCACCCCAGCATCCGCAGCAGCGACGTCTTCGTGAAAATGCGCGATCTCAACGATGAAGACCTGCGCCTGATGGCCGGTTTCATCCTGACGGCACCCAAAGTGCTGGGCCCCCAGTGGGGCGGCGGCAAGATCTACTTCTGATCCCGCTTCCATCCCTCTGACAGCAAAGCCCCGCCGGTTTCGGCGGGGCTTTTTTGTGGCCAGATCTCAGGAGACTGCCGGCGGGGTGAGGTTGCTGGGATCACAGGAGGTCGGCTGCTTGCTGTACCACCATTCCTGCAGGGGACTACTTAAGCGCTGGGAGAAGAGCGTGAGAACTGTCTGGGTGGGTCTTGAGCCTGGCTGGAGCAGTTCAACCGCATAGGAAGGGCAACGGCGTGCCGCCAGGTCAGGAACGAAGCGCTTACCCACCCGTCGCCAACTGGGCTCCTTGCTGCGCCAGGAGAGCCGGCAACAGGGCCAAGGCAGCTCTTCTCGATCAAACAGACGGCAGCAGGGGCCAATCACCCGAAAGCTGTACTGCGCACCAGGGCTGGTGTGCTCGCTGCCCGGCGCATAAACCTCTTGCACCTGAGGAGGGGTCGAACCCGAGGCTGAGGCAGTCACAACGGCAGGCAGGGACTAAAGACAAAAAAACCACCCCGAAGGGTGGTTCTGAGAACACAAAGAGACGGGGCGTGAACGGGCACGCCCCGAGTCGAGCTCAGTACAGCTCTTCTTCGGCGTGGGTCTTGATGGTGCAGTCGCTGGTGGGGTAAGCCACGCAGGTCAGGACGAAACCAGCTTCGATCTGGTCGTCGTCGAGGAAGCTCTGATCAGACTGGTCGACGGTGCCAGCGGTGATCTTGCCGGCGCAGGTGCTGCAAGCACCAGCACGGCAGGAGTAGGGGAGATCGATGCCCTGCTCTTCAGCGGCGTCGAGGATGTACTGATCGTCAGGAACCTCGATGGTCTTGTTGAGGCCCTCTGCCTCGCTGATGAGGGTGACCTTGTAGGAAGCCATGAAAAGGATTGGGGCTCACAGGCTCCTGGAGAAAAAATCCAGGCCCTGTAGGACGGACCCTTCCTACATCCGACAAGGGCAGTTCCTGGGGTTTCGAGGGGATCTCAAGGCGAAGCCCAATGGGAACCAAGGGCACACATCAGCGTGACTTATGCGACAAGCCCCGGTTTTGGATTTTCGTCAGGAGCGCCTGATGGTCATCAGACCCCACTGGCTCTGCTGGGCGGTGAGCTCTGCACTCCACCCCTGCTCCGCCAAAACCTCCTGCAACCTGGGGGCCTGACTCACAAGCAGCCCACTGAGGAAGCCCAGCCCCTCGGGGGACAGGACGGTGTCAAACGCTGGGCAGAGGGCTTCGATCACCGGGGCCAGGATGTTGCAGAGCAGCAGGTCGGCAGGACGCCCCTCAAGCATCTCGGCCAAGCGCTCAATGGAGCCCAGGTCCACCTGGAGCTGCTCAGCGAAACCGCTGACCACAGCGTTGTCGCGGGTGGCCCGGACCGCCAGGGGGTCCGTGTCAGCCGCAGCGACAGACGAGGTGCCCTCAAGCAGGGCGGCGATGCCCAGAATGCCGCTACCGCAGCCCAGGTCAGCCACGCGCATGGGGCTCAGGGTTCCACCTCGCTCATCGGCCAGCTGCTCGATCGCTTCCAAACAGAGCCGGGTGGTGGGATGACTGCCGGTACCAAAGGCGCTGCCGGGATCCATCCGGATGACCTGCCGATCGGCGTACTCGGGGGGAAGCTCTAGCCAGGCCGGAAGGATCAAGAGGCGCTGGCCGACCGGATCGGGTTCCCAGTGCTGCTTCCAGCTCAGGCTCCAGTCCTCGTCATCCTGTTCAAACCAGTGGATGGGCGGGAGGGTCAACCCAAAGGTGTCCGCCAGGGGCTGGAGGGCCTGCTCGAGCTGCTGGCGTTCGCTCTCCGGCCAATCGGAGGCCGGCAACCAGGCCACCAACTGCCGTTCCTGGGGGTGCTCAGGGCGGTGACGCACGGCCACCCGGGGAATCCCAAGGGTGTTGAGCTTCCAGATCAGCGATTCCTCGAGTTCTGGAAGCGCAAGCAGCTCAAGCCGCCACCAAGGCAAGGCCATCGGGGTTACAGGGTGACGGGGTGTGCCTGCTGAATGCCCTCAATGGCGTGGATCCCAGCCAGCAGATCGGCAGGCAGGGGGTCATCCAGGCTGAGCACCATCACGGCATCACCACGGACGATCCGTCGGCCCACCTGCATCGAAGCGATGTTGACGTTGTGCTCGCCCAGAACTGAGCCGATGTGGCCAATGATCCCCGGCATGTCGCGGTGACGGGTGAAGAGCATGTGCTTGCTCGGGGTCACGCTCACCGGGAACTCGTCGATGGTGGTCACCCGAAGCTCGCCATCGGCGAAGACCGCTCCGGTCACGACGTGGGTGCCGTTGGCGCCCTTGGCGCTGAGCTGCAGCGAACCACCGGCGAAGTCGCGGGCGGCGTCATCTTTGACCTCCACCACGTGAATCCCACGCTCCTTGGCCTCCAGCCCAGCGTTCACGAAGTTGATCGAATCGCCCAGGGCGGTGGAGAGCAGACCCTTCTGGGAAGCAATGACCAGAGGCTGGGCCGGGTGGTTGGCGAATTCGCCCTGCAGGCGAACCTCCAGCTCGCTGATCTGACCACCGGCCAACTGGCTCACCAGTTGACCAAGGATCTCAGCCAGCTGCAGATGGGGCTTCAGGCGCTCCATCACCTCAGCATTCAAGCCAGGGATGTTGACGGCGCTGCGGGCCGGGAGACCAAGCAGGACGTCGCGGATCTGCTCAGCCACATCAACCGCCACGTTCTCCTGGGCTTCTTCGGTGGAGGCGCCCAGGTGGGGGGTGAGGATCAGGCGCTCACTCACCTTGCGCAGGGGGCTGTCGGCGGCGAGGGGCTCCTTGGCGTAGACGTCCAGTGCGGCGCCGGCGATGACGCCGTTCTCGACCGCCTCAGCCAGGGCGGCTTCATCAATAATTCCGCCGCGGGCGCAGTTCACGATGCGGGCGGTGGGCTTCATCGTCCGCAGCAACTCCGCATTCACCAGGTTTTCGGTGTCTGGGGTGCGGGGGAGGTGGAGGCTGACGTAGTCGGCCTCAGCGAACAGCGCAGGAAGCTCCTGCAAACGCACCTGCATCTGCTGTGCCCGCTCGGCCGAGACGAAGGGGTCATAGGCCATCACGTCCATGCCCATCGCTTTGGCGACCCGGGCCACGTGGGAGCCGATCTTGCCAAGACCGACCACGCCCAACTTCTTCTTGTAGAGCTCGTTGCCGACGTATTTCTTGCGGTCCCAGCCGCCAGCCATGGTGCTGCCATGGGCGTGGGGGACGTGCCGGGAGAGCGAAAGCATGAGGGCCAAGGCATGCTCGGCCGCCGCGATGGTGTTGCCCTCGGGCGAATTCACGACCATCACGCCGCGCTTGGTGGCTGCTGGGACATCGACGTTGTCGACCCCGACGCCAGCGCGACCAATGATCCGCAGCTTGGAGGCCGCCTCAATGATGTCGGCGGTCACCGTGGTTCCTGAGCGGATCATCAAGGCGTCGTAGTCGCCAATGATCGACTTCAACTCCTCGGGCGGCAGGCCCGTTCGCACATCCACCTGAGCCACCTGGGACAGGATGTCGATCCCTGTTTGATCGATGGGATCGGATACCAGAACCTTCGTCATGACCCGGCGGGGTGGAGCGGCCGGAGGTGAAGTGTAGAGAGGGACCTTGAAGCCGCCACAACGGCGGGCCGGAGCGTGGAGAATCGGCTGGTCTGAAGCGTGACCCCGTGGGCAGCAGCGTGGTGGTGGTGCTCTCGTCGCGAAAGCGATTGCACCAGCTCAAAGAACAGTTGGCCTCCCTCAGCCCTGCCCCGGCGCGCCTGGTCGCTGTGGGTGCGGGTGAGACCGCGATGGCGGAGGTGGACGAGCTGAACCCCTCCATTGCCCGCAAACGGCGTCAAAAGGGAATGGCCACCTGGCTGATGCCCTTTGGATTCTTCGCAGGGGTGACCTTCACCTTCATCACCGACCTGGACACCTTCTCCTTTGCCGGCGAGGTGGGATCCCACCTGATTGGCGGACTGCTGGGTCTGGGTTCAGGCCTGATGGGTAGCTATGCCGCAGCAGCCAGCGTCAGCTCGGACAGCGACGACCGCATCCGCGCTCTGCGCAACCGCCTGGAGGAGGGCAACTGGCTGCTGCTTCTCGAGACCGCAACCGGCGTTGAGGTGCCCTGGACGAGGTTGCAGGAGGCCAAGCCTCAAAGCGTGGTGCGACTCAGTGACAACTAGGAGCCACGCTGATGCTGCCGCGCGATCAGTTGCTGCAAGGCTGCCGCAACCCCGAGGCCATGGGGAAGCTCATCGACCTGGCGGAGCAGGCCCTACGCACCTGGGAACCGCTGTGGAGTGACTTCCTTGCAGCCGACCTCTTGGAAGAGGCGCTTCAGCGGCTCGGAAGCCTGACCGAACTCACCCTCGCCAGCGACGGCGGCTGGCCGCAGGCGGAGCGCCGTCGGCTGCTCTTGCGTCGCGTGGAGATCAGCGATGGTGAACTCCCGGCGGCCCCACTGCAGGGGCTGGTCATCAGCGGGAACTTCCTGTTTGACCCGGCCGAACCCGCCGATGTGCGTCAAGGCCTGATCACTGCCGGAGCACAACCCGGGGACCTGGGGGACATCTGGATGCGGGGCGACCGCGGAGCCCAGCTGATCCTGCGGGGGGAGGTGGCTGAAGCCTGGCAGGGCCGAACCGCCCAGGTCCGCAGCGTTGAGGTCAGCGCTGAACCCAAGGGAATCAGCGACCTGCAGCTCCCCGCCACCCGCACCCCCAAACAGCTCAGCAGTGTGGAGGCCTCGCTTCGATTGGACGCCGTCGCGTCCGCGGGCCTTGGGGTCTCCCGCAGCAAGATGGCCGATTGGATTCGCGCTGGGGCGGTTCGGGTGAACTGGGCTGTTGTGACCAGCCCGAGCCGAGAGCTCAAACAGGGCGACAGGATCCGACTCGATGGTCGCGGTGAGCTGGAGATCCTGGACATTCAGCCCACCAAGCGGGAACGCTGGCGCCTGGCCATGCAAAGACGCTGATCCACCGACTGCTAGGTTCCTCAAGCCGAAAGGCTTCTGAGGGCGATTAGCTCAGAGGTAGAGCACTACCTTGACACGGTAGGAGTCACTGGTTCGATTCCAGTATCGCCCACTTTTCAATCGGTGCTCGAGCATCAGGCCATGCCAGTGACCGTGGTTCTCGGGCTGGGCCGATCGGGTCTCGGTGCGGCCCGTTTGCTGGCACGCCGAGGGGCCAGCGTTTTGGTGCTGGAGAGCGGCGATGGGCCCGAACATCAGCGCAAAGCCGAGGACCTGCGCGCCGAAGGGATCGTGGTCGAACTAGGCAAGGCCCTGGCACCAGAGAGCTTTGAACCGCTCGTGGCGGACTGCGCGCGGGTGATTGTCAGTCCAGGCATCCGCTGGGATCACCCCACCCTGAACTGGCTTCGGGAGCAGGGGATCCCCACGAACGGCGAGATCAGCACCGCCTGGGAGGCCAGCCGACCAATCCCCTGGATCGGCATCACCGGAACCAATGGCAAGACCACGGTCACCCACCTGGTGGCCCACCTGCTGGAGCGGGGGGGCATCGATGCACCGATGTGCGGCAACGTCGGGCACTCCGCCGCGGAGTTAGCGCTGGAGCGCTTCCAAGACGGTCAAACCACCCCCCAAGCCCTGGTGGTGGAGCTCAGCAGCTATCAGATCGAATCGGCACCGGAGCTGGCACCGGCCATCGGCCTCTGGACCACCCTGACCCCCGATCACCTTGAGCGCCACGGCACCCTCGAGAACTACCGGGCCATCAAACGGGGGCTGTTGGAGCGCTCGGCGATCCAGGTGCTGAATGCCGATGACCCCGACCTCTGCGCCCATGCCGCCTCCTGGTCGAGTGCCCGCTGGATCACGGCGGAGTCGAGGGATGCGGCCCTCAACAAAGGCATCGATCCCTGGCTCTGGGTTGAGGGGGATCAGGTCATGCAGAGCAGCGGCGCCCTGCTGGATGCAACTGCCCTGGCCATGCCTGGGGCCCATAACCGCCAGAACATGCTGATGGCTGTGGCCGTGGGCCTGGAGTTGGGCCTGAGCGGCCCATCGATGGAAGCGGCCCTGCGGGCTTTCCCCGGTGTCCCCCACCGCCTGGAGCTGATCCGCCGCCTGAATGGGGTCCAGTGGATCAACGACAGCAAAGCGACCAATTACGACGCCGCCGAAGTCGCCCTGCGGGCGGTCGAGGGTCCCCTGGTCGCTCTGGCCGGCGGGGAGGCCAAACAAGGGGATGCGAGCGCCTGGATTGCTGCACTCCAACGCAAGGCCACAGCCGTGGTGCTCTTTGGCGCCGCCCAGTCCCACTTCCAAGACCTCCTGCTCTCCGGCGAATACACAGGAGTTGTCCAATGCTGCGACGATCTAGCAGCAGCTGTTGCAGCCGCTCAGCAGCTCAGCCAAGGGGAAGACTGCCGCGCCGTGCTGCTCTCACCGGCCTGCGCCAGCTTTGATCAGTACCGCGACTTTGAAGCGCGCGGCGAGCATTTCCGCTCCCTGACCAACAGTCTCTAGGGGCCTGAACAACAGCCCTACACTCGCGGCCAACGGGACGAGCAGCCTTGGCCTACTGGCTGATGAAGAGCGAACCGGATGTCTACGGCATCCAGCATCTCCAGGCGGAGGTCACAACGCTCTGGGATGGCATTCGCAACTATCAAGCGCGCAATTTCATGCGCTCGATGTCCATCGGTGATCGTGCTTTCTTCTATCACTCCAATGCCAAACCGCCGGGCATTGTCGGAATGATGGAAGTGATTGAGACCGGGATCACTGACCCCTCTCAATTCGATCCAGAGAACAAATACTTCGACCCCAAATCCAAACCGGAAGCACCCCGCTGGGACTGTGTTCGCCTGAAGTACGTCGGCACATTTGGCTCCCTGTTGAGCCTGGATGACCTGCGGGAGCAGTTCAGTGTTGAGGAGCTGCCGGTGGTGCGGCAAGGCAATCGCCTCTCGATCCTGCCGGTTCCCGAGCCCAGCGCAGAGCGACTCTTGGCCCTCCTCGGTCCCCTTTGAAGCAACCCCAGATCCAACCGGGGCGAGCCTTGCTCGACAGCCTCAGCCAGCTGAGGGCTCACCCGCGGGTTGTTCTGGGATTTACGGCCAGCCTATTTGGCCTGCACCTGCTCGGCTGGACCGTGTTTGGTCTGGGGGATGGCGTCGGCAACGCCGTCTTCGCGGTGTTCCTGTACTTGATCGGGATCGTCCTCTATGCCATCAGCCTGATCTGGCTGATCGATGGCCTCACCAGAGCGGGGCTGGACCTCAGTCGCGGCCTGGCACCCCAGGCCAGCTCCCTCTTCCGTTGGCACGGAGCCTGCAGCTGGCACATCACCCGAGGGGTCCTGCGCCTCACCGCAGCCCTCAGCCTGATCGTGCTGATCAGCTTTTTGGGTTGGTCCTTCCTGCTGCTGGTGGCGCAGCCCCTGGCTCCGCTCCCCCTCGTGATTGGTGTTGTCCTGGGGGGTGGACTGGCCCTCAGCCAACTGTTCAATGCCTGTCTGGTGGTGGCTGAAGGGCTTGGGGCCACCAAGGCCTTTCGAGCCGGCTTCGTGCTGCTCGAGCACCAGGGGCCTGGATTGATCGCCCTAGCGGGGGTTCTGCTCGCCATCACCGGGCTTCCCTTCGCCTTGGGCCTGTTGGGCGAACTGCTCTGGGATGGCTCAGGCCTGCTGATCACCTGCGTGGTGGTCGTGCCCTCCCTCTGTCTGATGGCCACGACCGTGACCAACAGCTACGTCCAGTGGCGCCGGATCAGGCGAGGGGCTCGGTGAAGCGCGATTGCTGCGGGAAGAGGTTGGCCAGATAGCAACGGGTGATCTCGCGGGTCTGCACCCCGTTCTGCACCAGGAAACCCGCCAGAGCGGCCTGGAAGAGGCGGTACTGGTCCCAATTGGGGTGGGCCTCAATGAAGCCCTGCATGGACTGAAGCAGGGGCTCGGGAACCTCAGCGCACATGCTCACCGTGCCAGTTGCTTCCATGCCGTTCCTGCGGTCGATGAGCACTAGTTCCCCACAACACGAGGGAACGGTCAACAGCGCCCTGACGGGGGTATTCCCAGGCGTTCTCAGGCCTAGATCCCTGCCGCCAGAGGGGGTTCAGCCCCGTCCATGGACGCCTGGGGGACGTCGCTGCGGGGGCCCCCAGGGCTTGTCAACAGGCCTTGCCGATTCCACTCCCGTTCTCCCCAGGCCACCGCGGTCACTGCCCGCTCTCGTGCTTGGGCTGTGGAAAAACCGTGCAAAACCCTGGGGAAGACGCGCGCGCGCCTGGGAGAAAAACGCTGATCAGCAGTCCTGATCAGAGCGATGATCTCATTAGCAATCTCACCCCAAACGCCATGGCCATCGCCCTGTTTGGAACCGGCCTCCTGGGGGGAGCCATCGCCAGTCGCCTACTGGAGGGTGATCAGGAGCTCTGGGTCTGGAACCGAACACCAGAGCGCTGCCAACCCTTGATTCAGGCCGGGGCCCGGAGTGCCTCCACACCCCAGGAGGTCGCCGGGCAGGCGGACTGGTTGATCACGGTGCTCAGCGATGGACCCAGCACCCAGGCGCTGCTCCTGGAAGAGCTGGACCAGCAGCTGGCCGGGCGTTGCGTGATTCAGATGGCCACGATCGCTCCCGAACAGAGCCAGGCCTTGGCCGCCGAAGTGGAAGCACGGGGCGGTCGCTACCTGGAAGCCCCAGTCCTGGGGAGCAAACCGGAGGCCCTTGTCGGTCGCCTGCAGCTGATGGCGGGTGGCCAGCCAGAGGTCTTTGCCGCGGCCGCACCGATCCTGAACCAGCTCAGCGAAGCCCCTCGGCGACTCGGGGCGGTCGGCAGTGCCATGGCCTGCAAGTTGGCTCTCAACCAGCTGATCGCCAGCCTCACCCATGCGTTCAGCCTCTCGCTGCATCTGGTGCAGAACAGAGGAGTTGAGGTGGAGAGCTTCATGGAGATCCTCAGGGGGAGCGCCCTCTATGCACCGACCTTCGACAAGAAATTGGAGCGGGAACTCCAGGGCGACTACGGCAACCCCAATTTCCCCACGGCCCACCTGCGCAAGGATCTGGCGCTTTTCCTGGAGACCTCCCAAGCCACGGGGCTCAACAGCGAAGGGCTTGAGGGACTACTGCGCCTGCTGCAACGGGCCACTGGAGCCGGACTGGATGGACTGGATTACTGCGCCCTGCACGCCCTCACGGCTGGCCATGGAGCTGCGCCAGAGCCGCAGTAAAGCCGGCGGCGGCCTCACGGCTCCAGCTGCCCTCGATCGCCCGCTGCCCGGACTCCGGGCTGAGCATCACCCGCAGGGTCCAGCCCTGGCGATCGCCATCGAGGCAGATCCACCAGCCCTCCCGCTCGAGTTCCAGTTCGATCGCCTCTTCGGGCATCAACTGATCGATCAACTGACGGTGCTGGGCGATCAGATCGCTGAGGCCATCCCGGAGGCTGAAGGCTTCAGCTTCATTGAGCTCGGCCGCCCAGCCTTCACCACCAATCAGCACTGAAAAAGGGTGACGGCCGGCATCCCAAGCCAACCGCCACCCTTCTCCTTCACGCTGAATCAAGGTCACCCTCCAACAGGGGTGGGAACCAAGGCTGGGGCCTAGCCGGGCAGCAGGTCAGGCTGATCCTGCTCGTCGCTCAGCTCGATGATGGCCCGCTGCACGGGCTTGACCATCGAATCCTCCAGCAGTCCGTCGAAATCATCGAATCGGCGCTGCTTGGCGCGGAAAGCAATGCGAACGGTGGTCAGGTAGCGGTTGCTGGAATGCCGGACGAGATTCTCAGCGCGCTGCGCGAGCTCTTTGGGGCTGACGTTGACGCCGAGATACATGCACTATTCGCCGATGTACTCATCGTAGGTCAGCAGACTGCTGGGCAAGGGAACGCTGACGGGAAAGACCATTGGCTCCTCACCTGCCACCACCAAACGAATCTCCCGAGCCAACTGCAGCGCCTCAAGCGGCGGCCTGAGCAGATCGATGACGCCGCACACCATGGCGCGGTGGGCAAGATCCCTGCACTCGATCCGCAAGGAACCCCAACCACGGGACAGCCGCGCGGCCAGCAAGGGATCCAAGCGACGCGCCTGCTCGGGGTCCTCCCGATAGAACGACCACAGGGCAACAGCAACCCGCTCCATGATCCAAGACAAGTCCCGCTTGTCTCACCATGAAGTCTGGTTTTGCGTCACCCTCATAGACGGCAGTTTCCCTTCAGCTTTGGCCAATGGCCGGCACCCTTGCCATTGACCTCGGCAGCACCACCACGGTGGTGGCCCATCAAGGCGCCAGCGATCAGGCCGCCCGCCTTCTGCCCCTGCCGCCCTTCAGCAGCGCGGATCCCGTGGCCATCCCCAGCCTGATCTGGCTGACCGAGCGGGACGCCAGTCAGCCCCTGATTGGTCGGCAAGTCGTTGAAGGGGGCTTCCTGGAATGCGAAGGGCCCCAACTGCAGCGGGATTTCAAACGCCTCATTGCCCAACCCAGCAGCGAGGCCAATCACAGTTGGCTCACGCCGGAACAAAGCGGACGCTTGCTGCTCGAGCAGATCTGGTCCCATCTGCCGGAGGATCTCGCACCGGATCGCCTGGTGCTGACCGCCCCGATTGATGGCTATCGGGGCTACCGCCAATGGCTGCTGGAGGCCGTCGAGGCCATGGACGTCCCGGATGTGGCCTTGGTCGATGAACCCACCGCTGCGGCCATCGGCGCGGGCCTTGCCCCAGGCAGCCGCGTCCTGGTGGTCGATGTCGGAGGGGGGACCACCGATCTATCGCTGGTGGCGCTTCCCGGGGGCGAAGGACGGGCCGCCCCCATCGCCCAATTGCTGCGCTTTGGCGGGCGCAACCTCAACAGCAGCCAGCAAACGCTGCGGACCGCAGAGGTCCTGGGAAAAGCCGGGCTGGCGATCGGTGGACGCGATCTGGACCACTGGATCGCCGCTCACCTCTGCCCTGACCTGCCCCATCCGCCACGGGGACTGCTGCAGGTCTGCGAACGGCTCAAATGCGAGCTCAGCGCTCAGGAGGAAGCCCTCGCCCTTTGGACCCCCGCGGGAGTATCCAACGCGATCCCCCTGCGCCTGCAGCGAGCGGACCTCGAACAATTGCTGGAGGACCAAGGGCTCTTGAGCCTGCTGGATGAACTGCTGGAGACCGTCCTGGCCGCCGCCCGGGCCGCGGGCGTCCAAAGCGAGGACATCGACGCGATCCTGCCGGTTGGTGGCAGTGCCCAGATCCCTCTGATTCGCCAGTGGCTCCAGCAGCGACTCCCGGGCACGCCCCTGCGGGGGAGTCGTCCCGTTGAAGCCGTCGCCCTGGGGGCCTTGAGCCTGACCCCCGGAGTTCGCATCAAAGACGTCCTCAGCCAAGGGGTCTCCCTGCGCTGCTGGGATCAGCGCAGCGCGGAACACCGCTGGCACCCCCTCTTTATGGCTGGTCAGAGCTGGCCGATCGAGCAACCTCTCGTGATACGCCTCTCCTGCAGCGAAGCGGAACAGAACGCCTTGGAGTTGGTGCTCGGAGAGCCCCAGGCGGAAGAGCGCAGCGAGGTGGTCTTTGTCGATGGCCTCCCGGTTCTGCGCCGCAAAAGCGCAGGAGCCGCCAGGGTCAAAGCCTGGGCGCAAACACCGATCCAGATCCCCCTGACCCCCTGCGGCACCCCGGGGGAGGACCGCATGGAGCTGCGGTTCTGGATTGATTCGGCCTGTCACTTGCAAGTCGAAAGCCTGGATCTGCAAACCCAGACCCGCCAGAGCGCCATGGATTTGGGGGCCATCCGCTAGGCCGGCTCGAGCTCTGCCCCTGGCCGCGTGATCACTGGGAGGCAGCTCCATAGAACGGAGCTGGATTCCTGACGCGCCTCTTGGCCATCCGCCGACACCGGCTTCCGCGTTTTTGGCTGGTGCTCACCTTGGGCTTGGTGGCATCTGGGGTCGGCGCGGCCTACTGGTGGGAGAAACAACTCCCGGCACGCCTCGAGCAAGCCTCCAAGGCGGGGCGTTTGGATGACTGCCTGCTCTATGGCGAGCAGCTCTTGGCCCTGCGCTGGCTCGGAGGCCAGGCACCGTTGGAACTCAGCCACTGCCGGCGGCTCAAAGCCGAGCAGCTCTGGCAATCACAACGCCAAGCCCAGGCGCTTCAACTGCAGCGCCTACTGGTCAATTCCGGCAACAGCACCCCAGAGGACCAACAGCGCCTACTGGCTTGGCAGAAGCAACTCGAAAACGAAGCCCTTGGCCTCTATCGCCGCGGTCAACTGGATCAGGCCTTAGAGGTCCTGAAGAGCCTGAATGCCGACCAGAACCCCCAAGGCACAGCAGTTGGCGATCAACTGCGGGAGGACTGGAGCCGCAACCGTTTCCAAAAGGACCGAGCCGCCCGGCTCATCCCTCAAGAGCGCTGGTGGGAAGCGCTTGACGCCCTCAATCGCATCGAGCACCCCTGGTGGCGCGAACGCACCCAAGGGCTGCGGAAACAGGTCGAAGCAGGGATCGAGGGGCTCCGCAAGCGTGACCATGGTGACCACGACTCCCATCGCGGCCTGGGCTCCAACGTTCCCGAGGCGCAGCTCAACCGCCTGGTGAGTCAAAAGCTGAAGCAGGGACTGGATGACTGGCAAGCCTTCAGCCAGGCCTGCTCGGAATTAGGGGGAGAGGTCGTTGAAGACGGTCCCGAAACGGCCTGCAGGCGTTAATCACGCGTGACAGGATGGCCCCACTTCAGCGGCCCTCTTCATGCAGGCAGGAGATCAAGTCACGGTCAGCCAGAGCGTTGTGGTCTTCCACCACCCTCAGCACCGCGGCCAGGCCTTCGATCTCAAGGGCCAGCAGGGCGAAGTCTTCCAGGTGCTGAACGATTACAAGGGCCGCACCATCAGCCCGACCATGCCCGTGATCGTGGCCTTCGGGAAGTTCCGCGCCCACTTCCGCGCCGACGAACTCGAGGCGGTGGCCTGAGGGTCAGTCCTCGGGCTCCCCTTTCAACAGGAACACCCCTTCCTCCCCATCGATGCCCTTGAGGCAAAGAGCAATGAGCTCCTGCCGATTCGTGGGAACCACCCGACCGCAGAAGTCGGGCTGAATCGGTAACTCCCTGTGACCGCGATCCACCATCGCCAGCAGTGAGACGCGGCGGGGACGCCCCCAGGCCTGCAGCGCCTCCAGGGCGGCCCGCACGGTGCGCCCCGTGAAGACCACGTCGTCGACCAGCAGCACCTCTTTGCCATCGAGGCTGGAGGGCAAAGAGGTGGGTGCCACCAGGCGGGTGCCCACCCGATCCAGGTCATCCCGGTGAAAGGTGGGATCGACACTGCCGCAGTCCACAGGATGGCCCGCGAGCTGCTCGAGCAATTGGGCCAGGACCTCAGCCAAGGCCACCCCCCGGGTGGGAATCCCCAACAGCACCAGATCGCGGCTGTCATCGACGCTCTCCAATACCTGGGAGGCCAGACGATTCAGGGTCCTTCCCAACTCAACCGCGGACAAGATTTCAACGCGATCGACTGCCATGGGATTGAGAGGGGCGAGCGACGGTATGGACAACCCCTGGTGTAGCCAAAAGCTGACGCAACCATGCTGGGGACTGGCTCAGCGCAAGGCAAGAGGTAGGTTGGATCTATCTGGTCGTGCAGGGAAAGGCGGGGTTTTATCGGGTGACAGTCATACCGTCCACCGAATCGGGCTCGCACAAAGCGGCGTCACCAGGCGCCGGTCCTTCAGGTTCCTCCCAGAAGGGTGCGATTGCCCCGGTTGTGCTGTGCATCCTGGACGGATGGGGCTACCGCCACGACGACATCCATAACGCTATCCGGGCTGCGCAAACGCCGGTCATGGATGCCCTCTGGCATGCCTATCCCCACACCCTGATCGAAGCCAGCGGCGCCGAAGTCGGCCTGCCGGACGAGCAGATGGGGAATTCGGAAGTCGGACACCTGACCATTGGGGCCGGACGGATTATTCGCCAGGAGTTGGTCCGCATTAGCCAGGCCGTTCGCGACGGCAGCATCGCTGAGAATGCTGAACTCAATGCCCTGGCCTATCAGCTACGGAGCAGCGGCAAGACACTGCACCTGATCGGACTGTGTTCCGACGGCGGGGTCCACAGCCACATCGATCACCTGGGCGGCCTGCTGCAATGGGCCAAAGCCCGCGGCCTCAAGGAGGTCTGCATTCACGCCATCACCGATGGCCGCGACACGCCTCCCCAGAGCGCTGAGCCGTTCCTCAACACGATCGAAGCCCAGATCGAAAAAGCGGGTATTGGCCGGATCAGCACCCTCTGCGGGCGTTATTGGGCCATGGACCGTGACAGCCGTTGGGAGCGAACTGAAAAGGCCTACCGCCTGCTCACCGAAGACACTGAGATCACCGAGCAATCGCCCCAGGAGGTGCTCCGCGCGTCCTACGGCGATGAGATCTACGACGAATTCCTCGAACCCACCCGCCTAGCCCAGGGAGCGATCCAGTCCGGGGACGGCCTGGTGGTGTTCAATTTTCGCCCCGACCGGGTCCGCCAGTTGGTCAAAGCCCTGGTGCTCGATGACTTCGATGGGTTTGAGCGGACCTTCATTCCCGACCTCAACGTCGTCACCTTCACCCAGTACGAAGCGGGACTACCGGTGAGCGTGGCCTTCCCACCCGAGTCCCTTGATGGACTGCTGGGTCAGGTGGTCTCGGAGGCCGGCCTGCGTCAGTTCCGGACCGCCGAAACCGAGAAATATCCCCACGTCACCTATTTCATGAACGGTGGCATCGAGCAGCCCTACCCCGGAGAAGACCGCCACCTGGTCCCCTCGCCGCGGGTCGCCACCTACGACCAGGCCCCGGCGATGTCAGCGGAACAGCTGACCGACAACTGCATCTCCGCCATCAACAAGGGGATCTATTCCCTGGTGGTGATCAACTATGCCAACCCCGACATGGTCGGCCACACCGGCGCGATGGAGGCCACCGTGGAAGCCATCGGTGCCGTCGACCAGAGCGTCGGCCGCCTGCTGGAGGCCACCAACCGCATGGGCGGCACCCTGATCGTCACCGCGGACCACGGCAATGCCGAGCTGATGGAAGGCCCCGATGGCCTGCCCTGGACCGCCCACACCACCAACCCCGTGCCGGTGATCTTGGTGGAGGGTGAAAAGCGCAAGATCCCTGGCCATGGCACCGCCGTGGAACTGCGCAGTGGCGGTGGACTGGCCGATGTGGCCCCGACCCTGTTGGAGATCCTGGGGTTGGAGCAGCCAAGCCGGATGACTGGCACCTCCTTGATCACACCCCTGGGTAGCCCATCTCAGCCCAGCCGCATCCCTCAGACCCTCGGCGTCTAGTCACTGCCTAGGCTGCATCGATGATTCAAACCTCCCTCACCTGGATCTGGCTCAGCAGTGGTGCACTGCTGGTCATCACCGTGCTCCTTCACAGCCCCAAGGGTGATGGCATGGGGGGACTGGCCTCGAGCGGCAGTTCCATGTTCAGCAGCGCGCGCAGCGCTGAGGCAACCCTGAATCGCATCACCTGGACCCTGCTGGCGATCTTCATGGGACTGGCCACGGCCCTCAGTGCCGGCTGGTTCAAAGGCCTCTAAATCCATGACACGACGGGGACTGCTCGCCTCCTTGGCCCTTCTGGTGGGCGGCAAACCAGCGGAAGCGGCCGCCAAAGCCGGTGATCCGCAGTGGCAACTCAGCGACGCCCAGTGGAAACAACGCCTGTCGCCAGCGGCCTATCAGGTCTTGCGACAAGAGGGCACCGAGCGCCCTTTCTCCAGCCCCCTGAACGATGAAAAACGCGCCGGCGTGTTCCACTGCGCCGGCTGCGATCTTCCGCTGTTCAGCTCCAAGGCGAAATACGACAGCGGCACCGGCTGGCCCAGCTTCTGGGAGCCGCTGGCCAATGCCATCGGCACCAGCGTCGATTTCAAGTTGATCGTGCCCCGCACGGAATACCACTGCCAGCGCTGCGGCGGCCATCAAGGCCACGTCTTCAATGACGGCCCTCGCCCCACCGGCAAGCGCTACTGCAACAACGGCGTGGCACTGAGCTTTAAGGCCAACGCCTAAACCCAGACAGCAAGAAGCCCGGGCTGCACTGCACCCCGGGCTTGCTTGTTGGTTCTTCGTTCAGAACAGCTGAGGGGAACCAACCCGCTCGGCGTAGGCCTCTTCGCCGTGTTCAGCGACGTCAACGCCGAGGTTCTCGGCGGTTTCGCTCACCCGGAATTGAACACCGAGGCCACGCAGAACTCCAGCAATGAGCAGGGTGCCGATGGCCGCCAGGCCATAGGCCACCAGCACCGCCTGGAGCTGGCCAAGCACCAGGGCTCCACGGCCCTGTTCGGCCAAGACCTGCCCGGCAGGATGGGAAGAGATCAGCTCCGCGTTGGCGAAGACACCCGTGAGCAGAGCACCGGCGGTGCCGCCCACGCCGTGGACCGCGTAGGTGTCGAGAGAATCGTCAAAGCGCAGCTTCACCTTGAGCTGCACCGAGGCCGCGCAGAGGACCGCGGTGATCGCACCGATCGCCATGGCCGAGCCAATGGTCACAAAACCAGCGGCGGGGGTCACACCCACCAGACCAGCCACAGCACCGGTGGCCAGTCCCACGGCGGTGGGCTTGCCATCGCGCCAGGTTTCCACCAGGGACCAGGCCACCAAACCAGCAGCGGCGGCCACATGGGTCGTGGTGAATGGAATCTCCGCACCGCCGACAGCCAGCTGGCTGCCGCCGTTGAAGCCGAACCAACCAAACCAGAGAAGTCCGGTGCCCAGCAGGATCTGGGTCACGTCATGGGGAGGGCGAATCGCTTTGGGCCACTGGCGGCGAGCACCGATCAACCCCGCCAGCACCAAAGCCGAGACACCGGAGCTGATGTGCACGACCGTGCCACCCGCGAAGTCCAGGTCTTTGCCCAGGAAGCCGCCGCCCCAGACCATGTGGGCCAGAGGGGAATACACCAGCAGCAGCCAGATCGGCGTGAAGAGACACCAGAAGCGGAAGCTGATGCGCTCCACCAGGGCGCCGGAGATCAGGGCCGGCGTGATGATCGCGAACATCCCCTGGAACAGGGCAAAGGTCAGACCGGGAACAGCCAAACCGTCCCAGACCTCAGGAAGACGCTCCAGAAGAGCAAAGGTGAAGGGGTTACCCACCACTGCCTGGGCCACCCCACCATCGGCGAAAGCCAGGCTGAAGCCAAAGCTGGCCCAGACCAAGGTGGCGATGCCCATCATCACGAAGCTCATCGCCATCGTGTTGAGGACATTGCGCCCCTTGACAAAGCCGCCATAAAAGAAGGCCAGGCCAGGGGTCATCAACAGGACCATCGCCGCTGAGATCAGCAGCAGGGTGTTATCGGAACTAGAGAGCGCCGCCTCCGCAGCCTGAGCCGGAAGAAAGGCACCCGCCAGCAACTGAAGCGCAGGGACAGTGAGGGCAGCGATCAGCAATCTGCGCTGTCGCGAAAGAAACGGCACGCGAACTCATTCGGTGATGACCGATACCGTTTCAGACAGGCCGGGACACAAACTATTCACCATGAACATTGTCAGAGGATCCCAAAGCGGCCGCCGCCGCCCTCTGCTCAGACCTCCTTCCCATCGCCTTGCTGAGCGCGCAGGCGATCCACTCCTGCCGTAGCGACGCGCTGGGAGCGGTTGATCGCTTTGACAATGAAGAACAGGACCCATCCCACAATCAGGGAATTGAGCAGAACATTCAGCGCCTGACCAATCAGGAGCTGTCCCCCCGCATAGGGGATGACCCATTTCTCCCAGCCGCCATTGCGAATCAATGGATTCACCAAGGGCATCAAGAGATCTTTCGTGAGCGCATCGACGATCTGCTGAAACTGCGTGCCCACAACCACCGCGATGGCCAGATTCAGGGCATTGCCCTTCTGAAAGAAGAACTCCGTGAATTCACGCAACCAGCGACGAAAAGCGAGCATGAAGGACCAGGGAACTCAGACTTTCATTCGAACACGAGGCACAACGAGTCCTTAACCGTTCAGCCCTTGGAACCAGGTTCTTGAAGACCGGAGCGCAGAAACGCAACGCTCTTTTGAACACGCTCAATCTCATAGTCGGTTTTCACCTTCTGCTTCTCCAGGACCTCCACACGCTTCAAGAGATCTTCCAGAAGCTTGTTCTGGAGTGATTCCACTTGGACCAGCCGCTTCTTCTTGTCGGGATCCGCCAGCCCAGCAGAGGCCGCTCCATCCAGCACGGCACCTTCGGTCTCCAGATACACCTGAGCAAGACGCTCGAGAACCTTCGTGTACTGCTTGCCCTGACGCCGGCAGAGATCCCTAAAGCGATCCAAGACGTCAGGCCTGAAGTTCGCAGCGAAGGCACCAGGACGCGACACAACCAAGATTCATATAGCAAGAACAATACGCCTCTCCTCTTGGATCTATTTCCCGGTTCAGCGGCGGAGTGTTCCACCTTCGACGCGTCGCCCCCCCCGCAAACAGAAAACAGCCCTCCTGCATAGATCTGCATTGCAGTATCTATACAGAAGAGCTGGGTTGCCTCGGATCAGCACCGCTCGACCGGCACAAAAAAGGGGCACGGATGTGCCCCACATGCGTTGCGATAACTGAAGAGTTGGAGGGGAGAAGGTCAGTCTCTCCCCGACAGGCGATCAGTAGTCGAAGTCGCCGCCGCCCATGCCGCCGCCGGCAGGAGCTGCTTCCTTCTTCTCGGGCATGTCAGCCACGATGCACTCGGTGGTCAGAACCATGCCTGCGATCGAGGCAGCGTTCTGAAGACCGGAGCGGGTCACCTTGGCGGGATCGACAATGCCGGCAGCCAGCATGTCCACGTACTCGCCGGTGGCGGCGTTGTAGCCCTCATTGAAGGGCTTGTTCTTGACGTGCTCGGCCACCACGGAGCCGTTCACACCAGCGTTCTCAGCGATGCGCTTGAGGGGAGCCGTGAGAGCGGAAGCCACGATGGTGGCGCCGATCAGCTCTTCGCCGGAGAGGTTGGAGGCAGCCCACTGATCGAGGGCAGGAGCCAGGTGGGCCAGGGTGGTGCCACCGCCAGGAACGATGCCCTCTTCAACGGCCGCCTTGGTGGCGTTGATGGCGTCTTCCAGGCGCAGCTTCTTGTCCTTCATCTCGGTCTCGGTGGCGGCACCCACCTTGACCACGGCCACACCGCCGCTGAGCTTGGCCAGACGCTCCTGCAGCTTCTCCTTGTCGTAGGTGGAGTCCGTTTCGTCCATCTGCTTGCGGATCTGCTCGCAGCGGGCCTTCACGGCCACCTCGTTGCCTTCGGCGACGATGGTGGTGGTGTCCTTGTTGATGGTGATGCGGCGGGCGGTGCCCAGCATCTCCAGCTTGGTGTTCTCCAGCTTGAGGCCGGCGTCCTCGGTGATCAGCTGACCGTTGGTCAGGACAGCGATGTCCTCGAGCATGGCCTTACGGCGATCGCCGAAGCCAGGGGCCTTCACAGCGGCCACGTTCAGGACGCCACGCAGACGGTTCACCACGAGGGTGGCCAGGGCTTCCTTCTCGATGTCCTCAGCAATGATCAGCAGAGGCTTGCCGGTGCGGGCGATCTGCTCGAGCACGGGCACCAGATCCTGGACCAGACCGATCTTCTTGTCGGTCAGCAGGATGTAGGGCTCTTCCAGAACCGCTTCCATCCGCTCGGTGTCGGTGGCGAAGTAAGGGGAGATGTAGCCCTTGTCAAAGCGCATGCCCTCGGTGACCTCCAGCTCGGTGGTCATCGACTTGCCTTCCTCGAGGGAGATCACACCCTCTTTGCCAACCTTGTCCATGGCATCGGCGATCATCCGGCCGACTTCCTCGTCGTTGCCAGCGGAGATGGTGCCGACCTGGGCGATGGCGTTGGAGTCGCTGATGGGCTTGGCGTTCTCCTTGATCTTCTCGACCAGGAATTCAGCGGCCTTGTCGATGCCCTTCTTCAGGGTGATGGCGTTGGCGCCAGCAGCGACGTTGCGCAGACCGGACTTGACCATGGCGTGGGCCAGGACGGTCGCGGTGGTGGTGCCGTCACCGGCGGCATCGTTGGTCTTGGAGGCGGCCTGACGAATCAGGGCAACACCGGTGTTCTCGATGTGGTCCTCGAGCTCGATCTCTTTGGCGATGGTGACACCGTCATTGATGATCTGAGGAGCGCCGAACTTCTTCTCGAGGACGACGTTGCGGCCCTTGGGGCCCAGGGTCACGGCAACGGACTCAGCCAGGATGTCGATGCCTTTTTCCAGAGCGCGGCGAGCCTGCTCGTTGTAAATAATGCGCTTAGCCATGGGAGGCGGTTCTCGCGGAAAGTGGGGTTAGGGAAAAGTGTTCGGACTCAGCTGACGACAGCCAGGATGTCCTTCTCAGACAGGAGCACGTACTCGTCGCTGCCGAGCTTGATGTCGGTGCCGGCGTACTTGCTGTAGAGGACCTTGTCGCCAATGCTCACTTCAGGAGCCTGACGGGAACCATCGTCGTTGCGCTTGCCGGGGCCCACCTGCACCACTTCGCCCACCTGGGGCTTTTCTTTGGCGGAGTCAGGCAGAAGGATGCCGCCGGCGGTCTTCTCTTCGGACTCGGAGACCTTGATAAAGATGCGGTCGCCGAGGGGCTTGACGGTGGAAACGCTGAGGGAAACAGCAGCCATGGATGGAATTCGAGTTGGGTGGCGAAACCATTGGCATGGCGCCAGAGACGCTGCCAGGGTCGCGGCGTGTTCACGCCTGGGAACGCGAGTTAGCACTCACATCCCTTGAGTGCCAAGTTATGGGCTCGCTTCACGAGTTCACAACCATCTCGTGGGGCGGGTGACCGAACAGCGCGACGGGGGGGGTGACGGGGCCCGGGGTCGCGGTGGTATGTTTGCGCCGCTTCAGGCGGGAATGATCCCGCTGCGCGTCCTGCGACTTCTCCTTTAAATGGCTGCTGCTACTGCCACCGGCACCAAAGGCATCGTCCGGCAGGTGATCGGACCGGTGATCGACGTTGAATTTCCGGCCGGCAAGCTGCCAAAGATCTACAACGCTCTCCGCATTGAGGGCAAAAATTCTGCTGGTCAAGACGTTGCTCTGACCGCAGAGGTTCAACAGCTGCTCGGCGACCACCGCGTGCGTGCCGTGGCCATGAGCGGCACCG
This sequence comes from Synechococcus sp. A10-1-5-1, assembly GCF_023115425.1. NCBI lineage: Bacteria > Bacillati > Cyanobacteriota > Cyanophyceae > Synechococcales > Synechococcaceae > Synechococcus > Synechococcus sp. A10-1-5-1. The sequence continues at coordinate 2,054,269 of NZ_CP096032.1, read as the reverse complement.
ACGGTCTGGTGCGTGGCATGGACGCCATCGACACCGGCGCCTCCATCTCCGTGCCTGTGGGTGAAGCCACCCTGGGCCGCATCTTCAACGTGCTCGGCGAGCCCGTTGACGAACAGGGTCCGGTGAACACCACCGCCACCGCCCCCATCCACCGCGAAGCTCCCAAGCTGACCGACCTCGAAACCAAGCCCCAGGTGTTCGAGACCGGCATCAAGGTGATCGACCTGCTGGCTCCCTATCGCCAGGGCGGCAAGATCGGCCTGTTCGGTGGTGCCGGCGTGGGCAAAACCGTGCTGATCCAGGAGCTGATCAACAACATCGCCAAAGAGCACGGCGGTGTCTCGGTGTTCGCTGGCGTGGGCGAGCGCACCCGTGAAGGCAACGACCTCTACGAGGAATTCAAGGAATCGGGCGTGATCAACCCCGATGACCTGTCCAAGTCGAAGGTGGCCCTTTGCTACGGCCAGATGAACGAGCCCCCCGGCGCCCGCATGCGCGTGGGTCTCTCGGCTCTGACCATGGCTGAGCACTTCCGCGATGTGAACAAGCAGGACGTGCTGCTGTTCGTCGACAACATTTTCCGCTTCGTGCAGGCCGGTTCTGAGGTCTCAGCTCTGCTGGGCCGCATGCCTTCGGCTGTGGGCTACCAGCCCACCCTCGGTACCGACGTGGGTGCTCTCCAGGAGCGCATCACCTCGACCCTGGAAGGCTCGATCACCTCGATTCAGGCTGTGTACGTCCCTGCGGACGACCTGACCGACCCCGCACCGGCAACCACCTTCGCCCACCTGGACGCCACCACCGTGCTCAGCCGCGGTCTGGCCTCCAAGGGCATTTACCCCGCTGTGGATCCCCTTGATTCCACCAGCACCATGCTCCAGCCCGCCGTTGTGGGCGATGAGCACTACCGCACCGCCCGCGCTGTGCAGTCCACCCTGCAGCGCTACAAGGAGCTCCAGGACATCATCGCGATTCTCGGTCTGGACGAACTGTCCGAAGACGACCGTCGCACCGTGGACCGCGCCCGCAAGATCGAGAAGTTCCTCTCCCAGCCCTTCTTCGTGGCTGAGATCTTCACCGGCATGCCCGGCAAGTACGTGAAGCTTGAGGACACCATCAAGGGCTTCAACATGGTGCTCTCTGGTGAACTGGACCACCTCCCCGAGGCTGCCTTCTATCTGGTGGGCAACATCGACGAAGTGAAGGCAAAGGCTGCCAAGATCCAAGCCGACGCCAAAGGTTGATCCGGAGCGTTAGCTGATGTCTCTCACCCTCCGCGTTCTGGCCCCAGACCAGAGCGTCTTCGACGGCCCCGCCGACGAAGTCATCCTTCCTTCCACCACAGGCCAACTGGGCATTCTTCCCGGTCACGTCTCCCTGCTCACCGCCCTCGACTACGGGGTGCTTCGGGTTCGCGAGAACAACGACTGGAAAGCCATTGCTCTCCAAGGTGGTTTTGCTGAGATCGAAGCGGATGAAGTCACCGTTCTGGTGAACACCGCTGAACTCGGCAGCTCCATCAATGCTGATGAAGCCAACAAAGAACTGGAAGCGGCCACCGCCGCCGCGACCAAGTTCGAAGGTCAAGCCGCAAGCACTGAAAAGCTGAAGGCCCAACAGGCCCTCTCCCGAGCCCGCGCTCGGGTTCAAGCTGCAACGATCAACAACTGAGCTCAGACGCGTGTTCAGTGCTCAAGCGCCCCCTCGGGGGCGCTTTTTTATGCTCAGCCCACAGATCCCAAGCCATGGGCCTCGGCACAACTCTCGGCAGGCAGCTGCGCCAATGGCTGATCCAGAACCCTGAGGCGTTGAAGAGCGGGCGGGCAATCGCCAACCGCCTCATCGATGCCCTGGGTGCTGAGGACGGCCTTAAGGGGCCGATCCGGGACCTCGCCAACCAACCCCTGCTGCTGCAACTGCTCCATGGGGAAGGCGCCAGCCAAGCCAGTGCCCGAGCAAGCTTGGTAGCACACATTCGGCAGACCTACTCACCGGAAGTCCAGGCCGAGCTGGAGGATCTGCTCAACGCGGCCTGTGGCCAAGCTCCACCGCCAAGCGCACCCTCCTCACCACCGTCAGCGCCGAAACCTCAAGCGGTTGAGGGCAAGCTCAGGCCCACCCTGCGCCGGCTCGAACCCCTCGCTCCAGGGCTGGTCCTCTCAGCCTGCGGCGCGCTGGTGCTGAGCTGGTTTGGGCAAGAACTGGACCGGCTGATCTTCGATGGCTGGGGCTGGAGCGGGGGCATGGTCCTGGTACTCGGCCTTGCCAGCCTGAGCATCGGGCCCTGGCGCCAACCCTTGAGACATCGCTGGAGTCTCAGCAGCGAGCAAGCCACGAGGCCAAGGGAGGTCTGGCGCTGGATCAGTGCTCCTTGGGTGCATGGCAACGGCGTGGAGGCCGCGGTGAATCTGACCGTGCTGCTGATCGTTCTGGGGAACTCGCCCCTGCCCTTAGGTCAGGTGATCCTGCGCTACAGCCTCACGGCCCTGGCCTGCCTGACCCTGGCCGCGATCTGCGCCGAACGCTGGACCATCCAACGCACCTGGAGCGGATCTTCAGGTGCGGTCTGTGCCCTGATTGGTCTGGCGGCCGGCTCCAGCCTGCTGCACTGGAAGCTGTTGGTCTTTCGCCCCCTGGGCTTGAGTATTCCGGCCTGGGTGCTACTGCTGCTCGTGGGTGCCCTGCAACTGGGATGGCAACTGCCCCGCCAACAATCCGGTGAAGACAGCACGGCCCTTCAACGGTTATTGGCCTCCAGCTGCAGCTGGGGACTGATCCTGGGCCTGCTCTGGGCCCTGATCAGCCGGCTGCAGGAATGGCTCTAGCGGCACCTTGCATGTAGCGACCCCAGAGGTCCGCCACCAAACCACCGCTCGCTCCGGAGGCGGGACGGTTGTCGTCGTTCCCCATCCAGATCGCCGTCAGCAACTTCAGCGAGGGGGAGTAGCCAATGAACAGGGCATCCACGCCGTTGTTGGTGGTGCCGGTCTTGCCACGGGCGTCCGGGATCACACCGGCCGCACGGCCGGTGCCCCCCTGGACGACCCCAGCCAGCAGTTGGTCCATCGCCGCGGCCACCTCCGGCCGGAGCAGCTGGCGGGATCGCTCCCCAATCGGGGTCGTCACACCCCGGGCCGGGCAACGATCCAGGCTCTTGATCGAACGGCAAATCCCGAGGTCGTAGATGCGGCTAACCCCGTGCACCGGCACCGAGCGGCCGCCGTTGGCCACCACGGCGTAGGCCCGGGCCATCTCATAGAGGTAGGTCTCGCGGCCGCCCAGCATGGTGTTGTAGTCGGCGTCCAGCGGCGTCGTAATGCCCAGCCGGCGCGCCAGTTTGAGCACCTGGGAGAACCCTGCCCGCTCCGCCAGGCGCAAGGCCACCACGTTCTCCGAGCCGGCCAGCCCCGCCGCCACGCTCATGGCCCCCGTCCGTTGGCGGCAGCCCCCGACATAGTCCAGGGGGGCACAGGAGATGGACGCCGACGGGGAGACGCCCGCCGCGAGGGCGGCCAGGAAGGGAAAGAGCTTGAAGGTCGAACCGGGCTGGCGCAGGGCCTGCACCCGGTCAAAACTCGAGCGGCTGTAGTCCCCGCCGCCGACGTAGGCCAGGATGTCGCCCGTCTCGGTGTTCAGGCTGATCAGGGCTCCCTGGGTCAAGCCCGCCGAAGCTGCCGGTCCTTCCAGGAAACGCCTGAGCTGCTCCTGCGCCAACTGCTGGAGTTTGGGGTTGATCGTGCTCTCCACGGCGTAATTCCCTGCCGCATCCGAACCCCTGAGATTCAGGCCAAAGCGGGTGCCCTCGAGCTCCCCGATCACGTAGTCACTGAAGAAGGGATAGCTGCTAAAGCTCGACTCTCGGCAAGCCGAAGGGTCGATGTTCAGGGGCCGCCGCTGGGCATCGACCAGGCCCTGATCGCTCAGCCACCCCTGCTCATGCATCAGCTTCAGCACCAGGTTGCGGCGCTCGAGGCCCGCCCCGGGATCCTTGAGATTGCAGGGGCTGTAGCCGTTGGGGCTGGGGAGCAGTCCGACCAAAAAGGCCGACTGTCCGACGTCCAGATCGCTGGCGGACTGGCGGAAATAGAGCTGAGCGGCCTGCTCAAACCCCTCGGTCCCCAGGCCCAGATAGGCGCGATCGAGATAGAGCTTGAGGATCTGGTTTTTGCTGAAGCCCACCTCCAGCTGCAAGGCCACCGACAACTCCCGAAGCTTGCGGGTGAGGCTCAGATCCCGCCCCACCTCTGGGTAGACCATGCGGGCCACCTGTTGGGTCAGGCCGCTTCCGCCTCCGCTCCCCAGGACCGCCGAGCGCAGGGTGCCGAACAAATCAATGCCGCTGTTCCAGCCAAACCGCGCCTCCTCTGAAGCCAGCAGGGCCTGGCGCAGATGCAAGGGGTAGGACTGCAAGGACGGCAGCGCCGTGGAGGAGCCTTCCTTCGCGTCCACCTGCTGGCCATTGGCCGCAAAGATCTTGACCGGGCCTTCAATGCTCCGGATCCTCGAGCCACCGCCGATGCTGGCCGCCAGGAGCATGCCGCTCACCAAGAGGGCAGAACCCGCCAGGGCACTGATGCCCAGCAGGCGAACCGCCTGTTCCAGAGGGCTGCGGGGGTGGACGTAGCGCAGCTCAGGCGCCTGGCCCTTCAGCGGTGAGCCCAGTTGCACGACATCCCCGTCGCGCAGCTGAATCCAGCGGATGCGCCGGTCCCGGTGGAAGAGCCCATTCGAGGAACCAAAGTCCTCCAAGGCAAAGTCCCGATCGCTGGGACGCTCCTTCTCGAGGATCGCGTGAACCCGGCTCAGGGCCGGGTCGGACAGGGGCAGCTCGCAGGAGGGATCACGGCCGAGGCGATAGCGCTGAGTCTCGAGGTCGAGCTCCTGGAGCTTCTGCTCCCTCACCCAGAGCTCGAGGCGCGGCTGGTGCTGCAGCAGCGCCGGCAGGGTGCGGCGCACCGCATCGGGACGCTCGCGCCAAGGTCCGCGGAAGGCTGCCCGGGCGAATGCTGCCCACGCCTCACGAACGGCCGGCGAGGCAAGGCGATCCAAGCGAGGGGAGGTGCTCAGGCGGGTGATGCAGTCCGGCCATAGGCTAAGACCAGCCAACGTCAGCCCCCTTCGGTGCAGCGTCAACGGGACCCCTGGGAGCCCTTTCGCCTCTGGTTGGCGATCACGATCGGCCTCTATGCGCTGCGGGCCTTCTTTGCCTTCACCTGGGTTGGCGCGATCCCCGGCTGGATCCTGCTGTTGATGGTGCTCGTGGCCCTGGCCCTGGCCAGCAAAGCGGTCCTCTTCCCCGGGCGCGTCCTTCCCTATCGCGAGGGGGATGGCGGCCTCTGGAACGACCTCCGCGATGACTGGAGAATCTGGTGGGCCCGCCGGCGAGGGGAGCGATGAGCGCCCCCAAAGCCCGGCTGGTGCTCGCGAGCGATCCCAGCAAAGCCGCGCCCCTCGATTCCAAACAACCCCTGACCATCGGCAAGGCGCCGAGCAATCGGCTCTGCCTCGCCAGCCAAACCGGGGTCTCCGATCACCACGCCGTCGTCCGGTTCTCGCAAACCCAGGGCTGGTTGGTCTGCGAGTGGCAAAGCAACGACGGGACCTTCCACGAAGGGCAACGGATTCAACAGTGCCGCCAGCTCGAGGACGGTGATGAAATCCGGCTCGGACTCCAGGGCCCCGTGCTGCAGTTCGAGCTGATCGCGGCCACTCCGACCAAGCCAGCGGCCGCCCCAGCCCAACCCAAACCTGCAGCGCCCCGCCGGATCGATGTGGATGGGGAGCCGGTAGAGCTTGCCGAGATCCTCTCAGCGGGGGTGCAGAGCCTGCCCCGCCATCCCCACGTCTTCAGCTGGTGGCTGCTGCTCTGCCTTGGGGGCCTGTTGCTTCTGCCCTTCCCGCTGGTCTTCTGGCCCCTGGAGATCGGTGCCCTGGCCGGCTGGATCCTGCTGGGGTCCCGCAAGGACCACAGCCTGGTGGTGGTGCTTCGCGATGGACGCGCCCTGCGCCATGGCTTTGCCAACCGCCGCACCGCCCTGGCCCACCGCAACGGCATCCGCAAGGCCCTCGGAGCCCAGGCCCGATGAACACCCTGCTGCCGCTGGGGACCCGCCTGACCTTCGATGGCCTGGAGCAGCCCCTGGAGATCGAGCGCTGCCTGGGGGGCGGCACCCAAGGGCAGGTCTACGCCGTGCGCTGCGGCGCTGAGGCGCTCGCCCTGAAGTGGTATTTCCCCAGTTGCGTCGTCCGCGACCCGCTGTTGCGGCAGCGGCTGCAGCGAAGCATTCGCCTGGGGGCCCCCAACGGCGACTTCCTCTGGCCGATGGCCCTGCTGGAGCCCACTGCGGAGAGTCGTCCGCTGCTCCGGAGCCAAGAGCCCGGTTTCGGCTACCTGATGCCCCTACGGCCCAGTGGCTTTCAGGGGGCCCATCTCCACGCCGGCGGACGGATGGAGATCAGCCTGCAGAACATCCTGCGGGCCTGCTTCTTCCTGGCCACGGCCTTCCACGAACTCCACCTCAAGGGGCTCTGTTACAAGGACATCTCCCTGGGGAACCTCTTCCTCAGGCCCAGTGATGGGGCGATCTTGATCTGCGATAACGACAACGTCGCGGTCGACGGCCAGGGCACCGGCAGCGTGCTCGGAACCCCGGGCTTCATGGCCCCGGAGGTGCTGCTGGGCTCAGCCAAGCCCAGTGCCAGCACCGATCAATTCAGCCTGGCCGTGCTGCTCTTTCGGCTGCTCACCCGCCACGACCCCTTCCGCGGTCAACAGGAACTGGCGATCCGCTGCCTCGATGAACCCGCCCGGCGCCGGCTCTACGGCGAGGAGGCCCTGTTCATCTTTGATCCAGTGAATCCCGCGAACCGCCCGGACCCTGAGGAACACGCCGCGGCCCTGATCACCTGGCCGATTTATCCGCGAAGCCTCCAGCAACTCTTCGAGACCAGCTTCGGTGCGGGGCTACGGCAACCCAGCCAACGCCCGCTGACGGGGCAGTGGAAACAGCAGCTCGCGCGCTGCCTGGATCAACGGCAGCTCTGCCACCACTGCGGCGAAGAACGCTTCCAAGACGGCCCCTGCTGGAGCTGCGGTCAGAGCAACCCAGGGGGCTTGCAGCTGCAACTGCCCCAGGGGCGGGTGGCAGCCTGCCCGGGCAATGCCCTGCATCCCCATCACTTCGATAGACGCCGCGGCGAACGCCTCGATCAGCCCCTGGCCCTGCTTGTCGCCCACCCCACGGACGCTGCCGTGGTGGGCCTACGCAACCTCAGCGAAGCCCCCTGGCAGGGGCAGTTGCCCAATGGCCAACGGCTCGAAGTGGAGCCGGGCAAAACCTGTAATGTCGCGGCCCTGCAGCAGCTCAGCACCCCGGCCGGGCCGATCACCCCGATCCGCAGATAAGCCATGCCCTTCCCCAACGTTCGCCTCAGCAACCGCCCGCTGCACTTCATCTACCTCTGCGATTGCTCTGGCTCCATGGCCGCCCAGGGCAAGATGCAGGCCCTGAACCAGGCGATCCGCCAGTCCCTCCCTGGCATGGCGGAGGTGGCCGATCAAAACCCGGAGGCGCGGGTGCTGGTGCGGGCCCTGCGCTTTGCCGACGGCGCCGCCTGGCACCTAGCCGAACCCACCCCGGTGCAGGAGCTGCAGTGGCATGACCTGGAGGCCGGGGGCATCACGGCCATGGGGGAAGCCCTGGAGTTGGTGGCCAGCGTCCTGCAGTCCCCGCCCATGGAGGAGCGGGCCCTGCCGCCGGTCCTGGTTCTGATCTCCGATGGCCAACCCACGGACGACTTCGATGCGGGCCTGGCCAAGCTGATGCGCGAACCCTGGGCGCAGAAGGCCGTGCGCCTGGCGATCGCCATGGGCCATGACGCCGACCTGGAGGTGCTCCAGCACTTCATCGGGCCAGAGCCCAGCGGTGGCGGGAAATCCCCGCGGCGCCCGCTGCAGGCCAGCAATGCCACCACCCTGGCGCAGTACATCCAGTGGGCCTCGACCGCTGTTGTCGGAGCCGCCTCCATGCCCGCCAGCCGGCTGGATGACGCGCCAAACGAGGGAGGCAACATCCCCCTGCCGGATCTGCCCCCGACCTTGCTGGATCCCCTCGATGATGTCGGGCCCCTGGTGTGGTGATGCGCGCCTGGTCTGCCGCCCGCCATTGCAGCGTCATCGGCGCCGCCCACCGGCGTCAGAGCAAGCCCTGCCAAGACGCCTCCCAGGTCTGCGAAATCAGCCCTGACCTCCAACTGCTGCTGGTCTCCGATGGCCATGGCGGCAGCCGCTATCGCCTCAGTGACGTGGGCAGCCGACTGGCCTGTCTGGCAGCAGAGCAGGCAGTGGCGGCGGTGTCCTCAGCACTCTCTCTGAAGGACGAGCAGGGTTGGCGCCAGCAGTTGGAGCGGGAGCTGCCGGCCGCCATCGAGCAGCGCTGGCTTCGCGCGATCGAGGAGCACTGGAGTAGTCAGGCCGAGGCAGCGGAGGCGTCGTTCTCCAGCTCCCTCTACGGCTGCACCTTGGGGATGGTCCTGCTGACGCCCCAGTGGTGGGGCTGCACCGGGATCGGCGACTGGGATCTGGTGGCCATTCAAGCCGGTGGGGAGGCCAGCCTGGTGAACCAAGAGCAGCTGGCCCAAGCCTCCGGCGAAGCCACCCTCAGCCTCTGCCAGAGCCACGCCCTCAGCGCCTGGACTGCGCGGGCTCAACTCCACCCCCACCCCAGCGAAACGGCTTTGGTGCTCTGCACCGATGGGATCCGCAAGTCCTGCGCCACCGATGCGGATTTCCTGCAGCTCTGCCTCCAGATGCTGGAGATCGAAGGGGAGGCCCTGGCCCAGGGACTGAAGGAGATCACGGCCCAAGGCAGCGGGGATGACGTCTCGGTCGCCATCGCCCAGCGGAGCGTCCCAGCCAACATCCAGCGGAGCGCATCCCTGGCCACCCTGGGCGTTGCCGCGGCCGTGCTGGGCGCCGGCCTCTGGTGGTGGTGGCTGAAGCCCAGTGATCCCCTCACCCTCGAGATCCAGCAGCTCTGCGGGCATCCCGAGCGCATTGAGGCCAGCCTCAAGCAACGGCGCCAGCAATTCCAGGCGCTGCTGAGCTCACCGGCCAAGGCACGGGAGCTGTTGGATCACCCCCAGCGGGATCCCCTGGGCGCACTCATTGCCCGTAGTGCCCCAGCGACCCAATCCGCCCTGGAGGTCTGCCCAGCCCTGGAGCAAGCCCTGCGGGCGCAATGGAAGGCGGCAGGCGAGACTCAAGAGCCATCCCGCGCCCCGGCGCGACCATGAACGACTACCAGCTCGGCGTGAAGCTGCGGCGCCAAATCCTGGCGGACTTTGAGCGGGGGATCAGCAGTGATGCGCGCCGCTACCAGGCCCTGCTCAGCGACTTTTGCGGGGACAGCGAACTGCTGCTGCTGCCGGCCCTGAAGCACCTGGTGCAAACCGCCGCCTTCCAGGAGGCAGCGGCCGAGCGGCCGCCCCTTCCCGGCGAAACCCAGCTCAACCTGCGGCTGCAGCAGGAACTCGACGCCCTCTTCGCCCCGGCCCTCTGCCTGCGGATGGCCGAGGTCCTGCGGGGCCTGCTGGGCCTGGCCCCCGATGGACAGGCGATCCCCAGCATTGAGGTCCAAGACGACGTCGTTGATCAGCCGATCACGGCCGTTCCGCGCTCCAACAGCGGTCTGGTGGCGGTGCTGAGCTTCATCGCTGGGGTGCTGGTGGTGGGCGTCGTCGGCGCCCTGACTTGGCTGGTGCTGCTCAACCGATCCCTGACGCCATCCACCGCACCAGCGCCGGCGCTGGTGAGCGCGCCCGAGCCCACCACAACGGAACCGGAGCCGGCCACCACTGAACCCAAGCCGGATCCGGCCCAACTCCAGCTGAACCAGGCCATCGAGACCGTGCGTCAGCTCTATGACGACATCTCCCTGGGAAACAGCGCTGCGGCCAAGCAACTGTTCAGCCCCCAGGCCGCCGATCAATTCGACCCCGCCTTCTTCAGCCAATTCCAACGGGTGGCCGTGGACAGCCTCCAAGAAGTGAGCCGCGATGGATCCAAGATCACCCTCCAGGGGGTCGTGACCTTCGTCTATCCCGATGGCACCAGCCAGGCGGAATCACGATCCTTCACCGTGGACACCGCCACCCAACCGGGGCTCATCACGGCCAGCAGCTTTGATCAGGTGGTCAGTCCGCGCCGTTGAAGGCACAAAAAAACCCCCGCAGAGCGGGGGCTGAAACGAAAGGGGTAGCCGCGAATCAGGCGGTACCGCAGAAGGTGACGTCGGGGAACTTGAGCTTGGCCTCTTCGAGGCTCTTGCCCTTGCCTTCCTCTTGCCAGTAGTTGATCACTTCGGTGGCCTTGTTCAGGACCTCGACGCGCTCGTTATCGGTAATCCAGCTCTTGCCTTCCAGTTCGGACTTCAGGGTTTCCCACGCATCCTCACGGGGCCAGAAGAAGTAGGAGGTCAGGGGGCTGGGACCGCCACCGACAATCTGGTCAACGGCCAGGGCCACGTTGTCCGGCAACCAGAGGATCTTCAGAAGGAAGCGGCCCTCATCGGCCTTCGGGGTACGGCCGGAGGGAACGCCGTTCTCGTCGATGGTGGCGGAAGCCAGGGCAGCGCTGGCACCGCTCAGCACCGGACGGCCCTCGGTGGTCTCCGTCGAGGAACCCTCCGTCGCGGCAGTCGCCACGGCGCTTTCAGCGCTCTCGGTGCTCATGGTGTCCGCGCTCAAGGCTTAATGACAAACAACTAACCTACCAGCCGCTGTTCTCTAGACCCCTGAGTCCGCGCGCTGTTCTCCTGTTCGACATCGATGGTGTGATCCGCGATGTGGGGGGCAGCTACCGCAAGGCCATCGTGGAGACGGTGCACCACTACAGCGGCACACGCCCCCACGCCGAGAGCATCGATGCCCTCAAGGCCGAAGGCTGCTGGAACAACGACTGGGAGGCGTCCTTGGAGTTGCTGCGCCGCCAAGGCGAACAGGAGCTCCCAGCGTTTGAAGCGCTGGTGGAGGTGTTCAACGACTTCTATTTCGGCGGGGATCCAGGCGGCGACCCTGCGGCCTGGACAGGTTTCATCCGCAACGAACCCCTGCTGGTGGAGGCCGCGTTTTTTGCCGAGCTCTCGGCGGCAAATGTGTGCTGGGGTTTTGTCAGTGGGGCCGAGCCGCCCTCGGCCCGCTTCGTACTAGAGACCCGCCTGGGCCTACAGCAGCCGCCCCTGATCGCCATGGGGGATGCCCCTGACAAACCCGATCCCAGCGGCTTCCTGCGACTCGCCAGCGCACTGGCGCCGGCATCGGTACCCGTGGCCTACTTGGGGGACACCGTGGCCGACGTCACCACCGTGGTGCGGGCTCGCCAAGCAAGGTCGGGGCAGCACTTCATCAGCCTGGGAGTAGCCCCGCCGCACCTACAGGACAGCCACCGCCGTGGTGCCTATGAGGAGCAGCTGCGCGCGGCTGGCGCTGATGCGGTCATCGCCAGAACCTCTGATGTACTGGCGGCCTTAGAGCAGGCGATCGCCTAGCGCTCCAGGGCGGCCGGAGCTTTGAGGGCTGCGGCCGTCAGGTTCTCGTGACCGTGCTCGGTCACCGCCACGTCGTCTTCAATCCGGATGCCGATTCCCTTCCAGCGGGCCTCGATCTCCGGCTGCCCCTCGGGGACAGGCAGGCGGTCGCTGACGTAGAGACCGGGCTCCACGGTCAGGACCATGCCGGGCTCCAGGGCCACATGGTGCTCTCCCAAGCGATAGGCACCGACGTCATGGACATCGAGGCCCAGCCAATGGCCGGTGCGATGCATGTAGAGGTGGCGGTAGGCCCCCTGCTCGATGATCCCGTCCACCTCGCCGCGGAGCAGGCCCAGGTCGACCAACCCCTCAACCAGGACGCGAACGGCGGTGTCGTGAACCGCTTCAGCGGTCTGCCCCGGAGCCACGGCGGCCACGGCGGACTCTTGGGCGGCCAACACCAGGTCGTAGAGGGCGCGCTGCTCAGGGCTGAAGCGACCGTTGATCGGGAAGGTGCGGGTGATGTCTCCGTTGTAGTAGTCGTTTAAGGAGCAACCGGCGTCGATCAAGAGCAGATCGCCATCGCGCAGAACGGCGTTGTTCGCCGTGTAGTGCAGAACGCAGGCGTTATCCCCGCCCGCGACGATCGAGCCATAGGCCGGGCCCCGGGCACCTTGCTCGAAGAAGTGCTGCTCGATCACCCCCTGCACCTGCCGCTCGTTGAGCCCCGGGCGAGCCACCTGGCGAGCCAGTTCATGGGCCTCGGCGGAAATACGGGCCGCTTCGCGCATGCGCGCGACCTCCTCGGGGCTCTTGCGCAGCCGAAGGGCATGTAGGAGCGGGCAAGGAGCGACCAGGCCCAGGGCCGCAGCTCCGCTGCGAGGTGCCCGGTCCAGCTGGCCAGCCCAGGCCTGAAGAACGTGGGGCTCCACCTCGGGGTGTTTGCCCACCCGGAAGGCAATGCCTTCGGCTCCGCGCAGGTAATCCGCGAGCCGTTCAGCCAGCTCCTCGCGGGGGTGGGCCAGGTCGGCACCGAAGCGCTCCACGGCCCCTTCGCAGCCCCAACGGAACCCCATCCAGACCTCAGCGCTGGGTTCCTTGGGCTGCACGAACAGGACGAACCGTTCCCCCTCGGGCCGATGGGGCAAAAACAGCGCGACCGCATCGGGCTCATCGAAGCCCGTCAGGTACCAGAAGTCACTGTTCTGGCGAAAGGGCCATTCACAGTCGGCGTGGTGGGTCACCAGCACAGCAGCGGGAATCACCGCGGCGGCGCCACCAAGGGCCTCAAAGAAACGAGCACGGCGCTGGGCAAAGACGTCCGGAGCGAGCGACATGGAAGCGAGCGGTGCTGAGCGCGACGATGGCATAACCGCTTCAATGCATGGCGACCAGGCCCCTGCCCTTGCCTCAGCCCTCCACCGCTGAACGCTGCGCCCTCTTGCTCTCGCAGTGGCGGGGAGACCTGCGCCTGAGCGACCGAGAGCGCTCGCTCCTGGGGCCGGAACTGCGGACCCTGGATCAACAGTTGTTGGCCCTGAAGGAGCGCCGGCTGCGGGTAGCGGTCTTCGGCCGGGTGGGCGTTGGCAAGTCCAGCCTGCTCAACGCCCTGTTGGAGAAAAGCGTTTTTGCAACGGATGTGGCCCATGGCTGCACGCGCCGCCAACAGCGAGAAGCCTGGGGGATCAAGGTTCCCGATCTGAGCCAGGTCGAGCTGGTGGACACCCCAGGCATTGATGAGATCGCCGCCCGGGCCCGGCACCGCCTGGCGGCCCGGGTCGCCCTTGGGGCCGATCTGGTGCTGCTGGTGCTCGACAGCGATCTGACGACGCCGGAGTCCGAAGCGATCGAGCAGCTGCTCAGCGCCGGTAAACCGCTGCTGCTGGTGCTGAATCGAATCGACAATTGGCCCAGCGGCGAGCGGGCGGCACTGATCGAGAGCATCCGCTCCCGCCTCCCCCGCCAGGCGCAGCACCTCGAGATCCTGCCGGTGGCCGCCGCCCCGCGGCGGGCGGTCCTGCTGGAGGGGGGCCGGGTGCGCAGCGAACCAGAACCGGCTCGGATCGGCCCCTTGCGCACGGCCCTGCTGGAGCTACTCCAGGACCAGGGCTCCCTGCTGCTGGGCCTCAATGGGCTCAGGGCAGCGGACCGCTTTAGCCAGAGCCTGCACGCCTGGCGCCTGAAACGCGGCAAGGCCGCAGCCCAGGGACTGATTGGTCGCTATGCGGCGATGAAAGCCACGGGAGTGGCCGCCAACCCCCTGCTACTGCTGGATCTCGCCGGCGGCTTTGCCATCGACACTGCCTTGGTGCTGCAGCTCTGCAAGCTCTATGACCTGGAGATGAGCAGCAGCGGGGCCCGGGCCCTGTTGACGCGGCTCTCCGCCCAGAATGCCCTGCTGGGGGGGACGCAATTGGGCATCCAACTGCTACTGGGGGGACTGCGGCAGGTACTACTCCTGGCGGCCCCCCTGAGCGGTGGACTGAGCCTGGCCCCTGCCGCTCCGGTGGCCATGGCCCAAGCCGCCCTGGCCGTCTACAGCACCCGTCTCACCGGACGCTTGGCAGCGGCGGAGCTGTTGCGCAGCGCCCAACGGGGCCGCTTCCGGCCCGCTTCGCTGTTGCGGCGCCTGGCCGGTCAGGACCCCCAGGTGCGCGACTGGCTGCAGCAGTGGCAGCGCCTGGGTGGGGGCGCGATCGCCTCCGGCAACCTGCTGCCGTGAGCAGGCGCGAACTGGCCCTCTTTGGCACCAGTGCCGACCCACCGACCGAGGGGCATCGGGCGCTGCTGCTCGGCCTCGCCCAGCGCTACGGCCAAGTGGCGGCCTGGGCCAGCGACAACCCCTTCAAGCAGCACGGGGCTCCCCTGGAGCTCCGGGCCCAGTTGCTGGGCACCCTGATCGACAGCCTGGGCACCCCCCAGATCGAACTGGCCCAGGAGCTGAGCAGCCCCAAGGCGATTGAAACCCTGGAGCGCGCAACCAAGCGCTGGCCGGATCTGGAGCCCGTGTTTGTCGTGGGCGGGGATCTGGCCGGACAAATCCCCAGCTGGTATCGGGCCAAGGACCTGCTGCAGCGCTGCCGCCTGACGGTGGTGCCGCGGCAGGGGCAGCCCATGGCGGCCAACGCCCTCGAGCGGCTAGGGGAGCTGGGGGCCCAGGTCGAGCTGCTCGAGCTGCCTGTGCCGGCCACGGCCAGCTCCGCCATTCGAGACGGCCTGGAGAGCAGCTCGATCCCCGAGGCGCTCTGGCCCGTACTGCTCAAGCACAATCTCTATGGCCTGACCTCAAAGATCGCTCGCTAATGCGCATCGCCCTGGCCCAGATCAATCCCTTGGTGGGGGACCTGAGCGGCAATGGCGCCCAACTGCTGGAGGCCTGCCGCGGCGCCGCTGAGGGCGGAGCCGATCTGGTGGTCGCGCCGGAGCTGGCGCTTTGGGGCTATCCCCCGCGGGACCTGCTGCTGCGGCCATCCCTGCGGCAACGGCAGGACGACGTGCTCGATGACCTCGCCCGCGATCTCCCGGCTAAGCAGGCACTGCTCCTGGGGGTCAGTGAAACGGTCCGCGATGGCCAGCAGCCCGATCTGTTCAACAGCGTGGCCCTGGTGGAAGGGGGCTCCTGGCGGATCGTGGCCCGCAAACGGCTGCTGCCCAGCTACGACGTCTTCGATGAACGGCGCTACTTCCGCCCTGCCGAGGAAGCCTGCCTGCTGGAGCTGGAACGGGGCGGCCGCCGCTGGCGCCTGGGCCTGACCATCTGCGAGGACCTCTGGGTCGAAGAACAGCTGCACAACCAACGGCTCCTGGGGGGTGATCCCGTCGGGGACTTGGCGGCCCTGCGCCCGGACCTGCTGATCAACCTCTCGGCCTCCCCCTTCGGCCAAGGCAAACCCCAGCTGCGCCGGGAGCTGGCCAAGAGCGCCGCCCAGCGCTTGAGCGCTCCTGTGATCTACGTCAACCAGGTGGGAGGCAATGACGAGCTGATCTTCGATGGCGGAAGCTTCGTCACCACCGCAAACGGAGTGGTGGGCTGCCAGCTGGCCTTCGGCGCAGCGGATCTGGCCTCCTGGACAGTCGGCGCCGCCGCTGGCGAGACGGAGATCCCCCCTAACGAAGAACTGCTGCTGCGGGCCCTGGTGCTGGGGGTGCGGGATTACGCGCGCAAATGCGGCTTTGGCAAAGCCCTCTTGGGCCTGAGCGGCGGCATCGATTCCGCCCTGGTGGCTGTCCTGGCGGCGGCGGCCCTCGGCGGAGAACAAGTGCAGGCTCTACTGATGCCCTCCCCCTGGAGTTCCGAGGGATCGATCAACGACTCCCTGGACCTCGCCAAGCGGCTGGGCATCAACACCCAGACGGTGCCGATCGAGGGATTGATGGGGGGGTTTGATGCCGCCTTGAGCGATCCCTTGGGGGGAACGCCAGCGGGCGTGACAGCGGAAAACCTGCAATCGCGCATCCGGGGCACGCTGCTGATGGCGGTGGCGAATCAACAGGGGCAACTGCTGCTGACCACGGGCAACAAGAGCGAGCTGGCCGTGGGCTACTGCACCCTCTACGGCGACATGAATGGGGGGCTCGCCGTGATCGG
The DNA here is from genome assembly GCF_023115425.1 of Synechococcus sp. A10-1-5-1. Taxonomy (NCBI): domain Bacteria; kingdom Bacillati; phylum Cyanobacteriota; class Cyanophyceae; order Synechococcales; family Synechococcaceae; genus Synechococcus; species Synechococcus sp. A10-1-5-1. Next base: position 2,038,153 of record NZ_CP096032.1, on the reverse strand, counting down.
CGACCTCTACAAATCAACCGTGTTTCATCTCTGCAACTGGATCGATTCCGAGGCCGCCCAGGCGGTGCGCCAGGAGCTGGGACTGCCGGCACAAGGGGAACTGATTGGAGCGGCGATTCGCGAGAAACCGCCCAGCGCCGAGTTGCGCCCCGATCAAAAGGACAGCGATTCGCTACCGGATTACGCCGTGCTGGATCCACTACTCAAGGCTCTGCTGGAGGAGCACCAAAGCCCTGAAGAGCTCAGCCAACAGGGCGCGGATCCTGCTCTCGCTATGCGGGTCATGGGTTTACTGCGCCGCGCAGAATTCAAGCGGAGGCAGGCACCACCGGTTTTGAAACTCAGCCAACGGGCCTTCGGGAGCGGTTGGCGAATGCCAATCGCGTCAAAGGGGTGAGCATCTAACTGTGGTGTTGAGACCGGAAGCAGAGGACATTGCCCTGGTCAGGAGCTGAAGACGACGGACGTCAAGGGTTAAAAAGCATGTGAAGCCAGCAATCAGCCCCGTGAGATCTGGCCCAGACCCCTACTGTTCACGAATACAAGTCATTCATTTCGGCCTTGACAATTCCGCAAGCGCGGAAACGCAGAAACGTCACACAAAATGAATCAAACCCACAGATATTCAGCATATGGGATGACACTTAAGAGCGATATAGCCCTGCCAGACCTCACCGAGATCAACGAAGAAACTCCGGAGATTGAGAACATAGAACTTAGAAACACTAATCACACTGCGTGGCCCTTGTTGTTGGATCCCAACCAACACAGCACTCCTTGCATCACGATGGTGCCCCAAGAATGGCGACTCGAGCTAGAGGGGATTGGCTGGTTCAGGGCAACGAACGGGCAGATTTTGGAATGGGAGCGCTGGAACGACAGCGTCAGCGATCGAGACATTCGCACCTTTCTTGTAACAAGTGGGCTTGGGGCATTAGCGATTCAGCGCGGCGAGCTGGTTGTGCATGGGACAGCCTTAGAGCGCGATGGACGCGCGATTGCATTACTTGGCCACCCAACAACCGGGAAATCGACCCTTGCATGGTGCCTTTTGCAGCAAGGCTGGAGGCTGATCAGCAGCGAAGTGACAGTGATTAAGGCAGACCGAACAATCCCCTTAGGACCACAGCACATCAAGCTTTGGCATGATGCAACTCAAAAACTCGGGATCGAAGCAGTAAACCTACCTCTCGTCCGGCGAGGCTTGAAACGCTACCGCATTACCCCAGCATCACAATCGTTGGCGACAGCCCCAACACCACTCTCCGCGATTTACATCTTAAATCGCTCAACGAACGGAGATGCAGACAACAACGACACACTCTCAGGCAAGATCAAAGTCAGCGAAGCACTAAATCAGCAAAGCGGTCTACTTGCGTTGCGCAACCAGGCTTTCCATGCCAGGTTTTATCGGGGCATGAACACCGAAGCACGACTCTTTATGCAGGCGACAGGCTGTGTTCGCTCGACTCCTGTCCATCGGTTACACCTACCGGATGACATACAGGCCATGTCAGAGGGTCTGAAGCAAATGGATTTACTCAACCCAGCTTCCCCCTCAAAGCCAGAACCAAGCGAGCAGGAGTCTTTCAATGACTAAAGATGGCTACTGGTATCTCGCCTCCTATCCCAAATCCGGGAACACATGGTGTCGAGTCTTCATTACTGAATTAAGGCGCTTATCGGGAGAGAGTGAACGCGAAGAACTTCACCTCAATCAAGACATTTCCACAGGCAGCATTGCCTCATCACGGCTATGGCTTGATGACCAACTCGGAATCAATACCTGTGATTTAAGTTTTGGAGAACTTGATCCCCTCCGAGGCAACGCCGGCACAAGTCAATGGGTTTTCGCAGAAGGTGAACGCTTCCACAAGACTCACGATGCATTTCACTCCCCAGATTCGCGTGGAAGACCGGTGGTGAGCACCCAAGGCTGCAATGGAGTCGTTTACCTGTTACGGCACCCCGAAGATGTCGCCATTTCACTCAGCAACTTCTTCTCGTGGCCCATCCAACGTTGCATTGAATTTCTCATCGATTCCGAAGCAGCACTTGTGCCGAGCATGCGCCATGGTGGACGTCAGGTCCGTCAACACATGGGGCGATGGGATCAACATGTACGGTCCTGGGCTGAGCAATCCATCCTCCCAGTCCTCACAATCCGATACGAGGATATGCTCGGCAATGGACAGGAAACGTTTTCACACTTAGCGCAGTTTCTTGGTTTACCCAGCGACTCAAACCTGATCGAACAAACAATCATCAATACATCCATAGAGAAACTCCAGACACTCGAAGCAAAGGTCGGCGGCTTTGCCGAGAAACCAAAAGGATGCAACCGATTCTTTCGATCAGGACGAAGCGGCGAAGGAGCAGAAAAACTGTCTCTTGAGCAGCGCCAAAGATTGGAAGAAAATCTGTCGGCGACCATGAAGCGCTTTGGTTACACGGGACCAACGAATCAATAAGTGACGTTCACCATTGACTACATCTTCGGAGCTATTAATGATGAGCTCAAGTCAGAACTTCGGGAGTTCTGGGATACCAATCGGGAATCCTACCGATCTGAGCTCAGGAGATTCAAAGAATCAACGGCCATCTCAACGATCAATCAAAGATCCATTATTCGACCATTAAGGATACAAGCAGCTACCACATCCCGAGATTCACTTGGCCGGATTACCGGGGTCGTTTTTGTCGCCCTTCGAACACTAGACCCAGAACTGCATCTAGGAAGCCACGCCTACTTTCAAAGAATGTACGTCCTTCCCAGCCATCGCACCCCAAGACTTAGCAATCAGCTCTATACAACATTCCTCAGAGAGTTTAAAAGCGACAACCCAAACAGAGACCATCGAGCAACACATTTATTAACAGAGAATATCAACCCAGGCTTGCGGCAAGCGTCCATGAGGCGCTATTTTGCGCGGCATGGATTCAAGATAATTGGCCAGAATAAAGCCAAGAGCGAAATATGGGCAATAGAGCTAAGAACGACATTCAACTTCTAGGCCTTATCTGCGCCTCTAGTAATAATAATTGCCGCTAGATCACCAAACGCTAGCAATAATTTCTTTTGCGATCGCGATAGAAAGCCACTCCTCTACGCTCATCCGGCACTGCTCAGGAGTGACTTCATATTCCGCCAAGAGTTTTTCACAAATCTGCTCGAGCGTCATAGGCGAATGCAATGCATCCCAGATCGCAGAGCCGGTTTCATTAAGCACTAAGTAGTCACAAGTACTGCTTTGAAATAGAGCAGTTTGACCATCAAGCTCACTGCAAACAACAAGTGGACTTCGCTTAAAGCGCTTGACAAAATCAGAAACACACTCCAACAGGCGCGACCCCCTATTGCAAAATCATGCTAAACGGACGACTGCAACAATAGTCATAAACACATGAAATTGAAAGCATGTATCGCCAGGGCAGCAGCAACTACCGTTTGCATTTGATTTGCGGCTCAATCAAATTCCAGAAGACTGGCATCAGGTGGCGGTGAGATTTAGACGAGCCAATGGCATCCGTGATGGTGATTTACGGCTATTGCTACGGTGAATAAATTGAGGAGATAAGCATATCATTAGAGATCTTGAATGCAGAGGCTGAGCTTACTTTGCCTAAATATTTAAAGTGGAATTAGTTAATATAGAAATCATCAATGGAAGAAATGCTGGCACGATATAGGTACCAGGTATTGGATGGCATTTAGGCGTGATTAGCAAGTGATTAAAGAAATAAAAAGTCCCTGCGCTAGCAAGGGCTTTGGGTGGTTAGGCTCTATCCTTTCAGCGGCACGTTACAGCGCTCACCAAAGAGTATTGAGCTAGAAAAATTTACTCTAATCCCAACAAGCGAAAAAATTTGGAGCCAACCATTCACCGCTCTCACAGTCGTTCACCCGCACATCCCTATTCTTCGCGGTCTCAGTTAATGCCTTGATCGTAGGCTTCTCCCACGCCTTCTTCTGCTTCTCACTTTGTGAAATTCCTGCTGTATTAAAACGCCACTTAATATCAGCAGAGAAGCGTGACTTAAACGCGCTGTCATAAGACAGATTGGTGCCAACCGTTACTCCCTCATTGATGCTGTAAGCCAGTCGCCCCAGCACGCCTGAGCCATCAGCTGTATTGAGGTCGCCATTCTGGTAGTAATAGCCAACGCTCAGCTTCCACTCTGGCGTGATGCTGTAGCCCGCATCAAACCCATACGTATCTAGTGCTCCTCCGTTGTAAGCACTATTCAACCTGTATTCCGTTGTTCCAGTTGGGATCAATCCATAGGCATTGAAGCTCCAGTCATCATTCACTGCCTCCAAGCCAAACGCTGCCTGCTGGAAAAAGACTGTCCGCTGACCAGAGACCGCAACACCCGTATCGGCATCACCCGTTGCCATCGGTCGGGTGTCATACCCACCGTTGACGCCAAACATCCAACTGCGATCACCATTCAGCCAGCGATACCCAAGCCTGGATGACGTGCTGATGGTGGTACCAGCCACCTTGGCATTAACGATGCTGCTGCTGTTGCCCCAGTCCGCGAAGTTCGCATTCGCCAGCACATCAGCAAAGAACACGCTGTTCTCTCCCACCACCAGCGGCATAAAGCCGCCAATGCCTGCCTCATTCGGGGTGCCAGCCGCTTGGGTTTGACCTTGAACTCCAACCTGCGGTTTCACCACATCCTTGAGGCGGATGCTCATCACTCCAAGGTCTTCCGCGCTCCCTTGCGCCACCTGAGCAGGCTTTGCGCTCACCTGAGGCATTGAGGCCAGTGCCAAAGCAGCTGCACCAGTGAGGGAGAGGCTCAGGCGTATGGACTATTGCATTGCGCTCGCGCTCAACTTCTGGCGGGAGTTTCGCCAGGAAATCCCCCATTGCCACTGGGCTTAGAGCACTTCGCTGGGTGGCAGAAAAATGAAAGAAGAGAAGCAGCCACTTCCATAGCCACCACGCTCTCCCAAACCCTGCCCCACGCCTTCTTCTGCCGTCCAGCGGAGGTCGTTGCTCCTGAACTGATTGGCTGCAAGTTGGTGAAACGCCAAACAGGCGACACCCTGCTCTGGGGTGTGGTGGTGGAAACGGAGGCGTATTCCCAGGACGACCCCGCCTGCCACGGCTACCGCCGCCGCTCCCCCAGCAACGAAACGCTCTTTGGTGAGCCAGGACGTTTTTACGTCTATGTGAGCTATGGCATTCACCACTGCGTCAAAAGGGTGGACGTTGAGAGGCATGGCCAAGTGCTGCGCTTCTCGCCAAGCTGAGGTCACCGCAAGCCTGCGACCGCTCCATGGCCGGCTCCATCGCACCCATCTCCAGCATCGGGGTGCCACGGGAAGTCAAACCCGATGAGCAGCGGGTTGCCCTCACCCCCGATGCCGTTCGCGAGCTGGTGAGCCATGGCCTCTCGGTCCGGGTCGAGCACGACGCCGGAGCTGGGGCCGGCATTGAGGACGCGGCCTATATCGCCGCCGGTGCGGAACTGGTCAGCCGCGAGGACGCCTGGGGCGCCCACCTCGTGGTCAAGGTCAAGGAACCCCAGGAAGAGGAATTTCCCTTCCTCCGCGCCGATCAGGTGCTCCTCACCTACCTGCACCTCGCCGCCTACCCCGCTGTCGGGCAAGCCCTGATCGAGGCCGGCACCACGGCCATCGCCTACGAGACCGTTCAGCTCTCCGACGGCAGCCTGCCCCTGCTGGCGCCGATGAGTGAAATAGCCGGTCGGCTCGCGGCCCAGGTCGGCGCCCACCTGCTGGAGAAACCCCATGGCGGCCGTGGGGTCTTAATGGGCGGCTGCACCGGTGTTCGTCCCGCCCGAGTAGTGGTCCTTGGCGCAGGAAGTGTCGGCTGGAATGCGGCCCGAGTCGCAGCAGCCATGGATGCGGAGGTCCTGCTGCTGGATCTCTCCCCCGAGCGGCTACGGCAACTGGAGCCGGCGCGCCAAGGGCGGATGGTGAGCCTGGTCAGCAGCGTCGGTCGCCTGGAGCGGCTCATCCCCAGCGCCGACCTGGTGATCGGTGCGGTGCTGCGACCGGGTGATCGTGCACCCACCTTGGTGAGCGAAGAGCTCGTCCAACGCATGCAGCCTGGTTCCGTCATCGTTGATGTCGCCATCGACCAGGGGGGCTGCATCGCCACCAGCCGGGAGACGACCCACACCGATCCGGTGGTCACCATCCATGGCGTACAGCACTACGCCGTCGGCAACATGCCCGGCGCCGTGCCCTACACCTCCACCGAAGCCCTGGTCAGCGTCACCCTTCCCTACATCCTGGCGATCGCTGGGCGGGGCCTGATCGAAGCCGTCACCGACCGGCCCGAACTGGTCTCAGGCCTGAACACCGTCGGCGGCTCCGTCTGCCATCCCGGTGTGGCCAAAGCTCTGGGGGTGGGCAATCGTCATCCGATGGCCTGCCTGAACTAAGACTCAGCATCCCTCCCTTTCCCGAAGAGGAGAGTTGTCCCTATTTGGGGCTATCTGGATGGCCTTGAGCAAGGCGAAAGTGACACCAACCCCGAAAGGGGGGTGCCTGAAAGACGACCCCCCGCACTTCTTTTGGATCGGGGGGTTTTTCGTATGACAGCACCAGAGAGAGAGACGCGGTTCAACGGTGGCTGGCACCTTGTTCCCTTGGACCAAAGTCCTGAGGACAGCGCCCAGCGGAAGCGCTTTATTCGTCAGTCTCATCAAAGCGAGAAGGCCCAGCCTGAAACCCAGGAGCAGGCCTGACCTCAGTTGCCCCCGCTCAGATGGCGCTGGTCGAATGCGCCTCTCTTTCAGTGATGGCGGACCGGCTTCCACTGAAATCCAACGATTACCCCCATATGGGGGTTCTGAGCTGAACGGAATCGGACGACGATGGCTGCGAAACGTCAGTCCATCCCCCCGGATACCTGCCCGGGGGGATTTTTTATGGGCTGCAGCAACGGATCGGCGACCCACTGCTTGGTGGCGAGGAGATTGGGTCGGGGGCGTCCCGACTCACCAGCCAACAAAAAGCCCCCACCTTGCGGTAGGGGCTTCTGATTCAACCGTCCTCGAGGTTCGAGTAGAAGCTGAATCGTTGGTTGGGTTCAGCCTCAGCCGATGGCGGGAGCTTGCAGAGCCACAGGAGTGGACTCAGCAGCAGCCAGGTCGAGGGGGAAGTTGTGAGCGTTGCGCTCGTGCATCACTTCCATACCGAGGTTGGCGCGGTTCAGCACGTCAGCCCAGGTGTTCAGCACACGACCCTGGGAATCCAGGATCGACTGGTTGAAGTTGAAGCCGTTCAGGTTGAACGCCATGGTGCTCACGCCCAGGGCGGTGAACCAGATGCCAACCACAGGCCAGGCAGCCAGGAAGAAGTGCAGGCTGCGGCTGTTGTTGAAGGAGGCGTATTGGAAGATCAGGCGACCGAAGTAACCGTGGGCAGCCACGATGTTGTAGGTCTCTTCCTCTTGGCCGAACTTGTAGCCGTAGTTCTGGGACTCGCTCTCGGTGGTTTCACGCACCAGGGAGGAGGTCACCAGGGAGCCGTGCATGGCGGAGAACAGGGAACCACCGAAGACACCAGCCACACCAAGCATGTGGAAGGGGTGCATCAGGATGTTGTGCTCAGCCTGGAACACCAACATGTAGTTGAAGGTGCCGGAGATGCCGAGGGGCATGGCGTCCGAGAAGGAGCCCTGACCGAAGGGATACACCAGGAACACAGCGGAAGCAGCAGCCACGGGTGCGCTGTAAGCAACGCAGATCCAGGGGCGCATGCCGAGGCGGTAGGAGAGTTCCCACTCACGACCCATGTAGGCGTAGATGCCGATGAGGAAGTGGAAAACAACCAGCTGGAAAGGACCGCCGTTGTACAGCCACTCGTCGAGGCTGGCAGCTTCCCAGATGGGATAGAAGTGCAGACCAATGGCGTTGCTGCTGGGGATGACAGCGCCAGAGATGATGTTGTTGCCGTAGATCAGGGAGCCGGCAACAGGCTCACGGATGCCGTCGATGTCGACGGGGGGTGCTGCCACGAAGGCAACGATGAAGCAGATGGTGGCGGCCAGCAGGCAGGGAATCATCAGAACGCCGAACCAACCCACATAGAGGCGGTTGTCGGTGCTGGTGACCCACTCGCAGAACTGGTTCCACGCAGAAGCGCCTTGGCGCTGCTGGATGGTGGTCGTCATGAGTACGGGAAAGAAAGGCCTCAACGGACTTGCCGTTGGAGCGGGGATGCAGAACGGCCCATGCGGGCTGTTGCACCTGAAGTTATGAGTGGTGCCCATCAGAAGGGAACCCTTTTGGTGATCGCCTCTAGCGATCACATCAATAACCAGAGCTGATCAGCCTCAGTGCCACTGGAGTCTTGAGGTCGACTTGGACTGAATTGCCCCCAAATGGGGCTATGGCGATCGTCAAGTAGGGCCGGAGAGTATCTGCAGCCCCCGGGAGGGGCACCGAAGAGCAGACGGCCCCCGTTCAACGACGGGGGCTTTTCTTTTGCCTCTGCCGATCAGGGTCTGCGATACAGAGTGGTTTGACCGTTGTGTCAATCAAGCCTCAGCGTCCAGGTAGAGCCAACGGCCCTCGAGCACCTCGCCCTGGCGGCCGAAACGGGAGCACTCCCTCAGCACATTGGTGTGCCCGACCTGGCGGTAGTGGGCCTCAAAGGTCACCGTGCCAGTGAGGTCGCCCGCCTCTCCAGCCTCGGTGGCAGTAATGCGGAGCCGAGTCCAACGCACCCCGCGGTTGCTTGCCTTCAGCGCCTGACGCCGCTGGGCCTGGGGCAGCTCCGAGGGATGGGTCTCAATCAGGTAGTCGATCAGGCCCCGGCTATAGGCGCTGTAGCGCGAGCGCATCAACTGTTCCGCGCTCACCGGACGTGCCTTGCCTAGATGGAACGGCTCACAACAGTTGGCGTAGCGCTCCCCGCCGCAGGGACAGGGCTCAGCCGGCTGGCCAAAGCCGGCCATCAGCCGAGCCGCCCCAGCGGACGCTGCAGGGCCTGGGGGTTGATCCCCTCCCGCAGGGCCAGCAGCAAACCAGCCGCCTCGCTATAGCTGGAGGCCCGGAGCACCTCGATCCCCAGGGCCTCGGCCGTCACCGAGAGGACACAAGGGTTCTCCACCGCGATCACCGGAACACCCTGCTCGGCGCAGGCCAAGACCGCCGCACCCCCCAGGGCACCGGCCGGGGCTACCACGGCGCCAATCTGATCGGGGCGAATCGATCCCGCGGGGGCCTGGGCCGCAGGCCAGAGCGCCGGAGCCCGACTCAGGCCCACCAGGACGCAGGGCAGGAAGGTGTAGCCGAGCTCTTCTCCCGCTGCCCGAGGGTCCAACTGGGGGTCAATCTCCAGGGGGCTCAGGGCTGGGGCATGGGCGCAGGGCAGGTTCAGTTGACGGCTGAGCCAGTGGCTGATCACCGCCTCAGCGCCAGCCAAGGCATCGACGCCGCCCCCTTGGCGGTAGGCCGTCAGGGCGTCGCTATCAGGGTCATCAGGGAAGCGAGCAATCACGGCGATGGCCGTGGCGCAAGCATCCCGCAGGCGTTCCCCGGCCTCCAGCAAGACATCGGGGCGCTCCAGTTGTCCCCAGCTCGCCCCGCTCTCCCCTTGGCTCAGGCTCACCCCGATCGGGGCGGAGGTGATTTCGACAGGTCCGATGCTCAGACCCAGACTGGCGCGGCAACCGTCGGCGACCTGCAGGTGGCGGAGGCGCAGCTCCTCCTCAATCCCGGCATCCAGCAGCAGGCCGATACGCTGGCTGCGAATCGGTTCAAGCGCCAGTTCACCCGAGGCAAAGCGATCCAGGCTGGATCCCTCGACGTAGTGAATGCGCGGGTCGCTCCAGTAGAGCGAGGCCCCATTCATCACGTTGGGATGGGTGATCAGACAGCCACTGGCGGCCGCCAACAGCCGGGCCGCGGGCACCGCATCACCGGCGTAGCCACCCACTTCACAGCCAATGCCCGTGGGCACCACCATCAAGGTGGGCAAGGGCTCCCCAGGACGGGTCATACGAGAAGGGCCGGCTGGTAAACCATCGCTTCGAGGGTCAGCTGGCGCCCGCCATCGGGCCGGCAGGCCGCCTCGGTAATCGCCCAGCGCAGAGGCACGCCGTGGGTCCGCAACGCGGCCTCGATCTGCGGCAACAGCGGACCAGGTTCACAGACGAGCGTGAGCGCCAGGGAGCGAAAACCAGAGAGCCCTGGACTCACTTTTGGTACTGACCGAACTGCGCTTCGTAGAGGGCATCCTCCTGGCCGGCGACCACCTTGAGGTCGCTGCGGGGGAAGGCCACACAGAGCAGCGCGAAGCCCTGTTCCTGCAGATCTGCCTTGACGCCCATGGCGTCGGGCTGATGCACAGAACCCTCTTTGACGACGGCCGCACAGGTCGTGCAGACACCGGAGCAGCAGGAGCTGGGGACAGGCACGCCGGCAGCTTCAGCAGCAGCGAGAACGGTCTGATCGGCGGCGCAGCTGAAGCTATGGCTAGCGCCGTTGAGTTCACAGACAACGGTGTAGGTCTCGCCCATGGATGGAGCTGCTCAGTCCAGAAGGTCCCCATTGTCCAGGATCACGGCTCGCTCAGCGGACTCCACTGCTGCGGATGGGGGGCCAGGTATTCAGGGGGGGCCGCCCCTGGCTGATCGCAGAGGGGAGCGCTGAGGGCCAGATCAAAGGCCAAGGACACCCTGAGGTCATCGTCGTCCTCATTGGCCGTCACGGCGTGGTCGACCTGGGCAGGGAAGAGCACCAGCAATCCAGCCCTGGGTGCCAAATCGAAATGGGGTGCGTTCCAGGTGATCGCACCGTCGAGGGGGCCGCCATGGCCCACCGCCAAGCCCGGCACCAGCTCATTGCACTGACCGGCGGGGTAAAGACGCAAGCAACCGCTCCGTCCCGATCCATCACCGTTGAGATAGACGATGGCGCTCAGGTGGGCATTGGGGTGGTGGTGCCGGCCAACCACCTGCCCGGGTTCACTGACCACCGGCCAGGCCCGCTGAATATGCAGGGCCACCTGGTCGCACTGAAAACCAAGCTGCGCCAGGTACTCCCAGGCATGCCGCCGCACCAGCTCAGTGATGGCCGCAAAGGCCGGGAGCTGGTGCACCTGCCAGACACCGTTGATGTCACCGGTCCAGGCACAGCCTGGATTGGGGTTACCGCTCTCCTCCCCGCGCAAGGCCAAGGCGTCCTGCAACAACAGGACGGAATCCATGGGATCCAAGGGCAGCTGCGCTGTGGCTAGGGCCAACGGGAACAGCGGTTGCAAGGAAAGCGTCATGACAGGCAGGCGCTGTAGTCATCCTGCGATGCCGCACTCCAGCCACAAAAAAAGCCCTCCCCGAAGGGAGGGCTTGGGAGACAACAGAGCAAAAAAGCTCAGGACATGGCGGCGGCGCCACCAACCACTTCCAGGATCTCCTGGGTAATGGCGGCCTGACGCGCCTTGTTGTAGTCCAGGGTCAGGGACTTCGCGAGGGCCTTGGCGTTGTCGCTGGCGTTGTTCATAGCGGTCATCCGGCTGGCGAGCTCGGAGGCGGCCGCTTCCTGCAGGGAACGAAGCAGCTGGTTCTGCAGATACAGAGGCAGCAGGGCGTTCAGCAGCTGATCGGGGCTCTGTTCGAACACCAGATCAGAGGGGAGCGAGGGCTGGTCATTGTTGACCTTGCCGGTTTCAACACCCAGCTGACCATCACGGGTGGTGAGACGGAAAATCTCGTCATCCGCGCTGGCGATGCCCTGGGGGTCCAGGGGCAACAACGTCTGGGAAACAGGCTTGGAGCTCACCAAGTTGATGAACTTGGTGAAGATGATCTCGACGCGATCGGTGGTGCCAGAGAGGAACTCAGCGAGCACCTCGTCGGCGATCTTGCCGGCTTCAGACGCGTTGGGCACCTGTTCGAGCCCCATGAAGGTGGCGCGAATGGTGTACTGGCTGGCGCGGTTCTGGAAGTAGGTGGCGACCTTACGGCCGATCAACACCAGATCCACGTCATAGCCCTGAGACTTCAGCTCAGCGTGACGCTGTTCCGTGCGCTTGATGATGTTGGCGTTGTAGCCACCGCACAGGCCCCGGTCGCCGGTGACGGCAAGCAGGGTGATGGTGCGGACGTCACGGTTCTCGAGCAGCGGCGCATCGGCAGTCTCGAACTGCATACGGGTCTGGAGGTTCTCCAGAACGCGTGCAAGTCGGTCAGCGAACGGACGGCTGCGCAGAACCTGTTCCTGGGCCCGGCGGACCTTGGCAGCTGCCACGAGACGCATGGCCTCGGTGATCTTCCGGGTGTTTTTAACGGAACTGATCCTGTCGCGGATCTCCTTCAGGTTGGCCATGGATTTGGACTCTCCGGATTAACCGTCAGGGATCAGGCCGCAGCCAGCATCGAAGACTTCACTTCGTTGATGGCATCCTTGAGCATGGCCTCAGCGTCTTCGCTGAGCTGCTTCTCGGTCTGGATCTTGGTGATGAACTCGGGCTTGTTGCTCTTCAGATACTCGCGGAGTTCGCGGCAGAACTGAACAACGGACTCGACGGGAACTTCGTCGATCAGACCCTTAACGCCGGCGTAAACGACAGCGACCTGCTCGGCCAGGATCAGGGGGCTGAACTGGGGCTGCTTCAGGATCTCGCGGAGACGCTTACCACGGGCCAGCTGCTGCTGGGTAGCCGCGTCCAGGTCAGAAGCGAACTGGGAGAAGGCCGCCAGTTCGTCGAACTGAGCCAGCTCGAGCTTGAGGGTACCGGCGATCTTCTTGATGGCCTTGGTCTGGGCAGCACCGCCCACCCGGCTCACGGAGATACCCACGTTGATGGCGGGGCGGAGACCGGAGTTGAACAGGTCGGAGCTCAGGAACACCTGACCGTCCGTGATCGAGATCACGTTGGTCGGGATGTAGGCCGAGACGTCACCGGCCTGGGTTTCGATGATCGGCAGGGCGGTCATGGAGCCCTTGCCCATGGCGTCGCTCAGCTTGGCGGCGCGCTCAAGCAGACGGCTGTGGCAGTAGAAGACGTCGCCGGGGTAGGCCTCACGACCGGGGGGACGACGGAGCAGCAGGGACATCTGGCGGTAAGCCTGGGCCTGCTTGGTCAGGTCGTCATAGATGACCAGGGTGGCCTTGCCCTTGTACATAAAGGACTCAGCAATGGCAGCGCCGGTGTAGGGAGCCAGGTACTGCAGAGCGGCGGACTCGGAGGCGTTCGCAGCCACGATCACGGTGTAGTCCAGGGCGCCCTTCTCACGGAGCACTTCCACGACGTTGGCCACAGAAGCAGCCTTCTGACCCACAGCGACGTAGACGCAAACAACGTCTTCGCCCTTCTGGTTGATGATCGTGTCGATCGCGATGGCGGTCTTGCCGGTCTGGCGGTCACCAATGATCAGCTCGCGCTGGCCACGACCGATGGGGATCATCGCGTCGATGGCGGTGATGCCGGTCTGCATGGGCTCATGCACCGACTTGCGCTGAATAATGCCAGGCGCCATCGATTCGATCAGGCGCGTCTCGCTGGTCGGGATGTCACCCTTGCCATCGATGGCCTGGCCCAGGGGGTTCACCACACGGCCGAGCAGGGCGTCGCCAACTGGCACCGAGGCGATCTTGCCGGTGGCCTTGACGGTGCTGCCCTCTTGAATGCCGCGACCCTCACCCATCAACACCGCGCCGACGTTGTCGTCTTCGAGGTTGAGAGCGATGCCTTCGGTGCCGTCTTCGAACTGGATCAGCTCACCGGCCATGACCTGCTCAAGGCCATAGACGCGGGCGATGCCGTCGCCGACCTGCAGCACGGTGCCGACGTTGCTGACGGAAACCGACTTGTCGTAATCAGCGATCTGTTGCTTGAGGATCGCGCTGATCTCGTCGGGGCGGATGGAAACCATGGGAGGCGTTGGGGTTGAGGACGAGGGGTGAGAAAGGGGTTCGGGTGCGGAGCTAGCTCACCTTGGCCAGCGCCAGTCCGAGGCGACGCACCTGACCCGCGAGGCTGGCGTCGATCACCTTGGAGCCGACTTTGACGACGAAACCGCCGATCAAATTGGGGTCGACACTCAGATTGATCTCCAGCTTGTCGGTACCGGCCACGGCCTGAACCTTCTTGCTGAGCTCAGCCTGTTGCTCCTCATTGAGAGCAGAGGCAGAGGTGACAGAAGCGAGAGCGATGTTGCGCTGCTCGCGGTAGAGCTCGAGCGTGCGATCCAGCACAGCGTCGAGCATGCCGATGCGCTGGCGGTCGGCCAGCAGCTTCAGCAGATTGAGGAAAGAGGGCTTGAGTTGATCAGCAAAGAGCTTCTCAATGGCTGCCTTCTTGGCGGCCACCTCCAAAACAGGAGAACCCATGGCTTCCCGGAGGTCAGGCGAGTCGTTCCAAAGGGCAAGAACAGCCTTGGCTTGTTCGATGACCTCGTCGGCTTCATTCCGACTTTCGACCACCTGAAGGAAAGCCTCGGCGTAGGGGGTCGTGACGGTGTTGAGCAGCGGCATCAGGCGTTCCCCAACGTTTTGATGGACTGATTCACCAGCTTTGCCTGACCATCAGCGTTGAGCTTGCCCGGCAGGGTGGCTAGAGCCTTCTCGATGGCCAGTCGGGCTGCCTCACGGCGGAGCTGATTGCTGACACGGGAAGCCTCAGCATCGAGATCCGCAGCAGCGCCCTGCTTAAGACGCGCCATCTCATCGATGGTGCGCTTCTCAGAGTCAAGGCGGATGGCTTCGGCGCGAGCCTTGCCGTCAACACGAATCTGATCGGCCTTCTGCTGGGCAGCGGCCAGATCCTGTTGGGCTTGGGACAAAGCTGCAGTCGCAGAACTGAGGCGCTCTTCAGCGTCCTTCAGATCAGCAAGGATGATCGCGCGTCGGCGCTCAAGAATGCCGCCAAGGAAATTAGGCAGAAACTTGTAGAGCGCGAAAATGACAATCGCGAGGTTGATGATGTTGGTCTCGAACAGGTCGAAGTTGAGACCAAAGCTGCCGTGGGAGGCGAAAAGGCTTGGAAGAGTCATTTTGCAGCCAGCAGACGATCGACGATCAGATCGCCGAGCTTGTCGGCGTCAGACTTGAGCTGACTCAGAGCTGACTCGCGTTGAGCATCAATCTCACGGCGAGCCTGCTCACGGGAAGCATTCGCATCAGCAGTCGCAGCAGCGAGTGCATCCCGGTAGAGCTTGTCGGAATCTTGCTCCGCTTCTTGAATCAGCTTCTGGCTGGCCACTCGGGCCTCCTTCAGCTGATCACGAAGATCTGCTTCCAGTCGCTCGACCTGGGCAAGCTTCTGCTTGGCCTCGGCCCGGCTGGTGATGACGTAACCCTCGCGTTCTTCGACGACACGACCGACGGGACGGAAGAACAGGGAGTTGAGGATGAAGGTGAGGAGAACCACCTGTACTGCCATCAAGGGCAGGGTGGCATCGAGGTCAAAGAGACCTCCCTCCGTTGCACC
Organism: Synechococcus sp. A10-1-5-1; assembly: GCF_023115425.1. NCBI lineage: Bacteria > Bacillati > Cyanobacteriota > Cyanophyceae > Synechococcales > Synechococcaceae > Synechococcus > Synechococcus sp. A10-1-5-1. The sequence goes on along the minus strand of NZ_CP096032.1, from coordinate 2,022,726 downwards.
TAGCAAAAGCCAGCTGGTCATGAGGCGATGGCGCGGGCGGAAGAGAGCGGACGCAAGACAGGGGTCTGAGGCGAAGGTTGGATGGACCGGACGGCTGTCCGGTCCAATTCACCTCAGACGCGATCAGCCAGCGAAGGGGTTGGCGAACAGCAGCACCAGAGCGACCACAAGGCCGTAGATGGTGAGAGCTTCCATGAAGGCCAGGGACAGCAGCAGGGTGCCGCGGATCTTGCCGTCAGCCTCGGGCTGGCGAGCGATGCCTTCAACAGCGGAGCCGGCAGCGGTGCCCTGACCGATACCAGGGCCAATGGCGCCGAGGCCGACAGCCAGACCAGCGGCGATCACGGACGCTGCAGAGGTGATGGAATCCATGGTGGAACTAAGGATGTAGGGCGCTGGGAGAGCGCGGATTGGGACCGGGACGTTATCCCTGCGCCTGGGACATCTGGTGAGACCGAAGATGGGCCCGGATCGAGCCGGACCTGCGCGCAGAGAGTTTGGCAGATCGGGTGACCCCGAACTGACCTGAAGACTGATCAGAGATCAGTGATGTTCTTCGTGGACAGCCTCGCCGATGTAGTTGCCGGCGAGGGTCGCGAAGATCAAAGCCTGGATTGCACTGGTGAAAAGGCCAAGGAACATGGCCGGCAGGGGCACCAGGATGGGGACCAAGAACGCAAGAACTGCGACAACCAACTCGTCCGCAAGGATGTTTCCGAACAAACGGAAGGACAGGGACAGAGGTTTGGTGAAGTCCTCGATGATCTTGAAAGGAAGCATGATCGGAGTGGGCTCCACGTAGTACTCGAAGTACCGGAAACCCTTCCGACTCAGGCCTGCATAGAAGTAGGCCAGTGACACCAACAGAGCCAGAGCAACAGTGGTGTTGATGTCAGCGGTCGGAGCACCAAGCTCACCGTTCGGGAGATGGACCAACTTCCAAGGGACCAGGGCTCCACCCCAGTTGCTCACGAAGATGAACAAAAAGAGGGTGCCAACGAAGGGCAACCAATCCCGATAAGCCTTTTCACCGATCTGCTCTCTGGCGAGGTTACGGATGTAATCCCAGAGGAATTCGATGAGGTTTTGGACACCGCGTGGATCGCGCTCCATCTTGCGGGTGCCCACAAAGATGAAGGCCAGCAGGGCTCCGATCACAACCCAGGAGCTCAGGAACACCTGTCCGTGAATCTTGAGATTCCCAAGCTGCCAGTAGAGGTGTTGGCCCACCTCCAATTCGGCTAAAGGAAGAACGAGTGGCAAGGAACCCATTGGGTCAGCGTTCGGTGTCGCTTTGGCGACGTTGAAAAAGGTAGGCGCTCAAAGATCTGAGAGAGCCTGAAAAATCACGACGGGCTTGTAGAGGAGAAAGCCAAGAAAAATTGGCAGGATCTCGAGCTCAGGCAGACGAATCGCTGCCATCACAAGCACCACGGGGACAAGCAGCTGAAGCTTTCCAACCTTCTTTGAACCTTGAGCAAGCTTTCCGACGCTGCGGGCAAGAAGCCGCATGTAGAGAGCTCCACCGAGGCCGCCAATCAGCACGCTGATGGCAGTGTGAAGGTCGAAGATCAGAGCCGTGATGGGCACTGCAGAAGCAGCAACCAAAACTGTGGCCAGTATCAAGCGACGCTGAAGTCGGTCGAAGTCGTCCAGGGAAGAATCCGCTCCGACGACCATTGGGTCATCAAGAGCGCCATCAGCCTGGTTCAACTCCGTTTCCAGAGAGGTGACCTCCATCGACTGGTCCACCGTGTGCCCCAGGTTCATCGAAACCTCTCGAGGAGAGTCCGAATCGGGTTGAGGCGGTGAAAGAGCCAACAAAGGCGCCTTTGCTCTGAAAAGGCGCGCGGAATCTATCACGCTGCTCCGCCCTGGACTGGACGAAGCAGCAGAACCCGTTGCCTCTGCAGTTCCCTTGCCACAGAAGCGATCTGAGCAGTCGACCAGTCCAATGGGAGCTGACCGATGGCTGTGTCCGGAGGAGACTGCTCGAGCACTTGTAACAGGGTGAACCCCTCGGCACTCACGTCCAGGGGTGCCATGTCGGAATCCAGTAGGGCGCGGCCAGGCCACCCCCAGAGGCAGCGATTCCGGCAGCCAATGGCGGAGAGAAGGCTGCTGTCCTCGTCCCAGCGCTGTTCCCGTACTGGCCCCTTGCTGAGAAAGAACTCAAAGTGACTGATGTCGGGATCCAGATCTTCAACCAAGCGCCATTGCGCCTCCGGGGGAAGGCTCTGAGCCCTCTCCAACAACTCTCCTTGCAGGAGGCGAGCGGGGTTCCAGACCCCTGGATTGGAGAAACCAGCAAATTGCAAATCAGCTGAGGCCACAAAGGCCATCAAGCGCTCCAGGTTGTAGCTGGTCTCCTGTGGGTGGAGATACATGTCCGCGAAGTTCGCGTCGGCAGCGCAGTCGATGGCCCAGCGCTGCTCATGATTGCGACGAAGCCTGTTGTGCTCAGGAAGCTCGCTGAACAACTGACGACCAAGACGCAACCCTTCTTCCCCCGTCCCCACACCCATTGCGCTCAAGGCCCGCTGGGTGCGATGGATTTCCCAACGACCGCCATCTGCATAGAGGAACAGGTGCAGCAAAGCGCCGGGTTTGAGCAGCTGGGACAGGGCCCGTAAGCCCGCCTCCGGTTGCCGCAGGTGGTGCAACACCCCAACGGAGTTGATGTAGTCGAACGGACCCTCTCCAGCCAAGTCCAGCAAGCTCCGGTTTTCAATGCGGACCTGGGCTTGCTCAAAAGCCCCCGAGCGCCGGCAGCGCTCCCGGGCCACCTCCAAGGTGCCCGGCGAGATATCAACGGCCAGGATCTGAGCCCCTGGATTGAGGTGGGCGAGGTAATCGGTGCTGACCCCCGTCCCACAACCGGCATCGAGGATCCGCAGAGGCTCGCCCTCAGGGCGCAGCGGCGGCAGGGCACCGGTACTTGCGGAGTAAGCAGCGTCCACACACCAGCGCCAGTTGTATCCAGGCGGTGGGCCGTCTTGCAGCGGATCGCCTGGATAGGGGAAACGGTCGTAAAAGTCACTCACCACCGGGGTGGCGGCATCGGCAGGGGCCTGGGTCATGGGCTGGCAGCGGGTCTGAAGGGGGGATCCGCAGAGGCCGAGCATTTCATGTCCTGCCGTCCCAGCCGGAGGAAACCCACAACGGGCTGCAAACATTTGTTCATGGCCTGCCAGGACGCCAGAGGGGCAGCCGTAACGTGCCCAGGCCAGGTTCGCTTTCGTCCATGACTGTGACCGCCAGCAGCGGCAGCAGCAGGGTTGCTCCTCAGCGCTACGACACCCTGCCGCTTTCCAGCGTCCGTCAGGCGGAGCAGCAGGACCGCTTCCCAGATGGAGGCGAGCTCAGCAACCTGACGAACTTCTTCCAGAGCGGTCAACTCCGCGTTGAGGCAGCCCGTCGGGTTTCGGCCAACGCCGAAGCCATCGTGGCCCGAGCCGCCAACCGGATCTTTGCCGGTGGCACCCCGCTCTCCTATCTCGATGCACCACTGACCCCAGTCGCAGCGGGTTCGGAAACTCCCCTGGCAGCCGACCAAGCGGCCTTCCAGCGCTCGGTTCAGACCTTCACGGGCACCAGTGATACCTCCAAGCGCGGTAATTTCCTCACTCGACTGCTGGACGGTGGCGGGAGTGATGCCGACGTTCGGGTGATCCTGCCGACCGGCTTCAATCCAATCTCGGTGGCCATCTACGGCACCGAGCGGATGCGGAAATCCATCCGCGACATGGCCTGGTTCCTCCGCTACGTGGGCTATGCCGTCGTCGCTGGCGACCCCAGCATCCTGAGGGTCAACACGCGTGGGCTGAGGGATGTCCTTGAAAAGGGCTGCTCCCTAGCGGCCACCAACGTCGCTCTTCAAGAGATGCGCGCCGGTGCAGCAGATCTGCTCAAGGATCTTCCGGAAGCCCGCCAGCTCCTGATCGGCTGCTTCAACGTGCTGCTCGAGGAGCTGGCCGTCCCAACCCCCTCGGCCCGTCAGCGCCTGGGCAGCCCCGAAAGTCAGGGCCTCCAGCTACCAGCCATCTACGCGCTGGCGGCTCAGGGCAATGTTCAGCGCTTCAACATGAAGCCGGCCATGAGTGGCGCTCAAAAAGCCGAGGTCATCCGGGCCGCCTACCGGCAGGTCTTCGAGCGCGACATCGCGAAGGCCTACAGCCAAGATCCCTGCTCCGTCGAAACCTCCCAGGTCGCCAAGGGCGACATCAGCATGCGCGAGTACATCCGCGCGCTTGGCAAAAGCAAGGAGTACCGCACCCAGTTCTTTGGCCCCTTCTCCAACAGCCGTGCTGTTGAGCTGGCCTTCCGTCATTTCCTCGGCCGAGGCCTTAGCTCACGCGAAGAGTTCAACCGCTACTTCAGCATCGTCAGCGAGCAAGGTCTCCATGGCCTCGTGGACTCCCTGGTCAACTCGATGGAGTACGCCCAGGTCTTTGGTGAAGAGACCGTTCCCTATCTGCGTGACCTCGGCGAAGAAGCCCAAGAGAGCGCTGGCTGGGGATCCAACAGAAAGCTCTTCCGCTTCAGTGCACCGTTTGAGGGTGCACCGCAATACATCACCCTCTACGCCAGCTACCGGCAGCCCTTCGCCGACCAGCATCCCTACGGCGGCGGAAACGATCCGTTGGGCCTCAGCTATGGGGCAATCTTCCCCTCAGGTACGGCCAAGGTTGCGACGCGTCCTGCTCCGCTGAGCTACGACACCCGTCGCCTTCTTGTCGGTAACGGCATGAAGCAACCAGGGCAGATGAATAGCCCGCAATTCAGAAGCGCCACTCCAAGGCGGGTGGGCCCGAAGACCCGTCGCCTGACTCAGATCGCAACGGGTGGAAATTCCACTCCGCGCCGTGGCATCCAAGGGCGTCCCAGCGTGAGGTTCACCGAATCCAGCACCCAGTCCGTCATCAAGGCTGTCTACGTCCAGATCCTGGGCAACGCCGGTTACGCCGGTGAACGGGTGGAGACAGCCGAAAACCGGCTCGAGAACGGTGATATCGGCCTCAAAGATTTTGTGCGGGAGGTCGCACGCAGCGATGCATTCCGCCGCCGCTATTGGAGTGGTCTTTACATCTGTAAGGCCGTCGAAGTGATGCACCGCCGAATCCTCGGCCGGCCCACCTTCGGACGCTGGGAAATCGACAGCTATTTCGACGTGGCAGCACGACAGGGCTTCTATGGCGTAGTCGATGCCATGGTCAACAGCCCGGAGTATCAAGAAGCCTTCGGTCTGGACACTGTTCCCTATGAGCGCTTCATCACCCCTGGCGATCTGAACCAACGCCGCGTCCCGACCTTTAATACGGACTTCGATGCCATTGCTCAACCGGATCTGAGCCTTGGACAGCGACCCAATGCTCGGGTCAAGGACAGCTTGAGAACCACAGCGGACATCACCGCTCGCAATCTGGTTAACCGCCAGCAGACCGTGCGCGGCAGCTGGAGCGCCGAGGTCAGCACCAACGCCCCCGACACCCGTTGGGCGGGGCTGATGCGCACGCAAGGCACACGCACACCCTTCTCTGTTTCAACGCCTACGGGCGCGGGCACTCCCGGACAGGTCACCTGGAAGCCGCCGGCCTCGACTGGTAGCGAAGCTCCCATCTCAAGGATGGCCAACGCGCTTCGCACAAGTGATGCCAGCGGCTATCTCAAGCGCGGCGGTATCGCTGCCGCCACCAAACTCAGCAAAAACAGCACTGAGTCAGAGCTGACAGCAGCCATCAACGCCACCTACAAGCAGCTACTGAACAGGATCCCCCTGGAGTCTGAGCGGCTTGTCACCGCCGAGTCCCAACTGCGCAACCGGGACATCGACCTGAATGGATTCATCGAATCCGTGGCCATGGCCGAGGCGTTCCAAAACCGCCTGTCTCGAATGGCCCCTCTGCGGGCTGCATCCGCAGCGGGTCTCGCCCTTTTGGGCCGAGCAACAACTCCCGAGGAGACCACCGCTTTCCTTGAGACCCGGGCCACGTCCGGACAACCGGCGGCGATCAAGGCACTTCTTGCCGGTCGCGACTCCTCAATCCCAAGGGTCAGCGGATTGGAAACGGCGAATGGGACCACCCAGGCCACAATCCAACGGACAGCAGCTCTCTATCGAGGAAATGCTGGAATGAACCCACCCACGAGCGACAAGATTTAAAGGGATTGAAGAACTAATCCAGCCATATAAAATCCTTAAGCATCACTAAACCAGTGCCGCTCTCACAACAAATGAGGGCGGTTTTTTATGGAAATTCAATAGTCATAAAACAAGCAAGAACCACTCTCTTGCAGGGGATCTCAGGAATACCCAGGCGGCGTGAAGAACTGTTACCCGCCGCCGGCCTCGGGTCGCTTTGCAGCTGAGAATCTTTGGCGTCTCCAGAGCGGGCGCGCCACTTACAACTGTCAGTGTTGACCGTTGTAAACCTGGACGCCCAACTGACTCCGAGAGTCACCCTCAGCTCCTACCCTGAGGCACGATCCAACTTGGATCACCCCCTTCACCCACCCACCGGATACCGGTCTCCGCAAGGCGGCCGCTTGTTTCGAGGCAGAACTGCATGAGCATCGTCTCCAACTCGATCATCAACGCGGACGCCGAAGCCCGCTATCTCAGCCCTGGCGAACTTGACCAGATCAAATCGTTCGTCAGCGGTGGCCAGCGTCGTCTTCGGGTCGCTCAGGTTCTGAGCGAGAGCCGCGAGCGCATCGTCAAGACCGCCGGTAGCGCTCTGTTCCAGAAGCGCCCCGACGTCATCTCCCCCGGCGGCAATGCCTACGGCGAAGACATGACCGCAACCTGCCTGCGGGACATGGATTACTACCTCCGCCTGGTGACCTACGGCTTGATCGCAGGTGACGTGACCCCGATCGAGGAGATCGGCATCATCGGCGCCAAAGAGATGTATCGCTCCCTCGGCACCCCCCTCGAGGCTCTTGCGGAGTCCGTTCGGGAAATGAAGATTGCCGCCATGGGTCTTCTGACTGGCGAAGACGCCGAAGAAGCCGGCTTCTACTTCGACTACGTCGTTGGCGCCCTCTCCTGAGGCTGCTCACTCACTGACATAACCGCCCCTCAGCCAAGAACCCATGCAAGACGCAATCACCAACGTCATCAACCAAGCTGACGTTCAGGGCATGTACCTCGACAGCGCCTCCATGGGGCGCCTGGAGCAGTACTTCGCCAGTGGTGAGCTCCGTGTTCGCGCTGCTGCCACCATCAGCGCCAACGCCTCCGCCATCATCAAGGACGCTGTCGCCAAGGCGCTGCTCTATTCGGACATCACCCGTCCGGGCGGCAACATGTACACCACCCGTCGCTATGCAGCGTGCATCCGCGACCTGGACTACTACCTGCGCTACGCCACCTACGCCATGCTGGCCGGTGATACGTCGATCCTCGACGAGCGCGTTCTGAACGGCCTGAAGGAGACCTACAACTCCCTGGGCGTGCCCATCGGCGCCACCGTTCAGTCCATCCAAGCCATGAAGGAAGTCACAGCTTCCCTGGTTGGTCCTGACGCCGGCCGTGAGATGGGCGTCTACTTCGACTACATCAGCTCCGGCCTGGGTAACTGATCCCCGCCTCTGGCACACCTGAGGATCAAGCCATGCGCCTCTTCAAAATCACCGCCTGCATCCCTTCTCCCGAGAAGACCCGTACTCAGCGTGAGCTGCAGAACACCTTCTTCACCAAGTGGGTGCCCTATGAAAGCTGGTTCGCTGAACAGCAGCGGATCATGAAGCAAGGAGGCAAAATCCTGAAAGTTGAACTCGTTGCTGGTCGCCGTCAGGTGAATCTGGGCAACTGAGCTCTTCAGGTCCAAACCTTCTCCAAAAGCCCGGCTCTGCCGGGCTTTTTTGTTGGCAAGCGCACAAGAAATACGGGATAGTCAGTGTCTGATTTCCGCACCTCCTTGGCCGCAAAGCGACCGTTGCTCCCCGTGCCGTTTGAGCACTGGCCGGCAGAAGCGCGGTTGTTGCTGGGGATGATCGCGATCTGGTGCCTCCTCGGCCTGGCCGTTCTGGGATCCGCCAGTTGGTGGGTGGCCGCCCGGGAGATGGGTGATGCCAGCTACTACCTCAAGCGTCAGGCGCTGTGGATGCTGGTGAGTTGGGGCCTGCTCTATGCCGGCATCAGCATCAACCTGAGGCGCTGGCTACGCATGGCCGGTCCGGTCCTGCTGATCGGGACCGTTCTGGTGGCCCTCACCCTGGTCATCGGCAGCACGGTGAACGGTGCCAGCCGTTGGTTGGTCATCGGTCCGATTCAGATCCAGCCGACTGAACTGATCAAACCCTTTCTGGTCCTCCAAGGGGCCTCCCTTTTCTCCCACTGGAGGCGCATCTCCAGCGATCAAAAGCTGATCTGGCTGGGGGTCTTTGCGGTAACCCTGGGGCTGATCCTCAAGCAGCCAAACCTGAGTACCGCCTCCCTCTGCGGGATTTTGCTCTGGTTAATGGCCCTGGGATCAGGCCTTCCGCTCTGGGCCATGTTCAGCACCGCTGGCGCTGGTCTGGCGGTGGCGGTCGGAAGCATCTCCATCAACGAATACCAGCGCATTCGCGTCACCTCCTTCCTCAACCCCTGGAGCGATGCACAAGGGGATGGCTATCAGCTGGTTCAAAGCCTGCTGGCGATCGGATCCGGTGGTCTCTGGGGAGAGGGCTATGGCCTCTCCACTCAAAAGCTGCAGTACCTACCAATCCAAACGACGGACTTCATCTTTGCGGTCTTTGCCGAGGAGTTCGGCTACGTCGGCTCCCTCTTGCTCCTGGTCTTCCTACTGCTCTTTGGCTTCGTCGGTTTGCGAATCGCGCTGAGCTGCAGAAGCAACCAGCAGCGACTTGTCGCCATCGGTTGCACCACCTTGCTGGTGGGCCAATCGATCCTGAACATCGCCGTGGCCAGTGGGGCCATGCCCACCACCGGCCTGCCGCTGCCCATGATCAGCTACGGCGGCAACTCCCTGCTGTCCAGCTTGCTCACCGCTGGACTCTTGCTGCGCTGCTCACTTGAGGGGGCAGGCCTGGAGCCCAGCAAGCCCCATCGCAAGCGCCGACTTCAAGCCAAGCGGCAGAGCGTGCCGATAGGCTGACCCCCCGCGCTGCGTACCCATTGATGCTGGCTCAGGCCCTAGCGGATTGGGCCCGCAGTGGTGAGCAGCTGCTGAGCAGTTCCCTGGCCCACCCAGGACCTCTCACCGTGGGGTTGGTCTTTGCCGGCGGCTTGATCACCAGCTTGGGGCCCTGCTCGCTCTCTCTGCTACCCGTCACGCTGGCCTACCTGGCTGGGTTTGATGGCGGTGCGCAGCGTCCCTGGGCCCGCAGCCTGAGTTTCTGCAGTGGCATTGTCGGCTCCCTGGTCCTGCTGGGGCTGGGCAGCGGTGCCCTGGGCCGCATCTATGGCCAGGTGCCGGGCTTTGTGCCAACCCTCGTGGCCCTACTGGCGGTTCTGATGGGGCTGAATCTGTTGGGTCTGGTGCCCCTGCAGCTCCCAACGGGACCGGATCCAGAGCAGTGGCGGCAACGGGTCCCACCGGCCCTGGCGCCGATCGCCGCGGGCCTGGCCTTCGGGTTCGCCGCCTCCCCCTGCACCACACCCGTCCTGGCTGTCCTGCTGGCCTGGATCGCGCAATCGGCGACCCCGCTGACCGGCGCACTCCTACTGACGGCTTTTGCCGCTGGACAGGTCATGCCTCTCCTGGTGGCGGGCACCGCGGCGGCCTGGGCACCACGCCTGCTCTCCCTGCGGTCCATCGGCCAGTGGGTGCCGCCCATCAGCGGGGTGGTGTTGCTGCTCAGCGGCTGCTTGACCCTCCTGGCCCGCTGGACCTAACGCCACCTCTCCATCCGACCGGCCCTCCTGACCCCACTGATGAAGCGACTGATCGCCTGGATCTCAGACCTGCGGGTGGCCATTGGCCTCTTGATCCTGATCGCTGCGGCCAGCGGACTGGGAACCTTTGTGCCCCAGAAGGAAGCCGCTGAGCTGTACCACCGGGTCTACGACCCTGAGCCCTGGCTGGGCCTGCTGAACGGCGACGCGATCCTCTCGCTCCAGCTCGATCACGTCTATTCGAGCAGCTGGTTCCTGGCCCTGCTGGCCTGGCTCGGACTCGCCCTGATCCTCTGCAGCTGGCGGCGCCAGTGGCCGGCACTGCAGGCCGCCCTGCGTTGGATCGATTACCAGACCCCAAGGCAGCTGAGCAAACTCACCCTGGCGGAGACCATTGCCGTCAGCGATCCCAAGGCCAGCCTGGCGCGGCTCGAGGTGCTGCTCCAGGACCGTGGCTGGGAACTGCAACCCCATGGCGACCGTCTGGCCGCCCGCAAAGGGGTCCTGGGTCGGGTCGGCCCGCTGCTGGTCCATGCCGGTCTGGTCGTCCTGATGGTTGGGGCCGCCTGGGGCTCGCTTGGTGGCCAGCGCCTTGAACGGTTTCTCGCCCCGGGCAACGAACTGGAGTTGCTGAACAGCCGCGGTGAGACCCAGGTCAGCGTCAGCCTGGAGCGCTTTGGCGTGGAGAGGGACCCGGCTGGACGGCCGGAGCAGTTCCGCTCCCAGCTCAAGTTGACCCCGGGCCAAGGGCAGGCCGAGGCCCCCTCCAACGAGGAAATCAGCGTCAACCACCCGCTGCGTTACCGGGGCATGACCCTGTATCAGGCGGACTGGGCGCTCTCCGCACTGCAGGTACAACTCGGTCGAAGTCCGATCCTGGAGCTGCCGCTCCAGAGCTTTCCCCAACTGGGGGAGCAGGTCTGGGGGATCGTGCTGCCCACGCGGCCCGATGGCAGCAACCCGGTGCTGCTGGCCCTCTCCAGTGAGCTGGGCCCAGTGACGGCCTACTCCGCCGACGCTGACGTCCTGGCCACCTTGATCCCCGGTGGGGAGGCCGTTGAGGTGGAAGGGATCCCACTGCGGGTGGCTGGAGTGATCCCGGCCAGCGGAATCCTGCTCAAGCGGGACCCCGGCGTACCCCTGGTCTACGGCGGATTTGCCATCGCCCTGGCCGGTGGCGCCCTGAGCCTGATCGCGACGCGTCAGATCTGGGCGATCGCCGAGGCCGGCAACCAGAAGCTGCATGTCGCCGGTCTTTGCAACCGCAACCTGACAGCCCTGGCCAATGAGTTACCGGTACTGATCGCGGAGGTTCAGCAGGGCTGACGGGTCCCGTGGCAGGCCCGGATCACCGTATGGACATTCCCACGGGGATTGAAATCCGCCTCCAGCTGCATCCAGACCGGAGCGCAGGCGGCAACGAAGTCATCCAGGATGCGATTTGTCACCTCCTCATGGGAGATCGACTGGTCGCGGTAGCTGTTGACATAGAGCTTGATCGCCTTGAGCTCCATCACCCGCGGACCGGGTTGATAGGTCAGACGCAGTGTTGCGAAATCGGGATACCCCGAGAACGGGCACTTGCAGGTGAATTCCGGCAGGGTGATCGAGACCTCGTAGGGACGCTCAGGCCTGGGGTTGTCGAAACAGATCAGCTCCGCCTCAGCAATGGCACGTTCTCCGTAGAGAGGGGTACGGGTTGTTGCGGTCGCAGTCATCCAAGCGCTCATCCTGGCTTTGGATGCTACGCATCGCAGCCCTTCGGCCACGGCGGTATCAACGGTCACATCGTCGACGCCAGGACTGGGCCGTAATGCCTTCAGAAGGTCCTCAAAAACCTTCCCTCGTCAGATTTTCCTGAGAGAATTCCCTTACTCCAGCCCTGAGCCATGAAAAAAATCGAGGCCATCATTCGCCCCTTCAAGCTCGAAGACGTGAAGCTGGCCCTGGTGAATGCCGGCATCGTCGGTATGACCGTGAGCGAAGTGCGCGGCTTTGGTCGCCAGAAGGGCCAAGTCGAGCGCTACCGCGGTTCTGAATTCACCGTTGAGTTTTTGCAGAAGCTCAAGCTGGAGATCGTGGTGGATGACGCCCGCGTCGACACCGTTGTCAGCGCCGTCCAAGAGGCCGCCCGCACCGGCGAGATTGGCGACGGCAAGATCTTCATCAGTCCAGTGGAGTCCGTCGTCCGAATCCGCACCGGCGACAAGGACAACAGCGCCATCTGAGTTAGCTGGCCAAGGTCTGCTCCACCAACCTCCGAATGCACACCCCATCGGGAGGTGCTTCGGAGGTTTTCTCTTGGTCACTCCATTCACCGGAACGCAGCCAGAGCAGATATTCGTGGTTGCCCGCAGGCCCGGTGATCGGTGAAGCCACCACACCGCAGCCGCGCCACCCCTCGGCTGCCGCCGCTGCGATCACCCCAGCAATGGCATCGGCATGGGCCAGGGGGTCACGGACCACACCGCCTTTGCCAACACGCTCCTTCCCCACCTCGAACTGGGGCTTGACCAACAGCACCGCCTCGCGCCTCGCGCTCTGCAACAAACGACCCAGGGCCGGAAGCACCAGGGCCAGGCGGATGAAGGAGACGTCCGCCACCGCCAAATCAGGCCAAAGATCACCCTCCCCGTAGAGATCTTCAGGTTGGAGGTGGCGCAGATTGGTGCGCTCCTTCAGCACCAAGCGCTCATCGGTGCGCAGGCTCCAGGCCGTTTGGCCGTAGCCCACATCCACCCCATAGACCCGGGATGCACCGTGCTGCAGCAAACAATCGGTGAACCCGCCGGTGGAGATGCCCCCATCCAGACAAATCCTCTGTTCAAGGCCCAAAGGGAAGGCTTCAACCGCCGCCAAAAGCTTTTCGCCACCGCGGGAGACAAAGCGCTGGGGCTGCTCGACCTGGAGCTCCAGTTCCGGCACAACCTCCAGACCGGGCTTGTCGAGGATCCGATCACCACTGCGGACCTTGCCGGCACGAATCAGCTGCTGCGCCTGCTGACGTGAGGCCGCCAACCCCAGCTCCACCAGCTGCAAATCCAAGCGTCGCTTTCGACCCATCGGGCAGCGGCCCAGCACCTCTGCATCGTGCCGCACGCCCGTTTGATCACAAAGCTCAAAGCGAAACGGAATAAAAACCGGTAGTGAAAGGGTTTCCCCGGGAACACTCCTGAGGATGTTTCAAACGAGGTGGACCACCTTGGCCCGTACTCCGAACAACGTGGTCGAACTGCTGCAACCCGGCAGCTTCGTGAAACTGCGCAATCAACCCAGAGACCTACCTCCGTTCCAAGTGCTGCGCTGCCGTGGCGGCCGCTGCTGGGTCCAACAACAAGCTTGGGGCCCCCTGGTGCAGTGGGAGGTCGAGCACCACAAGCTCACCAGCGTCGCCTGAGGCCCCGAAAGGCCATTCCATACATTGGTCTTGATGTGAGCCAGGCGCGGCCTTGATCGAGCGTTACACCCTGCCCGAGATGGGCGCCATCTGGAGCGAGCAGGCGAAGTTCCAAAGCTGGCTCGATGTGGAGATCGCCGCCACCGAAGCCAACTGCGAACTGGGCCGCGTCCCGGCTGAAGCCGTCGCCACAATCAAAGAGAAAGCCAGCTTCAGCGTCGAGCGGATCCTCGAGATCGAAGCCGAGGTCCGCCATGACGTGATCGCGTTCCTCACCAACGTCAACGAGCATGTGGGTGACGCCGGGCGCCACATCCACGTGGGCATGACCAGCTCCGATGTTCTCGACACCGGGGTCGCCCTGCAGATGAAGGCGTCCGTGAAGCTGCTGCGCCAGGAACTCGACCTACTGGCCGAGGCCCTGCGGGTGCTGGCTCGGGAGCACAAGACCACGGTGATGATCGGCCGCTCCCACGCCATCCACGGTGAACCGATCACCTTTGGATTCAAGGTGGCTGGCTGGTTGGCTGAGGTGGTCCGCAACCAGGAGCGTCTGGAGCACCTGGAGGCCGCCGTCAGCGTGGGCCAGATCTCCGGCGCCATGGGCACCTACGCCAACACCGACCCCCGGGTGGAGGAAATCGCCTGCGCCAAGCTCGGCCTGGTGCCCGACACGGCCAGCACCCAGGTGATCTCCCGCGATCGCCACGCGGAATACATCCAGACCCTGGCCCTTGTGGGTGCCGCTCTGGAGCGCTTCTCGACCGAGATCCGCAACCTGCAGCGCACCGACGTGCTCGAGGTCGAAGAGAACTTCGCCAAGGGGCAGAAGGGCAGCTCCGCCATGCCCCACAAGCGCAACCCGATTCGCAGCGAACGGATCAGCGGCCTGGCACGGGTGCTGCGCAGCTATGTCGTGGCAGCACTAGAGAACTGCGCCCTCTGGCACGAGCGGGACATCAGCCACAGCTCCGTGGAGCGAATGATGCTGCCCGACTGCTCAGTCACCCTGCACTTCATGCTCCGGGAGATGACCTCAGTCGTGAAGGGTCTCGGGGTCTACCCCGGCAACATGGCCCGCAACATGAACGTCTACGGCGGTGTGGTCTTCAGCCAGCGGGTGCTGCTGGCCCTGGTGGAAACAGGCATCAGCCGCGAAGACGCTTACCGGATCGTGCAGCGCAACGCCCATACCGCTTGGAACACCGACGGCGGCAACTTCCGGGCCAATCTGGAGGCCGACGCCGATGTGACCTCGCGTCTCAATGCCGAGCAACTGGCGGAGTGCTTCTCCACTGATCTGCACCAGGCCAACCTGGATGTGATCTGGCAGCGCCTGGGGATCTAGTCCATCCCCCTAGGCCTTGTGATACGGCCCGCCCTGCTGAATCGTCATGGCCCGGTAGAGCTGCTCTAGCAGCAATAACCGGGCCAGCTCGTGGGGAAAGGTCAACGGGGAGAGGCTCAGGCGCCAACTGGCGCGGGCCTTCAACGCCGGGTCAAGGCCTTCGGCACCCCCGATGACAAACGCCAGGCGCTCCGAACCGGAGCCCTCCAGCCGCCTGGCCAGGGCCACCGAATCCAGGGTTTGACCCTCCTCCGTGAGGATCACCAAGCGCTCGTCCGGCTTTAGGGCCGCCAGGATGGCCTCTGCTTCCTTGGCCATCCCGGCATCCCGGAGCTCCAGGACCTGCAGTCCCGGTAGGCGTTTGAGGAAGGTGGAGGCCCCCTCCAGCACCCAGCTCTTGCGCAACTTGCCCACCGCCAGGATGCGGATGCGGGACGGATTCATCACGCGGCCACGCTACCGATGCCCATGACTGCAGCCTTCGCCCTGTTCTGGACCCCCTACGCCGATTGGCTCTACACGGTGGGCAGCACGGCCGGGCTCTTACTCATCGTCTGGCTGGTGCTCAGGCCACGGAATTGAGCACCGAGGGATCACCCTTGGGGTCGTTCTGGCGAGCGGTGGCGGGATTGGATCCCCCACCCTTCGCATGGCCCCCATCAATCGGTTCCTGCACTGGGAAACGGTTGATCGCCTTCAGGGCAGCGCGGGCATTGCTGCGCAGCTGCTCGCTGATGGCTTCGCAGTAGGGGATCTGGGCGAGCAGATCCACGGTGCGGCGCATGATCCGCACCACATCACCCTCATCGAGGGAGGTATTGGCAATCAGGTCGCTCCAGCTGACGCCCTTGGCCCAGGCATGGACCAGGCCCATCAACTCGCCTTCAAACCAGACCGGCATCACCACCTTGGCTGCTTCCTGTTGCCGCTGCAGTTCGCGGCGAATCCCGCGCAGGTCGTGCATCGCCTCATCGGCAGCCGGCGGGGGTGGATAGCCGCTCCAGAGGTCTGGGCGATTCACCTCCGTGGAGATGGCTTCAAGCACAGCCGCGAGGTCGGAGGGCTCCAGCTCATCGAGATGGCCGCTCATCAGCGCCATCCCCAGCCAGAGCTCGTTATCCCCCCGCAGGGCCGCCACGGTCCGGCCCACCTCGCTCGGATCCAAGCCCTCATCACCATCAAGGCAACCGAAGAAGCGCAGGATCTCGATCAGCGCCAAGAACGTTTCCCAATGGCGATTGGCGCGGAAATGCAGGATGCGCTGCCGCTCAGCGATCTCCCCCTCCAACTCCTCCATGCGGAAGCGCTGTTTGCGCAGCTTCTTGCGATCGCCAGCGCCATGGGCCGGATGCAGTTCCAGCGCCAGCTCCAGCTCGCGCACCAGATGGGCCTGGGCTTGGACTTCACCAGCCAGGTCGTACTGGGGAGTGACCATGTCGTGGCGACCGGCCATGTGTCCGACGGCCAAGGCCAAGCCGCCACTGGCTTGATCGCCATGGCGTAGCTCCCCAGGCCGATGCAGCTCGGGTATGGCCACATCCTTGACCTGCAGGCAGGTGAGCTCGGCGTGCAGGCTGACCACCGCACTGCAGGGCACCAGCACCCAGACGTTCTCATCGGTGAGGCAGCAGAGGAGCGGGAACTGGCCAGAGCCCTGCTGCTTCTCAACGATCACAGCGGGTGTGACACGGCCGCGTAGGACGGGGGCCTTCAGGCTGACCAGGGTTCCCTCACTGGCAAAGCGGAGGGCCAAGGTGAGTTCGTGGGCCAAGGTTTCCTCGGCCTGCTGCTGCAGGATTCGCAGCAAACGGCGCTCCTCCCGCAGGCGGCCACGCTGCTTCTCGTAGTCCTCGAAATCCTCCCAGTCGACGTTCTCGACGGTCCCGCTTAAGTCACCCAGCTGCTCGCGCAGCTCAGTGATCCGGGCCTCGTCCTCGCTGAGATCCAAGGTCGCCAGATAGCGACCAAAGCTGCGCTCCACCAGCTCCTTGGCCTTGGAGAGCTCATAGCGCTGCAGCAGGTTCAGAACCATGCCGTAGCTGGGGGTGAACTGACTCACCAGCGGGTCCGCGGGACTGGTCGCGAGCTGCCCCGCCTCCCGGACGCCCTCAAAGCGGCTCTGCACGGTGACGACATAGCCCTGGGAGTCGAGACCGCGGCGGCCGGCCCGGCCCGCCATTTGGAGGAACTCGCTGCCCATCAACGCGCGGTGGCCCCGCTCCGTTCGCTTGGACAGCGCGGAAATCACGGTGCTGCGGGCGGGCATGTTGATGCCGGCCGCCAGGGTCTCGGTGGCGAAGACCACCTTCACCAGTCCCTGCTGGAAGAGCTCCTCAATCAACTCCTTCCACGCCGGAAGGACCCCGGCATGGTGCGCCGCAATCCCGCGCAGCAGGGCATCGTCATGGCCCCCATCGCGCACCGCTTCCGGGGTGGCCGCCATGAAGGCATCGAGGCGCTCCTGAATACGGGCCTGCTCGTCAGGACTCACCAGACAGATCTTGCCCAGATCACGAACAGCCTTATCGCAGCCGCGCCTGCTGAAGATGAAATAGATGGCCGGGAGCATGTCCCGATCGGCCATCTGAGCCACGACGAAGCCCAGGGGTGGAGCCTCAGGTTGCGGAGGCCTGGGGGTTTTGGGTCCACGGCGGTTGCGGCCTTTGGGGGCACGCCAGACCTTGCAATTGGGGTGAAGGCCGGTGCCCTCGTCGTTGAGCAGGGGATGAAGGCCCTTGGCGCTGCAGAAGCTGAACTGCAGCGGCACCGGCCGGAAGTCGCTCAGGACCAAGCGTGTTGGCCCATGGACCGCCTCGATCCAGTCAGTCAGCTGCCCGGCATTCGCCACCGTCGCCGAGAGGGCCACCAGCTGCACCACCGGAGGGCAGTGAATGATCGACTCCTCCCAGACCGTCCCGCGCTGGGAGTCGTTCATGTAGTGGCACTCATCGAGCACCACGGCTTCCACGTCGGCCAGGGGGTCATCACCCGCCTCGGCCTCGGCGTAGAGCATGTTCCGGAAGATCTCCGTGGTCATCACCACGATTGAGGCCTCCCGATTCACGGTGAGGTCGCCGGTCATCAGGCCGACGCGTTCAGCCCCGAACTGCTCGCGGAAGTCCCGCAGTTTCTGGTTCGAAAGGGCCTTGAGCGGCGTTGTGTAGAAGACCTTCTGGCCGTGGGCCAAGGCGCGATGAATCGCGTACTCACCAATCAGGGTCTTGCCCGAGCCAGTGGGAGCACTCACCACCACGGAATGGCCCTGGTTCAGGGCTTCAATCGCCTCAAGCTGAAAGTCATCGAGGCTGAAGGGAAACAGCTGCTCGAGCGGCGGCACGTCCGTGGACTGGGCCGGGGTGCCGGGGGCCGATGCGCTGCTGCTGGGCATTAGCAGATCCTATGGGCTCCGGCCAAACGGGCAAACTGAGGACATTCACCCGAGGGCAGAGCTGGGGCGATGGACGCAGCCGATCCATTGGCACCCCTGGCCGCTGATCTGGAGGCCCTCCCCCCGGCGCGCCGCCGCAGTCTCCGCAGCCTGGAGCCGGCGGGCCAAGCCGCCTTTGCCGGTGAGGCCCGGCCCCTACTGGATCTAGCCAGCAACGACTACCTGGGTCTCAGCCGCGATCCAGCCCTGCAGCAGGCCGCCACCGCCGCCATCGAGGCCGTGGGAGTTGGAGCCGGGGCCTCCCGCTTAATCAGCGGCACACGCCCAGTCCACGCCGAGCTCGAGCAAGCCCTAGGCCATTGGCTGGGACGCGAGCGAGTCCTGCTCTATCCCAGCGGGTTCCAAGCCAATATCGCCGCGGTTCAGGCCCTGGCGGACCGACACACCTGGGTGATCGCGGATCGCCTGATTCACCACTCCCTGCTGGTGGGGATCCAAGCCACGGGCGCCAAATTGCGGCGCTTCCAGCACAACAACCTCGCCGACCTGAAAGACCAGTTGGATCGGGCCAGGCGTGATGCCCCCCAGCGCCGGCTGCTGGTGCTCAGCGAGAGCCTGTTTTCGATGGAGGGCAGCTCGCCCGATGTCACCGCCTTGGCGCAGCTCTGCCGAACCCATGGGGCCGCCCTGCTGCTGGATGAAGCCCACAGCCTTGGGATACTCGGCCAAGGGGGCCGCGGCCTGGGCTACGGGATCCCGGAAATCAGCCTGATCAGCGGCACCTTCGGCAAAGCCTTCGGTTCTGGTGGAGCCTTCCTGGCGGGGAACGCCACGGTGGGGGACTGGCTGCTGCAGCATTCCGGGCCATTTCGCTACAGCACAGCCCTGGCACCGCCGCTGGTGGCGGCGGCAGCCGCAGGATTACGGGCCATCCAGGAGCGAGAGCCTGAACGCCAGGCACTGCTGGCGCGGGCTGAGCGCTGGCGTGATGCCCTCGAGGCGGCCGGCTGGCCAAGGCCCTTGGGGAGCGGCCCCATCCTGCCTCTGGTGGTAGGGGGGGACCGCCGCGCCCTAGCGCTGCAAGAGCAGCTCGAGCAGGCAGGCCTCCTGAGCGTGGCCATCCGCCCCCCCACCGTCCCCTCTGGGACGGCGCGATTAAGACTGGTGCTTCGCCACGATTGCCCGCCCGGCACCTTGTCTCGGCTGATCAAGGCCCTCGGGAGACCATGAGCGGCATCCAACTCATCGGCATGCACGGCTGGGCTGGGGATCACCGCAGCTGGGCCCCCTGGGCGGCAGGCGCTGCTGCGCGGGGCTGGTCCTTCTACTGCGGGGAACGGGGCTACGGCAGGGAATCCCCCCTGCAGCCCAACTGGAGCTCTGGAACCCAGCAGCGGGTGGTGATTGCCCACTCCTTCGGTCCCCATCTGCTGAGCGAGGCCCTCTGGCGTGAGGCCACAGCGGCCGTCCTGCTGGCGAGCTTCACACGCTTTGTCCCCGAAGGCCGAGAGGGGCGAGCGATCAGCGCGGCCCTGCGGGCCATGGCGCGCCGCATCCAGGCCGGGGAGGAGCAGGAGCAACTGCGGGATTTCCTGCAACAGGCTGCGGCGCCGCAGTCCAGATCACTGCTGCCAGAGGGGCCCCTCGAGCAGGGCATCAGCAGCGAAGGGCGGGACCGGCTGCTTGAGGATCTCGCTCGTCTGGGCTCCACCGGCGGCCTTCCGGCCGGGTTCCCCAGCGGCATCCCCGTGCTGATTGTGGAGGCCGTGCAGGACCAGATCGTGACCGCCGCCAGCCGGCAAGAACTCAAGCAAGGACTGCCCCATGCCACGGTGTGGACACGCAGCGACCTGGGGCACTCCCTGATCGATCCCGCCTTGCCGGACGCCGTCCTGGATTGGATTGCCGATGTCCAGGCCTGACTCGCCGGAACCGTGCTTTAGCGAGGCGGTCCGCGGCTGCTTCAGCGAAGGAGCCAGCCGCTACCCGAATCGCGCGCGCCTCCAGGCGGCTGTCGCCCAACGCCTGGCGGGCCTGAGCGCCCGCCATGGGGTGAGCTTTCCCCCCGGTCCCCTGGCTGATCTGGGGGCAGGCAGTGGGCTTCTGAGCCGGGCCCTCGCCACCACCCTGGGGCAAGGTCCTTGGCTTCGTATCGATGCCTGCTCGGCCCTACTTGAGCAGGGCGCCAGCGACAACGCCCCCCAGATCCAATGGGACCTCAACCAAGGTCTCCCGCCGATCCTGGAGCAACCCGCGGGCTTGGTCTCGAGTTTTGCCCTGCAATGGCTCGAGCAACCTGAGGAGCAGCTGGAGCACTGGTGCGACCAACTCCAAACCGGGGGCTGGCTGATCCTGGGGCTTCCCACCTCCGGAAGCTTTTCCCTCTGGCACCAGGCCGCTGAGCGTGCCGGGGTCCCCTGCACCGCCCTCGAGCTGCCCAGCGCGCAAGGCTTAATCGCCTGCGCCCAACAACGGTTGGAGCTGAAGGAAGCCCAGGTGCTCCGCTTTAGCCGTCCCAACCGGGGCGGACTCTGGTTCCTGCAGCAGATCAAAGCGATCGGCGCCCAGGCCAGCCGCAGTCCCCAGCTGAATCCAGGGCAACTCCGCCGCCTACTGCGGGCCTGGCCCGGCCCGGAGGAGGCCATTGTTTGGGAGGTGCTGCTGCTCCTGGGACAAAAGCCATGACGCATACCCCTCTCGGTGCGGACCAGCGGTTGGTGATCTGCGGCACAGACACCGATGTCGGCAAGACCGTGGTCAGCGCCCTCGTCGTGCAGGGCCTGAAGGCGACCTACTGGAAGCCGGTCCAGTGCGGTCTGGAGAACGGTGAAGGGGACCGCGAACGGGTTCAGCGCTGGCTCGGCCTTCCAGACGCACGGGTCCTTCCTGAGGCCTATCGCTTCCAGGCCCCGGTCTCCCCCCATTGGGCGGCCGAGCTGGAACCCGGGGACAATCCACCCATTCAGTGCGAGCGGCTGGCCCTACCCGCCGTGGAGGGCCCTTTGGTGGTGGAGACCGCCGGCGGCCTGCTCGTGCCGCTGCGGCTGGATTGGCTGCAGATCGAGCAGCTGCAACGCTGGAACTTGCCGGTGCTGTTGGTGGCGCGCTCGGGCCTGGGCACCTTGAACCACACCCTGCTCTCGATCGAAGCCCTACGCAGCAGGGATCTCTCGATCCTCGGGATCCTGCTCAATGGGGAGCCCCATCCCAACAATGCGGCCACCCTCGAGGCCATCTCGGGGATTCCGGTCCTGGGCTGCCTACCACCGCTACCAAGCCTCGATGCCGTGGCGCTGCAACAGCAGTGGCAGGACCTGGAGCTCGTTCATAAGCTCATGGGGGTCACGAGCCGCCCATGAAACCCTCCTCTGTCGCGGTCATCGCTGCGGTCACGGCCCTCTGTGCAGGGATCCTGGTGCTCTTCACCGACATCGAACTGTCCTTCGTGCGTTGGGTGAACTGCGGACCGTTCTCCACCCTCAGCGAGAAGGAAAGCGAGGTCTGCAAGCGCCGGCTCTAAGGGCCCGCGAAAATCGCAGCCTGCACGTCAGCGCGGGTTAAGCCATAGGGAAAGTGGCGCTCCACAGCCGCAGCACCCTCTCCCCAGCGCACCGTGAGTTCCTCTGCACCCAAAACCAACTCAGCGCGCCAGTCGAGGGTGGTCAGGTCCCATTCACAGGAGTGGTGACCGCGCTGAATCCCTCCGAGCTCAGCCAGCCAACGCTCCAGAACCGGCAGAGGGTGGTTGTACAGCGGGGTCTGAGGTGGCGGCAGATCCGACATCCACAAGCAGCGGACTTGATGCCTCAGTTTGCCCACCAGCCGCAACCCAGCTGGGGGGCTTGAGGAATTCAACCCCGCGGGACCAGGCCAGGCCGACGCCCAGGACCAGGCTGAAGGCCACCGCCAAGACCAGCAGCAGCAGGGCGAACCACTCGCCCCCAGAGAGGGGGCGGCGGACCGGAACCGGCTTCGGCGCCGTCCGAACCGACGGCTGGGGGAGGACCACCCGAAGTGTTCCCCGCAGGGTGGCGTCGTAACTGCGCCTGCGCTCGGGATCACTGAGGGTGAGATAGGCCTGCTGGAGGCGCCGAAAGGCCTCCCTGGCCTCGTCCTCGGGCAGTTCAGTGGTGTCAGGGTGGTAGCGCTTGCTCAGGCTGCGAAAGGCCCGCCGCAACTCCTGGGTGGACGCCTCGCTGGGCACCTCCAGCAGCTCGTAATGATTGGCAGCCGCCAACGCAGGACACCGGTTGGGGAGGATCCTAGAGAGTGTGACGAGATCAGCCCAGGGGATGCCAGCTCCAGCAGACGCACTATGGGAGGCCTTGCACTGGAGACCCAGCGACGAGCAGCTGCAGCGGTTCGTCCAACTCCAGGACCTCCTGCGCGACTGGAATAGCCGGGTCAACCTGACGCGGCTGGTGGAGGGGGACGACTTCTGGATCGCCCAGATCTTCGACAGCCTCTGGCCCCTGGTGCCGCAGTTGCAGCAGAACCCCGATGTCCCGCTGCGCTGCATCGATGTGGGTACGGGCGGGGGCTTTCCGGGCCTCGCGGTAGCGATTGCCTTCCCCCAGGCGCAACTGACCTTGGTGGATTCGGTGGGGCGCAAAACCCAGGCTGTCGAAGCGATGGCCCAGAGCCTCGGTCTGGGGGATCGCGTGGACCTGCGCTGCGAGCGCATCGAGCTCACGGGGCGGCAAAAACGCTGCCGCGGCCAATTTGACCTGGCCATGGCCCGCGCGGTCGCCGCCGCCCCGGTGGTGGCGGAATATCTCGTTCCCCTACTGGCCCCTGGGGGGCAGGCCCTGCTCTATCGCGGACAGTGGGGGCCTGAGGATCAGACCCAACTCGAGAAGGCCGCCAGGCAGCTCAAGGCCCAAATCCAGTCCTGCCGCCAAGAAGAACTGCCCGCAGAGCGCGGACAGCGGACGGCGATCCTGCTGAGCCCAACCGAAACCTGCCCGAAGACCTACCCCCGGGCGGTGGGGATCCCAAGCAAGTTCCCGCTGGGCGATTAGTCGTCCTGCATCAAGCGCTTGACAGGGGTTCCCCCCACCCGCTCCCGCAGACGACGCAGGATCCCTGGAATCTGCTCAACCCAAGGACTGGCCTGCAGCACCGCCTTGAGCTGTGCCTCAGAGACGCTTTGGTCGAGGGCATCGGCATTGGCACCTGGGAACCAGTGACTGGCCGCACCAAGCAAGCCATAACGGGCCTTGGCGTAGCTCTGCAGATCCCAGGCCTCGAGAAGGTTGTGCAGCCAGAGCAGGGTGGGGAGATTGATCTGACCGGGCGTGTCCTGCCAGCTCGGTAATCCCTGCTGCCAACTGCTGATCCAGGACTGGCCGAGGGCCGCGAGACGTGCCTCCTGCAGACGACTCACAATCGGAGGCAACAGCTCAGCGGCCTGGGGCAGCAACGCCACCGCCTCGAGATGCAAGGCCAGATCCTCCGGCCGCGCCGCACCAACACTGATGGTGTGAACCCCGGGATGGGTCAGGCAAAACAGGTCGTTAAAGACGATCGGGTGCAGCGGTGCACACAGCTCCAGCAGTCGCGCTGAGGGGCTGTGAAGATGCCCCCCCTTATCGGTGGGACTGATCACAAAGACCCCCATGTCATGGGAGCGGGCCGCCTGAATCGCTGGGCCGTTCTCTTGGCGAATGAAATACCAATGGAGATTGACGTAGTCGAAGGCATCGCTGTCAATCGCCGCCTCAATCAGCTCGAGGGGGCCATGGGTGGAGAAGCCCACGGAACCGACCCGGCCGTCCTGCTGCCAACGCCGGGCCACCTCCATGCAGCCACCCGGCCTGAGGGTGGCCTGCAGATGCTCGGGGAGATTGATGCCATGGATGGCCAGGCAATCCACCCGATCAACAGCCAAGCGCTCGAAGCTCAGCTGGAGCTCGGCTTCGAAGGCCTCAGGATCGTCCTGGGGCGGGACCTTGGTTTGCAGAATCCGCTCGGGATCGGGGACCTGGGGTAACAACCAACCCAGCTGGCGTTCCGAGCTGCCGTAGTGCCGCGCCGTCTCGACATGGTGGAACCCATGGTCCACGGCCGCTGAGAGGGTAGCCCGCAGATTCTCCTGACTCTTGGCGGTGATTTGATCCGGCGGCAGATCAGACCAGCTCTGCTGGAAGCGCATCCCACCGAGGGACAACACCGGCATGGCCAGTTTGGTACGGCCAAACCGCCGTGTCGGAAGCATCAATGGGGCTCCCGCCTCGGGAAGGTACGCCGGGAGCGGACCGGCGTTGGTAAACCCAGGGGTTGGAGTTCTTGATGACGGGTTTGTTCCTGAAGCTCCGGCAGCTCCTCGTAACTCACCCAATGAATGCAATCGACAGGACAGGTATCGATGGCCTCTTGAATCGTCTCGGTGCTGTCGCCGTCCTGACGGATGGCACGGGAGCGGCCCCAATCAGCTTCCACCACAAAGGTGTTACCCGCCACATGGGCGCAGTAGCGGCAACCAATGCACACCGCCTCATCAACCCAGACTGCTTTCTGGCGAAGGGCTCCACCGAGGACAGGTTCCACGCCACTGCGCTCAATGGCCGGGGCCGCTGCAGCGGAAAACGCAATGGAGGGATCGATCCCCACGGCCGAGTCCTACCGAGGCGTCAGCCGTCCCAGCGGGTGACGACGAGCTCAATCGTGCCGTCCTGCTCTTGGCGCTCCTCGGCCACTTGGAATCCTTCTTGCGCCGAGGCGGCCAGGATGCTGCGCAGGGCGTAGCGCTGGGTGAGCTTGGAGAGGAAGCGCTCGACGGGAACTGGCTGACTCCAGAGGTCGAGATCAGTCACGAGCTCGTAGCTGCCCGTGGCGGCATTCCAACGAAAACCCAGGTCGCCGGCACCCTCAGTCGGGATCGAGAGATCGGCAGTCACGGTTTGACCGCGGTAGCCACGGACTTGGCACTCCCCCTCCATGGGGGTATGGCCCAGATCTTTCAGGGCATCAATCAGAGCGGAGCGATCGCGCAGTTCTGTTTTGACGGTGCTGAAATGCGACATCAGGAGACCTGGGACGAAAGAGTCTGCTCGGGCCGGACTGTTGTGGCTTGGCCCTGGAAGGCTTCGGAGGTGGGCTGGCGTTGTTGAACAACACCCAACTTGTCCTCAATCCGTTCGGTGAGCTGCTCGCAGCCGTGGCCGGCGATGCCCTCCACGACCTCTTCCACGCGGCCATCGGGCCGAATGCGAAAGCGGATCGTCTGCTGGGCCATCCCGAGACACGGGCGGTGCCTGGTGATGCTAGCCGCGAGAGCCGGTTGCTGAGTGGAACAAGGCGCTATGCCAGCAGTCCCTCATCCACCAGGGTCTGCAGACGCTCCAGAACCAGGGGGTTCTCCAGCTGCTCCAGGGCCATCCGGGCCTCATCGCGAACGGCCAAGTCAGCGTCGTGGAGCATGGCGTTCAGCAGGGACTCCACCACCTCTTTTTGGCGGGGTTCCACCAGATCGGCATAGAGGCGACCCAGGGACCAGGCGCTGTTGCTGCGCACCACCGGCTCGCTATCAATTTTGAGAGCCAAGAGCAGCTGACCCGCAGCCTGATCCGCTTTGGCCAGGCCTGTGGAGCCAGCATCGGCCAAGGAACTGGCGGCCCAGAGGCGAACCGCAGAAATATCTGTCTCCAGTGCCCTGATCAACGGGTTCATGATCGGAGCGTCTGGGTAGCTGCTCAGACTCCAGGCCACTGCTTTACGCACATATCCGTTGCTGTCGTTCTGAAGCAACTGGAGAAGAGGCGTCAGCGCTTGCACCGAAGGATTTCGTCCGAGTGCGTAAACAACACTCATCCGAAGAATCGGGCAGCTGGCGTCAAGAAGCGGCAGAAGCTTGGCAGGCGCCCGTGGATCGCGGTGCTCACAAAAAATGCGCAACCCCTGCATCTGCTCATCGTGACCACCCTCGAGCAGGCGCAGTCCAAGGTCACACTCCGCAGCTGCATCAGCGGGGGAGGCCTCTCCTGAATCCAGCTCGTCGAGAGGGTCGCCAAGATCCTCTTCGGCGAGCTCTCGCTCTAGTAATTCAGAGTCGAAATCCAGGTCTGACGAGCCCTTCGAAGACTCGAGCGGAGAGGCTGCCATAGGCCAATCGTAGTGGCCCTGGTTCCCCGCTCAGCAGCTCAGCCAACCGGCGCGGGGGCTGCCATATCGCCGGGTAGCCAGATGCGGGCACTGACTGCAAACAGGGCCAGGCCAAACAACAAAACGATGGCGGCAGGAAGCAGGGTGGAGCGAAGAAACTGCACGGATCAGGCTGAGCGGTATGGCCATCATCCCTCCGCCGGCACACGACCGCTGCCCCGGCGCAGCAACAACGCACCGACCACCGCCAGAACCAAACCACCCCAACCCCAGAACTGCAGCTTCAACAGGAAGCCACCGATTCCAAGCAGGGCACCAAAGAGCAAGGCACAACCGGCGATCAACAACAGCAGCAGGCCTGACAGGGTTTCATCGGCACTCACTCCCGTACGGCGGCGCCACTGGGTCCAACCAGGCCCCGGAGGACGGACCAGCCGAACGAAGCTCTCCAGAACCTCCGGTGATTCCGGCGGGGTCGCCAACATTGCCAGCAGCCACAGCACCGCCGTCAGCAGCGTGGTGACCAGGAGACGAATCCCGTAATCGTCAATGCGCAGAACGGGCACGACAGAGGTGGAGAAGCCAATCAAGAAACCCCCGAGCAACGCCGCCAGTTCAGCCGCAGCATTCACCCTCCACCAGAACCAGCGCAGGACAAGGACCACTCCCGGTCCGGTTCCCATGGCAATCACCAGACGGAAGACCGTGCCAATGCTGTTGCTCATCAGGGCGGTCAGCACACCGCAGACCACCAGCAACACCGAAGCCAGCTGACCAACCAGGAGCAGTTCCTTCTCGCTGGCCTGAGGCCGAACAAAGCGCTGATAAAGATCATGGGTGAGGTAGCTCGCCCCCCAATTCACCGAGGTGCTGACGGTGCTCATGAAGGCAGCCACCAGCGAGACCACAACCAACCCCAGGGCCACGGGGGGCAGCAGCTGCACCGCCAGCAGGGGATAGCTCTGCTCCCAGTCGGTCTGGTTGGGCAGCAAGACCACGGCGGCCAACGCCACCACGATCCAGGGCCAGCTACGCAGGACATAGTTCACCGCGAGGAAGACCCAACCGGCGGTGCGGGCCTCATGCTCATCGCGGGTCGCGAGCAGCCGCTGAATGAATTCGCCACCGCCATCGCTGCGGCGAAAGCTCCACCACTGCAGAGCCAAATAAGAGCTGAAGGTGGCGATCGAAATCCCAGCGCCATCGAGCCACTGCAGTCGTCCCCCCTCGACCTGCCAGGGCACCAGAGAGAGCAACTCCGGCCGAGCCAAACCGCGAATGCTCTCCAGCAGGGCATCCATGCCCCCGGCCGCATGGACCGCCGCCACCGACACCGCGATGGCCCCCATCAAGGCCAGGACGAGCTGGAGCAGGTCCGTGACCACCACCGCCCAGAGTCCCCCCGCAGCGGTGTAGATCAAGACCAGTAGAGCCACGATGGCCAGCAGGGTGACCTTGGCCTGAGGAGTGGGCGCCAAGCCCAGGGCCTCGCTCACCTTGGCCATGGCCAAAAAGGCATAGCCCAGGCCGATGCAGTTGATCGGCAGGGCAAACAAAAACGCCTTGATGCCGCGTAACCAGGCGGCCGTTGCCCCGCCGTAACGCAGTTCCGTTAGGGCCGCATCCGTCAGGACGCCGCTACGTCTCCACAGCGGAGCGAACACCACAGCCATGGCGACGTGGGCCACGCCGAAGCTCCACCACTCCCAGTTACCGGCGAGACCGCGCACCCCCACCAGACCGGCCACATAAAGGGGCGTATCGATCGAGAAGGTCGTGGCCGCCATCGAGGCACCAGCCAACCAACCCTTGAGCTGACGACCCGCGACGAAGTAATCGGCCTCACTCCGATTCCGGCGGGCCAGCCAGAGGCCAACGAAGAGGCTCGCCACCAGGTAGCCGATGACGATGGCCCAGTCGATGCGGGTCATGGACGCCCTTCACTGCGGGCAGTCTCCCTCAGTTGACCGGGTACGGCTACGCGGGCTCGAGGCTTCCTTCGAGGCGGCGCCGCAGCTGACCACAGGCGGCATCGGCATCCAATCCGCGGCTAGCACGAACGCTGACGGCCACATGTCGATCCATCAAGGAGCGACGGAAGGCCTCCACGGCCTGGGGGGTGGGGCGCTGGAACTCTTCTTCCTGAATCGGGTTGTAAGGGATCAAGTTGACATGGCTTTGGAAGCCGCGCAGCAGCTGCGCCAGGGCCGCCGCGTGGCGGGGTTGATCGTTCAAGCCCCCCAAGAGGATGTACTCAAAACTGACCCGGCGGCCGGTGATCTCCACGTAGCGGCGGCAGTCCTCCAGCAATGCCTCGATCGGGTAGGCATGGGCGGTGGGAATCAGCTCTTCTCGCAACCGCTGATCCGGTGCGTGCAAGCTCACCGCCAGGGTGAACTGAGCGCGCCCCAGGCGCTCGAGGGCCAACTCAGCCAAGCGGGGCAGGGTGCGCGGAACGCCAACGGTGCTGACGGTGATCTGACGCTGGGCCATACCCAGGTCAGTGCAGAGACAATCAATCGCAGCGAGGACCGACTCCACGTTGAGAAGGGGTTCACCCATTCCCATGAACACCACATGGCTCGGACGCTGGTCCATCACCTCACGGACGCTCAGGACCTGATCCACGATTTCGTGGACCGCCAAGGAGCGCTGCAGGCCTCCTTTACCGGTGGCGCAAAAGCGGCAGGCCATGGGGCATCCCACCTGGCTGCTGACGCAAACGGTGAGGCGCCCCTCAGCGGGGATGCCGACGGTCTCAATACTCAGGTGATCGTGGGTGCCCAGCAACAACTTGGTTGTGCCATCGCTGGCGACACTGCGATGGAGCTCCCGCGAACGGCCCATCCAATCGAAGGCACCAGAAGGAGGTTGCGCGGTTAGCTCCTCGCGAAACGCCTTAGGCAACACCGAGACCTGCTCAACGGAACGGGCTCCTTTGGCATAGAGCCAGTCGTGGAGTTGCCGGCCGCGAAAGGCCGCCTGGCCGTGCTGCTTGGCCCAGTGCTCCAAAGCAGAGAGGCCCATCCCCAGTAGGGGACGGGCCTCCTCAGGTGGCGTTCCTGGCTGGGGCATCAACCCCAAATCAGGAGAGCGTGCCCAAGCTTGTATTCCACGACGAGCAGGGCAATAAAGCCGAGCATCGCGACACGACCGTTGAGTCGTTCGGTGTGGGTGTGGAAGCCGTAGCGCGGTAGACGGCGCTGGGGAACGAGCTTGGGTTGGATCATGACTCGTCGGCGAGCAGGCCCTCATTTTGGAGGCCTTGAACGGCCTCAGGGTCAGCGATCAGCTCCTCCTCAAGGCCCTCCTCCACCGTGGGGCGGGTGAAGGCTGCGGTGGTGCTGGCGCTGGCCTCGATGCCATGGCGGCTGCGGGTGGCCTCGAGGTCCGCATCGGAGGGATCATCGAGCAGAGCACCGGCGTTAGCAGCAGAGGGAGCTGCCGGCATGTCAACGGTGTAATCGGGGCGCAGATTCTGCAGACGGCGGTAGTTCATCGCGTCCTCGTCGAGGATGTCCGGATGGGGACCGGCCTCGGCGCGCAGCTCCTCTTCGAAGCCGCTGAAACCGGTACCTGCAGGAATCAGGCGACCGATGATCACGTTCTCCTTGAGGCCGCGGAGCCAATCGCTCTTGCCCTCGATGGCAGCTTCAGTCAGCACGCGGGTGGTCTCCTGGAAGGAGGCCGCGGAGATGAAGCTGTCGGTGTTCAAGGAGGCCTTGGTGATACCCAGCAGCACCGGAGTGAACTCCGAAGGCGCACCACCGGTGATCGCCATGGCGCTGTTCACCTGCTCCACCTGACGGAGCTCGATCAGCTCACCAGGTAGCAGGGTGGTGTCTCCAGCATCCTCAATGCGGACCTTGCTGGTCATCTGACGAACAATCACCTCGATGTGTTTGTCGTCAATGGTCACGCCCTGGGACTTGTAGACGTTCTGGACTTCCTGCACCAGGCGGAACTGCAGCTTGGAGATCGCCTCCATCGCCGCTTCCAGGGTTGGCTTGCGGCTGCGCAGGTCTTCGAAGAAGCACTCCAGCAGCTCGTGGGGGTTGATCGGACCGTCGGTCAGCAGCTCACCAGCGGTGACTTGCTGGCTGTCGCTGACCATCACATTCCTTCCAAGAAGGATGGGGTACTCGCTGATGGAGTCGTCGCCTTCGATCACCGTGACGGTGACAGAGTCGTCGTCGTCGCCCTGCTTGATCTCGACGGTGCCGGCCTTGCGGCAGAGCACAGCCGATTCACGGGGACGGCGGG
This sequence comes from Synechococcus sp. A10-1-5-1, assembly GCF_023115425.1. Lineage (NCBI taxonomy): Bacteria > Bacillati > Cyanobacteriota > Cyanophyceae > Synechococcales > Synechococcaceae > Synechococcus > Synechococcus sp. A10-1-5-1. Next base: position 1,992,383 of record NZ_CP096032.1, on the reverse strand, counting down.
CTTCCAGCAGCTCCTCAATACGAGGCAGACCCTGGACGATGTCACCGGTCTTCTGGCGCTCAAACACCAGCAGAGCCAAGGAGTCACCGCGCTGAACCAGTTCTCCATCGCGAACGTGCAGAACGGAATCGGGCGAGACCATGTAGGGGCGGCCCAGGCGGATGGTGACCTGGCTGCCGTCCACGCTCTCCACCTGACCGCAGCAGGGAGCAGGAACACCCTTAGCCAGTTGGTCGCCATCGACGAAGCGCTGACCCGGCTTGACCTCGGCCTTGGCAGAACCCAGGTCGATGATGCGGGTGTCGCTCGCGCGCTCGACAATCAAACGACGGACCGGCTCGCCTTCGATCACGGCGGGAACCTGAACCACACCGTCTTCCTTGCAGAGGATTTGAGTGGTGGCAACCACCTCACCAGCCTTCACGCTGTCGCCGTCATTGACGGAGAGCTCGGTGTGGGTGGAACCGTGGCTGGCATCGGAGAGGGTGTCGCGACGGACCAGCAGGCTCTCGAGAATGACCAGCTGGAGGCGCTCGATGGTCTTGGCGCGCTTATCCGGGACGGCCTCAACATCCACCGTCATTTGAGGGGTGGTGTCAAAGGTTTCGAGGATCAGCTGCGTGCGCAGCAGTTCAACGCCCTCGACGCTCTTGATGAGCTCGCCGTCCTTGAAGGCCAGACGCTGGGTGGCCTTGAGGCCCAGGCTGGGACCATTCTTCTGGGTGACGCTACCGAGATCGGGCAGGTGTGCTGCATCGGGAATGCGGTATTCCTCGACCGGACGCAGCAACAGGGCTCCACCCTCGGGGGTATCCACAGCCTCCACAAAGACCATGGCCTCGGCCTTCAGACCCTTGGCGATCTCCTCACCAGGGTTCACCATCTTGCCGTCGCTATAGCGCGCAACGACCTTGGCGTCGGAGACGTTGTGCAGCTGACCCGAGCGAACGATGATCTCGCGAAGAATGTCGTTCTTCTGGGTGACGGAGACGATGCCCGCGGTCTGGCTGAAGATGTCCTTCACCACCTCGGTGCCGGCTTCAATCCACTGACCGTCTTCGATCATCAACAGGGAGATGTCCTTGTTGATTTCATGGGTCTCCTGCGGGATCCAGAGCAAGGTGCCGCCCTTGTTGACCTCGTAGCCGTTCTTGGCACTACGCGCCTTCTTGATGGCCAGGCCAGGGGCGAACTTCACGACGCCGCCGGTCTGGGTACGGAAGCGATCGTCCGCGAGTTCAGCGATCACCTCACCGTTGCCAATCTTGGTGCCGGGGTGGGTATTCAGGCGATAGCGAATGTTGTCCTTGCCCTCGAGGTGCCAGAGCTCACCGGCGTGGGTGGATTCACCCAGCAGCTTGCAGTCCTTCAGGGTGAGGCTGGCGGTGACGATCTGAACCTCACGGGAGTCGCCAGCGCTCTCGCGCAGACGAACCGCACCGCCGTACTCGCTGACCAGACGGCTTTCTGCCAGCACTTCGCCCGTGGTGACATTGGTGTTGCCCTCGATCACCGGCTGAGCATTGGGCGGCAGGTTGTAAACGTCGCCGCTGTACACCCACATCCGGCCGAGACGCTGAGCCTTGAAGGTGCTGTTGCCCTGGCGGTCAGTGACCTCCCTCGGCTGGATCGCGTCCTCGTAGCGAACCTGGCCAGCCAGGTCGCAGATCACGTCCTTGGTGGCCTTCTCCACGCTCTTCTTCACGGCAGCGCCGGAAGAGATCTGAGCCAGCATCGTGTCAGCAGCCACCTCAGCTGCGTCGGCGACGAAGAGCAGGGAACCCGAGGTGATGGAGAGCTTCTGGGTCTTGCCGCTGCCGCTGGGCTTCAGGGTCAAGGTGAAGTCGGTCTCAGCGATCTGAGCCTCCACGCCGTGCGGGGTCCGGAACGGACGCACGCGGGCCTTGGCACCGAACTCAATGGTGCCGGCGATTTGAGAGCGGACCACACCCGTCTCAGCGGTGGACACACCACCGGTGTGGAAGGTCCGCATGGTGAGCTGGGTGCCAGGCTCACCGATGGACTGGGCAGCGACGATGCCAACAGCTTCACCGAGGTCCACCAGCTGGTTGTGGGCCAGGGCCCAGCCGTAGCACTTGCGGCAAACCGAACGGGCGGCTTCGCAGGTCAGCGGTGAACGAACCACCACGGTCTGCACAGCGGCTGCTTCGATCTGGGCGGTGATCACGGCGTCGATCTCGCCGTCGCGATCGACGATCACATTGCCTTCGCCATCGAGAACGGGCTCAGCGGCCAGGCGACCAACAAGCTTGGCGGCGTAACGGCCCTTATCGTCAGCGTTAATGGGGATGCCACGGGTGGTGCCGCAGTCGTCTTCGCGGACAATCACGTCCTGGGCAACGTCCACCAGGCGGCGGGTGAGGTAGCCGGAGTCAGCGGTCCGCAGTGCCGTATCCACCAGACCCTTACGGGCGCCATAGGAGGAGATGACGTACTCGGTAACCGTCAGGCCTTCGCGGAAGTTGGTTCGAATCGGAAGGTCGATGATTTCCCCTTGCGGGTTCGCCATCAGACCGCGCATGCCCACCAGCTGACGGACCTGGGACATGTTTCCCCGGGCCCCAGAGTTGGCCATCATCCAGACCGAATTCAGCGGGTCGTTCTCGTTGAAGTTCTTCTTGACTTCTTCAACCAGACGCTCGTTGGTTTCCGTCCAGGTATCGATCACCTTGGTGTGACGTTCCACCTCGGTGATCTCACCCAAGCGGTAGCGCTCTTCGGTGTCGGTGATCTGCTGTTCAGCTTCTTCCAGCAGACGGGCCTTTTCGCCTGGAATACGCAGGTCGTCCACGGAGATGGAGACGGCGGCCTGGGTCGCGTAGTGGAAACCGAGATCCTTGAGTTCGTCAGCCAAGGAGGCGGTGGCCGCGGTGCCGTGGTTCTTGTAGGCCCACGCCATCAAGTTCCGCAGTTGCTTCTTGTCGATCGTGCGGTTACGGAACACCGGAGCCGCCTTGCTCAACGGAGCGTTTGCGGGAGCCGGAGCCGCGGCTTTTGACGACTTCTTGCTGGACTTCTTGCTGGTTTTTTTGGAGGGGGTGGCGGTCATGGCTGCGCGCGATGAAGGGGAGTTAGGGGTTGAAAACGTCCGGGATCTCAGGCGGCTGCCACCGCATCGATGATCGTGCTGTTCATCACCACACGTCCGACGGTGGTCAACAGATAACGGCTGATCACAGCACCGTCCTCGTCGAGACGATCACGACGGAAGCTCCACTGTTCAATCCGAGTCCCATCGCTAAGGGTCTCCTGCTGGAGGGGCTCCTTGGCTTCTCCTTCGGTATCGACTTCACCGTTGAAGCGGACCCAGACCCAGTCATGCATGGTCAGGTGCTTGTCTTCAAAAGCATTCAGCACATCACGCAGGCCAGCGAAGGTGCGGCTGCGGTCACCGAATTCAGGCTTGGTGAGCGAAGGCTGTTCAGCGGTGAGGTAATAAGAACCCAACACCATGTCCTGGGACGGCGTGATGATCGGGTCACCCGTTGCAGGGGAAAGAATGTTGTTGCTGGCCAGCATCAACATGCGGGCCTCGGTCTGCGCCTCGATCGCCAGCGGCACGTGAACGGCCATCTGGTCCCCGTCAAAGTCAGCGTTGAAGGCGGGACAGACCAGAGGGTGCAACTGGATGGCACGGCCATCCACCAGCTTCGGCTCGAAGGCCTGAATACCGAGACGGTGCAGGGTTGGTGCACGGTTCAGCATGATCGGGTGACCATCGATCACCTCCTGGAGCACCTGCATCACCTCATCGTCGGCGCGCTGAATCAGCTTCTTCGCGGCCTTGATGTTGTTGACGATGTTCTGACGGATCAGACGGTGGATCACGAAGGGCTGGAACAGCTCGATCGCCATCTCTTTGGGCAGACCGCACTGATGCATCTTCAGCTTCGGACCCACCACGATCACTGAACGACCGGAGTAGTCAACGCGCTTACCCAGGAGGTTCTGACGGAAGCGGCCCTGCTTGCCCTCAATGATGTCGCTCAGTGATTTGAGCGGACGGTTGTTCGCACCCACCACGGTGCGTCCGCGGCGACCGTTATCGATCAGGGCATCCACGGCCTCCTGCAGCATCCGCTTCTCATTGCGGACGATGATTTCAGGGGCGAGGATCTCCTGCAGGCGAGCCAACCGGTTGTTCCGGTTGATCACACGGCGATAGAGGTCGTTGAGGTCGGATGTCGCAAAACGACCGCCATCGAGCTGCACCATTGGGCGCAGGTCCGGGGGGATAACCGGGATCACGTCCAGGACCATCCACTCAGGACGGGCACCGGTGGCGATGAAGTTGTCGATCACGCGCAGGCGCTTGATCAACTTGGCCCGCTTCTGGCCCTTAGAACCAGCGATCTCCTCGCGGAGCTGTTCGGCAACAACAGGGAGATCGAGATCCTCCAGGAGTTGCTTGAGCGCCTCAGCACCGATGCCAACGGTGGGCTCGTTCTCAATCTCCGAGTCTTCGGCGTAGATCTCGTCTTCAATCTCCAGCCACTCGTCTTCGGTGAGCAGCTGCTTGTAGGTCAGGTCCTTGTGGTCGCCCTGATCGAGCACCACGTAGCAGTTGAAATAAACAATCTGCTCAACATCCCGCAGGGGCATGTCCAGCAGGATGGCCACATAGCTGGGGATGCCCTTCAGGTACCAAACGTGTGAGACCGGAGCCGCGAGCTTGATGAAGCCCATCCGGTGACGACGCACCCGGCTTTCCGTGACCTCCACACCGCAGCGCTCGCAGACGATGCCGCGGTGGCGCACCCGCTTGTACTTACCGCAATGGCACTCCCAGTCTTTGGAGGGGCCAAAGATCTTCTCGCAGAAGAGCCCGTCCATTTCGGGCTTCAGGGTGCGGTAGTTGATGGTTTCGGGCTTGGTGACCTCGCCCACCACCTGACCGTTAGGCAGCGTGCGCTGCCCCCACTGCATGACCCGCTCGGGTGAGGCGAGCGTGATCTTGACGTAATCGAAGTGGTTTTCGGTGCGGAGATTGCTGTTGGTCATGACCTAAGAGCGCGCGGAGAGCTGAAGAAACGAAGGGATCTGACGGTCACCCAAACGGGTGGGCCGGATTGATCAGCAATCAGTCGTCGTCGTAATCCGCGACGCCGAGGGATTCGTAGGTGGGTCGGTTGGGGGTGCTGCGGCGAGGGTTCACGTCCTGCATCAGGTCGACTTCCTCGCCCGCATCGGTGTACACCGCGATGTCGAGACCCAGGGACTGGAGCTCGCGCATGAGCACCTTGAACGACTCCGGGGTGCCAGGACGGGGGATGGGCTTGCCCTTGACGATGGCATTGAGCGCCTCGTTTCGGCCCTGCATGTCGTCGGACTTGACGGTGAGCAGTTCCTGCAGCGTGTAGGCGGCGCCATAGGCCTCGAGGGCCCAGACCTCCATCTCACCAAGACGCTGACCGCCCTGTTGAGCCTTACCGCCCAGGGGCTGCTGGGTGACCAGGGAGTAGGGACCGGTGGAGCGGGCGTGGATCTTGTCGTCCACCAGGTGAACCAGCTTGAGGATGTGGGCATAACCCACGGTCACGGGCTGGTCGAAGGCCTCGCCGGTCCGCCCGTCGATCAACTGGATCTTGCCGGGGTTGTCAGGGTTATAGACCCAGTCCTTTCCGGGCTGAGACTTGGCCGCCTCGAGATAAGCCTGGACGGTGTTCTTGGAGGTTTCAGGGCCATGCATTTCGTCGAAGGGCACCACCTTGACGCGGCAATCCAGGTGGGACGCAGCCCAACCCATCAAGCACTCGAACACCTGTCCAACGTTCATCCGGCTCGGCACACCCAGGGGGTTGAGCACGATGTCGATGGGGGTGCCATCGGGCAGGTAGGGCATGTCCTCCAGGGGAAGGATTCGGCTGATGATGCCCTTGTTGCCATGGCGGCCGGCCATCTTGTCGCCGACCTGGATCTTGCGGCGCTGGGCCACATAGACCCGGACCACCATGTTCGCGCCGGGCGGCAGCTCGTCGCCCTGCTCACGGGTATAGATCCGAACATCGACCACACGGCCCCGCTCAGTGCTGGGAACGCGGAGTGAGTTGTCGCGGACATCGCGGGCCTTCTCACCGAAGATCGCGCGCAGCAGCTTCTCTTCAGGGGGCTGATCGGACTCACCCTTGGGGGTCACCTTGCCCACCAGGATGTCGCCGCTTTCGACGTAGGCACCGATGCGGATGATGCCCATCTCGTCGAGGTTGCCCAGGCTCTCCTCGGCGACGTTGGGGATCTCACGGGTGATCTCCTCAGGTCCAAGCTTGGTCTGACGGGCTTCGATCTCGTACTTCTCGATGTGAACCGAGGTGTAGAGGTCGTCGCGCACCAGGCGCTCGGAGACGAGGATCGCGTCCTCGTAGTTGTAGCCCTCCCAGGGCATGTAAGCGATCAGAACGTTCTGACCCAGGGCGATTTCGCCACCCTCACAGGCAGAACCGTTGGCCAGGACCTGACCAGCGATGACCTGATCGCCGAGCTTGACGATCGGGCGGTGGTTCAGGCAGGTGTCCTGGTTGGAGCGCTGGTACTTCTGCAGGTAATGGGTGTGGTCGTTCCCCTCTTCGTCACGGATGACGATCGCGGTGGCATCCACAAAGGTCACCGTGCCATTGACGGTGGTGATGGGCACCATCCCCGAGTCGCGGGCGACCTGGGTCTCCAGACCGGTACCGACCAGAGGACGCTCGGGGCGCAGCAGAGGCACGGCCTGGCGCTGCATGTTCGAGCCCATCAGGGCCCGGTTGGCGTCGTCGTGCTCGAGGAAGGGGATCAGCGAGGTCGCAACGGAGATCACCTGAACCGGTGAGAGCTGCACGTAGTCGACCTGCTCGGGGGGCACGGTCTCGAAGTCCTGGCGATAGCGCACGGGAACCAGATCGGCCTTGATCCGGCCGTCCGCATCGGTGGCGACGTCGCCAGGGGCAACGCGGCACTCGTCTTCGAGGTCAGCCGAGAGGTAGAGGGGGTCGCCCTGCTTCAGAACGATCCCGTCTTCGACCTTCCAGAAGGGGGTCTCAATGAAGCCGTACTCATTCACCCGGGCGTGGGTGGCCAGGGAGCCGATCAGACCTGCGTTCGGACCTTCAGGGGTCTCAATCGGGCAGATCCGGCCGTAGTGGGAAGGATGGATGTCACGCACAGCAAAGCCGGCGCGCTCACGGGTCAGACCGCCTGGGCCGAGGGCGCTGATGCGGCGCTTGTGGGTCAGCTCAGCCAGAGGGTTCGTCTGGTCCATGAACTGGCTCAGCTGGCTGGAGCCAAAGAACTCCTTGATCGCCGCCACCAGGGGCTTGGGGTTCACCAGCTGCGCAGGGGTCAGACTCTCGGTCTCACCAACGGTCATGCGCTCTTTGATGATCCGCTCGAGGCGGTTCAGACCGACGCGAACCTGGTTCTGCAGCAATTCGCCCACGGAGCGAACGCGGCGGTTACCGAGGTGGTCAATGTCATCAAGGGTGGCGCCACCCACATCGAGCTCAAGGTTGATCAGATAGTCGATCGTGCTGAGCACGTCCTCAGGGGTGAGGGTGCGCGTCGCATCAGGGATGGTCAGGCGCAGCTTCTTGTTGATCTTGTAGCGACCAACCCGGCCCAGGTCGTAGCGCTTGGGATCGAAGAAACGGCTGTGCAGCAGGGTTTGACCACCGCTCACCGAGGGGGGTTCACCCGGACGCAGCTTCTTGTAGAGCTCCAGCAGGGCCTGGTCTTCCGAGGCAATGCCTTCGTCGTTCGCCGCCTCGATGGACTTTTGGTAGTACTCGGGGTGCCGCAGCTTGTCGAGAACGTCGTTGTCGGACAGGCCGATGGCCCGCATCAACACGTGGGCGTTGATCTTGCGGGTTTTGTCGACACGAACGTGCAGCAGGTCGTTCTTGTCGGTTTCAAACTTCAGCCAGGCACCACGGTTGGGGATCAGGCTGGCGTTAAAGGTCTTGCGGCCGTTCTTGTCCTGCTCGTCCTTGAAATAGACGCCGGGGGAACGCACGATCTGGTTCACGATCACGCGCTCTGCACCGTTGATGATGAAGGTGCCGCGCTCGGTCATCAGGGGCAGTTCCCCGATGAAGACTTCCTGCTCCTTGATCTCGCCGGTCTCCTTGTTGACCAGGCGGCAGGTCACATACATCTGGGACGCGAAGGTCGCGTCACGGCGCTTGGCCTCTTCAACGTCGTGACGAGGGCGCTTCAGGCGGTACTCGCTACCGATGAAGTGCAGCTCAAGCTTGCCGGTGTAGTCGGTGATCGGGGAGAAGCTCTCCAGCTCCTCGATCAGGCCCTTCTCCAGAAACCATTTGAAGCTCGCGCGCTGCACCTCCACCAGATCGGGGAGGTAAGTGGCGGTCTTGGCGACCTGAATCGCGCTGCTCATGCGGTGAACCTGCAGGAACGGGTGAAACGGAACGGAGGGCCTGGACAGAAGTTTCAGAACCAGGCGGTGATCAAGACAGATCAGGGGATGTCAGCGCGACACCACCACACAGACGACAGAGCCAGCCGCTCCCGAAGGGGACGGCTGGCCAGCTGAGGCGCCTATTCAGATCGCTTGAACACCGCAGGAAACGACAACTCGCACCGGAAAGACAACGCACCACTGGTCATGGGCTAACTCACCAGATCCCTGGTAAGCGCTCTCGGGCTGCAACGAGCACGGATAAATCACGACTCGCTGCCAGGCCAATGAAACATCATACATTGTGAAGAGCGGGACCAAACAGCGCACATGCGTTGGAGGTGCTCTGTAAGGCGACGGCCTGCAGAGAGTCCTGGCGCAGCTCTGCAACCCGCTGAGCCACGGCCATGACATAGGACGGTTCGTTGCGCTTTCCACGTCGCGGCACCGGGGCCAAGAACGGGCAATCGGTCTCCACCAGGAAGCGCTCAGCCGGAACCGCCTGGGCACAAGCGTGGGTGTCGGTGGCCTTCGGGAAGGTCACGTTTCCGCTGAAGCTGATGTAGAGGCCAAGCTCAAGAAAGCCCTGCATCTCCTCAGGGGTCCCGCTCCAGCAGTGCATCACGCCTTTGGGACAGGCGCCTCGATCCGCACGATCGCGCAACTCGCTCAGCATCGGCTCGGCGGCATCACGGCAGTGAATGATCACCGGAAGATCCAGCTCCACGGCAAGATCGAGCTGGGGCCGCAGCATCGCCAGCTGCTGCTCGAGATTTTTGTCGCGGAAGAGATCCAGGCCGAGCTCTCCGATCGCCACAACCCTGGGGTCGGCCTGCGCCGCCTCCCGCAGCACCTGTTGCGTATCGGGGGCCCAATGTTCCGGGTCCAGGGGATGGACACCGACGGAGTAGCGGAGCTCAGGAAATCGATCCGCTAGCGCTCGAATCGCCGGAATTTCAGAGGGCTCCACACATGCGTGAAGGAGGCGACCCACGCCGGCATCCCGCCAGCGTTGGGCAACCTCCTCCAAGTCCTCGTCAAAATTTCGAAAGACGATGTGGCAGTGGCTATCAATCAAAGGAGCCGAAAGGCTCTCGAGAGCAACGGCAGCTGCCATGGATCCAAGGGTCACCTTGGATCCAACCTAAAAAATCAGGCCTTCGCTGCGGGCTCGATCGCGCTCTTGACAGCAGCGCTCAAACGAGATTTCTGATGGGCACCGTTATTGCGGTGCAGCACGCCGACCTTGACGGCCTTATCAATCTTGCTGAAAGCAGCGCTGAGGCTCGACTGGACGGCCTGCTTGGCGGCGTCGCCAGGCTCCTGGGTGTAGGCCGTGCAAGCAGTGAAGCAACGCTTCATCAGGGTGCGGACCGCAGACTTGTAGGTGCGGTTGTGCAGACGATTGCGCTCAGCAATCTCAATGCGTTTCTTCGACGACTTGTTATTGGCCACAGACGGTAAGGCGCTGATTCGGCAGTTGGCAAGCTTACCCCCTGGCTGGCAACCACTCCCCAGGAGCTGAGCAACTAGCTTGAAGAGTCACCGCAGCACAACGGTTTCGTGACCGCCAGCTCCCCTCCAAGCCGTGCCGAGTCCATCGCGCAGCTGCAGATTGAGCTGCTCCGGGATGCCGAGCAAGCCGGTCAACGGCTTGAGGCCATTGCCGAGCGCACCGGAAGTGGTCAAAGCCGCGACGTTGCTCAACGGGTCGAGTCGATCCTCGAGCAGGTCCAGCACCAGGGCGATGCCGCCCTCTTTGAGCTGACGGAGCGATTCGACGGGGTGCGCCCTGACCCCCTGCGCGTCCCCCAAGAGGAGATCAAGGCGGCATGGGCCGCCACACCCTCGGAGTTGCAGGAGGCCCTGGGCCTGGCCCACCGCCGAATCCTGGATTTTCACCAACGCCAACTCCCCAACGATCTGGCCATCACCGGTCAGCACGGTGAACGCCTGGGCCGCCGCTGGCGGCCGGTGGAGCGGGCCGGTCTGTACGTCCCCGGTGGCCGCGCCAGCTACCCGAGCACTGTTCTGATGAACGCCGTGCCCGCCAAGGTCGCTGGGGTCCAGCGGGTGGTCATGGTCACCCCTCCCGGTCCAGACGGCCGGATCAACACCACCGTCTTGGCCGCAGCCCATCTGGCTGGCATCGATGAGATCTACCGGGTCGGAGGTGCCCAAGCCGTCGGAGCCCTGGCCTACGGCACCGAATCCATCCCCAGGGTCGACGTCATCAGCGGTCCGGGCAATCTCTACGTGACCTTGGCTAAGAAAGCGGTCTATGGCCGGGTGGCCATCGATTCACTCGCCGGCCCCAGTGAAGTGCTGGTCATTGCTGACGGGAGCGCCAACCCCGACCATGTCGCGGCCGATCTGCTGGCCCAGGCGGAGCATGACCCCCTGGCAGCAGCCATCTTGCTGACCACCAGCGAGGACCTGGCGCAAGCCATCCCCGGAGCCATCGAGAAGCAACTAGAGGGGCACCCCCGCGCCACCATCACCCGCCAGGCCCTGAACGACTGGGGCTTGATCGTGGTCTGCTCGAACCTGGACGAGGCAGCCCAACTCAGCGATCGCTTCGCTCCAGAACACCTGGAACTGCAGGTGGAGCACCCTGAGCCCCTGGCCGACCAAATCCAACAGGCCGGGGCCATCTTCATGGGGGCCTGGACTCCGGAAGCCGTTGGCGATTACCTGGCCGGCCCAAACCACACCCTGCCCACCGCGGGGACGGCCCGGTTTGCTGGAGCCCTGTGTGTGGAGACCTTCATGCGCCACACCAGCTTGATTCAGTTCAACCGGCAAGCCTTGGAAGCCACTGGCACTGCCGTTGGCATCCTGGCCGACAGTGAAGGACTCCACAGCCACGCGGAGTCCGTCCGCCGCCGGCTGACCTAACGCCTAAACCAGCGGGCGCGGGTCAGCGCTTGACCAGGTCCCGAACGCCAGCGACGCCATCGGTGATTTCACCGACCAGCACCTGGTCAGTGATGTTCACGAACAGGCCGTTCTCCAGGACACCGGGGAGGTTGTTGATCTCCTTCTCCAAGCTGACGGGATCGCCGATGCCGCCGCTGAACTTGACATCCAGCACCAGGTTGCCCTGATCGGTCACCACCGGGCCGGCCTTCTTGAGCGCCATGCGGAGCTGGGCATCACCACCCATCTCTTTAAGTTGCCCCTGAACCTGACGCCAGGCACCGGGCATCACTTCGACAGGAAGCAGGAAGCCCAGGTTGAGCGTGTCCACAAGCTTGGTGGAATCCACCACCACCACGAAGCGCTTGGCGCGGACCGCCACCAGCTTTTCCTGAACATGGCAGGCGCCACCGCCCTTGATCAGCTGGAAGGAGGGATCCACCTCATCGGCACCATCGATGGCCAGATCGATTCGATCCACCGCATTCAGGCTCTGCAACGGAATACCCAGCTCGGCCGCCAGTACCTCTCCTTGAAAGGAGGTCGTGACCCCAACAATGTCCTGCAGTTCGCCGCTTTTGAGCTTGGCGCCGAGGGCCTGAATCATCAGGGCCGCGGTTGAACCTGACCCCAGGCCCACCACCATGCCGCTCTGGATCTGCTCGGTGGCAGCCGCAGCGACCGCCTGTTTCATTTGATCCTGCAGATCCGCCATCACGCCGTTTTCACTGACCGGCGACCGTAGCTCAGGCCTCACGAATGCGGCATCGCCTCAGGACGGATCGAGAGATCCATCTGTTCCTCACCGCGCAACACCTGGATCGCCAGGACATCTCCAATCTTGGAGGCCTCCACCAAGCGAAGCAGCCCCCCGGGGTCCCGGACCTGTTGATCCGCCGCCTGCACCACCAGGTCTCCGCGGCGTAGGCCCGCACGCTCGGCAGGACTACCTGGAATCACCCGTTGCACCAGCGCCCCATCCCGCTCGGGAAGCTGCAGTAGAGCATTGGGGTCAGCGTTGTTGTCGCGGGCCAACCGTGGATTCAGGGGAACCAGCTGCAGGCCCAGATAGGGATGCAGCACGGAATCCCCTTGGCTCAATTGGGCCGCAACCCCTTTGGCCAAGTTGATCGGGATCGCAAAGCCCAGTCCGGCCCCAGGGCCCGAACGCACCAGGGTGTTAATGCCGATGACCTCGCCGCTGGCATTGATCAGTGGGCCACCGGAATTGCCCGGGTTGATCGCCGCATCGGTCTGAATCAACTCCAGACGCTTATCCGAAAAACCCAGGCTGGTGATGTTGCGGTGCAGGCTGCTGACAATGCCCAGGGTGACGGTGCGCTCAAGGCCGTAGGGCGTGCCCAGAGCGATCGCCCAATCCCCCACCTCCAGTGCACCGGAGTCCCCTAGGGGAGCGGACTTCAAGCCCGGGGTCTTGGCGATCCGGACCACTGCCAGATCGGTCACGGGGTCAATGCCCAAGACCGAGCCCTCCAGTTCTTCACCACTGGCCAGGGTCACCTCAACCCGTTCGGCACCATCCACGACGTGGGCGTTGGTCAGGACCATGCCCTGGCCATCGATCACGATCCCAGAGCCTTGACCGCGTTCGCGGCTGCTGGGGATCTGATCGCCAAACATCTCCCGCAGCAACGGATCACTGAAAGAGGGATCCAGACCGATTCGAGGAATGGTTCTCTCGGTATCGATCCGCACGACCGCAGGACCCACACGCTTCACAGCAGCCGAGACAAAGCTGCGATTGGAGGCGCCCCCGAAATCCGCCCAGGCCGGATCCGCCGGGAGCCACGCCGAACACACGAGCGCCAGGGCCAGCAGAAAGCGCACCACGATCCGCGACACCCCCAAAGTCCGCCAAGGCTAGGCAGATTCCAAAGGAGACCAGCGCAGCAGGGTCGAGACCACCTCTGCGGAATCCTGCAGGGTGAGCCACCGGCCCCCTGGCCAATCCGAATGCCCTAAGGGGCAGGGCTGCACAGCCGCAAACGGCGCCAGCGACGAAGGACACGCCCAAAGGGGAATCGGAGGGCCGCCACCGGCGCGAGGCAGTTCCCCCTGCCAATGCTGATGGACATGGCCAAACAGAACGGCCTTGATCACCGGGGCCTGCTGGAGGCACTGCAAAAGGGGCCCCGAATCCTGCAGCGCGATCGGGTCCAGTCCAGGGTCCCCGATTGGCACCGGGGGATGGTGAAGGGCCAGAACCACGGGCTGTCGAGCAGCCGCCAGCTGGCGCTCCAGCCAGGCCAGCTGCCGAGGATCGAGGGAACCCGCAACACAACCACTGCGGTGGGTCGAGAGCAAGAGCAGGGTCCAGCCACCGCAGTCCAGGGCCGCCGGGGCGATCACCGCCCGCCGTCCCAAGGCCGCGCGAAGCAAGGCCAGATGGTCATGGTTACCCGGGGTCAAGGCCAAGGGCACCTGCTGAAGCGCCTCAAACTGATCCAAAGCGTCCAGCAGACGCCGATAGCCACCCCAACTCTCGTCCTGGCAGAGGTCTCCGGTGATCAAGAGCAGATCCGGTCGCCGATCGATCTGAACCAGGGCCTGCCTGAGGCCATGGACCAAGGAAGTCATGGAGGGGCGACCGCGGCAATAACCACCTGGGTCTGCCAACAGATGGGGATCGCTGAACTGCAGGAGGCCTGGCACACCAATCGACCGGGACTTGCGCCCTAAGTTGCCCCTTCTTTCACGAGCTGGCATGGCCGCTATTCCCTCGGGCACCCGTCAACGCTGCGCGCTTTGCCAAGTGGAGATCCAGGGCCTCGTGGGTGGAGTCGAGCAGGTGCACTTCAGCCAAGGCCAGCCCTCCACCCGCTCCAAGCTCTACGCACGGGTTTGCCAGTTCCTGCGCACCGATGAACAGAAAGCGCAGTGCCTGAATCAGGACCCCAGCTTGAGGGGAGAGACCCAGCCTGGCGATTCCTACATGGAACCCCCGGCCGCAGATCTCAGCGGCATGGGGGCCTGACGCTCCGACGGCGATCGCGTAGGGTTTGCTTGTGCCCGGCGGGCACCTCTGACTGAGCAGTGACGTCTCCTTGGGAGCCACTGACCAGCCAGACAGCAGATCACTGCAGGTGCCGGACGGGTTGCCCGTTCCCCTGTTCACTGTCCAGGCTTTGCCGCATCCCCTGCTCCTCGACCTCCAAAACCTGGCTAGCCAGGTGGCGGAAGCTGCTGGATTCCAGGTCTGCGGCCTTGAACTGCTGACCCACCGGATCCCAATGACGCTGCTAGTTCAGCTGCGTCTAGCCGATGGCGGAGACGTCAGCCTGGACAACTGCGCCAGCTTCAGCGGAGTGCTGGGCGACGCCATTGAGAACAGCGGTCTGCTCGAGGACGCTTATGTTCTGGAAATCAGCAGTCCGGGTGTCAGCGAGGAGCTGCACGACGATCGCGACTTCCGCAGCTTCCGCGGCTTCCCGGTCTCGATCCGCTACCGCGACGCCAAATCGGGGGGCGAAAGCGAGCGTGAGGGCCTCCTGCTCGAACGCGATGGGGAGAACGTTCTCCTCAATGTCCGCGGACGCACGGTTCGAATCCCGCGCCCTGACGTGATCAGCGTGAAGCTGGTCACACCCAAAGAGGCCTAACCCCCTCCTTCCCCCTCTCCATTCCGCACCCAACCACCTGCCATGGCACTGGTCCTGCTCCCCGGTCTCTCCAACCTGATCGAGGACATCAGCGAAGAGAAGAAGCTGCCCCCTGCGGTGGTGGAAGCAGCCCTGCGTGAAGCCCTACTCAAGGGCTATGAGCGTTACCGGCGCACCCTTTATCTGGGGATCAGTGAAGACCCCTTCGAAGAGGACTACTTCTCCAACTTTGATGTCGCCCTGGACCTCGATGAAGAGGGTTATCGGGTGCTGGCCTCGAAGATCATCGTGGAAGAGGTCGAGAGCGAAGACCACCAAATCGCCCTGGCAGAGGTGATGCAGGTGGCCGAAGACGCCCAGGCCGGTGACACGGTGGTGCTGGATGTCACCCCCGAGAAAGAAGACTTCGGTCGGATGGCCGCTGCCACCACCAAACAAGTTCTGGCCCAGAAGCTGCGCGATCAGCAGCGCCGGATGATCCAGGAGGAATTCGCCGACCTCGAAGATCCCGTTCTGACTGCTCGCGTGATCCGCTTCGAGCGACAGAGCGTGATCATGGCCGTGAGCAGCGGCCTGGGTCGCCCCGAAGTGGAGGCCGAACTGCCCCGCCGCGATCAACTGCCGAACGACAACTACCGAGCCAACGCCACCTTCAAGGTCTTCCTCAAGGAAGTCAGCGAAATCCCCCGCCGGGGTCCCCAGCTCTTTGTCAGCCGAGCCAACGCCGGCCTTGTGGTTTATCTCTTCGAGAACGAGGTTCCCGAGATCCAGGAAGGCTCCGTCCGCATCGTCGCGGTCGCCCGAGAGGCGAACCCCCCGTCCCGCTCGGTGGGTCCCCGGACGAAAGTGGCCGTCGACAGCGTTGAGCGTGAGGTCGATCCCGTGGGCGCTTGCATCGGTGCCCGTGGTTCCCGCATCCAGCAGGTCGTCAACGAACTGCGCGGCGAAAAAATCGACGTGATCCGCTGGTCCCATGACCCCGGCCAGTACATCGCCAACTCCCTCAGCCCCGCCCGCGTTGAAGCGGTGCGCCTGGTGGATCCGGAAGGACAGCACGCCCACGTCCTGGTCCCCCCCGATCAGCTCAGCCTGGCCATCGGCCGTGAGGGTCAGAACGTGCGCCTCGCTGCTCGCCTGACCGGCTGGAAAATCGATATCAAGAACAGCACCGAGTACGACCAGACATCTGAGGACGAAAAGGTCTCAGAGCTGATCGCCATGCGCCAAGAAGAGGAGGCACTTCAGGCCGAAGCCGAAGCCCGGATGGAGGCTGAACACGCCCTCCGTGCCGAGGAGGATGCCCGTCTCCGGGAGCTCTATCCGCTGCCTGAAGACGAAGAGGAGTACGGCGACCAGGCCAACTATGACGAAACTGCCTACGAGCAGGAGCCCGTGGCAGAGGCCGTTGCAGAGGTCGCCGAAGAGGTTGTCGAAGAGGCAGCTGAAGAGGTCACCGAGGACGTCAGCGACGAGGAAGGAGCCCGGTGAAACAACAGTCCGTCCTCAGGCGTTGTGTGACCTGCCGAGCACTGCTGGATCGCCAGCAACTGCTGCGGGTCATCCGCCTTGCCGAGGGCGGCATGGCTCTTGACCAGGGAATGGGCCGATCGGCCTACCTCTGCCCGACTGAGAGCTGTTTTGAGGAAGCCAAGCGCCGCAAACGTCTGCAGAAGGCACTCCGGTGCCAAGTGTCAGATTCCATCTACTCGGCCTTGGAGCAGCGCCTGAATGCCACCTCTTAATCAGGCGCTGAGGCAAGATAAATAGTGGCCTCACTGTGGGTGATGGCCCGGTGGCACGTGTTGCCCCCGACCACTTGGAGCACTGAATGACCAGCAGCGGCAAAGTCAGGATTTACGAGCTGTCCAAGGACTTGGGCCTTGAGAACAAGGATGTGCTCGATGCCGCCGAGAAACTGTCGATCGCAGCGAAGAGCCACAGCAGCTCCATCAGCGATGACGAGGCAGCGCAGATTCGCAGCCTGATCAAAGGTGGCGGAAACGGCAGCAAGGCTTCTCCGGCAGCGGCCGAACCCCAAAAAGCCATCCTTTCGGTGAAGAAAGCTGCCCCTGCCGCACCGGCAGCGCCCGCGAAACCCGCGGCGACCAAACCGGCTGCGACAAGCCCTGCTCCGGCTAAGCCTGCGGCTGCGTCCCCTGCTCCTCGGCCCCAGCCTCAGGCCGCCAAGCCTGCTGCTCCAGCTCGCCCAGCTTCACCCACAGCTCCCCCCAGCCGGCCCACTGCAGCACCTGCTCCTGCTGCGAAGCCTGCGGCTGCCAAGCCTGTGGCTCAGCCCGCTGCAAAGCCAGCCGCGAAACCCGCGGCCAGTGCGCCTCCCAGCCGTCCAGCCGCCCCTTCAGCGCCTCCAGCCCGACCCACCGCGGCAAAGCCTGTGGTCAAGCCGGCTGCTGGTGCCCCCCCCAGCCGTCCCGGCGCTCCCGCCCCGAGCCGCCCTGCTCCGGCCATCGTCTCCAAGACCCCCGCAGGTGCTCCGCCGGCTCGGAAGCCAGCCCCTCCTGTATCCCGGCCTGCTGCCGGCAGCCCACAGCGCCCTGGCGCTCCCGCCCGCCCTGCAGGCGGAGGGGCTGGTCGCCCCCAACTGGTCAGCCGTCCTCAAGGCGGTCAAGGCGGTGCGCGTCCTTCCACACCGTCCGGTCGTCCGGCCCTGAGCCAGCGTCCAGGGATGCCCACTCGCCCTGGTGCGCCTGCCCCAACGCGGGTGGGCCAAGGCAGCAAGCCCGCTAAACCGGCCCGCCCTCAGGTGGAACTGGTGGGCAAGCCCATCCGTCGCGATGTGGGCGGTCCTGGCGGCGGAAATCGCCCCGCACCCCCGACCCGTCCTGGCATGCCCGGGATGCGGAAGCCAGTGGCCCCAGGCGAGCTCATGCAGCTCCAGAAGCCCGGAGCACGGCCCAGTGCACCGCCACCACGGCGCCCTGGTGCACCCGGCGCTCCTGCGGGTGCCCCGGGTGGCACGACCGGTGATGCAGCTCGGCCCTCAGCGACTCCTCCCTCGGCACCCCGGCGCCCCAACTTCCGCGCTCCCCAACCCCCGGGAGGTGCCCGTCCCCGCCGCCCCGATTGGGACGACAGCGCCCGTCTGGATGCACTGCGCAGCCGCTCGCCCCAGAAGCAGCGCCAGCGGGTTCACATCATTGGCGAGAACGACGACTCCCTGGCCGCACAAACCGGCGGATACGCCGGTGACACGGACGCAGTGGTGCTGCAGGCCTCCCTCGCACGCCCTGCGAAACCCCGCAGCGCCAGCTCGGGGCAACCCAAGCCGACCGTCGTGGCCCGCAAACGCCGCAAGGAAACGGCACGTCAGCGTCAGCGCCGCCGTGCGATGGAGCTGCGGGCAGCACGGGAAGCCAAGCAACAGCGGCCCGAAATGCTGGTGGTGCCGGAGGGCAACCTCACGGTGCAGGAGCTGGCCGACAAGCTCGGCGTCGAGAGCTCCGAGATCATCAAGAGCCTCTTCTTCAAGGGCATCATCGCCACGGTGACCCAGACCCTCGATCTCTCAGCGATCGAGACGGTGTCCAAAGAATTCGGTGTCCCCGTTCTCGAGGACGACGTCGAAGAAGCGGCCGCCAAGACGGTCGAGATGATCGAAGAGAGCGACCTGGCTCACCTGATCCGTCGCCCACCTGTGGTCACGGTCATGGGCCACGTGGACCACGGCAAAACCAGCCTGCTGGACTCGATTCGCAAAACCCGTGTCACCGCCGGTGAAGCCGGTGGCATCACCCAGCACATCGGTGCCTACCAAGTCGAAGTTCCCCACGCTGGGGAGCAGCGGAAGATCACCTTCCTCGACACCCCGGGCCACGAGGCCTTCACGGCCATGCGTGCACGCGGCACGAAGGTCACCGACGTCGCCGTGCTGGTGGTCGCCGCCGATGACGGCGTGCGTCCCCAAAACCTGGAAGCCATCAGCCACGCCCGCGCCGCCAAGGTGCCGATCGTGGTGGCGATCAACAAGATCGACAAAGAAGGCGCCTCCCCGGATCGCGTCAAACAGGAACTCTCCTCCCACGAACTGGTGGCTGAGGATTGGGGCGGCAACACCGTGATGGTGCCGGTGAGCGCCATCAAGGGCGAGAACATCGACAAGCTGCTGGAGATGATCCTGCTGGTCACCGAGGTGGAGGACCTTCAGGCCAACCCTGATCGCATGGCTCGGGGCACCGTCATCGAGGCACACCTCGACAAGGCGAAGGGACCTGTGGCCACCCTGCTGATCCAGAACGGCACCCTGCGCACCGGCGACGTGCTGGCCGCGGGCCCGATCCTGGGCAAAGTCCGCGCCATGGTTGACGACAACGGCAAGCGTGTCAAAGAAGCCGGCCCCTCCTATGCCGTTGAAGCCCTGGGCTTCAGCGAAGTACCGACGGCTGGTGACGAATTTGAGGTCTACACCGACGAAAAGACAGCCCGTGCTGTGGTCGGCGATCGCGCCACCGAAGCTCGTGCCACCCGCCTGGCCCAACAAATGGCCTCCCGCCGGGTGTCCCTGGCCTCCATGTCTGGCCAGGCCAGCGAAGGGGAGCTCAAGGAACTCAACCTCATCCTTAAGGCCGACGTCCAAGGTTCCGTCGAGGCGATCCTCGGTTCCTTGGAGCAACTGCCCCAAGAAGAGGTCCAGGTCCGCGTTCTGCTCTCCGCACCGGGTGAAGTCACCGAAACCGACGTCGACCTGGCAGCGGCCTCCGGCGCCGTGATCGTCGGCTTCAACACCTCGATGGCCCCCGGCGCAAAGCGTGCCGCTGACGCCACCGGCGTAGACGTGCGTGATTACGAGGTCATCTACAAGCTGCTCGAGGACATTCAGATGGCCATGGAAGGCCTTCTGGAGCCCGAGCTGGTGGAGGAGTCCCTGGGCGAAGCCGAGGTTCGCGCGATCTTCACCATCGGCAAGAGCGCCGTGGCGGGCTGCTACGTCACCAACGGCAAACTGCAGCGCAACTGCAAGGTGCGGGTCTGGCGCGGCAAGGAAAAGATGTTCGAGGGAGACCTCGACTCGCTGCGCCGTGCCAAGGACGATGTCAAAGAAGTCGCCACCGGCTTCGAATGCGGCATCGGCTGTGATCGTTTTGCCAACTGGCAGGAAGGCGATCGGGTGGAAGCCTTCAAACTGGTCACACAGCGACGCACCCTCAGCAACTAATCGTGAATCCGGCAAGACGCGAACCCCTCCTGTGGCTCCAGCTACTCGGGCTCGCGTCCTTGCCGCTCGAGATTCTGTTGCTGTTCCTGCTGTTTGCAGGAGCTGACCCCGGGCCTTTCCCAGGATTTGAACGCCTACTGACCTGGGCGGTCGGTGCTCTGGGGAGTGCCGTTCTGTTCTGGCGACTGCCGCCTGACCTCTGGTCCTTGCTGATCCTGAAGGTGCCCCTTCGGGGTCGACGTCCGGAGCAGTTTCGTCTCAGTGCACTGCAGACCGCACTGCCCCTGAAGGTTGTCATTGCCCTGGGTGCTGCACTGCTACTGCCCTTGACCTGGTGGGCCGACAGCCATGCCGGGATGGCCTGGGCCTGGTCTCCCCTCTCAAGCAGTCCGAGGTTGGTGGTGCTCTTGCTCTGCATCCCCGTCTTGGCATTGATCCAGTGGCAATGGGCCCAGGTGATCCAGGCGATCTGGATGTTGAGCCGGCCCGCCGGCCTGGTGGATCAAACCCTGCCCCTGACCCAAGTCCAGGCTGCCGAGCAACGCCTCAACGCTGGGCTTCCGCTCTTGCTTCTCCCCCCGCTGGCCTTTGCGGAACCCGCGGCTCCTGTCGCTCCAGCACCGAAGGCCGAACCGCAAGACCAACAAGAGCAACCCGAAGCTGTTGCCCCTGAAGCCGAGCAGACCGACTCCCCTGCCGAGACGGTGGCCGTCACCGCAGAATCCCTAGAACCGGCTGCAGAGCTTTTGCAGACTGACCCAGAGGCCGTTCAGAAAGACGACGCCCACGAGTCAAGCGCCGAAGCCGTCGTCTCAGCAGACGTCGAGGTTCCCCAAGAGGAAGCCGAAGACTCAGACACAGAACTAGAAGCCGACGCAAAGCCCGAGGCGGAAGAGGTCGGTCCCGAAGCACCCCAGGACGACCAGGATGCTGAGGAAGCCCCGGCCAAAGACGACAGCGAAGAGGCGTCAGTCGTCGATGCTGGGGGAGCGGTCGCGCCAGAGGAGAAGCCCGAAGAGAGCTAGGGCCGAAACCTGAATCAACAGATCAGAGGTAGAAACCACATCTCCGACAGCAGAGCGCATCGCCATCGTGGCCAGGCCCACCGCTGCCGAGGCCGTGAAAGCCAACCAGAGCCCACGCCGTAAGCCACGCCACGGGGTCCGTGCCTCCTGAAGCAGGCGAGCCTTCAGGGCCGGATCCAAGGGGGGACGGGATTCAGGGGGCATCCGCGCAGCTCAGGCATCGAAGCCTGAATGCTAATTTCACTGGGCTGCCGGTGTAGCTCAGTGGTAGAGCAACTGATTCGTAATCAGTAGGTCGTCGGTTCAAGTCCGATCTCCGGCTTTTCAAGCCTTGGCGCTCTCAAACGAGATAGGACCAAGCAGTCACAGCAAGACATCTGCGCTGATGGCTCTTCACGCTGCATCACCGCAGCCCTGGGGGCTAGCGATACTCAGCTAGTGCAGCTGCTGGATGTTCAGAGGGCGAAAGTTCACTGAGCATTTGAAAGTCATCAAAGTCAAAACCAGGGGCAACTGCACACAGCATCAAGCTCCAACGTCCCAAGCCCCGTGCCGCCTGCCAAACGCCGGCGGGCACCACGACGGTTTGCGCTGACCCCGGCAGAAGACGCCATTCCTGCAGGCCTTCCGGCGCAGGTCCCACCATCAGCAGAGCCAAGGGATCGCCAGCCAGGCAGCACCAACTCTCATCGGCGTGGTTCACCCGATGCCAGCGACTGATCTCCCCTGGCCCCAGCAGAAACAGGATCTGGGTGAAGGCATCACGCTGAGCGCCATCAGCGCGGCGCACCTTCAGGCCGCTGCGGAAGGTCTCGCGATACCAACCACCCTCCGGGTGGGGTTGCAGATCGAGGGCTGCAACGATCTCAGCAACGCTGTGGCGTTCAGGATCCCACTGAGCGAGGTTGTCCTGCGTCATGCCAAAAGCCAAAGCGCGATCCCCTCGCCATGCTTGAGCCAACGGCACGGAGGTGTGATCGATCGCAGCACGATGCAACGTCTCGTCGATGCGGCCCGAGCCGAGGCGGAGCGGGGCTGGAGTGAAGGGGGCATTCCGATCGGTGCTGTCCTGGCCCAAGAGGATGGAACGATCGTGGCCCGCGGGCACAACCAACGGGTCCAAAACGGTGATCCCACCAGCCACGGCGAAACCCAGTGCATCCGCAACGCCGGCCGTCGCCGGGATTGGCGTGAGCTGACCTTGGTCACGACCCTCTCACCCTGTCCGATGTGCGCTGGGACCGCCGTTCTGCTGGGCTTTCGGCGGGTCGTCATCGGCGAACGCACCACCTTTCAAGGGGCTGAGTCCTGGCTCGAGCAGGCCGGCATCGAGGTGAGCTGCCTCGATGATCCAGGCTGCGAGCAGTTGATGCGAACCATGCAGGAGCAGAAGCCTGAGCTCTGGGCCGAAGACATCGGCTGCTGACCGGCCATGAACATCGTCTTGCTGAGACCTGAGGACTGGATCGACGAGCAGCGGGTGCTGCTGAAGGACCAGCGGGCCACCCACATCCGCAAGGTGCTTCGCGCCAGTGCAGGGGACACCCTTCGAGTGGGCCGCCTTGGAGGTGCCTGCGGCCAGGGCCTGATCGAATCCCTCGATGCCCATGGCGTGGTGCTCAGCACGGTCCTCACCGAAGCCCCACCCCCGCGCCACCCTTTCGATTTGGTGCTGGCTCTGCCCAGGCCCAAAATGCTGCGCCGCATCCTGCGCCAATGCGCGGAATTCGGGATCAGCCACCTGCACCTGATCCACAGCGCGCGGGTCGAGAAGAGCTACTGGCAGAGCCCCCTGCTCCAGGCCCGCAAGGTGGAGGAAGCGCTGCTCGCCGGCATGGAGCGCTCCCGAGACACCATCGCCCCACAGGTTCACCTGCACCCACGCTTCAGACCCTTCATCGAAGACGAGCTGCCTGGACTGACTGGAGAACGACCCTGCCTGATCACCGACATGGGCGCCCAGGAGCCCCTTGGGCAGTACGCCGGCACACCAGCACTGGTCATGATCGGGCCGGAAGGAGGCTTTGTTCCCTTCGAGCTGGAGCTCGCCCAAGCCAATGGTGCCCGCCCCGTCCATCTGGGGGAGCGGACGTTGAGTGTGGACACGGCCCTCACCGCGACCCTGGCCCAGGGTTCAGCTGTGCTTGCTCTCCGCCCTGGCTAGGGCCTCAGCGGGATCCCCCTTGAGATCAGCCTCCAGGAAAGCCGGCGTCTCCGGCAGAGCCAGATGCACGTGGTTGTCCATATGCAGTTGCACCGTTAGGTCCTTGGCCTCTAGATCGAGGATGTGACCGCCGTGTTGGTGGTCATCGCTCAGCAGATGTAGGTGATAGCCGGGCACATTGATCGTGCGGGCATAGCTGGGGGTCCAGAACCCCACCAGACTTCCGCGAATGCCGCGCTGGGTGAACTCCGCCTGGTGACTGGTGGCGGTTACCAGATCCGTGCCATGGGCGCTCTTGCAGGCCACGCGGTAGTGGATCCGCTCGAACGTGCCCTCGACCCGAATCGCGCAGAAGAGATTGTCACTGCGGCGCAGCGCATCCAATTGCGCCGTGAGGTCCTCCCAACTGACCACCGACGGCAACGTCGCGGTGCGGTCCGCCGCGAAAAACGTCGTGGCCCAAAAGGGAGCCAAGGCCTCCTCCGGAGCGACCCGCACCGATCCGTCACTGCGGGCCTGCCAGCAGGTGCCGTCCAGCATGATCCCCTCGCCATCAAGACCATCGAAGGTGCCGAGCCCGAAATCCCCGTGGCGCTTGATGTCAGCGACCCGGACACACCCCTGATAGACCCCCTGGACCAGGGCTCCGGACGTGGAGACCTGATAGATCGTGTGGTGATCCACGTCCAGGGTGTCCGCGAGGGAGCGGCGGAGGATGTGGCTGACGCTCTCACCGGTTCGGTCCGCTAAAGCGTGCAGCGCGTCCCAGAGGCCATCCCCGAGCGTGACGTTCAGGTGGTGACCGCTTGCATGCTGCGTGCTCATCGGAATCTGAACGCAATGAAAGGCCTATGGAAGGGCCATTGCCCTGACCTTGAGCGTCAACTAAAGATCTCCACGCAAAATTCAGGGTTCCAACAACAAAAAGCCCCCACCTTGCGGTAGGGGCTTCTGATTCAACCGTCCTCGAGGTTCGAGTAGAAGCTGAATCGTTGGTTGGGTTCAGCCTCAGCCGATGGCGGGAGCTTGCAGAGCCACAGGAGTGGACTCAGCAGCAGCCAGGTCGAGGGGGAAGTTGTGAGCGTTGCGCTCGTGCATCACTTCCATACCGAGGTTGGCGCGGTTCAGCACGTCAGCCCAGGTGTTCAGCACACGACCCTGGGAATCCAGGATCGACTGGTTGAAGTTGAAGCCGTTCAGGTTGAACGCCATGGTGCTCACGCCCAGGGCGGTGAACCAGATGCCAACCACAGGCCAGGCAGCCAGGAAGAAGTGCAGGCTGCGGCTGTTGTTGAAGGAGGCGTATTGGAAGATCAGGCGACCGAAGTAACCGTGGGCAGCCACGATGTTGTAGGTCTCTTCCTCTTGGCCGAACTTGTAGCCGTAGTTCTGGGACTCGCTCTCGGTGGTTTCACGCACCAGGGAGGAGGTCACCAGGGAGCCGTGCATGGCGGAGAACAGGGAACCACCGAAGACACCAGCCACACCAAGCATGTGGAAGGGGTGCATCAGGATGTTGTGCTCAGCCTGGAACACCAACATGTAGTTGAAGGTGCCGGAGATGCCGAGGGGCATGGCGTCCGAGAAGGAGCCCTGACCGAAGGGATACACCAGGAACACAGCGGAAGCAGCAGCCACGGGTGCGCTGTAAGCAACGCAGATCCAGGGGCGCATGCCGAGGCGGTAGGAGAGTTCCCACTCACGACCCATGTAGGCGTAGATGCCGATGAGGAAGTGGAAAACAACCAGCTGGAAAGGACCGCCGTTGTACAGCCACTCGTCGAGGCTGGCAGCTTCCCAGATGGGATAGAAGTGCAGACCAATGGCGTTGCTGCTGGGGATGACAGCGCCAGAGATGATGTTGTTGCCGTAGATCAGGGAGCCGGCAACAGGCTCACGGATGCCGTCGATGTCGACGGGGGGTGCTGCCACGAAGGCAACGATGAAGCAGATGGTGGCGGCCAGCAGGCAGGGAATCATCAGAACGCCGAACCAACCCACATAGAGGCGGTTGTCGGTGCTGGTGACCCACTCGCAGAACTGGTTCCACGCAGAAGCGCCTTGGCGCTGCTGGATGGTGGTCGTCATGAGTACGGGAAAGAAAGGCCTCAACGGACTTGCCGTTGGAGCGGTAGTTAGGGCGACCCATACGGGCTGCCCGAGCGAATGTAAAGGAAGTTTGCGCGCTTTGTAAAGCGATCTTGCTCAGCGCCCTCATCCAGGCGGGTAGCCAAGCCCCAAAACCGCTGCTAGGAGTCGCCTGTCACACCCTCAGCGTCATGCGCCTACCCCTGCTGCTGCTTGCTGCCGCTCTCGTGCTGCCGGGCTGCCAATGGGGAGAACGGCCCACCAAGACAGCCGAGGACGAACGCCTGAACCGACTGGAACTGCGCCTGCAGCAATTGGAGCAAAGGCAAGCCAATCCCGGCGGGGCGGACACCAGCGACCCCACCGGCAAAGCCCCGGCCGGTCCGGTCAAGTCGCTGACTTTCCGAACCGACAGCGCCGATGACCGTCTGCGGATCTATTGGGCTGACGGAAGCACCAGCGACCTGCCCTGCACCAAGGAACAGGGCACCTGGGCCTGCGGTTAGGCCGCCGTCAGCCCCTGCAAGGCTTGAAGCCAGGCAGCATCACTGGACCAGCGCTCCCGGCGACAAAGGCTGAAGGCAATGCCTTTCTCGCCGTAAGCCGCTTCATTGATAAAGACAGGCCAATGGGCCTCAGCAGGGAAGCCCAGGGCATCGGGATCGAAGCGCCAGTCAGCCGGACAACCCTTCAAAGCAGGGTTCCAGAAGAGGGGCTGCCCGAGCCGCAGCGGCTTCCAGTCCTGGCGCTCCAAGGCCGGATGCACACAAGCGATGGCCTCCCCGGTCCCGTCCCGGGGTAGATCAACGCTGCCGCAATGGCGGTAGACCTGAAGCCCAGCGGGCAGGCGAAGCACTCCGGAAGCCGCCTCGGCCAAGACCGCCAAGGCCGCCTCAAGGGCCAGCTGGGTTTGGCGAAGGATGGAGGCACTGAGCAGTCCTTGGGCCACGGGGCCCACTTCAATCACCAGACCGCAGGGCCAACGCTCCACCAGGAAGCCGGTCTGAGCCGCATCCGCCTCATGCAGATAAATCGGTAAACCCAGGCGCCCCTGGATCCCCGCCGCCAGGGCCAAGTCCGCAGGACGGCGTCCGTAGACCACCAGCGAATTCCCCATGCCACTGGTGGTGCTGTGCAGGTCAATCGCCACTGCACAGGAATTGGGGCCCGTCGGTGCAAACTCCGCCAGCAGCTCCCGCGCTCGCTGCATCTCCAACTGCTGGAGGGCGGGATTGGCGAGCAAATCTGGGGCAAAGCAGCGGTTGAGATCGCGATCGATGTAGCGGCGATTCGCCCCAAGGGCCACTGGGTTACCCAGGACCAACTGCACAGGCAGTCCAGCGCGATTCAGGGCCTGGGGCTCGCTCCGCCATCGCTCGAGCAAGGCCGGAGCATTGCGCTCATTGCCATGGGTGCCCGCCACCACCAACACCTGAGCCCGACCCATCCCCTGTTCTCCAGCCCGCAGCTGCGCCAGCCTGGCAGAAGTGTTCCGAACCTCCATGGCCATCCCCCCTGCCGTTGTGGCAGCGGCCCGAACCGGCTGGCATTGGCAGTGGCAGCAGCTGATGGGCGGCCTGGGTCCCGCCGATCCCGAGGGGAACTACAGGCGTCCGGCTGGGGCGTTTGTAGCCAAACCCGAACTTCCTCAATCGGCCGGAGAGCCGGGCGCCCACGTGCTGATCGTGGGCCGAAGCTGCCCCTGGGCCCATCGGGCTTGGCTCGTCAGGCAGCTCAGGCAGCTGCAGCAGAGCATTGATCTGCTGGTGGTGGAGCCTGACCCCAAGGCAGGGCGCTGGCGCTTCAGTACGCCCTTTCGCGGTTGCCAGACCCTCCAGGAGCTCTACCGAGCCGCAGGGGCAGACCCCAACCAACGGGCCTCTGTGCCTGTCCTGGTCGAGCGCCACTCCGGAGCTGTGGTGGTGGGAGAAAGCGCTCGCCTGATGGAGCTGCTGAACAGTTGGCCTGCCCCCAAAGAAGTGCTGGACCTGGAGCCAACCAGCCACGCTCGAGCCATCCAGGATTGGCGCGAGCGACTGCAGTACAGCGTCAATGATGGGGTCTACCGCTGCGGATTTGCCAGGAACCAAGGGGCCTACGACCGTGCTGAATCGGCGCTGTTTCAGACCCTGGCCGAGGCGGAAGCCACCCTCTCTGGCCCCAACGCCTCGCCCTGGCTCTGCGCCGAGACCCCGACCCTGGCGGATGTCCAGCTCTTCCCCACCTTGATCCGCCTGGAATTGGTCTACGCCCCACTCTTTGGGGTCAGCCGCCAGCCGCTCTGGCAATTCCCAGGGCTCTGGCGCTGGCGGCAACGCTTCTTCGCTCTCTCTGGTGTGGCCGAGACCTGCTGCGATCAGGCTTGGCGCGAGGACTACTTCGGCGCCTTGTTTCCCCTCAATCCTTCGGGGATCGTGCCTGCGGGCCCGGCCCTGGCCACACTGGTGGAAGGAACCGTTTCAGCATGAGCGCCCCAGCCGATCCGGTCTTTGAAGGTGTCTATGGCACCTACAGCATTACGGAGACGGACCGCCGCGAGGTCCTGGGGTACCGGCTGGCCCTCTTCGCCGCCGCGGTGGCCCAAGCTGCGCTCTTGATCCAATGGCAGCAGCTGGGAGGGGCCTGGATCTGGCCCTGGCTTCTCCCCCTGGCCGCGGGGGTTGGCCTGGCCCTGCGCTGGATTCACATCTACCTGCGTCCGCTGCACCGTGCCCTGCAGTGGTTGTGGTTGGTGGGATGCGTGGGCTTTCTGGCCTTGCTCCTTAGCGCCGGTCCCCAGGGCATGGCGGAAGCACTGACCGTTGACAGCCGTTGGATCTGGGCGGTGGGGCCGTTCTTTGCCGCCCTCGCGGGAATCGGCTTCAAGGAATTCTTCTGCTTCCGCCGCCCTGAGGCCATCGGCGTGACGTTGCTCCTGCCGATGGCGCTACTGGGGCGCCTCAGCGGCCTCCTGAGCCCCGAAGTCACGGCGACGTTGCTGGCGATCGAAGCCGCTCTACTGCTGGTGCTGACCCTGCGGAAATTCCCGATGGATGCCGCGGCCGATGTGGGCGACAAAAGCGTGTTTGCTTATCTGGAAGCGCAGCGGCATTCCCCCAACCTGTGAGCCTGATCAGCCTGGTGGATGTCCGTAAGGACTTCGGCATCCGCACCCTCTTCGACGGGCTGACCCTGCACATCGGCGAGCGGGAGCGCCTGGGACTGATCGGCCCCAATGGCGCTGGTAAGTCCACCTTGATGCGTGTCCTGGCCGGGCTTGAGCCCACCGGCGGAGGCAGCCGCCGGGTTCTGCCACAAGCCCGGATCGTCCTGGTGAGCCAGGAGCCGGAGATGGATCCGCAGCGGAGTGTCCTCGAGCAGGTCTTCGCCAACAGCGGCGAGAAGATGCAACTGCTGCGCCGCTACACCGAAGTCAGCGAGGCTCTGGCCGCCGCCCACGAGCTAGGCGAGGACGATGCCGCCTTGCTGGCGGAGCTGGGCCAACTCAATGGACGGATGGACCAAAGCCAAGCCTGGGGCTTGGAGCAGCAAATCCGCGAAGTCCTGCAACAGCTCGGAATCGGCGACACCCAACGGCGGGTCGGGGATCTTTCCGGTGGTTACCGCAAACGCCTAGCGCTGGCCGCTGCCCTGGTGGCCGACCCCGATGTCCTGCTGCTGGACGAGCCCACCAACCATCTCGACGCCGACTGCATCCAATGGCTCCAGGGCTATCTGCAGCGCTTCAGCGGATCCCTGGTCCTGATCACCCACGACCGCTATGTCCTTGATCAGGTGACCAACCGGATCGTGGAGGTGGACCGCGGCGAGGCCCGCAACTACAGCGGCAACTACGCCTTTTACCTCGCCCGTAAAAGCGAGGAAGAAGCGGCAGCTGCCGCCAGCGAAGCGAAATTCAAAGGCGTTCTGCGGCGCGAGCTGGAGTGGCTCAAGCGGGGGCCCAAAGCGCGAAGCACCAAACAAAAAGCGCGGATCCAACGGATCGAGGCGATGCAGGAGGCCCCCAAGCGCCAAACCAAGGGGGACCTGAGCCTGACCAGCAACCAACGGCGACTGGGGAAGCGTGCGATCGAAGCCGAGGACGTGCTGGTCTGGGCCAGTGAGGAGGCCCAGACCAGCGGCCAGACACCACTGCTTCGGGACTTCAGCTACGACTTCAGCCCTGAGGATCGGATCGGAATCATCGGGCCGAATGGCTCCGGCAAATCAACCCTCCTGGATCTCATTGCCGGTCGACGCACCCCCCAAGGCGGACGGGTGGAGCTGGGCACCACGGTGAAGCTCGCCTACTTCGACCAGCACAGCCACGCCGTGCTCGATCAGATCGATGCCGCCGGCCGGGAGCGAAAGGTCATTGACGTCGTCAAAGAGGCCGCCAGCAGCGTCGAGCTTGATGGATCCACCCTGAGCGCCTCCCAGTTGCTGGAGCGGTTTCTCTTCCCTCCCGCACAACAACACCAACCCGTCAGCAAGCTCTCAGGTGGCGAGCGCCGCCGACTGCACCTCTGTCGCCTGCTGATCGAGGCTCCCAACGTTCTGCTGCTCGATGAGCCCACCAACGACCTGGACGTCCAGACCCTGACGGTGCTTGAGGATTTCTTGGAGGACTTCCGCGGCTGTGTCGTCGTGGTGTCCCACGACCGCTACTTCCTTGATCGCACCGTCGATCGGCTCTTCAGCTTCGAGGACGGCCAGCTGCAGCGCTTTGAGGGCAACTACAGCAGTTATCTCGAGCGGCAATCCGCCAGTCGACCAGCAACAGCCACTCCAGCACCAACGCCCCCCAAGGAGGAACCTGCGCCCAAGGCCAAGCCAGCGAAGGTCAGGCGCCGCAGCTTTAAGGAGAACCGTGAACTCGAGCAGCTCGACACGAACCTCCCCCTCTGGGAGGTCCGCAAGGAGGAGCTCGAAACACTCCTCGCTGCGGGCGGCAGTGATTACGCCGCCCTCGAGGCCCTGAGCGAAGAGCTCTCCGGCCTCTTGGAGAACATCGCCACAGGCGAAGAACGCTGGCTCGAACTCAGCGAGATGCCCGGATAGAGGCGCTACTGCGCCGGCGGCGATGGGCGTGGGGGAGGAGCTCCGCTGCTCCGCGGGATGGCCTTGCACTGAGATCGCATCGCATCAGTGGAGCGCCCTGACCCAACCAGGGCTGCTGGCGGCAGCGGCCAGAGCGGGCCTCGGCCTCCTTCATCGCCGTTGGCTTGTAATCACTCAGGCTGCGCTGCAGGGCCATCTCATCACCCATGTGCCGCAGGTAAAGATCCAAGGTCCACTGGATCTGGTTGTGCTCAAAGGCCTCGCAGGCAGCCTGCAACGAATGAAAGCGCTGACTGACCAACCCGGTCGGGGAGCATTGCTTCCACTCCAGGGTGTCTTCAAAGGTCAGACCATCGCGCCACTGCCTCTGCTCGGAGAGGTAACAGTGATGGTCAGGGCCGTTGATCCAGAACAAACGACCGGACTCGTCCATGAAGTGACGATCATGTCGCTGCGTGATCCGCGCCATCTCGAAGTCCTTCACTAGCCCTCTGCTAGCCAGAGCTCTCCCATCCGGCCGCGAAGAAAAGCCAAAGACGAAATCAGCAGCCGATCACAAATGGCTCCGTATCCGCCAGACACCCCGTAAGGTGTGCCCGACGTCGAGCAGCCTGATCTCTCCGGCCTCATTCAATGAACACGATCGACGAGCACATCGCTAAGGACAAAAGCGAGATCGAAGCAGCCAAAGCTGCTGGTGATCAAAGCAAGGTGCGTCACCTCGAGGACGAAGTGAAGGGCCTCGAGGAATACAAGAACCACCATCCAGACGAAAAGAAAGACCCCAGCCCCATGGAGGTCTATTGCGACCTGAACCCCGACGCGCCTGAGTGCCTCGTCTACGACGACTGAGCCTCAAAGCTTCGGACGTGAGCCAGGGCACCTTGGTGTTCCTGGCTCACACCCCCAGCTCTTTCCAAACACGCGACAAGAGCTGATCCAAGTTTTTCGATGTCGCAGCTGAGACATCCAGCACCGGTTGGCCGCAGTGGTCGCTAACCAGCTGAATGCGCTCCTTCAGTTCGTCATCCAGCAGCAACTCTGTTTTGTTGAGGGCCACCAAGCAGGGGCGCTCATCCAACCCATTGCCATAGGCGGCCAGCTCCTGCTGCACCACCTGGAAGTCTCTCAATACATCCTCTGAGCTGGCATCAACAAGATGGATCAGCAGGCGGGTGCGCTGGATGTGGCGCAGGAAATCATGACCGAGACCGGCGCCCTGGGCGGCCCCCGCGATCAAGCCGGGGATATCAGCAAAAACAGTGCCATCGCCGCTGGGGCGCCGCACCACCCCCAGGTTGGGAACCAGGGTGGTGAACGGGTAATCGGCAATCTTCGGCCGAGCCGAGGAGAGGACTGAGATCAGCGTGCTCTTGCCGGCGTTGGGCAAGCCAATGATTCCCACCTCTGCCAACAACTTCAGCTCCAGCTGAAGCAGCCACTCCTCTCCATCGCGACCCTCGGTGAATTTCTCCGGAGCACGATTGCGGTTACTCAGGTAATGGGCATTGCCGAGGCCGCCGCGGCCACCGACGGCCACAAGCAGGCGCTCACCCTTCTCTGTGAGGTCTCCCAACAGGATGTGGGTGCGGGAATCGCGCACCTCCGTTCCACAGGGCACCTTGATCACCAGGGGTGAACCACTGGCCCCCGTGGCCTTGTTGGGTCCTCCGCGACGACCATCGTCAGCGGCGAACAGGCGCTTGTATTTGAAATCCAGAAGGGTTTGCAGGTTGGGGTCGGCCTCCAGCCACACATCCCCACCCCGACCGCCATCGCCACCGGAGGGACCACCGGCGGGGACGTACTTCTCACGGCGAAAAGCGGCAATCCCATCGCCGCCGCGTCCTGCCTGCAGTGAGATCCGAGCTTGATCAATGAATTGCATTTGACCAACCCTAAGATCGGGCCGCCGTGAGGCCGGTTCTTGGCAGAGGTTCGCTTCCAGCAGGTCAGCAAGACCTACCCACCGCGACGAGGCGGTGCGGCGGTCGAGGTGCTGCGACAGCTGGATCTCTCCATCCGTGATGGTGAGTTTTTGGTCCTCGTGGGCCCTTCCGGCTGCGGCAAAAGCACCTTGCTACGCCTCCTCGCTGGACTGGAGAGCCCCACCGGCGGCGAGATCGTCGTGGGGGGGCGCCAGGTCACCCATCTGCGGCCCTCCCAGCGGGATGTAGCGATGGTGTTTCAGAGCTACGCCCTCTATCCCCACCTGAGCGTGGCGGACAACATCGGCTTTGGCCTGCGGCGCCAGCGCCAACGGACGACCGTTCAGCAGATCCAAGACAGCCTGCATCGAGCGGGGCGAACCCTGCCCCAGGCCCTGCGGGTTCCCTCGAGCAGGGAGCAACGGATTGAGGGGCGCATCCAGGAGGTCGCGAGCACCCTCGAGCTGGAGCATCTGCTGGATCGGATGCCCAAGGAACTCTCCGGCGGTCAAAAACAACGGGTGGCCCTCGGCCGCGCCATCGCCCGCCAGCCCTCCGTCTTTCTGATGGATGAGCCCCTGAGCAATCTGGATGCCAAGTTGCGCACGGGAACCCGTGCGCAGATCGTCGAACTACAGCGCCGACTGGGAACCACAACGGTCTATGTGACCCACGACCAGGTGGAGGCGATGACCATGGGCCACCGGATTGCGGTCTTGAACCGCGGTTCTCTGCAGCAACTCGGGACGCCAACGGAGCTCTATCAATGGCCCAGCAACCTGTTTGTGGCGCAATTCATCGGCAGCCCGGCGATGAATCTGCTGCCCATCACCGTTGCGGGCAAAGGCCAGCTCCAACTCGGGAACCGGCGCTTCCTCCCCGAAGGCCCCAGTGGGGAGGCCCTGTTGCACTGGCAGGACGCTGGGGGCAGCGAGACCCTCACCGGCGGCCTGCGGGCGGAACACCTGCGCTTGGCCCCAGCCACGAACCGCAACCTGCCGGCCGAGGTGTGCCACGTGGAGGGGCTGGGGAACGAACAATTGCTCACCTGCCGTCTGGAGGAGGGAAGCCATCTGGTCCAGCTGCGGGCTGAACCCAGCGAGCGCCTGACCCCAGGGGAGACCGTTCACTTGGAGATCGATCCGAAGGGCTGGCGGTTCTTTGACGCCAACGGGGAGGCCATCCCGATGGCGCCCGAGCCGATCGCCGAACCCACCGCGGGCCCCGAGCCCGTGCTGCCGTCCCTGGGTTAGGGCGTTACCTCACCCAGATCACACTGCAGCCCTGGCCGCCATCGCCCTGGGCGGCATCGGTGACCCGCTCCACATAGGGAACGCTGGAGAGCCATTCCCTCAGTCCTCTCTTGAGCTTGCCGGTCCCGATTCCGTGGATCACCCAAACCGGGCCATTGGCTCCGCGCAGGTGTTCCTCCACGGCGGCCTCGGCTTCATGCACCCGCATCCCCCGCACATCAATGGTGTTGCGCTCGGTGCGCACCTCCGGCCCCCGGCTGGCGGGATTGCGGCGACTGCGGATCGCCACCTGGGCCTCGGGCGGAGCCGGCTTCTCACCCTGCAGACCCTCAATGGCGGAGAGCTCAAGGTTGAGGCGCATCACCCCACAGCGGACGCTGAGCTCGCGGCCGCCTTCACTGAGGGAGAGGACCTCGCCGGCCTTGCCCAGGGAGAGGACCCGAACGCGATCGCCAACCTTGGGGAGCCAACCCTTGTGGTCCCGGCGCTCGGGTAGCGGGCGATGCTGCTGCTCGAGCTGCTTAAGCTTTTGCCCAGCCCGACGCGCTGATTCTCCAAGTTCGCTGCTGTCATTGCCGCGGCCATGACGCAGGCGCCGAATGATGCGGCGCACCTCCTTTTGGCCATCGCGGATCGAGCGCTCCAGTTGCTGTCGACGCTGCTCCTGGAGCTCTGCGCTCTGCTCCTTCTGCTGCTGCCAGCGCTGCAGGAGCTCTTCGTGCAGCAGCTCGGTGCGGGCCAGCAGCGAAGCCGCCTCTTCCGCCGCGTCCTGCTGGCGTTGCCGTTGGCTTTCCAGCCCGGCAATGACCTGATTGAGCTCACCCTCTCCCCGGGGGGCCAGCAGGGCCTGCGCGGCCTCCAAGACGCTGCCGTCCAAGCCCAGTCGCGTAGCAATGGCCAGGGCGTTGCTGCGCCCCGGGATCCCCCATTGCAGGTGATAGGTCGGCGAGAGGCTCTCGACATCGAAGGCGACGGAGGCGTTCTCAAAGCGCGGGTCGTCGTACTTCAGCGCTTTGAGCTCCCCGAAGTGGGTCGTGGCGATCGTCAACCGGGCACGGTCCGCCAATTGCTTGAGCAGGGCGATGGCCAGCGCGGTTCCCTCGGTGGGATCAGTACCGGCCCCCACCTCATCGAGGAGCACCAGCTGGGCTCCGGGCTGGGTCGCCAGATCACTGCCGGCGGCAGGCAGGGCCTCGAGAATCCGAGCGATTCGGCGCACATGGCCACTGAAGGTGGAGAGGTTCTGCTGCAGCGACTGCTCGTCGCCAATGTCAGCGAGGACCTGCTGACACCAGGGCAACCGCGGAGACCCCTTGCAGGGCAAGAACAGGCCGGCCCGCGCCATGAGCACCGCCAGCCCCACGCTTTTCAGGGTCACCGTCTTGCCACCGGTGTTGGGACCGGTGATCGCCACCACCCGAAGGCTGGTGTCCACGCGAACGCTGACGGGAACCACCGCTTGGCCGCCTTGGCGGCGTTCTTGCCAGAGCAAGAGGGGATGACGCAGGCCTTCCAGCTGAAGCGGCGCCAGGGGATCCGCTTCCAGCTCCGGTCGCACCGCCCCCAGCCAGGCGCTGTAGCGGGCCCGGGCCAAGGCCAGATCCAACTGAATCAGAACCTGCTGAAGGTGTTCGAGCGCCGGCTGCTCTTCCCCCACCAAGGCGCTGAGTTCTCGGAGAACCGCCCGTTCTGCCTCGCGCTCCTCCCCTTCGAGTTGACGGATCCGATTGCCCAGGGGAATCACCGCCTGAGGCTCAATGAAGACAGTGTTCCCCGAGGCGGAACTGTCATGCACAAGGCCTGGCAACTGACTGCCGACACCAGCCTTGACCGCCAGGACCGGCCGACCATTGCGCTCAGCCACCACGTTGTCTTGCAGCAGCGCGGCGTAGCGGCGAATCAGCTCATTGAGACGGTCACGGCGTTCCATCCGCACCGACGCCAGCTGACGGCGCAGTCCGGAGAGGGGAGGGCTGGCGCGATCTGCCACCCGCCCTCCGTCTTCAATGCAGAAGCGCAGGCGCTGCTCCAGCTCCGGGAGGGTGCGCAGGGGCTCCACCAGGGCTGTCGTCACCGGCCGGAGCTCAGGATCATCGATCTGACGACGCAGGCGCCGGGCCGCCGCCAAGGTTGTGGCCACGGCCAAGAGGTCATCACCGCTCGCCACGCCCCCCTTGGCACAGAGCTGCAGGGTGTGGTCCAGATCAGCGGCCCCCTGAAAGCTCAGCCCCCCTTCGATCAGACCATCGAGCGCTAGCAGCTCGGTCGTCTCAGCCAACCAGCCCACACTCTGCTGGCGGGTCTTGGCCAGGGGCAGCTGGGCCGCCACTATGCGACCGGCACTGGTGCTGGCAAAGCTGGAGACGTGCTGGGCGAGGCGCGGCCACTCCAGCAGATCCAGGGCCTCCTGTTGGATTGGGGCGTGCAGCTCAGCCGTCACGAGTAGGTCAGAGGAATCGGCTCAGCTCCGATATTGGAGGGCAGCCCTCCGGCGGGCTCATAGAGCATCTCCAACCAGTTCCCCTCTGGATCCTGCATGTAGAAGGAGGCCGTGCCGTCGCGGTGGTCATGGACCGGGCCGCAGGCGTGCCCCTTCGCCAGCAGCTGCTCACGCACCTGGTCCACTTCGGAGCGCTTCTGGACGTGAAAGGCGAAGTGGGGGCCCGCTGCCTTGTAGTCCGGGCTGAGCAGAGCGATGCCCTCTCCGGTGGGCCACTGGACGTAGCACCAGTCGTCGGCTTCCCAGGTCAGCCGCAGACCTAAGTCGAGATAAAAGCGCTTGGCCCGCTCCATGTCCTGCACCCGCAGGGCGACATGGCCAAGGCGATGGGAGACGGCCATGGCATCCGTTGGCATTAGCTCCATTCTCTGTCGTGCAGGCCCCGGCTGGCGTGGCAACACTGGGCGAGCACCGATCGACCCCCTTGACCAGCAGCCTCTGGGCCACCAATCGCGGGGTGGTGGCGATCTGCTTTCTGGCGCTGGAGCTGGTGTTTTTCTCCACCGACTCCATCGGTGTGCCCGCCCACATGTATGTCAGCGGCGATGTGGGAGGCACGCCCTATCTCGCGGTTTGGTTTCAAGTGGCCTTTCTGGTGCCAGCCGCCTTGATCATGCCCCTTTTGGGCAGCCTGAAAGAGCGGGTCGGGGCCAAGGCCATCGCCACGGTTGGGCCTGGGGTCTTCGGCATCGCCTGCCTGCTCAGCTCCGTCGCGACCGATCCGCAGCTGTTCATCGCGATGCGCGTACTGCAGGGACTCGGAGCCGGGGTGATCCCGGCGGCAGCAGGGGGCTACCTGGGCGGGCAACTGGGGGAGAAATACACGCCCATGGGCAAGGGATTGGTGGCTCTGGCCTTGGTGACGGGCTCCACCATCGGCATTCCACTCTCTGCCTTCGTCACCTGGTATCTCAGTTGGCGGACGCTCTACGCCGGTCTGGGCCTGGCGGCCCTGGCCGCAGTCGCCGTGATCCTGCGGTTGATGCCCGCGACCCCGGGCGACCCGAAAGCGGAGATCGACTGGCTGGGCTATGGGCTGATGGCCGGTGGCTTTGGGCTCCTGAGCCTCTCGCTGGTGGTGGGGAACCAACGGGAGTGGTTCAGCAGCGGGATCTATGTGGTGATGCTCTGGAGCTCATTGCTGTTGCTCGGGCTCTTTGGCTGGCGCGTGGCCACGGTCCCCAAACTGATCAACCTCAAGATCTTTCAGGACATCAATTACTGCGTGAGTGCCGTGAACCTGAGCTCCGTGATGTTCTTTCTGTTCATGGTCTTTGCGATCGTCCCGCGCTTCTTGATGGTTGTCGTCAACAACACCATTGAGAACTACGCCTGGTCCTTTCTGCCCTTTGTCGTTGCGGCGGTCCTCACGGGCCTGATGGTCACTCCGGGGGCCAGCCCCCATCTCATTGCCGCCACCATCCCCGCCAAAAAGAAACTCTGCTCGGCAGCGATCTTCACCTTTGCGTTGACGGCGCTCTGGATGGCTTACACCTCAGCCCAGCAGAGCAACAGCAACGTCACCCTGCAATTGATCCTCGTGGGGATCTGCTTCGCCCTGATCAATTGCCTCGAGATTCAGATGTCGTTCTCGACGATGCCGTCGGAACTGATGACCAGCGCCAGCTCCGTGCTGTTCTTCTGCACGAACATCTCCAAGGCCCTCTCTGGCGGTGTGAGTTCCGCCATCCGCACCGTCAGCACCCAAGGCAGTTGGGAACGGTTTCGAGAACAGATCTACGGATCCA
The DNA here is from genome assembly GCF_023115425.1 of Synechococcus sp. A10-1-5-1. NCBI lineage: Bacteria > Bacillati > Cyanobacteriota > Cyanophyceae > Synechococcales > Synechococcaceae > Synechococcus > Synechococcus sp. A10-1-5-1. The sequence continues at coordinate 1,954,515 of NZ_CP096032.1, read as the reverse complement.
ACTGGGGGCTCGAGACCTTCCAAGAACCCTTGAACGGGCAACCCATGGGGATCAGCGGCAACCTCTGGTCCCAAGGCTCCCTTGAGGTGCTCAACAAAGCCATCGCCCAACAGGCCGAAGTGGTGAACTTCATCAACATCGCCACCATGGTGGGGCTCGTCCTGCTGGTGCTCTGCGTGCTGCCCCAGCTCCACCGAAGCCCCCAGGCCACAGCACCAGCCAAAACGAAAGAACAGCCCTAGCCTCCGCAAATAGTGAGGCGAGCCGGGCGTGAGCGCATCAGCGGCACAACCCGCAGGGGAGAGCAAGGTCGTCAGCCCTGAAGAGGCCGCCCGCAAGAAACAGCGCACCCGCCTGATCGCCGGTGGGGCCATCGGGCTGGTGGCGACCAGCCTCGCCTCGTACTTCATCCACGGCTACTTCTTCCCCTACACCGACGACGCCTATGTCCACGCCTACACAGTGACCGTCTCTCCCTACGTGGAGGGCTACATCAAAACGGTCAATACTGAGCCCAATGCCTTCGTGAAAGAGGGGCAGCTGCTCTATGAGATCGTCCCGCTTCCCTTTCAACTGAGTGTCGATCAACAACAGCATCAACTCGATGCCGCCATCGCCCAGAAAGAAGCCCTTGAGCAACAGCGCCTGCAGGCCAAGCAAGCCCTAAAGGACCAACAGGCCAGCCAATGGCTGATTGACCTGAACCAGCAGCGTTACGCCTACCTCCAACAGCAACAGGTGGTCTCCTTAGAGAAGGAGCAGGAATTTCAAGCCGCGAAACTCGAAGCACGAGCCAAGGTCAGGGGCGCCAACCTCGACATCAGCCGATTGGAGAAACAGATCGGTGAGCAGGAAGCCAACATCCGCGCCCTCAGAGCCGCGCTGGGCAACGCCAAGGTCAACTTGAACTACACCCGCTACTACGCGCCGATGGACGGATATGTCAGCAACAACTTCTCAATTCGCACTGGTCAATATGTCAAACCAGGTCAGGCCATGTTCACCCTCGTGGACAACAACCACTGGTGGGTGGACGCCAACTATCTCGAGACCCAAATCCACCGGATCCGCGATGGGATGCCCGCCAAGGTGCAGCTCGACATGTATCCGGGGGTGACCTTCAAGGGCCGGGTCATCAACATCAGCTCGGGCAGTGGCGCCTACTACTCCCTGCTGCCGCCACAGAACGCGACGGGCAACTGGGTGAAGGTGCCGCAGCGCTTCCCGGTGCGAATCCTGATGGAGCAGAACAGCCGCCACCCCCTGCGTGCGGGAGCGACCTCCCATGCGACGGTGAACACGCTGATCAATCCTGCGCGGCCGACAAAGTGATCGGCAAGCTCACCGGCGCATCAAGCGTGGTGGGAACAGGCAACAACTCCCGCAGCAACTGGGCATAGCTGACATTGGCCAAGGTCATCGCTTCGGCCTGCTGCTCCATGGCCGTCGTCAGTGACCGAATCGTGTCCGCCAGGTCGGTGTAATCCGCCAGGCCGAACTCAAAGCGGGCGCGACTATCGCGGTAGGCCTCACGAGCGGCCCTGAAGGAAGCATTCGCCGCAATGATCTGGCTGAGGGCTGCGCGATGGTCGTAATAAGCCGATTCGAGGCGTTGGCGAATCGCATTGCGCTCAGCCGCCTCCATTTGCAGAGTGCGGCCCGCCGCCGCGCGGCTTGCAGCCACCGCCCCAGAGGTGATGCCTGCATCGAAGAGGCGCCAATTGAGCCTCACCCCAGCGGCCCATTCCCCACTCTGTGCATTCAGACCTGGGATGTAGGCCGGACCCTTGCAGCAGCCCTGCAGATCCACCAAGGGCGAGGTGGACTGGGCCGCCAGGTAGCCACCCGTAGCAAACAACCCGAGCCGCGGCAGCAACTCTGCAGCCCGGCGATCCGCCTGACGCAGCAACGCTGTACGGGCTGATTGCAGGGCCTCGAGCTGGGGGTTGTCCTGGAAGCCTCGGACGATGGTCTGTTGCAGGTCCAACGGCCAGGGCGGCTGGAGGCGGACGGCCTCGCTCGCCTCCAGGGTGATCTGGAAGGGTGCATTGACCAGATTGCTCAGGCGCCGCTGCTGTCCTAGCCGCAGGGCGTCGGCCTGCTGCAGGCGAAATCGACTCTGCTGAAGCATCGCCTCAGCACGCAAGAGATCCACCCGGGGCACCAGGCCAGCGATCTTCATCGCCATGACCTGGTCGTAGATGACGGTGTCGTTGTCGACGACGACCTGACGAATGCGGCGCAACTGGTCAGCCAGTTGCAGCTGGTAGTAGGCCTCACTCACATTGAGCTGCAGCTGCCGCAGGCGGTTGCCGTAGCGCTGCTGGGAGGCCTGGAGCTCCGCCTTGACTTCAGCGAGGGCAGCGTTGCGCTCGAAGCTCAGCAGCTCGTAGTCGAGCTGAAGCAGGGCAAATCCATCCCCGACATTGGTCTGGGTGCGCGCCCACCCGCCTGTGGGGACATAGAAGGCGGAATCAACGCCGTAAATGCTCTCGTTGCCCTGCCAGGCGAGGCTGCCCACCTTCTGCTGGCTGTAGCCGCCGCCAATGTTCAGTCCCAGGATCGGGTAGAGCCGACCACGGACCGACTTCAACCAGCCCTGCTGCTCCTGCACGCGGGCGATCTGCTCCTGCAACACCGGATCGTTCTGCACCGCCACAGCGATGACCTGCTGGAGATCCAGCCGCAGCCGCTGCTCAACGGCAACGGCTTCCACTTGGGCCGGCAAGGCTCCGGGCGGCGGGGGGCGCAGCTGTTGCAGCAGCTCTGGTGTGACCTGGGCGGCGGGAACATCCGCTGGGGCGAGCTTCAGGACCCCATCCAGGCGATCGAGGTCCCGGGCATAGGCCTCAAAACTCTTGACCAGCGGCAGCAGCGCCGGCGGGATGTTTTGTTCGCGCGCACCAGCACAGACCGGCAGGAGAACGGCAATGGCGAGCAGAAGGTGGCGTAACGCGCGCAGCCCCATCGCGGCAGCCCGCGGTCAACCCGATAACCCTAGGGAGGTTGCCCCGAAGTGCTTGCGATCAGAGCCGGCTTCAGCCCTGGCGCATCCACTGAGCTGCATCACAGGCGTGATACGTGAGGATCAGGTCAGCACCAGCGCGCTTGAAGCAAAGCAGGGTTTCGAGCACCACGGCACGCTCATCAATCCAGCCCTTCTCGGCGGCCGCCTTGACCATGGCGTACTCGCCACTGACGTTGTAAGCCGCAATCGGCAATTCACTCTCCTCCCGGAGGCGGTGAATGATGTCGAGGTAGGCCAGACCGGGCTTGACCATCATGATGTCGGCGCCCTCTTGCTCATCGAGCTGGGCCTCGGTGATGGCTTCGCGGGCGTTGGCCGGATCCATCTGATAGGTGGACTTGTCCTTGGGGATGGGCTTGCTGGCCACAGCGCGTGGTGCTGAATCCAGGGCTTCGCGGAAGGGGCCGTAGTACGCCGAGGCGTATTTCGCCGTATAGCTAATGATGCCGACGTGCTCGAAGCCTTCCTCATCGAGGGCTTCGCGGATAGCGCCGACACGGCCATCCATCATGTCGCTGGGACCAATCAGATCAGCACCAGCGCGGGCTTGAGCGACGGCCTGTTTACAGAGAAGCGCCACGGTTTCGTCGTTCAGCACCACCCCTTCACCGCTGACGATCCCGTCATGGCCGTCGCAGGAATAGGGGTCCAGGGCGACGTCGGTCATGATCGCCATCCCGGGATGGACCTCCTTCAGGCGGCGGATCGCCCGGGGGATCAGTCCTCCTTCGTTAAAGCACTCGGCCCCGTCTTCAGTCTTCAGGCCATCGGCCACCTTGGGGAAGAGGACCACGCAACGGATCCCCAGCTCCCAGGCACGACCAACTTCCTGCACCAGCCCATCAAGGCTCCAACGCTGACAGCCGGGCATGGCGCCGATCGGCTCATTGCTGGCCCCCTCGTGAACAAACAGTGGATAGATGAAATCGGCGGGGCTGAGGGAGGTCTCCCGCACCATGGCCCGCAGGGCAGGGGAACGGCGCAGGCGGCGGGGGCGGTAGGTGAGCTCCATCAGGGGCTGGCTCAGCGAACTCAAGATGCGGCGGATCCTACGGAGCCTCCTCGAGTTTCACCACGTCGAGGGGACCGCGGCCTTCTGCATTGAGTTCCTGGGCGGCCCCCACGGCCACCTCATGCACATGAAACTGATGGGCCTCAGCGGCAGAGCTCACCACGACCAAGGATTGACCATCCGTCCCGATCGCCAAAAAGCCCTGGCCGTCGACCAAGCGCAGGACATAGCGCTCAGGGTGCAGGCCATTGCGGCCGTGCTCTGGATCGAGATTCGGCGACCAAAAGTGCAGCACGACGCGTTCGCCACAGAATCCCCCCAAAGCTAGAGAGCTCGGCGGGGGCTCACTGGTCTGAGCGTGGTCTCAGCTGGGGCTAATCAGGTTTCGTTCCCGCCAAACATGTCGTCATAGCCCTGGTAGGGGTCAAATTCAGCCCAGCCGGGACTGGCTTCATTGAAGAGGCCGTAGCGGGCCGCCTCGTCATCCAAAAGGGTGTTTCCCGTCGGCCGGGTATCGCAGGTCACGCCTCCATCGGGCGTGGGCTGGCAGTCATCGAAGACCACCCCAGAGCGGGCCAAAGCAGGGAAGAAACAACAGTTCAGAACGAGCAGAGCGCCTGAGAGGATGGGCGCCGCTTGCGCCTTCGCCGCGATGTACACCGACTGGACCTCCGTTGCTCTGCTCTTGCTGACTGCCACACCCTTGTTGGTGGTTGTCGCGACTGCAGCGTTCTTCATCTGGCGGCAGAAGTCGAAGCGCTGATCAACAGAAGAGTGCCCTGGCCCACGCACTGCAAGCAGGTGCGATAGCCGGCAGCTTGGGTGCGCTGAATCCCGCTGCCACCACAACTGGGACAGGGCTGAGAACCCTGTTTCTCAGTCATGTCCCCCCGCTCCTCGGACCTGGCCATGGGCCGCTCCTAGTGATGGGTTCACTTTGGTCGCGGCAAGGGGGTTCGATCCCGAAGGGATCATTAAGACTCGACCCCAAAAGACACGACCTGGGGCTGGCGCAAGAGCCGCCGCAGGCGCTCCAACTGACTCTGCTGCAGAAGCTCTTCAGCGCTGAGCTTGGCTCCCGCGGGCACCAGCTCCAGTGAGGCAGCCAGGCGGCCGATCGCTACATCTGGGCTCAGGCCTTGGTCCTGCCAAAGCGCGAGCCCCAGCCCCCCGTCTCTTTTGGACAAGCGCTGGCCCTGGGCATCCATCCAGAGGGGGAGGTGCCAGTAACGCGGCGGATCGACGCCCAGTTGTTCAAGAACAGCGACCTGAGGACCCGTGGCCGGCCAAAGATCAAGGCCACGGACGACATCACTGATACCCAGGGCCCACTCATCCACCGCGGTCGCCAGGTGATACGCCAAGAAGCCGTCAGCCCGGCGCAGGACCACATCACCCACCTCCCTAAGAGCGTCTAAGCAGCCCTCAGGGCCCAGCTGCTCCTGCCACTGGAGCGAGCCCGGCTCCAAACGCAGACGCCAGCTCGGCAGCCGTCGATCCTTCAGGCCCCAATGCGGAGTGAGGGATCTGCAGAAACCGGGATAGACCCCCGATCGGCCGTGGGGAGCTGAGACATCAGCCAACATCCGGCGGCTGCAACGGCAGGGATACAACTGACCGCTACGACGCAGCGCCGACAGGACAGAGGCGTAGAGACCGCGACGCTCGCTTTGGCGCAGCACCGGGCCATCCCAGAACAAACCCAGCCAGCGCAGGTCGTCTTGAATGCTGGCCTCAGCGCCCGGACGATTGCGCGGAGTATCGAGATCGTCAATCCGCAGCAACCACTCCCCGCCCTGCAGCCGGGTGATCAACCACGAGAGCAAGGCCGTACGGAGGTTGCCCAAGTGAAGTCGCCCCGTGGGGGAGGGCGCGTAGCGACCCCGGCGAGCCGTTGCCCGCAGATCAGCAACCTCGGCCTGCAGGGTCCTGAGGTGGGTGGGTAGCAAGGCGGCCATGGACAAGCGCTAGGACCCCAACACGCGAAAGGGCGACCCGAAGGTCGCCCTCTGCTCTACGCCGCGTGAGACGGGCATAGACGTAGCTGCTGGATCAGCCTTGAACGCGATCCTTGAACAGCTTGCCGGCGGTGAAGGCAGGGACGCGCTTGGCAGGAATTTTGATCTTCTGGCCGGTCTTGGGGTTCAGGCCTTGACGGGCAGAACGCTCGCGGGGCTCAAAGGAGCCGAAGCCCAGGATCGACACTTTTTTGCCTTCGACAACCGAATCGATGATGGTGTCGATAGCCGCGTCGACCACCTGGGCCACGTCGGTCTTGGTCAACTCGGTGCGAGCAGCCACGAGATTGACGAGGTCAGCTTTGTTCATCGGGATGGAAGCCTCTGGGCTCAGTAGCAGCAGGGCGGAGTGATAAAGCCCCGCCACCACTGGTTTCAGCGCGCCAATGGTATGGGGGTTGGCAAGGGGCGGCAACCTCAAAACCCCTTTTCCCATACCGTTTTTGCCACATTTGCTGCCGAAATCAGCGCTTTCGGGCGGTTTTGTGCCCCCGCGAGCAGCCCGCTAGATGGGTTCTTGGCACCGCAGGGCAGCCCAGTCCAGGGTCTCCAACTGCTTCTGAACATCGGCAATCAACGCCTCTCCGCGCAGCGCTCCCAAGCCAGCCCCACTGGCCAAGCCAACGGGAGTTGAACGCGGCAACCAGAGCTGCAAGGCCTCAAGGCTGCGCAACCAGCGGCTCCAATGAAACGATCGGCGGGTGCGCAACGGACGGGCCTCACCCGCAGCAACGGGACTGAGCAGCCGCCCGCTGAACAACAACGGACCGCCATGGAACGCCGTATCGGCAAGCAGCACGGCACTACCGGGGGTAGGACCAGGGGTCCAGCGCAGGCTGTAACCGCGGCCCAGGCAGTGCTCTGACGCGAAGGGCTCGAGTCCGGTCACGGTGGGTAACAGGTAGGCCTCCTGCTCCTGCAGGGAGACCGGCCACTGCAGCTCTTCTTGAAAACGTCGGGTGCGGCCATGGCCATCACGACTGGTCAACACCATGCGGCCTGGGCCGCGCTGCTGGAGGAAAGCGAGGTTGGCCTGGTTCAGACCCGGGCAGTCGATCAGAAGGCCGGAGCATTCCGGCAACTCCGGGGTCTCAAGCCACCAGGCTGAGCCCCCGAGGGTGTCGCGGTTGGGGGCAAACAACCAGAGGTTCTCCAACACCTGGCGAGGCGGACGCCCTTCTGGCAAGGGCTCGGCAAAGACCGAACCTGATGCAGCCAGCTTGGGGTTCTCCTCACTCATGGCAGGCCACATCCGCTCGACCACCTTTAGCTTGTGGCAGCAGCCCGCAGGATCCGTTGGCTTCGATCCACCTCGGACAGCCCTGGCCCCTAGGGGCGCAAGCCACACCCAGGGGGGTGAACTTTTCACTGGCCGCCCCCAGTGCCAGCAGAATTGAACTGCTGCTGTTTCGCGACGGGAGCGCCAGCGAACCGGAGCAGACGATTGAGCTCCACAGCGCGCACCGCTCAGGCGACATCTGGCATGTCGAGGTGGAGGGCGTCGGCATCGGCTGCTGCTATGCCTACCGGGTCTTTGGCCCCCTGCAACCGGGCCAACACGGGTACAACCCCTCGAAGTTGCTCTTGGATCCCTGCGCCCGTGCCATCGCGGGGTGGGACGTCTACAAGCGTGTCGATGCCCTCGGAGGAATGCCGAACACGGCGAAGTGCCTCAAGGGGGTCGTCACCGAACGGGATCGCTTTGATTTCCGCGCTGCTCCGAGACCGCGCCACAGCTGGCAGCGAACCCTCATCTATGAATTGCACGTGGGCGGCTTTAGCCGCGGCCAGGGCAGCCCCGTCAGCCAGGAGGCGCAGGGGACCTATCTGGGATTAATCGAACTGATTCCCTACCTCAAGGGACTTGGGATCACGACGATCGAACTGCTGCCGGTGATGGCCTTCGATCCCCATGACGCTCCCGAGGGGCGGATGAACTACTGGGGCTACAGCCCCCTGAGTTGGCTGGCACCCCATCACGGCTACCAGCAGGGAGACGATCCACTGCAGATCCGCCATCAGGTGCGTCAACTGGTGACCGCGTGCCATCAGGCCGGTCTCGAGGTGCTGGTGGATGTGGTTTACAACCACACCTGCGAGGGCAACCAGGCGGGCCCCACCCTGAGCTGGCGCGGGATCGATGATCGGCTCTACTACCACCAGAATGCCAAAGGCGACTACCTGGATGTCAGCGGCTGCGGCAACTCCATCGCCGCGAACCGCCCCCTGGTGCGGCGCTTGATTCTGGAATCCATGCGCTGTTGGGCCCTAGAGCTCGGGGTCGATGGCTTCCGCTTCGACCTCGGCATCGCCCTGAGCCGCGGTGAAGAACTCGCTCCGCTGGACAAACCTCCGCTGTTTGAAGAGATCGAAGCCGATCCAGAGCTCTCCGATCTGAAGCTGGTCAGCGAACCATGGGACTGTGGCGGGCTCTATCGCCTGGCTGATTTTCCAGCGAGGCGCATCGGCAGCTGGAATGGTCGCTTCCGCGATGACGTCCGACGCTTCTGGAAAGGGGATGAGAAAAGTTGCTGGGCGATGGGACAACGGCTGAGCGGAAGTCCCGATCTCTTCGGCGGCCAACCGGCGGTCCTGGGGCGCAGCATCACCTTCCTGACCGCCCATGACGGCTACACCCTGAATGATCTGGTGAGCTACGGCGGCAAGCACAACCTTGCCAACGGCGAGGACAACCGCGACGGGGATAACCACAACAACAATTGGAATCACGGCGCCGAGGGGCCCTGCAGTGATCCCGAGATCCAGGCCCTGAGAAATCGGCAAGTGCGGAACCTGCTAGCCACGCTGCTGCTCTCCCCTGGGGTGCCGATGCTGCTTATGGGCGATGAAGTGCGCCGCAGCCAAGGCGGGAACAACAACACCTGGTGCCAGAACAACATCCTCGGTTGGATGCATTGGATGCCGGACACTGAGGATCTCGCTTTAAAAGAGTTCCTTCAGCGCCTGATTCAGATCCGCCACAGGTGGGCTGATTTATTCAATCCGGAGGTGCCCCACGCCGAAGCCAAGTCCACTCGCTTCGATCAGCCAGGACATCTCACTCGGCAGTGGCACGGCCCCAAGCTCGGACAACCGGATTGGGCCAGCTGGTCCCACACCCTGGCCTGGAGCCTGAATGATGGCCAGCGCGGTCCCCTGATCTGGTGCGGCATGAACGCCTACTCAGAGGACCTGAGCTTCGAAGTCCCCAAGGGCAGTAGCGGTTGGCTCCAACTCATCAACACCGCTGAAGCCGATGCTGCGCCAGCAGCCCCCCAACCCTGGAGCGGTTCAGCACAGACCTTGAGAAGCCGCAGCTTGGTGCTCTTGGTGGAGCAGAGCTGCTCCTAGAGAAAAGCGGGCTGCGGGAATCGAACCCGCATCATCAGCTTGGAAGGCTGAGGTTTTACCACTAAACTAAGCCCGCAGCAGTACAAACGCACTAGGAGCGTCTGATGCTGAATGCCAGCGGAACGGGTTTCGCGCTGACTGGAGCATTATGACCTGCGTTCGGGACAGCGTCCTTGGCCGCCACGCCTCAAGCCCCTAGCGATGCCGTCGATCTGCGGGGCCGCCCCAGGCAGCGCCTGCTCTGGGCCTACGGCCTGGGGGACGTGGGCACCGGCATGGGTGCTTCCCTCATCGGCTTCTATTTGCTGCGCTTCTATGTCGCAGCAGGCCTCCCCCCCTGGCTCGCCGGCCTGGCCTATGGACTGGGGCGCCTCTGGGATGCCGTCAACGACCCGATCGTCGGCTGGTTAAGCGATAAGACCGTCAACACCCAACTCGGCCCTCGGCTCCCCTGGATCCTCTGGAGCGCCGTGCCGCTGGGTGCCTCCATGGCCCTGATGTGGTGGCTGCCGCCCTGGGAAAGCATCTGGACCAAGTTCTGGGTGTTTCTGGTGGTCTCCGTGGTCGCCAACAGCCTCTACACCTGCGTCAACCTCCCCTACACAGCCCTTGCCGCCGAACTGACGACCGACGTCGGCCTGCGCACTCGGCTGAACACCTCCCGTTTCACAGGCTCGATCCTGGCCACGATCACCGCCGCGCTTCTGGCGGGGGTCCTGGTGGGCAACCTGGGTGATCCCTCCTCCTACCTACCCGTCGGACTGGTCTCCGGCGTGATCATCAGCGCCTCTGGCCTGCTCTGCGGCTGGGGCCTGTTACCGGCCGCCCGCAACTGCCAACGCCCCGAACCCACCCCCGGCACCACCCGCAAGTTGCTCAGGCGGGTTGCCCAGAACGGCCGCTTCCTCATGGTGCTGGGCCTCTACCTCCTGCTCTGGTGTTCCCTGCAGCTGATGCAGGCGGTCTCGCTCTTCTTCCTGCCTGTGGTGCTCCAGGTGCCCGAGGGCCTGAGCAAGCTCATCCTCCTCCCCTTCCTGCTCAGTTCCCTCGGGGGTCTCTGGCTCTGGAACACCGTTTCCCATCGGGCTGGACGCCTGCAAGCCCTGCGCCAAGGGGGGCTGCTTTGGGTTGCCGGTTGCCTGCTGGTGATGGTGCTGCAACCCCTCAATCCGGCCCTACCGGTCATGGCCGCCAGCAATTTGCTCAAGCTGGTTCTACTGGTCCTATCCATCGTCCTGGCTGGGGTCGGGGCCTCCACCGCCTATCTCATTCCCTGGTCCCTGTTGCCCGATGCGATTGATGCCGATCCGGAGAAGCCGGCCGGCCAATACACCGCCTGGATGGTCCTGGCCCAGAAGGTCTGCATTAGTGCGGTGATCGCTCTACTGGGAATGGTGCTCAGCGCCAGCGGTTACGACGAAGCCCTGGCCAATACGGCCCAACCGACCAGCGCCCTGGTGGCGATCCGGCTGTGCATGGGCATCATTCCCGCAGTGTTGGTGGTTCTTGGGTTAGTGGTAACGCGCCGCTGGCCCGAGAGGGGCCTGCATCTTGAAGCCAGCTAGTCACTCCGTCGCATGCCTGCCCGTCGCCTCCCCGCCTGGCTTCTCCCCCGCTGGTTGACCCGCTTGGGCGAGAGCCTGCTGATTGGTGGTCAAGCCGTCTCCGCCCTGGCCAAGGGCCAGATCAACCCCAATGACCTGATCGCCGAATTGATGGAGGCTGGCCCCGGCAGCTTCCTGATCATCTTGATCACGGGTCTAGCGGCCGGCACGGTCTTCAACATCCAAGCCGCCTCCGAGCTGGTTAAACAGGGGGCCGGATCCACCGTGGGCGGGATTCTCGCCCTGGGGCTCGCCCGGGAAATTGCTCCGATCCTCACAGCCACCCTGGTGACGGGCAAGGTGGCGACGGCCTATGCCGCCCAACTGGGGACGATGAAGGTCACCGAGCAGATCGATGCGATCACGATGCTGCGCACCGACCCGGTCCAGTACCTCGTGGTCCCGCGCCTGCTGGCAATGATCGTCATGACCCCGGTCCAATGCCTCGCCTTCTTTGCGGTGGCGATCTGGTCGGGCCAGGTCAGTAGCGCGATCCTCTACAACATCCCGCCCGATGTCTTCTGGAACTCCGTTCGGGGCTGGATGCAGCCCTCCGACCTGCCGGCGATGCTGCTGAAGGCCGTGGTCTTCGGCCTTCAGATTGCTGTGATCGCGTGCGGCTGGGGTCTCACCACCCGGGGTGGCCCCAAGGAAGTGGGCACCAGCACCACCGGTGCTGTGGTGATGATCTTGGTGACTGTCTCGCTGGTGGACGTGGTCTTAACCCAATTGCTCTTCGGCTCATGAGCCCTTCGACCGTGACTGGATCCGGCCCCAACCCAGAGCAGGGCGCCATTCTGGCCCCGCGCATCTGGGTGCCCTTGGGCGTCCTGATCCTGGGCGTGGCCTGCCTTCTGATCAACATCTGGGCCGCAGCGCTAGTGAGTGTCTTTGGTCTCTTCCTGCTGATCCAGAGCCAGATCCTGCGCTTGCAGTTCTGCGCCGAGGCCCTCATCGTCTGGCGCGGGAACACCGTCCTGCGCCGATTTCCCTACAGCGAGTGGCTGAATTGGACGCTGTTCTGGGAGCCCTTCCCTGTGCTGTTCTATTTCCGTGAACAGCAAAGCATTCACTTCCTGCCGGTGTTATTTGATGCCAACAGCCTGCGCGAGCAGCTCAACCGTCACGTGATCGCCCAGCCATGAGCGACGAGGCCACCAACCCAACGTCCCCACAGCCTGAGGACTGGAAGGAGCTCGCCACCAACGAACTGCGTCAGCAGCGCGAGGCCCTGCAGCAGGAGATCAGCGAGCTCACGGGCCGCAGGGATCAGCTTCAGCAGGACATCAACAGCAGCTTCGCGGGGCAATCCGACTCCATCGCCCGGCGGGTGAAGGGGTTCCAGGACTATCTCGTGGGAGCCCTCCAAGAACTAGCGGTGTCCGCCGAACAAATGGAGCTGGTGGTGCAACCCCTGGTGGTGCAACCCTCCCCTCTGGATCAGGCTGCCGCCGCCGAGGCACAGGCAGCAGCGGCAGCTGAGATCCCAGCTCCGGCACCAGCGGGGCTGTTCAGCCATGACGAAGCGCTGATCCGCGATCGACTCGCAGCCTTTCAAGGCCAGGCGGATTTCTATGCGGATCCCTGGAAGCTGCGCCGAAGCCTCGAACCCGGTGGAGCATCCCTGCTGGAGGACTGGTTCTTGGCCCAAGGCGGCCGAGGCGCCCAGCCCAGTTGCGGCAGCCGCAACCGCAATGCCTTAGCGACCGCCGCAGCGATCTCAATCCTGGGTGAGCTCTACGGCGAACGCTTTCAAACCTTGGTGCTGGCTGGGATGCCCGAGCGGCTGGGCGAATGGCGCCGGGGCCTGCAGGATTGCCTCGGGCTGAACCGCGAAGACTTTGGGCCCAACAGCGGCATCGTTCTCTTCGAGCGCGCCGATGCCCTGATCGAACGGGCCGACCGCCTGGAGGAGCGAGGAGAACTCCCCTTCATCGTGGTCGATGCGGCAGAGCCCGCCGTCGAAATCCCGATCCTGCAATTCCCGGTCTGGTTGGCCTTTGCCGGCAGCCCCACCGAACTCGCCCTGGAGGACAGCCTGCTGTGACCGACTTCTTCATCGCGCCTCTGCTCACCCTGGTTCTTGCCTACCTCCTGGGCTCCTTCCCCAGTGGCTACCTGGCGGGGCGTTGGCTCAAAGGCGTCGACATTCGCAGCCTGGGCTCCGGCTCCACCGGAGCCACAAACGTTCTCCGCCAAGTCGGCAAGGGCCCCGCACTGGTGGTGTTCCTGATCGATGTGCTCAAGGGAACCGCCGCCGTACTGCTGGCCAAGGCCCTGCTCCAGCCCGATGGCTACAACGCCCTGAGTGATTGGTGGGTCGTCGCCTCCGGTTTAGCGGCGTTGGCTGGTCACATCTGGCCGATCTGGCTCGGCTGGCGCGGCGGTAAGGCCGTGGCTACTGGGTTGGGAATGCTTCTGGGCCTGGCCTGGCCCGTCGGACTGGCCTGCTTCGGGGTCTTCCTGGGGGTGATCAGCCTCAGCCGGATTGTCTCGCTCTCGAGCGTGCTGGCCGCCCTCAGCTTGCCCCTGTTGATGCTGGCGCGCTTCGCCTCCCTCGGCGAGGCGATTCGTCCGGCCTACCTCAGCCTCTCGGTCGTGGCGGCGGTGTTGGTGATCTGGAGGCACCGGAGCAACCTCAGCCGCATCGCCGCCGGCACCGAGCCCCGACTCGGGGACAAGAAGAAAGAGGCCTAGCCCAGGGCTCGGCTGCGCTCGGCTGCCGCAACCACGGCTTCGATCAAAGCGGAGCGCAGACCCGCACGCTCAAGGGCGCGGACTCCCGCAATGGTCGTCCCGCCTGGGCTCGTCACCATGTCTTTGAGCTGACCGGGGTGCAACTGCTGCTCCTGCAGCAATGCGGCGGTACCGGCCAAGGTCCGGTGGGCCAGATGCAAGGCCTGAACCCGGGGCAATCCCGAGGCCACCGCCCCATCGGCCATGGCTTCAGCCACCAGAGCCACAAAGGCGGGTCCTGAGGAGGTCAGAGCGAGGAATGCATCCAGCTGGGTTTCGGGCAGCTCCAGCACCTCCCCGACCTGGGCGAACAACTCCAGCAACCAGCGCTTCTGCTCGGCCTCAACACCCTCCCCCCAGGCCAATGCCGTGAGACCAGCGCGCACCAAACAGGGGGTATTGGGCACCGAGCGCACCACTCGCCAGCCAGGGAAGAGCCGCTGCAGGCGCTCGAGCTTCACCCCCGCCAACACAGAAATCAATAGAGGCGATGTGCCCGGAGCGGGAGCCGGTGCTGCGGCTGCCACGGCTTCGAGCTGCTGGGGCTTGACCGCCAGCAGAACCACCGGAGCCGCCCAGGCCTCTTGGCCATCGACACTCACGCGCAGGTTCTCGTTCTGCAGACGCTGAGCCGAGGCCTGGGAGGCAACGACTGCTCGCACCGCTGTGCGCGGCACCAGTCCGCTCTCCAGCCATGGAAACAGCAAAGCCTGGGCCATACGGCCCAGGCCAATCACCCCGAAGGATGTGGGGGAGGTGCTGCTCAACCGACGTTCGCGCCGTACTCGCGGCCCCAAGCGGGGGTGGGGGCGATGTCCTGCTGAGGCTCGTCCACGCTGTCGCGGGAGACAACCGTGGGAGCCGAGGCTTCTTCGCTGCCGGCGCTGGTGACGGTGACACAGCTGGGAGCGAACAAGAAGATGCTCTCGCCAACGCGCTCTTGATGGCCATCGATGGCGAAGGTGCCGCCGGCAACGAAGTCCACAGCGCGCTGAGCCTGGTCGGGCTCCATCATCGTGAGGTTCAGGATCACGGTCTTGCGCTCGCGCAGGGCCTGAATCGCGCGAGGCATCTCATCAAAGCTGCGGGGCTCCATCAGGGTGACCTCCGCCGCCGAGGTAGAGATACCGGGCATGCCAATCACATTGCTCCCAGCGAAGGGATCAACGGCATCGAAATCGCTGGTCAGCGCGAGTGCACCAGAGGGGGTCGAGCCACTGGTTTCCGGCATCTCGCCCTGGTCGTAATCCAGATCGTCGTCGTCGTAACCGTCGAGGTAATCGTCTCCGGAGACAACTGCACGCAGGCGGGAGAACAACGACACCGTGAAACCTCGGATTTGGCTTTTAACCTAGATAGCGTCCCACGCGGGTGCTGACAAGGGATTCAGCGGATCATTGTTGGCTTTTATGCCGGTTTCAACGCTTCGGACCAAAGAGGGCTGAACCCACCCGGACCCAGGTGCTTCCGGCGGCGGCCGCCTCGGGCCAATCGCCGCTCATTCCCATCGACAATTCCGCCAGTCCGATGCGCTGGGCGAGAGCCGAACAGTCCGCAAAAAGCTCCTGCCGCTGCTCCGCCTCCAGACCGAGGGGAGCCATGGTCATCAGCCCCACAATCCGCAGGTTGGGCAGCTGCTGAAGCCGTGGCCATTCCCGCTCCAATTCATCAGCCGTGAGCCCCCCTTTGTTGGGGTCTGGCCGAAGTTTGACCTGCAGAAAAACAGATGGATTGAGGCCTTCCTCTCCTGCAATCCGCGAGATCCGCTCGGCCAAAGCCGGGGAGTCCACGGAGTGAATCGAGCTGAATTGCTTCAGCACTGGCCGCACCTTGTTGGCCTGAAGACGCCCGATGAAGTGCCAATCGAGCCCCTCAAGATCGGCCAGCTCCTGCTGTTTTGCTGTGGCTTCTTGCAGGCGGCTTTCTCCAAAACTCCGCTGCCCGGCTTCCGCCAATTCGCGAATACTGCTGGAGGGGTGCCCCTTGCTCACCGCCAGCAGGCGGGTGTGGGAGGGCAAGTGCTCGTTCAGAGCCTGAAGACGGGCTGCAGCAGAGGAAAGGCCCAACAGCTAGATGAAGGTCTTGTCGAACAATTCTCTCCAGCCGGCATGCACTTCGGGACCTTCCCTTCGCGCGCGGTTGAGATTTTGCTCGGCCAGATGGCGGGCATCCATCAACGGGATGACCTCAAATTCCACGCTGCGGCCCTGCACCGTGACCAGGAAAAACATCCTCTGGGCATAGAGGGTGGCGTAGAGCTCACGGCCTTCACCCGTCTCAGCGACCCGATACAGCAGGCCAAAAGTGGGGTGATTGAGATAGCGCTCGTTACTCACACGCCTAGGTCGGCCAACCGTCTATCAAAGCGCACCAAAGCGCCAGCGCAGAACGAGAACAGCCAGCAAACCAAGCCAACCCAGGGCTTGAAGAAGCGGAGCCCGCAGCCGGGAGCGCAGGAGTTGCGAGGGCGCGATCCACTGACCGCCCCGGGCCAAGAGGGCTTCAGCCCCCTGTTCAGCCCTCAATAAAACGTTAGCCAGCAGGCGCTCACCCAAGGCCAAGACCAGAGCGACCGAGGCCTGGAAGCCGAGCCGCCGCAGGTTGACCGAACGGGTGGCCAGGGAGCGCAAAAGGTTCTGGAATTCCTCTTGGACCAGCGGCAGAAATCGAAGGGACAACAGCAAGGTGAAGCCCAGGCGCTCCACCGGGACCCCCAGGCGAGCCAGGGGGGCCATGCACCAGCTCAAGCCCCAGACCAACTCCTCGGGCGGCGTCGTCAGGAGCAGCAGGTTGGCGCTATGAATCACCGTGAAGAGCAGCGTGGCGCTGTTAATCCCGAGCTCCGCCGAGCGGCGGGTCACCACGAAGGGACCCAGTGGCAGCGGCCCCAATTGCACCGGCCCGAGCCGCAAGAGCTCCCAACGCATCCCTTGCTGATCAGCTCCCAGTGCCAACTCCTGGGGAGGCCGGTTTAAGGACGCGGGTGCCAGCGATCCCGTCGGCAGGGTGGTGGCCAGCGCCCCCACCAAAACCGAGAGAGCGAGCAACAGGGGCAGAGTGCGGCGCCAGAGGCGCCAGGGCAAACCACTCAAGGCTGTAAAGACGAGCAAGAGACCCACCAGGGACAAGCGCCACCAGGGCCCAGCCAGGATCGGGGTGAGCAAAAACACCACCGTCCAGCCCAGCTTCAAGCGGGCATCCAGGAGACGTAGCCAGCTACCGGTCCCATCGACGTATTGACCGATGGGAATTTGCCGCAACCAATCCATCAGGGTTGAAGCTGAATCAGAAGCTCAGCGTCCCTTGGCCTGCTGCCGGGCCAGATCACGCTCCGCATCGCGCTGCTGCTTGCCGCGCCAGAACAATTTGAGCGGCGACCCCTCAAAGCCCAGACCCTCACGGATTTGCCGTTCGACGTAGCGACGGTAGGTGTCCCCAAACAACTTCGGGTCGTTCACAAACAGCGTGAAGCTTGGGGGACGAACAGCCACCTGGGTGCCGTAATAGATGCGGCCCTGGCGACCACCGCGGCTGGTGGGCGGAGAACGCCAGCTGACCGCTTCCCGCAGCACCTCATTCACCACCGAGGTGCTGACCCGGCGGCGGTGCTGCTCCACCGCAACGGCCGCAATCGCGAAGATGCTTTCCACCCGTTGACCGGTCAATGCGGAGGTAAAGAGCATCGGGGCCCAATCCAGGAAATAGAGCTTGGCCCGCAGCTCTTTTTCCATGGCCGGCATGGTGTGGCTGTCTTTTTCGATGGCGTCCCATTTGTTGACCACCACCACGCAGGCCCGGCCCTCTTCTTCGATGCGGCCAGCGAGACGCTGATCCTGTTCAGTCACGCCATCGAGGGCATCGATCACCAACACGCAGACGTCGGAGCGCTCAATCGCCTTGAAGCTGCGGTTAATGCCGAAGTACTCCGGCCCGTAGCTGACCGAACGGCGGCGACGAATGCCCGCGGTATCAAGCAGTTTCCAAGCTTTCCCTTCCCGCTCGATCGAGGTGTCAATGGTGTCGCGGGTGGTACCGCGAATCGGACTGACGATCGCCCGCTTCTCACCACAGACCGCGTTTAGAAGGCTGGACTTCCCGACGTTGGGACGGCCAACGATGGCCATCTGAATGGGCTCTTCCCCCTCCAGCTCCTCGGCGGCAGGCAGGTGGTCCACCATCTGATCCAGCAGGTCCCCCGTGCCGGCCCCGTGGATGGCCGAAATCGGGTAGGGCTCACCCAGACCCAGGCTCCAGAACTCAGCCGCCATGGCGAGACCCGCCTCGGGCGACTCGCATTTATTAACCGCAAGCAGCACCGGAACGTTGTGCCCACGAAGCCACTCAGCGATGGACTGGTCCGCCGCCGTTAACCCCTGCTGACCATCAGCGATGACCACCGCCACCGAGGCTTCAGAGAGGGCCAAGTTGGCCTGCTCCCGAATTTCCGGCAGAAATTCGCTGTCGTCGTCGAAGACCAGACCACCGGTGTCGACCACCTTGAAGTGGCGATCCCGCCAATACCCCTGTTGATAGGTGCGGTCGCGGGTCACACCCGGTTCGTCGTGAACGATGGCCTCGCGACTGCGGCAGAGGCGGTTCACAAGGGTGGATTTGCCCACGTTGGGGCGGCCAATGATGGCAACGACTGGCAACGCCAAAGAGTTATCGCAACAACTGCCTTACCTCGACCCTACAGGCCGGCAGAAGCGAAAATCTTTCCGCCAGTCTCAAAACAAGACTGCACGAGTCTCGCTAGAGGAAGGGTGTTCTGTCCCCCGCCCGACGGCGGTCTCCCGCGATGGTGGAACTGATTGCCTCGATCGTGGTCGATCTCTCCGACCAGAAGCTCTACGTCTACAACCAACAACAGGAGCTCGTTCGCACGGTGCTAGTGAGCACTGGCAAGGGCGCCACGCCCACGCCGATGGGGCTCGGCCAGGTCTACGACAAGTACCGCAGCGTCACCATGCGCGGCCGGGACTACGTGGCCCCCAACGTCCCCTGGGCCATGTGCATCACCCAGAACGGGATGATCTGCATGCATGGGGCCCCCTGGCAAGAGCAGGCCAACGAAGCGTTTGGCGTCCCCCGCAGCCACGGCTGCATCCGGATCCCCAGCCCCCATGCCCGCTGGCTGTTTGAGAACACCCCGAAGGGAACTCCCGTCAGCATCCAGGCCTGACCATGCGGGGAGGGTCGACCAGTCGGATCCTGCAGCTCCTGAGCCTGGAGCTGTTAATCGTGGGCCTGTGGGTCCTGGCCCTCCCTGCCCATCAAGCTCCCGCCAGCCCTGGGATCAGGCAATCGGCAGATCGCCTGGATGCCCCTGGACCGGATCAGCCGGCTGATCCAACAGCGGAGGCATTGGCCCGCTAGCTGGCAGGGGCTCCCCCCGCTCCGCCAAATCAGCCAGCAACCAGTTCACGGCGGTGGCCCTGCGGGTCCGGCGGGGGTAGAGGCCGCCAATCTTGTAACCGCCAAAACCCAATTGCTCCTTGAGCAATTGCTTGTAGGGCTTGGCGACCGATCGGGTCAGCGCCACGCTTGCGGGGCGCTCGGCGATGAACTGGGGCTCGATCGGGAAGGACTCCCGCCAGTTGGCCTCCGTCCCTGGGCCGGCGCTCCAGATCCCCTCGCCGTTTTGCTCGTATCCCAAGCGCGGCCAGATCAACTCACAAACGAAACGGTCGCTGGTGCGGTCCTCCAGGACCGCCTCCAAGAGCTCCCGGCTGAGGGGGTAGGGGACGGGCATCGACCTGGAGTCCGAGAATCGGATCACCATGATCACGCCCGCCCGCTCCTGCGAACCGCTCCAGCTCCCCGGCCGGGGGACAGAACGCCTGCTGCGCTGCCGCGTCCTGCAGTCACCCCTCGCCGGGGTGAGCGATCGCATCTTCCGCGGTCTGGTGCGGCGCTGGGCCCCCGACGCCCTGCTGTTCACCGAGATGGTCAACGCGACCAGCCTGGAGCTGGGCCATGGCCTGCAAAAGGTGGAGGAACTCGCCCTCGAGCAGGGCCCCATCGGCGTGCAGCTCTTTGATCACCGGCCCCAGTCCATGGCCGATGCGGCCCGCAGGGCGGAAGCCGCAGGAGCGTTCCTGATCGACATCAACATGGGCTGCCCGGTCAAGAAGATCGCCAAGAAGGGCGGCGGAAGCGGTCTCATTCGCGAACCCGATCTGGCCAGCCGCATCGTGGAGACCGTCTCAGCGGCGGTCTCGATTCCTGTCACCGTGAAAACCCGACTGGGCTGGTGCGGAAGCGACCTGAACCCCGTGGCTTGGTGCCAGCAACTCGAGAGCGCCGGCGCCCAGCTGCTGACCCTCCATGGCCGCACCCGCGAACAGGCCTTCAAAGGCAGCGCCGATTGGGACGCCATCGCCGCGGTCAAAGGGGCCCTCGCCATCCCGGTGATTGCCAATGGCGACGTCAACTCCTCCGCCGATGCCCTGCGCTGCCTGGAGCAGACCGGTGCCGATGGGGTCATGGTGGGCCGGGGCAGCATGGGGGCCCCCTGGCTGGTGGGCCAGATCGATGCGGCCCTCAGCGGCCGACCGATTCCAGAGGAACCCACGCCCCTCGAGCGGGTCCTATTGGCCAAAGAACAGCTGCAGGCCCTGGTGGCATCCAAGGGCGACCACGGGCTGCTGATCGCCCGCAAGCACATGAGCTGGACCTGCAACGGCTTTACCGGAGCGCCCCAGTTGCGGCACGCCCTGATGCGGGCGCCCACGCCCGCCGAAGCGGTGGCCCTGTTGGATCAAACCGCCGCGGCCCTCTCGGCCTAGTTGCCGCCAATCTGCAGGAGGTCGCGGGTGCCGCTGACCCCTTGGACTGCAAACAACAGCAGGATCAGCACATTGGCGCTGATGTGCAGCCGCCTCAGCCGAGGATTTCGCTTGATCTCAGGCCGGGCCGAGAGAGTGAAGAGCAGCAAGCCGCTCAGCAGAACTCCAGCCCAGTAGTGGGAACTCCAGAACCCAGCGCTGAAGGGGTTATCCGAGAGCCGCCAGATCTCGGCCTGACTGCCCAGACCCAGGACTCCGGCCCAGCAGAGCAGGGCAAAGCTCGCTCGCCAGACCGCCCGGCGGACCCGCATGAGCGCTGCCAGGGCCACCAGGGAACCGGCCGAGACCAAGAGCAACAACCCATAGCGACTGGCACCGCCGCTGAAGTCCGCTCCAGCCTCAACAAAGGCCTTGCTGAAGGAATAGACCAGGGCAATCAGCACCGCCAGGATCACACCGGCGGTCAGCCAAAGGCCATGGTCCGCGTGTTCTTGGGGCACAGGTTCCGGCTGCTTGGTAATACCCAAGCGCTTCTCGCGCACCAGCAATCCCAGCCGCACCGTCGCCCCCATCAAGGGGTAGACGAACAGGATCACCAGCACCGGGTGCAGCAGGGCGAACCAGTCGATGGTGCTCATGGCAGCAGCTCCTTCAGGGCAGAACCTTGGGCCAACCCTGACGGATCAGCAGAAGTGAAAAGTAGGGCTGCTCATCGGCTGGGATCGAATCAGCAGGGGCCAAGAGCTGATCAGGCCAGCCCACCCGTTGGGCAAAGAGGCTGCGGCTGAGCAGGCCGCGACGTTCCAAGAGCGGCTGTACCCAGCGCCAGCGGCGGCCCAACTTGAGCAGCGCCAGCACCACCTGTTGGCCCTGGGCCCAATCCAGCAACGCCTCCAGGTCCTCGGGGGTCTCTGGGGTGGGGCGAATCATCAGCCCCTCCTGCTGCAGGGCCAAGGGCCAGGGCATGCCCTGGGCTGAAGCCGCCGCGGCGGCCGCAGCTGCCGCTGTGATCCCAGGAATCACAGCGACAGGTGTCGAGGGATGGCGATCGGCCAGCGCCAGCAGGGCATAGGAGCAGCTGGCGAAGAGGGAGGCATCCCCCTCGCAGAGCAAGACCACCGCGAGCCCCTGCTCCACCTCCGCCGCCAAGGCATCAGCGGCCTCGCGCCAGGCCTGCTGCCGAGGCTCGGCCTCGGCCACCATCGGAAACAGCAACGGCAGGCGTCGCTGCTCGGCCGCAATCCAAGGCGCGGCGATCTGTGCCGCCATGCCCTCGGCATCCGGGCGAGCCACCGGGTAGGCCACAACGGCCGCAGAGGCAACGGCCTGGACCGCCGCCACGGTCAAAAGATTGGGATCACCTGGACCGACTCCCACCAGGGTGACCCCAGGCTTGGCTGCCACGACAGGGCTGGAGCGCATGGGCGGGGGGCTCAGTCGGCCCCTTTCTAGGCTGAGGCCACTCAGCGGGCAGAGCGATGAGCGACCTGCAGGTGTTCGAGGCCACGGGCGAGGCCGCTCAGCTGCCCAATCTGACCACGAACGATCCGGCGGTGATTGCCGCTGAACTCGCCGCGCGCGGCATCGGCTTTGAGCGCTGGCCAGCCCGCGCGGAGCTTCCAGCGGGTGCTGGCCCCGAGGCCGTACTGGCCGCCTATGCCCAGGAGATCCAGGCGGTGCAGACGCGGGGCCGTTATCCGACCGTCGATGCCATTCGGATGACACCGGATCACCCCGATCGCGAGGCGCTGCGACAGAAGTTCCTCTCGGAGCACACCCACGCCGAAGACGAGGTGCGTTTTTTTGTCGAAGGCCGCGGGCTGTTCTGCCTGCACATCGGCCAGGAGGTGCTGCAGGTGCTCTGCGAAACCGACGACTGGATCAGCGTTCCCGCCGGCACCAAGCACTGGTTCGACATGGGGGCAGAGCCGTCCTTCTGCGCCATTCGCTTCTTCGACAACCCAGAGGGTTGGGTGGCGCAATTCAGCGGCGACCCGATCGCCGATCGCTTCCCCCGCTTGAGTTAGTCCCGAATACCAACTGAATGCATTCGGACCAACTCCGGTCGCTCCAAGCTGCCGCTGAGGGCTTGGGCTTCCAGTTGAGCCAGCTCCTGGAGCCGCTCCACCGTGACCTCCCGGCCAAAGCGCTGCTCGCAGAGCACCCAATAGAGGCCGAAGTGGCGCGCCTCACTCGCCAGAAGCTCGCCGTAAAGCTCCTTCAATTCAGGGTCGGGGCTATGGGCCGCCAGCAGGGCCATGCGCTCGTGGCTGCGGGCCTCGATCAAGCCAGCCACCAAAAAAGTGTCCAGCATCCGCTGGGGTTCAGCCTTGCGGACCTGGGCCGTCAGGCTGGAGCCGTAGGCCGGAGCCGGCAGCTGCTTCAAAGGAATCCCACGGCGCTGCAGCAGGGCCAGGACCTGCTCAAAGTGCTCCAACTCTTCGCGAGCCAGGCCACTGAGCTGCTCACCCAGTTGCTCATCGGAGGGGTAGCGGAACATCAACTGCAGGGCCACCCCCGCCGCCTTCCGCTCGCAGTGGGCATGGTCAATCAGCACCAGATCCGAGCGATTGATGGCCTGCTCCAGCCAGGCCTCTGAGCTGGGGGCCGTCAACCACTTGACCCGAGCCACCTGGCTCTCCAAGACCACCGTCATGCCTGGCCCCGCAGCTTGGCCACCAAGCCCTGAAGCGCCAAGGAATAGCTGGCGGGACCAAAACCGCTGATCACCCCCAGCGCCTGATCCGCCAGATAGGAGTGTTGGCGGAAGTCCTCGCGGGCATGGACATTGCTCAGGTGAAGCTCCACATAAGGAATCGCCACCCCGAGCAGCGCATCCCTTAGGGCAATCGAGGTGTGGGTGAAGGCCCCAGCATTGATCAAGATCCCGTCCACCTGACCGCGGGACTGATGGATCCGATCCACCAGAGCCCCTTCATGGTTGCTCTGAAAACAGCTGAGCTCGGAGCCGAGTGCAGCGGCTTCAGCGCTCAGGCGCTGCTCGATGGCCTCCAGGGTGTCGGCGCCGTAGAGCCCCGGCTCACGCTGCCCCAACAGATTGAGGTTGGGGCCGTTCAGCAACAACAGGTGCATCGGAGCCGGCCAAGGTCAAGGTCCACTGCGGCGATCGTAGGGAGCGTGCCAAGAGAGGCCCCACCGGCTGGTAAATTCTTCGGGTGTGGTTCGGGTCGGTGCCCGAGTGGTTAATGGGGGCGGACTGTAAATCCGCTGGCTCTGCCTACGTTGGTTCAAATCCAACCCGGCCCACCTTCCACATGCCCTTGTAGCTCAGCGGTAGAGCACTCCCTTGGTAAGGGAGAGGTCACGAGTTCAAGTCTCGTCAAGGGCTTCCAAAACACCGACAAGTCAAGTGGCACCAGACTTGTCAACCCGCGGGCGCTTGAGCCGGTTTTTTTTTGCGCCTGTCAATGCGGGCTCAGGATTGCGCGCAGCTGATGTACACAATCAGGCCTCAAGCCGTGATGAAGCACTGTCAGCTTGATGGCAGTCTTGAGGCCAAGGCATGGTCATTTGCCCAGACCAATCCGACGTCTTTCTTGAGCGGAACCCCTCCACAATCTCTGAGCTGCTTGATCGTGGGAGACAAGCAACCGCATCGCCAACAAGGCGATGCTGATCGGCAGATTGAGAGCAAGCCAGAGCGCGTGAAATGCTGAACGTCGAAGGGACCCTCAACGGATGCTGAAGTCAATCGCTCTGCGCCGGGTCTTGATCTACTTCGCCCTGAGCAGCGCTGGTGTCGCCGTGGTGAGCCAGCTGGACTTGGATCAACGCAGCGCCGGTGTGATCTATGTGCCGATGTTCGTCGGCATCTATGTCCTCTCCCGTTGGATCGAAGCCAAACTCTCAGGCCCCCCAGCCACCACCGCCACCGCCGCAGCAGAGCCTCCCAGCAAGGGCTTCATGGCGAAGTCATCCAAGCCCTAACCACGGGGTTTCGGCTGCTTTCCATAGGGTGATCTGGCGACCCGCCCGCTGATCTGTGCTCCAGCTGACTGCCCCCATCGCCGCAATGCGTCAGCTGGTCAGCGATGGGACCACCCGCCCACTGCCCTGGCGCCTCGAGCAGCTCGATCGCCTCGATGCCGCCCTCAGCGCCAACAGCGATGCCGTGCTGGCCGCCCTGGCTAGTGACTTGGGCAAACCCGATGTGGAGGCCTACTTCGAGGTCGTCGCGGTTCGCCAGGAGATCAACCTCTGCCGCCGCCAACTGCGGCGCTGGATTGCCCCCAAAAAGGTCAGCGTTCCGGTGAGCCAACGGCCAGGACAAGCCGAGGTCATCGCCGAGCCCTTGGGCTGTGTCCTGATCATTGGACCCTGGAATTACCCGTTCCACCTGGCACTTCAGCCCCTTGTCAGTGCCCTGGCAGCCGGCAACACCGCCATCCTCAAGCCCTCTGAGCACGCCCCTGCCACCGCGCAACTCATCAGCGCGTTAATTGAGCAGGCCTTCCCGCCTGAGATCGTCCAGGTGGTCCAAGGGGACGGGAGCACCGCCCAGGCCCTACTGGCTGAACGGTTTGATCACATCTTTTTCACCGGCGGCGAGCGCATCGGGAAGATCGTGATGGGCGCCGCAGCTCAACACCTGACCCCGGTCACTCTGGAGCTCGGCGGCAAGAGCCCGGCGGTGGTCCTCAGCGATGCGGACCTGGAGGTCACCAGTCGCAGGCTGGTCTGGGGCAAGTGCCTGAATGCGGGTCAAACCTGCATCGCCCCTGACTACCTCCTAGTCGAGAGCGGTATCCGCGAGGCATTGATCCAGGCCCTAGGCGAACGCATCACGGCTTGCTTTGGCGAAGAGCCGCTGCACTCCAGCGACCTGGCCTCGATCGTCAATGCCGCCCAGTACCAGCGACTGAGTGGGCTGCTGGAGCGCGCCCGAGAGCAGGGCCAGATCCTGCTGGGGGGCACCTGCGACCCAGAACGGAAGCGCATCGCCCCCACCGTGGTTGCGGTGCGTGATCGCGAGGATCCACTGATGCAGGAAGAGCTCTTCGGACCTCTGCTGCCGGTGCTGGAGGTGGATGGATTGGGACAAGCGATCCAGTGGATTAACCAACGCCCCAAGCCCCTCGCTCTTTATCTCTTCAGCCGCTCGAAGCAGCACCAGGAGACCGTGCTTCGGCACACCAGCTCCGGCGGGGTCTGTTTCAACGATGTGGTGATGCAGGTCGGGGTTCCCGAACTCCCCTTTGGCGGCGTGGGCGCCAGCGGGATGGGGGCCTATCACGGCAAAGCTGGTTTCGACGCATTTTCCCACCGCCGCAGCGTTCTGCGCCGGCCCTTTGCCCTCGATCTCCCCTTCCGCTACCCCCCCTACGCCGGACGTCTCCCCTTGATTCGACGACTCCTGGGGTGAAGCCATTTCCATGCCTTATGGAAGGGGGACTAGCGCCCGCCTCCAGGCCCCGTATGGTGCGCCCAGTCGACCGTTGTTAGACCCGATGCGCCGCCGCTCTGCCGCCGCTTTAGCCCTGGCCCTTCTGCTTCCCCTCCCGGGGTTGGCCGGCGAGGTGGTGGTCAAGCGCGGTGAGACCCTCTCTGAAATTGCCGACCGCTACGGGACCTCGGTCAATCGGCTGATGGAGATGAACGGCCTGCGGGATGCCAACGACCTCTGGGCCGGCAGCCGCATCAAGGTTCCCGGCAACGTCTACAGCGGTGGTGGCTCGGGCAACTACACCGTCAAGGCAGGCGAGACCCTCTCAGAGATCGCCGATCGCTACGGCACCAGCGTCGATCGCCTGGTCCGACTCAATGGCCTGCGGGATGCGAATGACCTCTGGGCCGGTAGCCGCATCCAGGTGCCTGGCGCCAGCGCCCGTCCTCGGGTGGCCGTGAATAAAAACGCCAAAACCCACCAGGTTCAGCCTGGGGAAAGCCTCTCATCGATCGCCGATCGCTATGGCGTCTCGATGCAGCGATTGATCGCCATCAACGGCATCAGCAACCCCAACCAGGTGATGGCGGGCAGCACCCTGACCCTGCGCAGCGCCAGCAAGCCCAAGCCGAAGCCTCGTCCAGCGGCTGCCCCCGTGGCAGCGAAACCCAAGCCCAAGCCAGCGGTGGCGGCAGCATCCAAGCCGGTCAAAAAAGCTGAGCCCGCGAAGGTCGAGGCGGCCAAGCCCGCAGTCGCCAAAGCCGAACCCATGAAGGTCAAGCCCTCGGTGGCCACCACCGTCGCGGCAATGACCACCACCACAGCCGTTGTGGCTCAGCCCGAGAAGAAGGCAGAACCGGCGAAAGCGGAGACCCCCAAACCTGCAATCGCCAAGGCAACGGTGACCAAGCCAACCGCAACCACGGCCAAGGCTGAGCCCTCGAGCAAAACCGCTGCAGGGAGCTCGCCCGATTGGCGGAGCTACGGCCCCCTTCAGGTGGATTGGGCCAACTGGCAGGCCATGGGCGGCAGCTACGTGGCGCCAAGCCTCAACAGCGACGGGCAGCCCCTTTACCTGGCGATCAACTGCAACGCCAAGCGCCTGAATGCCACCGGCCAATCGGGAGCCTGGAAAACCTGGGATGCCCCCCAGAGCGACTTTGAGCAGAAGCTGATCACAGATCTCTGCAGGGCCAAGCCCGGCTGATCAGGCCGCCAATTTCAGCGTCCAGGGCTGCCGCAGGAAGCGTCGACCCGCCGGCCTAAGCCAGAGGCGCTGACTGCCGTCATTGCTTTCGCTGATCAGGTCTTCCTGAACCAGGCGCCGTGCCAACCAGCGCCATTGGTCCACCTCGTCCCCCTCGGCCTTGGCCAGGTCGTCACCGAGGCTGCGCAGGTCCACGCCGCTGCGCTGATCCAGTTGTTCGAGTACCTGGGATGCCTGATCGGACCAGTCCTTCCAACGGGGTGTCTGGCTGCAGCGATCGCAGCGACCGCAGGGGGAGACCAACTCACCAACCGAGAGCAGCAGGGCCTGCTCCCGGCATCCTGAGCCCTCGGCGACCGCCTCCATCCGCCGAAGCTGCTGCTGGGAAAGCTCCGCCCGTGTCCGGTCCTGGGGATCGCCTGATTCCTCAGCGGAGGAGCGAATAGCCCAGGCCAGGCTGGAGCGGTCATCGGGATCAAAGAGAACGATGCAGCGAGCCGGGAGACCATCACGACCAGCGCGGCCCGACTCCTGGAGATAACCCTCGGTGCTGGCGGGGAGATCCAGATGCAAGACCAGGCCGACATCCGGCCGATCCACCCCCATCCCAAACGCCACTGTGGCCACCAGGACTGGCATGTCGTGGTCCTGGAAATGGGTCAAAGCCAGGGCGCGGCTCTCCGGATCCATGCCGGCGTGATAAGCGATGGCCTCGACTCCGTTCTCGCTGAGGCGCTTGGCCCAGCTCTCCACGGAGCGCCGGGTGCGGGCGTAGATCAAGACCGCACCACGGGCCTCCTCCACCGCCTTGAGGACCTCTGGCAGGGGATCAGCCGGACGACGGCGCATCACATAGGAGAGGTTCTCCCGCCGGGCAGAGCGCACCTGAATCAGCGGACGCCGAAGCTCCAGCAGACGGATCAGGTCCGCGCGGACTCTGGGAGCGGCCGTGGCGCTCAGGGCCACCACCGGAACACCGGGACAGAGCCGGCGCAACTGCCCCAAGCGCCGATAGTCAGGGCGGAAGTCATGGCCCCAGGCGCTGATGCAGTGGGCCTCATCGAT
The DNA here is from genome assembly GCF_023115425.1 of Synechococcus sp. A10-1-5-1. Taxonomy (NCBI): domain Bacteria; kingdom Bacillati; phylum Cyanobacteriota; class Cyanophyceae; order Synechococcales; family Synechococcaceae; genus Synechococcus; species Synechococcus sp. A10-1-5-1. The sequence goes on along the minus strand of NZ_CP096032.1, from coordinate 1,926,302 downwards.
GGCCAGCCCCACCAATTTCCCCTCCTCGTGGATCTCCTCGAGCAACCGCCGGGTGGCCTCCACCTGAAGACGTTCAGGGGCCAGATACAGGAGGCGCAGCCGGTTGCTGCGCACCCGCTGCAACAGATCCCGCCGGCGCATCGGGTCCAGGCCTCGGTGCAGACAAGCGGCAGGAATCCCGCGTCGCTGCATGTGCTGAACCTGGTCCTCCATCAAGGCCACCAGCGGGGAGATGACTAAAACCAGGCCCTCTCGGACTAGGGCCGGCAGTTGATAACAGAGGGACTTCCCCGCCCCGGTGGGGAGCACCGCCAGGCAATCCTGCCCAGCGAGCATCGCTTCAATCACAGGACGCTGGCCGGGACGAAAGGCCGACCAGCCGAAGTGTTCCTGAAGGGCCGACTCAAGGGGATCGCTCATCAACCGGATCTCAGCCGGCCTGGGCCATCACCGCAATGGTCGGAGCCTCGAGCTGATCAGGCGATTCCTCTACCAGCTGCAGCCGCACCCTCTTGCCCCCTGCAAGTTCCCCAAGCGAGACACGCATGGTGTTGCCACTAAGCGTTTGCAGGGCCGTCAGGAGCTCACGCAGGTGGGGGGTGCTGCTTCCGCTCTCCACCCAGAGGCGCTCCTGCAATCCATTGAGTCGACGCCAGCTGGTGTGGAGTTTGAGGACGGCCGACTCCAACGCTTGGGCTTGGCCCACCGCATCGGAGAGCAGTCCCAAGGCATCGAGGCGAAGGGCTTCCTGCATGGCCTTATCCAGATCGAGCTCCCCCTGCTGGAAGGCGCGAACGGCCAGTCCAGCTTCCGAGGCTTTGCTCAGCCACCGGGCTGTGCTGGTGACATCTTTCACCCGCTCGAGTTCGGGCTCATCCCGCAGGACCTTGCGGAGATCCTCCTGCTGCTCGTCGGGGAGCTTGGCCAGCTCCTTGACCAAGGGCGCAACGGCCTTGGGCGGGAGCAAGTTCTCAGCCGTGCGCTGACGAATTTCCTCCGGCAGAAGGGGGCTGGTGGCTGCCGTGAACTCGTCGGTCAGCTGGCGAACCTGTTTGCGGGTGATCTGCTGGCCGTCATTGGCGGCCTCTCCGATCATCAGTTGGACTTCGGGATCCGACTGGGCCGTCTCCATGAAGGCACGCTTCGAGAAGTTGTTGACACTGGTCTCCTCGAGCACCCCCTCACCCAGCATCTGATCGGCGGATTCCGCCAACTGAATCAGGGCATAGGCCCTGGTTTTGCTGATCTCCTGCTCACGGAGCCACTGCAGGAAGCCACCTCCGCGGGCATCACCGCCGCGGCGCTCCCGGTCCCGAACGCTGCGAAGAATCCGGCCCCGCCAGATCTCAGTCTGCAGATCAAAGCGGTCACAAATCGCCCAGGCCTCCTCGATCCGAGCCATGAACTCCATCGAGCTGATGCTTTCGCTCTCGGGATCAGGCAATTCGAGGCTGAAGGAGGGGGCCTCGGCCATGGGGAAACGCTCGTGAGAGATCGATGGTGCCACGTTTCGTGACGGGCCAGCTTTCAGGACTCCCGCTACGGGTAAATTCCCAATGACAGCCACCCCTTTACAGCGCAGCGATGGCCATCTCCCGCGGTGACAAGGTGCGCATCAAGCGTCCTGAGTCCTACTGGTTCAACGATGTGGGCACCGTTGCCTCCATTGACACCTCCGGCATCCGTTACCCCGTCGTGGTGCGCTTCGAGAAGGTGAACTACAACGGCGTTAGCGGCTCCGAAGGCGGCATCAACACCAACAACTTCGCCGAGAGCGAACTCGAGAAGGCCTGATCCACAGAATCAAAGCCACGTATCAAACCCCGGCCTGGGTTCAGGTCGGGGTTTTTTGCTGTTGGAGCCTCCGTGGCAGTCTGTGGCCCTGATCTCTCCTGTGCAGACGGGTGCCAGAGCTCCCTGAAGTGGAAACGGTGCGGCGCGGCCTGGAGCGCCAGACCCACGGCTTCACGATTGAGCGGGTCGAGGTCTTGCGGGCCCGAGCCATCGCATCACCACCCGTTCCAGAGCAGTTCTGCTCGGCCCTGGAAGGGTGCAGCGTGGATCAGTGGATGCGGCGCGGCAAATATTTGATGGCAAGCCTCAGACGATCCGGCGCGGATGCTGGGCATTGGGGTGTGCACCTGCGGATGACTGGACAGTTCCTTTGGATGGAGACGGACAAGGAACCCTGCAGCCACACGCGAGTGCGGTTCTGGAATCCACAAGGCCAGGAGCTGCGGTTTGTGGATCTGCGCAGTTTTGGAGAGATGTGGTGGGTGCCTCCCGGTGAGCCACTGGAGTCGGTGATGACCGGACTCAGGCGCCTGGGACCGGAGCCCTTTAGCCCTGACTTCACGCCCAGCTACCTGCGCGAGAAGCTCCAGGGATCAAACCGCGCCATCAAGACCGCCCTACTGGATCAGTCACTGGTGGCCGGGGTCGGGAACATCTACGCCGATGAGTCCCTATTCATGAGCCGCATTGCCCCGGAGGAGCGGGCAGGCGCACTGAAGCCAAGGCAGCTCGAGCGCCTGCATGCCGCCCTCGTGGAGGTCCTGACCACCAGCATTGGGGCAGGCGGCACCACCTTCAGTGACTTCCGGGATCTGACCGGAACGAATGGAAACTACGGCAATGCCGCTTGGGTGTACCGGCGCACCGGTGAACCCTGCCGGGTCTGCGGAACGCCAATCCGGCGTGACAAGTTGGGCGGGCGCAGTAGCCACTGGTGCCCCTCCTGCCAGGGTGGAGAAACCGCCTGAGTTGGACGTGCCGATGCCCGATGCCAACACCACCGCCTTGGCCAAGGCCCTATGCGGAGCGATGGGCGAGATCCATCGGCGCGGTTGGTGTGACGGGACCGGAGGCAATTTCAGCTGCGTGCTCGAGGCCGACCCCATACGACTACTGATGGCCCCAAGCGGAGTCCACAAAGGATCAGTCGCTCCGATTGATCTGATTCAGGTGAACCGGGAAGGCCATGTGGTCTTGGGCAACGGCAAAGCCAGTGCCGAGACAGCCCTGCATCTCGAAATCGTGAAAACCTGCGCAGCTGGGGCTGTGTTGCATACCCATTCGCAGGCCGGAACACTCCTCTCCCAATGGGCCCTACGGCTTGGGAACCGCATGCAAGCGAGTCTTGAGCTCAGTGGCCTCGAGATGCTGAAAGGCCTCGATGGCATCAAGACCCACGACTGCACTGTGGATCTGCCAGTCCTGGCGAACAATCAAAACCTCTCAGAACTATCAGCCCTCGCCAGATCGGTCTTAGGCGATGCACCCCATGGGCTACTCATTGGCGGCCATGGGCTCTACGCCTGGGGGCGGAATCTGGGAAGCGCGATGAGGCACTTAGAGATTCTCGAGTTCCTCTTGGAGCAGCGCTGGCGGCAACTTCTACTGGACTCGATTCTGGCGAAGTAAGCAATGAGTATCAGCCACATTCTCTTAGATATCGAAGGAACGACTTGCCCGGTGAGCTTTGTCTCCGAGGTGCTCTTCCCCTATGCGAGCGCATCAATGGAGCGCTATCTCGAAGAGCACCGGGAAGACGCCGAAATCGAAGGTCTAAAACGCGAAGTAGAGGCCGCCTGGAAAGAAGATACCCACCTTGAGGCCAAAGCCCTGCTGGAGCGACAGGAGAGCGCATCGCCCCTCTCGAGCGAAGCCATTAGCGCGTACTTGAGGCAACTGATTAAACGCGATATCAAGTTGACTCCACTCAAAGATCTCCAAGGACAAATCTGGCGATCCGGATACGCGTCAGGCGACCTGGTAGCACCTCTCTTTAACGATGTCCCAGAATCCCTGAAACGCTGGCACCGCGATGGATTCACCCTGGCTGTGTATTCATCCGGGTCGGTTCCGGCCCAACAGCTGCTCTATGGCCATTGCCTAGCCGGAGATCTGACGGAGCTCTTTAGCTACTGGTTTGACACCAAGACTGGAGCCAAACAAGCGAAGGAAAGCTACATCGCTATCGCCAGGGCAATGCAAACAGATCCATCCAATGTGCTCTTCATTAGTGACTCCACTCAGGAACTTGAGGCAGCGGATGCATCGGGAATGAAGACGCTCTTTAGCGATCGAGAAGGAAACCCAGCCCGCCAGGCCGGACGCTTTGCGAAGATTAGTGATTACAGCAGCCTGAATCCTGGAGATGGCTTTTAGCGAGCGCGATCAAGAGATCCTGGAACTGAATCAATCCATGCTCAATAGCGTGGCTTCCGGGGATTGGCAGGCTTACTCGAACTTCTGCGCAGAAGACGTCAGTTGCTTCGAAGCTGAGAGTGAAGGGCACCTGGTTGAAGGCCTTCCCTTCCATCGCTATTACTTTGAACTTCCCGGGGATTCATCCCAACCCGCCCCTGCAGTCAACGTGACCATGGCCCGCCCGCATCTGCGCTGGCTGAGCGATGAGTCAGTGGTGTTGAGCTACACCCGGCTGACGCAGAAGTTGGTGAATGGAGATCCGCTGACGGCGCGCTGCTGCGAGACGCGAATCTGGCAGAAGCTTGGCGGGAGCTGGAAACAGGTGCACGTGCACCGCTCCTGAGTTGGGTTAGCGACTGCTTTGACTGCAAAAGCCGCCAGGGCATAGCTCAGGCGGCTTTCTTTTTAATGCACTAGAGCTTCAGAGGAGGCTCAAGCTCAGCCCCACAGGCCCCAGCTGCTGCTGTCGTGTAGACACAAAAAAGCCACCCTTGTGGGGTGGCTTTCTCGTCTCAACCCATGGCTTAACCGTTCAAGGACAAGCAGCATGAGTTGAGTGATTGGAGCGAATGTTTTACCTGGCATCGACCTATTTTCTCAGGGGGCTACCCCCCAAATATCGTCGGCGCTACAGCGTTTCACAGCCGAGTTCGAGATGGATCGGAGTGGTTCCACTGCGCCATGGACACCAGGATAGGTATTCGCTCTCAGGTGAACCCTGAGAACTGCATAGGTTACGAGTCTGCCCTTGGCTTGCTTTCGCAGGCTTCCGGCAGTCGCTCTGGAAGTCAAAGCTCTCCACAGTGACCTGACGGACACTGTGTTTTGAGAGATGAGATTTGGTCAAGCCCTCGGTCTATTAGTACTCCTCTGCTTCACGCATTACTGCGCTTCCACATAGAGCCTATCAACGGGTGTTCTTCCCGTGACCTTACTGGCTTAAGCCATGGGAATACTCATCTTGAGGTGGGCTTCCCACTTAGATGCTTTCAGCGGTTATCCACTCCGCACATGGCTACCCAGCGTTTACCGTTGGCACGATAACTGGTACACCAGAGGTGCGTTCCTCCCGGTCCTCTCGTACTAGGGAGAAATCCTCTCAATATTCCTGCGCATGCACCGGATATGGACCGAACTGTCTCACGACGTTCTGAACCCAGCTCGCGTACCGCTTTAATGGGCGAACAGCCCAACCCTTGGGACCGACTTCAGCCCCAGGTTGCGATGAGCCGACATCGAGGTGCCAAACCTCCCCGTCGATGTGAACTCTTGGGGGAGATCAGCCTGTTATCCCTAGAGTAACTTTTATCCGTTGAGCGACGGCCCTTCCACTCAGAACCGTCGGATCACTAAAGCCTACTTTCGTACCTGTTCGACTTGTAGGTCTCACAGTCAAGCTCCCTTCTGCTTTTGCACTCGTCGGCTGATTTCCAACCAGCCTGAGGGAACCTTTGCGCGCCTCCGTTACCTTTTAGGAGGCGACCGCCCCAGTCAAACTGCCCACCAGATACTGTCCGGTTCCCGGATAACGGGTAACCGTTAGAACCCTAGCTCGCAAAGAGTGGTATCTCACCAGTGGCTCACCATCACCCACAAGCAATGGATCAAAGCCTCCCACCTATCCTGCGCATTGCGAGCCCGAGCACAATACCAAGCTACAGTAAAGCTTCATAGGGTCTTTCTGTCCGGGTGCACGTAGTCCGCATCTTCACAGACAATTCTATTTCGCCGAGCCTCTCTCCGAGACAGCGCCCAGATCGTTACGCCTTTCGTGCGGGTCGGAACTTACCCGACAAGGAATTTCGCTACCTTAGGACCGTTATAGTTACGGCCGCCGTTCACCGGGGCTTCAGTCGTTAGCTTCGCTTGCGCTGACCAACTTCTTTAACCTTCCGGCACTGGGCAGGCGTCAGCCCCCATACATCGTCTTGCGACTTAGCGGAGACCTGTGTTTTTGGTAAACAGTCGCCTGGGCCTATTCACTGCGACCAGCTCTCGCTGGCACCCCTTCTCCCGAAGTTACGGGGTCATTTTGCCGAGTTCCTTAGAGAGAGTTACCTCGCGCCCCTCGGTATTCTCTACCACCCCACCTGTGTCGGTTTCGGGTACAGGTAATCATGCCTTAACGGGTATAGGGCTTTTCTTGGAAGCTTGACGTCACCAACTTCGCTGCCGTAGCAGCTCGCACTCACGCCTCAGCTCAAGCTGTTTTCGCCAGCTCTCAACGCCTCGAACGCTTGGACCGGTAACCAACATCCGGATTGGCTAGCCTTCTCCGTCCTCCTTCCCAAAACATGATCAGTACAGGAATGTTGACCTGTTATCCATCGACTACGCCTTTCGGCCTCGCCTTAGGTCCTGACTAACCCTCCGCGGACGAGCCTGCCGGAGGAACCCTTAGGGTTTCGGGGAATGGGATTCTCACCCATTTTTTCGCTACTCAAGCCGACATTCTCACTTCTATGCAGTCCACGCCCGCTTACGCTAACGCTTCACCCCACATAGAACGCTCCCCTACCATTAAACAAGTTTAATCCGCAGCTTCGGTACAACACTTAGCCCCGTTCATTTTCGGCGCAGGATCGCTCGACCAGTGAGCTATTACGCACTCCTTTGAGGATGGCTGCTTCTAGGCAAACCTCCTGGTTGTCTCGGCAATCCCACCTCCTTTATCACTTAGTGTTGATTTGGGGACCTTAGCTGGCGGTCTGGGCTGTTTCCCTTTCGACCATGGAGCTTATCCCCCACAGTCTGACTGCCTAGTTACACACAGGGTATTCAGAGTTCGTCTCGATTTGGTACCGCTCTCGCAGCCCGCACCGAAACGGTGGCTTTACCCCCCTGCTGGAGCACTAGACGCTACGCCTCAACGTATTTCGGGGAGAACCAGCTAGCTCCGGGTTCGATTGGCATTTCACCCCTAACCACAGCTCATCCGCTGATTTTTCAACATCAGTCGGTTCGGACCTCCACTTGGTATCACCCAAGCTTCATCCTGGCCATGGTTAGATCACCCGGGTTCGGGTCTATAAACACCGACAATCGCCCTATTCAGACTCGCTTTCGCTATGGCTCCACCATTTCCGGTTTAACCTGCCAGTGCCTATAAGTCGCCGGCTCATTCTTCAACAGGCACACGGTCACCCTATGAGTAGGGCTCCCATTGCTTGTAAGCTCACGGTTTCATGTTCTATTTCACTCCCCTCCCGGGGTTCTTTTCACCTTTCCCTCGCGGTACTGTTGCGCTATCGGTCACACAGGAGTACTTAGCCTTACGAGGTGGTCCTCGCTGATTCACACGGAATTCCACGTGCTCCGTGCTACTCGGGATACAGCTAGCTCAGTTCAGTTTTCGAATACGGGGCTTTCACCCTCTGTGGCGCGCCATTCAAACGCTTCTTCTAACATCCCTGATACACGTTGCTGTCCCACAACCCCGATAGTCGAAACTATCGGTTTAGGCTCTTCCCCGTTCGCTCGCCGCTACTTAGGGAGTCGTTTTTACTTTCCTTTCCTCCAGCTACTAAGATGTTTCAGTTCGCTGGGTTGGCTCGCGCCAGCCTATAGATTCAGCTGGCCGTTCTAGGGGTTGCCCCATTCGGAAATTCCCGGATCAAAGCGTTTTTCCAGCTCCCCGAGACTTATCGCAGGTAAACACGTCCTTCATCGCCTCTGTGTGCCAAGGTATCCACCGTGAGCCCTTTGTAGCTTGACCAATTTATCCTCCTAACGCTTCAGGCTGTTGAGGCCCATTCTCTCGACTTTCTCTTAATCAATCAACAGATTGCTCTGCTCACTCATCAGTTAGAAAGAAGGATCAAACTCCCCGCTCCTCGGCGGATTGGGAAGAACGCTAGAAGGTCTCGGCTCTCAAAAAATAGAATCACTAGCTCTTTCGAACTAGCCTCTATGAGATGCTTTGTCTTTCCAGACTCACCTATGCAGTTGTCAAGGTTCTGCTAAATCCCCTCCCTTTCAGGAGTGAACTCAGCATCAGCTCAACCAAATCAACACAACCGTGTCAATCGAATGAGCTGAGGCTGAATACGACTGGCTATCCAGTGGAATCATTCAGCGAACAACGTCTAGTCACCAACCAAGAAGCTCTTCCTGGCTTTGGAGTTCAGATATGTTAGTGGAGGTTAGCGGACTCGAACCGCTGACATCCTGCTTGCAAAGCAGGCGCTCTACCAACTGAGCTAAACCCCCAAAGGATCCAAAATGGAGTTTGGAATGGGCCATCCTGGACTTGAACCAGGGACCTCACCCTTATCAGGGGTGCGCTCTAACCACCTGAGCTAATGGCCCAGGAAGTGAACCCTCTATGGGGTGACCTAGACAACGTTTAGGAACTAAAAATCAATCGTTGTGCAGTCTTGCGACTCACAGGATTGAAGTTGAGGTACCGATCGACCTAAGGTGACAGGATTTCGGCCTAAGAATAAAAGTACTCAGGCATCAAAATCGTTGTTTGTCTCCCTGTTAGGAGGTGATCCAGCCGCACCTTCCGGTACGGCTACCTTGTTACGACTTCACCCCAGTCATCAGCCCCACCTTCGACGTCCTCCTCCACAAGGGTTGGAGTAACGGCTTCGGGCGTGGCCAACTTCCATGGTGTGACGGGCGGTGTGTACAAGGCCCGGGAACGTATTCACCGCAGTATGCTGACCTGCGATTACTAGCGATTCCTCCTTCACGTAGGCGAGTTGCAGCCTACGATCTGAACTGAGCCACGGTTTATGGGATTTGCTAGCTCTCGCGAGTTTGCTGCCCTTTGTCCGTAGCATTGTAGTACGTGTGTAGCCCAGGATGTAAGGGGCATGATGACTTGACGTCATCCACACCTTCCTCCGGTTTATCACCGGCGGTCTCGCTAGAGTGCCCAACTAAATGCTGGCAACTAACGACGTGGGTTGCGCTCGTTGCGGGACTTAACCCAACATCTCACGACACGAGCTGACGACAGCCATGCACCACCTGTCACTGCGTTCCCGAAGGCACTCTCTCGTTTCCAAGAGATTCGCAGGATGTCAAACCCTGGTAAGGTTCTTCGCGTTGCATCGAATTAAACCACATACTCCACCGCTTGTGCGGGCCCCCGTCAATTCCTTTGAGTTTCACACTTGCGTGCGTACTCCCCAGGCGGAACACTTAACGCGTTGGCTACGACACCGAGGGGGTCGATTCCCCCGACACCTAGTGTTCATCGTTTACGGCCAGGACTACAGGGGTATCTAATCCCTTTCGCTCCCCTGGCTTTCGTCCATGAGCGTCAGTTATGGCCCAGCAGAGCGCCTTCGCCACTGGTGTTCTTCCCGATATCTACGCATTTCACCGCTACACCGGGAATTCCCTCTGCCCCTACCACACTCTAGTCTGTCAGTTTCCACTGCCGAAATGGAGTTAAGCTCCACGCTTTAACAGCAGACTTGACAGACCGCCTGCGGACGCTTTACGCCCAATAATTCCGGATAACGCTTGCCACTCCCGTATTACCGCGGCTGCTGGCACGGAATTAGCCGTGGCTTATTCATCAAGTACCGTCAGATCTTCTTCCTTGATAAAAGAGGTTTACAGCCCAGAGGCCTTCATCCCTCACGCGGCGTTGCTCCGTCAGGCTTTCGCCCATTGCGGAAAATTCCCCACTGCTGCCTCCCGTAGGAGTCTGGGCCGTGTCTCAGTCCCAGTGTGGCTGATCATCCTCTCAGACCAGCTACTGATCGATGTCTTGGTAGGCCTTTACCCCACCAACTAACTAATCAGACGCGAGCTCATCCTCAGGCGAAATTCATTTCACCTCGCGGCATATGGGGTATTAGCGGTCGTTTCCAACCGTTATCCCCCTCCTGAGGGCAGATTCTCACGCGTTACTCACCCGTCCGCCACTAACCCGAAGGTTCGTTCGACTTGCATGTGTTAAGCACGCCGCCAGCGTTCATCCTGAGCCAGGATCAAACTCTCCGTTGTAGATCAAATCCTATTGACTGCTTTCACAGTCTCAATTTGATTTGCTTCACCCACAGTCAGCACTGGCGCACTGCTGCAGTTGATGCCACTTCCTCTGACAGAAGCGTTCAAAGAGTGCAAAACAAAATCTCTTTCGTTCAGACTTTCCAGGATCTCAGATCCGGTCGTTGCTCCACTCACTGCACACCGACACAACCGTCAACCGTGAGAGTCGACAATCATGCAAGCAGTAAGCTTACACAACTAAATAATTTTTGACGGGACCTCACACCCTCACTGCATCTTCGTTAACCACTCGCTTCAGCCTCTCAGCCTCAGCTCGCGACTAACGCAGTGAAAGCGTCAGTTCCTAAACGTTCAGTTGTCCAGGTGCTCCAACAACCACACGCTTCTCAGCTCGACCCTCTCAGGTCTCTCGGGTTATCGGTCCGCGGCCTCTCGACCGCTTGTTGAACTTACATCACCGGGTAAACCCAGTTTTCAGCTCAGAGCGGCATCACTGCCGCCGATCGAACCTACATCACCAGGTCACCCCAGCTTTCAGTTCGCTGCTCGCTCGCCTTTCGGTTTGCTCGCAGCACACAAACATAACACCACCCACCCCCCTGGGGTCAACCTCGGCCCACCAGTGCATCGGCCCACGGCTTAAAGCGCGCCAGGGTTTCGTCGTTTCGCGCCGCCAGCACTGGGAAATTCGCCTCACTCAGGTCTTCCCCCGGCTCCAGCTGGCCCGGATCGCGAACCAACCAGTCCATCGGGCAATTCAGTTCCTGCAGCACCAACCAGGCTGCCGCCAGATCCCAAATCTTCGGCGTGGCCTCCAATGCCGAGATGGTCTGACCCATTCCCACACTCACCAGGTTCAAGCTGGCCACCCCCAGCAAACGAATCTTCCCAGGGAAGCGCTGATTCGGAAGCTTCTGCAGCACCCCGATTGAACGGCTGCACAGGGACGCGCAACCCGCCACTTGGTTGCGCGCCGAAGGAGCTCCCAACTTTTTGTCCTTGCGCCAGGCACCGCCTCCACGAATCGCCACGATCCGTTGACGCAGGGGGGGCACATCCAACACCCCCAACACCGGGACGCCGTTTTCAAAGCGAGCCAGAGAAATCGCCCAATAGGGAATCCCCGCAGCGAAGTTGGTCGTCCCATCCAGTGGATCCACCACCCAATAGGCATCGGAAGTCGGAACCCTCTGGCTCCCCTCTTCACTCAGAACACCTTCTCCGGGATAAAGCTCCGCCAGGCCCTTGACCAAGGTGGCATCGCTCCAACGGTCGCAAGCGGTAATCAAGCTCCCGTCTGCCTTGGCTTCGGAATCAAGCTGGCCAAAATCCTGGCGCTGTCGCTCGGCCACCTGATCCAGCAGCCCCCCGAGCTGCTCTAACCCCTCTGGCATCGCAAGAGAAAGCATCGTCACCCCAACTCCGCGGCGAGAACACGATCGAGATTGCTGGCGGTATCCGCCCGGAACTGCGTCACGCTGACCCGGCTCAAGAGCACCAAAGCCAAGACAGCGATAGCTGCCTCAAGCAGCAGCACTAGCCCATAGGCCGCGTGCGCTGGCGCGTCGGGCAGAAACCAGCGCGCGGCATCGAGCAACCCACCACCCATGACCTTGCCCAACGCCCGTGAGTAGGCCTGGGCGAGCCCCCACACACCGACGAAGGTGCCAGCAACAGCAGGAAGGGTGAGATCCAGCATCAAAACCAAGGTGGCATTGGTTCCAATCCCTGTCGCCAGTCCAAACAGAAACAGCACGATCCGCAATGCATTGGGGTCAGCCAACACCCCGACACCGGCCAAGAGCAGCAGCGACAACAGAATCAGCTGACAGCCCAGGCGAGCTGCCACGAACTTCCCAAGCTTGGGAACCAGCCAAAGCCCTGCGAGAAGTAAGCCCAGCAGTGTTCCCACCCCCCAAACGGCACTCAGCGAGGCCGTCGCCGCAATCGGCAGACCGAACACCTCGGCGCCATAGCTCTCGAGGATCGGGTCCTGCAGGAACACCGCCAAGGTGAACGCCAGCAGGAAACAGAAAAAGACCAGCACCTGACGGCTGCAGGTGATCAAGCGCCAGGCATCCCCAAGCGTGATCGCATCTTCGCGGTCTTCTGAGCGGCTAATCGCTCTCTGGCTGGCGTGGGGCTCAACCCCCCAGGTGGCAAAGACCGTCAGCGCGAAGACGACCACGGCCACGCGAGCCAAAAATTGGAACAGGACTGGTTCAAGCAACGCTGGATCGCTCACCCCATCGAGCCCCTTCAAGCAGATGCTGGTGGCAATCGCACCCACCACAATCCCCACCGTGAGCAGGCACCAAATCAAGCCGACTGCTCGGGGACGCTCCTCTTCACTCGTCAGATCAATGACCAGCGCCAGGTAGGGGGTCGTCGCTAGGGACACCGCCAGGCCATAGCAGGCCACCACGGCACAGATCGCAGCAATCCCCGCCGCAATCGCACCGGCTTCGCCCGAGCCGAAGGCCGCATGCAGGCGAAAGATCAACGGGATCAGCAGGACAGCCAAGCTGCAAAACAAGGCCGAGCCCAGCCAGATGTATGGGGTTCGGTGTCGCCCCGCCCAGGGCCGGCTATCGGAGATCTGACCAAACAGGATCCTGGCCGGCGCCACAACCTGCTCCAAAGCCAGCGCCCCACCGACAAGCAGACCCGGGAAACCCAACTCCGTGAGCATCACGCGGTTGAGCATCCCGACAAAGATCACCGCCAGGCAGCCCAGGCAGCCCTGGAACAAACCCAGACGGATCAGACGAGGAAGAGGAAGAGACAGCTGCAGTCGCTCAGCTGGTCACTGACGTTAATCGGGGAAATCTCTCTAGGAGCCCTTCGCTGACGGATACGCGGCTTGGCAAGCCGGAGGCAAAGGCTCAGGCGGCACAGGGACGCTGTAGGTGTCGTCCTCCAGCGGTTTGATAGCGCTCAGTTTCGGCGGCTGGCAGATCGTGATCTGATCGAGACCCGTCCGGCGCCGCAACTCCGATAGACCGCTGTTGTAGCTAGCCAGGGCTCTGGCGTAGCGAAGCTGCGCCTGGGTCAAGTCCCGCTGGTTGTCCACCACCTCCCGCTGAGTAGTCACACCGGCCTGAAAGCGAAGGCGCGCCAAGCGAAGTGATTCACGGGCGGAGAGCACCTCGCGCGAGGTCGTCTGGATCGTGCGTGTATTGGCCCGCAGATTATTGAAGCTCTGCTCCACCTGAAAGCGCACCTGATCACGGGTGTCGGCGAAACGGAAGGCGTTTTCCTGGGCCTGTTGCTTGGACTGGCGATATTGAGCCCGGGCCCGGCCGCCATCAAAGATCGACCAGCGCAGATTCAAACCCACCGTGTTGTCAGTGGCCCAGGTTTGACCAGCATCCAGACCACGATCAGGATTCAGACCGGCGAAGCCAAAGGTCCGGCCCGTCACAAAGTTGTTGATGATGCTCAAGAACGGCTGAACCGCACCCAAGGACGCATTGGCGTTGCTGTTCGAAACTGAGATGTCGAGCAGCGCGTTATCCAGCTCTTCTCGGAAGGCGTAAGCGCCGATGATGCTCTCCTGCAGCGAAGGCATCCACACCCCCAATGGTCGGAGGGGCTGCTTGGCTGTCGGGGTGATGTTTTGCGGAAGATCCAACAGACGAGCCAAATCCCGTCGTGCATTCGCCTGTTCTGCCAATGCCTCCGTCAGGATGTTCTGATCACGTGCAAGCTGGGTTTCAGCCTCCAGCACTTCCAACTTGGTGGCTACACCGGCCTGAAAACGGGCCCTGGCGTCCCGCAGGCTGACCACCGAGGCTTGAACGGAGGTCTGACCAATCCGGACATTGTCATCGCTGAGCTGGAGCTCGAAATAAGCCTGCGACGCCTGAAGACGCAAATCTCGCAGGGCAATCAAATACGTGTTCTTGGCCTGTTCAAACGCATCCCGGGCCGCACTGACCTGGGGGACTCGCTGGGGATTGATCAGATCCCAGTTGAAGCCAAGGTTGGCGGTCGCCGCCCAGCGGTTGGTCTGGGTGTTGCCGCCTTCGGTGGCTGAACCGATGGCGTTCGACAAATAGTTGTATTGACGGCCATAGGTCCAAGACGGGAACTGGTTACCAGTCGTGAAGTCAAAGCTGGGGTACCAGGCTGCAATTGTCGCCCTCAGGTTGCTCTGGGCTTGATCCGCCCGACTGGCAACGGCTTTGAGGTTGGGGTTATTGACTTCGGCGAGGTTCTCGACATCCAGCAAGGACAGCGGACGGAGTTCAACGATCTTGACCTGATCGGTCTTGTCTGGCAGAGCCAAGGTCGCCGGAGCCGCCAACCTCTGCAGGGACGGATCAAGCTTCGTGGCGGCAGGCGGCAGCACGGTCGGATCGGACTTCGGGCGCTGCCCTTTCGTGCTGAACGCCGAAGGCAGCGGGACGGCCGGAGGATCGATCAGCTCAAGCTTGGTCGCTGGCTCCGGTTCAGCAGCCAGAACGACGGCGGGAAGTCCAGAGAGCGCAACACCTGTGGCCGCAACAACTGCGTTTACAAGGCGACCCACTGAGCTCTCTAGAAATAAATATGACCGGATCTTAATGATCAGCTTCTGATTCGCCGAGGCAGGCATCCACGATGTCATCCGCCCCATGAACGAGGCGCACTGGCGTCTTCAACTGCGTCGCAACGGCATCGAAGGGTTGATCATCTAAAAAAACGGGTTCTCCCTGCCGCAGCATCACAGCAGGTAGCAGCACTTCATCTCCCAGCTCAGCGCCCGCCAGGCCCTCGAGGAGATCCGATCCCGTCAGCAAACCGGTCACCACCTGGTCTTGCCCCCAGTAAGGGCTCGGCAGCCCATGCAGCAGAACCTCAAGGCCTTCGACTTGATTCAAGCGATCCACCGCCGGCCGCAGGGCTTCTGCCACCAACAGCCCCACCACCCAACTCACCCGACGAGGGGCGTCCAGCGAACGAGGGAGATCCATCGTCGCCTCATCCATCGCCTCCAGAAACGAACGGATGCTCCCCACCCCATTCCCCTCTTGGGGCAGATCCTCGTAGTCGGCCCGATCCGGCAGGGCATAGCCCGCCATCAGGTACCACTCATCCGATAACCAAGCGAAACGGCTGCCGAACTGCTCGCGGAAGCCCTCTTGTAGGCCTTCCACCTGAGCGATCACGCGCTGGGCGCAGGCCCGATCCACCGGGACCAAGCCATCCCCATCGGGCCGGTAGCGGGTCAAGCCCACCGGGACGACCGCAGCAGACAGCACCGCTGGCCAGTCCCCACCCGCAAAGCCAGAGAGGTCCTTCAGGGTCTGCTCAAGGGCCTCGCCGTCATTCAGCCCAGGGCAAACCACGACCTGGGCATGGATCTGCAGCTGGCGCTTCTGGAACCAAGCCAACTGGTCCAGCAGCAACGCCGCCCGGGGGTTCACCAACAACCGGGAACGCAGCTCTGGATGGGTGGCATGGACCGAGACAAACAGCGGAGAGAGGCGCTGCTGCTCAATCCGCTCCCAGTCCGCTGCAGAGAGATTGGTCAGGGTGAGATAAGAGCCATACAAAAAGCTCAGGCGGTAGTCGTCGTCTTTGACGTAAAGACTGCGGCGATGCCCCGGTGGCTGCTGATCGATAAAGCAGAAGGGACAGTGGTTATTGCACTGCTTCAGGCCATCGAATAGCGCCTCGGTGAAGGCCAGCCCGAGGCCCTCATCGGCATCCTTCTCCAGCTCAACCTGATGGACCGTGCCATCGGGGTCCTGCACCTCAAGGCAGAGCTCCTCCTCCCCGACCAAAAACTGAAGGTCGATCAGATCCCTCGGGCGCACCCCGTTGATGCTCAGCAGGCGATCACCCGGCTGGATTCCCAGCTCGTCACCAATCGAATCGGCTTCCACCCGATCGACCACCGCCGGTGCAGGCAGCCTGATCTCTCCTTCTGTCTCGGCGAGGACGACCCCGACCGAAGGCTCATTCCACACCGACCGCTACGGCTCTACTTCCTCCAGTTTGAGACGCAGGCGGTTCAGGCCACGCTTCGGGCAGCCCAAAGGATCACCCCCAGGCCAAAAAAGACCCGGTAGCCCACGAACCACCAGGTGCTGTGGTTCTGCAGAAAGCGCAGCAACCACGCGATGGCCAGCCAGGACACCACGGCCGAGGAGCCAATCCCCACCAGCAAGGGCAAGGCGCCACCGGCAGCCGGCTCCGAAAACGCGTCCTTGAGCTCCACCAACCCGGCCAGGCTGATGGCCGGGATCCCGAGCAAAAACGAAAAGCGGGCTGCTTCCGAGCGCTTCCAGCCATCAAACAAAGCAGCCGTCAAGGTGCTTCCGGATCGAGAGACTCCAGGAATGAGGGCCAGAGTTTGAGCCAGACCCACCAGCCAGCCGTCGCGCACCACCACATCAGAGAGCACACGGCGCCGGCTGCCGCAACGTTCGGCCAGTCCCAGTAGCAAACCCATCACGATCGACACGATTCCGATCGAAGTCAGGCTGCGGAGGGGGGACTGATCAAAGTCGGAGACAAACACCTTGATGCCCAGACCCGCCACCAGAATCGGCAAGGTCCCCCAAAGAATCGCCTGACCCAAGCGAGCCTCTGGGGTGTCCCAGCGCTGGCTGAGCCAGGCCTGCCAGGAGGCCTTGATCACCTGCCTGAGGTCCTCGCGGAAAAAACCGATCACCGCGGCAATGCTTCCCAGCTGAATCACAGCGGTCACCGCCACACCCGGATCGCCCCAGCCGAGCAAGACAGGCACCACCTTCAGGTGTGCCGTACTGCTGATGGGCAAGAACTCCGTCAACCCCTGGACCACCCCGAGCACCAAGAAGCGCCAACAGGCCTCCAGGACCCCCAACGACTCAGTGGGGGTCAGGGTGGTCACGGCAGAGCGACAAGGTTCAGGCAGACCTTATGCGCTCGGGCAGGGATTGAGAAGCCGCATACCCTTTAAGGTTGGACACCTTTCGTTACAAGCGTTGTGCTCGGGGTGCAGCCCAGCCTCACCACAGGGATGCTGACCCCAGCACCGCAGAGCCGCGTCTCCGGCGCCAAGGGCTGGGGCCTCTGGCTTTCGGGTTGCCTCTTGGTGGCACTACCGGTTTTCCTGCAAGCGCCCTGGGTGCGCCTGGCGCCCTTCAGCGCTGCCCTCTTCACCGCCCCCCTGCTCTTCCTGGGGATCGCCCTCTCCGGACACCCCCAGCAGCGTTGGAGCACCACCGGCACCTTGCTGGTGGGCTTCAGCGGCAGCTGGCTGGGTGGCTGCCTGTTTTGGGGCTGGTGCCGCCTCCACCCCCTCTGGCACCTGCCGATTGAGGCCTTTGCCCTACCCCTGGCCCTCGGGGGCCTTCGCACCCGCTGGCGATTAGCGGCCAGCTTCTATCTCGCCTCTTTGGTTGGAACCGCCGTCACCGACGGGGTGATGGCGATCACCGGTGTGATGCGCCACTGGACCGAGGTCCTCAACGCACCGATCGATCAAGCCACCGCTCTGCTCCATCAGGCCGCCCTCGGCGTTCTGGAGCCCATGCCCCTCGGGGTCACCCTGCTGGCGGGCGCTGTGCTTCTGAACCTTTGCCGCCGCTACTGGCACCACCCAGATGGGGCCTGGAGAGTCGCCGCGTCAGCTATGGCCACAACCCTTGCGGTGGATGGACTTTTTCTGGCCGCCTCCCTCTGGTCGCCCCACTGGAGTGGGCTCATCTGAAGAACTGCAAAAGCCTCCGGTGATGCCCGCGGCTCGAAGGACCGCTCCCTGTAGGTTTGCAGGGCTGGCTGCAAGGCAGCCCTCTCCCTGTGGTTCCCGTTCAGACGGAGTTATCAATGAAACGGCTGGTTTCGTGGCTCATGAGTGGAGTGCTGATGGCCGGCCTGCTCCTCAGCCTGATCATCGCTCCCGCAGCTCAGGCCGACTCACTGCGCAACGTCGCGGACGACAAGATCACTGAGCGCGGCGACAAGATTGACCTGAACAACTGCTCGGTCCGCCGCTTCCAGGCCTTCCCTGGGATGTACCCCACCCTGGCCGGAAAGATTGTGTTGGGTGGCCCTTACAACAGCGTTGACGACCTCCTCAACCTCGACCTGACCGATCGTCAGAAGGAATTGGTTGAGAAGTACAAGGGCAACTTCACCGTGACCCCGCCGTCCATCGCCCTCAATGAAGGCTTCGATCGCATTAACGACGGCCAATACCGTTGATTGCTTAGGCGTTTCAAGCGCACAGCTGAGGTCTAGATTCCGCAGCCGGTGACCGCCGTCGGGCCATCCCGACGGCTTTTTTGTTGCCTCAGTCAGTCCAAGCCTGATGCCGTCCATCCCCTCCAATTGGGACGTAATCGTGGTGGGCGGGGGCGCCGCAGGCTTAATGGCCGCCCTCGAATTACCCGAGGGACTCAGCGTGCTGCTGCTGAGCAAAGACCGCGCTCCACGTTCGGCCAGCCGCTGGGCCCAGGGTGGAATCGCAGCGGTGACCAGACCCGAGGACAGCTTCGAAAGCCATCTGGAGGACACCCTCAGGGCCGGGGCTGATCTCTGCGACCGCCCTGCGGTGGAACTGCTCGTGCGCGAGGCCCCGGCCTGCGTCGAGCGGCTGCTGGAGCTGGGGATGGACTTCGACCGCCAGGACGGAGGCCTGAGCACCACCCTGGAGGCCGCCCACAGCCACCGCCGAGTCCTGCACGCGCAAGACCGCACGGGCGGAGCACTGGTCGACGCCCTGGAGCGCAAGGTGCTGCAGCGTCCTGGGTTGCAACGCATCCAGGGAGGACTGGCCCTTCAGCTCTGGATCAGCGAGGGCCAGTGCCGCGGCCTTCAGGTCCTGGTGGAGGGGACGGTCCAATGGCTCCAATCCCGCGCGGTGGTGCTGGCCACCGGCGGCGGCGGTCATCTCTTTGCCAACACCACCAACCCCAAACAGGCCAGTGGCGATGGCATCGCCATGGCCTGGCGAGCCGGCGCTGCGGTTCGGGATCTGGAGTTCATCCAGTTCCACCCCACAGCCTTGATGCTGCCGGAAGCCCCCCACTTCCTGATTTCTGAGGCGGTGCGCGGTGAAGGTGCCCGGTTGATTGACGACCAAGGGGAGAGCCCCGTCAGCCAGCTCAGCGGTGCCGATCTCGCTCCGCGCGATGCCGTCAGTCGAGCCTTGGTCCAGCGCATGCGTGAGCGGCAGACCCCTCACCTCTGGCTCGACCTCAGGCCCGTCGGGACCAGCAAGCTGGAGCGGCAATTCCCGACGATCCTGGGGCGCTGCCGTGAACTGGGTCTCGAGCCCACCCAAGCCCCAATCCCGGTGGCACCCGCAGCCCACTACTGCATGGGAGGCATCCGCGTCGATGCCCGCTCAGCCACAACCATCCCTGGGCTCTACGCCGTGGGGGAAGTGGCCAGCAGCGGGGTCCATGGCGCCAACCGTCTGGCCAGCAACTCACTCATGGAATGCCTCGTCTACGCCCGCCAACTGCGCGAGATCGAGCTCTCCCCAGCCGCGCCAGCCACCCTCGAGCCTCTGGTCAAGGCCTCCAGAACAGACCACCCGGCCAACAGCCTCGAAGCCATCGAGCGGCAAACCGAGCAACTGCGCAGCCTTTGTTGGCAGGTGGCCGGCGTGGAGCGCAATGGTCACGCACTGCTGGAGGGCTACCGCGCCTGCCAGCAGCTCGAAGGCCAACTCAGCGCTCAGCCACTGCTCCAGGCCCTCCAGGCTCTGGGGAAAGAACAGGAACTGCAACTGCCTCAGGGGCAGGTCCGTTGGATCAGCAAAGCCCACGACCTGCAGCAGCGGGCCACCGTGGCCGCCCTCCTCATGGAGTCAGCGCTATTTAGAACCGAGAGTCGTGGAGGACACTTCCGCGTCGATGCCCCCGCACGCCAGCCCTTCTGGCGGAGACACAGCCTTCAGCGCCAGGGCCTCAGCATCAGCACAGAGGCCTTAGCGGAATAACCGCTACTTCAGATCCGGACCGCTGTAGCCACTGGACTCGGCCAATTTCGCCAACGGTTTGACGCCGGAATCGAGCTGGCCATTGATCTCCCAGGTGGGATACCCCTCGATCTTCTTCGCCTCACAAAGCTCCCGCTGGTTATCGCGGCCATCGGGAGCGCACTCGATCACGGTCAGTTTTTCGCTGGCCTGCCGACCAAACAGCTCCTTCTGGTCGTGGCAATGGGGGCACCAGTAAGCGGTATAGAGCTTGGCGCCAGTGGCCGTGAGATGTTCAGCCAGGGCGATCTGGCCCACTCCGCTTTCGCTGCGAACCGGAGGCGACACTCCCGGTGCGCTGTCAACGACAGGGCGGCCGACTGATGCGGCCCAGCCCAAGCCAATGACCCCAACCAACAGTGCCGTAATCACACCGCTGAAGATCAGCTGACCCCGATCCTCCCAATCACCGCCAATCAGGCTGAGGACAAATAACGCTGTGCTCAGACCCGCCGAGAGGATGCAGAAAGGGCAGCAATCGCGGATGCCAAAGGCCATCACCCCCAGCAGAACACCGCTAAACACGGCCATCGCCGTGCTCAAGAGGAACAGCCCCCACCAGCTCTTCTGACCGAAGCTGACCCTCAGATCGCCCTGCAGCACGAGCGGGACGACGGCCATGAACAGGACCGCGCCGTAGCCCAACAGGCCGAACAGAGCCAGGGGCTGGCCAAAGAGAGACCCCCAAGCACTGGAGAGCACTTTCTCGCAGCCATTGCAGCCAAACAGCCCCGTCGAACTGCAGCTCAGAACCTCGATCCAGCCCCACTTGCTCAGGGTGATCGAGCCGGTGTCAATCACGCCGATGGTGGCCAAAACGGCCATCACCACCCGAACCCACCGCCGGCCGCCATCGCCGCGTCGGCGCTGGCTTCCAAGACGCTCACTCAGGCGTGATGAGCTCACGGCGTAGGTCCCTTAAGGCTGTGGGGATTGTGGCAGGGATCCTGATCAGTAGGGTTAGGGATTGGCCAGCGCGCGGCCCTACCACTTGAGTTCATCCATGACCGATAGCGCCCGCAAGAGCACTGGCAAAACCGTTGCGTTCGCACATCTGGGCTGCGAGAAAAACCGCGTCGATACCGAGCACATGCTCGGACTGCTAGCGGAGGCGGGCTACGGGGTCAGCGCCGATGAAGCCGACGCCAACGTCGTCGTGGTCAATACCTGCAGCTTTATCCAGGACGCCCGGGAGGAGTCGGTTCGCACCCTGGTGGAGCTCGCCGAGCAGGGAAAGGAGCTGATCATTGCGGGCTGCCTGGCCCAGCACTTCCAGGAGGAACTGCTCGAAAGCCTGCCGGAGGCCAAGGCCATCGTCGGGACGGGTGATTACCAACACATCGTCAGCGTCCTCGAGCGGGTGGAAGCGGGCGAGAGGGTGAACCAGGTCAGCGAGAACCCCACCTTCGTGGGCGACGAGAACCTGCCCCGCTACCGCACCACCAGCGAAGCGGTGGCCTACCTCAAGGTGGCGGAGGGCTGCGACTACCGCTGCGCGTTCTGCATCATTCCCCACCTGCGCGGCGACCAACGCTCCCGCACGATCGAGAGCATCGTGGCCGAGGCGCGGCAGCTGGCCGCCCAGGGCGTGCAGGAGCTGGTGCTAATCAGCCAGATCACCACCAACTACGGTCTCGATCTGGCCGGCAAGCCGCAGTTAGCCGAGCTGCTGCGGGCCCTTGGAGAGGTGGAGATCCCCTGGATTCGCGTCCACTACGCCTACCCAACAGGATTGACGCCTGAGGTGCTGGCGGCCTATCGGGACGTGGCCAACGTGCTGCCCTACCTGGATCTGCCGCTGCAGCACAGCCATCCGGATGTCCTTCGGGCGATGAATCGCCCCTGGCAGGCCGATGTCACCAACGGCGTCCTGGCGCGGATTCGCGAACAACTCCCCGACGCCGTGCTGCGAACGACGTTCATCGTCGGCTACCCCGGCGAAACAGAAGAACAGTTCCAACACCTGCTGGACTTCGTCTCCGAGCAGCGCTTCGACCACGTGGGGGTCTTCACCTTCTCGCCCGAGGAGGGGACCCCGGCCGCTGAGTTACCCAACCAAGTTCCAGCGGAGATCGCTGCGGAGCGCAAGGACCGCCTGATGGCCCTGCAACAGCCAATTGCCGCCGAGCGCAATGGCGCTTGGGTGGGACGAATCGTCGATGTCCTGATCGAACAGGAGAACCCCAGCAGTGGGGAAATGATTGGTCGCTGCGCTCGCTTTGCCCCCGAAGTGGATGGCGAAGTGCGGGTGATGCCTGGAGAAGGCGGGCTCTGCGCTGCGCCAGGAACGATGGTTCCGGTTCGCATCACGGCCGCTGACACCTACGACCTGATTGGCGAGGTGGTGGGAGCCAAGGCCATGGTCAAAGACGCCCTCTCTGTGAAACGGGCCCAGTCTTGATCCAGCGGGGACTGAAGCGCCTACAAGGGCGCCTCACGCGTCATCAACGCACCACCTTTCTGCTGGCCTCTGGCATTAGCACCGCTGGATCCTTTGCCGGACTGACCGCCAAGGGCTGGCTGCTGATGGAGGGGGCCGAAAACCCCTTTTTGCTGGCGCTCAACTTCGCCATGCTGACCCTGCCGACGCTGGTCATCAGCGGGCCGGCCGGGGTAATGACCGACCGGCTGGGTAGTGAGAGGGTCCTCATTCGCGCCCAATGGGGGCTCCTGATCGCCGCTGTTCTCGGGGCCATCGCCATTCCCTTGACAGTCGGGCCAGAGCAGGACGTCCTGCTGCTGCTCAGCACCTTGGGCATTGGGATCGCCAGCACCTACGAACTGACGGCACGCAACAAATACGTCGCCTTGCTGGTGGATGAGCCCGAGCAGCTCGGCCCTTACCTGGCCAGCTTCTCGGTGATCTTCAACGTCGGCAAATTGGTGGGCCCTCCCCTGGGGGGACTCCTGCTGGCGACCACCGGGCCCACCCTGGCCCTCAGCTTGGATGCCGCCACCTATCTCTTCCCGATCCTCACCCTGCTCTGGCTGATGGCTCCCCATCGCGAGCGCGAACGCAGAAGCCAGAAAGGCCAGGCCGCCAACCTCTTGACCGCCTGGCGGGATTGCGGCGCGCGCCTGCGGCACGTCCTGAGTTTCACCGCCGCGGCCTGCCTGGTGGGCTTCTTCCACCCAGGGCTAGCCCCGCTCATGGCCCTGGAACTCCTAGGCCCAAGCCCCATGGCCCTGGGGCTCTTCACCAGTGTTCTGGCCTGCGGCAGCATCTGCGGCGGAGTCCTTCTGCAGCGTCATGCCGCTGCCATCAGCCGCCGTCCCGGCTGGCTGCTCGGCAGCACGACGCTCCTGACAGCCCTGGCCCAACTGGGTTTATCGAACCAAGCCGGCCTCGCCTGGGGATTGGCGATGGCTTTCCTGATCGGCGCCGGCACCGCAAGCCTGTTGGCGGGCACCAATCTGATCATCCAAGTGCATGCACCCCAGGTTCTCCGGGGACGGATGGCAGGCCTTGGTCAGATCGCCTTCTTGGGAGGAGGTGGACTAAGCGGCCTTGCGGCAGCCTTTCTGACTGAAACGCTGCCTGGTGGCCTCTGGGGCTGCCTAGCCGTGCTTGGCAGCCTCGGAGCAGTCCTCGGTGTCTGGGAGCTGTTGAACAACCGCAAACTGCGGCTCAACTAACGGCTCAGATGAGCTTGATTCCGCGCAGCACGAACGAGATGGCTGCAGCGGCCACCAAACCGCCACCGACCATTGCCAGATAGATCACGGGGCCCATGGACCTGAGGTTGCAACTGAGCGCTATTACAGCAGAAACCAGCCCGCCCCCCGGCCACTCGGCCTAGGCTGGACGCCATCAACTCGGATGTCCCTGTTGGGGACAGCCGTTCCACGCATCTCACTGGAGACCACCGAACGGCATGAACACCCTGTTCATCTACCCCGAGTTTCCAAAGACCTTCTGGAGCTACGAGAAAATTCTCGAGCTCGTGAACCGCAAGGTTCTCCTCCCTCCCTTGGGGATGGTGACGGTGGCCGCACTGCTGCCGCAGCACTGGCCGATGAAGCTGGTGGACCGCAATGTTGAAGAGGTCAGCGAAGCCGACTGGGATTGGGCTGAGCTAGTGGTCATCTCCGGGATGATCGTGCAGAAGGCCGACATGGCCGCGCAAATTGCCAAGGCCAAGGAACGGGGTCTGCCCGTTGCCGTTGGAGGCCCCTTCGCCAGCTCCACACCCGATGCCCCTGAATTGGGCTTGGCGGACTTCAAAGTGCTCGATGAGGGTGAAATCACCCTGCCGATGTTCATCGAGGCCATTGAAAAGGGTGAAGCCGGCGGCCGTTTCAGCGCAAACGGCGAAAAACCGGACGTGACCAACACGCCGGTGCCGCGCTTTGACCTGCTGAAACTCGATGCCTACGACTCCATGAGCGTGCAGTTCTCCAGGGGCTGCCCGTTCCAGTGCGAGTTCTGCGACATCATCGTTCTCTACGGCCGCAAACCCAGGACCAAGACGCCTGAGCAGCTGATCGCCGAACTCCAATACCTCTACGACTTGGGCTGGCGGCGCTCGATCTTCCTGGTCGATGACAACTTCATCGGCAACAAGCGCAACGCCAAGCTGCTGCTGCCGGCCTTGAAGCAGTGGCAAATCGAACGGGGCTATCCCTTCAGCTTCGCGACTGAGGCCTCGGTCGATCTGGCTGCCGATGAGGAGCTGATGCTGATGATGGCCGAAGCCCGCTTCGACTCGGTCTTCCTCGGCATTGAGACCCCCGATGAGGCGAGCCTCTCGGTGGCAGGAAAACACCAGAACACCCGCAGCTCCCTGGAAGAAGCTGTGGACCGAATCAACTCCTATGGCCTGCGGGTCATGGCCGGATTCATCATCGGTTTCGATGGTGAGAAAGCCGGAGCCGGCGATCGGATCGTCGAGTTCGTCACTCGCACCGGGATCCCCGCCGCAATGATGGGGATGCTTCAGGCCCTACCCAACACCGGCCTCTGGCACCGGCTTGAGAAGGAAGGCCGGCTGATTCAAGAGAAGGCCGACGCCAAGGGGGTCAACCAGACCAACCTGCTCAACTTCGTGCCCACCCGGCCGATTCGCGACATCGCCAACGAATACGTCGACGCCTTCTGCCGGCTTTACGAACCCAACGCCTACATCGATCGGGTCAAGCACTACTACCTGAAGATGGGCAAGCCGCGCTGGCAGGAATTCGTGCCGGCAACCTTCGGCAAGGCCTCCCTACCCGCCTGGACTGATGTGCGGGCCTTGCTGATCGTGCTCTGGCGTCAGGGCTTCAAGCGCAACACCCGTGTTCGCTTCTGGCTCTCCCTGCTGGAAGTCGCACGGAAGAACCCCGCTGTTCTGGAGCAGTTCCTTGTGGTGCTCGCCCACAACGAACACTTCATGGAATACCGCTCCGTGGTGACCGAAGAAATCCAAGATCAGCTCGCAGCACTCCCCCCCGAGCCCCCGACGCCAACCCGCGAACTGCAGCCGGCTTAGTCCTGGATGTAGGTAACCCCGGTCTCCAGGGCTAGCTCCGCTTTCTGCAGTTCACGGCCCAGATAGAGGGCGTGATCAAGGCAACTCAGGGGATGGGGTCCGTCCCCCTCAGTCAGGGCCATGCCCAACTCCTTGGCACTGCGTCCGCGGTAGATCGCCACCGGAGCACGGGGCCCCGCCCCCTTGCAGCTGATCACTTCACCGGTCTCCGGATCCGTGGCCAGACCACGGTCATCAATCGCATTGCTGTAGTGCTCCGCGATCAGCTCCCCAGCCTCGGGATCCAACTTGATCAGGAAATAGCCAGCGGGATCCAAGGCGATGAAGCGCTGCGAGAGCCCCTCATCAAGGCTGCGGCGCTGCTCTAGAGAAAACGGGCTCATGGGCGGATGCTACGCAGCCGAATCGCTCAGAGATCGCGTCGTGCCCGTGAAGGGAAGCTCTGCATTGACCGCCTCAATCTGACTGAGCTGCTCGCGATTGGCCTCCGGCAACCAGCGCCGAGCGATGGCATCAAAGGGCTCGTAGTACCACCGGTGCAAGGAGGCATGGGAGCGGGCGACAAAACCGCGGCGGCGCTTGTGGCTTCCCCCCGCACCGGGGTCAAAACGCTGGATGCCACGGTCAATGGCCCACTCGATCGGGGCGTAGTAGCAGACCTCGAAGTGGAGGTTGTCGATCTCCTCGTCGCTGCCCCAGTAACGGCCCCAGAGTTGATCCCCTGCGTGCACGCACAGCGACATCGCCACCGGATCGAGGGGATCGCCGCGATGGGCACTGAAGAGCACCAGGTGTTCCCGCAACTCCGCCGCCGCCTCATCAAAGAAGGCTTCCGTGAGGTACTTGCTCCCCCAGGGCCCCCAACGGGCGCAATGCTGGGCATAGAAGTGGTGCATCCGCTCCAGCATCTCGCCGGGAAGGTCAGCTCCCGCCAGGGGCGTCACCGTGATCCCCGCGCGCTCCACCGCCTTGCGCTCGCGCTTGATGTTGCGCCTCTGGTTGGCGTTGAAGCTCGCGAGGTAGTCATCGAAGCAGCCATAGCTCTGGTTGCTCCAGAGGCTCTGCTGGTTCAGCCAGGTGGCGCATCCCGACGCCTCAGCAAGGGCCTGCCACTGGGGATCGGCGTAGAGGAAGTTGCAGCTAAAGATCTGATGTTCGGCGCAGAAGCGGTCAATGCACTGCATCAGCACTGCGGTGATCTGCTGGGCGTCCTCGCCACCTGCAGTGAAGAAGCGGTAGCCCACGACTGGACTCAAGGGGCTCATGCCCAGCAGCTTGGGGTAGTAGCGCTGCCCAAGCTGGGCGGCCAGCTCCGCAAAGGACTGGTCGAAGACGAACTCGCCGTAGCTGTGCCCTTTCAGGTAGAGCGGAGCGACAGCTATCAGGCGATCATCACGCCAGAGACTCAGGTGACAGGGCTGCCAACCCTGCCGAGGGGCAACACTTCCGGATCGCTCCAGGCCAGCCAGCCAACGCCAGGAGTAGAAGGGGAGCCCAGCCGCCTCCGTCAGGGCCTGCCAATGCGCCTCGGGGATCTCTTCAATCGAACGGTGCCAGCGAACAGTGAGCTCGGCCATCAGCTCAAAACCAGGGGGCAGGCAGCGGGCAGAACGCTAACGGCTACAGCCCTCGTCATCGGAGCGCTGACGGCGCCAAGCCAAGCCGGATTACTGAGCCCAGTGCTCAAACTGATGCGGCCGCAGGTCGAAGCCAAGGTCAGCGAGGCCTGTCTGCGTTGGAGCGCCATGGGCAACAGCAGCCTGATCCAGCGGCTCACGCCCGCCTGCCAAGCCCTGGCTGCCCCCACCAGCCGCTGCCTCGTGGCCGAGACCCAAACCAGCGGCCGCAGCCTCGGGGTCATCACCGAGTTACTTGCCGGACGCTTTGGCGATGATCTGGAGGTGGTGGTCAGGCGCTGCGCCGGACGGATGCTGGGGCTGCCACCGGAGACCTTTGGCCGGCTGCCGCTGCGGGACCTGGCCGAACGGTTCAGCAGCCTGAAGTCTCAGATGCGGCGGTAGCGCACGAGCAACTCATCGGCGCCCAAGGGTCGATGCTCCTTGAGCCCCCAGACACTGGACTCCAGGGCCAGATCGGACCGCAGCCAGCTATGGGGACCACCCAGCAGTTGAGGCACCAAGGTGAGTTGCAGCTCATCCACGAGCCCCAGTGCCAGCAGTTGCGACGCCAGCTGAGCACCACCAAGTAAGAGCACGTGCTCGAAACCCAAGGCCGCCAAGTCCGCCAACGTATGCCGCCAATCCTGGAGGCCTAAGACCCGATCAAAACCAGCCGGAACAGCTTCCAGAGGTCCTAGAAGCCAACGCTGCAGAGGCTGCTGAAACAGACGAAGGCGCTGATCCCAATGGGCCTGGCGACTCACGACCAGGGCTGCCGGTTGAGGCGGACGCCCCTGCTGCTGACGCTGCGCCGACAAGTCGGCATCGCGGATCAAGCAGGTGCAGCCGTGCTGACGGATGGTGTTGCCACCAACCAGGGCTCCATCGGCCCAAGCCAGAGCCTCCTCAAGAACGCGGCGATCACCGGTCCCTCCGAGTTGGGCGGCACCCCCTGTGGCGGGGGCGAGGCGGCCGTCCAGGCTGACGGCCAGGACCAGCCGAACCTCAGGCGCCGGCAAGGGCTTCGAGGGCCTGGGGGTTCATGCCCAGTTGAGGCACTTCAGCGAACACCTCAGCGGCGTTGTTTGGACTCTCCTGCAGCCGGACCTTGTGGAGCGAAGCCCCCAATGCCGCGACGGGGGCTTGCAGCAGATCAGCGATGTGCAGAGCGATGTTCTCCGCCGTGGGCACGGTGCTGGAGAAGTGCTCGACATCCTTGTTCAAGAAGGTGTGATCGAACGGTTCCACCACCAGCTCATCCACCGCTGATTGGAGAGCAGACAAATCACAGACCATCCCGGTGCGGGGATCGATCCCGCCGCGGACGGTGATGTCCAGCAGGTAGTTGTGGCCATGGCCATGGGGCCGGGCGCACTTGCCATAGATGGCGGTGTTCTCCTCAAAGCTCAGCTCAGGACGGGCCAAGCGATGGGCCGCCGCGAAGTGGGTGCGGATCGTCAGGAAGGCTTCCATGGAATCGCCGAGCACATCGGCCCAGAGCTTGTCGGTTTCGTAAAGACGCAGCCCCATCAGGGGCAGGTGAGGCGTCAGACGCCTCCAGATGGCCTGAACCAAGGCCTCGGTGGTGGGCAAAACCCCCTCCGGGCGGCTCAGATCGAATTCCGGCCAGGCCTCGTTCAGGCTGCGGAAATCGAGCTGGGCCGTGACCTGCTCGCGGATGGCGTGCTTCACATCCGAGAGGTTGAGCACCATGCCATTGGCATCGAGCCCGCCGCCCATGGCGACGATCAACTCGTAGTTATGCCCGTGCCCCGGGGACACGCTGCAGGCCCCGAACTGAGCTGCGTTCTGCTCAGGGCTCAGCTCAGGCAGCCAGTAACGATGACTGGAGCTGAAGGTGGCCCGGCGCGTGATCACGCAGGGGCGACCCTGGCCATGGGGGGCTTGGGAGGCGACGGACACCGGACTCACCGGAGGCGCCGCCATCACTGGCGGAGTCATGACAGCGAGTAACGGTTGGTCGCATCTTAAGAATGTTGGTGCTTGCGATGACGAACCGATGGAGGACACCCGAGTCCAGCTGCGGCAGCGACTGGAGGGATTGAACCTCTATTTGGTGGGAATGATGGGCAGCGGCAAAAGCAGCGTTGGCCGGCATCTCGCCGCGGCTCTCAACTACCGCTTTCTTGATGCCGACACCAGCCTCGAGCAGGTGGCCGGTCGTTCCATTCCCGAGATTTTTGCCAGCGAAGGGGAGAGCGGCTTTCGCGAGCTGGAATCGGCGGTGCTCAACCAAATTGCCTCGTGGCACTCTCTGGTGGTGGCCACCGGGGGCGGCGTCGTCACCCAACCGGCCAACTGGGGAGAGCTGCATCAAGGGGTCGTGATCTGGCTCGATGCCCCCGACGAACTCCTGCTGCAGCGCCTGGAAGCCGATCCCACCCCCAGGCCGCTGATGGAAGCGGAGGACCGCGCCGAACGTCTGGCGACCTTGATGGCCGAACGCCGGCCGCTCTATGCCCAAGCGGACCTACAGATCATTCAGGACGGGCGCGCACCCGAGCAGGTCGCCCAGCAAATCCTCGAGGCGCTGCCCTCGATCATCAAAGAGCGCACCGCTCCGCCCCTGGGGCAACTGCAAGTCACCAGCGACGCCGGTGAGGTGGGGACCTCGATCAACTAGCAGCGCCGGGCGGCTCGAGGCGAATCGCAAACCACTGCACCGTCACCCCGGGCTGCACCTCCAACTCACAGGCCGTCTCCAGGAGCCGTTGAGCCTGATCCGCCGTCGAGGCCAACGTCGAAAGGTCCTCGGGAACGGCATCCAAAGACCTCAGTTGTCGCTCTAACCAACCCAGGGTGTCCGCCGCCGAGAGCAGTTGCTGGGGGGCACCGGGCTCCAGCACCACGTAGTGATCCAGCTCACGAATCAGGGGATCGGACATGGGGCCGTCCAGGCGGCAGGATCACAGGCAGCCTGCCACGCGCATTGCCATGCCGCCTGCCCGTCGACCGCTGCTGGCACCGCTTCTCGCCCTGGTGGTTCTGCTGAGCGACAGCCTGCCTGCGGTGGCGGCTTCAACCCTGGAACAACGCCTGGGAAGCTGGCCGCAGTGGCACCTGCCGGCGCCGCTACCGCGGCCGGGACAGCGGGATCTGATTTACCCCAGCTGGTTTGAGGGGGAATGGAGAGCCACCAGTCAGGACCTCAGTGGCGTGGAACCGGAGATCCAGTACGCAGTGCGCTTTGTCGAAGACCGCTCAGGGCGGATCGTGGGCGATCGAGCCTTCAACGCGCAATCGGTTGGACGGGCCCTGCTGGGGGATCAGCTGCAGAGGGTCCGCAATGACCCGCAGAACCCCAACCGTCAATTGGCTGATCTGAACGGGGATCGCTACTTGGAATCCACCGTCGTTGGACGCCGCAGCGAACAGCGGCCGCAGGATCAATTTCTGGCGGACGAACTCAGCCTGCAGGTGCTGCATGGTCCCGGGGATCCCCGCGTCAGCCAAGTGGAAACCCTCAGCCGTTACGCCCGCATCGATGCCGATCGCATCGAAGCCCGTCAATGGCAGGTGAGTTACGGCTCTCCCGCGGACGGCCTGATGGCTGACGCCCAGCGGAGCTGGAGTGGAATCTTGGTGCTCGAGCGGCAATCCTAAGGACGCCCCAGCTGTAGACCGAGACGATCCCGCCAGAGCCAGAGGGATTCCAAACGCGGATCATCGGCCAAGCCAGCCACCCCACGCCCCGCCAGGGGACTGCCCGCAGAGCTCGGGAATTTGATCAAGGACAGCTGGGCCATCACGGCCAAGTCGGCCAAGGTGAGTTGATCACCCACCAGGTAGGGCTGGGCCTGCACCAAGGCGGTCAGCTGCTCGAGGCTGCTGCGCAGTTGCTGCAGCACCTGTTGATCCAGAACTTGACCGACTCCGCTCAGCACCCCGCCGGGCAAGGCGCCCACCAGGGAGCGCAGCGGAGAGGGAGTCGCCTCCGGCAGCAACCCATCACGCAGTACTGGATCGCTGACGGCTGCCTGCACCAAAGCCATCCGGGCACCGGCCGCTAACGCGGTATCAGCCCAGTCCTCCAGCAGCAACACCTGGGCCCGCAGGGCGGGATCACTGGGCAGGAGCGCGGGATCGGGATGCTTCTGCTCCAAGTGCAAGGCGATCGCCGTGGAGTCGGCGATGACCTCGCTGCCATCCACAAGGACCGGCACCTGCCGCTGGCCTGAGAGGCGGTAGAGCTCCACCTGACCCACGCCAGGGGTGACCTCAACGGGAGTGAAGCTGAGTTGTTTCAAGGCCAACACCAAGCGGACCTTCTCGCAGAAGGCCGAATGGCGGAACTGATGGAGCTCCAGCATCAACGGATCGGATCGCGCGGCACCGGGTGCCCTTTGGCGGCAGAGTAGCCAGCACTGTTTGATCAGCGCTCCAGCCCCCATGCGGGACTTTTTTCTGAACGTCACGCGCTATCCGCGCTATCTGATCGCGTTCGGGCTTGGCGTCGCCAACTCCGTCCTTGAACCCCTAGCCCAGCGCCGCAGCAACCCGGTCACCGCCGTGGCCCTGATCGGAGCCCTGGTGAGCGGCCTGTTGAGCCTGGCCCTGATCCTGCGTGCCATGGTGACTCCAGAGGTCATCGCATAGCCATGGCGCAAGGTCGTCGCGTTGAGCGCGTGGCCGCTCTGATCCGGCGAGAGGTCAGCGAACTGCTGGTCACTGGGATCAAGGACGAGCGGGTCAGCTTGGGGATGGTGAGCGTCACCAATGTCGATGTGGCCGGCGATCTCCAGCACTGCAAGATCTTTGTCAGCGTGTACGGAAGCCCCGAGGTGCAACAGCAAGCCCTCGAGGGCCTGCGCTCGGCGTCCAACTACGTCAAAGGTGAGCTCAGTCGCCGCCTGAACATGCGCCGAACCCCGGAGGTGATCTTCCAACTGGATCGCGGCATCGAGAAGGGGACCTCTGTTTTGGGCCTGCTCAACCAGCTCGAAGAGCAGCGGCAAGAGCGTGGTGAGGTTCCTGAAGGCACCGGCGAACAGGAGGATGGAGGCTTCTGAGCTCCGGCGGAAGCTCGCCAGCCTGCTGGTGGTGCGTGGCAGCGGCCATGCCCGGGACCATCAGCGCCGCTACCCCCGCTGGGAGCTGAGCAACGCGGACTTGCGCGAGCTCCTCGATGAGGGCGTTGGCGGGGTGATCCTGCTGGGGGGAAGTGCCGAAGAACTCCGCCTGCGCTGCGACCAACTCCAACGCTGGGCTAGCCAGCCCCTGCTGCTCTGCGCCGATGTGGAAGAGGGGGTCGGGCAACGCTTTGAAGGGGCCAGCTGGCTAGCGCCTCCGCTCGCATTGGGGGCCCTCCATCAGAGCGATCCCGAGCAGGCCGAGGCCCTGGCCGAGCGCTACGGACGCTGCACCGGCCGGCAGGCGCGACTGCTGGGGCTGAACTGGGTTCTCGGGCCGGTCTGCGACGTCAATAACAACCCAGCCAATCCAGTTATCAACGTGCGGGCCTGGGGGGAGACGCCAGCCACAGCCGGAGCCCTGGCGGCAGCTTTTGTGCGGGGCTGCCAGGGCGAAGGGGTGCTGGCCTGCGCCAAGCACTTCCCGGGCCATGGCGACACCAGCTGCGATTCGCATCTGGAATTGCCAGAGCTGCCCCACGACCTGGGGCGTCTGGGAGCAATCGAGCTGCCGCCGTTTCAGCAGGCGATTGCTGCCGGTGTGGCCTCGGTGATGACCGCCCACCTCCGTCTTCCGGCCCTGGACCCCAAGCAGCCGGCCACCCTGTCTGGGGCGGTCTTGACCCAACTACTGCGCCAGGAACTGCAGTTCTGCGGCCTGGTCGTGACCGACGCCCTCGTGATGGAGGCCATCAGCCAGCACCACGGCAGCGCTGAGGCCGCCGTACTGGCCTTTGAAGCCGGGGCTGATTTGATCCTGATGCCCGCCGATGCCCGTGAAGCACTTGATGGCCTGGTGGAGGCTGTTCAGAGCGGTCGCATCAGCGAGCAGCGGCTGGACGCCAGCCTGGAGAGACGACGGAGCGCCCTAGCCCAATGCGCTGAATCGCGAGAAACGGCTCTCGATGAACTGGTGACCCCAAGCGAGCGGCAACTCAGCGGCGAACTGCTCACGCTCAGCCTGGTGCTGCACGGCGGCCAAGGTCTGCCCCCCGGACCGGGGTTGAACCTGATCAGGCTCGACAACCAACTCAATGCGCCGCAGCTGCCGCTGGTGGCCCCAGCCCTACTGCGGCCCTCCGCCCTGGGCTACGAGGCGCGGCTCATCGATGCCCGCAGCCCCAGCCCCTGGGGCCAGGACCCGAAAGCGCCCCTCGCCTTGGATCGCCTCCCGGATGGTCCGGTCCTGCTACAGCTGTTGGTTCGGGGCAATCCCTTCCGGGGCAGCGCTGGGGGCGATGAACCCTGGCCCCAGGTGGTGCGGCAACTGCTGGCTGCGCAGCGCCTGGCTGGCCTCGCGGTCTACGGAAGCCCCTACCTCTGGCAAGCCCTGCAACCCCTGCTCCCGCCGGAGCTGCCAGCGGCCTACAGCCCAGCCCAGATGCCCCAGGCACAAGCGCTGGTGCTGCAGGCGCTGGGGTTGCCAGAGGCTGCGCTGGAGGGCGGCTTTACCGACTAAGCGGGCTGCTGCCACTAGCCTCGGGCCGTCTTCTGCGGCCGCCGGCACCCACCATGCTCAGCCTCTCGATGATCGTTCGGGATGAAGCCGGGCAGATCGAGGACTGCCTGCGGTCCGTTCAAGGCTTTGTCGACGAGATGGTGGTCGTCGACACCGGCTCCAAGGACAACACCGTCGCCCTAGCCCAGGCCGCCGGCGCCCGGGTCGAGCAGATCGAATGGCCGGGGGACTTCGCTCCCGCCCGCAACCAGGCCCTCGAGAGCGTGCAAGGGGACTGGGTGCTGGTGCTCGATGCCGATGAACGCCTCAAGCCGGAGGCCTGGAAACCGCTGCGGGCGCTGATGGCCCAACCGGACGTCCTGGTCATCAACCTGCTGCGCCATGAGCGCGGCGCGATCCAATCGCCCTACTCCAACGTCAGTCGCCTGTTCAGGCGCCATCCGCGCATCCAGTGGAGCCGCGCTTACCACTCGATGATTGACGACAGCGTCGCGGCGTTGCTGAAGGACGAGCCGAAGTGGCGCATCGCTGACTGTTCCGAACCCGCCATCGATCACGACGGCTACCGGCCCGAGCTCTTGGCCCAAGGCAATAAGCCCGAGCGGCTTCGTCAAGCGATGGAGGAGGAGCTGCAAGCCCGCCCAGGCGACCCCTATGCCTGCGCGAAGCTGGGAAGCCTGGAGGTGGCCGAAGGGAACCTGGAGCGGGGGCTGGAGCTGCTGCAACAGGGGCTGAAGAACTGCCCCGGCGGGGCTCACCCCGAGCGCTACGAGCTGCTCCTGCACCTAGCCCTGGCGGAGGCCGGCCGGGACCCCCAGCAAGCCGAGCAGTACTACCGCCAAGCCCTGGCGATTCCACTGGCCCCGCGACTGAACCTGGCGGCCCAACTCAACCTGGCGGCGCTGTTGCTGCAGCTGGGCCAACTGGAGGAAGCAGAAAGCTTGAGCGCCCGGGCCACCCGCGTCGCCCCTGAGATCGGCCTGGGCTGGTACAACCTCGGATTGATCCGCCGCAAGCAGGGCAATCTCGCCGGAGCCCTGGAGGCCTACCGCGAAGCCAAACGCGTCAACCCCGGCCACGCCGAAACCCACCAAAACCTCGCCGTTGCGCTGCTGTTGGGCGGCGACATCGATGGATCGCGCGGCAGCTTCCGGGAGGCGATCCAGCTGCTCATCGACCAAGGCCGCACCCAGGAGGCCCAACGCCTGCACAAGCAGGCCGGAGAACTGGTCAAGCTCGAGGGCTGAGGGATGGAACTGCAAGGGCGCACCATCGCGGTGACCCGGGCGGAACAGCAACTCGGGGCCTCACGCCAGCTGTTCGAGCAAGCCGGCGCCCATGTCCTCGATCTGCCTGCCCTGGTGATTGGTC
This sequence comes from Synechococcus sp. A10-1-5-1, assembly GCF_023115425.1. Taxonomy (NCBI): domain Bacteria; kingdom Bacillati; phylum Cyanobacteriota; class Cyanophyceae; order Synechococcales; family Synechococcaceae; genus Synechococcus; species Synechococcus sp. A10-1-5-1. The sequence goes on along the minus strand of NZ_CP096032.1, from coordinate 1,891,083 downwards.
CCCCCGATGAATGGGGTCCGCTGGATGACGCCCTGGCAGAGCTGGAGGAGTTTCACTGGTTGATCGTCTCCAGCAGCAACGGGGTCGATGCGGTGGAGCAGCGGCTGAGGCTCCAGGGCAGCAACCTGGCCCAGCGGCCCAGCAGCCTGAAGATCGCGGCGGTGGGCCGCAAAACAGCAGCCCGCCTCGAAGAACTCGGCGCCGCGGCCGATTTCGTGCCCCCGGCCTTCGTGGCCGACAGCCTGATTGAGCATTTCCCTGTGTCGGGCTGGGGCCTGCGGCTGCTGCTGCCGCGGGTACAAAGCGGTGGACGCACCCTGCTGGCTGAAGCCTTTGGCGAGGCCGGAGCCCGTGTGGTGGAAGTGGCGGCCTACGAATCCCGCTGCCCCGAAACCCTGCCAGAGGCCACCGCCTCAGCCCTGGCCGCTGGGCAGGTGGATGCGATCACCTTCAGCAGCGGCAAGACGGTGCAACACACGGCCCAACTGCTGGAGCAGCAGTTCGGCGCCAGCTGGCGAGAGCCACTGGAGCGGGTGCGCCTGATCTCCATCGGACCGCAAACCTCAAAAACCCTTCGGGCTGTGCTGGGCCGGGTGGATGGTGAGGCCGACCCCCATGACCTCGACGGGCTTGTGGCCGCCTGTGCGCTGAGCCTTAAAGGCTGAACACGCGCTGCTGACCAGCCTGGTTCAAGCGCAGCTCGCCCCGCCCCAGATCAATGCCGGTCACGGTCCAGCCCGGGGGCAGAAGGGCCGGGAGGCCGGACCCCGGGCAGAGGCCCTGAGGGCCGATGCACACCGCTCCGCTCTGACCGCCCAGGGAGATCAAGGCCTGGGCACTGCGGCCACTACCGATCAAACCGGTGAGCTGCAGCTCGGAGGCATTGCTCTCGTCTTTGGCGTCCGCTGCTGCCGTCGCCACCGGTGCAAAGGGATCGACCCGGCCATGGGGTTGGGCCTGAACCACCTGCTGCGGGCTCGGCATGGCAATGAAGCCCGGTGATGGGCTGAGCGGGGCGGGTTCCGGGGCCCCAGATGGCGGTAGGGCTGCAGCCGCCAAGGGAGTAGTGCTACTCGTCTTGTCTGTCCCGCAAGCCGCCAAGACCAGCAGAACAGGCAGAGCCCAAATCGGATTGTCAGCTCGCCTCTTGGCCATAACCGCTCTGGACGAGATCGCGGAAGCGATCCAGGTTGGCCTGGAGCTCCTTGGTCACGATCCCCCCCAGGATGGAGGCATCCATCAGCGGTGCCAACACCCCCGGCAGCTCGTAGCTCACGCTCAGCTTCACCGCCGTGTTCCCGGCGCCCTGGGGATAGAAGCGGACGGCCCCTTTGGTGGGCAGTCCACCCACCGATTCCCAATGGAGCTGCTGGGCCTCCACGCGCTCGGTAATGCGCGCCTTCCAGTGGAAGCGGAAACCCTGGGCCGCCAGGGTCCAGTCCGTCAGATCGGGATCACCGGCTTCTGTGGTGACGGACTCAATCCAGTTCATCCAGCGGGGCATCGCCTCGAGATCACTCCAGACGGCCCAGACCCGATCAGCAGGGGCCTTCACCTCAGTGGTGACGCTGTGTTCAAGCCAACGGCCCATGGTCTCTAGGCAACGGATGCATTGGTGGCCAGCTCAGCCTTACGACCCAGGATCGCGGCAGCAGCAAGACGCCCACTCATGGTGGCGCCTTCCATCGAATCGATGTAGTCCTGCTTGGTGTAGCTACCGGCCATGAAGAAGTTGGTGACCGGCGTTGCCTGATCGGGGCGATAGGGCTCCATCCCAGGGGCCTCGCGGTAAAGAGACTGGGCCAATTTGACGACGTTGCTCCAGACCAAATTCAGGTTCTTGGCCGAGGGGAACAGGCGACGCACCTGGGCATCGGTGGCAGCGACGATCTCCTCGGTTTTTTTGGGGATCCAGGGATCGCCAGGGGTGAGAACGCACTGCAGCAGGGAGCCCACACCCTCTTTGCGGTAATCCACCGGACTGGCCAGGGCTAGGTCGGCGAAACAGCTGAAGTCCGCATCCGCGGTGTAGAGCAGGTTGTCAAGACCGGCGGGACGGGTCACATCGCGACGGGCAGCCTCAGCCATGGGGGAGTCGCTCAGCTCCGTCACCCAACCGTCGTAGCGGAGTTGAACCGTGGCCACGGGCACCGCCTCCAGCTTGTAGAGGTTGTCGAACAGGGGCCAGCGGCGCCAGGCCTCAGGCACCATCCGCTGGATCCCTGGAACATCACAGGCCGCCAGATAGACATCAGCCTCCACCTTCAGATCCCCATCGGGGGTCCCGAGGGTCAGCCCCGTCACGCGGGTTTCATCAGCGACCTCGTCGAACTGGACCTCGGTCACCCGATGACGCAGATGGAGCTTTGCCCCGCGCTCTTGGATGTACTCCAGGATCGGTCCTGTGAGCCAGCGGTGAGGTGAGCCCTTCAGCAGGTTGAGCTTGGAGGCCTCAGTTTTCGACGCGAACATCATGAAGATGGTCAGCATGCAGCGGGCTGAGATCGCCTCGCAATCAATGAAGCCGAGGGCATAGGCAATCGGGTTCCACATGCGGCGGATGCTCTGCTCACTGCCGCCGTGGCCCAGGAACCACTCTTGGAAGCTGATGCGATCGAGATTGCGGATCACCTTCATCGCCCCCTCGTAGTCCAGCAAGCCACGCACGATCGGGCTGGTGCCCAGGGCCAGGGCATTGCGCAACTTATCGAGCCAATCGAGCTGCGGCGTGGTGAAAAAGGCCTTCAGGCCATTGAAGGGAGCGCCCAGGGCAAAGCGGAAATCCAGCTCCCGCAGATCCCCACCCGCATTCACAAACAGGTGGGTGTGATCTTTAGGCAGAAGGTTGTCGATCGCTCCGACCTTGCGAAGCAGGGCGAAGAGATTGGCGTAGTTAAAGAAGAAGACGTGCAGGCCCATCTCGATGTGGTTCCCGCCGTCATCCACCCAGCTACCGACCTTGCCGCCCATAAATGGGCGCGCCTCATAGAGGTCGACTTGGTGGCCGGCATCCACCAGATCCACCGCCGCCGCCAATCCGGCCAGACCCGCACCCACGATGGCGACCCGCACCCTTGTTCTCCCGCGAATGGGGTGACTCTATGGAGAAGGGCGACACGGCAGGGGGCGAAGGGTCTCCATACAGTGGGGATACAGGCCATGGCCCCGATGACCAGCGAGACCGTCACTCCAGTCGCGACCCACACCGGCAGGGACGGCAAGGGGATCCAGATCACCGAGCCAGCCATGAAGCAGCTGGCCACCCTGCTGCCGGCCCAAGGGGAGGGAAAGGTCCTGCGGGTGGGTGTGCGCTCCGGCGGCTGCAGCGGCATGAGCTACACGATGGACTTCATCGATGGCAGCGAGATCCGCGAGGACGATGAGCGCTACATCTACGAGCCCAGCGGCGCCCCCAGCTTCACCGTGGTGAGCGACCCCAAGAGCCTCCTCTACATCTACGGGATGCAGCTGGACTTCTCTTCGGCCCTGATCGGCGGCGGTTTCAACTTCACGAACCCCAACGCCACCCAAACCTGCGGCTGCGGCAGCTCCTTCGCCGTCTGATCCCCCTCGGGTGCGAATCTGAGCTGACGAAACGGCACGCCCTCCGCCATGACCGCCACTGACGCGCCCTCGCAATTTGAGCAGGCCCTGAAGAGCTACAACGAGGGCGCTCCGCTGTCTGAGGTGATTGCCAGCTTCCTGCAGATCACCCAACAGGATCCCCGGCTTTCGGCGGGCTGGACCTGTCTGGCCTGGCTCCAACTGCTGGACAACCAAGCGCAGACAGCCCTGCGCTCAGCGCGGATGGCCGTCAAGCTCAACCCCCAGGACCCCCAGGCCCGGATCAACCTGAGCCTGGCGATGCTCGAGAACAACGTGAAAGGCGTGCGGGAGCACATTGAGCTGGTGCAGCGCATGCGCGTGATGGCGCCTGAGATCGGCGAAGAACTGGACTCCTCCATCGCTGACGGGCTCGCACGACGCCCCGACTGGCAGGCCCTGCAAAAGGTCAAAGCTTGGCTGCACGGTTGATGGCACAGCAGGGCCAGCGACGCATCCTGTTGCTGAGCAACGGCCACGGTGAAGACCTCAGCGGCTCCCTGATCGGAACGGCGCTCCAGCAGCAGGGCTGCAGCGTTGAAGCCCTGCCCTTGGTGGGGCACGGCCAGGCCTATGAGCAGGCCGGAATCACCACACGGGGCAAGACCCGCGAGTACAGCACCGGCGGCCTGGGCTACACCAGCCTGATCGGACGGATCACCGAGGTCGTGCAGGGCCAGGTGCTCTACCTGCTCAGCCGGCTGCTGCTCTTGCTGCGAATCGGCCATCGCTACGACCTGATCCTCGTGGTGGGCGATGTCATCCCAGTGGTGGCAGCCTGGTTGAGCCGCAGGCCGATGGCCACCTACCTGGTGGCCTACTCCAGCCACTACGAAGGACGCCTGCAGCTGCCCTGGCCCTGCGGTGGCTGCCTGAAATCGAAGCGATCTCTGGCCATCTACAGCCGCGATCAACTCACCGCCAGCGACCTCAGCGAGCAGCTGCAGCGGCCCGTTCAGTTTTTTGGAAACCCCTTCTTCGACGGGGCCGTAGGCAACAGCGATCAGCTGGCGGGAGCCCCGCGCCAACGCCTCGGTCTCCTCCCCGGCAGCCGACTGCCGGAGGCCCTGCACAACCTGGAGCTCATGCTGCGGGTGCTGGAGCGCTTGCCCGAAACCCTGCGTCCTCCCCAACGGCTTGGACTGCATGCGGCCCTGGTGGGAAAACTGACGCCCCAGGAAGTTGCGCCCCTAGCCAGCCGGCTGGGCTGGCGCCTGGAGCTCGAGAGCAGCAGCCGCTGCAGCCTGCAGCGCGGCCCCCTGCATCTGCAGCTGGAGTGGGGGCGCTTCGCCGCCGTCATCCAACAGTGCGACCTGCTGCTCTCGATGACCGGCACCGCGGCCGAGCAGTGCGTGGGACTGGGCAAACCGGTGTTGCAGCTCGTCGGAGAGGGCCCGCAGTTCACCGACAACTTCGCTGAAGCGCAGCGTCGGCTGCTGGGACCTGGCTTGTTCTGTGCCACGGGGAGTGCAGGTAGTGAGGAGCAGCTGCGGGGCAGCGCGGAGCTGCTGGAGCAACTCCTCAACCGGCTCCTGGTGGATCGGCGCTGGCATGAGGAACTGGAGCAGCTTGGGGAAGAGCGGATCGGCAGCGGCGGCGGCGGCGCCAAGATGAGCGCTGATTTGTTGGAGCGTCTGGCGCAGCGCCATGGCTGAAGCGAACCCACCCAGCACCGGCCAACGCCTCAAGGGCTACCTGGATGCCGTGCTGGTGGCCGACGTCTTCGTGGTCATCGCCGGAGCCATCTGGTTTGGCGTGGCCGTGCTCTGCCACAGCCGGGGCATTGAGGCTCCCTTGAACCTCTTTCAGAGCCTCTGGGAGCCGCTCTTCACTCCGGCCATCGGCCTGCTGATGGGAGCAGCGATCCTCAGCGGAATACTGGGGTGGGCGCTCAAGTGGTGGCGCGGGCGAGAGCAGCGCTGAGCTCCGGGTCTTCAAAGACAAAGCCCTGCTGCTGCAGGCGCTCCGACAGCACCTGCTGGCCTTCCAAGACCACCTTGGCGCCATCGCCGAGCAGAAGCTGAAGGATGGGTGCGGGAACCGGCAACAGGCTGGGGCGCCCCAGAACCTGACCGAGGGCCGACGCAAACGTGGCCATGCTGCAGGGGGCCGGGGCCACCGCGTTGTAGGTGCCCTGGTAGGCCGGGTTGGCGAGGGCCTCGGCAATCAGGCGGCAGAGGTCGTGGCGGGTAATCCAGCTCATCCACTGCTGGCCATTCCCAATCGGGCCACCGAAGCCCATCCGGAAGACCGGCAGCATCTTTCCCAGGGCTCCGCCATCGGGACCGAGGACAATCCCGATCCGCAGAATCACCACCCGAGCGAAAGCCGAGGCCGTCTGGGCCTCCTGCTCCCAGGCCTGACAGAGACCGGCAAGGAAATCACCGCCAGCGCCACTGGCTTCGCGGAAGCGCTCTGAGCTGCTGGTGCCGTAGTAGCCAATGGCCGAGCCGCTGATCAACGTCTTGGGGCGCTGGGCTTCCGGGAGTGCCTGCATGGCGGCCACCAGAGCGCGGGTGGTGTTGATACGGCTGCTGCTGAGCAGTTGACGATGGGCATCGCTCCAACGCTTCTCAGCGATGGGCTCACCGGCCAGGTTGATCACCGCCTCGCTGGAGGCCAGGGCCTCCTGAACCGCAGGGACTTGCCAGGTGGCAGCCACAGCGGGATCGGCCTGAAGCCGCTGGAGTTGAGGAGACTGCACCGAGGCCAACGGGGTGCTGGAGCGGCTGAGCAGCACCAACTGATGACCGCCCTCCAGCAGCAGGGGCACCAAAGCCCGGCCGACAAAACCACTGCACCCCACCAGCAGAATCCGCACGCGCCCTGAGCCCTTGAACTGGTTGGAAGGCTAGGGACCCTCTGGATCACCGAGCGGGAACTAGCCTGGCGGCAACCCGTCCTTGATGCCATGGCCGAAGCGCCCGCCAGCAAACCCGCGGCCGCCGCCATCAAAAAAGGCGCCCTGGTGAAGGTGAATCGCGCGGCCTACAGCGGCAGCCTGGAATCCCAAGCCAGCGACACCACCGCTCCGGATTACCTGTTCGAGGGCCCAGCCGAGGTGCTGCTGGTGAAAGGGGATTACGCCCAACTGCGCTATCGCCGGCCGGTGCCCGACATCTGGCTGCGGCTGGATCAACTGGAAGCCTTGAGCTAGAGGTCCAGACGACGGCGCTCCGCTTGAAGCCGAGTGCGCCGTTGCTTGGCTTCCCGCAACATCTCCCGGCCGTCGTGGAGGTAGTTATCGACGTAGCCCATGGTGTAGCGCTCCAGTTCCACCACGGCGTCCTTGACCTGGGAGAGGCAGTGGTAGACGCTGAGGCTGAAGCCCTTGGCTGAGGCCGGGGCGGCCATGGAGCGATAAAGCGTTTCCACCTTCTCGAGCTTGGCCTGACTCTGCTCGAGGTAACTGCAGAATGCCTCCATCAGCTGGTCGTCGTAGGGGTCGGCCGAGAGCGCCTTGAATTCAGCCGGGAAGGGGTTGATGACCTGACCCAGCAGACGATCAATCGGCGCATAGACCGTCTGCAGCCAGATCAGCAGCGCTTCATCGCCGCGGGCTGATTCGGCTGTGGCCTTGCGGGCCGCCCGACCGGCTGCAGCGGAGCGCACCGTGGATTGATGACTGCTAACGGCGCGATGGCGGTCGTGTTCAGCGCGGCGCTCCCGATCCCGCAGTACCTCCCAGGCCGCATTGATCGCCAGAATCGCCTCTTCATCTCCCCCGGCATCGGGGTGATGCTGCTTCACCAGGGCCCGGTAGGCCGCCTTGATCTCTGCGCCACTGGCCGAAGCCACCACACCGAGCACCACATAGGGATCGCGGGCGGACTGGGGCATGCACGGCAGAGAGGGGCTGCACCCATCCTTAAACAGCAAAAAGCCCCCCGCCAAAGGCGGAGGGCTAGGGGTGAAAGGGGTGCCCTGAGGGGAATCAGAAGCGGAAGGTGGTCATCACCAGGCCGCCAAAGACGTTGTCCTTGGCGTTGTAAGCACCGGTGCTGGTGTTGTATTTGCCGTACTGACCATCGAGGTTGTTGATGTAGTAGAGGGCAGGCTTCACCGAGATGTTGTCGGAGATCTGGTACTCGTACCACCACTCCCACATGGTGTTGGAGTCCATCGGGGAGCTCGCGCCAGCGACAGTGCCGACCGAACCGCCACCGTTGGTACTCACGTAGGGAGCCTGACCAACGGCCATGCCGGCCTTGTTGCCATTACGCAGGGCATCGTTCCACTGCAGACCCACCATCCAGGACTGGGTCTTGGCCCAGTTATCCGTGCGATAGGGAATGCCGCGGAAGGCGGCGTTCTCGGACTTGGTGGAACCCCAGCCAAGGCTCACGGTCGGAATCCAACCGCTGTTCTCTGGGATCCAGTAGCCACTGACGCCGTAGCTGTTGTTGCTGCCGGTGCGGCCCACGTCAAAGCCATAGGGCGTAGCGCGGTGCAGCTTGGAGTTTTGCGCGTAGGTGTAGGCCGCCGCGATGGCGTAGTTGCCACCAATCAGCGGGGTGTTCTGACCGGTGTAGCCCAACTGCGTGACCGAGACGCTGTTAGAGCCGCCGGTCATGATTCCGCCGGTGCTGGGGTTGCCGTCGGAACCATCAGCGGAGACGTAGTTGCTGCTGATGGCCAGTCCTTTGATGCCAAGCAGTTGCTTGTAAGTGCCACCAAAACCGGCACCGAAACCGCTCTTGTTGTAGACGCCAGGGGAACCAGCACGGGAGAAGAAATCAAGCAGACCCGGCTTGTAAACCGAGGGCACACCGATGGCGAGCATGCCGGGGTCGTCGATACGCACCCGAGCGCCAACGTTGAACTTGAGCTTCTCGCCCGCAGGGAAGGCATAGAAGAGGCGGTTCACACCAACGACGTTGGCACCAGCCGGCTCCTGGAAAGCAGGATCAAGCTTCAGCAGGCCGTAGTTGTAGGCACTCTCTTGAAAGTTGCCGGCACGCAGCAGGGTGCGAAGCAGGTCTTTGCCGGTGAAGCTGGTGTCAAGATAAAGGCGTTGGTCGTAGTTAAACGTGGTCGCGGCACGATTCGCTTTTTTGAAAGCCGTTGTGTATGGAACAGACTGATCAGTATCGGCCGTATTTGTGCCGGTAAAGCTATTCGCACCGACCACAAAACGGGTAAACCCGCGCAGCTTGGTGGTGGTGGAGAACTGGGTCGCTTGCAGTTCACCAACCTTGGCCTCAAGGCCGTCCACGCGGCCGCGGGTGATGGCCAGCTCACGCTCGAACTCCTTCATCAGGCGCTTCAGCTCGTCGGTCACCTCAGTGATCCGGTCGAGGCAAGCGTTCAGCAGTGCGGCCGCTTCATAGCGGGTCATCGCACGGTTGCCGCGGTAGGTGCCGTTGGGGTAGCCAGCGACGCAGCCGTAGCGCTCGATCAGGTTGCTCAGTGCCTGATAAGCCCAGTCGGTGGGCTGCACGTCAGAGAACTGGGTGATCGAAGTCACCTGCTCTTCGGTGCCGTACTGGCTCAGGCCAGCGATGTTGACATCAGCGGCGTTTGCAGCGACAGGAGCCAGAAGGCCCAGAGCTGCAGGCGCCAGAAGAAGCTTCTGGAACAGTTTCATTGGTCCTCACACCAAACGAGGAGCCCCAAAGAGGGGAGCAGCCACCCTATTGGGTCACCTCCTTGGGGCCGGAGCTATTGGCACCGGACCGCGTATCAAATGAGACTTTCGGCCTCTTTTGTGATCACAAAGCGCCTCAGATCTGCGAACGCTGAACAATAAAAAACCCCGGCCAAAGCCGGGGTTAAACGAGGTCGAAGAAAGGGCTCTATGTGTGAGGAGAGAGCCCCAACTGTTCTGGATCAGAACTTGAAGGTGGTCTTCAGCAGGCCGCCGAACACGTTGTCGGTGGCGTTGAACGCACCGGTGCTCAGATTGGCCTTACCCAGCATGCCGTCGTAGTTCTGGATGTAGTACAGGGCCGGGGTGACGGTGATGTTGTCGGTCACCTGGAACTTGTACCACCACTCCCAGGCGTAGTTGGAATCCATAGGCTTGCTGACACCCAGGGTGTCGGCAACGGCACCACCACCAGTCTTGGTGAGGAAGGGAGCCTGGCCAACGGCCATGCCCAGATCGTTGCCCTTCACGAAGGTGTCAGGCCACTGCAGACCGACGTACCAGGAGTTGGCCTGGGGGTTGGTGTCGGTGCGGTAGTAGCTGGTTGTGAAGCTGCTGATGCCCCAACCGGTGCTGACGGAAGGAATCCAGCCGGTTTTCTCGGGAACCCAGTAGCCGCTCAGACCAAAGTTGTTGGAGCTGGTGTTGAGACCGTAACCAGACCCTTCATGCCGAGAGATGCCATTGGAGACGGCGAGAGCAAGAGGAGTGCCGCTCGCAAGCCCCATGTTCTGGCTGTAGGCGTAAGCCGCTGCAATACCCCAGGCGCTGCCGCCCACAACGGGGAACTTGCCGCCGACGTAACCCAGCTGGGTCACAGAAGTGCTGCTGGAACCATCGGTTGCAACACCACCAAAGACGGGATCACCGTTGTTGGCGCTAGCCGAGACGTAGTTGGTCGACAAGGTCCAACCGTCAGCGCCAAGCACGTCGTTGTAGACGATGCCGGCACCAGCGCCCAGGCCGTTGGTGGTGTTGTAAGCGCCAGGTGCACCGGCGTAGGTGAAGACGTCGAGGACGCTGTCAGCGGGGTAGACGCTGGGCCACATGCCGAGCATGCCGGCGTCGTCCATACGGACGCGGGCACCAACGTTGACGCTGAAGCTCTTGCCGAGGGGGAAGTTGTAGAAGAGGCGGTTGACCTCAACAACGTTGTCCTGGGTGGGAGCGTTGGTGGCCACTTCCAGGAAAGTCAAGCCGTAGCCGTAAGGGCTGGCATTTCCCCAGGCGCTGTCACCGTCAAAGAAGTTGTCAGCACGCAGGGTGGTGCGCAGCAGATCCTTACCGGTGAAGCTGGTGTCGAAGTTCAGGCGAACGTCGTAGTTGAAGACGGTCGCGCCGAAGTTGCGCTTGTTGTATTTGTTGTTGAACGGAACGTTCGCGGGGTTCACCGCAACGCCGGTGTTGCCAAGAGCGGGAGCGACCAGGGTCGTCGGGGTGGCGTAGTTGGTGCCGGAGAAGCTGTTACCGCCCACAACGAAGGTGGCCTGACCACGCAGCTTGGTGGTGGTGGAGAACTGGGTGGCTTCCAGCTCGCCCACGCGGGCCTCGAGGCCGTCCACGCGGCCGCGGAGCACAGCCAGCTCACGCTCAAATTCCTTCATCAGGCGCTTGAGCTCGTCGGTCACTTCAGTGATCCGGTCGAGGCAAGCGTTCAGCAGTGCGGCCGCTTCATAGCGGGTCATCGCACGGTTGCCGCGGTAGGTGCCGTTGGGGTAGCCAGCGACGCAGCCGTAGCGCTCGATCAGGTTGCTCAGTGCCTGATAAGCCCAGTCGGTGGGCTGCACGTCAGAGAACTGGGTGATCGAAGTCACCTGCTCTTCGGTGCCGTACTGGCTCAGGCCAGCGATGTTGACGTCAGCGGCGTTTGCAGCGACAGGAGCCAGAAGGCCCAGAGCTGCAGGCGCCAGAAGAAGCTTCTGGAACAGTTTCATTGGTCCTCACACCAAAACGAGGAATACGACCAAATGTGATCGCTGACACAAAATGACCGACCAAACGACAACCACGAACACCTGATGTGCCAGTCGGCTCACCGCCTGGTAGCGAGCGGCACCCCCGAAGAGCCGTCCATGTGCATCTCCTAGTTGAATCAGGCCATGAAAAAACCCCGGCCGAAACCGGGGTTGAACGAGGCCAAGGGCTGCTGTCCGAGGAGAGAGCCCCAGTTGCTCTGGATCAGAACTTGAAGGTGGTCTTCAGCAGGCCGCCGAAGACATTGTCGGTGGCGTTGTAAGCACCGGTGGTGCTGACCTTGCCGAGCTGACCGTCGTAGTTCTGGATGTAGTACAGAGCAGGGGTGACGGTGATGTTGTCGGTCACCTGGAACTTGTACCACCACTCCCACATGTAGTTGGAGTCCATGGGGGTTGCCGGAGCAGAAGCGCCGTAGCCGGTGCTGGTGATGAACGGAGCCTGGCCGACGGCCATGCCCAGGTCATTGCCCTTCACGAAGGTGTCAGGCCACTGCAGACCCACGTACCAGGACTGAGCCTTGCCCCAGGTATCGGTACGGACAGGGCCGTTCTCGAAGGAGCTGGTACCCCAGCCAGTGCTGACGGAAGGAATCCAACCAGTGTTCTCGGGAACCCAGTAGCCGCTCAGGCCAAAGCTGTTGGTGGAACCAACGCCGCCGTACTGCTGAGCGAACGGAGTGCTGATGAACAGAGCGTTGTTCTGGCTGTAGGTGTAAGCCGCAGCTGCACCCCAAGCGCTACCACCGATGATGGGGAACTTGCCGCCGGTGTAACCCAGCTGGGTCACGCTCACGGAGCTGGACGCATCGGTCATCAGACCGGCATCGCCTTCACCGCCGTTGATGGAGACGTAGTTGCTGGAGAGGGTCACGCCCTCGAAGCCCAGAACGTTGTTGTAGGTGGCACCGAAACCAGCACCCAGACCATCAAGGTCATAGGCACCAGGAGCACCGGCGTAGGTGAAGAAGTCGAGGACGGTGTCAGCGGGGTAGACGCTGGGCCACATGCCAAGCATGCCGGCGTCATCCACACGGACGGTTGCACCAGCGGTAACGCTGAAGTCTTTGCCGACGGGGAAGTTGTAGAAGAGGCGCTTGATGGCGACGACGTCGTCAGCAGCGGGGGACTGGAAGGCCACTTCCAGGGCAGTCAGGCCATTGAAGTAGGCACTGCCGTTGAAGTCGCCAGCACGCAGCACGGTGCGGAGCAGGTCCTTACCGGTGAAGCTGCTGTCCAGGATCAGACGCAGGTCGTAGTTGAAGGTGGTGGCGCCGTAGGCCGACTTGTTGGCATCCACCTTGGGGCTGGTGCCGGTGAAGCTGTTTGCGCCCACAACGAAGGTGGCCAGACCACGCAGCTTGGTGGTGGTGGAGAACTGGGTCGCTTCCAGTTCGCCCACGCGGGCCTCGAGGCCGTCCACGCGACCGCGGAGCACAGCCAGCTCACGCTCGAATTCCTTCATCAGGCGCTTGAGCTCGTCGGTCACTTCAGTGATCCGGTCGAGGCAAGCGTTCAGCAGTGCGGCCGCTTCATAGCGGGTCATCGCACGGTTGCCGCGGTAGGTGCCGTTGGGGTAGCCAGCGACGCAGCCGTAGCGCTCGATCAGGTTGCTCAGTGCCTGATAAGCCCAGTCGGTGGGCTGCACGTCAGAGAACTGGGTGATCGAAGTCACCTGCTCTTCGGTGCCGTACTGGCTCAGGCCAGCGATGTTGACGTCAGCGGCGTTTGCAGCGACAGGAGCCAGAAGGCCCAGAGCTGCAGGCGCCAGAAGAAGCTTCTGGAACAGTTTCATTGGTCCTCACACCAAAACGAGGAGTTGGGCAATCGCCCCCAGCGATGATGCGGAAGCACCTGATAGCCGCAAATCCAGCGTGTGCCACAACCTGCAATGACTGGTAACAAAGGAGACAAAGTGGGTCTCCATTCGTATAAACGAAAACCCTTTTGTTGGTGGCCAGCGCTGCCCTTCCTGCCGCTGTTGATCAGCGTCGCGCCCCGCAGTTACCTCGCCCACGACGAGGGCTACTACGCCCTTCAGGCCCGCTGGATCCAAGAGAGTGGCCAGTGGCTGGCGCCCCTCTGGTGGGATCAACCCCTGTTTGATCGCACCATTGGCGTCCAGTGGCTGATCGCCACTGCCCAGAGCCTCTTCGGGCCCAGCAGCTGGGCGGCGCATCTGCCCTCACTGCTGGCGGCAGCGCTCGCGCTCTGGCTCACCGCACGCCTGGCCTCACGGCTGCTCGGCCCGGGCCTGGGTTGGCTGAGTGCAGCCCTTCTGGCGCTCACGCCTCTCTTTATTAACTACGCCCACCTCGCCAGCCAGGACATGCCCCTGCTGGCCCTCGAGCTGCTCGGGGTATGGGCACTACTGCAGGCCCAGCCCCAAACCTCGCGCGGTTGGCAGATCGCCGCAGGGCTCTGGCTGGGGCCAGCCTTCTTGATTAAGGGCTTCATGACCGCCCTGACGGTCCTCGCCCTGCTGCCCTTCCTCCTACTCAGACGACGGTTCCTGCTGCGCGCGCCTGCCTTCTGGTCCGGACTGCTGCTGGGTTGGCTTCCCGTGGCGCTCTGGCTGGGTTTGAGCCTGCAGCACTACGGCGCCGGCGTGGTCGGCGGACTACTGGACAAGTTGCTCTTCCTCTCCGAAAGCGACGTCTACAGCGCCGGGCCCTTCTATTACTTCTGGAACATTCCGGCCAACTGCGCGCCCTGGAGCCTGGTGGCCATCGCCGGACTGGTGTGGGGGCTGAAGCGCTGGCGCTCCGAGCAGGGGCTGCTTCTGCTGGTCTATCCGCTCAGCCTGCTGCTGCTGCTGAGTTGCTTCCGCACCAAGACCCCGTACTACGGCCTACAGCTCACGCCATTTCTGGCGATCTGGGCCGCCAGCGGCCTGCGTCTCTTCGCGCAATCCGGGATCGCCCGGCCGCGGGCCATCGCCTGGTGCCTGGCGGGCCTCGGCGTTCTGCTGAGCCTCGCCGGCGTGCTCCTGCTGGTCCCCGGCAACCTGCTCAACCTCGAGATCCCGCCCCTCGCTCCCGCGCTGGTGGGACTCGCGGCCCTCGCGCTCGGCCTGAGCTGGGCCCTGCTGCCCCAACAACAGACCCCAAAACGCGTCCTCGCCGCCGTCTTGATCGGTCCTTGGCTGGCCCTCAGCCTGCTCGTGCAGGGCGGACTTTTTAGTGATCGCTCCCCCGCCGTGCGCCAAGCCCTGAGCGCTGGTGAGCTGCCTGGGCTGCTGGCCGCCGAACCGGTGGCGGTGATCAGCCAGGGCTCCTTGAGCGGCCAGGCCCATGCCCAATTGATCCTCGTCGCCCTGGGCACACCACAGCTCGGTCCCAAGCTTGAGAACGCCAAAGACCTCGCCCCCGGCGCTCTGGCCTGGATCGAGTCAGCCGCGCTGCAGGATTCGGCCAATCGGGACCTCATTCCCCTGGCCTCGGGCGATGATCTGGCCCCATGGACCTTGGTACGCAGCCCCAGCGGCAACTGAACCGGCGTGATGGCCTGCTGCTGCTGGCCCTCTGGCTGATCTGTCTGCTGCTGGATGGCCTCTGGATTCAGCAACACCAGGCCCCGCCGGCCTGGGACCAAGGGGATCACCTCAGCCGCGCCCTGGGTGTTTGGCAGGTGCTCAGCCAGCCCGCCCCCTGGAGCGGCGGCTGGTGGCACACCCTCTGGGCTCAAGCCCCCAGCTACCGCGGCCCGCTGACCTACATGCTGAGCGCCCCCGTTCTGCAGCTGCTCGGGCCGAGCTTCAGCAGTGCGATGGCCTCCGGCGCGGTCTTCAACGGGATCCTGCTGCTGAGCTGCTACGGCCTGGGGCGCCAACTGCACAGCCGCCGCGCCGGGCTCTGGGCGGCGCTGTTTGTTGCAGCCGCTCCGGCGTTGCTCAACCAACGCACCGACTACCTGATTGATCTGAGCCTGACCGCGCTGATGACGGCCGGCTGGTGGGTCCTCAGCCAGCGGCGCTGGTTCGCCCGCCAACGGCGCTGGCTCTGGTCCGTGCTCAGCGGCATCGGCCTGGGGCTCGTCGCCCTGACCCGGCCGACGGGGCTCGTCCTGCTCTGGCTGCCTCTGGTGCTGCTGCTGCTCGGGGGCTTTCGCGAGGCCCGCCGCGGCCACTGGCAGCCCCTGGCCCAGGAAGCGACCGGGGGACTGATCGCCTGGCTGCTGGTCTGGCCCTGGTTCAGCCAGAACTGGCTGACGATCCTGAGCACCATCAACAAGGCCCGCCAATGGGGGGTCGCCTACCAAGACGGCTTGGAGGCCAACAGCCTGGAGGGCTGGCTCTACTACTTGAAGTTGCTGCCGGCGATGTTGGGCAGCAGCCTGACGGCGCTGGTGCTGGTGGGCGGGGTCATCGCCCTGGTCCAGCGCAGACCCCCGCTCAAGGCCGACAAGGCCTGGCTGCTCTGGTGGTTGAGCTTTCCGCTGGGGGGCCTGCTGGTGTGCATCCTGATGACCAGCAAGGACTTTCGTTTTGTCCTGCCCCTGCTGCCGCAGCTAGCCGTGGGGCTGGGCCTGGTGGTGGCCAGCGTCGAGCGCCGCTGGGCCCCCGTTTGGCAGGCCGCACTGGTGCTCGTCGCCCTGCTCGGAGCGCTCTGGAGCCAATTCGGCTGGGGACCGAAGCTGAGCAGCTTTCCGCCCCATCGCCCGAACCCCCAGGGGGGCTGGCCCCTCGAGGCGATCGTGGCGACGGTCCGCGAGACCAGCCCCAACCAGCTCTCCACCCTGGCGGTGCTGCCCGACAGCGAAGGGCTCAACGCCTTCAACCTCGAGGCCGAGGGGCGGCGCCAGCAGTTCCGCATGGCCGCCCGCCAGACCGTGGCCCCGAAGGAGCGACTCGAAGAGGAACTCAGCAACTTCGATTGGTTCCTCAGCAAAGGCGGAGACCAGGGGGTCATGAGCGATGAGCGGCAGGCGCGCCAAGCCGAACTGCTGGAGGGCTCCCCGTCTTTCGAGCCGATCAACAGCTGGAGCCTCCCCGATGGCAGCGAGGCCCAGCTGCTGCGACGCAAGACCCTCAGCGTCAGTGCCAACCAGGTCAACTGCCCCACCCAGATCAGCGGATCGATCAACGCGATTCCAGGCGGATTGGACGTCAAGGTCTCCGGCCCAAGCCAAGTCCTGCAGGGCTCCCGCCTGCTGCTCACCCTTGAGCAGCCCGGGCAACGGCTCGAAGCCGACCAGGCCCTGGGCCAGGGCCTGCTGCGTTTGCCGCGAGGCTGCACCGAAGTCCAGCAGCAGCTCGCCTTCACAAGCAGCGGCGGGACCTGGAGTCCCCAACTGCAACTGCTCGAGGCCAACGGCAAGCGGAGGACCATCAAGCTGCCGCGGGGCACCACGCTTGACCTGCAGGCAGGGACGCAGGAGCCCGGCGCCCTGGCCGCCAACCGTGTCGCCCTGCTGCGCGGCCTGGGGGGCCAACTGCGCCGCGGGGAACTGGACAGCCTCTTCTCCAAGGTCGGTCAGCTCAACCAGAGCGACCCGGAGCAGATCTATCTGAGCGACGCCGAAGCCATCCTGCGGGCCCGACTCCAGGACAATCCCGGTGACCTGAACGACCTCTACAGCCTGGCCCTCGCCCAGGCGCTGCAACGGCATGCCAGCGATGCAGCGCAGACCTTGACCCAGATCAAGAGCCTGGATCCCTCCAATCCGAATGCCCTGCTGGGGCTTGGAGTCGTAGAGCTTTATCGCTTTCGGCCCGGCCAAGCCCAGGTGGAGCTCGATCAAGCAGCGAAGATGAGCCCCAACAACTCCACCTTGCGCACGCTGCGCATCGTGGCCAGCGCCCTGCGCCTGGATCTGCCCCAGACCTTCAGCCTGCTTCGTTCATGACCGCCCCGAGCCAGCAGATCCACTTCCGCCAGCGCAACCGCACCTATTACGCGGATCTCGAGCGTCTGCATCAACTGCTGGTCCCGCCGGGGCTGCGGGTGCTGGAAGTGGGTTGCGGCACCGGTGATCTGCTGGCCCAGCTGAAACCCGCCCACGGGGTGGGGATTGAGCTTGACCCGGAGGTGGCGGCGGTCGCCCGGGAGCGGCATCCCGAACTGCGGATCCTGGCGACCAACGCCGAGACGATGACCCCAGAGGCCATCGGCGAAACCCAGCCCTTTGACGTCATCCTGCTGCCCAACACCCTGAACACGCTTCAGGACGTGCAGGGGGTTCTGGAGCGCCTCGAGGCGTTTTGTCACCCGCGGACTCGTCTGGTGGTGAGTTTCCACAATTGGCTCTGGCAACCACTGCTGAAGGCCGCCGAACGTCTCGGCCAACGGCAACCGCAACCCCCAGAGAGCTGGTTGACCCCCAACGACGTCAACAACCTGCTGGATCTGGCGGGCTGGGAGGTACTGAAACAGGGCCAGCGCTGCTTAATCCCGCGCCAGATTCCCCTGGTTACGCCACTGGCGAACCGTTGGCTGAGCCAACTGCCGCTGATCGACAACCTGGGGTTGACCCACTGGATGGTGGCCAGGCCGGCCCGTCAACAGCGGCAGAACCCCAGCGTGAGCGTCGTCATCCCCGCGCGCAACGAAGCCGGCAATATCGCCCCGGCGATTGAACGGCTGCCGGAACTGGGCCGCTTCACCGAAGTGATTTTTGTTGAGGGGCATTCCTCCGATAACACCTGGGAGGAGATCGAGCGGATCTGCGCGAGCTATCAGGGCCCGATGCGCCTGAAGAAATTCCGGCAGACCGGCAAGGGCAAGGCCGATGCGGTCTGGCTGGGTTTCGATCAGGCGGAGGGGGATGTGCTGATGATCCTCGACGCCGACCTAACCGTCAGACCGGAGGATTTGCCGCGCTTCGCCCAGGCCATGGCTGATGGGCGCGGTGAGTTCGTCAATGGCTGCCGCCTGGTCTACCCCCGCAGCTGGGAAGCGATGCCGCCGCTGAACACCGCGGCCAACCGCTTCTTTGCCGCCGCCTTCTCCTGGTTGCTGCGCCAACGGCTGAAGGACACCCTCTGCGGCACCAAGGTGATCTGGAAGGACGACTACGAACGTCTCAAAGCCGGTCGCAGTTACTTCGGGGACTTCGACCCGTTTGGAGACTTTGACCTGCTCTTTGGCGCCAGCAAGTTGAACTTGAAGATCGTGGAGGTCCCGGTTCGCTATCAAGAGCGCAGCTACGGCAGCTCCAACATCGCCCACGTCAAAGAGGGTCTGATCCTGGGTCAGATGTGCCTCTATGCCGCCCGCAAGTTGAGGTTCATTCCCTGATGCGGCGCCGTTGGCTGTTCGGGCTGGTCGCAGCCCTCGCGATTTACCTGGGACTGACCACCGCCTTTGGCATCCAGGACGTGAGCGCCACCCTGGGGGAACTGCCCTGGCGCTGGTGGATCCTGGCTCCGGCCATATGCCTGGGGAGTCACCTGGTGCTGATTGGGCGCTGGTCTTATTACCTGCGCCAACTGGGCTTCCCACTACCCCTAAAACCCGCCGCCAAGATCTACGCGGCTGGCTTGGCCTTGATCGCTGCCCCGGGTCGCAGCGGAGAGGCGGTCCGGGGCCTCTGGCTGCAGCGGCGCCACGGCTTTCCATTGACCGTGGGCGTCGGCATCACCCTGGCGGAACGGCTGGCTGATCTGGCCAGTGCCCTGCTGGTGCTGAGCTGGGGTCTAGGGGAGCAGGTCTGGATCGCCATGCTGATCGGCCTGGCGGTATTGGGCGTGGGTGGCTGGGTGCTGACCCACCCGCGAGTGCTGCGCCGACTGGAGCATTGGCTCGAGCGTCTGCCCCTGCATCAGCGCTGGAGCGGCCTGATCCGCCTGCTGCGCGAGGCCCTGCTGGCCATGGGCCGCATGCGGCAGCTGATGAAACCCAAGCCACTGATTGTCGGCACCCTGTTGGCCTGCATCTGCTGGATGATCGAGGCAGGACTGCTGGTGGCGCTCTACCAGGCCCTCGGTGTTGACCTGAGCCTGCATCAAACCGCCGTGATTCGAACGGCGACCGGATTGGGTGGTGTGATTTCGCTGCTGCCCGCCGGATTGGGCACCAGTGAAGCCACCTCGATTGGCCTGGCAATGCTTTACGGGGCCGACCGCTCCCAGGCCCTAGCCGTCACACTGCTGCTACGGCTCTGCACCCTGGCGATTCCCTGCTTGGTCGGTGTTCTCGCCTTGGTCCGGCAACCCGATCTCAGCCGTTCTGCTGAAGCTTGAGCCGTCGCTGTTCGATCAACAGCACCACGACCGCCACCAGCAGCATCAAGAGGGAGGCGTGGAAATAGTTGTGGGGAAGAAACTTACGGACATCACCTGTCGCAGGCCCCACGCCAGCCGCCATGGCGATTAGGCCGATCGAGAGCCACTCGGGGCGAGCAATGGGGCTGCATTCCAGCGAGCGAGCCGGGCACTGAGCCGCTGTCACCAGCATCGCTAGAAACAGCAGGATCACGCCGTAGCGAAGCCAGTCATGGGTGATCAAGACAAAGGGCAGCGCCACCGGCACCCAGGAGAGCCAAACGCGAAAAGCCAGGGTGCGTTCCCTCGGCCTGCGCTCCCCCATCGCCGTTAATACAGCAATGCCATAAACCAACACCGCACCCAAGGATCGAGAGACGCGCGCGAAGGTATCTCTTGGCGAATCGGAGAGATAGCGGCTGAACTCCTGCTTCACGTTGAAACTGAAACCCACTGATGCCGCGAGGCCACCGCCGTCTTGGTAACGCAGCTGCTCCCCAGTGAAGGGATTGATTGCCACTAAGGCCTCTCGCGCCGCCTGCCCCACACTCGGAGAATCGGGTTGCTGGAACACCAGCAGAAGAGCCGCCGCCATCGCCACTGGGAGCCAACGCCAGGGGGTGGCTCGCATCAACCAGAAACCAACCGGCAAGAGCAACAGCGCGCAGCCCTCATAGATCAGTGATGCGAGTCCATATGAGAGCAGAACAACGACATCCCGAGCTCGGCTCTGGGCTGGGGTCAGCAGCACCGACGCCATCAGTAAGAGACAGAGCTGCAGCGGATCCAAGACCGTCTCCGCCAGGGACTTGCCGAATGGAGCGAGCAACAGCAACAGGCTGATCAGCAGCGGGGGCCAACCGGAGCGGGCCAGCAGGATTCGCACGACGGCATACAGCAACAGCGCCAGTGCCATGAACAGCAGCAAGGCGAAAACGTTGAGCCAAACCAAGTCCAATCCCGACGGGAAGAGATGCCTCAGCAGCTCACCGGTGAACCCCCGCTTGGTGAATCCACCGGCGTAGTTCTTGAGCAGCTGATTAATCCAATAGGGATCAACGCAAAGGGTGAGCGAAGCCTCCTGGCTCCAGCACGCGGCCCCAGCCCAGCCTCCGCGAAAAAACTGAACCGTGGCCAGCAACAGCACCAAAACCGAGCCGGGCCAATCCAGCGCTTGCCTTGTGCTCTGCATCGGCGGGCCACAGGGAGAGGCCCCAGTCAAAACGATGCCCCCGATTCCTCAAGAGGAACCGGGGGCTCTCGCCGGGTCCGCTCTGGCGCGGAACCGTTTGATCTAGGAACGAGGCGCCGAAATCAGGCGGCGTTCTCCGCGATCAGCAGACCCTGCTTCTTACAACTGTGGGGCACGGACACCTCCTCCTGTGGGGATTGGTGTTAGCCGGCGATGCATCCGGCAACGCTTCCGCCCGAAGGGTTCTGCGCCGCCACATCACTGCTAACGGAACGCGCCAATCCTATCGAGGCTGACCAGGGGGCGGCGTTGTGAATGCGACAACGCCACGCGCTTTGCCTAGACAGCGGACAGAAGGGGTCCTTGGATGCGTCGCCGATCGTTGCTTCGACTCGGGCTGCTGGCCACGATCTTGGGGGGCTCAACCCGGTCCTGGCTGAGCGCAGCTCAGGCCAAAGCCAAACGGAGCTGGCAGCAGTTCATCAGCCAGGCCACCTTCCAGCGTCCCCTGAACCGCAACACCAGGGTGCTCGAGATCACCACGGCACCGATCACTGTGCTCGGCAAAACCGTTGAGAGGGGGTGCATCCGAGCGAGCGATGGTCAGCGGGGCTACACCACCCGGCGGGAGCAGGGCGTGGATCTGGAGTTGGTCAACAAGCTGCCGGTTCCAACCACCGTTCACTGGCATGGCCTCATTCTTCCCAATCCGATGGATGGGGTGCCCTATGTGACCCAACCCCCCATCCCCCCGGGGGAGAGGCAACGCATTCACTACCCGCTCCAGCAGGACGGCACCTTCTGGATGCACTCCCACTACGGGCTGCAAACCCAAAGCTTCGTGGCCGAACCCTTTCTGATCCTCAGCCAGGAGCAAGAGGACTGGGCAGACCAGACGCTCACGGTGACGCTGAGGGATTTCAGCTTCACGCCTGCCAACACCATCCTCAGCAACATCGTCGCGGGCAAACGCGGAGGAGATACCGCCATGGCTCGCGCCCTGGAGACATTCGATTGGCAGGCCGAAAGGCCACTGCTCACACAACAGTGGGATGCAACCAGCGAACGGTTCTGTTGGCGACGCCAGACAGGCAGCTTGATGCTGCCCGATGTCGTCTACGACGCACTCCTGGCCAATGAAAGGAGCCTGGACGCACCTCAAATCATCGATGTAAGGCCTGGAGACACCGTGGCGATTCGCTGGATCGCCGCGAGCGCCTTCATGAATTTCTTTCTCGACCTGGGGGAGCTGGAAGGCGAGCTCCTGCGCACGGATGCCAACCCAGTGGAACCGATCCGGGGATCGGTGTTTCAGCTCGCCGTTGCCCAACGCCTCAGCCTCAGGATCCGACTTCCGGACACACCTGGCGTCTTTCCGCTACTGGCCCTGGGAGAGCGGAGCAACCTGCGCTGCGGGGTGGTGCTCCGCAGCGCCCCTGAACAGCCCATCCCGGCACTGGCGCCGCAAACGGAGCAGTGGACCGGGCCTCTCGACTTCACCCAGGACCAACAACTCAGGGCCCAGCGCCCCCTCTCCAGCAAACCCACGGACAACACCATTCCCGTGGCCCTGACTGGTCCCGCCCCTGCGTACCGCTGGGGGCTGAACAATCGCTTCTATCCCTACCGAGACCCCTATTGGGTGGAGGAGGGTCAACGGGTCGAGATGGTCTTCAGCAATCCCACCCCGATGGGCCATCCGATGCACCTCCATGGCCACGAATTTCAGATCATCGAAATCGATGGCCAACCGCTCTCAGGTCCCATGCGAGACACCGTCCTGGTGCCCAAGGGGAGCAGCTGCCGGATCGCCTTCGACGCGCTCCACCCTGGAATTTGGGCCTTCCATTGCCACATCAGCTATCACCACGCCCGCGGCATGTTCAACGTGCTGGCCTATCGCTCAGCCGACCTGAGCTGGTGGGACCCCAGCGGGTTTACCCATGAACAGCTGACCTTCGACCAGGTCGATCCATAGGTCAAAAAAAAGCGCCCCGTTGGGGGCGCAAGGTGTCCACATCAAGCGTGGGCAGAACGAAGACGTCTCAATCAGAGAGCGTTGCCGCGGGGCAGAACCTCTTCAGGGAAGACGAAGTTTTCGTGCGGTTGGTCCGCGGGGGCCATCCAGGCGCGCAGGCCTTCGTTCAGAAGAATGTTCTTCGTGTAGAAGGTCTCGAACTCGGGGTCCTCAGCAGCGCGGATTTCCTGCGACACGAAGTCGTAGGCACGCAGGTTGAGGGCCAGGCCAATGATGCCGATGGAGCTGGTCCAGAGGCCCATGACGGGCACGAACAGCATGAAGAAGTGCAGCCAACGCTTGTTGGAGAACGCGATCCCGAAGATCTGGCTCCAGAAGCGGTTGGCGGTGACCATCGAATAGGTCTCTTCTTCCTGAGTGGGCTCGAACGCCTTAAAGGTGTTGGCCTGCTCGCTGTCCTCAAACAGGGTGTTCTCCACGGTGGCGCCGTGGATGGCACACAGCAGTGCGCCGCCGAGGATGCCGGCCACGCCCATCATGTGGAAGGGGTTCAGGGTCCAGTTGTGGAAGCCCTGGAGGAACAGCAGGAAGCGGAAGATCGCTGCCACGCCGAAGCTCGGAGCGAAGAACCAGCTGCTCTGGCCGAGGGGGTACATCAGGAAAACACTGACGAACACCGCAATCGGGCCGGAGAAGGCGATGGCGTTGTAAGGACGGATGCCGACCAGGCGAGCAATCTCGAACTGACGCAGCATGAAGCCGATCAGGGAGAAGGCGCCGTGCAGGGCTACGAAGGTCCACAGGCCGCCGAGCTGGCACCAGCGCACGAAGTCGCCCTGGGCTTCTGGGCCCCAGAGAAGAAGAAGGGAGTGGCCCATGGCATCAGCCGGGCTGCTCACCGCAGCGGTGAGGAAATTGCAGCCCTCCAGATAGGAGCTGGCAATGCCGTGGGTGTACCAGGAAGTGACAAAGGTGGTGCCGGTCAGCCAGCCACCCAGTGCCAGATAGGCAGTGGGGAACAGGAGCAGACCCGACCACCCGACAAAAACGAAGCGGTCGCGCTTGAGCCAGTCATCGAGGACGTCAAACCATCCCCGCTGCGGCGCGCGCCCTACAGCGATCGTCATGAGAGCGGCTTCATGAAGCTTTACAAGCGCACTGTACGGGCAACCAGACGTTGGCGGCGAGCCTTGGGACGATTTCCAGCACGAATGCGCAGCCGTTAAGTACTTGTACTCAGGCCGACGGCAGCCGGCGCCGCAGTTCGCCAGAGTGGGGACTGCTTGAAATCCCTCTCCAGTGTTTGTAATTGAGCTCTCGTTGAAGCTGAGCCCGATGCCCATCGCGGTCCAGCGCAAAGAGCAAAGCGCTGCGCAGGATCTCTACAACCAGATCAAACAGGCCATGGAGTCCGGGCACCCTCGCCTTCTCGAGCTTCAGTGCGAGAAAGAAGAGAGCAAGCGCATCAGCCTGCTGACCAGCGAGGTCGTGGCGGTCCAGACCTACGAAAAATCAAGCCTCGGCGGCGGCAGTAAGCGCCCCGGCTTCAGCTTCGATGGCTGAGGCTGGCGAGGGGCAACCTTCCCTTGTTGCCAATCGCCTGGGTTTCACCTGGCCGACTGGTCATCGCGCCCTAGATCACTGCAGCTTCTCCATTCCCCGCCCTGGCCTTTGGATGCTCGTGGGCGGCAATGGCTGTGGCAAGAGCACCCTGCTGCGCTTGATCGCCGGCCTGCTGGAGCCGAGCCAAGGCCAACTGGAGCGCCCCCTGAAGCCGGCCCTGGTGTTCCAAAACCCTGATCACCAGCTGCTGCTTCCCAGCTGCGGAAGCGACATCGAGCTCTCGCTACCCAACCAGCTCGAGGAAAGGGAGCGACTCGGACGCGTCACCAACACACTTCAGCAAGTCGGTCTCGAGGGCTTTCGCCAACGCCCCATCCACAGCCTCAGCGGCGGCCAAAAGCAACGCCTCGCCATCGCCGGAGCCTTGGCAAGCGAAGCGCAACTGCTCCTGCTCGATGAACCAACCGCGCTCCTGGATGAGACCAGCCAACAGGAGGTCATCAGCCTGATTCACCAGCTCTGCCACCGGCAGGAGGCACCGATCACGGCCCTCTGGATCACCCATCGCCTGGAGGAATTGAGCTGGTGCGATGGAGCCGCCCTCATGGAGCGTGGCAGCGTCGGCCCTTGGCAAGTCGGCAAGACGCTGCAGAGGCAGCTCAGGCCCCTTGCGACGAGGAAGGGCTGAAAGGTATGTTCTCTGGGTCCCGACAGGGAACATTCCTCGGTAGCTCAGCGGTAGAGCGGTCGACTGTTAATCGATTGGTCGCAGGTTCGAATCCCGCCCGGGGAGTTTTTTTGAGAGACCCAGTCCGCGTGGCTGGGTCTTTTTGTTGGTGGCCAGCAGCAACCGAACGAGGCTTCACAACAAACGCCCCGGAATCGCAACCCAGAAGACGAAAGAAAAGCTGAAGATTCACCGAACTGGGGTCTGGAGTGATTCGAGCAAATCCCTGATCAGCACTGAAGTCAGACCGTCCTTAGCCGAAAGACAAGAACAAGCGTTGTTGTGCAGAAGCACAAAAAGCCGCCGAGAATGCCTGCGGTGAACTTCGGCCCTTCACTGAAACCGCGACCCCGTCAACCCAGGAGCCAGTCATGAAGCCATGCATCCTGCTGATTGAAGACGACGGCGACATGCGCGAGCTTGTGGCCGGACACCTTGAGCACAGCGGCTTCGACGTGCAACGGGCCGAAGACGGCATCAAAGGCCAGGCCTTGGCACTGCAGTACACCCCGGACCTGGTCCTGCTGGACCTGATGCTCCCCAAGGTTGACGGGCTGACCCTCTGCCAACGGTTGAGGCGAGACGAGCGCACCTCCCGCATCCCGGTGCTGATGCTCACGGCGCTGGGCAGCACCAAAGACAAGGTCAGCGGCTTTAATTCCGGAGCGGACGACTACCTCGCGAAGCCTTTCGATCTTGAAGAGCTCCTGGTGCGCATCAAGGCGCTCCTACGCCGCTCCGATCGCGCCCCGCTCTCGACCAAGCACAACGAAATCCTGAGCTACGGCTGCCTCACCCTGGTCCCCGAGCGCTTCGAGGCGATCTGGTTCGACGAACCCGTACGGCTGACGCACCTGGAGTTCGAACTGCTCCACTGCCTGCTCCAGCGCCACGGCCAAACCGTTGCGCCCTCGTTGATCCTGAAAGAGGTCTGGGGTTACGAGCCGGACGACGACATCGAGACCATCCGAGTGCATGTGCGTCACCTGCGCACCAAGCTTGAGCCCGATCCCCGCAAGCCCCGCTTCATTAAGACCGTCTACGGCGCCGGCTATTGCCTGGAACTCCCTAGTGGGGCCAATCAAGAGGAGCTCGCCCAACTGGTCCAGCAGGCCCGAGACAATCGCCGGACCGCCGCCTAATGGGTTCGGGGTCCAACCCCTGAAAGAGCCAGTAACGCCACCTCCCAGGCCAAGCGCGGCTGTACATAGCTGCGCAGTTGGGCCCTGAGCTGCTCTAGCCGCTGCAGGGGTCGCGGATCCTGATGTTGACGCCAGAGATGAAGCTGCCACCAATCGAGCAGCCAGAGCTGCTGCTCCACATCCAGCACCTCACAGAGGTCACGGGCCAGCGAGAGGGCCAGCAGCGGTGTCTGCACGCCGTCGGGAGCAGAAAACGCACTGCAGCGCTCGGTTAAGCCCTCCGGCAAGGCCTGCCATTGGGCCCGTTGCTCCAGTAAGGCACCGGGGGAGCCGGCCGCCAGTTCAAGCAATTCAGGCGGATCTCCGGCCTGCTCGGTTCCCCCATGGCCGTGGCGCTGGAGCACCTCCTCAAGTAGCTGCGGCTCAAGACGCGCAAATGGAATCGACTGACAGCGCGATCGAATCGTGCTGAGTAACCGATCCGGGAAAGCCGTCAGCAGGATCAGCATCCCGTCCCCGGGCTCCTCCAGGGTTTTCAACAGCGCATTGGCCGCACCCTCAGCCATGGCCTCCACGGTCTCCATCACCACCAGGCAACGGGAGGACTCCACGGGCCTGCGCGCCAAAAACTGTGAGACGGCCCGGACCTGCTCGAGGCGCAGCTGCGGAGGTGCCTTGCGGCTGACTCCAGCGGCCTCGGCCTGGGAAGCGGGTACCAGCTGCCCCTTGTCGGAGTAGCTGGGCTCCACCCAAAGCAAATCGGGATGGTTGCCGTCCTGCAGCCGACGCCTCACGGAAAGGGAGCCATCCAGACCTGCAATCACTCCCTCCAGGAAGCGCAACGCCGCCAAACGGCGACCGACCCCGTCGGGACCGCAAAACAAGTAGGCCGGTGCCAGGCGCTGTTGCTGCAGACCAGCCCGAAGCAAGGCCACCGCTTGGGATTGCCCCAGCAGATCCTCGAAGAGTTCAGCCATCGCGTGTGCAGGCGTCGTGGATGGCGGCCTGCAGGGCCCGGCTGACCGCCTCGGGGGATTGACTGGCCTCGATGCAGCACCAGCTGTGTTGCTGGGCCAGGGCACTGAAGCCAGCACAGACCCGCGCGAGGAAGGCCTCGCCACTGGCTTCGATGCGATCAGCCTGGCGATGGCCTCGGCGCCGCAGGGACTCCGCCAATGGGATCTCCAGCAGGGCGGTGAGATCGGGCTGCACCCCGGCGGTCGCAATCCCAGCGAGCTGATCAATCAA
The DNA here is from genome assembly GCF_023115425.1 of Synechococcus sp. A10-1-5-1. Lineage (NCBI taxonomy): Bacteria > Bacillati > Cyanobacteriota > Cyanophyceae > Synechococcales > Synechococcaceae > Synechococcus > Synechococcus sp. A10-1-5-1. Next base: position 1,863,807 of record NZ_CP096032.1, on the reverse strand, counting down.
CTCCAGGGACAAGCCGCGGCCATAGCCCTGGTAAGCCGCCGTCGATCCGACAAAACGATCACTGAGCACCCAATGCCCCGCCGCCAGGGCCGGGGCGATGCGCTGCTGCACATGCTGGGCGCGATCGGCCGCATAGAGCAACAACTCCGCTGTGGACTCCGGTGCCGCTTCTCCAGGGGGATGCAGAAGCAGTTGACGCAGGGCCCGCCCGAGAGCTGTTCCCCCCGGCTCTCGGGTGACCAGCAATTGAGCCCCCTCAGGCATCAAGCCGCTACTCGGCAACCACTGTTTGAGGGAGTCGATCTGAGTGGTCTTCCCGCAGCCATCAATGCCCTCCAGCACCAGAAAGCGTCCCCGCTTAGTCATGGCGCCCCAAGAGCAACGCGTTCACAACAACAGTGATTGAGCTCATCGCCATCAACAGAGCTGCCAGCGGTGGTGACAGCACGACGCCAAAGCCTGGCAGGAGCACCCCAGCTGCGATCGGCAACACCACCAGGTTGTAGCCGAAGGCCCAGATCAGGTTTTGGCGCACCTTGGCCATGGTGCGGCGGGCGAGGCGCAGCGCCATTGGAATCGCCTCCAACCGATCCCCCAGCACCACCAGATCGGCGGTGTCGATGGCGATCTGCGTTCCGGTGCCAACCGCAATCCCCAAATCCGCCGCGGCCAATGCCGGAGCGTCGTTGATGCCATCTCCCACCATTCCGACGGGGTCGCTGGAGGCCTGGCGCGCCTGATCGATCCGCTCGAGCTTCTGCTGAGGGAGGAGTTCCCAGGCCAACTCCCGCAGCGGCAAGCCCAGTTGGAGCGCCAGGTGCCGCACCGGCGCCTGGCGGTCCCCGCTCAACAACCCCAACTGCACCCCCATTGCCCGCAACTGAACCAGGGCCTTTGGGGCATCCGCTCGCGGCTCATCATCCAGGGCAATCAGTCCCTGGAGCTGGCTGGATCCCGAGGCATCGGTCAGGGCCACCGCCACCACGGTCGCGCCCTGCTCTTCCTGCGCGTTCCACCAGCGCCTCTGGTCCTCCGCTATCTCCACTCCGTCCTTCAGCAACCAGGCCGGACGCCCCACTCGACAGAGGCCATGGCCCTGCACCTGAGCGCGGACCCCATCACCCGCCAAGGTGCAGGCCTCACTGACCTCCAGCAGCGGGAGCTCCAACTGCTGCGCCCGCTGCAGCAGGGCATGGGCCAAGGGGTGGCGGGTCTGGGCCTCCAGGCTGGCCGCCAGCTGAATCAAGCTCGATTCGCTGCCCTCCAGGCCAGAGCGCTCCACGGCCCGCACCGTGGGGCGGCCGACCGTGAGGGTCCCGGTCTTATCAAAAAAGAGGGTGCGCAGATGGGACGCCGCCTCGATGACATCACCACCACGAAAGAGCACCCCGGAGCGGGCCGCCAAACCACTGCCCACCGTGATCGCTGTTGGCGTCGCCAAGCCCAAGGCGCAGGGACAGGCCACCACCAGCACGGCGATGCTGAGTTGCAGGCCCAAGACGAAGGGAGTTTCAGCACCCAAGCCCAAGCTTCGGTGGCCGCCGTGCTGGTGGATGGAGGGCGCAGCGCTCAAGACGTGGGGCCAGAGCTGAGCACCGATCAACCACCAGAACAACAAGGTGACCAAGGCCAGCAGCATCACAACGACGCTGAAGCGCCCCGCCACCCGATCGGTCAGGGTCTGAATCGGAGCCTTCCGTGCTTGCGCACTTTCCACCAAGGCAATAATCCGCGCCACGGCGCTCTCGCGGCCGGGGCGCAGCACCTCCAGCTCGAGACTCGACTGCAGGTTCAAGGAACCCGCTGCGAGCTCCTGACCAACAGCAGCCACCAATGGCAGGGGTTCCCCGGTGAGGCTGGAGACATCCAAGCTCGAATACCCCTCGAGCACTCGGCTGTCCACGGGGATCCGATCCCCAGGCAGGACCCGTAGCCGATCCCCCGGACGCAGGGCACCCACGCGGACCGACTCGACCCGCGCCTGAGCGCCACTGCCCAACAGCAGCAGCGCCTCATCGGGTTGCAAACGGGCCAACTCCTGAAGTGCGCGTCCTGTGCGGAACCGCGCCCTTTCCTCCAGGAAACGCCCCATCAAGACGAAGCCCAGCAGCATCACCGGCTCGTTGAAGAAGCACTGCCAACCCACGGCCGGCCAGAACAAGGCCACCAAGCTGGCCAGGTAGGCGCTGCCCATCCCCAACCCCACCAGGGTGTCCATCCCCGGGGCACCGGCCCAGGCCGAACGCCAGCCCTGAACCAAAATCGGACGACCCGGCAGCAACAGGGCGATGGTCGCCACCAACGCATGCAGGCGGATGTCCGCCAAGGGGGGCAAAGGCAGCTGACCAGCTTCCGCCAGGTGTCCGGAGACGGAGAAGACAAGGAGCAGCAGCGCCACCATCAACTGGCGCCAGCGCTGCCACCAACTCTGCTGCTGCTGCCGCTCCGCCAGGCTCAGAGGGCGATCCTCGTCATCGAGGTTGCGCACCGCAGCCCTGTAGCCCATCGCGGCCAGGGACTCAATCAAGGGCTGGGCCGGCTCCGGCATCGCGGTCTCGGGGTCCAGACCGACCCAGGCCGTCCGATTCAGCAAATTGACACTGGCCTGACGCACCCCGGGTTGGGCCAGCAAGCGCTGTTCCACCGCGCGGACACAGCCGCCGCATTTCATACCCTCCACATCCAGCAAGAGCGGCGCCACCGGCTGGGCTGCTGGCTCAAGGTCAGGAGACACGCAGGCAGAGAAGGGATACCCAAGCTAGGGAGTTCTCACGGTTAGCCCCTGATCCGCGGGGCGCAAGTCAGGATGGGGCCACGAAGCTCAGGTGCCTGCCGTGCCCCGCTCCCAGCGCAACGACAACTTCATCGACAAGAGCTTCACGGTGATGGCAGACCTGATCCTCAAGGTCCTGCCGACCAACCAACGGGCCAAGGAAGCGTTTGCCTATTACCGCGATGGCATGAGCGCCCAGGCCGACGGGGAATACGCCGAAGCGCTGGACAACTACGCCGAAGCCCTGAAGCTCGAGGAAGACCCCAACGACAAGGCCTTCATCCTCTACAACATGGCGCTGGTGTTTGCCAGCAACGGTGAGCACGAAAAGGCTCTGGTGCACTACGGCCAAGCCCTGGATCTCAACAGCAAGATGCCCCAGGCGCTGAACAACATGGCGGTGATTCACCATCACCTGGGCTCGATTGCCGAGGAGCAGGGCGAGACCGATGAGGCTGATCGCCGCTTTGATCTGGCGGCGGACTTCTGGGGCAAGGCCATCCGCCTGGCGCCCAACAACTACATCGAAGCTCAGAACTGGCTCAAGACCAGCGGTCGCGGCAGCATCGACGTCTACTTCTGAGTCGACATCAAGCTAGGCCCTGTCATCGGCGGGGTTCACCCCAAGGGCGGCCACCAGGGCTTCAGCGACGCTTCCCGCCTCATGGAGCTGCAGATCCAAGCCAGCCGCAAGCCGTCCCAAGCCTGAGCCCTTGGGGACCACGGCTCGGCTGAAGCCCAGACGGGCCGCTTCCTGCAGTCGTTGCTCCAGCTGTCCCACGGGCCGCAACTGCCCCCCCAGGCCGAGTTCTCCGACCAGGACGGTCCCTGGCGGCAGGGTCAGATCGCGATAGCTCGCCACGACAGCGGCCGCAACCCCCAAGTCCGCGGCGGGCTCCTCCACGTCCAATCCGCCGGCCACGGCCAAATAGCAATCGAAGCGGGACAGGGGAAGACCCAGGTGTTTCTCAAGCACCGCGAGGATCTGGTGCAGGCGATTGGTGCCAATCCCAGTGGCGGTGCGCCGGGGACTGGCATAGCTCGTGGTGCTGACCAAGGACTGGAGCTCCACCACCAGCGGACGGGTGCCTTCGCAGGCGACGATCGTCGCCGTTCCAGCGCTGGGCTCATCACTGCCCAAAAAGAGCTCGCTGGGATTGAGGACCTGAGCCAGACCCTGGCCGCGCATCTCAAACACGCCCAATTCATGGGTTGCCCCAAAGCGGTTTTTCACCGCCCGCAGCAAGCGATGACTGGCGAAGCGATCCCCCTCAAAGGTCAGGACCGCATCCACCAGGTGCTCGAGCACCTTGGGCCCCGCCAACATTCCTTCCTTGGTGACATGGCCCACCAAAAGCAGGGCCGTGTTCTGACGCTTGGCGATCCGCGCCAAGGCGGCCGCACATTCCCGCACTTGGGCCACTGAACCCGGGGCACTACCCAATTCCCCGTCATGCAGAGCCTGGATGCTGTCGATCACGGCGACGGCGGGCCGCAGCGCCTCCAGCTCCTGAAGCACCAACTCCAGATCCGTCTCCGCCAAGAGCTGCAGACCGGAGGCACTCTCCTGCTGCGGCGGGAGCTCCCCTTGCTCCTCCGCCAGCCGACGCCAGCGCAGCTTCACCTGCTGGGCCGATTCTTCAGCACTGACATAGAGAACGGAGTGACGGGCCGCCATCGCCTGGGCGCTCTGCAATAGCAACGTGCTCTTGCCAATCCCGGGATCCCCCCCCAGCAGGACCAGCGAGCCAGGCACCAGACCACCACCAAGCACCCGGTCAAACTCGCTGTAGCCACTGGCGAGGCGCTGAAGGGGGCGATCACCAACAGCCGCGATCGGTTCGGAGCGGCGGGGTGCAGCCGGAATCGGCGCATCTGCATCGGCCACCGGGACCGGACGGCGGCGGCGGTTATCGCTCGAAGGGGTGGACTGCTCCACCAGGCTGTTCCAACTGCCGCAGCTGGAGCAGCGCCCAAAAAACTGGCGGGTTTGGGCTCCGCAGCTCTGGCAGACGTAGGTGCTGGTGGTGCGAGCCAAGGCGCTGTGGAGGGCGGATGGATGAAGAAGGTGTATGACGAAAGGTGGGTTTCGTCGAACACGAACCACGAATGACCCCTTCAGTAGGTCTAATCACTTAGTAATGGCCACCCAGACTGGCGCAATGACGGCCTCTTCCGCTCCAGCCAAGGAAACAATTCTGGTCGTGGATGACGAGGCCAGCATCCGCCGCATCCTGGAAACGCGCCTCTCAATGATTGGCTACCAGGTGGTCACGGCCTGCGATGGCCAGGAAGCACTCGAAGCGTTTCGAAACACCAACCCCGACTTGGTGGTGCTCGACGTGATGATGCCCAAGCTCGATGGCTACGGCGTCTGCCAAGAACTCCGCAAGGAGTCCGACGTGCCCATCGTGATGCTCACGGCCCTCGGCGATGTCGCCGACCGGATCACGGGACTGGAGCTTGGCGCGGACGACTACGTGGTCAAGCCCTTCAGCCCGAAGGAACTCGAAGCCCGCATCCGCTGCGTGCTTCGCCGGATCGACAAGGAGGGCGCCGCCGGAATCCCCAATTCAGGCGTGATCCAGATCAACGCGATCCGCATCGACACCAACAAACGCCAGGTCTTCCGCGGTGATGAGCGGATTCGCCTGACCGGGATGGAATTCAGCCTGCTGGAGCTGCTGGTGGGCCGCAGCGGCGAACCCTTCAGCCGCGGCGAAATCCTCAAGGAGGTCTGGGGCTATACCCCCGAACGCCATGTGGATACCCGGGTAGTGGATGTTCATATTTCCCGGCTGCGCTCCAAACTGGAAGACGATCCGACCAACCCCGAGCTGATCCTCACGGCTCGAGGCACCGGTTATCTGTTCCAACGCATCGTTGAAGCCGTTGCCCCAGAATCCAACTGACGCGACTGGCCAAGGCTCATCGAGCCGCCGGAGCCGCCCGAAGGCCATTCGGCGTCTGGTGATTTGGTATCGGCGTAATACGGCCGTTACCAGCCTGGTGGGTTCAGCCTCAGCCGCCGGCACAGCCGCGGGCTCGATGGCTGGCTCCGTCGTCAACACAGCAGGAACAGCAGCTGGAGCAGCCGGTGCAGCGGCCAACACCGTGTTGCAGCCCTTGGTGTTTGACCCCCTGCGGCGACTCCAGCAGGGGGTCGGCGGTGTCGATGGCGAAGCCATCAACGACGCCGACCGTCTCTGGGTCGCGGTCGATGGCATGGGCGGCGACTACGCTCCAGGCCCCATCCTCGAAGGCTGCCTGCGGGCCGTACGCCTGCTGCCGGTTCGGGTGAAGTTCGTGGCCGAAACAGCGGCCATCGAGGCGGCCGTTGCCGAACTCGAACTGGGCGAAGACCTCCGTGAGGCGCAGCAACAGGGACTGATTGATCTGGTTCCCAGTGGCCCGTCGGTGGGCATGAACGAAGAGGCCACGGTGGTGCGCAAGAAGCGCGACGCCAGCATCAACATGGCCATGGATCTGGTGAAGGCCGGAGAGGCCACAGCCGTCTACTCCGCCGGGAACTCCGGGGCAGTCATGGCCTCCGCCATCTTCCGGTTGGGCCGACTCAAAGGGATTGATCGCCCTGCCATCGGTGCCCTCTTCCCCACCAAAGATCCAGCCCAGCAGGTCCTTGTGCTCGATGTCGGCGCCAACATGGACGCCAAGCCCAGTTATCTGCACCAGTGGGCTCTGCTGGGGAACATCTACAGCCGGGACGTTCTGCAGGTCCAAGAGCCCCGCATCGGCCTGCTCAACATCGGCGAGGAGGAGTGCAAGGGCAACGATCAGGCCCTCAAGACCTATCCCCTGATGGCGGCTGAAACCCGCTTCCGTTTTGCCGGCAACTGCGAGGGACGTGATGTCCTCTCCGGCGACTTCGATGTGGTGGTCTGCGACGGCTTCACCGGCAACGTGCTGCTGAAGTTCCTTGAGAGCGTCGGCAGCGTCCTGTTGGATGTCCTCAAGGCTGAGCTGCCCCGCGGCCGCCGCGGCAAGGTGGGCTCCGCCTTCTTGATGAGCAACCTCCGGCGGATCAAGAAGCGCCTGGACCATGCCGAACATGGCGGCGCCCTGCTGCTGGGGGTCAATGGCGTCTGCGTCATCGGCCACGGCAGCAGCAAAGCCCTCTCCGTCGTCAGCGCTCTACGCATCGCCCATTCCGCCGCAAACCACGGTGTGATGGACGACCTGCACCGGCTCAGCGAAGCCCAAAATGAGACCGTCGCCTGTGGTTGACTGAGCCCCACTGTCTCGGGCTAGTCCACACATGACCAGCGCTGCCAAAGCCGGGACCCCTCAGGGCCCCTTGGGCATGGCCCTGGTGGGTTGTGGCAGTGCTGTGCCGGTGAACCAAGTCAGCAACGAGCAGCTCAGTACCCGGGTCGACACCAGCGACGAGTGGATTCGAACCCGCACCGGCATCGGTGCCCGGCGGATCTGCAATGCCGATGAACCCCTCACCGTGATCGCCACCAGAGCGGCCGAGGCCGCTCTGGAGCACGCGGGCTGGCAACCGGAGGATCTGGACTTGATCCTGATGGCCACCTCAAGCCCCGATGACCTTTTTGGAACAGCTCCCAGGGTTCAAGGCGCCCTAGGGGCCCGCAACGCCGTTGCCTTTGACCTCACCGCCGCCTGCAGCGGCTTCCTGTTTGCCCTGATCACGGCCGGCCAATACCTGCGTAGCGGCGCCATGCGCCGAGCCCTGGTGATCGGCGCCGATCAGCTCAGCCGTTGGGTGGACTGGGACGATCGCACCACCTGTGTGCTGTTTGGCGATGCTGCAGCTGCGGTCGCGGTCGAAGCCTGCCCCGGCGAACAGGACGGTCTCCTGGGCTTCCGGATGCGCTCCGACGGCAGTCGCAATGGCTGCCTGACCTTGGCCCAGACCGAGACCCACCACCCGGTGCTCGACGGGGTCAGCGCCCAGCGGGGGGGCTTTGCGCCCCTGCGCATGAATGGCCAGGAGGTCTACAAGTTCGCAGTTCGCGAAGTCCCCGCCGTCCTCAAAGAGCTGCTGGAGACCACTGAGACCGAAGCCGACCAGCTCAATTGGCTGCTGCTGCACCAAGCCAACCAACGCATCCTGGATGCGGTGGCGGATCGCTTCAAGATTCCCCACGAGCGCGTGCTCAGCAATTTGAGCAACTACGGCAACACCTCGGCCGCCACCATTCCCTTGATGCTGGATGAAGCGGTGAAGGACGGCCGGATTCAACCCGGAGACCTGATCGCCAGCAGTGGATTTGGTGCCGGACTGAGCTGGGGCGGAGCACTGCTGCGCTGGAAGGGCCCCGCGTAGGCTCCCCCCGTCACTTCAACGCGCGGCCATGGGTAACGCCTGGGTTTTCCCTGGACAGGGCTCTCAGAAAGTGGGCATGGCCGCAGGGGTACTGGAACTCCCTGGTGCCAAGGCGCGTTTCGAGGCCGCCTCCAACCTGCTGGGCCGCGACCTACTGGCGATCTGCAACGGCGAGGCCGATGGCGAGCTCAGCGAACTCAACGACACCCGCAATACCCAGCCTGCCCTGTTTGTGGTGGAAAGCCTGCTGGTGGATGGCCTGAAGGCCCAGGGCCGCAGCGCCAATCTGGTGGCTGGCCACAGCCTCGGGGAACTGGTGGCCCTCTACGCCGCCGGCGTGTTCGATGCCGAGACGGGCATCCAGCTGATGAAAACCCGAAGCGAACTGATGGCCGCCGCCGGAGGCGGAGCCATGACCGCTGTCATGGGGTTTGATCGCGGCGAACTCGAAACGCTGGTCAAGGCCACCGAAGGGGTCGTGATCGCCAATGACAACAGCAGTGCCCAGGTGGTCCTCTCGGGTAGCCCTGAAGCCGTGGGCAGCGTGAGCAGCCAGCTCAAATGCAAGCGGGCCATTCCTCTGGCGGTGAGCGGAGCCTTCCATTCCCCCTTCATGGCGGAGGCCGCCGCCGCCTTCGCTACCACCCTGGAGGGCATGAACTTCGCCGACGCCTCGATCCCGGTGCTGAGCAACACCGACCCCACCCCTGAGACCAGCGGCGCAGCCCTCAAAGAACGCCTGCGCAGCCAGATGACCACGGGTGTGCGCTGGCGCGAAACCATGGAAGCCATGACCGCCGCGGGCATCAGCACCGCCGTGGAGATCGGCCCTGGCAACGTCCTAAGTGGCTTGATCAAGCGCAGCACCGAAGGCATCAACAACGCGCAAATCGCCACCGCCGCCGATCTGGGGCTGTGAATCGCCCTGTCAAAGCGGTCAAACGTGTCCTGCGCCGCCGCAAACCCGCCGAACCGCCGGCCCTGATCCGCACCCCGCGGCCCAGCCTCACCTACCGCCTGGTGAGCTACATGCTGGTGTTCCCGATCTACCGGCTGCTGTTCCGTGGCCGCACCGCCGGCAACGGAAACGTGCCCATGGAAGGCGCCCTGGTGGTGGTGGCCAACCACGGCTCTCACCTGGATCCGCCCCTATTGGGCCACGCCCTGGGACGCCCCGTGGCGTTCATGGCCAAAGCGGAACTCTTCAAAATTCCCCTACTCGGACCGATCATCCGCGCCTGCGGGGCGTATCCGGTCTCCCGCGGCGCCAGTGACCGCGAAGCGATCCGCACCGCCACCGATCGACTCGATCAGGGCTGGGCCACCGGAGTCTTCATCGACGGCACCCGTCAAAGCGATGGACGGGTGAACAACCCCCAGGCCGGAGCAGCCCTGCTGGCCGCCCGCGCCGGCGTGCCTCTGCTGCCCGTGGCGATCATCAATAGCCACCGAGCCCTGGGCACCGGCTCACGCAGCGCCCGCCTCGTACCCGTCCACATCCGGATTGGTACGCCGATCCCGCCACCGGCTTCGCGCAAACGGGCGGATCTCGATCAAGCCACCGCTGCCTGCCAGGCCCAGATCAATGCCCTGCTCGATCAAGGCCTGATCAGCGGCCCCGCACTTCCTCCAGCAGCGGACCAAAACGCTCTGCCGCCCAGTCCCTAAGGTCCCGGCCGCTCACCACCCAGAGGGCGGCCCGAACCCCATCCCCCCAGACCTTGCGCCAGTCCTCGGGGAAACAGCGGTTTCCGCAGGGCACCGCCAACGGCGTCAGACCAATCCCGCGGCTTCCCGCGATCACACGACCCACCATCAGCGCCCGGTCCATGTGATCACTACTGGTCACCAGGAGCACGTGGCGGATCCGTGCGCGCTTGAGGTCATCCACCACGGAGGTGAAGTTGCTCAGGGTGTCCGTCGCCCGGTAGTCCAGCAGCACCCGGCTGTCGTCGAGGCCGCGACCGCGGAACAGCCAGTTGGCGTACTCCGGGTTACTGCCGCCGCTGACGATCACGGGGAGGCCATCACGCTTGGCGACTTCAGCGCCGACCCGCTCACGCTCCACATCGCCGCCCAGCACCAGCACCAACTCCGGCGGCGGCAGGGACGGGAACCAAAGGCCTCTGCTGCTCCAACCAACAGTCAGCAGAGCCACCAGAAGCAACAGGCGGCGGGTTCTGCCGCGGCGTCGCGGGCGGCGGCGCCTCGTGCGTGGCCGGGATCCAGTTGGACGCTGGGCTTGGGTCATCCCAGATCCACCGGGCTGGTCGGATAGAGCGGAAGAACGGTGTCCCAGGGCCCCGGCAAGACCGCGGCATGGGCCAATCGCCCCAGGGCCAGCAGCTGCAGAACGTCCTGCTCCGCCTCGACCACCGCAGCAGCTGCTGGCTCGCCGCCACTGGCGGAACCGGGCCACTGCTCCTCGGGACGGAACAAGCGGGGCTCCACGGCCTCACTGATCCCACCCAGGACCGAGTCATCCAAGCGGTAGGCCCCCGCCACGATCCCCCGGCGGGGCAGGGTTTGCTGCAGCCAATAACGGGACTGATCCGGACGCAGGGCCCCCGCCGCCGCCAGGCGCCGGGCCATCAACAAAAAGCTGCTGAAACCGTGCAGAGGAATCTGCAGCTGCTGGGCCAAGGTGCGCGCCAGGACGACGGTGAGGCGGGTTCCTGTGAATCCACCAGGTCCTGTGGCGACAACAATCCGAGCCAACTGGGGCCACCGCTCCGCAGGCAGCAGCTCCTCCACGCAGGGGAGAAGGTCATTGGAGAGCTGACGCCCCAAGGGGAAAGTGGCGCACTGCGGAGCCGCGTCCTCCTCCTGGAGATTGCAGAGACCAACCCCCAGGGTTTCACTTGAGCTGTGGAGCGCCAGCAGTAGGGAGGGTGCGCTCATGTGGGCAGCAACTCCCCCGGGCAGAGCCGCTGCCAGCGCCCACGCTCGAGCTCAAAACTGCCGCAGGCGCGCACGTCCCACTCCACACCGACATCCGCCGGGCCGAGCTCCCGCACCTGCACATGGATCTGGGGCTCGGTGGGGACGAACTGCGGATCGCTGCAGAGGTGCGCCGCCCCGTGCTGACGCTCCACTGCGTGGTAGGCCTGGCACTGGTCGACCCAGCGGCAGTCCACGCAGATGCACATCTCCAGCGTCAGCGCAGATGGGCTCATTGTGCCCGGCTCTGGCGGTTCTGCAGCGGCAGCGGCCTGGGGCGCCTTGCGCGCCGAGGACTGGCCTCTTCCCCTCTCGGCTTTTCCGGCCGATGCCGCCCTGGTGGGTGGTGCCGTCCGCGATGCCCTGCTGAATCGCCTGAGCCCTACCCCCGACCTCGACCTGGTGGTGGCCGGGGACGCGATTGCCCTCTGCCGAACGCTGAGCAAGCGCTACGGCGGCAGTCCTGTGGTGCTGGATGCGGAGCGCGACATTGGCCGGCTGGTGATCCGCGGCTGGAGCGTGGATCTGGCGCGCCGCGAAGGCCAAAGCCTGGTGGAAGACCTGCAGCGGCGGGACTACAGCATCAATGCCATGGCCCTCCCGCTAGCCCAGCGGCATGAGCTGGTGGACCCCCATGGGGGGTTGGGACATCTGCGGGACGGTCAATTGGTGGCCCTCACCGAAAACAACCTGCTGGACGATCCCCTGCGCTTGCTACGGGGCATCCGTCTGGCGAGTGAACTGGGCTTCCAGCTGGAGACCACAACAGCGGAATGGATTCAGCAGCACCGCCACAAGCTCACCGGCGTGGCGGGGGAGCGGATCCTGGCGGAACTCGAGAAGCTGTGCCAGAGCCCTCAGGGCCATCAGGGGCTGCAGCGCTGCCTGGACTGGGACCTGCTGGCCCCTTGGCAAGAGCGCGGCAAACCACCTGTCCCCCTGGAGCCCCTGACGCCCCAACGGGCGCAGGCCCTGGGTTTCAGTGCAGACGAATGGCAAGTGGCCGGGCCACTCGCCCGCATGACCGCCGTCCTCGATGGCCCTGGCCTGCTGCAGCTCAAAAGCAGCCGAAAGCTGCAGCAGCGGGTGCAGCGCCTGCGGCGTTGGCAGCAGCGGCTAGGGCCCGAGGCACCGGGGACTCGCGCCGAGAGCCTTTCGGAAGCGGAGCGGCTGCAACTGCACCGAGACCTCGCCAGCGATCTCCCAGCCTTGCTGCTGCATTGGCCAACCGAAGCGGCCAACACTTGGCTCAGGCGCTGGCGCGACCCAGACGACCGTCTGTTTCACCCCCAACCAGCGATCAATGGCGACCAGCTGCAACGGGAGTTAGGCCTGAAAGCCACACCTCAACTGGGATCACTGCTGCAGTTCTTGATGCTGGAGCAGGCCTTTGGTCGCCTCAGTGGCACGAATGAAGCCCTGGAGCGTGCACGCCAATGGCTGGAGCGTCAGCCATTTCGCCAAGGAGAGGGACCCCCGCCGTGATTAACTTCACTATGAAAGGCGTTATCAACGACCTGAATCCAGCCAGTTAGGGCACAGCATTACGCCGTAGGTCGCCGATTGAACTCCGCTGTCGGGTTCGGTGCTGCCGCTTCGTGATTAACCCCGACCAGCCAGAACCCACACATTTCCGTTCCATCTCTCTCATCCCATGAGCGTTCGTCTTTACGTCGGCAACCTGCCCCTGAGCTTCGATAACAAGGAGCTCGAGGCTCTGTTCGCCAGCGTGGGCGAAGGCATCCGCTTCAAAGCTGTTCAGGACCGTGAGACCGGTGCTGGTCGCGGTTTCGGCTTTGCCAACATCAACGATGAGAAGGTCGCCGACGCTGTGATCGAGCAGCTCAACGGCCGTGACTTCGGCGGCAACAACCTCCGCATCGAGCGCTCTGAGCGCCGCGATGACCGTCGTGGTGGCAACGACCGTCGTGGCCCCGGTGGCAGCACCGGCCCCGCCGTGGCCCGCAAGGCCGTCAACAAAGTGGTCCACAGCGACACCGTGGAAGAGGGTGCTCCGGACCCCCGCTGGGCTGGTGAACTGGCCAAGCTCAAGGGCCTGCTCGACAACCAAAAGGCTGCGGTCTGATTTCCCAAGGACCAACCATGGACGAGCTGATCTGGAGCTGGAAAGGCCATCAGATCAGCTACACCAAAATCCTTCCCCAGGACGGCTCAACCGCATCCGGTCGGGCCGTTCTTTGTGTGCATGGTTTTGGGGCCTCAAAGGGGCATTGGAGGCACAACCTTCATGCTCTCGCCAAAGACCAGTGCGTCTACGCCATCGACCTCTTGGGGTTTGGCCGGAGCAGCAAGCCCGCCTCACGCCTGGACAACGAACCCGAAACCGCTGGGAGCGTGCGCTACGGCTTTGACCTGTGGGCCAAGCAACTGGTTGATTTCTACAGCGAGGTCATCCGTGGGGACCAGCCGGTCACACTGCAGCTGATTGGTAACTCCATCGGCGGAGTGGTGGCCCTCAATACCGCCCGTCTTCTCTCAGAACGCGGACAAGCCCCTGCTCAGGTGGTGCTGATCGACTGCGCTGAACGCGAACTCGATCTCAAACGTCTGCCGGAGCAGCCCTTCATCGCGCAACTCTCCAGACCCCTAGTGATGGCGCTGGTGCGGCAACGTTGGATCGTCGCCAACCTCTTTCGCTTCTTCGCACGGGCCGGTGCGGTGCGTGCGGTGCTGAAGCAGGCCTACCCCAGCGGCGGCAACGTCGATGAGGAACTGGTCCAACTGCTGTTGAAACCGAGCCAGGAGCCTGGAGCAACGGAGAGCTTCAGGGGCTTCGTGAATCTCTTTGATGACTGGCTGGCACCGCAGCTGCTCGAGCAACTCGCCATACCCGTGCGGATGCTCTGGGGCGAGGCAGATCCCTGGGAACCCCTGGAGGAAGCCCGGCGCTGGAAGAACGCGTTCCGCTGCGTGCAGGAGCTTGAGGTCCTACCGGGCCTAGGCCACTGCCCCCACGATGAAGCCCCCGAACAGGTGAATCCAATCCTGGAGCGCTGGCTGCAGCTGGGCTGGGAGGGCGCTCAGCGGGCCTGAGCGATCACAAAGGAGCGGGGCAAGTCAAGAAACTTGCCGGACCTCGGCACATAGGCGCGGTGATTGAAGACGTCGTAATCAAGCTCCTCGATCACATCGAGGATTCCTCGATAGAGGCGAAGTGAGGCCCAGACGGGCCAGCGAGCATCGGGCGCGAGCCAGCGAACACCTGCCTCAGAGCGAGCAAACCACTCCCGGGCCCGATTGACCTGGAAGCGCATGAGCTCACGCCAACTGTCGTTGAGGGTTCCAGCGAGTAACTCCTCCTCGCTGTAGCCAAAACGCTGGAGATCCTCTTGGGGGAGATAGATCCGACCGCGGCCCCGGTCCTCACCAACGTCCCGAAGGATGTTCGTCAGCTGGTTCGCAATGCCCAAAGCCACAGCCGAATCGCTGGTGTCTGGGGGATCACTCCAAGGAGCGGAGGTGTAGGCCGGGTCAATGCCCATCACCTCTTGCGTCATCAGACCCACCGTCCCCGCGACGCGGTAGCAGTAGAGCTGGAGATCGTCGAAACTGGGGTAGCGGGTGGTGGTGAGGTCCATCCGCATCCCCTCGATCATGTCGAGGTAAGGCTGAATTGGCTGGGGATAGCGCTCAAGGGTGTCGACCATGACGCGATCGAGGCCGTCTTGAACCTCGCCCTTAAAGAGGGCGCGGGTGCGCTCTTCCCAGCAGTCGAGGCGTTCGGCCAGCTCTGAGACAGGGCGCGCCATCGCCTCAGGACTATCCATCAGTTCATCGGTGCGCCGGCACCAGACATAAATCGCCCAGATGGCCCGGCGCTTGGCCGGGGGCATCAACAGGGTGCCCAGATAGAAGGTCTTGGCCCACTCCGCCGTTTCCTGCCGGCAGGCTTCAAACGCTTCCTCAAGGGAGGTGTTGGTGGAGAGATCAGCCGTTGCTGTCACCGCCACCATCAAGCAGCCACAGCGGTTTTGGCCTGACTGACCGCCTGGGCGCAAAGCTTGCCGCTCAGCACCGCACCTTCCATCGACGCCAGATAACGCTGCATCGTGTAGTCACCGGCCAAGAAGAAGTTAGGCACTGGAGAGGTTTGATCTGGACGCAGCTTCTGGCAGCCGGGGACCGTCTTGTAAACCGACAGAGGGGTCTTGACCACGATCGACTTGCGCAGCTTGGCCTGGTCGTCCCCGGTGAAGTGACTCGGGAACAGACGCTTCAGCTCCTCCATCGTCGCGGCAACGATCTCCTCGTCACTGCGGCCGATCCAGTCCTTGGCGGGAGCAAAGACCAACTCGAGCATCGAGCGGTTGGGATCCTCGTACTCCTTACAGGTGTTGCTCATGTCGGCGTAGACGCTGAGCAGGGGGCTGCGGCTAAACAGCAGGTGATCGATCTCGGTGAGCTTGCGGTCAAACCACAGATGGATATTGATCACCGGGACGCCATTGAGGCCGTCCAGCTTCTGGAAGTAGGGCATCTGCTTCCAAGGCTCCGGCAGGAGCAGCTTGAAGGGGTCCACAGGCAGCGCACTGACGTAGGCATCGGCCTGGAGGGTGAAGCCCTCCTTGCCCTTGATCCCGCCAATGCGGAAGCCGCTGACACTGCCATCGGCATTCAGCTCGATCTCGCGCAGCGGAGCATCCAGATGCACCTCGCCACCGCGGGCCGTGACGTAATCAACGATCGGCTGGCAGAGGCGTTGGGGGGGGTTGCCATCCAAGAAGGCCATCTTTGAGCCATCGCTTTCCTGCAGGAAGCGGTTCAAAGCAGTCAGAACCACCGTGCTGGAGATCTCGTCGGGATCGATGAAGTTCAACGCCTTGGCCATGGCGATGAACACCTCATCGTTCACCCGTTCAGGGATGTTGTGGATCCGCAGCCATTCAGTCCAGGAGTACTGGTCGCATTCCTCGACGTACTGCTGGCCGCGCAGCATCGCTGGCACCAGACCCATCCCGAAGGAGATCTTCTCAGGCCAGCTCAACATGTCGTTGTTGCCCAAAATCGCGGCAACACCGTTCAGGGGAGCGGGGATATCAGGGAAGTCGAAGCGGCTGTAGGTGCCCGGCGTCTCCTTCTGGTTGAAGATCATTGAGTGGCTCTTCCACTGGAGCCGGTCCTCGATGTTCAGCTCCTTGAAGAGCTGGCGCATGTTCCGGTAGGCACCAAAGAAGATGTGCAGACCGGTTTCATACCAATCCCCTTCGTCGTCCTGCCAAGCGGCCACCTTGCCGCCTAGGACATCGCGAGCTTCCACCACCACAGGGGTGTGACCGGCGTCGCAGAGGTACTTGGCACAGGCCAACCCGGCCAAGCCAGCACCAGCAATGGCGACGCGCATGAAAAACCCTGAATCAGTAGGCAACCTTAAAGGGCCCGAGACCAGCACTGAGTCCCTCCAGTCCCAGGCCGGCTTGACCAGAGCCGCCAGGCACTTCTTAAAGTCGTGACGCCGGCCTTCGGGTTCGCCGGTCAGCAGATTGCCTCGCCATGGCCGACACCCTGATCAAATCCACCACCCGCCACGTGCGCCTGTTCACGGCCCGGGTGGAGAACGGCCAGCTGATCCCTGACGATCAGCAGCTGACTCTGGATCTGGATCCAGACAACGAATTCCTCTGGAACACAGAGTCCCAACAGGTCGTTCAGCAGCGCTTCCAAGAGCTGGTGCAGGCCAACGCCGGCAACGACCTCAACGACTACAACCTTCGCCGGATCGGATCGGAGCTTGAAGGCACCATCCGCACCCTGCTCCAGGCCGGCAAGCTCAGCTACAACCCCGACTGCCGAGTCCTCAACTACTCGATGGGTCTTCCCCAAAGCCCTGAGCATCCATGACCCGCTCCCGCTACGGCCGCAGCAGCTACGACGAGCGTTACGGCTATGGGGAGGAGCGAGGCCGCGGAGGCGACCGTCCCCGGGGACCGGGATCCGGCGGCGGTGGCACCCCAGGTGGGGGCGGCGGTGGTTTTCAGTTCAACATGGGCACGGTCGCCGTGCTCGGTGGGGTCCTGGTGGTGGGGATCGGCATTGGGACCGGCATCTCAAGCAACACACAAGGGGACCAAGGCAACATCGCCAGCTCCCAGCAGCTGGACATGGCCGTTCCTGACCCCGAGTTCTGCCGGCAGTGGGGGGCGAGTGCCTTCGTGATGGACATCGAGCTGTACACGACCATGAACCCCAGCTCAAGCTTTGTCACCCAACCGGCCCTGAGGCCCGGATGCGTGATCAGGCGGGAAAACTGGAGCGTGCTTCAGAAGGAAGGCGCCGTGACCGCTGAGCAGATGCGCCAGTGCAAACAGCGAATGAACACCTTCGCTTACATCGGTTCCGTCAAGGACCAGCCGATCGTGCGCTGCGTCTATCAGACCGACATCAGCGACAACAAATTCATCACCAAGGGCATCGCGGATGACGCCGCCGGCATCACCCCAGAAGCCGGCCAGTTCTGAGGTGGCCTGATCGCGGCCGCTCAGACGTCTGCGCTTTCAGGTTCAGTGCCCGTTGCAGCGGCCATCGGCCGGCGCAACGGGCTGTCGGGGCTGGCAAAGACCGGAAGGATTTCCTTGCGGAAGGCATCCGCAGCCCGCGAGCAGTAGCGCGCTGGGTGAGTAATCAACTTGAGCTGACGGCGGACCGAGAGATCCGCCAGGGCAGGACGGTGCAGACTCCCCGCGGCCAATTCCCGCTCGATTGAAACCACCGGCAAGAATGCAGCGCCCAGTCCGCTTTGCACGGCGTTCTTGATGGCCTCGAAGGAGTTGAGCTCCATCTCAATCTTCAGGCGCGAGACGTCCAATCCAGAACGCGCCAGCAATTGGTCAACCATCTTGCGCGTGGTGGACTGGGCATCCAGGCAAACAAAGCCCAGCCTGTACAGGTCGTCCTTACTGAGCTCCGGCAAGCGAGCTAATGGGTGCTTCGTGGGAAGCACTAACGCCAGCTCATCACTGGCATAGGGAATGACCTGCAGCAGTTCATTGAGCTCGGTGGGCAGCTCACCACCAATGATCGCCAAATCGATTTGGCCGTTGGCCACGCTCCAACCGGTACGGCGGGTGCTGTGAACCTGCAACTGGACCGCGACCTCAGGGTATTTCTGGCGGAACAGGCCGATCATCCGCGGCATCAGATAGGTGCCGGTGGTCTGGCTTGCCCCAACGATCAAGGAGCCACCCTTGAGGTTATGGAGGTCATCGAGGGCGCGGCAGGCCTCCTGGCACTGGCTCAAGATCCGGTCGCAGTAGCTCAGCAGCAGGTGGCCGGCTTCGGTGAGCTGCGCCTTCCGTCCCCCCCGGTCGAACAGGGAGACACTGAGCTGCTTCTCCAGGTTCTGGATCTGCAGAGAGACCGCCGGCTGGGTGACGTAGAGGCTGTCAGCGGCCTTCTTGAAGCTGCCCTCGCTGGCGATCGCCCGCAGGATGCGCAGCTGATCGAGAGTGAACGGCAGATCAGCCATGGAGGGCGCTGCGGTTCAGCGGAGGATCAAAACTCTAGGTCGATTAACCAGCGGGTTCATGCGCTTAGCCAGAATCCGCTGCAACCGAAGCAACTCTGATTCGTGAGCGGCGTCAGCAACCTCCACCACAGCAGCCTGGTGATGCTGGCTCTGCTCCTCGTCTTTGCTGTGATCCATAGCGGTGGCGCCTCCCTGCGCTACTGGGGGGCTGAGCGCATTGGCGAACGGGCCTGGCGGCTGTTGTTTGCCGCCGTCAGCATTCCCTCCGCCGTGGTGGTGATCGGCTACTTCCTGGCCCACCGCTACGACGGGGTCCGGCTCTGGAATCTCCAGGACCAACCCTGGATCGTGCCGCTGGTTTGGCTGGGCACGGCCATCTCCTTTCTCTTCCTCTACCCAGCCACCTACAACCTGCTCGAGATCCCGGCGGTCTTGAAACCCCAGGTGCGGATGTATGCCACCGGCATCATTCGCATCAGCCGCCACCCCCAGGCCATCGGCCAAATCCTTTGGTGTTCCACCCACCTGCTCTGGATTGGCAGCAGCTTCATGGTCGCGACCTGCATCGGCTTAATCGCCCACCATCTCTTTGCCGTTTGGAATGGGGACCGCCGCTTAAGCAACCGCTTTGGCGAGGCCTTTGAGGAGCTCAAAGCCAGCACCTCCATCGTTCCCTTCCGCGCTGTGCTGGATGGTCGTCAGCAACTGGTGGCCTCTGAATTCCTCCGGCCCGCCCAACTGGGAATCGCCATTGCTGTTGGCGTCTTCTGGTGGGCCCACCGCTACATCGGTGTTGCCGCGACAGGCTTCAGTCGATTAGGGCTCGCGCACTGGCTGGGATAAGGGGCCACCGGCCTGCCTAAACTCGCCCTGATTCCCTGAGTGCCGGATGCCGTCGCCCGCCGAACTCGCCTGGCTTATCCCGGTGCTCCCGCTGATTGGGGCCGCATTGGTGGGCCTGGGACTGATCAGCTTTAACCGCACGGTCAACCGCCTGCGCAAACCGGTTGCGCTTCTGTTGATCAGCTGCGTGGGTGCGGCGGCAGTTTTGAGTTACGCCGTCCTCGCCCAACAGCTGGCCGGTGCCGGCACCACCGAAGTCTTATTCGACTGGGCCAGTGCCGGGGCCTTCACCCTGGAAATGGGCTTCCGGGTGGACGCCCTGGGGGCAGTGATGCTCTCGCTGGTGACGACCATCGCCGTTCTGGTGATGATCTACTCCGATGGCTACATGGCCCATGACAAGGGCTATGTGCGCTTTTTCACCTACCTCGCCCTGTTCAGCAGCTCGATGCTGGGTCTGGTGATCAGCCCCAACCTGCTCCAGATCTATGTGTTCTGGGAGCTGGTGGGCATGTGCTCCTACCTGCTCGTTGGCTTCTGGTACGACCGAGACGGCGCTGCCAATGCCGCGCAAAAAGCCTTTGTGGTGAACCGGGTTGGTGACTTCGGCCTGCTGCTGGGGATCCTCGGTCTGTTCTGGGCCACCGGCAGCTTCGGATTCGAAGACATTGGCGTTCGCCTGCAAGAAGCGATCAGCGCCGGCAGCGTCTCCAACGGCATCGCGATCCTGCTCTGCCTACTGGTCTTCATGGGACCGATGGCCAAGTCGGCCCAGTTCCCGCTCCATGTCTGGCTGCCCGATGCGATGGAAGGTCCAACCCCCATCTCAGCCCTGATCCACGCCGCGACCATGGTGGCTGCGGGCGTGTTCCTGGTGGCCCGGCTTCAACCCGTCTACGTGCCGTTCCCTGAGGTTCAGGTGGTGGTGGCGGTGATCGGAACGATCACCCTGTTTCTGGGGGCATCGATCGCCCTCACCCAGATGGATTTAAAGAAGGGCCTGGCGTACAGCACCGTGAGCCAGCTGGGCTACATGATGCTGGCCATGGGTTGTGGCGCTCCGGTGGCGGGCATGTTCCACCTGGTGACCCATGCCTTCTTTAAGGCGATGCTCTTCTTGGGCTCCGGCTCGGTGATCCACGCCATGGAAGAGGTTGTCGGCCACGAAGCGGTCTTGGCGCAGGACATGCGCTTGATGGGTGGCCTCCGCAAATACATGCCTGTCACCAGCAGCACCTTCTTCATTGGCTGCCTGGCCATCAGCGGCATCCCGCCACTCGCCGGTTTCTGGAGCAAGGACGAGATCCTTGGCCAGGCCTTTGGCAGCTTCCCCATCCTCTGGGCCGCGGGCTTTGTGACGGCTGGGATGACTGCCTTCTATATGTTCCGCCTCTACTTCCTGACCTTTGAAGGGGAGTTCCGCGGCAACGACAAGGCGATGCAAGCGGAGCTGATGGCCGCCGCCGGTAAGGGCGCCGATGACCACAGTGACGAGCACGGTGAGCACCATGCCCACGCCGAGCATCCCCACGAATCCGCATGGCAGATGGCGATGCCCTTGGCGGTCCTGGCAGTTCCCTCGGTCCTGATTGGTCTCTTGGGTATGCCCTGGAACAGCCGCTTTGGCACCCTGCTGGATCCACAAGAAGCCGCAGAAGTGGCTGAGCACTTCAGCTGGGGTGAATTCCTTCCGTTAGCCGGCGCCTCAGTGGCGATCTCGGTGATCGGCATCAGCGTGGCGGTCTTGGCTTATGCCCTGCGCAAGCTCGACCTGGCAACGGCGGTGGCGGGACGCTTCCCCAGCATCAATGCCTTCCTCGCGAACAAGTGGTATCTGGACGACATCAACGACAAGCTCTTCGTTCAAGGCAGCCGCAAACTGGCCCGCTCGGTGCTCGAGGTGGACTCCAAGGTGGTGGATGGCGTCGTCAACCTCACCGGTCTGGTCACCCTGGGTAGTGGCGAGGGTCTCAAATACTTCGAAACCGGCCGCGCGCAGTTCTATGCGCTGATCGTTTTCGGGGGTGTGATCGCCTTGGTAGTGCTCTTCGGAGCCCTGGGCTAGCCCCTGGCGCACAACGCTCTGTGTGACATCGACCACTCCTAGGAGCAGGTCGCGATGAGCATTTCTACACTCCGCCTAAAGCGATTCGCTTTCGGTGCTCCTGGACTTCGTTTCAACCCTGGCCGTGGCGACGGAACAGGCGAGCAGCACGGCATTCCCGTGGCTCAGCGCCTCGATTCTGTTCCCGATTGCAGCCGCCCTCTGCATCCCCTTCATCCCTGACAAGGGAGATGGGAAGCAGGTCCGCTGGTTCGCTCTCGGCATTGCCCTGATCACCTTCCTGCTCACCGTGGGCGGGTATCTGACGGGATACGACCCCAGCGATCCGAACCTGCAGCTGGTCGAGCGGGTGAGCTGGCTACCCGAACTGGGGTTGGCCTGGTCGGTCGGGGCCGACGGCATCTCGATGCCGCTCATCCTGCTCACCAGCTTCATCACCGCCCTAGCGGCCCTAGCGGCCTGGCCGGTGAGTTTTAAGCCGAAGCTCTTCTATTTCCTGCTCCTGGCGATGGATGGCGGTCAGATCGCCGTCTTCGCCGTTCAGGACATGCTGCTGTTCTTCCTGGCCTGGGAGCTGGAACTCATCCCGGTCTATCTGTTGATCGCCATCTGGGGCGGGAAAAAACGGCAATACGCCGCAACCAAATTCATCCTCTACACCGCTGGCAGCTCCCTGTTCATCCTCCTAGCTGGCCTGGCCATGGCCTTCTACGGCGACACCACCAGCTTTGAGTACAGCGACTTGATGGCCAAGAGCTTCCCCCTGAAGTTCCAACTCTTGGCCTATGCGGGTTTGCTCATCGCCTTCGGCGTCAAGCTGCCGATCGTGCCTCTGCACACCTGGCTACCCGATGCCCATGGCGAAGCCACAGCACCGGTGCACATGCTGCTGGCCGGGATTCTTTTGAAGATGGGTGGCTATGCCCTGCTGCGCTTCAACTGCCAGATCCTTCCCGATGGGCACGCGGTCTTTGCGCCACTGCTGGTGGTGCTGGGGGTGGTGAACATCATTTACGCCGCCCTGACCTCCTTCGCCCAACGGAACCTGAAACGAAAAATTGCCTACAGCTCCATCAGCCACATGGGCTTTGTGCTGATTGGCATTGGCAGCTTCAGCGCGTTGGGCTCCAGCGGAGCCATGCTTCAGATGATCAGCCACGGGCTGATCGGCGCCTCACTGTTCTTCCTCGTGGGAGCCACCTACGACCGCACCCACACCCTGCAGCTCGATGAGATGGGTGGTGTCGGACAAAAAATGCGCAAGATGTTTGCGCTTTGGACGGTCTGCTCCCTCGCCTCCTTGGCCCTGCCGGGCATGAGCGGCTTCGTCAGCGAACTGATGGTCTTCGTCGGTTTCGCAACGGATGACGCTTACACCCTTCCCTTCCGAGTCGCCATTGACGGCCTGGCCGCCATTGGGGTGGTCCTCTCACCCCGATCTACCTGCTCTCGATGCTGCGGGAGATCTTCTATGGCAAAGAGAAAGCGGAGCTGGTGGACCACACCAACTTGGTCGATGCAGAGCCCCGCGAGATCTACATCATTGGCTGCCTCCTGGTGCCGATCATCGGCATTGGCCTCTATCCACGCTTGATGACCGACAGCTACAAGGCCTCGATGGAAATGCTGGTGGCCAGAAACGAGAGCGCCATGAAGGCCCTGACCGCTCCTGCTGGGTCTGGATTGATTCGCCAGGCACCGCTGCAAGCCCCAGTCCTGAGCTGACGAGCGCTCGGCCATTACGAAGCGCAGCCCCTGGGGAGCTGCGCATGCAGGGCTGGCGTGATCTTCGTAATCTCAACGAAGCACAACCAGCGTCGCCTCGCAGCAATGAAGCAGCTGAACTTCCTGCTGATCTTCAGCTTTGGTTTGGCCACGGTGATGTTCACCCTGGAGAACACGGCCCCCACCACCGTGCGCTTCCTGCCCGGGTTGACCACCACCATGCCACTTGCGGCACTGCTGCTCGTGGTGGGTGGCATTGGAGCGACCGCCGCCTGGGTGTTTGCGGTCTGGACCGGGGTCGTCAAGCGGGTTGAAAGCGAGATGGATCCGGATCAGATCGAAGCCCAACAGGTGCGCATTCGCGAGCTGGAGGAAGACGTCCAGCGCTACCGCGCCACCGTCGATGCCCAGCTGGGCCTCCTCCCAGCTGCTGGGGAAAGTTCCGCCCAGGGAGAAGTGGCTTAATTCCACTTCAGCTGGCCCAAGATTCCTCGCCCAAATCCATCAAAAGAATGGGCTGACATCGCCCTGGAGCACTGGCTTAACCCGCTTCAAGCCGGTACCTTCGGCTCAGTCCGCAAGAAACCGTGGCCGAAGGTGGCGCCAGGCTTGCGATCCGGCTGTTGCAAGACGCCGCCGAGCGGGGTGATCTCGACCCCTGGGACGTCGATGTGATCGCTGTCGTCGACGGCTTTCTTGATCAACTGCGGCAACGCATTGAAGTCCCCAAACTGGTCGCTGCGCTGAACAAAGGGCGCGGTGGTAGCTACGAGCAGGATCTCGCCGAAACCAGCGAAGCGTTTTTGGCCGCCTCAGTGCTGGTGAGCCTGAAGGCAGAGGTCCTCGAAGCCCAAACCTTCCCTCCTGAACCCGAACTCGACGAAAGCTTCGACTTTGATTTCGATGCTGAAGGGCAGGGCTGGCTGTTGACCCCAGGTCTGGAGCTGCCCCGCAAACCAGAGCGTCACTTGCTGCGTCGCCCGGTCGCTCCACCTCCGCTGCAGCGCCCGGTGACCCTGGGCGAATTGATTCGGCAACTCGAAGACATTGCCGAGCGCTTGGAGCAGGAGGAGGGGCAAGTCCGCAACCGCCAGCGCAGCCGCCGCTACAGCGACCGAGCCGCCATTGAGCAGGTCGCCGCCCTGGCCCACCGCGAAAAGCTGCCGGAGACCACCGCGGCCCTCAGCCAGTTCCTGCTGCAGTGGCCTCAATCACTGGATTGGACAGGATTTGAAGGCCTGGTAGAGGCCTGGGCTGAAGTGGCACCGGAAGACCTCGACAGCGATCGGGTGGGGGTGTTTTGGGCGCTGCTGTTCCTCTGCTCCCAGGGAAAGGTGGAGCTGGAACAGGAGGGCGGATTGTTCGGTCCGCTGCAACTCAAGCGCCTACTCGATGAGCGGGAATCCGTGCAACTCCCGCTGCCATCTGAACTGGGGTCAGCTCGGGGGCCGGCTCGTGAACCCATTGCGGCCTAAGTCTTTTGCGTAGGGTGACGCCATGAAGGCGATGATCCTGGCTGCCGGCAAGGGAACCCGTGTGAGACCCATCACTCACACGATCCCGAAGCCGATGATCCCGATCCTTCAGAAACCCGTGATGGAGTTTCTGCTGGAGCTTCTGCGGGAGCATGGGTTCACCGAGATCATGGTGAATGTCTCCCACCTGGCAGAGGAGATCGAGAACTACTTCCGTGATGGCCAGCGCTTTGGCGTTGAAATTGCCTACAGCTTCGAAGGCCGAATCGAAGACGGCGAACTGATCGGCGATGCCGTTGGTTCAGCTGGCGGCTTGAAAAAAATCCAGACCTTCCAACACTTCTTCGATGACACCTTCGTGGTGCTCTGTGGAGATGCCCTGATCGACCTCGATCTCAGCGAAGCCGTCAAGCGCCACAAAGCCAAGGGTGCGATGGCGAGCTTGATCACCAAGCGCGTCCCCCGCGATCAGGTCAGTAGCTACGGCGTTGTTGTCACTGACGATGACGGTCGGGTGAAGTCCTTCCAAGAGAAACCCTCTGTGGAAGACGCCGCTAGCGACATGATCAACACCGGTATCTATATTTTTGAGCCGGAAGTTCTGGATTTTGTCCCCGAAGGTGTCCCCTTCGACATCGGCTCGGACCTCTTCCCCCAGTTGGTTGCCAATGGGGCGCCCTTCTACGCGCTCCCGATGGACTTCGAGTGGGTCGACATCGGCAAAGTGCCGGATTACTGGCAGGCCATTCGTAGCGTTCTTCAGGGCCAAGTCCGCCAAGTGCAGATCCCTGGCAAGGAGATCAAGCCCGGCATCTTTGCGGGTCTCAATGTGGCAGCCAATTGGGACAAGATCCACGTCGAAGGTCCGATCTACGTCGGCGGGATGACCAAGATCGAAGACGGCGCCACGATTATTGGCCCCGCCATGATTGGACCGAGTTGCCACATCTGCGAAGGCGCCACGATCGACAACTCGATCATCTTTGACTACTCCCGCATCGGCCCCGGCGTTCGTCTCGTAGAGAAGCTGGTTTTTGGCCGCTACTGCGTCGACCGCAACGGCGACCACTTTGACCTTCAAGAAGCAGCTCTGGATTGGCTGATCACCGACGCTCGGCGCCAGGACTACGCCAAGCCTTCGCCGCAGCAAAAAGCGATGGCCGATCTACTCGGCACTGAGCTCACCATCAGCAACGCGAGCTAAATCCCGCCCGTTCCAGGATCAGAGGAATGCGCTCCTCAGCCTTCACCGCCATCAGGTGAACCCCCTGGCAGGTCTTGGCGTAGCGACGGACTTGCTCTGCTGCAATCGTGATCCCCTCATCGGCGGGATTGCTCGCGGCGGCGAGACGATCAATGATCGCTTGAGGGATACAAGCGCCGGGAACAACGCGGTTGATGAAGGCCGCATTTTTAGCCGACTTCAGCAGAAACACGCCCGCCAACACAGGTAATCCCAAGGGCGCCGTGATCTCATCAACGAAGCGCTTCAGACAGTCCTCATCCATCACCATCTGGGTTTGGACGAAACGCGCCCCGGCTTGATGCTTGCGACGGATCCTGCTGTTCAGGCCGCTCCAGCTTGGGCTCTGCGGATCAGCGGCCGCACCGGCAAAGAGCTCCGTAGGGCCATCGGGCAGCGGACCATCCACCGGATCCTCACCGCGATTAAACGCCGCCACCTGCTGCAACAGGCGCACCGACTCCAACTCATTGACCGGCCTTGCCTGGGGTTGATCCCCTGCGCGCACCGGATCCCCAGTCAGACAAAGAATGTTTTTGATGCCTAGGGCATGGGCTCCGAGCAGATCAGCCTGTAGGCCAATGCGGTTGCGGTCACGGCAGGCTTGCTGCCAGACCGGCTCCACGCCGGCATCGAGCAAGAGCCGGCAGACCGCCAAGCTGCTCATGCGCATCACAGCGCGGCTGCCATCGGTGACATTCACCGCGTGCACCCAATCCTTCAACAGCTCAGCGTGCTCAAGGGTCCGCTTGATCTCTCCGCCACGCGGGGGCATCACCTCTGCCGTCAGGGCAAATTGGCCCGCCTCAAGCGCCTGCTGTAGCCGCAAAACAACCTTGCTTAACAGGGCCCATCATTAACCACCGCAGTCATGCCCAGACGGCAACTGCTGCCTACAGTGACGAGGCGTCTCGGGGCAAGGATGACTGATCGAAGCAGCCTCGGCCATTCCCCCATGGACCTCTCCGAGCGCGAACTTGAGATCATCCAACTGGTAGCCCAAGGACTAACCAATCAAGAGATTGGTGAGCACCTGATGATCAGCAAACGCACCGTGGACAACCACGTCAGCAACGTCTTCACCAAAACGGGCGCCAAGAACCGGGTGGCGCTCCTGAATTGGGCGATGGATCACGGCAAGATCTGCCGGGATGGCTTCAATTGCTGCAACCTGCCTGGGGACGAGGAGTAGAGCCCAATTCCACAGCAGCAAACAACGGCTCGATGCTGAAAGCCCCCTCAGCCAGGGCAAACAGCTCGGCGTAAGCAAGGCACTCGGCCTGATCCAGCCCGGAG
Source organism: Synechococcus sp. A10-1-5-1 (assembly GCF_023115425.1). Classification (NCBI taxonomy): domain Bacteria; kingdom Bacillati; phylum Cyanobacteriota; class Cyanophyceae; order Synechococcales; family Synechococcaceae; genus Synechococcus; species Synechococcus sp. A10-1-5-1. The sequence continues at coordinate 1,836,653 of NZ_CP096032.1, read as the reverse complement.
CAACGGAACACTCCGTCTTGGTCGTAGAGGCCGAGCAAAGAAAAGCCAAATGAAATCTTGAGACAATCTTAAGGCAGCTCAGCCCTGACCTAATGCTCCCTGCCAGGGCGCCTGCTCTGTCTCGCTCCAGCGGGCAAAGGGATGACTCGCCAGAGCCGCATTGCTGAAGGTCCCAAGACCCGTGATCTCCCGCTGGCACCAATGGGGGATCTCCACAGCTTGATCGGCCTGCTCAAGCTCCACTTCGGCGATCACCAACGGCGCATTCTCCCCTTCAAAGACATCCAGAACCCAATCCCCGCCGGGTAGATCCAAGCCAAAGCGGCGCTTGATCAACTTGGCCTCGCAGCGCTCCAGCAATGCCAGGGCATCGGCACCAGGAATCGGGTACTCAAACTCCTGACGGGCGATCCCACCGGCGGGGAATTTGAGGGTCAGCCACGCCTCCTCCGTGCCAGCGAGGCGCACCCGCGAGGTCATCGCCGCCGAGGAATTCGGGAAATAGCCCTGGGCGAAATCCCGTTGCCAAGACACCACATCACGCCACTGCTGGCCTGACACCAGGAAGCGACGTTCAATCTCGAGGGCCATGGGCTCGATCTAATTCGGAGAAGGCTCAGCAGCCGTCAAACTGCCGGCCCAGTGCAACTTATGGGTCAAGGTTCGGTAATAGGAAGGGCTCTGCTCAAGCAGCACCATCAAGGCGTGATGGGGCGAACGCCGCACATCACAGCGATCCCCAGGCTCGAGCACCGCGGCAAAGGCACCGTCCTTCCAGAGGCGTACACGGCTGTTGGAGGGACCCAGCGGCCAGACCGCCAATTGCGCCCGTGGCGGGACCACCAACGGACGACTGGAAAGGCTCATCGGACAGATGGGGTTGACCACGATCGCCTCCACACCGGGATGCAAGATCGGGCCACCCGCCGCCATCGAATACCCCGTCGAACCGGTCGCGGTCGACATGATCAGGCCATCCCCTCGGAACTGATCCACGACCTCCCCGTCAATCTCTAACTCCAACACGCAGGTGGGGGTGACCTCATCGATCCCAGGCCTCAGATAGAGGTCATTCAGGGCCGTATGGACCGTGTCGCTGCTGTCGGTCCGGGCCTCGAGCATCATTCGGCGCTCGAGGGCGAAGCGATCATCCCGAAGTCGCTGCCAGAGGTCGAGAGCCCCTTCCGCTTCCTGACCATGGCCCAGAAGCTTGCGCTCCTGGGTCAAAAAGCCAAAGTGCCCGCCGACGTTGAACGAGAGGATTGGAACCCCAAGGGGTGCCAGGTGACGCGCGGCCCCAAGCACCGTTCCATCTCCGCCCAGCACCACAGCCAAATCGGGGTGGGTCCCCTCATCCGCGAGCAAACCAGGGAAGGGGTTCGCACTGGCGCCACTCATGGCCACAGCGACCTTCACACCCTGGTCCCGCAGAGTTTGGGCGCAACGCCGGGCTTGGCGCAGAGCAGCCTGGCTGGCGGCTCGATGGATCAACCAAACGGTCTCAAGGCGCATAAGCCAGCTGTGCTTGAGCCCAGCCTGCCTACCAGCGCAGCAAGTTGAAACGCTCCATATCAACCGTTTCACGGTTCCGATACAGAGACAGAAGGATCGCCAAGCCGACGGCAGCCTCAGCAGCGGCCACGGTGATCACAAAAATCGCGAAGACCTGACCGCGAATCAGCTGACCATCGAGGTAGTTGGAGAACGCCATCAGATTGATGTTCACCGCATTGAGCATCAGCTCAATGCTCATCAGCACCCGCACGGCGTTGCGGCTGTTGATCAGTCCCCAAACACCTGTGCAAAACAGGATCGCGGCCAGTGCGAGGTAGCCCTGGAGGGGAACGGTGGTGGGCAGCTCGATGGTCATCAGTTGGTTTTCTCCAGGAGCAGGGGCGTGCGGGATTTCTCGATCAGACCTTGGTCGGCCGGTTCACCGGTGACCACATCGGTGGTGAAGACATCCCGGCGTGCCAAAACAATGGCGCCGATCATCGCCATCAACAGCAGAACCGAAGCCAGCTCAAACGGCAGCAGGTAGTCGCTGAAGAGGTGTTCGCCAATGCGAATCGTGGCCTCCTCACCGATGGGCGTCGGACCAGGCAGGGCCCAGGGGGTGGTGAAGGCAACCCGGAGGAGCAAAACGAACAAGCCCCCGCAGACGGCTCCGGAGAGCAGACGACGCACTGCCAGGCCAGGGATCGCTGCTAGATCCTCCTGTTTGTTCACGAGCATGATCGCGAACAGGATCAGGACGTTGACCGCGCCGACATAGACCAGCACCTGCGCTGCCGCCACGAAGCTGGCATTCAGCAGGAGATAAAGGCCGGCCACCGAGAGGAAGACACCGCCCAGCAGGAAGGCTGAGTAGACGATGCTCGGGAGCAACACGACGCCCAGGGCTCCGATCGCGACCGCGGCCGAGAGCAGGACAAAGCAGATGAACTGCGTAGAGGAAGCGATCGTCATTAGTCGTTCTCCTCTTTCGGCAAGGTCTCGAGGACATCTGCGGGAAGTTTGCCGGCCCGCGGGCGATTGGGGTCAACGCCATGGGGATCCATTTCCCCTTTCGGCAGATAGGCCAGCTCCCGCAGGGGCAAGACCGCTGGATCGCTGGTCACGCTGGTGGGAAGACGCCCTAAGGCGACGTTGTCGTAGTTCAGGCTGTGGCGATCAAAGGCGGCCAACTCGTACTCCTCGGTCATCGAGAGGCAGTTGGTCGGGCAGTACTCCACGCAGTTCCCACAAAAGATGCACACCCCGAAGTCAATGGAGTAGTTGCGGAGCTCCTTCTTCTTCGTGGCCTTGTTCATGACCCAATCCACCACCGGCAGGTTGATCGGGCAGACGCGCACACACACCTCACAGGCAATGCACTTGTCGAACTCGTAGTGGATTCGGCCGCGGTAGCGCTCCGACGGGATCAGTTTTTCGTAGGGGTACTGAACCGTGATCGGCCTGCGGCGCAGGTGGTCAAAGGTGACCGAAAGCCCCTGGGTGAGGTAGTTGGCTGCACCCACCGCGTCGCGGGTGTAGTCACCGACTTTCTTGAGGAACCCGAACATGGAGTGGTGGGAAGAGGCGGTTGCGCCGGCACCATGATGGCCTGGCGCCCTGGCAAAGGGGGTAAGCGGAAGGGAATTAGCCGCCGAAGAAGGCCGGGAAAGCCAGCTTGAGGCCAGCCGTCACCAGCAAATTGACCAGGGCGACCGGCAGCAAGAACTTCCAACCGAGGTCCAGCAGCTGGTCAATGCGCACCCGGGGAACGCTCCAGCGCAGCAGGATTGCGAAGAAGACCAGCAGGTAGGCCTTCAGCACGGTCATCACAATGCCTGTCGTCGCGGTGATCACCTGCACCAGGGGAGCATCGATCGGTTGGCCGGTCAGATTCACCACCCACTCCACCGGGAGAGGGAAGCCCCAGCCACCCAGATAGAGCACCGCCACCAGCAGGGCGGAGAGCACCAGGTTGATGTAGCTGCCCAGGTAGAAGAGGGCAAACTTCATGCCGGCGTACTCCGTCTGGTAGCCGGCGACCAACTCCTCTTCAGCCTCTGGCAAGTCGAAGGGAAGGCGCTCACACTCCGCCAGGGCGCAGATCCAGAAGATCACAAAGCCCACGGGCTGGCGCCAGATATTCCAGCTGAGGATTCCCGCGCCGGTCTGCTGGTTGACGATGTCAACGGTGCTCAGGGAGTTGCTCATCATCACCACGGCCAGCACAGCCAAGGCCAGGGGGATCTCATAGGAGATCGACTGGGCTGCCGCGCGCAGGCCACCCAGGAGGGAGTACTTGTTGTTGGAGGCGTAACCGGCCATCAGCAGACCGATGGGCTGGATGCTGCTGAGGGAGATCCAGAGGAAGATCCCCACCCCAACGTTGCTGATCAGCAGGTGCTGGCCGAAGGGCACCACCAGCCAGCTCAGGATGACCGGCACCAGCACCAGCACCGGGCCCAAGGTGAAGAGCAAGCCATCGGCCCGAGCCGGAATGATGTCTTCTTTGAAAAGGAGCTTCAGGCCATCGGCCAGGGGCTGAAGGATGCCCAGGGCACCGGCATATTCGGGGCCAATGCGCTGCTGGACGGCCGCTGAAATTTTGCGTTCCAGCCAGACGTTCACCAGAACGCCCACGACGGCGGCCACCAAGACCACCAGCATCGGCAGGGGAAGCCAGAGCAGGTGAGCCATCCCCGGCGACAAGCCGAAGCCCTGCAAGACGTCGGTGAAGCTGGCCTCGAGGTCGAGGCCGGCACTCACGACAGCGGGATTGGCGATCACCATGGGTGGTCTCTTGATGGGTGCAACTTAGGCCGCCGCAGCCCTTAACGGCCTTCGATCGGCTGCCAATCGCGACCGGTCGAGCCGGTGTAGATCTGTGTGGGGCGGTAGATGCGGTTGGCCCCCAGCTGTTCTTTCCAGTGGGCCAACCAACCTGCGGTGCGTGCGATCGCGAAGATCGGAGTGAACAGATCCTGGGGGATCCCCAGCTTCCGGTACACCAGCCCGGAATAGAAGTCGACGTTGGGATAGATCCCTTTGGGACCCAGCCGCTCAGCGGCAACAGCCTCCAACTCCCGCGCCAGGTCGTAAAGGGGATCGTGGCCGAACTGATCGAAGAGCTCCTCCGCCTGTTTCTGCAGGATCACGGCCCGGGGGTCCTTGACCTTGTACTCGCGATGGCCGAAACCCATGATCTTGCGCTTCTCCGCAATGGCCTGATCCAGCCAGGGCCGCACCTGGTCAGCTGAGCCAATGGTTTCGAGCATCGCCAGGACGTCTTCGTTGGCACCGCCATGGAGGGGGCCCGCCAGGGTTCCCACGGCCGACGCCACCACGGCGTAGGGGTCGGTCAGGGTGCTGGCCGTCACCCGCGCACTGAAGGTGCTGGCGTTGAGGCTGTGCTCGGCGTGAAGTATCAAGCAGGCATCAAAAATGCGCGCCGCCAGGGGGTCAGGCTCACGCTCGGTGAGCATGTAGAGGAAGTTGGCCGCATAGGGCAGGTCATCCCGGGGCTGAATCGGATCCTGACCTTTGCGGATCAACTGGAACGCCGCCACCATCGTGGGGATCTTGGCGATCAGGCGCACCACCGCTGAATAGATGTATTCAGGGTTGTCGAGGGCGCGGCGCGAATAAAAGAGACCCAGGGAGGCCGCACTGCTCTGCAGCGCATCCATCGGATGGCCACTGGCCGGGAAGCACTTCATCATGTCCCGGATCCGGAAGCTGACCCGGCGGTGCATCTGCACCTCCTGCTCAAAGGCCGCCAGCTGCTCCGCGTCGGGAAGCTCACCCCAGATCAGCAGATAGGTGGTCTCAAGGAACGTGCTCTGCCGGGCCAGCTCATCAACCCGGTAACCGCGATAGGTCAGCAGTCCCTTCTGGCCGTCGATATCGCACACCGCCGATTGCGTCGCAGGCACCCCCTCCAGACCCGGGCGATACACCGGAGTCGCTGCTGTTGGGGTTGCCTCCTCAGCCATGGGATCGGGGTCGCGTCAACGGCAACCTAAGGCGCGCCCTCGCTTCGGGACTGTCGGCGACCAAGCAGCACCCGCGGCGGCAAGACCATCTCCAAACGCGCCGATCCCAGCAACTCCCCCCCCGGCGCGGTGGCCCACTGCAACAGCAATGCCCCCGCTTTCTTCAGCCGGATCGCCTGGGGCGCCCGGGCCATGGGCACGCCAATCAACAGGGCTGCCAAGGTGCTCAGGTCGGGTTCATGGCCCACCAGGGCCAAGCGTTTCCAACCGGGTCTAGGGGACAGGGGACCGAGCCAGCGTTCAAGTAATGGCAAGGGGTCGGCCAGGGGCGCCAAGGCCGCCGCCAGCTCCAATTCAGGCGCCAACCCGGCGCTGACGATCAATTCGGCGGTCTGGCGGGCCCGCACCAGTGGACTGCTGAGCACCAGGTCACAGGGCAACTCCAACTCCAGCAACCGCTCCACCTGATGGCGCGTGCGCTCACGCCCCTCCGGAGTCAGGCTGCGCTGGGCGTCATCCACCCCCTCACTGCGGTCCTCCGCGATGCCGTGCCGGACCAACAGCAGCTCACATTTGCGGCTCGCCATGGTCAGGAGTGCAGTTGCAGCAAAGCCCGCAGCCGAAGGCTTCGTTGGTCGGGGGCATCGGGCTCGAGGCTCAGCGCGGCCCCGTCCACCATCGGGGTGAGCGACGAGCTGGAGAGCGTCCCGATCAGACGCCAGGGCGTCCAGTGGCTCAGCAAGCCCTGGGCCGCCTGGCCATCCATCGACCACTGGAAGGGGGCCTGGGGCGCACCCAAGAGCTCCAGTTGATCAAGGCGCTCCTGGGGGGAACGACGCCCTTCATGCTGCTGATTCAGGATCGCCAGACCTTGTCCCCACCAGGCGATGCCTCCTTGGCTCGCGCGGGCGCCAGCCAACTGGGCTTGGAGCTGGTCGGGATTGCCTTTCACCGGCTTCGACTCCAGCCGGGTCCAGGCCTGGAGGGTTTGCCCCTGGCTCTCTAGCGGGGAAGCGCTGTAGCCATCAGCCTCCAGCGCCGGCTGCAGGTTTTCCGCAGCAGGACGATCAGCGCGGGTGCCCAGCAACCAGCCCTCGTTCTGGTGGGCCCATAGGAGGGGCCCCGAATCCGCCGCGGCCACCAAGGCCGGCAGGGGACCGTTTTCCTTGTTCAGCGCCTGGCTCAGGGCCGGACCCAGCAGGTTGCTCCAGCCATTGGCGGCATCAGCGCCGAGCAACGCAGCAGGGTTTATCAGCAGGGCCAGGCTGTCGGCACCAACCTGCACCTGACGCAGCAGATCACTGTTCACAGGGCCCAGGCTGGGTAGGGCATCCCGCAGCTGGGCCAGGCCATCCACCTGGAGACCGGATCCCTGGGGGGCCAGGGCCAGCACCAACTCCACCGCCGCCGACTGGTCCCCATCAGCGCCAACCGGCAAACCGAGCCACTGCTCCATTGCTTCAGGGCGGGCCGTCAGCAAAGCCACACCCTCTCCCAGCCGTTTGACGGCCTTTTGCAGAGGAGCACTGGCCGCTTGATTCAGTTCATCGATTTGGGAGACATCGAGGGCCTGCTCCAACACACCGCGACCTGAGGCGATCAGCACCAGATCGTCATTGATCAGTGCCGTAGCCAAGGGTTGGGGGTCCTGCCCCAACAGCGCCCCGCGGCCGCTGATCAAGCCCATGCCGCGATAGCTGGTGATCTGCAGATCGGTACCCGCCAGGCTGCGGGTCTGCCAGAACCGCTGCAGGAAACGCCGGGCCCCTTCGTTGTCACGGCTGCGCAGGGCCAACACCCAACCGGGAGACTCCCCGCTTCCGGGAGGGGTGAGCAAGGCAAAGCTGCTCTCATCCCCAAGCCAAGGGGACAGCTCCGAGGCGTAGTCCAGGCCCGCCGCGGCAAAGGCCCCATCGCGCAGGCGATCGGCGGCCGCTGCGGCCTGACGGCGCTGACGGGGTGGGGCGACGGCCCGGGCGTAGGCGGCGGGCTGATCCGGACCCACCAACCAATGCAGGCTCAAGGGCGCCGTACGGGGGACAAAGCGCGCCGCCAGCGGCAAGGACAAGGCCTGCTGTTGTAACGCGAGCGGACTGCGCTGCAGCAGCAACCACCAACCCGCAAAGCCAAAGCTCAGCATCGCCAACGCCACCGCCAGCAGTGCCGCCAAGAAGGGGCGGGCCTTCATGCGTTGCTTACAGGATTGGCCTCATCTTTATGCATCGAGGCGATCTTTGGCACCCCCGTCACCGCCGGTAGGGTGCCTGGATGGCTGGACCCACAAGCGTTAGCGCCACAGAACTCAAGCGTCGTCTGGACGCCGGAGAAACGCTGCAACTGGTGGATGTGCGGGAAGCCATGGAGCTGGATCTCGCGCGGCTCCAGCAACCCGTGATCCATCTCCCCTTGAGCCAATCGGAGGCCTGGATCGATCAGATCTCGAGCTTGATCAACCGGGATTCACCGGTGGTCGTGCTCTGCCATGCCGGGATTCGCAGCTGGCAATTTGCCTGCTGGCTGATGGAGGCCCAGGGCTACGAGCAGGTCTTGAACCTGCAGGGCGGCATCGATGCCTGGAGCGTCTCGGCCGACCCCAGCGTGCCCCGCTACTAAGCGGTCAAAACCGCAGCTGCTTGCTATCGGTTGGCTGGTTGAGCCGGCCGATGTTTCCGCTGCTGCTGCCCCTCAGACTGTGGCGCCACTTCGGCAACCAACGGCTGAAGGCGGTCCTGGCCATCCTCACGGTCCTGCCAGACCCGCTGCTGATGGTGGGCATCCCAGTGCTGCTGCAGCTGGTCATCGACCAGGTGATTGATCAAGCCAGCAGTGGCCCACCGGTGGCGGTGCTCCTGCTGCTGCCCTGCGCTTGGCTCCTGGTGGCGGTGGCCTGCAACGGTCTGTCCATCAAGTTGTTTGCCGCCCTGGGAAGCCAACTGGGAACGGGCTTTCGCCAGCGGCTCTTCGGGCATCTGCTGGAGCAAGCCAACCCCAGCGACGGCAGCGCTGAAGGGAGCGAACAGGGCTTACTAGCCCTTCAGATCCCAACGTTGGAGAACGCCGTCGTCACGCAGCTGCCCCTCTTCACCTGGACGGTCGCTCAGCTGTTCATCGGCGTCCTGCTGCTGTTCACCAGCGATTGGCGTCTCGCCCTGGTGGCGGTGGTCCTCACCCCGTTGCTGTTGGTGAGCCAGGTGGCCTTCACCCCAGCTCTGGCCAGGCGGGAAGAGGCCCGGGTCGAGCAAGCGGGCCTACTGCTCAGCTACGCCAGCGAGCGCCTACGCAGCCGAGAGCTAGTGGATCTCTTTGGGCTTCGCAGCACCACCCGCTCGGAATTCAATCGGCGCAACCGGAATCTGATGCGCTGGGCCCAGCGGGTCGGCGCGATGTCAGGCCTCCAACAGGCCGCCCTGACCGCCTCCGCCATGCTCACGTTGGTGAGCGTGTTTGCCCTGGGCACCTGGTTGGTGCTGGAACAGCAGCTCACGGTTGGGCAACTGGTCTCCGCCCTGGGGATCGCCACGGCGATGGTCAGTGGCATGTGGCAATTGGGCGCCTCCCTGCTGCCGTTGCAGGCCGCCACGACGGCCTTGAATCTGCTCGAGGAGCAGCTGCCCAAAGCGAAGCGGTCGCAGGCGGTGACCCGGGGGATGGAGCCGAGCCCGCCTGCCCTGCGGGAGCAACTGGCGATTGAGCACGTGCAGTTCCGCTACCCAGGCGGTGGAGGGCTCAACCAGCTCAACCTGACCATTCCCGCCAACAGCTCCCTCGCCCTGGTCGGCCCCAGCGGAGGGGGGAAAAGCACCGTGCTGCGGCTACTGCTGCGGCAGATCGAGCCGCAGCAGGGTTGCCTGCTGGTCGATGGGGTTCCTCTTGGCAACACCGACCGGGGCCAGTGGCTCGAGGAAGTGGCCTTGGTGCCCCAGGAGACGGTCCTTTTCGATCTCTCCATCGCCGACAACATCCGCCTGGGCCGCCTTGATGCCTCCGATCAGGAGGTTCAAGAGGCGGCCATGGCCGCCGAACTGGGGGACCTGATCCATACCCTGCCGGACGGATTGCAGACCCCGGTCGGGCCCGGCGGCGGTCGCCTCTCTGGCGGCCAAAAGCAACGGATCGCCATCGCCCGGGCGATCGTCCGCAACCCACGGCTACTGCTGCTGGATGAGGCCACCAGCGCCCTCGACCCCAACACTGAAGAAGCAATCAACACGACCCTGCGGAAGCTAAGCGACGGCCGCACGGTGGTCTCCGTCCTGCACCGACTGCGGGCCGCTGCGGCGATGGATCAGATCGCAGTCATCGATCGCGGCCAGGTGGTGGAGCTGGGTCACCACAACGATCTGCTGGCCGCCGGAGGGCTCTATGCCTCCTTCTGGCACCGCCAGATGAGCGGCTTCAACCTGGAGCTAGGGCAACGGGTCCGGATCACACCCGAGCGCCTGGCCACCATCCCCTTGTTCCACGGGGTCGACCCCAAGTTGCTGGTCTGGCTGGCCTCGGAATTCGTCAGCGATCGGATCCGCCACGGCGAGGAGGTGTTCCGCGAAGGAGACGCCCCCGATGCCTTCTATGTGGTGGTGGCTGGCACCTTGGAGGTGCTTCAAAACGACCTCTGGGGAGGGATTCCGATCAAACAGGGGCTGGTGGAAGAAGGGGATTTCTTCGGCGACGCGGGCCTAATCGACGACCAACCCAGGGCCGTCACGGTCCGCGCCCGCGGGGATGGCCTACTGCTGCGGCTCGACCGGGATCGTTTCCTGGATCTGCTCGATCAGGACCCGGACTACCGCCGCTTTTTCCTGCATTCAGCCCGCGCCAGCGTTTAGGCCCCGTAGCATCGGCTCTGAGGCCCGATTGCACCGTTTTGCAGCCCCTGCCCCGCCGGCAAAAGGAGGTGCTTCAAGCGACGGTGCAGCACTACGTCGACACCACGGAGCCCGTGGGTAGCCAAACCCTGGTGCGTCGCTTTGGCCTGAAGGCCAGCCCCGCCACGGTGCGCTCAGCCATGGGCGCGCTGGAGCAGCGCGGACTGCTCACCCAACCCCACACCTCCGCCGGCCGCGTCCCCAGCCAACTGGGGTATCGCCACTACGTGGACTGCCTGTTGCCCGCGCCGGGGGCCGCCGCCGGTCAACTCAACCGTGAACTCACGGGCCTCAGTCTTCAGTGGGCGGCCTTCGATGACCTGCTGCTGCAGCTCGCCCGCCGCCTGGCCGACCTCACCGGCTTGATGAGCCTGATTACCCGGCCCCAGGAGCTGGGCGGAAGTCTGGAGACCGTGCGCCTGGTCCCCAGCAACGATCGGCTGCTGGTGCTGTTGGTGGAAAAGGGAGCAGCCGCCAGCTGCCTCAACCTGCGAATGCCCAAAGAACTGGGCACCCAGGTCCCAGCCCTGGAGCGCTGGGCCAGCGATCAACTCCAAGGGGGATCAGGCCGCCTGAATTGGAAGGCGCTCCCTAGCCAACTGGGCAGCAGCGGAGAACTACTGCGGCAAGGTCTGAGCAGCCACAGCCTGGCCAGAGGGGGTAGCAACGAAGGGGCGGTCAGCCTCGGGGTGGCGGGGCTGCTCGGGCAGCCGGAATTCCAAAGCAGCTCCAGCCTGAAACCCCTCCTGCAGCTGGTGGAGCTGGAGCCCCAACAAGTCCTACAAAGCGAAGCCGCCCATGACAAAGGCGGTGTCTGGATTGGCTCGGAACATCCCCATCCCGCCCTGCAGCACTGCGCCGTGGTGCAAGCCAGCTACGGCAACCGCAGCGGCGCCTCCGGCCACGTTGCCCTGATCGGTCCGATGCGGATGGCCTACTCCACCGCTCGATCAGCGGTGGAGGGCGTAGCGGGTTACCTCGATCGACTGCTCAGCTGAGCCCTAGCCGCCGAGGGCACTTCCCAGGCGATCCGCGACCGTGTTGACATCCTTGTCGCCGCGGCCGGAGAGGTTGAGGACGACCTCGGTGCCTGGAGCCAAAGTGGGGCAGAGCTTATCGAGCCAAGCGAAGGCGTGGGCAGTCTCTAAGGCCGGAATGATCCCCTCGAGCTGGCACAGCAGCTGGAGGGCATCAAGGGCTTCAGCGTCCGTCACCGCGCCGTACTCAGCCCGGCCGATGGTCTTGAGGTAGCTGTGCTCGGGTCCCACCCCGGGGTAATCCAGACCGGCGCTGATGGAGTGCGCCTCCTGCACCTGCCCCTCGTTGTCTTGCAGCAGCAGGCTCATGGCCCCATGCAGCACGCCAACACGGCCTTCGGTGATGGTGGCGGCATGGCGTCCAGTCGGGACGCCATCACCGGCGGCTTCCACGCCGATCAGGCGGACGTTGGTGTCGGGAACGAAGGAATGGAACAGGCCCATGGCGTTGGAGCCACCGCCGACACAGGCCACCAGGACATCGGGGTTGCGGCCAAAGGCCTCGTGACACTGGCGCTTGGTTTCCTCTCCGATCACGGCATGGAAATCACGCACCAGCATCGGGAACGGATGGGGGCCAGCAACCGAGCCCAGGATGTAGTGAGTCGTCTCCACATTGGTGACCCAATCTCGGATCGCCTCACTGGTGGCGTCCTTCAGGGTGGCGGTGCCAGCGGTCACGGGCTGAACCGTGGCCCCAAGCAAGCGCATACGGAAGACATTCAGGGCCTGCCGGCGCATGTCCTCGGCGCCCATGTAGACGACGCACTCGAGGCCAAAGCGGGCGCAGACGGTGGCGGTGGCCACGCCGTGCTGACCCGCACCGGTTTCAGCAATGATCCGCTTTTTGCCCATCCGCAGCGCCAACAGCGCCTGCCCCAAGGCGTTGTTGATCTTGTGGGCACCGGTGTGGTTGAGGTCTTCGCGCTTCAACCAAATGCGAGGGCCCCCGTCGGCGCGGCGGTAGTGCTCGCTCAGCCGCTCCGCTTCATAGAGGGGGTTGGGGCGGCCGACGTAGTTGCGCAGAAGATGGTTGAGCCGCTCGGTAAAGGCGGGATCCTTCCAGGCTTCGGCGGCGGCCCGCTCCAGTTCCGCCAGGGCGGGAATCAGGGTCTCGGGAACGTACTGACCACCGAACTGGCCATAGCGACCCAAGCTGTTGGGCCTGGACTCCAGTGCCAGTTCTGCCGGGTCGGGGGCGCCCTGGGCCGACGTCATCGAAGGAGCGGTGCTGGTCACCAGGAGCGCGCGGATTCGGCTCAGGTTAGGAACTGGCGGTGGTGACAGGACTGGCCTGCGTTGCGCTGAACTGGAACCGACGCAGATCCAAAGCGATGCCGAAGGGTGGCTGGCAAGAATTCACGCGGCCTGAAAGCCTGCAACGGGCCAGTAGTGCCCCAGCGGAATCCAGCCCCAAGGCCCAGCAACGGGTGCGGGTGCAACGCACCAAGGCCGGCAAGGGCGGAAAGATGGTGACCGCCATCACCGGGGTTGAGGCAGCCGAGAGCGATCTCAAAGCCCTGCTGAAACAGCTCAAGGCGGCCGCAGGCACCGGCGGGACCGTCAAGGACGGGGTAATCGAACTGCAGGGCGATCAAGTCGCCGCGGCCCTGGCTGCCCTGGAGAAGGCGGGCTACCGGCCCAAACAAGCCGGCGGCTAGGAGCTGGAACCGCTGGCGGGGAGAATGGCCCGACGTCGCTCCCCAGGCCCGCCATGACCGCATCTCCCACCTACGGAGAGCTCACCAACAAGGGCGCCTCCACCAACATCGCCTGGCACCACGCCTCGGTCGATCGGGCCGCCCGGGCTGAGCAGCGGGGTCATCGCAGCGCCATCCTCTGGTTCACCGGCCTCAGTGGCTCCGGCAAAAGCACCCTCGCCAATGCGGTGAACCAGGCGCTGTTTGAACGCGGCCTGGCCTGCTACGTACTGGACGGTGACAACATCCGCCACGGGCTTTGCAAGGACCTGGGCTTCTCCGATGCGGATCGCGAGGAGAACATCCGCCGCATCGGTGAAGTGAGCAAGCTGTTTCTCGATGCCGGCGTGGTCGTGTTGACCGCCTTTGTCTCCCCCTTCAAGGCCGACCGTGACCGGGCTCGGGCCCTGGTGGAGAACGGCGATTTTGTGGAGATCCACTGCGCCGCTGACCTGAGCGTCTGCGAAGAGCGGGATACCAAAGGGCTCTACGCCAAGGCCCGTGCTGGCGAGATCAAGGAATTCACCGGGATCTCAAGCCCCTACGAAGCCCCCGAGAAGCCTGAACTGCGGGTGGACACCGGCAGCCAAAGCCTGGAGGCCTGCGTGGAGTTGGTGATCAACCACCTGCGCGAAGCGGGCGTGATTCCTCAGTGATCCCATCGGGGGCGGGCTGCTGCCCCCAGGCATCCAGAAAGGTTTTCAAACAGCTGGCCACCGGGACTGCCAGCAGCAACCCCAATAGATCGCCAAAGCCCATCAAGCTGCCCACACGGGCCCCGATCGGCAGTGAAACCAGCAGCCAGGCGGGCTGGAGGCCAACGATGCTGCCCATCAAACGCGGCTGGATCACCTGATCCACCACCTGACCGACGCTGATGGCCGCCGCCAAGACCTCCAGGCCGGTGCGTGGATCATCCAAGGCCAGCAGCACGCTGACCAAGACAATCGTCACTGCACTGGCGTAGGGCACGAGGGTGGTGAACCCAATCGCCACGGCGAAGAGCACCCCATAGGGAATCCCCAGCAGGGTGAAGACCACGATCTGCAAGGCGCTGAGGATCAACGCCAACAACACCTGCCCGGCGAAGTAACCCCGGAAGGTGCGATTCAAGGTGCCGGTGACCAACTCCCGGGTGCCCTCGGGCAGCCAGCGGGCCAATCCCGCCACGATCGGATCCCCGCCCAGCAAGAGGAACAGGGCCAACACAGCCACGATCACGACGTTGACCGTGAGCCCCACGGTGGCGCCCAAGATCCCCAGGGCCCGTTGGCTGAGTTGGCTCGCCAGCTGACTGGCCCGGGCAAAGAGGGTGCTGCTCAGATCCGTGAATTCCGTGGGCAGTGCCCGATCGGCGGCCCAGACCTCCAGGCGATCCAGCAGGCCCTCAGCCTCCACCAACCAAGACGGCAAAGCATTGATCAGCTCTCCGAGTTGCTCAATCAGCCGCGGGACCAGCCAGAGGGCGGCCAAGACCAGCAGGGTCAAGGACAGACCCACCACCAACAGGACCGCCAAACCCCGCGGCAGCCCGCGACGGGCCAACCACCGGGTGGGGAGGTCCAGCAAAAAGGCGATGAGCGCAGCCCCGACGAACAGGGCCGGGAAGGGAGCCAGCGGCAAGAGCAACTGCCGCAGAACCCAGAGGTTCAACGCCAAAAGAGGCAGCGCCAGGCTCAGGCGCAACCAGGGCGGAAGAACCAGACGCTCAAGCATGGGTCACCCCAACATCGCCCCAACCGATCACATCTGTGTCAAGTAAGCGGCACTGCCCAGCTCCAGCAAGCGGGCATCCTTCGCCGCCACCTGATCATGGAGGGACTGGCGATACTCCGCCAAGCGGGCCGACAGGGCCCCATCGGCCGTGGCCAAGATCTGAGCCGCCAGCAGGCCCGCATTGGCCCCATTGCCAATCGCCACGGTGGCGACCGGAATGCCTGCAGGCATCTGCACGATCGAGTGGAGGGAATCCACTCCGGAGAGGGCCCTGGTCTGGACCGGGACGCCGATGACCGGCAACACCGTCAGGGAGGCGACCATGCCGGGTAAGTGGGCGGCCCCGCCAGCCCCAGCAATGATCACTTTGAAGCCGCGACCAGCGGCAGCTTGGGCGAAGTCCACCATCTCCAAGGGTGTCCGGTGGGCCGAAAGCACCCGGACCTCGGTCGCCACCCCAAGGCGGTTCAGCATCTCGACGGCGGGCTGCATGGTGGGCAGGTCGGAGTCACTCCCCATCACCACAGCCACCAGCGCAGCGTCAGACATCGGCACGTTTCGGCTTTCGCAGCGAGGATGACATGGTTCCGTTCTCGCATCGAATGCGCTGGCTGAGCCACGTTCGCCTACCTGGAGAGCCAGGGCTCTGGCGCATCGGGCTGGCCCACGAGCGAATCGCCACCACCCAGCCCATGCCCCAGGGCAGTGCCGCCGCGGGTGAGAACTGGCATGGCGACTGGCTCAGCCCCGCCGGCATCGACTGGCAAATCAACGGTGGCTTGGGACTCGCCTTTCCCGAGCTACAGCCGAGCGATCTCCCCCAACTGCTGGAGCTACTGGAGCTGCTCTGGCGTGATGGGGTCGAGGCGATCAGCCCCACCCTGGTCACCTGCGCCCTCTCGCCGCTACGCCAAGCCCTAGAGGTGCTGCGCCAAGCGCGCCTCCAACACCGGAGCGGCCGCTGCCGCCTGTTGGGTGCACACCTCGAGGGCCCCTTTCTCGCCCATGGCAAACGCGGTGCTCACCCGGCCGAACACCTGGCCTCGCCGAGCCTGGAGGCTTTGAATCAGCGTATCGGCGGCTTTGAAGCGGAGATCGCGCTGGTGACCCTGGCGCCGGAATTGCCGGGGGCCGAAGCGGTGATCGGCGCCCTGCGCGATCGAGGAATCCTGGTCAGCCTGGGGCACAGCGAGGCCACGGCGGAGCAGGCCAGTCGCGCCTTCGAGCGGGGGGTGGGGATGCTGACCCACAGCTTCAACGCAATGGCAGGACTGCATCACCGCAGTCCTGGACCCATTGGCGCGGCGGTACGGCGGGGCGACATCGCCCTCGGCTTAATCGCCGATGGCGTCCATGTGGATCCGACCATGGCGGTGCTGCTGCAGCGGCTCGCACCCGAGCAGGTGGTGCTGGTCAGCGATGCCCTAGCCCCCTATGGCCTGGCCGACGGGCTGCACCGCTGGGATGACCGCACGCTGATCGTCGAGCAGGGGAGTTGCCGGCTCGAGGACGGCACCTTGGCTGGGGTCACCCTGCCGCTGCTCGAGGGGGTCAAACGGCTGGCCCGTTGGAGCGGTGAGCCGGATCGGGCCATCGCCGCGGCCACCGTCCTGCCCCGGCGCCTCTTGGGTGGGGCGACCCGGGTGCAACAGCAACTCCAAGGGCTGCCCATCGGCGAAACCCTGCGTTGGAGTGGGCCCAGTGCCGACCTGCGCTGGATCCGGGCCGCCTGAATAGGATCCGCCCCATCTCCCCCCTCCGCCGAATGCCCGCCGATCAGCTCCTCAACGACAAGGCCGCGGAAAAGCAGGCCGAGAAGCAAGAGGTGAAGGGCTACTTCGAAACCACCGGTTTCGATCGCTGGAACCGCATCTACAGCGAGTCCAGTGACGTCAACAAGGTGCAGCGGAACATCCGCATCGGCCACCAGAAGACCGTCGACAACGTGCTGGCTTGGCTCCAGGAGCAGGGGAACCTGGGCGGCCGCAGCTTCTGTGATGCCGGCTGTGGCGTCGGCAGCCTCACGTTGCCCCTGGCCCAACTGGGGGCCGGCTCCATTGCCGCCTCAGACCTCTCGGAGGCCATGGTCAATGAAGCGGAGCGCCGGGCCAATGAAGCTGGGATCGCCCCTGGCCGCGTCAGCTACCTGGCCTCTGACCTGGAGAGCCTGAGCGGTCGCTACGAGACCGTGGTCTGCCTGGATGTCTTCATCCACTACCCCCAGGAACCAGCCGAGGAGATGGTTCGCCACCTCGCCTCCATGGCCGAGAAGCACCTGATCGTCAGCTTCGCTCCCTACACCCCGGTCCTGGCCGTGCTCAAAAAGATCGGCCAGCTCTTCCCCGGTCCAAGCAAGACCACCCGCGCCTACACCCTTCGCGAGAAGGGCATCGTCCAGGCCGCTGAAAAGGCAGGCTTCGTGCTCAAGCGCCGCAGCCTGAACAAGGCCCCCTTCTACTTCTCACGGCTGCTGGCCTTCGAGAAGGCCTGAGGGCAGGGGCGCCTCGAGGGAAAGCCCCTCCGGCTCCAGACTGAGTCGGTGGGCATGGAGCTGGTAGCCGCCAGCTCCGGGAAGCACCTCAGCGCGCGCCTCTCCCCCCGGCAGATAGAGGGGATCCCCCAGCAGAGGAGATCCGATGGCGGCCGTGTGAATCCTGATCTGGTGGGGCCGTCCCGTGGCGATCTCCACCTCCACCAAGCAGCGACCCGGCTGGCGCTCGAGCAAGGTCAAGGCGCTGCGGGAGGCCAGGGCGCACGCATCACCGGCCAAGGCCGCGCACCACAACTGCCCCAGCAGGGGGTGGGGCCGCAAACCAATCGGGGTCTCGATCGGGCGGGTCTCCCCCAGCCCCCAATCGGCCGGCAACGGTTCGGTCAACGCCCGGTAGACCTTCAGGCAGCCCCGACGGACAGTGACATCTGCGGTGCTCTCCCGCAGGCGCGCGCTCAGGTTGGCGCGGGTTGAGCGCTGCCGCGCGCAGACCAACACCCCGGAGGTGAATCGCCCCAGGCGATGCACGGGCCGGGCCTTCGGGGCCCAGGACCGCAGCTGCGTCAGCAGCGTGTGCTCCAAGAAGCCCCCGGCGGGCAACACCGGCAGACCGCTGGGTTTGTTCAGCACCAGCAGATCGCCGTCATCAAAGACGACCGCGTGCTGGCTCAGCACCGGCACGGCGGCCTCCTCCCAGGGGGGCCGATGCCAGAGCAGTTGATCCCCGGCGGCCAACGCCACATCGGCCCGGAGCTGTTGGCCGTTGCACCAGATCTCACCGGCGGCCAGACGCTCCCTCCAGACCGATGGATCGGAATGGACATAGCGCTCGGCGTAGTAGCCAACCGTGCTGGCAGCGGCCGCCTGGACCCGGTCCCGGTAGCGGTGACCGCTGTTCAGGGCCGCCGGCAGCCAGTCCTTACTCAACCAGGCCGTTTTCCAAGGCGTAGCGCACCAATTCCGTGCGACTCGCGGTGCCGGTCTTGGTGAACAGCCGGCTGACGTACTTCTCGACGTTGCGGATCGAGGTCTCCAGGCGCCGAGCGATCTCTTTGTTCATCATTCCCTCCGCCACCAGTTGCAGCACCGAGGCTTCCCGGGGGGTGAACTCGTGCTTCACCGCCGCGGTCGGCTGCTTACTGCCACCGGTGGCCAGTAGGGAGCGGATCTCGGTGATCTGCTTCGCCATCTGGCCGATGTCGGCATCGGCAAAGCGGGCGGCTTCGGTCAGCAGCCGTTCCTGGCGCTTGACCACGTTGTGCACCCGCGCCACCAGTTCATCGGGGTCGAAGGGCTTGGGGATGTAGTCGTCGCAGCCGGCCTGAAAGCCCTCGATGCGATCGGCCGTCATCCCCTTGGCCGTCAAAAAAATCACGGGCGTGCCGCCCAGGCGCTCGTCCTCGCGGAGTTTCCGCAGCAGGCCATAGCCATCCAGGCGGGGCATCATCACGTCACTGATCACCACATCCGGCAACAACTCCTGGGCCTTGGCCCAGCCGTCCTCACCATCGACGGCCGTTGTCACCGCAAACCCCTCGTCTTCGAGGTAGGCCTGTACAGCGGTGCGCAACCCCGGTTCGTCATCCACCAGCAGCAAGCGCGCTGGAGCCGCTGGCGTGACGTCGGGCTGGGTGTCGGATTCGAGGCTCATCGGCGCAATCTATCGAGGGTTTCCAGGCAGCACCTGCTGCTGCTCAATCAGCTGGCCGGAGTAACCCAACTGCCTGGCCAAGGCCTGGAGGGTGGCGGGGTCTTTGCCGGCCTGGTCCGGGAAACAGGCGGCCCACCAGATCTTGTGATCCATGCGGTTGGCTTCAGTGACCTGCCCCCCGGGGTTGAGCTCCTTGATCAAGAGCGCATTGCCGCGCTTGGTCAGGCGCATCGGCGCACTGGCACTGCAGCGCAGGTTGTCGACAGCCAGCTCAACCCCCGTCGGCGATTCCACCCAGACAACGATCGACCGGGCCGTGGCGTCGCCTGGATCAGGCTTAACCCCATGTACCCCGATCAGGTGCATGCCCTCGATCGTTCCCCATTCCCGCAACACCACCAGATCAGCGGGCCGCTGCTCAGAAGGCTTGAAAAAAACGCCATCGCGGACCTCCTGAGCCCGGGCGCCAAGCCCGAGGGCGGCGGAACCCAGCAGCAACGACAGGAGTGCAATACGACGGCCCATGGCGCCCGAGAACGGCAGCATGGTTGCCAGCATGGGTGTCCATGGGCTCCGGCGTCACCTACCTCGACTATCAATCCACCACCCCCTGCGATCCGGCGGTGGTGGAGGCGATGGCGCGCTGGTGGACCGAGGACTTCGCCAACCCCGCCAGTCGCCTGCATCGGCCTGGGCTCACCGCTGCCGCCGTGGTCCAGCAGTCCAGGGCCGCGATCGCCGGCAGCCTGGGCTTCGCCCCCGAGGAGCTGATCTTCTGCAGCGGAGCCAGCGAAGCCAACAACCTGGCGATCAAAGGTGTGGCGGAGGCGGAATTACAGCGCGGCGGAACCCGCCGGCGCCTGGTCTGCCTGGCAACCGAGCACCGGGCTGTCCTCGATCCCCTGCGCTACCTCGCGGGGCACGGCTTTGAGCTGATCTGCCTACCGCCCCAGGTCGATGGTCTGATCGACTTGCAACGGCTCGAGCAGGCCCTCAACCCGCAGACGCTTCTGGTGAGCGTCATGGCCGCCAACAATGAGATCGGCGTGCTTCAGCCGCTCGCGGCCATCGCTGAGCTCTGCCGCAGGCGCCAGGTCCTCTTCCACTGCGATGGGGCCCAAGCGGTCGGACACATCCCCCTGCAGGCACGCGAGCTCGGCATCGACCTGCTCAGCCTCAGCGGTCACAAGCTGTATGGCCCGAAAGGAATCGGGGCCCTGGCCATCGCCCCAGGAATTGAGCTGGCCCCCCAGCAACACGGGGGCAGCCAAGAGCGGGGGCTGCGGGCGGGCACCCTGCCGGTGCCCTTGATCGTCGGCCTGGCCAGAGCAGTGGAGCTGGCCGAGGCGGATCGAGAAAAGCGGGGCCAGCGGCTCGCTCAGCTCCGCGATGCCCTCTGGGAGCGTTGCCAAGCCCTGGGGGGAATCCAGCGCAACGGTGCCGCAGCCCCCTGCCTGCCCCACAACCTCAACATCAGCATCGAGGGAGTCGAGGGGAACGCCCTGCATCAAGGCCTACGCCGCAGCCTTGCGGTCAGCAGCGGCTCCGCCTGCGCCGCGGGCGAACCCTCCCACGTGCTCCAAGCCCTGGGCCGCAGTCGCCTGGAGGCGGCGGCCTCGGTGCGCTTCAGCCTGGGGCGCCCAAGCACCAGCACCGAGGTGGAGCGCGCCGGAGACGTCCTGGAGGAAACGCTCAAGACCCTGCGGCGGGCCTAGCACTTCGAAAGTTCAACATTTCTGGGCAGACGCTGTCGTGGTCGCTACTTTCCGGCCAAACACCTGCTTTTTCGATGGGATTGCCCACCCCAGGCACCAACAAGCTCTCCATCCTGCGAGCGATCGAGGATGGCTGGCAGGCCTTCTGCCGCGCCCCCTGGCCCTTTGTGCTCTTCCAGGTGCTGGTGCTGGTGATCATGGCCCCCTTCATCGGCCTGATCACCAGCGGCCTGCTTCACCTGGCCCTTGGTGCACCGGCCCTGGTGCACCCCGTCGCCACCAAGATCGGCCTGGTGGTGGGAATCATCGGCTACATCATCGTTGCCCTCTGGGCCGCCGTTGGTCTGACCCGCGGCGCCTGGACCAGCCTCGAAGGCCAGAAGCCCAGCTTCAGCAGCTTCACCCGCTGGGATAGCGATGCCAGCGGCCGCCTCTTCGGCTCCAGCCTGCTGCTGGTGATCGTGCTGGCCGTCGTGGGCGCCGTGGCCTGGGGCATCGGCTTTGGTCTCGGCAAAGTCAACACCGTCCTGTTCTGGATCCCGGTGATCGCCTTCGCCATCTTCAAGATCTGGCTGGTGGTCACCCAGCAGTTCCTGGTGCCGATGTCGCTCTATGGCGCCAAGCGTCCTGTGGAAACACTCCAGGCCGGCATCGATGGGGTGAACCCCAGCTGGTGGACCGTGCTCTGGTTCGTGATCGTCGAAAGCGTCGTCGCCGGCGTCGCCTACCTGTTCAACGCCGGTGGCCTGCTGGTGCTGGCTCCTGTGCTGATCTGCGTCAGCACCGCGGCCTATCGCCAGCTGTTCGGCAGCCAGGACCACACCGGGATCATGAGCAACAACTGATCAACTCAGATCGCGCCGCCTAGCGACGCGCCATTTGGCGGAACGGCTGCGAGGGTTGGAGCTCTGCTCCTCCTCTCCAGCCGTTTCTGGTTTTCGGGTCACCCGTTGCAGCCGCTCATCGCTGCTGAAGGCGGTCTTGACGCGGCGATCCTCGAGGGAGTGAAAGCTGATCACCCCCATCAGCCCGCCGGGGCTTAACCAATCGGGGGCCTGCTGCAACAGGCGATCCAGGACCCCCAGTTCATCGTTCACAGCAATCCGCAGGGCCTGAAAGGTGCGCGTCGCCGGGTGGATCCGTCCCCGGCGCGCCTTGGGGGCATAGCAACCCGCCACCAAGTAGGCCAGGGCATCGGTCCCAGCAAAGGGACCCTGTTCGCTCAGGTGCTCCTTGATCTTGCGGGCAATGCGCCGGGAGAGCCGCTCCTCGCCATAGGCGTAGATCAGGTCCGCCAGCTCCGTCTCATCCAGTCGCTCGATCAGCTCCGCCGCGGTCTCCCCGGCCTGGGGATTCATCCGCATGTCCAGGGGACCGTCCTGGCGAAAACTGAAGCCCCGCTCCGCCACATCCAACTGGGGGCTGCTGACGCCTAAATCCGCCATGACCGCCAGGGCCGGCTCCTCGGGCTGGTAGTCCGCGAAGTTGGTGGCGACGACCCTGACCCGATCACCAAAGGGCGCCAGGCGTTCCGCCGCCGCCTGCCGGGCGGTGGGGTCCTGGTCCAACCCCACCAAGCGCAGGCTGGGATGGGCCTCGAGCAACAGGGCGCTGTGGCCGCCGCCACCGAGGGTGCAATCGATCAGCAGACCACCACCCCGCTCCTGCAAAAGGGGTTCCAGCGCAGCGAAACTGGCCATCACCTGTGCTGCCAGCACAGGCACGTGGTCAAAGGCCTGAACCAGCGGAGGTGTAAGCAACGGGCCCTTCCTTCCTAAGATCCCGTCAGCGATCCCTATTCCTCGGCCCCATGACGCAGCTGGAAACGCGCACGGAGCCGATGGTGGTGAACTTCGGGCCCCACCACCCCTCGATGCACGGGGTGTTGCGGCTTGTGGTCACCCTGGACGGTGAGGACGTGGTGGATTGCGAGCCGGTCATCGGCTACCTCCACCGCGGCATGGAGAAGATCGCCGAGAACCGCACGAACGTGATGTTCGTGCCCTACGTCAGCCGCATGGATTACGCGGCGGGCATGTTCTACGAAGCCATCGTGGTCAACGCCCCGGAGCGCCTGGCCAATGTGCCGGTGCCGAGGCGCGCCAGCTACATCCGCGTGTTGATGCTCGAGCTCAACCGCATCGCCAACCACCTGCTCTGGCTTGGCCCCTTCCTGGCGGACGTGGGAGCCCAGACGCCGTTCTTCTACATCTTCCGCGAGCGGGAGATGATCTACGACCTCTGGGAAGCCGCCACCGGTCAACGGCTGATTAACAACAACTACTTCCGCATCGGTGGTGTCGCCGCGGACCTGCCCTACGGCTGGCTGGACAAGTGCCTGGACTTCTGCGATTGGTTCGGCCCGAAGATCGACGAATACGAAAAGCTGATCACCAACAACCCGATCTTCCGCAAGCGGATTGAGGGTCTCGGCACCATCAGCCGCGAACAAGCGATCAACTGGAGCCTCTCCGGCCCCATGCTGCGGGCGTCCGGGGTGCCCTGGGACCTGCGAAAGGTCGACCACTATGAGTGCTACGACGACTTCGACTGGGATGTGGCCTGGGAGAAGGAAGGCGACTGCTTCGCCCGCTACCGCGTCCGCATCGAGGAGATGCGCCAGTCGCTGAAGATCCTGCGCCAGGCCTGCCAGATGATCCCCGGCGGCCCCACCGAGAACCTCGAGGCGCGGCGCATGGCCGAGGGCAAGCGCAGCGAATTTGCCGGCTTCGACTATCAAATCGTCGCCAAGAAAGTGGCGCCCACCTTCAAGATCCCCAACGGCGAGCTTTACACCCGCCTGGAATCAGGCAAGGGGGAAATCGGGGTCTTCCTTCAGGGCAACAACGACGTGACGCCCTGGCGCTTCAAGATCCGTGCGGCCGACTTCACCAACCTGCAGATCCTTCCCCACATCCTCAAAGGGGCCAAGGTGGCAGACATCATGGCGATCCTGGGCTCGATCGACGTGATCATGGGCTCGGTTGACCGCTAACGAAATCGGTGGCGGGTTGATCGACTCAACGCGATCAGCACTACAACCAAAACGGGTGTGAGCAGGTCGGTATAGAGAGGACTTCCTGCGTTCGACGGTGCGCTGTTGTGATCCATGAACAGCGACACAACATGCCCGATGCCATCTGCAAAAAACCAGCTGCAGTAAGCGGTCATTGACGCCATTAAGTAAGCGCGTTGGCGCAGCACAAAACTGCTGAATCCCAAGATCCCCATCATGAGATTGGCGTAGGCCACCTCGTTTTGAAATGGACTATTGGGCCAGCCAATTTGCTCGGCAATGAAGGGGCCAAAGGCAATGTGGGCGATAAATCCATAGATGCCAGCAACACCCAACACCCAAAAAGCAATCCAAAGCAAGGACGCCTCTGCCCAGCGCCCGAGCTGCCACTGGCGACGGGTTTGAGCCAGAGCAATGATCAACGCCAAGGCCAGCGTCCAGACAGGAACATCGGCCAATAGAAATCTCACCAGTGCTTCCATCGGAACAGCGCAGCATTGGGGGCAAACTGTGGCAGCAATGTCTGTCTTGCCTACCCCCTGCGTCGATTTCTTCAACGGATTCAAAGCAGCGGCTATCTCCTGCCGGCTGGCCTCACCGGGTCCCTCTGGCTGAAGGGGCTGCACCCGGGCTTGCCGGGATGGAGCTGCCCCCTGCGGGCCCTCACTGGAATCCCCTGTCCGACCTGCTACCTGACCCGCGCCACCGCCGCGAGCTTGACCGGCAACCTGGATGGAGCGCTGGAGCTCCATGCCTTTGGGCCCGTGATGGCTGGGCTCTTAATCGGCTGGTCCGTGCTCTCCATCCGCCAGCGCCGCTTGCTGCCGCGAGGGATCCCGGCTTGGCCCCTCGGCGCGATGGCCTTGGCCCTGCTGGGCTACTGGCTGCTGCGACTCGGGGTGAGTCTTGGTGGGTGGCTAGGCCCAGGGCTTCTGCACTTTCCGCTGGCGCAGCTCAGCTAATTAAGCCCTTGTTGTAGGCCGCGTTCTGCAGATAGAAGGAACTGACGGGTAGCGCCAGTAGGGCACCAAAACCACAGGTGCAGATCGACACCAAGAGCACCAGCAAGGCGGCCAACACTTCAATGCCCAGGTAGCTGATTCCCTGAGGCGAGCGGAACAGGGCCTGAACCGAAGCAGCAAAGGCATCGGTCACGGTCAAGTTGGTATTAAAAATGCGATTCACATAGAGCGGGGTCACGAACAAGATCAAGACCCCGGGAAGCACACAGAAGAGAAACCCAACCAGAACGAGAAGCGTGAAGAGCACACCGGCCCAGAGATAGCGCCAGGGCCTCTCGAATAGCGCCGCAAATGCAGCCTGAACCGTGACTACCTCGCCGCGCTCGTAATAGAGCGCAGGAATTGCCGCGACCAGCACCGCCACCAAACTGGAGAGGACCGTGAAGGGGAATTGACCCAGCTGCCCCACCGCGATCGCCAAGACGGTGCCACCACCATTCGGGTCAGCACCGCTCAGGGTCGTCAGCACGAGGCTGATCACGAAGTACACCAGCATGCCGATCACACTGATCCCCGTAGCCGCAATCCAGGCCAGCAGGATTGCGGGAACGTGGGCCACAAAGGCCTCCCAGGCCCGATTAATGCTGGGTGATTCTGTGGCCAGCGCCGAAGCCATGTGATCCCTCAAACTGAAGCCATGGTGCAGACACCACCACGGGTTTGACTTCGGCTTGCAATGAATCCGAACAGCTGGTTGATGCTTTGCCGCAGCGTGCGTTTCGGTGAAACCGACGCGGCAGGAGTGATGCACTTCCAACAGCTCCTGCGTTGGTGCCATGAGGCCTATGAAGAAAGCCTCGAACGCTTTGGCCTGACCGCCGCCGAGATTTTTCCCACCCCCGGCTGCACACCCGAGATCGCCCTTCCGATCGTTCACTGCAGCGCCGATTTTCGCCGGCCCTTGATCTGCGGCTCACCGCTTGCCATCGGCCTGAAGCCCACGCGGCTGGATCCTGGCTGCTTTGAAGTCCGCTACAGCTTCAGCAGCGACGACCAGCTCGTCGCTGAGGGGCTCACTCGCCATGTGGCCATCCGCGCCGACGGACGGCAACGCTGTGAGTTACCACAAGGCATCAATCGTTGGCTGGAAGCCTCTGCCTTGCAAGGCGGGATTCAGCCCCTTTAGAGACCACTCCAAGACACCAAAACAGCGCAGCCAACTGCAGCGGGAGCAAACTGGCGAGAAGCGCGAAGGGATGAAATCCCTCAGTCGGAACCGTGGAGAACAGCCCCACACTGAGCAAGGCCGAGAGTGGCAAGATCCAGAGATGGGCTGATTTCACAACCAAACGTCAAAACCACTCTTTGCTGTTCTGCAGATAAGTCAATTCAAACTCTTGCGGTGTTTTCGTTAGATAAATGATTCCCTCAATGATTCCAATCACACCCATCACGAAGCCCGCAACGCCACAGGTCAAGACGGTGACAAGCAGCATGATCAAGCCAGCAGTGTTGTAGCCCAGCACAAATTTGTGCACGCCAAGTGAGCCCAAGAAGATCGCAAGCAAGCCCGCCGCGAGCTTTTTGTTGCTGGCTTCGGTGAGGTTGCTCTCAGCCATGGGTCCTCCCGCCATAGGCCGCTTCTAGCAAGTCAGGCTCGATCTGTCACGGCCGGGACGCAAGCCATTGCCGCCAACGCTGGCGCTCCCACTTGCCCATCGCGTTGCGCTCCAAGCCCTCACACAGCAGCCATTGGCGGGGCCGCTGGGGCGGGGGCAACTGCTCAGCCAGGTGCCGCAGGCTCCGCTCCAGGGCCGGCCAATCCTGCGGCTCGGCCGGCCGCACCAGGGCGAGCAAGCGGGCCCCCCAAAGGGGGTCGTCCTGGGGCAGCAGCAGCAACCCGTCGATCCCAATGGCCGCGTCTTTCAGCAGCCTGAGCAACGCCTGCTCCACCTGCTCGGGGAACACCGTCTCAGCGCCGCTTTGGATCGCCCCATCGCGCCGGCCCAGCAGCTGAAGCCCCCTGGCATCCAATCGAGCCAGATCACCACTGCTCCACCAGCCCTGTTGCAGCGGCAGGGGTTGCCAGACCTCCCCAGACCAGAGGGCCGCCGCCAGGCTGTCGCTGCGGATCTGCAACGCACCACTGCTGGGCTCCAGCCGCAACTCGGCATGGGGCAGAGGCTGACCGCAGCCGCTCTCCCCCGCCAGAAAAGCCTGCGGTGCCTGGGCTACCACCATCGCCCCGGTCTCCGTGCTCCCGTAGCAAGGGGCCAGGGGCAAGCCCTCCCGCCGGCAGGCCTCCGCCAAGGGCTGGGGCAACGCCGCGCCCCCCACCCAGATCAAGGCACAGCCCTGCAGCCAGGCAAGGCCGCGCGGATCCTCCAGCAACCGCTGCAGCTGGGTGGGCACCAGCGACACCAGCGCCTGCCGCTCGCCAGCCAAGGGTGCCTGCTGCGCCAGCAGGGCCGGTTCCCGCAGCCACTGCGGCGGCAGAAACCGCAACGGGACCTCCCACTGCTCAGCACGAACCAGGGGCATCAGGCCACTGATGTGATGCAGCGGCAGGGGGTTCAGCAGCTCACAGCCCCCTGGATCAATGCCGATGCCCTGAAGCCATTCGGCCGTGGCCCTGGCCGCTCGCTGCAGGTGAGCCATGGGCTGCAGGCACCAATGGCGCGCACCGGTGCTGCCGCCGGTCCCCAGAACCAAGGCCGGCCCCACGCCTTGCGGCAGCGCCGCCGCCAGCAGAGGCTCCAGCTGGGCTCTCTCCTGGGGCCTGACCACCGCTGTGGTCAGGCCTTCGCGCCAAAGCTGACGAAGCTGCTCGGCCAAGGCAGCGCGATCCCCCTGATCCAGCAGCACCTCGATCCCATTCATGCCGCTGCCGCCTCCCACACCTGCTGGGGATCCGCGCTGAACAATGGGCCCTCCGGCTGCCAGGCCGGCGCAAGGCCCGGGGCCACCGGCGTGGGCCCCAGGGCCTGCAGGCCCGCCAGGTGGTGCAGAAAACGCCGGCCGATCCCCGTCTCAAAGGCCGTACTGACCATCAAGCGGGGTACGCCCCGCTGCAACTGCTCCAGCAAAGGACGCGGGTCGGCCTCCGCCAAGGGCCGGTGCACCCGCCAACCGGGCCAGCTGGCATCAACACACTCCGGGCACTGCCGCAGGGATTCATCCAGGGCCACCGGAACCCGCTGCGCCAGGGCCTGCAGCCCCTCCAGATCGGCGGGATCCAGGGGCTGCTCCAGCCACTGCAAGCGCGACTCGCCCTGGAGACGCTCCGCCCAGCCTTGGGCCACCGAGCGATCCCAGGCGCCATTGGCATCGAGGCGAAGACTCCAGTTCGCTGGGAGCTGCTCCAGCAACCGCTCCAGCAGCACACGCTCCTTGGCATCGGCCTCAACGGCCACCTTCCACTTCACGCTCTTGGGCTCTGGCGAAGGGCACTGCAGCAGGGCCTCAAGCGCCGGCAGAACGGCCTGCCCGGCAGGCAACAGCTCCGCGGAGGCCGGGGCAGGCAGCCAGCCCTCGCCCCCCAGGCCATCGAGTTCAGCCAGGGCCATGCCCAAGCCACAGGCCAAGGCGCTGGGCAGCGCGGGCAACTGGGCCTCCAGCGCAGAGCGCTCAACGGCTGCTGGAAGCTGAGCGAGAGCCTCCTGCAGCGGAGGTCGTTCTGGCGCTGCCGTCCGCCAAGCCGCGGGCAAGTCGGCCACCTCCCCCCACCCCAACCGTCCGTCTGGGACCTCTAGGCGCAGCAGCCAACCGCGACGTTCGAGCCAGCGCCCTTGGGCACTGACCAGGGCACTGGGCAGCCGGAAGGAATAGGGCCGCCAGCGCAGCTCCATCAGCCCAGCAACGGCCCCAGGGCCAAACCAAGGGCGAGGCCCAAACCATTCAGGGCCTGGAAGCGCAAGGCTAAAAATTTGCTGCCGGCAATGCGCTCGGGTTCGCGGTGATGCTCCCGCAGCAGTCGAATCAAGGCCTGGGCCGCAGGCAAACCGGCCACCCCCAACAGAGCGGTCAAGGGCCAGTGGCCCACCAGGACCGGGCCCCACTCAAAGGCCAGACAACCCGCCACAAACCAGGGCACCAGAGCCGCCGCTCGAGCGGTCCCTAGCCGCACCACCGGCGAGCGCTTGCCGTGGGCGGCGTCCTCCTTGACCTGATGGAAGTGGGAGCAGAACAGCACCAAGGTCGTGGCCAGGGCGGGGCCACTCCCCAGCTCCAGGGCCGCACGCCAGGGCACCGCAGTCGCCCCTTCGGGGGCGAGGGCCATCAAGCCAGCGGCCGTCGCCAAGGGGCCAAAGGCCAACCAGCAGAGCGGCTCCCCAAGACCGCGATAACCGAGGCGAAACGGAGGACCTTGGTACAGGTAACCCAAGCCGCAGCAGGCCAGCACCAGGGCCAGGACAGCGCCCTGGCTACGCACGGCCACCAGGGCCATCAAGAGCAGGCCCACCAACAGCGCGCCATTGGCGAGAAGTGACACCCGATCCCGCCGTCCGGTGAGGTTCACCAGGGAGTGGGGCTTTCCGGTGGCATCAACCCCGGTGTCCGCATCAAAGACGTCATTGGCCAGGTTCTCCCAAGCCAGCAGCAGCACGGCCGCCAACAAGAACAGAAACAGCTGATCCAGCCGCACCGGGAGCTCCTGCTGCCGGCGCCAACCAGCCGCCAGGAGCACTGGCATCACGGCCACGGCGTACATCGGCCACTTGATCGCAGCCTTCCAGAGGCGACTGCGCTCAGCAGCAGGGGCATGAAGGCTTGCGACGACCTGAGGCTCGTCAGCGGGCAGAGGCAACTCGAGGTGCGGGAAGGCCCATACATTTGAGCAGCCGCATCGGCCCGTTTCGGTTGCAGGCCCCCACCAGCGTCACAACCAGCTTCAGCGATCTGCTGACCGCCGCCCAGGCAGGCGAGCGCCAGCTCGAGGGAGAAGGCGTGCTCAGCCTGGCCATGGCGATTCCAAGCCGGGATCCCATGGCCCTGCTCAGCCACCTGAAGGAGGGGGAACGGTTCCGCTTCCTCTGGGACAGCGCCCCCGGGCTCTGCCTCGCCGCAAGCGGGCGCTGCAACAGCCTTGAACTCAGCGGTCCCCGGCGCTTCGAACTGGCCCAGCGCTTCAGTGCCGTCAGCCTCAATCGCCTGGCCGCCCCGCAAAGCTGCCCGCCCCTGGCGCGTCCACGGGTGCTGCTGGCCTTCTCTTTTTTCGACAGCCCGCTGCATGAAGGAGAAGGGGTGCCGGGGGTGCAGGCGGTCTTGCCCCGCTGGCAGCTGAGCAAACAGGGACGCCACTGCTGGCTGCGGCTGCAGCGCAACCTCGGCGGGGACATCAGCGCCCGCAGCGTTGCCGAAGAACTTTGGGAGCAGGCCGAGCGCCTCGGCGCATTGCCCTCCGATCCCAGCGCGGATCAAGGCCATGCTCCAGGGCCGGCCATCGCCAGCCGCTCCTCCTGGCAGGAGGGCTACCGCTCTGTGGTGCAGCGCGGCGTGGAACTGGTGGAAGAGGGCCGACTACGCAAATTGGTCCTCGCGGTGCGGCAGCAGCTCCTGCTGGATCAACCCCTGGACCCCTTGCAGCTGCTGGCCCAACTGCGGCTGCGTCAACCCGGCAGCTGTCGCTTCCTCTGGCAGCAAGCAGGCGGTTCGGCCCTCCTAGGGGCCTCCCCGGAGCGACTACTGACGGTGCGGCAGGGGCAACTGCGCAGCGACGCCCTCGCAGGCACCGCACCGGTTGGACCGACTGCTGAGCGACTCACCCGCTCCGACAAGGACCGCCGCGAACACGAGTTAGTGGTCGAAGCGATCACGGACGTGCTCCGCGCGGCAGGCCTGAAGACCCGCAGACCCCGTCATCCGCGACTCGCCAGGCACGGTCAACTGCTCCATCTGCACACCCCCATCAGCGCCGCACTCGAGGATCAGCAACCGCTCTCGCTCGCGGCTGCCCTGCATCCCACCCCGGCGGTAGCAGGCCTGCCCTGCCGCGAAGCCATGGCCGCCCTGCGGAGCCTGGAACCCTTCGAGCGGGGGTACTACGCCGCGCCCATCGGCTGGATCGACAGCGAAGGGGATACGGAGCTGCGCGTCGCCATCCGCAGCGGCAGCCTCCAGGGCCGCCGGCTCGAGCTCACCGCTGGTGCTGGCTTGGTGCGCGGATCAACGGTCGAGCGGGAGCTAGCGGAAGTCGCCCTGAAGCTGGGGGTGCTGCAACAGCAACTCGATCTCCCCCACAGCGAGAGCCTCAGGTGATTCAGCCGGGAGCGGGCCTGGGCACCGGCACGGTCCTGCTGGCCCTCTGTGTGCCAGTCGCCCTTGGCCTGCGCCAATGGCTCGGCAAGACCCGACTCGAGCGGGTGATCTTCGAGTCCGACACCCCCGCCGGGAAGGCCTTCGACCTTGGCCTACTGAGCGCCATTGCCTTGAGCGTGCTGCTGGTGGCCCTCGAAAGCGATGCCCGCCTCGGCGAGCAGTTCGCCCCGTGGTTTACAGGCGCTGAATGGGTCTTCTCCACCCTGTTCAGCCTGGAGTATCTGCTGCGCCTGCTCTGCAGTCGCACACCCCTGCGTTATGCCCGCAGCTTCTTTGGCCTGGTGGATCTGCTCTCCAGCATTCCTCCCCTGCTCACCCTCGGGATGCCCCAGGGGCAGTCGTTCCTGATCATCCGGGTGCTGCGCCTCCTGCGGGTGTTCCGGATCCTGAAGCTGGGGTCCTACCTCAACGAGGCCGAACAGCTGCGCCAAGCCCTGGTGCAGAGCCGCCGCAAGATCACGGTGTTCCTGCTGACGATCGTGGCCCTCGTGGTGCTGATTGGCACCTTGATGTATGTGATCGAAGGCCCGGAAAGCGGCTTCCGCAGCATCCCGATTGGCATCTACTGGGCCGTGGTGACGATCACAACCGTGGGCTACGGCGATGTCGCTCCCGTCACCCCCCTCGGCCGCCTGGTGGCCTCACTCGTGATGCTGCTTGGCTACAGCATCATTGCTGTCCCCACGGGCATCGTCGGGGCCAAAGTCCAGCAGATGCAGCGGCTTCAACCAACCCTGGTGCAGCGCACCTGCGGGAATTGCCAGGCCAAAACCCACCGAACCGAAGCCCAGTTCTGCGACAACTGCGGCGAAGCCCTACCCGGCTAGGAGCCGCTCCATGGCCTGATCGGCCAGGGGGATGCCGCTCAGACGCTCCACCTCGCGCACGCCGGTGGGACTGGTGACATTGATCTCGCTCAAGCGACCATCGATGACATCGATGCCCACAAAGAACAGACCCTCGGCGCGCAGGGCTGAGGTCAACTCAGCGCAGATCTCACGCTCCCGCTCGCTCAGCTCGGTGGCCTGGGGCGAGCCACCCACCGCCAGGTTGCTGCGGAACTCACCAGCAGCTGGCATCCGATTCACCGCACCCAGGGGCTCACCATCCACCAAGAGGATGCGCTTATCGCCGGCGGTCACCGCCGGGAGAAAGGCTTGCACCATCACCGGCAGGGTCTGTTGAGCTGTGACCAGCTCGAGCAAGGCCTTCAAACCAGGCGCGCCCCCATGGCTGCGAACAACCCCCTGGCCAGCGCGCCCACCGAGGGGCTTCAACACCACATCGCCATGGTCAGCGGCAAAGGCCGCCAGTTGCTCCACATCAGCACCCACCAGGCTGGGAGCCATCAGATGGCTCCAACGCAGGGCACCAAGTTTTTCGTTCCAAGCCCGCAGGGAGGCCGGGCGATTCAGAACCCGCACACCCTGGCGCTCCGCCAGATCCAGCAGATGGGTGGCATAGAGGTAGGCCTCATCCACCGGGGGATCCTTCCGCATCCAGACCAGCGGGAAGCTGCTCAGGGGGAGCCAGCGGGGCTCATCGGCTTCAAACCAACGTCCAGGAAGATCCCAACCGCTGGCGGTGGGTCGGATCTCAGCCAGACGAATCGGCTGGGCGTGGACGAAAGCGCTCTGGCCTTGAACGGAGAGCTGAGCCGGTGTGCAGACCCAGACCTGCTGACCAGCCCGCTGGGCCGCCTGCATCAGGGCAACACTGGAATCCTTGGTGGGACGCAGCCGAGCGATCGGATCGATCACAAACAGCTGCGAGGGCAAACCGCTAGTGAGAGCGCTCAAACTCAGGCTCCCAGCAGAGCATCGAGTTGACCACTGCGCTCCAAGGCATAGAGGTCATCACAACCACCCACGTGCTGACCGTCGATAAAGGTCTGGGGAACACTGGTGCGACCACCCGCCTTCTCGGACATCGCCTGGCGGGCCACCTGGTCTCCATCGATGGCGTACTCGGTGTAGGTCACCCCTTTGCGGTCCAGGAGGGCCTTGGCGCGGATGCAAAACGGACAGGCGCGCCAGGTGTAGATCTCAACCGTCGGCATCGCGCCACTTCTCAAGCGTGGAGAAATCCTAGGAGCGAGATTTGAGGGGCTTGGACGGGAAGCCGCCCTGCGCTCGAGCTGCACTGATACGGTCAAACCAAGTTCCTTCCTGCCCGGTGCTCGACCTCACCGACTTCAAGCGCGATCTCTCTGAGCTCACTGACCGCCTGGGCAATGCCCAGGACTGTCTTTGACGTCGCTGCACTGAACGCACGGCAACAGGACCTCGAGCAACTGGCCTCCCAGCCCGACTTCTGGGATGACCAGAAACAGGCGCAAGCCAAGATGCGCCAGCTGGACGAGGTGAAGGCTCAGCTCGAGCAGCTCGCCCAATGGCAGGGCGCCGTGGCCGACGCCGAAGCCACGGTTGAGATCTACGGCCTGGAACCCGACGAGGAGCTGCTCAGCGAATCGGATGCGGCCCTGAAGAAACTGCGGGCCGACCTGGACCGCTGGGAACTCGAGCGCCTGCTCAGCGGTACCTACGACAAAGAAGGGGCGGTCATCAGCATCAATGCCGGTGCCGGGGGCACCGACGCCCAGGACTGGGCGCTGATGCTGATGCGGATGTACACCCGCTGGGCCGAAGACCACGGCATGAAGGTGACCGTCGACGAACTCAGCGACGGGGAAGAGGCGGGCATCAAGAGCTGCACGATCGAAATCGAGGGTCGCTACGCCTACGGCTATCTCCGCAACGAGAAGGGCACCCACCGCCTGGTACGCATCTCCCCGTTCAACGCCAACGACAAGCGCCAAACCAGCTTTGCGGGCGTGGAGGTGATGCCGAAGATCGAGGAGGAGGTGAAGCTGGATATCCCCGAAAAAGACCTGGAGATCACCACCTCACGTTCAGGCGGCGCCGGCGGTCAGAACGTGAACAAGGTGGAAACCGCTGTACGGATCCTCCACATCCCTACGGGCTTGTTCGTGCGCTGCACCCAGGAGCGCTCCCAGCTCCAGAACAAGGAAAAGGCGATGGCCCTGCTGATGGCCAAGCTGCTGGTGATCGCCCAAGAGCAGCGGGCCGCCGAGATTGCCGACATCCGCGGCGACATCGTTGAAGCCGCCTGGGGCAACCAGATCCGCAACTACGTCTTCCACCCGTACCAAATGGTGAAAGACCTGCGCACCCAGCACGAAACCACCGATGTGCAAGGGGTCATGGACGGGGATCTCGATCCCTTCATCCAGAGCCTGCTGCATGCCGGCGTCGAAGTGGCCGGAGCCAGCAGCGATGACTGATCCTCAACAGCCCAAAGGCGAGAACCCCAGTTTCACAAAACTGGCGATGCGGAACATGGTGAGCAAGGGGAAGTTGAGCCTCTTCCACTTCGGATTGACCGCTCTGGGCTTCCTGGGCTTCATTGTCCTGGTGGCCTGGCTGGGCAAACCCCAACTGCCTGGAGCCTGAGGCGATGACGGCGGAACCGGATCTGGACTTGGCCTTTGAAGCCGCGGAGGACCTACCAGCAACCCTGGTTCAAGCCGCTGCTGACCTGTGTGATCCCGTTGCCGGGATTGAACCGTGGCATGGATTGATCAGCGGCTGGTTGGCCCAACTCAGCGCCGAACTTCCAGAGTCCCTGCAGGCGCCGGCCTACAGCCTCGGCCTAAGCCTGGTGTGCGATGACGAAATCGCCGCTCTCAACAGTGAGTGGCGCGACAAAGCAGGGGCGACGGACGTGCTGGCCTTCGCCGCGCAGGACGACGGCCTCGACGATGCCCCGGCCATTCCCATGCCCGACTTCGACGCGGATGAGGGACTGCTCGATGCCCTGGAGTTAGGCGACATCGTGATCTCAATCGAAACTGCTGCGCGTCAGGCGCCTGAACACCAGCACAGCCTTCGCGAAGAACTGCTGTTCCTCGCCACCCATGGCTTGTTGCACCTGTTGGGGTGGGACCACCCCGACGATGCGAGCCTCGAAGCGATGCTCCAGCGGCAGCAACTGCTTCTCGCTGGGACGGAGCAGCGGTAGTGTGCGGCCAAAGGCCTGCCCACCTCGCCTTTGCCCATGCTTCAACCCCAGGAACCGGATCCAACCTCCAGGCGCAGCCTCTATCAGGCGAGTGAGGTGGGAACTGGTGTTGGGAGCAAGGTGCGTCGACTCGGAGCCTGGCAAGTGGCGAGTGATCTGCCAGCCAGCTTTCGCTATGCCGCCCAGGGCCTGATCTACGGCTTCCGCAGCCAGCGCAACTTCCGCATCCATGTGGTCACCGGGGCCTGCGTCTTTGGCCTGGGTCTGTGGTTGCAACTGCCCTTGCCGCAACTGGCCGTCCTCGTCTTGACCGTGGCCGCCGTCTTGGTGCTGGAGCTCATCAACACCGCCACCGAAGCGGTCGTGGATCTGGCCATCGGCCGGCAGTTCCATCCCTTGGCGCGAATCGCCAAGGATTGCGCCGCTGCAGCTGTTCTGGTGGCCGCCCTGAGTTCCTTGGTGATTGCGGCGCTGCTGATGCTCCCCGCCCTCCTGGCCCGTCTGGGCGTTTGAATGGTGCCCTGGCTGCAGGGCTGATGCTTCTCGTTCTCGACAACTACGACAGCTTCACCTTCAACCTGGTGCAGTACCTGGGTGAACTGGCGGCCGACCATCCGATCACCGAAGACCTGCGGGTCGAGCGCAACGACGCCCTCAACTTGGAGGAGATCCGCGCACTGAAGCCTGACGCCATCTTGATTTCACCGGGCCCTGGCGATCCAGATCAATCCGGCGTCTGCCTCGAGGTCCTGCGGGAACTGAGCCCAACGGTCCCCACCTTGGGGGTCTGCCTGGGCCACCAATCCATCGCCCAGGTGTACGGCGGCAGGGTGATCCGGGCCAAGGAGCTGATGCATGGCAAGACCTCCCCAGTGCTGCACGAGGGAGCCGGGGTCTTCGCAGGCCTACCCAACCCCCTGACGGCTACCCGTTATCACAGCCTGATTGCCGAACGGGAATCGCTGCCGGACTGCCTGGAGATCACGGCTTGGCTCGAGGACGGAACGATCATGGGCCTACGCCACCGGGATCACCCACATCTGCAAGGGGTTCAGTTCCACCCGGAAAGCGTGCTCACCCAGAGCGGTCATCAGCTGCTGGGGAATTTCCTGGCCCAAGCGACAGCCGGCTAACGTTCGGCCCAACTCCAGCTGCTCCATGGCCCTGCCGATCCGCACCCTGGCTGCCGCAGCCGTTGCTCTTCCTTTGGCGGCTAGTGCCAGCACCGGTGTGACGATCACCAGCTACGGACACAGCGCCCTGCTAATCCAAGGAGGGGGAGCAAAGGTGCTGATCAACCCGTTCAAGGCCGTGGCCTGTGCTGCGGGACTGGCGGAACCACGGGTCAACGCCAACGTGATCCTGGCCAGCAGCCTGTTGCTGGATGAAGGGGCCCCGGTGGCGAGCGGCAAGTTTCTAAGCCAACCCGGTTCCTACCGCCTGGCCGGCCTCAAGATCGAAGGCATCTCAGCACCCCACGACCGCTTTGGTGGGCGTCGCTTTGGTCAATCCACCCTTTGGCGCTGGAGCCAAGGGGGCCTGAGCTTTGCCCACCTGGGCGGCACCGCCGCCCAGCTGAGTCCTGAGGACCGTGTGCTGCTGGGCAAGCCCGACGTGCTGATCGTCGGTGTCGGCGGCGGGGCCAAGGTCTATGACGGCGCGGAAGCTGCAGCAGTGGTGCGCGAGCTGGCGCCCAAACGGGTGATTCCGGTGCAGTACGTCAGCGGCAAGACGCCGGCGAACTGCGATCAAAGCAGCGTTGAACCTTTCCTGGAGGCCATGAAGGGCACCAGCGTCAAACGGGTCGGCCGGGTGTTGAGCCTGCCGGGCAAGCTCGGCGAGGGCACCCAAATCGATGTGATGCGCTAAGACGCGAGTCCCTCCAGGGCGGCGTAGGCCGCCCAGAACTGCTGCATCTGCGCCGTGGTGCCCAGGCTGACCCGCAGCGAGCCATCAATCAACGGCTTGCCGGTCATCGCCCGCACCAAAATTCCGGCCTGACGCAGTCCCTGATCGATCCGCGCCGGATCACCCTTGGGCCACACCAGCAGGTAGTTCCCGCCATCGATGTGATGGCGAACTCCTGCGGCCCGGAGCTGCTGGGCCATCCAGGTTCTGGCCTGCAGGACCTCCTGGACATAGGCATCCACGTAGGCCTGATCCTTCAGGGCCGCGAAGGCTGCGGTCACCGCAAAACTGTTGATGTCGTAGGGCCCCGTGACCCGGCTGACACGATCCACGACGGCGGCGTGGCCCAAGGCAAAGCCGATGCGCAACCCCGCCAGGCCTGCGGTTTTAGCCAGCGAACGCAGGACCAGCAGATTCGGTGTGGCCGCGAAGTCGGCACTGGGAAGAACGCTGTCGCCGGTGAAGGCTTCGTAGAGCTCATCCACCACCACCAGCGTGGACGGCGCTTCGGCCGCGAGCTGAAGAATCACGTCCGGAGCCAGACGGGTCCCAGTGGGGTTGTTGGGATTGCAGATCAGGAGCAGGCGGGGCTTCAAGGCCTGCAGGCGCTCGCGAATCGTCTCCAGCGGGAAGTCAAAGACCTCACCCACATAGGGGACGGCCTCGATCACCATCCCCTGCATCTGGGCACAGGGTGTGTAGTAGCCAAAGGTTGGCGAGGTGGTGAGCAATGTCTCCCCGCGGTCGCCGTAGGCGTGAAAGACGGCGTGGATCGCCGCATCGACACCGTTGAACAGGCCGACCTGCTCCGGCTGGAGCGGCAGTCCCAGGTTGGCCACCACCGCTTCCCGCAGGCCGTCGTACTCGGGGTAGATGCCGATCTGGTCAGCGGGAATGGTCCGCAACGCTTCGACAACGCGGGGGCTTGGGCCAACCGTGTTCTCGTTGAAGTCGAGCCGCAGCAACGTCCGGCGTCCCTCCAGGGGAGCGCTATAGGCATGGAGGCTCTCCACTTCAGGGCGAGCCGGTGGCCACGCTTGCTCCATCACATCCGATCCAGCGTTGGGATGCCCAACAGACCCAGTCCCAGTTTGAGGGTGTCCGCGGTGAGACGGCAAAGGGCCAAACGGGACTGACGGGCTATCCCCTCGGATTTCAACACCGGCACCTGGTCGTAGAAGCGGTTGAACACCTGGGAGAGCTCAAACAGATAGGTGCAGAGACGATTGGGCAGCAACTCCTCCTCCACCTCGGCGATCACCGCATCGAACTTCAGCAGCTCCCGCACCAGGGCCCATTCCTGGGGCTCACTGAACTGAAGCGCCCCGCTGGCTGAGGCATCGAGGTCACCGCCCTTGCGGGCGATGCCGGCAATGCGGACCACGGCATAGAGCAAGTAGGGAGCCGTGTTGCCCTGCAGGGCCAGCATTCGATCAAAGCTGAACTGGTAGTTGGTGATCCGGTTCTGGCTGAGGTCGGCGTACTTCACCGCCGCCAGACCAACCGTGGTGGCCACATGCTCAATGAAGGCCTCGTCCTCGCTGCGGCCCTCCTCCTCCAGGCGGCGACGCAAGTCCGCATCGGAGCGCTCAACGGCCTCATCCAGAAGATCCCGCAGGCGCACCGTGTCCCCGGCTCGGGTTTTCAGTTTCTTGCCGTCTTCCCCTTGCACCAGTCCAAACGGCACGTGCTCCAGGCGAGCACCCTCTGGCAGCCAACCGGCCCGGCGGGCCACCTGGAACACCCCAGCGAAGTGATTCGCCTGGCCAGCATCGGTCACGTACACAACCCGGCGGGCGCCATCACCCTCCGGGACTGAACCAAAGCGGTAACGGATGGCCGCCAGGTCCGTGGTGGCGTAGTTGAAGCCGCCGTCACTCTTCTGGACGATCACCGGCAAGGGCTTGCCGTCCTTACCGCTCACCCCCTCAAGGAAGACGCAGCGGGCGCCGTCATCCACCACCAACAGGCCGGTGGCCTCCAGGTCGCGGACGACCCCTTCCAGATAGGGGTTGTAGAAGGATTCCCCCCGTTCGCTCAGGCGAATGTCGAGGCGGTCGTAGATCTTTTGGAACTCGCGGCGGCTCTGGTCACAGAGCAGACCCCAGGCCTTCAGGGAGACCGGATCGCCGCCCTGGAGCTTCACCACCTCCTCCCGAGAGGTGGTCTGGAACGCCTCGTCCTCATCGAAGCGTTTTTTGGCCTCGCGGTAGAAGGCCACCAGGTCCCCCAGATCCACCGCATCCGCGGTTTCCAGCGCTTCTGGCGCCACCTGCTTGAGGTGGGTGATCAGCATCCCGAACTGGGTGCCCCAATCCCCCACGTGGTTCAGCCGCAGGACCGGATGTCCGCGGAACTCCAGGACACGGGCCAGGGAGTCGCCAATGATCGTGGAGCGCAGGTGCCCCACGTGCATCTCCTTGGCGATGTTGGGGCTGGAGAAGTCCACCACCACCGGCGAGGCCTGCTCCACGGCGGGAACTCCCAGGCGGGCATCCCCCAAGCGCTGCTGCACCTCCGCCGCCAAACGCTCGGGTTGCAGGGTGATGTTGATGAAACCAGGTCCCGCAATCTGCGGCTCCTGGCAGAGGTCCATAAAGCCCGCGTCCGCCTTGAGTTGCTCCACCACCGCCTCGGCGATCTTGCGGGGTGGCTGGCCCAAGGGCTTGGCTAGGGGCAAAGCGCCATTGGCCTGGAAATCCCCAAATTCGGGCTTACTGGCCGGCGCCAGTTGGGGATCAAAGGCCTGCCCCGCCGCTGCCGCCTCGGGAAACGCCCGTTGCATCGCATCCCGCAGCTGGTTCTCCAGGGATTGGGCGATGCGAAGCATGGAGATGCGGAGGAGATCTTCAGATCATCCCTCTCCGCGGGAATGGCTCAGCTGGAGAAGCGCATGCTCAGGTCCAGCCAGCTGCTGCGGGTCACCGGTGCGCTGGTGGAAATCAGATCAATCCCCGTAGCCCCATAAGCACGCAGCTGATCCGGCTGGACGCCGGAGGCCTCGAGCACCACCGGCCGTGGGCTTAGGGCCCGCAACTGGGGGACAAGCTCCCGCAGGGCCTCTGGGCTGAACTCATCGAGCAACACCCCATCGGCTCCCGCCTCAATCGCCGCCTGGGCCTCAGCCGCGGTCTCCGCTTCCACGATCACGCGAGCCGGCCAGGGGGCTCCAACGCGAACAGCGGTGATTGCCGCGGCCACCCCACCGGCCCAGGCCAGATGGTTTTCCTTGAGCATCGCCGCATCGTCCAGGCCGAGGCGATGGTTCACGCCACCGCCGCAGCGCACGGCGTACTTCTCCAGCACGCGCAGCCCCGGGGTGGTCTTGCGGGTGTCCGCCAAGCGGACCCCGCTGCCCTCCAGTTCGGCCACCAGGCGGGCCGTCTCCGTGGCAATCCCCGAGAGGCGCATCGCCAGGTT
The DNA here is from genome assembly GCF_023115425.1 of Synechococcus sp. A10-1-5-1. Classification (NCBI taxonomy): domain Bacteria; kingdom Bacillati; phylum Cyanobacteriota; class Cyanophyceae; order Synechococcales; family Synechococcaceae; genus Synechococcus; species Synechococcus sp. A10-1-5-1. Next base: position 1,796,327 of record NZ_CP096032.1, on the reverse strand, counting down.
CAGGGCCGTGCGCTCGGCCGCCACCAAGGCCGGCGCCTCGGCCTCCAGGTTCACCAGGCGTTGCCCCGGGCTGACCGCATCCCCGTCCGCCACCAACCGCTCCACGCTGGCGGTCGAATCGAGCTCGCGAAACACAAACTCCAGCAATGGACCGCCGCAGAACACGCCATCGGCCTTGCTGATCCAGTGGGCCCGGCAGCGACCGGAGGCCAAAGCAGGGGCGCTGAGGTCGCCGCGGCCGATGTCCTCTTGCAGCCAATCGCGCAGCTGCTGCTGAAGGGCTGGCGTCAGGGGAAGCGAGGCGGCGCTCATCTGAACTCAGCGTGATGAAGGACCCAGGGGCAGCTTGCCGGAACCCTGAGCCCTATTTGCCAATGCAGAAGCGCGAGAAGATCCGATCCAGGACCGCCTCGGTGACCTCCGCTCCGGTGATTTCCCCAAGCGAGCGCACGGCACCCCGCAAGTCAATCGTCCAGAAGTCCCAGGGCAACTGCTGCTCACCGGCTTCCAGGGTGCGCTGCAAGCTCGCCGCTGCTGACAAAGCCAGATCCAGCTGCCGCTGATTCAGGGCCACCCGCAGCCCCTGCTCACCGCCATGGCCGCAACGCTGCAGCAAGCGATCGACGAGGGCCTCATGACCGGCACCGGTCAGGGCACTGATGCAGACATCGGCATCGGCGGGAGGTCCAGCCGCCGGCTGATCCGCCTTGTTGGCCACCACCAAATGGGGGATACCGGGAGGCAGTGAATCCAGCAGAGCCTGGTCCTCCGCCAACCAACCCTGAACCAGGTCAAACAACAGCAGCACCACGTCCGCAGCCTGCACCGCGCCACGGCTGCGTTCGATGCCGATCTGCTCAACGCGATCGTCGGTGTCGCGAATCCCAGCGGTATCCAGCAGGGTGAGCGGAACTCCCTTCAATACCAGCTCACTCTCCACTAGGTCGCGGGTGGTGCCGGGCAAGTCGGTCACGATGGCGCGATCGCAGCGGCTGAGCAAATTGAGCAGGCTGCTCTTGCCGACGTTGGGGCGGCCCACGATCGCCACCTTGAGCCCCTCCCGCAGGATCTGGCCGCGCTCGCCGTCGGCAACCAGTTCCAACAACTCAGCGCGGACTGCCTGCAATTCCGATGCCACCGCCTGGCCATCCAAGGGCGGCAGGTCGTCTTCAAAATCCACCCGGGCCTCTAACTCCGCCAGCTGATCCAGCAGGCGCAGCCGCAACGCACTAATCCGGCGTTCCAAGCCACCATCGAGGCCAGCCATTGCCAATTGGGCCGCCCGCCGGCTGCGGGCCGTGACCAACTCGCTGATCGCTTCAGCGCGGGTGAGATCCAGCCGGCCATTCAGGAAGGCCCTTTGGCTGAATTCACCGGGCAAGGCGCGCCGTGCACCCGCGGCCAGCACCAGCTCCAGCACGCGCTGCACAGAGATCAGACCCCCGTGACAATGCAGCTCGACGACGGTTTCGCGGGTGAAGCTGCGGGGAGCCCGCATCAACAGCAGCAAGGCTTCATCAACCCGCTCGCCGCTGCCGGGATCGCGCACATGGCCATAGAGCACGCGGTGGCTGTCCCAGACCTGCTTGCCGGGAGCCTCAAACAAGCGCTGCCCAATGACCTCAGCCTCAGGCCCAGAGATCCGGACGATCGAGACGCTGCCCTCGCCAGCGGCGACGGCGGTGGCGACGGCGGCGATCGTTTCGGAGGGCATGCCTCCAGTGTCTCGTTTCGCTGCCTCAGCTCGTGGAGAAGCCCGGGCAGACCATCAAGTCAATGTGGCTCCCGGGGGGATGGCGCCACTCGCGGAACTCCTCCATCAGGGCTTGATGGGCGAGCGGCTGGCGCTTATCGAGGGTCTCGAGGCGCTCCTGCACCAGATCCAGTGCGTCATCGATGAGCTGCGCCGCCTGTTCAGAGGTCATGGCAACCGGTTGATCCGTTGGCCTCTTGCTACAGAACCTCTTCAGCAGAAGCTGTAGCCCAGCTGACCAGCCAGGGGGTTGGTGTGCAGACCCAAACGCAGCAAGCCTCAACCGATGCCCGTGCGGGCAATGTCGAGCACATCCGCCATGGATCGGATCTGGTCCATGGTGGAGCTCAGCTGATCGGCGCTCTCCAACTCGACCTTCAAGTCGATGCGCGCTGGACGGCCAGGGTTCGTGCGCACCCGTGCATCACTGACGTTGATGCGGTGATCAGAGAGGCGGGTGAGGATGTCTTTAAGGACGCCTACCCGGTCCAACACCTCAATGCGCAGCTGCACCGGATAGCGGCGACGCTGAGAGTGACTGACCTGGGGATTCCACTGCACCGGCAGGCGGCGCTCCGCTGGCACCGAACCGAGGTTGGAACAGTCCTGCCGGTGAATGGTGATGCCGTGATTACCCAGGGCGACCGTGCCGACAATCGCCTCTCCGGGGAGTGCACTGCAACATCCGCCCAAGCGGTATTCGAGACCCTCGAGGCCCAGGATCGGGCTGGCATCGCCATGGCCCGTGAGGGGGGTTGCCGGACCTGAGGCCTGTTCTCCTTGCTGGGAGAGGTTGCTAGCCAGCTCTTCATCCGTGATGGACGGGGCCTCGGCCTCGGTGGCCAGGCGCAGCTCCTCCCGCAGACGGTTGAGAACCTGATGGAGCGTGACGCCCCCGAAACCGATGGCCGCGAGCAGGTCTTCGGTGCCAACCAGGTTGCAACGGCGAGCGACCTTCGCCATCGCCTCACCTTTGAGGAGAGCGTCGAAGCCATCACGGCCCAGCTCCCGCTCGAGCATGCCGGTGCCGCGCTGGATGTTCTCCTCGCGATGGCTCTTCTTGTACCACTGACGAATGCGATTGCGCGCCGTTGGCGTCGCCACGAAGTTGAGCCAGTCCAGGCTGGGGTGCGCCGTCTTCGAGGTCAGGATCTGAACGAAGTCGCCGTTTTGCAGCGGGGTTGCCAAGGGACAGAGGCGATCATTGATACGGGCGCCCTGGCAGTGGTTGCCCACCTCGGAGTGAATCCGATAGGCGAAGTCCACTGCGGTTGAACCATTGCGTAGGCCCACCACATCCCCTCCGGGGGTGAAGACAAACACCTCTTCATCAAAGAGGTCCTCTTTGATCGAGCGCAGGAAGTCACCGCTGTCCTCGCCGACACCATCTTTTTGCCAATCCACCAGTTGCCGTAGCCAGTTGAAGCGCTCTGCATCGGCTCCGGTGGCGGCGGGGGACCCCCCCTCTTTGTATTTCCAGTGGGCGGCGATACCAAACTCCGCGACCCGGTGCATCTCAGCCGTGCGGATCTGCACTTCAATCGGGCGATGGCGACCGATCACCGCCGTGTGCAGGGACTGGTAGCCATTGGGCTTGGGCAGACCGATGTAGTCCTTGAAGCGCCCAGGGATCGGCCTGAAGGTGTCATGCACCACCGCTAGGGCGCGATAACAACTCTCCACGTTGGGACAGATGATCCGCAGCGCTGCCACGTCGTAGATCTCGTGGAAGGCCTTGCGCTGGCGCTGCATCTTGTTCCAGATGCCGTAGAGGTGCTTGGGCCGTCCACTGACCTCGCATTCACCCAAGCCGACGGAAGCCAACTTTCCACTGAGGATCTCGGCGGTGACGCCCAGGCGCTGTTCGCGGTCGCTGCGCTTGCTCGAGACCTGCTGCTGCACATCGCGGAAGGCCTCAGGCTCAAGGATCTTGAAGGCCAGGTCCTCCAACTCCCACTTGAAGCGACCGATACCCAGGCGGTTCGCCAAGGGGCCGTAAATCTCGCGGGTTTCCCGAGCAATGCGCTGCTGCTTCTCGGGCTTGAGCGCACCCAGGGTGCGCATGTTGTGCAGGCGATCGGCCAGCTTCACCAGCACGACGCGGATGTCACTGGCCATGGCCAAGAACATGCGGCGCAGGTTTTCGGCCTGGGCTTCGGTCTTGTTGGTGAAGTGAAAGCCCCCCAACTTGGTGACCCCCTCCACCAAGCCCCGGACCTCAGGGCCAAAGTGCTGCTCGATCTCCTCCGGAGTGACCTCGGTGTCCTCCACCACGTCGTGGAGGAACCCGGCAGCAATTACCCCCGCACTCGCGCCAATGTCGCGAAGCAAATCAGCAACCGCCACGGGATGGCAGATGTAGGGCTCGCCGCTGGCCCGCACCTGACCGTCATGGAGCTGAAACGCGAAATCGAATGCTGAGGCCAGCAGCGCCTCGGTGTCCGTCGGGCAACTTTCCCCGGCGCCAGGGGGCACATGCTCGATGCAGGTGTGCAGCCACGCCGGCAACTCGATGCCGTAATCCGCGGGACTCTGGATGCTCCGCCGTCCGAGGGCCGCTCCAGGGCCTTGGCATTCAGCAGAAGCCGCTGCCCCATCAGAGGCGGGTCGTTCTGCCGTGCCGGGCACCGCCTGGAGCATTGCGCTCTGCGATTTGCCCCATCGTATGCAGTGGCCCTCACAAACCGACCACAGGTGTGGGTTTGCCCTTGCCACACCTGCCAGCCTGGGTTCAGTGCTGTTCCTTCACCATGGCCGCCCCAGCCCATCCCGGTGCGGTCCTGGAGTTGCAAGCCCTGCGGGTGCGCTACCCGGGGAGCTCCAGCAACACCCTGAATGGCCTCAGCCTCGAGCTCAACGCTGGTGAACGCCTCGCCCTGGTGGGTCCCAGTGGTTGCGGCAAAAGCACGGTGGCCAGGGCTGTGCTGCAACTGCTGCCCCAAGGCAGTCGCTGCCAAGGCGGCCTGCTGCTGAACGGCTGCGATCCAAGGGGCCTGCGACGCTCGAAACTCCGGCGGCTGCGGGGCGAGGCCGTGGGTCTGGTCTTCCAAGACCCGATGACCCGGCTGAACCCCCTCATGACCATTGGCGAGCACCTCGCCGACACCCTGGGCGAACACCATCCGGCCTGGCAGCAGGCCCAAATCCGGGAGCGGGCCCAGTCGCTGCTCCAGCGAGTCGGTATTTCCCAGGAGCGCTACAGCAGTTATCCCCACGAATTCAGCGGGGGGATGCGGCAACGCCTTGCTATTGCCCTGGCCATGGCCCTGCGGCCCGCCTTGGTGATTGCCGATGAACCCACCACCAGCCTGGATGTGGCCGTGGCGGGTCAGGTCATGCAAGAGCTCTGCGATCTCTGCAGGGAAGCCGGCAGTGCCCTGCTGCTCATCAGCCATGACCTAGCCATGGCCGGACGCTGGTGCGATCAAATCGCCGTGCTGGACCAGGGCCGACTGGTGGAGCAGGCCCCAGCGACCACCTTGCTCACCCAACCCCAGTCCCCCCTTGCCCAACGGCTCGTGGGAGCGGCCCGGGCCAGGGAAGGCGGTGTGACACCCGCCCCCTCCAATGCCGCCCCCCTGCTCGAACTGGAGGAACTGCGCTGCTGGCATCCCCTGGCGGGATTGCCCTGGCAGTCCCGTTGGTACAGAGCCGTCGATGGCGTCAGCCTGCAGCTCCGCCATGGGGAAACCGTTGGCGTGGTCGGCGCCTCCGGTTGCGGGAAGAGCACGCTCTGCCGAGCCCTGATGGGGCTCACTCCGGTGCGGGGCGGCAGCGTCAAGCTGAAGGGGGTCGACCTGATGCGCCTGAGGGGCGAGGCCCTACGCCAGGCCCGCCGCAGGATCCAGATGGTCTTTCAGGACCCGCTCGCCTGCTTGAACCCAGCGATGACCGTGGGGGAGGCCATCGCCGATCCGCTCTTGATCCATGGGCTCGCCAGCCCGGCCGCCGCCCGCGAGCAGGCCCGGCAATGGCTAGAGGCTGTAGGTCTGCAGCCGCCTGAGGCCTTTGAAGGACGACTGCCCCGCCAGCTCTCCGGCGGTCAGCAGCAGCGGGTCGCCATCGCGCGGGCCCTCGTGCTCGAACCGCAGGTGCTCCTCTGCGACGAGAGTGTGAGCATGCTCGATGCCGAGGTGCAGGCGGAGGTGCTGCAACTGCTGCGCTCCCTCCAGGACCGCCTCGGTCTGGGGCTGATCTTTGTCACCCACGACCTCTCGGTGGCCAGTGGCTTCTGTCAGCGGGTCGTGGTGCTCGACGGCGGGAAGATCGTCGAAGAGGGCCCAGGCGATCAGTTGCTCAGCCAGCCCCAGGCCGCCATCACACGGACGCTGGTGGAAGCATGTCCACGCCTGCCCGCCGCCTCAGCAGCTTGAGCAGCTTCTCCATCACCTCCGGCGGGGGGGCTTCAAACAGCATCCGGTCCTTGCGAATCGGATGGTCAAGACCAAGCTGGAAGGCATGGAGCGCCTGGCCCGGCAGCGCCATCGGCAACTTGCGGCAGCGGGAATAAACGGGATCACCAACGATGGGATGCCCAATGTGGGCGCAGTGAACCCGGATCTGGTGCGTGCGACCGGTGTCGAGCTTGAAACGCATCAGGGCGTAGTCGCCCAACCGCTCAAGCAAGGTCCAGTGGGTGCAGGCATGGCGCCCTGAGCCGTCATGAACCACGGCGTACTTCTTGCGATCCGCGGGATGGCGACCGATGGCACCAACGATCGTTCCGTGGTCCCCGGCCGGTGCACCGTGGACCACCGCCAGATACTCCCGGGAAGCAACGCGCTTCTGGATCTGCACCTGGAGCTTCACCAAGGCCTCCTGGCTTTTGGCCACGACGATGCAGCCCGTGGTGTCCTTGTCAAGGCGGTGAACGATCCCCGGACGCATCTCGCCGCCAATGCCCGGCAGATCGGGGCAGTGATGCAGCAGGCCATTCACCAGGGTTCCATCTTTATTGCCGGGTGCCGGGTGGACGGTGAGACCTGCAGGCTTGTTGAGCACGATCAAGTGCTCATCCTCGTAAAGGACATCCAACGGAATGTCCTGGGGAATCAAATAGGGAAGCGGCTCCGGCGGTGGCATCCAGAGCTCCACCGTGTCGTTCTCACGTAGAGGGGTTTTGGCCCGTCCGGTCACCCCATTCACACGGACGTAGCCGGCATCGATGAACTTCTGAATCCGGGCCCGGCTCTGCTCCGGGCGCTGGGCCACCAGCCAGCGATCCAGTCGCATCGGCAGAGGTTTGGGGTAGGTGAGCGTCAGCAGCTCCCCTGCACCTTCCCCAAAACCACTCACGGCAACTCCAAGGCAATCGGTCCGAGCATGCCTCTGCGGAAGTCATCGAGGAACCGCTGGGCCATCCGGGAGGTATCGCCACTGGTGTGCCGCTCAGCCGCCCCCGTCAACCAGCCATGGACATCCGGCTTGGGCACACCATCCCCCGAAAGCGGTTCCACAGGGATGCCGTAGCGCCTCTCCAAAAGTCCGGGCTTCACCCCGGACTGCTCCGCTGCTTCCAAGGCCGCGAGCATGTGGACAAAGGCCATGGCAGCGGCCTCACCGTCATAGGCCGCCTGGCCGATGTCGTCGCAGAGCGCCAGGCGCAGGGCGGCGAGCTGGTCATCCAGCCGAGGGGGCAACACCCCTGGCGCGTCCAGCAGGTCCAGATCTTGGCCAAGGCGCACCCAGCGCAGGCTGCGGGTCACACCGGCGCGGCGGGCGCTATCCACGACCTTTTGCCGGACCAACCGGTTGATCAAGGCGGACTTGCCGACGTTGGGGAAGCCCAACATCAACGCCCGCACGGGCCGGGGGCGCATGCCCCGATTGCGGCGCCGCTCATTGAGGGAATCACCCGCCCGAATCGCCGCCTGCTGCAGCTGCTTGACCCCCGTCCCGGCCTTGGCGTCGCTCCACCAAGGGGTCTGACCCTGGCTGCGGAACCAGGCATCCCAAGCCTCCCGGGCCGCCGACGGGATCATGTCGCGACGGTTCAGCACCAGCAGATGCTGCTTGCCTTGAATCCAACGCTGCAGGCGAGGGTGGCCGGTGGCCGTCGGGATGCGGGCGTCACGCACCTCAATCACCAAATCCACCTTGGCCAGGTTGTCGGTGAGCGCGCGCTCAGCTTTGGCGATGTGGCCTGGGTACCACTGGATCGACGGGGCTGCGCTACTCAGCAGCTCACTCACGGCACCACCATCACGGGGCATGGGGCCAACTGAATCACACGAGAGGCCGTGCTCGGGGCGTCCTCCGCTTCGAGGCTCAGGCCGCGGGTCCCCATCACGATGACGTCGGCATTGATCTCATCGGCCACATCGCAGATCACAAAGGCCGGCTTTCCCTCACGCTCGAGCACCTCACAACTCACACCCTGCTCTTCAAAGCGACCGCGGGCCTGCTCAAGCAATGCCGCCACGGCGGGATCGTCTTGACCGGGCTCCACCACCGAAAGCACCACCAAACGGCTCTCGTGCTGCTGGGCCAACTTCAGGGCGAAGGAGGCGGTCTCAGCAGCCTGTCGGCTGCGGTCGATGGGAAAGAGAACGATCTCAAACATGGCCGGCTGGCCGGTGCTCTCTCTGTCTAGCGCCCACAGCCCAGAGAGCCAGCAATCACCCGAGAGGCTGCGAAAACAAGGAAGTCCTTGACTGGCCCGCTAAATTCGCGCGACCTCCACTCCCCATCTCACCCATGGCGAAGCGCTCCCTAGCCAGCCTTTCCGCTGACGAGCTGCGCGGCAAGCGCGTGCTGGTTCGGGTCGACTTCAACGTGCCTCTGAACGATGCCGGCTCCATCACCGATGACACCCGCATCCGCGCTGCCCTTCCCACGATCAATGATCTGGTCGGCAAGGGCGCAAAGGTGATCCTCTCAGCTCACTTCGGCCGTCCCAAGGGTCAGGTGAACGAGTCCATGCGCCTCACCCCCGTGGCAGCTCGTCTAGCCGAGCTGCTGGGTAAGGACGTGGTGAAGACCGACAGCTGCATCGGCGCTGACGCCGAAGCCAAGGTGGCCGCCATGGCCGACGGCGACGTCGTGCTGCTGGAGAACGTCCGCTTCTTCGCTGAGGAAGAGAAGAACGAAGGCGACTTCGCCAAGAAGCTGGCCAGCCTGGCCGATGTGTACGTGAACGACGCCTTCGGCGCCGCTCACCGTGCCCACGCCTCCACCGAGGGCGTGACCCAGTACCTGAGCCCCAGCGTGGCCGGCTACCTGATGGAGAAGGAGCTCCAGTACCTCCAGGGCGCCATTGACGAGCCCAAGCGTCCCCTGGCCGCCATCGTCGGCGGCTCCAAGGTGAGCTCCAAGATCGGCGTGCTCGAGGCTCTGCTCGACAAGTGCGACAAGATCCTGGTCGGCGGCGGCATGATCTTCACCTTCTACAAAGCCCGCGGCCTCTCCGTCGGCAAGAGCCTGGTGGAAGAAGACAAGCTCGAACTGGCCAAGGAGCTCGAGGCCAAGGCTGCCGCCAAGGGTGTTCAGTTCCTGCTGCCCACCGATGTGGTGCTGGCCGACAACTTCGCCCCTGACGCCAACAGCCAGGTCGCCAAGGTTGATGCCATCCCCGACGGCTGGATGGGCCTCGACATCGGCCCCGACTCCGTGAAGGTGTTCCAGGACGCTCTGGCTGACTGCAAGACCGTCATCTGGAACGGCCCCATGGGCGTGTTCGAATTCGACGCCTTCGCCGCTGGCACCAACGCCATCGCCACCACCCTGGCCGACCTGAGCGGGAAAGGCTGCTGCACGATCATCGGTGGCGGTGACTCCGTGGCTGCTGTGGAGAAGGCCGGCCTGGCCGAGAAGATGTCCCACATCTCCACCGGTGGTGGCGCCAGCCTCGAGCTGCTCGAGGGCAAGGTTCTCCCTGGCGTGGCTGCCCTCGACGAAGCCTGATTCGCAAGCTTCGATCCATCAGATGGGGGCCCCGAGGGGCCCCTTTTTTGATGCTTAAGAGGCGCGGCGATATTGGCTGGATCGAACGGGCAGGTTGTAGCGGCTGAGTAATGCCTGCCTCTCCTTACGCCACTGCTTGCGCTGATCCGCCCGCGCGCTGCGCAGCGAATCCACACACTCGCTCTCCGGCTGATCGCCCAGGCAGGCTTCAAAAGCGCGGAGATCCTCTTGGCGCTGGTCAAACCGACGGCGATCGAGAGAGCGCAACCCCTCGAAATAGCCACGACGATCAGCAGGACTGAGTTTTGAAAGCGCCTCTGCGGAGGTTCTCCAACCACCGTGACGACCTTTGGCCTGCGCAGGGGCCGAAATCAAGCTTGTCGTAGCTGCCGTCGCCAAGCTCAGGGCCAGACCGATTTGAACCGCTCGACTCGTGCGAGCCAAGACATTGGGAAGAGAAGTCATGGGGACCGTGTTCTGGACCCCCACAGACTGCGAGAGATCGGTGGCTCAGGTGTGACTGGTAGGGCTGGCAGCTGTGACTAAAAGCGAACGGGCCCGCAAGACCACCGCGAATCCCCGCTCCGACTGCAAGCGGCTCAGGCCGCCGCCATGGCTGGCCGCCACCCGGGCTGCAATCGCTAGACCCAAGCCGCAGTGGCCGCTACCGCCCCGGGCACGGTCCAGCCGTTGAAAGGGCATCAATGCTTGAGCCCACTGTTCGGCGGGGATGCCTGGTCCTTGATCCCAGACCTCAATGCAGAAGCCATCGGGTGGGTCTGGACGCAAGACCAACCGCAATGGGGGCTGGCCATGGCTCAACGCGTTCTCGATCAAATTCCCCACTGCTCGACCCAAGGCCACCGGCTGAACGCTGGCCTCCAGCGGACTGAGATCCAGCTGAACCAGCTCGGCTTCTAAGGGGGCCGTTAACTCCGCTAACCACTGATCCAGGGGCAACTGCACCGGCGGCTCCGCATCCCCTCCTCCGGCAAACAACAGGAACTGACCGGTGATGCGCTCAAGCGCATCCAAATCAGCTTCCGCTTTCTCCTTGTCCTCCAGCCGATCCAGGCGCAAGCGCAGGCGGGTCAACGGACTCTTGAGGTCATGGGCAATGCCCGCGAGCATCGTGGCCCGCTCGCGATCGTTGGTCGCCAAACGCTCGACCATGGCGTTGAAGCGGCCCGTGAGCGAGCGAACCACGCGAGCCCCCCGCTTGGGCAGGGCTGGCTGCAGACCGGAGCGGCCCACCGACCCCAACGCCTGCTCCAGCTGCTGCAGCGGCGTTTGCACCTCACGCCAAAGGAAGAGAAAGGACGCGGAAATGCTCCCCGTCAACAACGAGACCCCGAGCAGCAAAGGGTCGGGTGGCCAGCGCTGGGTGGGGCCAACGGGGGTGAACAGCCAGACCGGCTCCAGGGGCGAGAGCAGCTCCACCCACAACCCCGGCGTCGCACTCTGCGCAGGGAGGACCGGCGGACAGGGACGGACCCGCTGGCACAACTCCTGCTGCAACAGCCGCGCTTGTCGCTGCAAGCGACCATCGCGGCTGACGGGAGGGAATGGGCCCACCCGCAACGGCAATCCACTCAGGCGGGCCAAGGCCTGGGGAGGCAGGCGATCGAGGGCCAGTTCACCAAGTCTCAGGTTGAAGGCCACCTCCGGCCCCATCTGCGCGATCTGGGCGCGCTCCAACCGCTGGGCCAGCAGGGACTGCAACACCGCCAGACAGAAAGCGGAGATGCCCGCCCCCGTCAGGACGTACTTAGCGGGTGCGTGCTTGGCCATCGGGCACGAAGACGTAGCCGTAACCCCAGACCGTCTGGAGGTAGCGGGGCCGCGTGGGATCGGGCTCCACCAACTTGCGGACCCGCGAGACCTGCACATCCATGCTGCGGCTGTCGGTCTCCGATTCAGGCCCGCGGGCCAACTCGATCAGGCGTTCGCGGGAGAGGGGGCGATGGGGGTGCTGGACGAAGGCCGCTAGCAAGCTGAACTCACCGCTGGTGATCACGACCGGTTGGGCGTTGCGCTCCAAACTGCGATTCGCCAAATCGAGCCGGTTCTCGCCGAACTCCACCAGCTGTCCCTCCGCCAAGGGGGTCCCCGCCGGCAGGGCCACCCGGCGCCGCAGGACCGCCTCAATGCGCGCCGTTAACTCCCGAGGCAGGAAGGGTTTACCGAGATAGTCGTCGGCCCCCTGCTCCAGGCCAATGATCCGATCAATGCCATCCCCTTTGGCCGTCAGCATCACCACGGGCAGGTCATCGCCGCCGTCGCGCAGCCGGCGCAAGAGCGTCAGGCCGTCATCCCCAGGAAGCATGACGTCGAGGACGACCAAATCGGGGCGTTGACTCTCGAGCCGTGCCATCAACTGCTCACCGCTGCTGAGGCAGCGCACGTCGTAGCCCTGGTCGCTCAGGTAGGTGCCGACCAACCGCCTCTGCTCCGCGTCGTCATCCACCACCCAGATGCGTTGGTGAGTGCTCCGTGCAGGCACGGCCATGGGACTGCACGGAGCAACGACTTCACTGACTGTATGGAGATCGGGCTGCAGAAATCGCGCTAGACAGATCTGGTCACACCTTGCCGATCAGCCAGGCCGATCGCCGCAGGGAGGGCTCCATAGCCTGATGCCATGAGGCGCCACCGCTCCCGTTCCGTCCTTGCCGTTGGCGCCGGCCTGCTGTTGGCCTGCCCCTTGGCCCTGCAGGCGCAGACGCCGCAGGAAATCAAGGTCTATGAACGGCGCCTGCAACAGCTCTTTGAGCAACTGGATCGGGACGGCAACCGACGCCTTGATCGCCAAGAGGTCCAAGGGCAGCCCTATCTCGAGCGCCATTTCGACCGTCTGGACCAACAGCAGCGGGGATACCTGGCCCCCTCCGATCTCAAACCCAGTCGCCATCAACCGCCGCCACGCTCCGAGCGGATCTTGCGCAAGGCCGATCAAAACGGCGACGGCCGGATCGATCGCCAAGAAGCCCAGGGCTACCCCTGGCTTCGCAAACACTTCGATGCCATTGACCGAAACGGCGATGGCAGCCTGGATCGACGCGAACTCAACACCCTCTCGAAACCCTCCCATGGCCAGTGATCAGGCAGACGCAGTGAGCTGCATTGGCCTTGGGGCGCTGGGGGCCCCCATGGCCCGCAACCTGCTGGAGGCCGGCTGGCGCGTGACCGTCTTCAATCGCAGTCCCGAACCTGCCAATGCCCTTGCAGCGGCGGGCGCCCAACGGGCGAGGACGGCGGCTGAGGCGGCGGCAGCCTCGCCGCTGGTGCTGCTCTGCCTGAGTGATGACCAAGCGGTCGACGAAGTGCTGGAGCTCACCAAAGCCGGCCTGCGGCCTGGCGCCCTGGTGATCGACTGCTCCACCATCAGCCCCAGCACCAGCCAACGGCTGGCCCAGGAGCTGAAGAGCCATGGGGTGAGCTACGTCGATGCCCCCGTCACCGGCGGCACCGAAGGGGCCAGGGCGGGAACCCTGCGGGTCTTAATCGGAGCTGACGTGGCTTCACTCGAGCGGGCCCGGCCGCTCCTGGAGGTGATCGGCGGGAGCCTGCACCATTTCGGCCCCGTCGGAGCGGGGCAACAGGCCAAAGCGGTCAATCAGGTGCTGGTGGCCGGGAGCTATGCCGCCGTGGCCGAAGCCCTGGCCCTCGCCGATCGCCTCGGCCTACCCCCTGAGCCACTGGTGGACGCGCTGAAAGGGGGTGCCGCTGGCTCCTGGGCCCTGGAGAACAGGAGCCAACAGATGATCAATGACTCCTATCCGTTGGGGTTCAAGTTGGCCTTGCACCGCAAGGACCTCGGCATCGCCCTGAGCGCCGCGGCCGAGGCCCAGTTGGGCCTTCCGATCTGCGAGCAGGTGGCCGCCATCGAAGACGCCCTGATCGATCAGGGCTGCGGCGAGCTGGATGTCTCAGTGCTGGCCCGCTGGTTCAAAGCGTGAGGTCGGATCGCTTCGCCACCACCCGAACCTGCTTGGACGCCGCAACGATGCCCTTGGGGTGCACCAACAGCACCGCCCAGGTCTGACTGCCGGGCTGGAAGGGAGCCTGAACAGTCTTGAACAGGCCACCACCACCGAGGGCTTCGAGCTGCAGGTCGGGAGCCTGCAAACGCAGCAACTCACTGACGGTGACGGGCTTGATCGCACCGGCCACCACCGCACCGTTGAGGGGGTCGTCAAAGATCACGTCGAGGTCGTAGCGCTGACCGGTCAACACGGCATCAGGGATCAGCAAGCTGACCTTCAAATTGGGATCACCGCTGCGCAGAACCGAATTGGACTCGATCACGTCCTGACTGTTGAAGCGCTCGCCACTGGATCCCAGGACCAACTTCTGGGTGGCTTCAAAGCGGAATTTGTAGGGTCCCTGGTCGCGGCTTCCTGCGACCGTAACGAGGGTGGTGGGCCGTCCATCCTTCAGGGACACGCCAGGGCTCACCTGCCAGCTGGCATCCGGGAACTGGGCCCGCAGGAAGTTGCGGCGCTGCAAGATCAGCTCGGGGTCGAGGCCATTCCCGGCCTCCATCAAAGCGGTGATCTCCGAAGAAGAGCCGTTGTTGAGGGCCTCCTGCAACGCCTGAAGACTCGGGGCCGCCCGCAGGGGAGAGCCCATGGCCAACCCGGTCAGAGCAATGGCGGCAGTCAGGAGGGAGCGCAACTGCACGGGGGCTCAACCAGGAGGTGCCCTTAAGTTAGGCGCGCTCATCAGCGATGCCCATGTCACGCCTGTTGATCGCTGCCAGCGGCACCGGCGGGCATCTCTTTCCAGCCCTCGCCGTCGCCCAGGCGCTGCCCTCCGATTGGGAAATCCAGTGGCTGGGGGTCCCCGATCGACTGGAGACGGATCTGGTGCCAAGCACCATCCCCCTACACACCGTCGAAGCCGGCGGCTTGCAGGGCCGAGGTCTGCGCAAGCTCTACAACCTGCTGCGCCTGCTGGGCGCCACCGTTGCTGTTCGGCGTCTGATCCGCCGGGAGCGCATCCGTCTGGTCTTCAGCACCGGCGGCTACATCGCTGCCCCGGCGATCCTCGCGGCCCGCTGGTGCGGGGTGCCGGTGGTGCTGCATGAATCCAATGGCGTCCCCGGGAAAGTGACGCGCCTGTTCGGACGGTTCTGCAGCCAAGTCGCCGTCGGACTGCCGCAAGCGGCGGAGCGCCTGCAGGGTTGCCATCCGCGGGTGACGGGTACCCCGGTCCGGCGCGCGTTCCTGCAACCAGCGCCCCTCCCCGGTTGGGTTCCCCAGGGATCCGGTCCACTGCTGCTGGTCATGGGCGGCAGCCAGGGAGCCGTGGGGCTCAACCGCATGGTCCGGCCCCTTCTACCCAAGCTGTTGGAGCTGGGCTGCCGGGTGGTGCATCTCAGCGGGAACAACGACCCCGAGAGCGGAGCGCTCCAACATCCCCTCTACGCCGAACGTCCCTTCAGCGATGAGGTGGCCGGGTTGCTGCAACACGCCGATCTGGTGATCAGCCGCGCCGGCGCCGGCAGCTTGAGCGAATTAGCGGTCTGCGGGAGCCCAACGATTCTGGTCCCCTACCCCCAAGCCGCGGACAAACACCAAGACGCCAACGCCGGTGCCGCCGCGGCCGTCTGTGCTGCCGTGATCGTCTGGCAACACCCCCCCGAGCATCCAGCCCTAGCGCAAACCATCTGGCGCCTGCTGGGTCCGCGGCTGCGGGGCTGCGATCCCGTCATTGATCCGCTGCTGCAGTTGCACCGCGGCATGGAGCGCCTGGCTGTGCGCGACGCCGAAGTACTGATCGCTGGGTTACTGCAGGAGCTCAGCGCCTAGGGCCCGCAGCAAGCGCCTATTGCCGGAGCGATCCTGCAGGCCAAGCCGTAACCAGGCCTCGCCGAGTCCCGTAAAGGAGCGGCAATCGCGCAGGAGGATGCGATGACGCTGCTCCAATGCCTCCCGCAGCGGTTGCAAGGAGCCCTGATCGGCTCGCAGCAGGAGGTAATTCACGGAGGAGGGGTAGGGGCGAATGCCCGGCAACGCCCTCAATCGCTGCTGCAGCCACTGACCCTCCTGGGCCACCCAGCGCTGCACGCGGGCGCACCAGCGCTCGTAATCGCGCGGATCGCTCAGCAAGGCATTCGCCAGGGCCCCAGCCCAGGCGTTGATCGGCCAGGGATCCCGCCACTGGGCCCAGCGCTGCAGCCGCTCGGGCTGGGCGACGGCGTAGCCGAGCCGCACCCCAGCAATTCCGTAGAGCTTGGTCAGGCTGCGGATCACCACCAGGTTGGGGTGCTGGCCCACCAGCGGAATCAAGGATTGCTGCTCACCGCCTGGCACCAGCGGCAAAAAGGCTTCATCACAGATCACCAGGCGATGGCGAGCCAAGAGCGGTGCCAGGGACTCCCGGCTCCAGAGCTGCCCGGTGGGGTTGTGGGGATTGGTGATCCAGAGCACCTCAGCGCCAGAGGCGCCGGGGAATGGGTGAGGGAAAGGCTCAGACCACTCCAGTGGCAGCGGCAGGGAACGCTGCTGGCCACCCCAGCACTGCAGGCTGCGCTGGTAGTCGGCAAAGCCGGGTTGGGGCAGCAGGGACACGCCGCTGCTGGCCGCATCACGGGCCGCCCAGGTGAAGAGTTCCGCCGCGCCGTTGCCGGGGAGCACCGACTCGGGGTCCAGCTGATGCAAACGCGCGATCTGCTGGCGCAGGCGCCAATGGCTGCGGTCGGGATAGGCCCGCAGGTCTGCCTGGCGCAGGGCACGGCGTGCCGCCCGCGGCAGGGCAAAGGGGGCCAGGGAGGCACTGGCATCAAGAATCTGATCGGGCCGGCACCCCAAGCGCCGAGCCGTGGCTTCCAGATTGCCGCCGTGGGCTTCCATCCCACCAGCCTGATCGACGGGGGGAGCCAAGACCGTTAGAACGGCGCCAGTTCGGCCGCACAAGCCCATGGCTCGCCTGCGCCCCTCTCTCGCCAGCTTGGTTGTCCTGCTGGGGACTGGAGCAGCCTGGGCCGCCGACGATCAGGCCCTGATGCGCACCCTGGATCAGCGAGCCTGTGAGCGCTGCATGTTGCAGGACGCCGATCTGGTCCATGCCGATCTGCGCGATGCACGTCTGCAGGGCGCCCAACTGGAGCGGGCCAACCTGAGCGGCGCAAGGCTCGATGGGGCCGACCTGCGCGAGAGCAACCTGCGCTTTACCAGCCTGGCGGGTGCCTCCCTGCGGGGAGCCGATCTGCGGGGATCGCAACTGGAGGGCACCGATCTACGCGATAGCGACCTCTCCGGCGCGCAACTCGATCCCGGCGCCCTCGAGGGCAGCCATTGGCAAGGGGCCCGGGGTGTCAGCGCCTCTGTCCACAGTTA
Source organism: Synechococcus sp. A10-1-5-1 (assembly GCF_023115425.1). Classification (NCBI taxonomy): domain Bacteria; kingdom Bacillati; phylum Cyanobacteriota; class Cyanophyceae; order Synechococcales; family Synechococcaceae; genus Synechococcus; species Synechococcus sp. A10-1-5-1. Next base: position 1,779,329 of record NZ_CP096032.1, on the reverse strand, counting down.
TGCGGCCCTCCACAACGCCGGCGTGCAGGCCGCGGAAGCGGGGCGCTTCCCGGAGGCCGAGCAGTTCTTCAGCCGGGCGATTGAACGGCTCCCCAACGCCGCGGTCAGCTGGATGGCCCGGGGGGTCAGCCGCGCCGAGCAGGGACAGTTCAGCCTGGCCGCCCAGGACCTGCGCTACGCCGGCCGGCTCTACAGCGAGCTCGGTGCGCTGCAGCAGGCCAAATCCCTGGAAGAGGCGGCAGTCACCCTGCTGAAGCCCAGCAAGAAAGCCAAGTCCGGCAACGGCATGGGCAGCGCCCTGCTGGGCGGGCTCATGGCCGCCTTCAAGATGGTGGCCCCGATTGCCGCCAAGGTCGCTCTACCGGGCTCGATTTAGTAAGGCGAAACCAACTGACGAGCTTCCGGCGTCGCGGCTTGGTAGCCGTAGCCGAAGTTGCCGCCGTTGTCGTCACGAATGATGCGCGGCGAAACCAGGATCACCAGCTCGCGTTTCTCACGCTGGTTGATGGAATTCCGGAAGAACTGACCAACGAACGGAATGTCTCCAAGGATGGGCCATTTGCGCACCACGGCTTGGTCGGAATCCGAAATCACGCCCGTCAGGATCAAGGTCTGGCCATCGCGCACGCGCACCTCACCGGTATCGAGGCGACGGGTCGTCAGGGTGTTCACCGTGCCGCAGCCTGCAATGAGCTGGTCCGTTGCGATCACCGCTGAGATCTCCGGTGACATCGAGAAGGTGACGAAACCGTTGTCGTCGATGCGGGACACGCGCGCACCGAAGGTCAGGCCTGCGGTTCCAAATTCAGGCTGACAGCTGTTCGGCGCTCCGTTCTGTCCGGCCTGGACGGTGTAACTGACGATCTCCTGGGCACCGACGGTCACAAAGGATTCGTTGGCATAGGGGCGGCCGATGGATGCCGTATTGAGCGCAGCAGAGCCCGAACCACCTACCGAGACAGCCGCACCGGAAGCGATTGGTTCGGAATTTTCGTTAATGATCAGCGTTGGCGAAGCCAGAACCTTGGTCGTGTTCGACTCAATCAGTCCCCGCACAAAATCAAAGTAATTAGAGCTATTCCCGCCACCAGTGGGGTAAGCAACTCCAGGATTTACGGGAGCGGGGCTATTTGCATTGATAGTCTCCTGAGCAACCCTGGCTTCCCGTCCTGCTGCGGTAACCACTTCTGCCTTCGCGCTTGCAGCCCCACCCGCAATCGTGCTGAATTGATCCCCTTGAGGCGGCAGCAAACCGCCGAAGGCTCCGAGGAATTCACCCCGATCACTGACCACAAAGTTGCTGCCCGATCGGAAGGCAAAGGAGTTCGAAAGGCTGGCGTCATTGTTCAACGTGACATCCAGAATCTTCACCGATAGAGCCACCTGCCGCTGACGCAGATCAATCTGCCTGAGGTAGTTCTCAGCCACAGAGACCATCTGAGAATCACCCACCAACGTGATCGTGCGCAGGCGTGAATCGGTCGTACCGATCAAGCCACGCAAGGGGCCGGCGGACGCGCCGTAGGTCTCCGTGGTGGTAATCGTTTCTCGCTTGGTTTGCTGCGTTTGCTCGCCACCCGCAACCTGATTGGCGACCGGCTGCCCAGAGGTCACGGCGTTGGTGATTGTGGTGACCTGGGTGATGCGCGCCCCCAGGCTGGCCAGGTACTTGGCGGCCGATTCGGCCGAGGCCTGGTTGAGGCGATAGACCTTGGACATCTGGGCGCCGAAGGTCTTGCCCATCACCGATGGGCCGGCCAACAGCAGATTCCCCTCCATCCGTCCCTGAAGACCAGAGGCCAACAGCACCGAATTCAAGGCCTTGCTGTAGGTCTCTCCGCGGAAGGACAGAGACACCGTGGGACCGGAGCGAGCTTGGGCTGAGGCGGCCGCCGCACCTGAGCGCTCCTCATCGTCGACGTAGACGAAGCCATAGCCACCCATTTGGCTCAGGGCCATCAGGGCATCTTTGGCTGGCGCATTCCGCAGGGTCATCGTCACCGGCGGCCCACTGAGATTCAGGTAACTGCGGTTGCGCAGCACCATCGTCCCCACCGCCATGTCTCCCAGTGGCGGGGCCACCGCCCGCGGTTGCAGGGGCGGGGCATAGCGCGGCTGGGGCACCGAACCCGGCTGATTGAGGTTGAAGGTCGCGGTCTTCGAGACCAACTCGCTTGGGGCGCTGAAGCTCAGGATCAGGTTGCGACCATCAGCGCTCACCACCGGCTTGGAGGCCGGCGCACCCGGCATCGGGACCACCTCCAGCTGAAACATCTGGCCACTGCCTGTGATGCTCACCCGCTTCAGGCCTGCCTCAGGCAGGGTCAGCGTTTGCGGGCCGACCTTCAAGGAGGCGGATTGATTGAGCTGCAATTGCCCCTGCCAACCGGAGGCGGTTTGGCGCTGCCGAAGCACCGGAGCTGCACCGGTCCCTTCCACCACCACATCCACGCTGTTGGCGCCCCGGCGTAACTGCAGCAGCAGGGCACCGCCGCGCTGGGCGACGGACGGCAACGGAGCAGACGACGTGGATTGCGGCAGCGCCAGCGCAGGGGCCGTCATCGAAGCAGCAGCCATCAGGGCCGAGATCCCAGTGCGCCGCCAACCCACGCTGCCCTTTGCCAGTTGGGCGGATGGTATCGATGCTCAGCCGGGCTTTCCAGGCTTCTGACTTGGGCTGTGATCTCTCGCATAGAGGCCCAAATTCAGCCGCAGTTCGGTGGGCTCAAGGACCACCCGACCGTCTTTGTCCTTGCTGCTGCTCCCGCCTTTGAGCGAGAGATCGCTCTGGACCACCAGGAGGCTCAAGCGCTCCAAACGCCGCAGGAAGTCCAACAGCTGCGGCCCGCTACCGCGGGCGGTCAACAGCACCGAAGTCTTCTTCAAACCTGGGGCAAGGAGAGGATCGCTAGGCGTTTGATCTTCCGCCTTTTTGCTCTTGCCTCGGCTGACGGGTGGCGCGAGAGCTTGCACCGGTTCGTAGCCATCCAGCAGCACGCCCGTCTGGGCTGCCTGTTCACTGAGCTGGGCCAAGAAGGTCGCGAGCTCCCCACTGCCCGCAATCAGCCCCAAGATCTCGGCATTCCTGCGGTCGGCCTGCTGCCGCTGCTGCTCCAGGCTGTCGAGCTGACGGCGCAACAAGGGCAAACGCTCCCGCTGCTCCTCGAGCACAAGCAGTTCCTGCTGATCCGCCTGCAACTGCTGCCAACGGGGCAAGACCGCCACGCCACCCAGTCCGGCAGCGAGCAGCACACCCAGCAGAACGGGTGCCCCCAGCAAGACCTGTTCCCGCCGGAGCTGCAGGTTCACGGCAACACCCCCTTGGACTGCAGCAGTTGCAGCCGCTTCACCAAGCCATCGGACTGCAGGGCCTGGAGCACGGCCAACTGTTGAGCAGGAGTCAGCGACGTGAAGCGCGCGGAGAGCTCCCACTCCACCGGCCCCTCGCCGGCGCCATCGCGCTGCACCTTCACCACCTGAACAGACTCGGGATCAAACAGCGGTGACTGCGACAGCAGCAGGCTCAGCCCATTGACCCGGCGAAAGGCCTGGGGATCAACGGCAACCCCCTTCAGCACCAAGCCGTTGCTCTGGGAGCGGACCTCCGTGAGTTGCACGCCCGCCGGGGTCGCCGCCGAGAGCTGAGTCACCAGGGCCGACCCCGAGGAGACCCCCACCAGGCCCTTGGCCAACCCCTCGCTGCTGCGTTGCAGCTGGGCCTTGGCCCGCCGCACCCGGCCGACCCGGGTCTCCAAGGCCTGCACCTGGACCTTGACTCCGGAGAGTTGCGCCAACGCCGCGCTCACCTGCTGCTGACGCCAGCTGACGGCAGCCAGCACCAGCAGCATCAACGCCAAGACGCCCGCGCCCACGGCCGCGCCCTGCAACAACAAACCCCGAGCCGGGACCATCGGCCCACCGGGCTCCAGCGCACCGCTGGCCCGCCGGCGCTCCTGCAGCAGATCCAGGGGGCCAAGGCGAGCGCTCATGGCTGCACCTCGGCCGCCGCCAGCCCCCAGATCAGCCCCAACGGGACCTCAACGGGATGGCTCAACCCGTTCTCCAACTCACCGGCCGCCAACGGATCCATCCACTCGAGCTCCACCCGCAGGGCCCCTAAACCCGACGCGGGCACAGCCGCTGAGGCCACCACGGCGATCGCGCTCGGCCGCGGAGCACGGCTTTGCCAGTAGCTCAGGCATTGATCGAGCTCGGCCTGCAACGCCTCATGCTCAGCCCAGGGCGGCAAGCGCCACTGCCAGGTCGGAGACCCTTGCTCCAGGCGCAGCAACCAGCTCTGCTCGGGCTCCAGTCCCAACAGCCAGCCGCTCTGCAGCCCAACGCCGCGCAGGGCACAGACCGGAGCGGCCTCCAGGGCATCCAGCCCCAACCCCGCATCGGCAAACACCTCGATCCAGTCCTCCAGCAGGGCCGCCTCCACCGCCACCGAGACACTGCTGCCCGGGCAGGAGGGCAACGGAGCGCGAAGCAGATCGACTGCCGTCTCAGCGGGCCAGGGCAACCGCAGGGCCTCGAGCTCCTTGGGCATCACGGGCAACGCAGCACTGCTCTTGAGCAGACGCAGCTCACTGGCGGCTCCCGGCAGCACAGCCCAGATGCGAGCCCCGGCGTAGCCCCGCTCCACCAGCCAGTCGCCCAACAGATCCGCCAGAGCTTGTCCATTCAGGGGACGTCCCCCAGCGCAGAGCCCCGGCGGCAGGGTCAGTTGATCCAGCCAGGTCAGCCGCCGGCCGCTCAGGACCATCGCGGTGATCGTCTGATCCTGCAGCTCGAGGTAGACGCGCTGGGGAAACAGCCACGCTTGCAAGGGGCCGAGGCGCTCTTGAACTCCTGCGAGCACCACTCGCCTACCGCTTGCTCTAGCCGCAAGCTATCGAGGTTTCAGCTCCAGGGCACCCCAGAGCCAACGGCTTCGCTGATGTTGCGGAAACCGTGGCGATCAAGTTGGGCGCTCAGCCCCTCCAGAATCTCGGGGACCAGGGCCGGTCCGCCGTAGATCCAACCGGTGTAGAGCTGCACCAGGGAGGCTCCAGCGGTGATCCGCTCCCAGGCGGACTCTGGGGAATCGATGCCGCCCACTCCGATCAAGGGCAGGCTGGGACCGGCGGTGACCCGCAAGCGGCGCATCACCTCCAGGGCACGCTGCCGCAGGGGGGCACCACTCAATCCCCCCGCCTCCTCCGCCAAGGTCTTGCCGGTCTGCGCCAGGCGACGCCCCTCGAGGCCAAGGCGATTCAGGCTGGTATTGACCGCAATCACACCGGCCAGGCCCTCCTCGTAGGCCAGGCGGGCAATGGCATCGATGGCATCGTCCTCGAGGTCCGGGGCGATCTTCACCAGCAACGGGGGGCAGGCCGGCAGGCGACGCAACCGCTCCACCAGGCGCCGCAGCTGCACCTCGTCCTGGAGCTCCCGCAACCCAGGGGTATTGGGGGAGCTGACATTGATCACCGCGTAATCAGCCAAGGGCGCTAGCAGCTCCAGGGAGGAGGCGTAGTCGTCTGGAGCCATGTCCAGGGGGGTGACCTTTGACTTGCCCAGGTTGATCCCCAGGACCGCCGGACGCTGACCGGCCGCGGGCAGGGCCTGACGCTCCAGGGTGCGCCGCGCGGCCAAAGCTCCCTGGTTGTTGAACCCCATGCGGTTCAAGGCGGCCCGCTCCTCGGCCAAGCGGAACAAACGGGGCCGGGGATTGCCGGGCTGGGCATGCCAGGTGATGGTCCCCAGTTCGGCAAAGCCAAAGCCAAAGAGATGCCAGATGCCGGCGGCGACAGCGTTCTTGTCAAAGCCAGCCGCCAGGCCGACGGGGTTGAGGAAGCGACAGCCAAAGAGCGTCTGCTCCAGCCTCAGGTCCTTGCGCTGGAGCTCCGCCCCCAGTCCCGCCAGGGAGCTGCTGACCAGGGGCCAGTTACGGCGCAGGCAGGCCTGGCCCAGAGCCTGCAGGGTGAGCTGGCTCAGCTGCTCGGCATCAGCCCCGTCATCGCGGCTGAGCAGGGGGCCCACAAAACGCTGATAAAGCGATCCAGTGCCGACCTCAGCCATCTCGTCGCTCCTCGCCATGGGGCCGCCCTGATCCTGACGCGTCACGGCAAAGACGCCAGCGTCCATCGTCCAGGGGAAGGACCTGCCAATCCCTCCAACGCCAGGGCGCCTCACGCCCCTCCAGGGTCTTCAGGGGCTTCTCCACCAGCTGGGCCAGCTCCATCAGGCTCAGGCCGTACTCGCCCTCGGCCAGACGATCCGCCAGCTCCAGGCGCGTCAGCAGCTGCTGCAAGGCCGGGGGTGCCAGATCAACAGCGGGGGGCGCCGCCACGATCTCGCCTGCCGCCAGGCTGATGGACTGTCCCTTGGAGAAGGCCACTGCGATGACATCGCAGCGGTCGTTATCGGGGTCGCCGCTGTGGCCCTTGACGTAGGTCAGGGGTAAACCCTGGATGCGCGCCGCATCGAGAGACTCCCAGAGATCGCGATTCAGAACTGGACTTCCAGAGGCGGTGCGCCAACCCTTGCGCTTCCAGCCGTTGATCCACTTGCTGAAGCCATCGATCAGGTACTTGGAGTCCGTGCGGATGCTCAGATCCGGGTGCCGAGGCAGGACCGACAACTTCTCCAACAGCGTCAGGGCCGCCGTGAGCTCCATGCGGTTGTTGGTGGTGTTCGCATCAGCTCCGCCAAACTCTTGAACGCTGCCATCGTCAAAACGCAGCAAACAGCCCCAGCCACCGGGACCGGGATTTCCGCTGCAGGCCCCATCACAGGCGGCAGCCACCACCTTGGGCGTATCACTGACCACTGGGCTTGCCCCCCAACATCCGGTACAACACAGCTCTCGTCAGGAGCTCAGGAGACATCCCATGCAGCGAAGCTACCTCCCATGGGCGGGTCTCGCTCTGCTGAGCGCAGGCTTGGTGGGCAGCCAAGCGGCAGCTGGGGTCTTCCAAAGCCAACCGCTCGAGCAACAGCGCCTGGCCGTGCTGGGACAGCCGGTGGGCAGCCAGGGATGGAAGTTGCTCGTGCTGGAGCAGCTGAAGCCCGCGCCGAAGTGCTGGGAGGAACGGCGGGATGGCTTGATTGATCCGGCCCTGAACCGCTTCAACTTCAGCGGAATCTGCAGCCGCTACCTCGACAGCAATGGCTATTCCCTACGGGTGGGTGATGACGATGTCTCCCCCCGCTATCGCCTGCGGCTCGAGAGCCAAGGGAACACCCTGGTGCTGCTGGCCATGTCCGGCAGCCACCCAACGGAGTTGGTCGTGGGCCGTGGCGCGATTCCCCTACGGGACCGGGACGGCTTTGTGGCCCTCAAGCTGGAACCCGGCTGGCAACTCGAACGGCGGATGTACGGCCAGCGCAGCCTGAGCCACGTCTATTTCGCCAACCCCAAGCCCCTGGATGGACTGATCGCCCAAGCGGAACGCAACCAAGCTCGCCCCCCGGCGGCCTACGGGAGCACCAGTCCTGGCAGCGGCCCGATCGCCCTGCAGGTCATCCCCTACGGAGGGCAAACGCCACGATTCTGATCAGGGACAGTTGAGACAGCGGCCGGAACCAGCGGCTTGCTCTTTTCCTCTAGCGGTATGGTTTTCTGTGTGAGGAGTGCGGAACACCACTTCCGGGGTCGAAACGAGGACAGACTCCCAGAAGCGTTCCGGCTCAAAGCCCTGCCTTCGGCGGGGCTTTTTTATTGCTCAGCAACCGCTGCACACAAAAAACCGGCCCCCGAAAGGGCCGGCTGCGTTGAAGGAGTGGGCCGCCGAGGCAGCCCACGGCGGGATCACTTGAGGGAGACCTTGCCGCCGGCCTCTTCGATGGACTTCTTCATCGCTTCAGCGTCGGCCTTGGAAACGCCTTCCTTGACGTTGCAAGGAGCGCCTTCGACAAGAGCCTTGGCTTCGCCCAGACCCAGGCCGGTGGCCTCGCGGACGGCCTTGAGGACCTTGATCTTGGCGGCAGCGTCGAAGCCCTCGAGGTGGACGTCGAACTCGGTCTTCTCTTCAGCAGCTTCAGCAGCACCGCCAGCGGCGGGGGCAGCCATCACGACGCCAGCAGAAGCGGCGGCGGACACACCGAAGGCCTCTTCGATCTGCTTGACAAGCTCAGAGGCTTCCAGCAGGGAGAGGGACTTCAGCTGCTCGAGAATTTGGTCGGTTGTGGCAGACATGGTTGGGAATCAGCAACAGATCTGTGAAAACAGTCGGATCGGAGAGCTCAGCAGAGCAGGCCTCAGTCGGCCTTGCCCTCGCCATCGGCGTGCTGCTTGAGCGCCCGAGCAAGACCGGAAGGAACTTCGTTGATGCCCACAGCAACCTTGGTGGCCACGGCGTTGATCGCACCTGCGATCTGCGCCATGAGCACCTCCTTGGAGGGCAGATCCCCGATCGCCTTGATCTCGGATTGGGAAAGGAGCTTGCCTTCGAAAAGGCCGCCCTTCGTTTCCGATTTCTTGGTGTCCTTCTGGAAGGACTGAACGGCTTTCACCGCACCACCCACGTCGCCCTTAACGAGCACGAAGGCATTGGTGCCGGTGAGGAGGGAATCGAGTTCCGACCAAGCGCTATCGCCATCAATGGCACGGCGCATCAAGGTGTTTTTGGTCACCTTGCACACACCGTTGCTGGCCTGCAGACGGGTCCGCAGATCAGACATTTCCTTGATGGACAGACCCTTGTAATCAAGGACCAGCGCCATTTCGGCCTCGCCAAGGAGCTGCTTCAGCTCTTCGACGATCTGTTGCTTGTTCTCCAGAGTGCGGCCCATGGTTAAGGAACGGATCAGGGGAACAAGCCGGGTACGCAACCCCAGTACCGGTTGGCACTCGAGGGGCTGCGGCTTGCTTTGCCCAACCCGAACTCCCGAGAGAGCCCTGGTGAGAAAAACCGTCGCGGACACCTCGGCAGGGTTTAAGGACTCAAGTTCTGCGAGCAGAACAGGAATTCGACCTGCTGTCTTGGGTAGGGCGCGTAACCCTTCTGGCATTTGCCAGAGAACGAACATACAACAAAGCCCCCGCCGAAGCGGGGGCTTTGAGCAGAGGGACGGGGACGATCAGCCCTCTTGCTTGATGTCCTGCAGTGCAGTCACGTCCACTTCCACGGAAGGACCCATGGTGGAGGTGATGTACAGGCTCTTCCAGTAGCGACCCTTCGCACCGCTGGGCTTGTTGCGGTCGATGGTCTCCTGCAGGGCCTTCAGGTTATCCAGCAGCTTGGCCGCATCAAAGCTGGCCTTACCGAAACGCACGTGGACGATGCCGGTGCGGTCAGCACGGAACTCGAGTTTGCCGGCCTTGAACTCGTTAATGGCAGAGGCCAGGTCGGTCGTGACGGTGCCGGCCTTGGGGTTCGGCATCAGGCCACGGGGGCCGAGGACGCGACCCAGCTTGGCCACCTTGGGCATCATGTCCGGGGTAGCGATCAGTAGATCGAACTCCATCTCACCCTTGGAAATGGTTTCGACCAGATCGTCATCACCGGCCAGATCAGCACCAGCCGCCTTGGCTTCTGCGACCTTTTCACCGCGGGCGATCACAGCGATCCGGATGCTCTGACCGGTGCCGTGGGGCAGCGCAACGGTGGTCCGCAGTTGCTGGTCGGTGTACTTGGGGTCGATCCCGAGACGGGCGTGGGCCTCGACGGTTTCGTCGAACTTGGCGGTGGCGTTGGCCTTCACCAGATCAACGGCCTCTTGCGGGGCGTAGACGCGTTCTTCGACCTTGCCGACGGCGGCGGAGTAGCGCTTGGAGAGTTTGGGCATGTCAGGAATGGGGTGCAAACGAGCTCAAGAGCTCTCCCCCGCTAAGGAACAGAAAGGAATGGATAAGCCGGGATTAACCCGAGGCTCAGTCCTTCACAGCAACGCCCATGTTGCGGGCGGTGCCTTCGATGATGCGCATGGCCGACTCAACGCTGGTGCAGTTGAGGTCAGGCAGCTTGGTCTTGGCGATCTCTTCGAGTTGTGCGCGGCTTATGGCCCCGACAGAACCCTTGGAAGAGGTGGCGGCACCCTTGGCGATTCCGGCTGCCTTCACGATCAGCACGGAAGCGGGAGGGGTCTTGGTGATGAAGGTGAAGCTGCGGTCTTCAAAGACCGAGATCTCCACCGGAATCACGTATCCGGCTTTGTCCTGCGTCCGAGCGTTGTACTCCTTGCAGAACGCCATGATGTTGACGCCGTGCTGACCGAGGGCGGGGCCCACCGGTGGCGCGGGGTTTGCTTTGCCGGCATCGAGCGCCAGCTTGATCACAGCTACAACTTTTTTTGCCATCGTCCTGGCGTCTTGAGCAATCTGCGGATCCGCGACCCTAGGGCAGCGTGTGCGGCGGACTCCGGAAACCGAAGCACCGCCTTAGGCCGCCCTCCGCAGGGAGACGGCCGCACGGCAATCAGCTTTGTTTGCTGATCTGAGAGAACTCGAGTTCCACCGGTGTTTCCCGGCCGAAGATCGAGAGCAAGGCCTTGAGCTTGTTGCGATCGCCAGACACCTCGATGACTTCGCCCTGGAAGTCTTTGAAGGGACCTGCCGTCACCAAAATTTGATCGCCTTCGGCGAGATCCACCTTCACTACAGGCTTCTTCTCGGCAGCCCGCTTGAAGATGCGATCCACCTCCTGGCGGCTGAGGGGACGAGGCTTGATGTGACCGCGAACCTTGCCGGTGGCACGGCGATCCTCCGCACCCACGAAATTGATCACGTTGGGGGTGCTCCGAACCGCCATCATCGTGTCTTCATCGAGGACCATCCGAACCAGGACGTAACCCGGGAACACCTTTTCTTCGGTGCTCGTGCGGCTGCCGTCTTTCTTGAGCTTGACCGCAGGGGTCTGGGGGATTTCGATCTCGAGAATGCGGTTATCAACGCCGAGGGTGACGGCCCGCTGCTCAAGGGTGGCCTTGACTTTTTTCTCGCAGCTAGAGGCCACCTGAACGGCATACCAACGGGCAATCGGAGCCCGGCCTTCAGCGGCAACACCCGCGGGTTCAGCGTCGGCAGCCAGATCCGCCGCGGCGAATTCTTCAGTGGTCAAGTCGACGTCGGACACGGGCAAAGGGAAGAGAGGGCGAAAAATTCAGCGGGTCAGCGGAACACCTGGGCGCTTCCCCAGCTGTAGAAGCGATCGATGGCTGCAATCGCGAAGGCCGAAATGGTGACCATCAAGATCACCGCGACTGATTCACCAAACAGCTGCTGACGGCTCGGCCAAACCACCTTGCGCAGCTCAGCGACGGTGTCCGCCACAAAGCCGGTTTTGACCGGTTCAGCGGCGGCAGCTTCGTCGGGAGTGACTTGTGGTTCGGTCTGAGATTCCACGGATGAAGATTCCACAGGGGAAATCAGGCAAAGCCTCATAGGCAGAGCACGAAGCCTGCTGAGCCTTCAGCGGGCCGCGCGGCGTTTGAGCCCACGCGCCGGCAAACAAACACCCTAACGGATGTCCTACTCAGGGCCTGAGATGGGTTTGAAGCAAAGCGCTTGCCCTCCCTCCCCGAGGCTGACCTGAACGGCCGATGCCCCGAGGAAGCGCTCTTCGAGCAACTGGGTCGCCAAGGGGTTCTCGATCTGACGCCGCAGCAGGCGGCGGAGGGGCCGGGCTCCGTATTCCGGCTCGTAGCCCTGTTCCGCCAGCCACGCCACGACCGGCTCATCCACCTGTAGAGCCAGTCCCTGCTCCTGCAGCAACTGAGCCAACTCCACCACCTGCAAACGCACAATCCGCTGCAGATCGGCCGGCCCCAAGGGTTGGAAGCGAATGACCTCATCGATGCGATTGAGGAATTCCGGTCTGAACTGGCTCGCCAGGGCCCGCTCGACCTGCTCTTCCAGTGCCGGAGCGTCGGTCTGACCGCGGGCGGCGTCCAGGATCGCCCGGCTGGCCAGGTTGCTGGTCATGACCACCACGGTGTGGCGGAAGTCGACCGTGCGGCCCTGGGAATCGGTCAGGCGGCCGTCATCAAGCACCTGCAGCAGCACGTTGAAGACATCCGGATGAGCCTTCTCCACCTCATCGAGGAGCAGCACCGCATAGGGACGCCGCCGGACGGCTTCGGTGAGCTGGCCACCCTCCTCGTAGCCGACGTAGCCCGGAGGAGCTCCGAGCAGGCGGGCCACAGCATTGCGCTCCATGAACTCGCTCATGTCCAGGCGCACCAGGGCCTCTTCCTCATCGAAGAGGGAGGCCGCCAGAGCTTTGGCCAATTCGGTCTTACCCACACCGGTGGGGCCCAGGAACAGGAACGAGCCCACGGGACGGCGGGGATCCTTCATGCCAGCGCGAGCGCGACGAATCGCCGCGGCCACCGCCCCCACGGGCTCCCCTTGACCGATCACCCGCTGCGCCAGGCGCTGCTCGAGCTCCAGCAGCTTCTGACGCTCACCCGCCATCAAGCGCTGAACCGGGATACCCGTCCAGCGGGCCACCACATCAGCGATGTCCCCCTCCTCCACTTGTTCCCGCAGCAGGGACTGCCCGCTCTGCTGACTGGCCTGGAGTTGCTCCTCCAATTCGCTGCGGCGCTGCTGCACGCCATGCAGCTGGTCGTACTGAAGCCGGGCCGCTTCCTCGAGATCGCCATCCCGTTCGGCCTCGGCCATCTGCAGCCGCAGGGCTTCGTCGTCGGCGAGGAGCTGACGCAACTCCGCCAACTGCTCCCGCTCCGCTGACCAGCGCTCCTGCAAACCCTGCAGGGTCTCGCTGACCTGCCGGCGCTGTTGCTGCAGCGCCACCCGTTCGGCTTCTGGGGCACTCTCCGCAGAGAGCAGGGCCAACTCAACCCGACGCAGGTCGCTCTCGGCCTCCTCCACCAGACGCGGCTTCGAGGTGACCTCCATCCGCAGCTGGGCAGCCGCCTCATCGATCAGATCGATGGCGGAATCCGGCAGACAGCGATCGGAGATGTAGCGATCCGCCAGGCGGGCCGAGGCCACAACGGCGCCATCGGTGATGGCCACCCCGTGGTGCAGCTCGTAACGCTCCTTCAAGCCCCGCAGAATCAGGGTGCTCTCCTCCAGGCTGGGCTCCTTGATCAGGACCTGCTGAAAACGCCGGTTGAGGGCGGGATCCTTCTCAACAGTGCGGCTGTATTCCTCAGGGGTGGTGGCGCCGATACAGCGCAAGTCGCCCCGGGCCAAGGCGGGTTTAAGGATGCTGCCGGCATCGCTGTTGGAGCGCTCCGGCCCGACAACGTTATGGAGCTCGTCAATAAAAAGAATCACGCCGCCCGCCTCAGCGCCCTCGGCCTCGCGCACCTCCTTGAGCACGCTGCGCAGGCGCTCTTCAAATTGACCGCGGAACTTCGCGCCGGCGATCAGGGCCCCCAGATCCAGGGACACAAGACGCTGACCCTTGAGGGCATCGGGCACTTCCCCAGCGACGATCCGCTGCGCCAACAGCTCAGCAATGGCTGTCTTGCCCACGCCGGGCTCCCCGATCAAGACCGGGTTGTTCTTGCCGCGGCGCGAGAGCACCTGCATGAGGCGCCGGATTTCGGTATCGCGTCCAATGACTGGATCCAGATCGCCCGCCCGGGCGGCAGCTGTGAGATCCCGTCCAAACTGCTCAAGGGCCGCGGGCTCCTGCTCAAGCTTGAGGCCGTTTTCGCTGCTGGGGGTCGCCTCAATCGCTGGCGCACTGCGGGAGGGGCGCTCCGGAGCAGCTGGCTCCACCACTGGTTGCGGTGGGGCACTGGGCGCCGGTGCCGGCCTGGGAACGGAACGACGCAGATCTTCGGGAGCCAGCCCCTGCTGCTGCAACAGGGGCCCCGCGATGCGGCGATCGTCCAGTAGGGCCGCCAGAAGATGGGGGACATCGAGAAAGCGGGAACCCCATTGGCCCCGCTGGCGATCGGCCTCCTCCAGGAGCAGTTCCAGGTCCTCACCGACAAAGAGGTCCCTGGCACTGCTGGTGGGTTGGTCAGCACAGAAGTCATCCAGCTGATCCAGCAGACGGGAGGAATCGAGCGGCAGGGGATCGACCCAGGTGGCGTAGCGCTCGTCATTCAGCAGCACCTGCAGGAGGTGCTCGACATTCATCTCGCCGTGACGCCAGCGACGGGCCTGCTCTTGGCTGGCCAGCAGCAGGTCCCAGCCGGCATCGCTGAAGCGATCAGGAACCGTGGTGAGGCTGGCGGGGCCAGCGGCGTAGGAATCAGGCCGCATGGGCGCGAGAGCTCATCTCAATCAGTTCAACCTTGTAGCCATCTGGGTCCTCGACGAAGGCAATCACGGTGGTGCCGTTCTTCATCGGGCCCGGTTCACGCACCACATTCCCCCCCTTGGCGCGGATCTGGTCGCAGACGCCCACGATGTCGTCCACGCCCAGGGCGATGTGGCCATAGCCGCTACCGATGTCGTAGCTGCTGGTGTCCCAGTTGTGGGTGAGCTCGAGGACCGTGGTGTCGCTTTCCTCTCCGTACCCCACAAAAGCCAGGGTGAAACGGCCGCCGGGATAGTCCTTGCGACGCAGCAGCCGCATCCCAAGAATCTCGGTGTAGAACGCGATCGAGCGCTCCAGGTCGCCGACCCGCAGCATGGTGTGGAGAAGGCGCATCCGGACTGCTCTTGACGGCCGCATTCTGACCAAAGTCAGCCGATTGGTGCCAACGGTGACCAAGGCCCCCGGCAGGGCGACCCATAAGATCCCTGCAAGGACTCATGTTGTGCGTTAGGCCGCTGTGATCGACACCCTCGACCTCGTCATCGACACCATCGTGGCCCGGGAGGTTCTCGATTCCCGTGGCACACCGACTGTGGAAGCCGAGGTGATGCTCGAGGGCGGAGCCAGTGGCCGCGCCATTGTTCCCAGTGGCGCCAGCACAGGTGCCCACGAAGCCTGCGAACTGCGGGATGGCGGCAGCCGCTACTGCGGCAAGGGTGTGCTGCAGGCCGTCAGCAACGTCGAAGAAAAAATTGCTCCGGCCCTTTGCGGCCTGAGCGCCCTGGACCAGGGCACCGTTGACGCCGCGATGCTGGAGCTCGACGGCAGCGACAACAAAAGCGCCCTGGGCGCTAACGCGATCCTGGCGGTGAGCCTGGCCACGGCCCGGGCGGCAGCGAACGGGGTCGGTCTGCCCCTCTACCGCTATCTGGGCGGCCCAATGGCCAACCTGCTGCCGGTGCCGTTGATGAACGTGATCAACGGCGGCGCCCACGCGGCCAACAGCCTGGACTTTCAGGAGTTCATGCTCGTGCCCCACGGCGCCCCCACCTTCCGAGAGGCGCTGCGGATGGGCACCGAGGTGTTCCACACCCTCAAGGGCCTGCTCAAGGACAAGGGCCTGAGCACGGCCGTTGGCGACGAAGGCGGCTTTGCCCCCGACCTTGGCAACATCGAAGCCGGCGATCTGCTGGTGCAAGCGATCGAGAAAGCCGGCTACCGCCCTGGCGATCAGATCTCCCTGGCCCTGGACGTGGCCAGCACCGAGTTCTTCAAGGACGGCCGCTACGCCTTCGATGGCGGCAACTACACCAGCGCTGAGATGGTCGACCAGCTGGCCGCCCTGGTGAACCGCTTCCCGATCACCTCCATCGAAGACGGCGTCGCCGAAGACGACTGGGAAGGCTGGGCCCTGCTGACCGAGAAGCTCGGCAAGACCGTTCAGCTGGTGGGTGACGACCTGTTCGTGACCAACAGCGCCCGTCTGCAACGCGGCATCGACCTGGGCGTGGCCAACTCGATCCTGATCAAGGTCAACCAGATCGGCACCCTGACCGAGACCCTCCAGGCCATCGACCTGGCTGGCCGCGCTGGCTACACCAGCGTGATCTCCCACCGCTCCGGTGAGACCGAAGACACCACGATTGCCGACCTGGCGGTGGCCACCCGCGCCGGCCAAATCAAGACCGGTTCGCTGAGCCGCAGCGAGCGGGTCGCCAAGTACAACCAACTGCTCCGTATCGAAGACGAACTGGGCAGCCAGGCCGTCTTCGCCGGTGCCGAGGACCGCGGCCCCCGCGGCAAGGCCTGAAGCCCTAGGCAGTCAGGTTCCTTTCAACAGAGCATGATCCCGGGACCTGCACCGCCAGGCCCCGGGATTTTTTGTTGCGGGGCTTAGGGATTGCCGAGCTTGTCGATACGCGCGTCGCGCTTGAGGCGGGCCTGCAACTTCACCCAGCTCAAGCCGACTGGAATGGCGGCGACAACGGGAACAATCGTCAGAACAGGTCTGGTGCTGGCCGCCAACATGGCCGCAGCCACGGTCAGGGCCCCGAGCAGCACCGATTGGCCCGCGCTCTGCTGGCTCAGGGCTAGACGGCGAAGCAGGCGATCGGTTTCACCGGCTCGAATCTGAACTTGGAGATCCCCCTGCTCGATGCGACTGAGGCTGTCCTCCAGACGCTGGGGAAGGCCGAGGGCACGGCTGCCCACCTCCACCGCCTGGCGACCCAACTGATTGAAGAGATCGTTGGGGCCGTTGCCACTGGCGGTCATGAGCGGAAGCAGATAGGGACGGGCGATGGCCACGAGGCTAAAGCTGGGATCCAGGCTGCGGCCGACTCCCTCGAAGGTGGAGAGGGCCCGCATCACAAAGATCAGCTCCGGGGGCAGGCGGAAGGGCTGCCCATAGACCAACTCGTAGAGATCCCCCGAGAGTTTGTCGAGGACGTTGGCGGAGAACGGGGGCGTCAGGGCCTCCGCGAGCATGACGCGGACGAGGCGGCGGACCGGACCGGGGTCAATGTCGGAGGCGATCACACCCGCGGCCTGGAGCTCACGCACCAGGCTCGAGGCGTCGCGGGCAGCAGCGGCGGTCACCATCCGTCCCAGGCGACTGCGAAGCCGCTGAGACAAGGTCCCGACCATGCCGAAGTCGTAGTAGATGAGGGCCCCATCACGGGCCACCGCCAAATTCCCGGGATGGGGATCGGCATGGAAGAAGCCAAAGCGGACCAGCTGCTGCAGGTAACTGGCGGCTCCTTTTTCTGCGACCGCCGACGGATCGATGCCGGCATCAAGCAGGGCCTGACGGTCGTTGATTTTGATCCCAGGGACGTAGTCGAGGCAGAGCACCCGGCGGGTGGTGAGCTCCCAGACCACCGCTGGGATCCGAATGCCCGGGTCATCGAGAAATTGCTGCCGGAAGCGGGCGGCATGCTCGGCCTCTAGACGGAAGTCGAGCTCACGCAGGAGCACACGGCGACATTCCTGAGCGATGGAGACCCAATCGCGACCCACGCCCCACTGGGGATGGCGCTGCAGCACCGCAGCCACCTGTTGCATGACCTCAAGATCGAGGCGGAAGAGGCGCTCAAGACCGGGGCGCTGGATCTTGAAGACCACCTGCCGGCCACTACGGAGGCTGGCGCGATGAACCTGGGCCAGGCTGGCGGCCCCGAGGGGTTGCTCCTCGATATCGATGATCTCAGCGCAGCGCTCACCCAGCTCCTGCTCCAGCAGTGCCTGGGCCGTATCGAAGGAGAAAGCCGGGACGCTGTCCTGAAGCCTCGAGAGTTCTTCGACCCAACTGGCCGGCAACACATCCGGCCTAGCCGAGAGAAGCTGACCGAGCTTGATGAAGGCCGAACCCAGCTCCAGCAACTGGGCCGTGAGCCAACGGGCACGGCGCTTCTGCCGCCGCTCTTGCCGCTCCTGGGTGACACCACCTGGATAGCTCCAGGCCTGCGCATCCCACCAGAGGAAGAGCAACAACTGAAGAACAGCGCCCCAGATCCGTAGGGAGCGAAGCGCGCTCGCCAGAGCAGGTCTCAGGAGGCGCATCAAGCGGGCTCCTCGAGACGGCGGGCCAACCGCGTGACCTGAGCACGAAGCTGATCGATCTGTTGCTGGGGATCAGCCGGTGGCGAGGAGGAGGCCGTCGAGGAATCGGCCGCCGGCTGATCCTGCTCACCATGCTCGAGCCGTTGGGCTTCTAGCTCCACCTCTTCTTTGAACAGATCCCATTCCTGACGTAATCGCTCAGGGGCGTCCTGAGCCAAAACCGCAAACCCAGCGGCGGCATCGGCCAGACCACTGCCCAGGCGGGCACTCAGACGATTAAGGGCCGCCTGAACCAGGGTCTGAGGCTCACTCATGGCCGGCCGCTAAGGGATCACCCAAATCGTGGCAGATCAGAGCTACTGAAGGGGGGGCAACTCCAGCAGAGGAACCGACTGCTGGGGATCAGGCCTTGCGGCAGGGGCCTGGACTTGGGGCTGAGGCTTTGGCTTTGGCGTTGGCTTTGGCGCCTCAACGGCGGGCTTGGGTGCGACCGGTTGCTCTTCAATAGGGGTTGCGGGCTTCGCGGGCTTGGGCGGAGCTGCCTGAGCTGCGGCTTCGCGCTCAGCTTTGGCCTCGGCCTCTGCCTTGGTCTTCTCGAGGGCATCGGCCTGCTCCTGGGCCTTGCGCCAGAGCTCCAGTTGCTGGGGATCGAGATCAGAACGCAATTCCGATGGCTGCTCGCCGTAGCGCAGACGCATGTCCTTGAGGCTCACCCCAGGCGTCTGCTTCTGCTCAAAGCGGGGGCTCAAGCGAATGACCTCGCCCAGGTTGATGGCGCTGAGGCGCTGGGTGATCCCATAGGCCAACGCGAAGCTGACCCCAGCCACCAAGGGGCCCATCCAAATCCGGGGGAGACCGCTTGGAGCCGGCTTCTGGGGTGCTCCGGCCTTGGCCATCTCAGCAGGGAGGTTGTGGCTGATCGTAGGCGTGGTCTTAGGTCGTGTAGTCGGCGTTGATGCGGACGTACTGATCGGAGAGATCGCAGCCCCAAGCCAATCCGCTGCCTGGTCCGTCGCCAACTGCGAGGCGGATCTGAACGGTGTCATCCGAGAGGTAGGCGCCAGCGGCCCGATCCCGCATGTAGGCCGAAGCGCCCGCGCGATCAAAGGCCAGCGGTTGTCCTGCTGCCATCAGCTGATGCTCCCCGAGCCAAAGCGCGACGGCTGCAGGCTGGAACGAGACACCCGCACGACCGGCCGCAGCCACAATCCGGCCCCAGTTGGGGTCACGGCCGTGAACGGCTGTCTTAACCAAGGAGGAGCCACAGACCGTTCGGGCGATGGCCAACGCATCGGCTTCTGTGGCAGCCCCCTCCACCTGAACCTCCAGCAGGCAGGTGGCCCCTTCGCCATCACGGGCAATGGCCTTGGCCAGGTGCTGAGAAACCGCTGTCACCCCCTCCTCCAGGGCGACGTAGTCAGCGGGATCAAGAGCGGCACCAGCCGCAAAAGCCAGATAGGTGTCGTTCGTGCTGGTGTCGCCATCGACCGTGATGGCGTTGAACGAGCGCTGCACGGCGCGGGAGACCATTCCCTGCCAGACCTCCGCCGGCACGCCGGCATCACAGCTCAGGTAGCCGAGCATCGTGGCCATGTTCGGGTGGATCATTCCCGATCCTTTGGCCATCCCACCGATCCGAACGGTCTGGCCGCCGAGATCCGCCTCAAGAGCGATCTGCTTATCGATCAAGTCAGTGGTGAGGATCGCCTGGGCCGCCGCAGGACCGCCCTCCGAACTGAGGCTTTCCGCCAGGGGATCAATGGCCTGCAGCAGGGTCTCCATCGAGATCGGGACCCCGATGACCCCGGTAGAGCAGATCAGAACCTCTTCAGCAGAGAGCCCGAGGCGATCGGCCACGGCCTGGGTGGCGCGGATGCTGTCAATCAGGCCGCGATCACCGGTGCAGGCATTGGCCTGACCGGAGTTGGTGAGCACTGCCCGAGCCACCCCACCGCTAGCCGCCAGGCGATCGGAGCAGAGATCCACACAGGCGGCGCGCACCAGAGACGTCGTGAAGGTCCCCGCACAAACGGCGCCCTCAGGGGCCAACAAGAGCGAGAGGTCAGGCTTCCCCGAGGCCTTCAGTCCCGCCGTGATCCCGGCGGCTTGAAACCCCTGCGGCGCCGTCACGCCACCTGCAATCGATCGCCAGGACTGCGTCACAACTGGTGGGCGACAAGAACTCCTGCGATTCTGAAATGCAGTCAGCCCTCCCTCGATGAGCCGGTCGCCACGTTGGTGCGGAGCGCAACGGCGGATTGGCCTGACCGGCGGCATTGCCACAGGCAAAAGCACGGTGGGCCGGCTCCTTGAGGCAGAAGGACTCCGTGTTCTGGATGCGGACCACTACGCCCGCGAGGCCCTGGCTCCTGGTAGCCCAGGTGCCAAAGCCGTGCTGGAGCGCTATGGCGACTGCGTTCGAGCCCAGGGAACGGACCCCGAGTGCCCAACGATCGATCGCGGGGCCCTCGGCTCGATTGTTTTTAGTCACCCCGATGAAAAGCTCTGGCTGGAGCAACTGATCCATCCGCTCGTGCGCCAACGCTTTGATCAAGAGCTCGCCGACCTCAGCGGCGAACAGACGGTGGTGTTGATGATCCCTCTTCTCTTCGAAGTCGGCCTCGAGGCCCTCTGCAGCGAGATCTGGCTCGTGGACTGCGACGAGAGGCAGCAACTGGAACGCCTGATGCAACGCGATGGTCTCTGCCGAGCAGACGCGGAAGCCCGGATTAATGCTCAGTGGCCGCTTGAGGAGAAACGGCGCATAAGCGATGTCGTGATTGACAACAGAGTGACAACCGGATCAGAACAACATCTCCGAAGAAGCATTCAGAAGGCAATCTGAATGCCCGTAGTAAGGGATTAGCCCTTCAACTTCTGACTCAGGATTTGATTCGCCAGCTTCGGATCAGCCTTACCGCCGGTCTTCTTCATCAGCTGACCGACAAAGAAGCCCTGGAGTTTGTTCTTACCGCCGCGGAAGGCTTCGACCTCCTCAGGATGGGCCGCCAGCAGCTCTTCAACGATCGCAGTAATGGCAGCGGGGTCACTGATCATGCCCAGACCACGCTCATCAACGATCTTGGCCGGTGAGCCACCCTTCTCTAGAAGTTCAGGAAGGATTTCCTTGGCAATTTTGCCGCTGATCTTGCCGTCATCGATCAGCTTCACCATTTCCGCCACCTGCTCCGGACGGAAGGCCAGTTCGCTGTAGCTGAGGCGATTGGCATTGACGTAAGCGGCAATATCACCCGTGATCCAATTCGAGACACCCTTGGGATCCGCTCCGGCGGCAACAGCCGCCTCGAAGAATTCCGCCATTGGACGCTCATCGGTCAGCACGCGAGCGTCGTACTGGGACAAGCCAAGGTCCTCCGCGTAACGGTGGCGCTTCGCGGCTGGTAGCTCAGGCAGCTCAGAGCGCCAGCCTTCCCGCAGGTCTGCGCTGACTTCAATGGGTCCGAGATCCGGGTCGGGGAAGTAGCGGTAGTCGCTGGCTCCCTCCTTGCTGCGCATGCTCTTGGTGAGCTGCTTGCCCTCATCCCAGAGGCGGGTCTCTTGAACAATCGGCTCGCCCGTTTCGTAGGCCTTGATCTGACGCTGAATCTCGTACTCACAGGCCTTCTGGATGGCCGAGAAGGAGTTCATGTTCTTGATCTCCACCTTCGTGCCAAAGGGGGCATCCGGCCCGCGGCGCACGGAGATGTTGACGTCACAGCGCAGGGAACCCTCCTGCATGTTTCCGTCGCTAACGCCCAGATAACGCATGATCCGGCGGATCTCTGAGGCGTACTCCGCCGCCTCCCGGCCGGTCCTCAGATCCGGCTTACTCACGATCTCAGCAAGGGCCACGCCGGCGCGGTTGTAGTCCACCAAGGAGTGGGTCGAACCGGCGAGGCGATCACTACCGGCGTGGACCAACTTGCCGGCGTCCTCCTCCATGTGAAGGCGCTCAATCCCAATCTTTTTGAGGTAGGTCTCTTTGCCTTTCTCAGCTACTTCGACCTCAATCCAACCGTCCTCGGCAATGGGCTCGTCGTACTGAGAGATCTGATAGTTCTTCGGAAGGTCGGGATAGAAATATTGCTTGCGATCGAATTTGCTGTGCTCAGCAATATTCAGGTTGAGGGCCATGGACGCCTTCACGGCGTACTCCAGCACCTTCTGATTCAGCACCGGAAGGGTGCCTGGTAGACCGCAAACCACCGGATCGATATGGGTGTTGGGATCGTCCCCAAAGGTGGTGGAGGCGCCGGTGAAGATCTTGCTATTGGTCCCCAGTTGCACATGGGTCTCCAAGCCGATCACTGCTTCCCAGGCGGCCTCAGCAGCCATGTCCCAACTCCGACGGTCGATTGATCCTATGGAAGGGCCTCTGGTCAGCACTCCGCATCACCTGAAACACTGGCGGTTCGCGCTGGATCGGCCATGACAGCCGCCCACGACAACGGAGTTCTGATCCTGGGTGGCGGCCTGATGGGACTGGCCCTGGCCCATCAGCTCGCCCGGGAAGGTCGCTCCGTTGAGGTCCTCAGCCGGCAGCGCAGCGAGGCGGCTGGTTTTGTGGCCGCCGGGATGCTCGCTCCCCACGCCGAGGGGCTCAGCGGTGATCTGCTGCGCCTGGGCCAAGAGAGCCTGCAGCGCATTCCCGCCTGGGTGCAACAGATCGAAGCCGACAGCGGCCTGTCCTGCGGTCTGCGGGACTGCGGAATCGTGGTGCCCTTCGCCTCAGCGGCGGAGCGTGACGTCTACCCCACGGCTCCCTGGGGCCAAGCCCTCGATCGAGCGGGCCTCGAGCGTGAAATCCCAGGCATCGGGCCGGGATGGCAGGCCGGACTGCTGTTCCAGCAGGACGGACAAATCGATAACCGCCGCCAACTCATGCGCGCCCTGGAGCGCTCCTGCGTCGACCTGGGTGTCCGCTTCCAGGAGGGCGTTGAAGTACTGGAGCTGCTCCAGCAGGACCAGACCCTCCAGGGGATCCGCGTCCGCAATGCCGAAGGCGACCTCCAGACCATCGACGCCCGTGAGGCCGTGCTCTGCTGCGGGGCCTGGAGTGCCGAGCTGCTGCCCGAGCTGCCGATCTATCCAGTCAAAGGACAGATGCTCTCGCTGCAGGGCCCGAAAGACGCTCTGCCCCGGGTGATCTTTGGCCCGGGCACCTATCTGGTCCCCAGAGAAGACGGACTGCTGGTGGTGGGTGCCACCAGCGAACGGGATGCAGGTTTCACGACTGGGCTGACCCCCTTTGGTCAGAGGCAACTGCAGGCAGGCATCGCGGCGCTCCTCCCCGAGGCCAAACACTGGCCACCGATGGAGCGCTGGTGGGGCTTCCGGCCCTGCACCCCCGACGAAGGTCCCCTGCTCGGGGCTAGCTCGATCTCCGGTTTGTGGCTAGCTGCCGGCCATCACCGCAATGGCGTTCTGCTGGCAGCCATCACCGCCCAACTGCTGCGCAAGTGCCTTCTTGGGGAAATCCTTGTCCGCGAGGAAGAGGACCTGCTCGCAGCATTCAGCTGGAAGCGGTTTTCCTAAGGCGACCGACGAGCGGCACAAAAAAGCCGGGGGCTTGCGCTCCCCGGCCTCGTGAGAATGGGAGGGATCAGCCCTCGACGCGCCAGCCCTGATCAGAAGGGGTCCAGTCGCTGAGCTCAGAGGCCTGGAACCAGAGACCGATCTCGAACTGAGCCGTTTCGGGGGCGTCAGAACCGTGGATGACGTTGCGGCCGATGTTCACGGCCAGATCACCGCGGATGGTGCCGGGCTCAGCTTCCAGGGGCTTGGTGGCGCCGATCAGCTTGCGAGCACTGGCGATCACACCGTCGCCTTCCCAGACCATGGCCACCACGGGGCCGGAGGTGATGAAGTCCACCAGGCCAGCGAAGAAGGGGCGCTCGCGGTGGACGCCGTAGTGGCTCTCCGCCAGTTCACGGCTGGGGGTGAGCTGCTTGAGGCCCACCAGCTTGAAGCCCTTGCGCTCGAAGCGGCCGAGGATCTCGCCCACCAAACCGCGCTGAACACCATCGGGCTTGATGGCAATAAAGGTGCGCTCGGCAGCCATAACAAAAAACGTCAGATCCGGCCCATCGTCCGTGGCCGCCCTACCGCTTGGCAAGCACACGTGGCACCCCGGGCACGAGTCCTTAGATTTCCGGCATTGCCCCGCTGCCGGCTCGATGGTCTCCGCTGAAAACGCCAGCTGGAGCGCGGCTGACAGCGCAGCCCTCTATGGCCTCGATCGCTGGGGGGATCCCTATTTCTCGGTCAATGCCCGCGGTCACATCAGCGTGCAACCCAAAGGGGAACGGGGCGGCAGCCTTGATCTCCTGGATCTCGTCCAGGGGCTGGAAGGCCGGAGCCTTGGCCTTCCCCTGCTGATCCGCTTCGACGACATCCTCGAAGACCGGCTCGAGCGGCTGCATGCCGCCTTCGAACGCGCCATTGCCCAGTACGGCTACGCCGGTCGCTACCAGGGGGTCTTCCCCGTGAAGTGCAACCAGCAGCGTCACGTGGTCGAGGAGCTCGTGACCTGCGGCAAGCGCTGGCACTTCGGCCTGGAGGCCGGCAGCAAGGCAGAACTGCTGATCGCCCTGTCCTTAGTTGACGACCCCGAGGCGCTGCTGATCTGCAACGGCTACAAGGACCAGCGCTACATCGAAACCGCCATCCTGGCCAGACGACTGGGCCGGCAACCGGTGGTCGTCATCGAACAGGCCGATGAGGTCGAGCGGATCATCCAGGCGAGCCAGGACCTGGGCGCGGCCCCATTCATTGGCATCCGAGCCAAGCTCTCCAGCCGCAGCACCGGCCGCTGGGGCAGCTCCGTTGGCGCCAAGGCGAAATTTGGCTTGGCTATCCCCGAACTCCTGGCCACGGTCGAGGCCCTGAAGAAGGCCAACCTGCTGAACGACCTGAAGCTGCTGCACTTCCACGTGGGCAGTCAGATCAACGACATCGCCGTTCTTAAGGACGCCCTGCAGGAAGCCGGGCAGATCTATGTCGAGCTCACCAAGCTCGGCGCCCCGATGGGCTTCCTCGATGTGGGTGGTGGTCTCGGGGTCGACTACGACGGCAGCCGCACCGCCACATCGGCCTCGACGAACTACTCGCTGCAGAACTACGCCAACGACGTCGTGGCCACCGTTCGGGAATGCTGTGAACCCCACGGCGTTCCCGTGCCCACCCTGGTTTCTGAAAGCGGGCGCGCCATCGCCAGCCACTTCTCTGTGCTGGTCTTCAACGTGCTGGGCCAAAGCACCGTGCCCAGCGGCTGCCCAGCGGCCCAGGGAGACGAGGCACTCACGGTCCGCAACCTGCGCCAAACCCTCGCTGAGATTGAAGCCGTCGATGGGCAGGGCGATCGGGATCTCTCCAAGTTGCAGGAAACCTGGAACGACGCCCTCAAGTTCAAAGACGATGCTTTGAGCGCGTTTCGCCTGGGCTACATGAGCCTTCCGGAGCGTTCCGTTGCCGAACAACTCACCTGGGCCTGCGCCCAGGCCATTGCCCAAAAACTGCCCGGTAATGAAGCGATCCCCGAGGAGCTGAGCAACCTGAAGGCCGAGCTTGCCGCCACCTTCTACGCCAACTTGTCAGTGTTTCGCTCCGTTCCCGATAGCTGGGCCATTGAGCAACTCTTCCCGCTGCTACCGATCCACCGGCTGAACGAACAGCCTGAGGCGCTAGGGCACTTCGCGGACCTCACCTGCGACTCCGACGGGAAATTGGCGCGCTTCATCGCCCAGGGACAAAGCAAACCGTTGCTGGAGCTGCACGCACTGAATCCGGCTGAGCCCTACCTGATCGGTCTCTTCCTGGGCGGGGCCTACCAAGAGGTCATGGGCAATCTCCACAACCTGTTTGGCACCACCAATGCCGTCCACATCCGTCTCTCACCAGGAGGCGGCTACCAGGTCGATCACGTCGTGCGCGGAGACACCAACGCCGAGGTGCTTGAAGCGATGGAACACGACCCTGAGGTCCTGCTGGAGCGCCTGCGCATGACCAGCGAGTCAGCGATCCAAAAGGGAAATCTCAAGATCCAGGAGGCCCGGCGCCTGATGGATCACCTGGAGACCAGCCTCAGGCAAACGACTTACCTGCAGAGCTGAGCGCTCAAACAGCGCAGCTGGGATGGGCCATCAGTTCATGGGCCATGTCCAGGGGCGTGTCCTGGGGCTCCAACCAGGTGGAACAGCGCAGGGGCTCCTCTCCATCACGGCAACCCTCCAGTTGCAGGCGGCTGCCCATCAGCACCAACTGGAAACTCCAGTGGTGACGGGCATGAATTTCAAAGGAGCTGGCCATCGAATCTCTCCTGCATCGGTCCTTGCCTGCAGGATTCCCCTCCTGCCGCTCCCCTGGCAACGCCAGGAGAACGGTTCGGGAGCTGTCTGAATCAGCCCAGGGCCGCGGTCAGCTCGCCTTTGGCCTGCTCCAGTGCGGCATCCAGGGCTGCCCCATCGCGGCCACCGGCCTGCGCCAAGTTGGGCCGGCCGCCGCCGCCGCCACCGCAGGCCTTGGCCACTGCGCCAATGAACTTGCCGGCCTGCTGCCCCTTGGCAATGACCCCCTTGCCGAAGGCCGCCACCAAGATCACCTTGCCCAGATCCGAGGGATCCGGCAGACCCCCCAAGACCACCGCAGCTCCATCGCCGAGTTGATCCACCAGACCCTGGGCTGCGCTCTGCAGGCCACCGCCTTCAACCCCATCCAGGCGGCTAATCAGCACCTGGAAGTCGCCAACCGCTTCTGATTGGCTCGCCAGGGCCGCGGATTTCGCCAAGGCCAACTCTTCCCGCGCCGAGGCCAGAGCCTTCTGGCTGGCCTTCAGCTCGGTTTGCAGGGTCACCACTCGCTCAACAATCTCCGCCGGCTGGGCCTTGAAGCGCTCTCCGAGCTGCTTCACCACCGCATCCCGTTCGTTCAAGTAAGCGAGGACTGCAGCCCCAGCGACAGCTTCGATGCGGCGGATGCCAGCGGCCACGCCGCTTTCACTGACGATTTTGAACAGCCCGATCTCTGCGGTGTTGCTGACGTGAGTCCCGCCGCAGAGCTCCATCGAAACGCCCGGAACATCGACGACCCGGACCACATCGGCGTATTTCTCGCCAAACATCGCCACGGCGCCGGCGGCCTTGGCCTTCTCGATCGCCATCTCCTGGACCTCGAGGCTGTGGGCCTCAGCGATCCAGCCATTGATCAGGGTCTCGATCTGCTCAAGCTCTGCCGCCGTAATCGCCCGGGGGCAGTGGAAGTCAAAGCGCAGGCGATCGAAATCAACCAGGGAGCCGGCCTGGCCGATCCCGGGATCGACAACCTGCTTGAGAGCCGACTGCAACAAATGAGTCGCCGTGTGGTTGGCCTGGGCCCGCCGGCGGCAGGCCCGATCCACCTGGCCGTGGACCACATCGCCCACGCTCACGCTGCCGCGCTCCACCCGGCCGCTATGGACGAACACGCTGCGGTTTCGGCTCACGGCCTCGATCGCAATGATCAGGCCATCACCGCTCAACACCCCGCGGTCGCCCACCTGACCGCCGCCTTCGCCGTAGAAGGGCGTGGTGTCCAGCACCAGCTGAACGCTGTCCCCAGCCTCAGCCCGCACGGCCGGTTCACCATTGACCACCAACGCCTGAACGCTGCTGCTCTGGTCCAGCAACTCGTAGCCCCGGAAGCTGGTGGCCTCCAGATCGGCGGCCATCTGATCAATGGCGTCCTGAAGAGTCAGGTCGATGCTGACCGCCGCGGCCTTCGCCCGCTGGCGCTGCGCCTCCATCGCCTGCTCAAAGCCATCCAGATCGACCGCCAGGCCGTGCTCTTCGGCGATCTCCTGGGTGAGCTCCAGGGGGAAGCCATAGGTGTCATAGAGCTCAAAGGCCTGCTCACCTGAGATCTGCTTGGGCTTGGCCGCCAGGACATCGACCAGCAGCTTCTCGCCCCGCTCCAGGGTTTCCAGGAAGCGGGCCTCTTCACGCTTCAGCTCAGCAAGAATCACCTCCTTGCGCTCAAGCAACTGGGGGTAGGCCGTCTGCATCAGGGCAATCGACGCCTCACCCATCGCCGTCAGGAAGGGCTTATCGATGCCCAGGAGACGTCCGTGACGGACGACCCGGCGCAGTAGGCGACGCAGGATGTAACCGCGGCCCAGGTTGCTGGCGGTGACGCCATCACAGATCAGCTGGGTCACAGCCCGGCTGTGGTCACCGATCACCTTCAGGGAGGTCTGCCCTTTGGCGTCGAGTTGCTTGTAGTCGACACCCGCCAGAGCCGCCGCAGCCTCAATCAGCGGATAGATCAGGTCCGTCTCGTAGTTGTTCGGAACCTTTTGCAGGATTTGGGCCATCCGCTCGAGGCCCATCCCGGTATCGATGTTGCGGTTCTCCAGCGGCGTGAGGGTGCCCTCAGCGTCGCGGTTGAACTGCATGAAGACCAAGTTGTAGAACTCGATGAAGCGGCTGTCGTCCTCGAGATCGATGCCCTCATCACCCAGCTCGGGTTTGAAGTCGTAATAGATCTCCGAGCAGGGACCGCAGGGGCCCGTGGGACCGGAGGCCCAGAAGTTATCGGCCTCATCCATGCGGATGATCCGCTTGGGGTTGACCCCCACCACATCGCGCCAGATTTGCTCGGCTTCGTCGTCCTCGCGGAAGACGCTGACCACCAAGTTCTTGGGGCTGATCCCGTACACCGTGGTGCTCAGCTCCCAGGCCCACTGGATCGCCTGCTCCTTGAAGTAATCGCCAAAGGAGAAGTTCCCGAGCATCTCGAAGAACGTGTGGTGCCGCGCGGTGCGCCCCACGTTTTCAATGTCGTTGGTGCGAATGCACTTCTGGCTGCTGGTGGCGCGGGCCGAAGGCCGGGGCTGCTGGCCCAGGAAGACCGGCTTAAACGGGAGCATCCCGGCAATGGTCAGCAGAACCGTGGGGTCTTCCGGCACCAGGGAGGCACTGGCCATCGGCTGATGGCCCCGCTGTTCGTAGAAATCGAGAAAGGCCGCACGAATCTCAGCACCAGTGCGGGGAGCGGCGGCCATGACGAAGCGAAAGAAGCCTGAACCGGGCATGATCGCGCAGCATGAGCGCCGCCTCCCCTGTCACCGAAGGGCCCAGCCGGGCCGAACTGCGGCTGCGCTCCATCGCCTGGGCCCTGGGAGCAGGCCTCAGCGCGCTGATCTTGGGGCTGCCACTGGGAGTGGAATCAGCCCTCCGGGCAGGTGGCTGCGGGTTCTTCTACGGCCTCCTGGCCTTCCACCTGCAGCGGGTGGACCCCAATGACAGTCACCTGCAGGCGGGACTGGTCGGAGCGGTCTGCGGCATCCACAGCCTTGGGCTACCAGCCCTTTTGCCCTGGCCGCTCCAGGAACCTTGGACCCAGACCTTGGCTCAGGTCGCGCCAACTGTGATGATGGGGTTTATTCGTGCTTGGTTGCCGCTGATCGGCGCCGCGCTGGTGTTGCACGGATCGATGGCCCTATCGCGACTTGTCGTGACCCGGGTTGAACCGATCCGGCGGCGCCCCTGAACCCCAGGCCCCGCCTCCATGAGCCTGCTGCATGCCACCTGGCTGCCCGTCGTCCCGGCGGGAAGCTTCGCCAAAGGCAAGGCGCCCACCGCCGGCCTGTTGATCTGGGCGGATACCTGGCGTGTGGCCGAACCCGTCAACCCGAAGGACGAGGCGCCCTTCCATCCCCTGAGCCTGGATCTCGACGATCTAGCCACCTGGCTCGACGACAACAACTTCTGGTCTGAGGACCTGCGCCAGGCCACCGTCACCCTGACCCTGCCCAGCCGTCAGCAACAGAGCCGCGGGACAAAAAGCACGGACAAGAGCCCTTGGAGTGGCCTGCCGCTGCAGTCGGGGGAACCGCTGCCCAAGGACCTGAGCTGGTGGCCCTGGCAGGTGGAGGGGTGGTTCCTCAAGCCTGGACCGGCTGCCGCTTGGCTGAACCAATTGCCCCTATCGGGTGCCTATGAGGCTGGCCTCGGGGATGACCTGCTCTGGTGGTGCCACGTGCAGCGCTGGTGCCTCAGCCTGATCGCCCGGGGCCGCTGGCTGCCCGAAAGCGATGACGGTAAAGCCAGCTGGCGCCCCCTACTCAACCGAGAAGACGACCGCCGCCGGCTGGAAGAACTGGCCTCCCGAATGCCCCAGGTGGTTGCGGCCTCCAGCCCAGACCCCCAGCTGGCCTGCGGTCGCCCCCGCTCCAACCGGCTCTTGGTGGCGAGCATCGTCGAGAAGCTGGTGGATGGACAGCTGCGCGAAGCCTTCCAACCCGGTGCGACAGGCCTCGACCCCCTGCTGGCGGCCTGGGAAGAGGGCTTGGCCAGCCGCGACGGGAAGCTCAAACTCGACGAGGAGGACCAGGAGCGCCTTGGCGGTGCCAGTAACCACTGGCGCGAGACCGTGGCCGGCAAGGTGGCTCCCGCGCGGGCCTGCCTGGAGCTCTTCACCCCTCCGGAAGGGGAGGAACTCTGGGAACTGAAATTCGGCCTGCAGGCTGAAGCCGACCCCAGCCTGCGGGTGCCCGCCGGCTTGGTCTGGGCCGCGGGCGACAGCAACCTGGCCCTCGGTGAACTTCAACTGGAGCAGCCGGGAGCGCTGCTGCTCGAGGGCCTGGGCCGCGCCCTGCTGGCCTTTGAGCCCCTGGAGCGGGGCCTCGATGCCGCCACCCCCGAGGCGATGCAGCTGACCCCCGCGGAAGCATTCGTGCTGGTGCGGACCGCGGCCGCCCGCCTGCGGGATGTGGGTGTCGGGGTTGTCCTCCCCGCAAGCCTCTCCGGAGGCCTGGCCAGCCGCCTGGGCCTAGCGATCACAGCCGAGCTGCCGGAGAAGTCCCGCGGCTTCACCCTTGGTGAAAGCCTGGATTGGCGCTGGGAATTCATGATCGGCGGGGTCACGCTGAACCTCAAGGACCTCGAGAAGCTTTCGGCCAAGCGCAGCCCCCTGGTGCAGCACAAGGGGGCTTGGATCGAACTGCGGCCCCTCGATCTCAAGAACGCCGAGAAGTTCTGTTCCTCTGAACCACCCTTCAGCCTGGATGACGCCCTGCGGATCACAGGCAACGAAGGGGAAACCCTGGCTCGGCTGCCGGTCCACGCCTTCACTGCAGGTCCGCGCCTGCAGGCGGTTCTCGAGCAGTACCACCAGCAGAAAGCCCCCGATCCGCTGCCGGCACCACCCGGATTCGCAGGGCAACTGCGGCCTTATCAGGAACGCGGTCTGGGCTGGCTGGCCTTCCTGCATCGCTTCGATCAGGGCGCCTGCCTGGCCGATGACATGGGACTGGGCAAAACGATCCAGTTACTGGCCTTCCTGCAGCACCTCAAGGCCGAAGAGGAGCTCAAGCGGCCCGTGCTGCTGGTGGCGCCCACCTCGGTGCTGACCAACTGGAAACGGGAAGCCGCGGCCTTCACCCCGGACCTGACGGTCAATGAGCACTACGGACCGCGACGCCCCTCCAGCCCGGAGGCCCTGAAGAAAGCCCTGAAGGGTGTGGATCTGGTCCTGACCACCTACGGCCTGCTGCAACGGGACAGCGAACTGCTGGACAAGGTCGACTGGCAGGGGGTCGTGATCGATGAAGCTCAGGCAATCAAGAACCACGCGGCCAAGCAGTCCATGGCGGCCCGCGACATGGGACGCCCCGGCAAGGGCCCTCGCTTCCGCATCGCCCTAACCGGCACGCCGGTGGAGAACCGGGTGAGCGAGCTCTGGGCCCTGATGGATTTCCTCAATCCCAAGGTGCTGGGCGACGAACCCTTCTTCCGGCAGCGCTACCGGATGCCGATTGAGCGCTACGGCGACATGTCATCGCTGCGGGACCTCAAGGGCCGCGTCGGTCCCTTCATCCTGCGGCGCCTGAAGACCGACAAATCGATCATTTCCGACCTGCCCGAGAAGGTGGAGCTGAGCGAATGGGTGGGCCTGGCCCCCGAGCAGAAGAAGCTCTACTCCAAGACCGTGGACGAGAGCCTCGATGCGATCGCCCGGTCGCCCCTGGGCCAGAAACACGGTCAGGTGCTGGCGCTGCTCACGAAGCTCAAGCAGATCTGCAACCACCCGGCCCTAGCCCTCAAACAGGACCCAGCGGAGGCGGATGCCAGCTTCTTCAAGGAGTTTGCCGCCCGCAGCGCCAAGGTGCAGCGACTGGAGGAAATCCTCGAGGAAGTGATGGAAGCGGGCGATCGGGCCCTGCTCTTCACCCAATTCGCCGAATGGGGGCACCTCCTCAAGGCTCACCTGGAGCACAGGTGGCGCCAAGAGGTTCCCTTCCTCTACGGCAGCACCAGCAAGACCGAACGCCAGGCCATGGTCGATCGCTTCCAGGACGACCCCCGCGGCCCGCAACTCTTCCTGCTCTCCCTCAAGGCGGGCGGCGTCGGCCTCAACCTGACCCGCGCCAGCCACGTCTTCCACATCGACCGCTGGTGGAACCCCGCCGTGGAAAACCAGGCCACGGACCGGGCCTACCGCATCGGCCAGCAGAACCGAGTGATGGTCCACAAGTTCATCACCAGTGGCTCGGTGGAAGAGCGCATCGACCGCATGATTAAAGAGAAGTCGAAACTCGCCGAAGACATCGTTGGCTCCGGCGAGGATTGGCTCGGCGGCATGGATGTGAGCCAACTCAAAGAACTCGTCACCCTCAGCGAGAACTAATCCGATGACCTTCACCTCCCCCTCCAACGGCATCACCACCCAGCTCGGCGATGAGGGCCTGAGCCAGCAGCCCTGGTGGGTTGAGCAGTGGATGGAGCTGATCAACGGCTACCGCTTCAAGAAGCGCCTGGAGCGGGCCTGGGCCTACGCCCGTGAAGGCAACGTCCTCTCGATCCGCTTTGAAGGCCGCCGCGTTCACGCCCGGGTGCAGGGCAGCGGCGAGGACCCCTACAAGGTGAAGCTCTGGCTGGATGTCCTCAACGATGAGGACTGGAACTACGTCCTTGAGGCCCTGGGACAAAAGGCCCGTTGGTCCGCCCAGCTCCTGGCTGGGGTCATGCCGCAGGACATCGAGCGGGCCTTCGCCGCCAGCGGCAAGCGTCTCTTCCCCTTCAAGTTGCAGGAGGTCCGCAGCGAGTGCACCTGCCCGGACAAGGTCAACCCCTGCAAGCACGTCAGCGCCGTCTACTACTTAATGGGGGAGCGCTTCAGCGAAGACCCCTTCGTCCTCTTCCAACTGCGGGGCCGCACCCGCGCTCAGCTGCTCAGCGACCTGGCGGTGAAGCGCCGCGCCCTGCTGGCCAAGAAAGCGAAGGAAGCCAAGGCCAACCCTGACGCCCACCCAGCCGTCACCCCTCAAGCCCACCCCGCTCCGATCTCCATCCGCGAGCCCAAGCGCTGGTGGCGCTACGGGGCCGCCCTGGATCCCGGGCTAGTGGTCATCACGCCGGCCATGGAGGGGGACACAGGGTTGGATGAAGCCGGAGCCATCCCCCTAGCCGAAGACGGCCGCTTCCCCGATGCCGGCAAGCAATTCGTCGAGCACCTCAAGGCCCAGGGAACCAACTTCAGCGCCGCCGCCATGGCCACCGCCATGGCGGCAGGCCGGAACCAGGACGACTGAGGTGCCCCTGAGCGATCGCCGGCACCGCCTGCGGCGGCAACAACTCGAGCAAGCACCAGCACCCTGGCTCACCCCCGGGAAACGCCAGTTGGCCAATCAGATCCTCAGCTCTCACCAGCAGGCCTTTGGGCGGGCGCTCGCCCCATCCGCCCAGGAACTCTTCTCAGCAGATCTGGTGGTCCTGGCCCATGACGGCAGCAGCGACCCCTGTCTGACCTACGCCAACGCGGCGGCTCTCCAGCTCTGGGAGCGCCCCTGGAGCGCCATGGTCGGCATGCCCTCGCGGCTCACAGCTGAACCCCAAGAGCGCCAAAGCCGCTCCCAGGCCCTGCAACAGGCCTTGAAGCAACAAGCGATCGAGGGCTACAGCGGGATCCGCATCAGCCGCACGGGCCGGCGCTTTCAGATCCACAACGCCCGGCTTTGGTGCCTGAGCGACCCCGATGGACGCCCCTGCGGCCAAGCGGCGGCCTTCAGCGATTGGTGGTGGCTCTAAAAACTGGTTCGGCTCCCACGAAAACCAAGGCGTAGCAACCGAACCCTAGGAGTGAGGGCCGTACTCAATGGGTCGGTTCTCGCCCTCTTCGTTGTCATTCAGCGGGGCCACATTGGCGTTGCGGGCAACACCCCGCCCAGTCAAGTCTTGGAGGAACAGCCATGCTGACCCTGCGCCAATCACCCTTTGATCTGTTCGAACAACTCGATCAGCAGCTGCACACCGCCGAGCGTGTCCCCGCCGCTGAAGTGCGTGAAACCGAGGCTGGCTTCGCCATCACCCTGGAACTGCCAGGCGTCAAGCGCGACTCGATCGATGTCAAAGCCACCGATCGAACTCTGGTCATCAGCGCCGAGCGCCTCGCCCCCGAAGAGGCGGCCGAAGCCCCCGCTCCACTCCTGAGCGAATTCCGCTACGGAACCTGGAGCCGCAGCTTCCGCTTCCCCTCCGGCATCGACCGCGAGGGCCTGGAAGCCCACTACCGCGATGGCCTCCTGCTGGTCACCGCCCCCAAGGCCCAAACCATGACCACCGTCTCGGTCAAGGTCGAGGGTTAAGCGAGAGCAGAGAGACCACACCAACAACGAGAGACGGGACCCAGCCCTGGCCGCAAGCCAGGGCTTTTTGACTGCGGGATTAGCCAGCTCTCTAGAGAAGCTCCGTAGAGTTCACCCAACCCACTGGTGATCCCATGGCTGTCGTTGCCAGCACGCCCCGGCTGAGCCTGCAGTGCGAGGCCATCGCCAATGACACCAGCACCATCCGCTCCCTGGACTGGGACCGCAGCCGCTTCGACATTGAGTTCGGCCTGCGCAACGGGACCACTTACAACAGCTTTCTGGTGCGGGGCGAGCGCACCGCCTTAATCGACACCAGCCACCTCAAGTTCGAAGGGACCTGGCTGGATCTGCTCAAAGAGCAAATCGACCCCAAAGCGATCGACGTCCTGATCGTCAGCCACACCGAACCGGACCACTCCGGTCTGGTGGGTCACGTCATCGACCTCAACCCAGACATTGAAGTCGTGGGCTCCAAGGTCGCCATTCAGTTCCTGGAAAACCAGGTCCATCGCCCCTTCAAGAGCCGCGCCATCAAAAGCGGCGATGAGCTCGACCTGGGAACGAACCCTGAGAGCGGGATCCAGCACCGCTTTGAGTTCCTCAGTGCCCCCAACCTGCACTGGCCGGACACGATCTTTTCCTTCGACCACGGCACTGGGATCCTCTACACCTGCGATGCCTTCGGAATGCACTACTGCTCCGAGGACACCTTTGATGTGGACCCCGGCTCCCTCGCTCCGGACTTCCGCTTCTACTACGACTGCCTGATGGGCCCCAACGCCCGCAGCGTCCTCCAGGCCATGAAGCGGATGGATGGCCTCGAGGGCACGATCAACACCATCGCCACCGGCCACGGTCCACTGCTGCGCCACCACCTCAACCTCTGGATGGGGGACTACAAGGACTGGAGCAGCGACCGCAGCAAAGGGGAGGCCTATGCCGCCGTTTGCTATCTCAGCCAATACGGCTTCTGCGACCGCCTCAGCCAAGCCATTGCCCGGGGCATCGGCAAAGCGGAAGCCCAGGTGCAACTGGTGGACCTGCGCGCGACCGACGCCCAGGAACTCAGCGCCCTGATCAGCGAGGCCAGCGCCGTCGTCGTTCCCACCTGGCCCGCCAACCCCGACCCCGAACTCCAAGCCTCCATCGGCACCCTGCTGGCGGCCCTGAAACCCAAGCAGTGGATCGGCAGCTACGACGCCTACGGCGGCAACGACGAGCCGATTGACGCGGTCGCCTCCCAGCTGCGCAGCATGGGCCAGAAGGAAGCCTTTGAACCGCTTCGGGTCCGCCAGGTTCCCGATGGGAACGACTACCAGCGCTGCGAAGAAGCCGGGACCGACCTGGGTCAACTCCTCACCCGGGCCAAGACCATCGCAGCCATGAAATCCCTCGATGGCGACCTGGACAAAGCCCTGGGCCGCCTCTCTGGTGGTCTCTATGTCGTGACCGCCCGCCAGGACGAGCGGGCCTCCGCGATGGTGGCCAGCTGGGTCAGCCAGGCCAGCTTCGATCCCCCCGGCATCACCGTGGCCGTGGCCAAGGACCGCGCCATCGAAGCCCTGTTGCAGGTGGGCGATCGCTTCGTGCTCAACATCCTGCGGGAGGACAACTACCAAGACCTGATGCGGCACTTCCTCAAGCGCTTCCCGCCGGGTGCGGATCGCTTCGAGGGGGTCAACATCCTTGATGGCGTAGCCAATGGCGGCCCGGTCCTCGGCGATGCCCTGGCCTTCCTCGGTTGCCGCGTCAGCCAGCGGATGGAGGGCCCTGACCACTGGATCATCTACGGCGAGGTCGAGCAGGGGAACGTCTCCGACACCGAGGCGCGCACGGCCGTGCACCACCGCAAAGTGGGGAACCACTACTAATGGCGACAGCAACCGCAGAACGGCAGGTCATTCAGCTGCCGGTCGAACCCGGTCTGGTCTGCCTGCGGGGCATGAGTCCCAAACGTCTGCGCTTCGAAGTCGAATACGGCCTGGAGCGCGGTACCACGGCCAACAGCTTTCTCTTTCTGCCCAGCGCTGAGGAAGACGAGCAGATCGGCCGCACCGCGGCGCTCTTGATCCACCCCCCCGGTGCCTCCTTCGCCGAGCCCTACCTGGAGCAGCTCTCGGCCCTAGTCCCCAGCAGCACCGAGCTCCAGGTCGTGGTCAGCCACGTCAACCCCAACCGGATCGCCCTCCTGCATGAACTGGCCCGCCGCTGGGGAAAGCTGCGCCTGATCGCCTCGAACCCTGGCGCCAAGCTGCTGCAGGACCTCTGGGCCCAGCGCAAACCCACAGCAGCCGGCGAGCCCGAAGGACCGGCCCTGCCGAAGCTCCCACCCCTAACCGTGGTCCGGGGCGAAGACAGCATCGAGCGCCCCGACGGCTACTCGATCAGCCTGCTGGCCGCCCCCACCCCGCGCTGGCCCGGAGCCCTGATGGCCTTCGAGGAGACCACCGGCCTGCTGATGAGCGGCAAGTTCTTCTCGGCCCACCTCTGCAGCCAGGACTGGGCGGAAGCCAACCGCAGCAGCACCGAGGAAGACCGCCGCTACTTCTATGACTGCCTGATGGCGCCGATGGCCCGCCAGGTGGAAGCGGTGCTGAACCGCCTTGATGAGCTCTCCATCCGCTGCATCGCCCCAGGCCATGGCCCGGCCATCGCCGAGAGCTGGCGGAGCCTGCTGGTGGACTACCGGCGCTGGGGGGAATCCCAGGAACGCTCCAGCCTCTCGGTGGCCCTGCTCTTCGCCAGCGCCTATGGCAACACCGCCGCCATCGCCGATGCCCTCGCCCAAGGGGTCTCCCGCACGGGGGTCCGGGTCGAAAGCGTGAATTGCGAGTTCACGCCCACGGAAAAACTGCTGGAGACGATCCGCAGTGCCGATGCGCTGTTGATCGGCTCCCCCACCCTGGGGGGCCATGCCCCGACACCGATCGTTTCAGCCCTGGGCACGGTGCTCGCTGAAGGAGATCGCTCCAAACCGGTTGGCGTCTTCGGCAGCTTCGGATGGAGCGGCGAGGCGATCGATCTCCTGGAGAGCAAGTTGCGCGACGGCGGCTTCAGCTTCGCCTTTGAACCGATTCGGGTGAAGTTCAGCCCCGATGCCACCACGATCAAAACCCTGGAGGAAACCGGAACCGGCCT
This sequence comes from Synechococcus sp. A10-1-5-1, assembly GCF_023115425.1. Taxonomy (NCBI): domain Bacteria; kingdom Bacillati; phylum Cyanobacteriota; class Cyanophyceae; order Synechococcales; family Synechococcaceae; genus Synechococcus; species Synechococcus sp. A10-1-5-1. Next base: position 1,741,838 of record NZ_CP096032.1, on the reverse strand, counting down.
CGGCCGCAGCCTGATCACGGCGCAACGGAAGGCCCAACGCCGCAGCGGCACCAGCGGCGGCCTCAGCGAAAGCCGCAGCAACCCAGCCGTCCTCGCCCTGGGCCGTGTGGTGGGTTCCCTCTGCGTTCTCACCACGCGCAAAGGCAGTGGTGAAAGCCAACTCAGCGGCGCCATGGTGGCCAGCTGGGTCAGTCAAGCGAGCTTCAGCCCACCGGGATTGACGGTGGCCGTCGCCAAGGACCGGGCCGTGGAAGCCCTGTTGCACGTCGGCGATTCCTTTGCCCTCAATGTCCTGGCCTCAGGCCGCGAAAGCGGACCAATGAAGCAATTTCTGCAGCCCTTTGCCCCGGGCGCCGATCGCTTCGCAGGACTGGAGCTCGAGGAGAGCCCCGGCGGTCAGCCGATCCTTCCCGACGCCCTGGCCTGGTTGGACTGCAGTGTCAAACAGCGGATGGAATGCGGTGACCACTGGCTGATCTATGCCCAGGTGGGATCCGGGGCTCTTGTGGATCCAGAGGCCACCACCGCCGTCCACCAGCGCCGCAGCGGAGCCAACTATTAACGGCCTGCAAGATCTCGTGATCTGCAGCGGAAGAAAACCTGAATTCAGACGATCTCAGCCCCACAAGGGTTGAAATGAATTTCCGACGCCACTGCAACTGGATGGGACCTCGACCCAACCCCAGTCCAACCTCACAGCGCTGGATCGTCCGCTACCGCGGCTTTGTGCTGATCCCCCAAAAGGATCTCTCGTGGATGGTCAGACCCGAACGCAGTCCCATGAAGCTGCTGCCCTTCCGAGCACCAGCCAGCTCCATCGAAGACGTCAAGGCACTGATCGACTGGCGCCTCAATCAGAACGCCAGCTAGGCCGCCTGCGGCGGAGGTGGTGTGGAGCCGCCCGCCTGGAAGGGCAGAACGACGGTGGCCCAATGCTCAGGGCGGGCAGGACGGGTGCGGCGAGGACGGCGAACACCGAAGGGAACGCGCAAGACGTTGGTGCCCTCAACCCGAAGGGTCTGGCCAGTCATCGCAGCTTGATTGAGGCTGCCCTGCAGGGAGGGGAGCTTCACGTCCTTCTCGCCGCGGGAGAGGGGATCGAGGGTAGTGGTTTTGGTCTCGTCGCTCATGTGCCCCCTGAACTACAGCGATGACTGCAGTTGCAGCAGATATTGGTGGGAAATCAAGGGAGAAAGCAGAAAGAAATTCTGAACTTTTCCCTTCGCAAGAGCATTTAAGCCCAAATCAAGCAGCCGTTGGCGATGAAACGGCCATTTCCTCAACCGATGGGCAAGTACAGACCAGGTTGCGATCACCAAAGGCGTTATCAATGCGAGCCACCGCCGGCCAAAGCTTGCCCTGGTGATGCTCCTCTCCCTGGGGGTATGCCGCCTGCTGACGGCTATAGGGACGGTCCCAAACATCAGCTGTGACCGCTGACAACGTATGGGGCGCACGTTTGAGGGGATTGTTCTCAGGATCCATCGCTCCCGACTCAATCGCCGCAGCCTCAGCGCGGATCGCGACCAGCGCATCGCAGAAGCGCTGCAACTCCGCCAAACCCTCGCTTTCTGTGGGCTCGACCATCACCGTGCCGGCCACCGGCCAACTCACCGTGGGGGCATGGAAGCCGTAGTCCATCAGGCGCTTGGCGAGGTCATCGACTTCCAAGCCGGCACTGCGCTTCAGCGGGCGTAAATCAAAGATGCATTCATGGGCCACCCGTCCGGATTGGCCGCGATAGAGCACTGGAAAGTGATCCTCCAACTGATGGGCCAGCCAATTGGCGGCCAGGAGGGACACGGCACTCGCTTGGCGCAGGCCAGCCCCGCCCATCATCCGGATGTACATCCAGCTGATCGGAAGAATGCTGGCGCTGCCCCACGGGGCTGCACTCACCGGACCGATGGCCTGGTCGCCCCCACAGGCCTCAGCCGCGGGATGGCCGGGCAGGAAGGGCATCAGGTGCGCGGCCACAGCGATCGGTCCCACCCCTGGTCCGCCTCCGCCATGGGGAATGCAGAAGGTCTTGTGCAGGTTCAGGTGGCAGACATCGGCTCCATAGGCCCCGGGCTTAGCCAGGCCCACCTGGGCGTTCAGGTTGGCGCCATCGAGATACACCTGACCGCCGTGCGCATGCACCAACGCGCAGATCTCGCGGATGCCCTCTTCAAACACCCCGTGGGTGGAGGGATAGGTGACCATCAGGGCCGCCAACTCATCCTTGTGGGCTTCGACCTTGGCCTGCAGATCAGCCCGATCGATGTTCCCCTGGCCATCGCAGGCCACGGCCACCACCTTCAAGCCAGCCATCACAGCGCTGGCGGGGTTAGTCCCATGGGCACTGGTTGGGATCAGACAGACCCGGCGCTGCTCATCGCCGCGGCTGCGGTGATAAGCGCGAATCACCAGCAAGCCGGCGTACTCCCCTTGGGATCCGGCATTGGGCTGCAGGGACACCCCGGCAAAACCGGTGATGGCCGCCAACCAATGCTCAAGATCGGCCACCAAACGGCGGTAGCCCGCGCTCTGGTGGGCCGGAGCGAACGGATGCAGACCGGCAAACCCCGGCCAGCTCACCGGCAGCAGCTCCGCCGCGGCATTGAGCTTCATCGTGCAGCTCCCTAGCGGAATCATGCCGTGGACCAAGGAAAAGTCCTTGGAGACCAACCGCTGGATGTAGCGCAGCAACTCGGTCTCGCTGCGGTAGCGATGGAACACCGGTTGCTGGAGCCAAGGACGCGTGCGACGGGGCACCAGGGTCCCCCACAGACGGTCTTCAATGGGTTGTCCCTGGCTCTCCTGCAGCAGGGTGTGCTCCAGTCGCGCCAGATCCGGCGCCGTTTGTGGCAGGGCCGCCAAGGCTGAGAGCAGCCGTTGCAGCTCATCGAGGTCGCTCAACTCATCGAGGCTGATGGCAAAGCCATCGGCCTCGGGGCGCAGATTGAAGCCCGCCGCCGCGGCCCGGGCAATCAATTCCGGCGCCTCGGAGCAGCGCACCCTCAGGGTGTCCAGGCCAGGGGCTAGCTCGGGGGGATGCCCCAGGGCCTCGAGCCCGCGTCGCAGCAGCTCCCGCTGCAACACCAAGCGCCGGGCGATCGCCGTCAGGCCGTCGGGGCCGTGATGCACCGCATAGAAGCTGGCCATCACCGCCAGCAGAACCTGGGCGGTGCAGATGTTGCTAGTGGCCTTGTCCCGGCGAATGTGCTGCTCACGGGTCTGCAGAGCCAAGCGCAACGCCGGATGGCCCTCGGCATCCACGGACTGCCCCACCAAACGGCCCGGAATCTTGCGCTGGTGGGTGGGGGTGGTGGCAAAGAAGGCCGCATGGGGCCCGCCAAAGCCCAAGGGGATACCCAAGCGCTGGGTGCTTCCCACCGCAATTTCAACGCCCAACTCGGCCACCGGCGCCATCAGCACCTGGGCCAAGGGATCCACCGCCGCCGTCACGATCACGCCAGCGGCCCGCGCGGCAGCGATCACCGCACCGGGGTGCCAGAGCGCACCGGAGGCACCGGGCAACTGCAGCAGCAGTCCGAAGGCATCACTGAAGGCCTCAGGCCGCTCCAGGAGCTCCTGAGGGTTAACCCGCTCCAGCTCCAGCTCCAGCGGTTCGGCCCGGGTCTGCAGGACGGCCCAGGTCTGAGGGAACACCGCCTCATCCACCAGGAAACGACGTGCACTGCGGTTGCGGCAGGCTCCCAGGCTCAGGGCCATGGCCTCGGCCGCTGCCGTGGCCTCATCCAGCAGCGAGGCATTGGCGATCGGCAGGCCGGTGAGCTCGCTGATCAGGGTCTGGAAATTGAGAAGTGCCTCGAGGCGCCCCTGGCTGATCTCCGCTTGATAAGGGGTGTAAGCGGTGTACCAGGCGGGATTTTCAAAGACATGGCGCTGAATCAGCGCCGGGGTGATGCAGCCGTAGTAGCCCAGACCAATGAAGGAACGGCGCACCTCGTTCGCCGCCGCAATCTGCTCCAGTTCCGCCAGGGCCTGGGCCTCGTGGCAGCCAGCCGGCAACCCCTCAAGGGCCTGGGCCGGCTCCAAGCGAATCGGTTCTGGGACCACCTGGCGCACCAGGGCCTCCAGATCAGCAAGCCCCAGATCCCGCAGCATCGTCTGCTGCTCAGCGGGGGTGGGGCCGATGTGGCGCTGAACAAAGGCGCTCAAATCCATCAGTTGCCGTCGACCTTGGCGCCGTAGCTGGCCGCATCCATCAAGCCATCGACCTGGGCCGGAGCCGAGGGGCGCAGCAAGAGCAACCAACCCTCTCCATAGGGATCGTTCTGCAGTTCTTCGGGGCTGGCCAGGACCGCCTCATTGCGGGCCTCCACCGTCCCATCAATGGGGCAGAGCATGTCCTCCACCGCCTTCACCGACTCCACCGAACCGAAGCTGGAGCCCTGGGTCAGGCTCGCTCCCACCTCCGGCAATTCAACGAAGACGATGTCGCCCAACTGATCAACCGCAAAGGCGCTGATGCCGACGCGCACCAGCTCCCCCTCGGACTTCACGTACTCGTGACTCTCGGAATAGCGGCAGTCATCGGGATAGTGCAGACCCATGGGCCGCGCCGGAGCAAAAGATGGTTGTCAGTTTGTCGAATTTGCCGGGGGGCGGCTGTTCCCAAGGCCACCCTTGTAATGGGATTCAGCTAATGCCAGCAGGGCCCGCTCCAGCGCGAGCTCTGCATGGGCCTGGGTTGTGCCGCCCTGGGCATAGAGGACATAGGGCTCCCGCAGCGGGCCATCAGCGGAGAACTCACTGGTGCTGCCGTCAATAAACGTGCCGCCAGCCATGACCAACTCACTGGCGTAGCCGGGCATCGGCGCCGGAATTGGATCGAGATAAGAACCCACCGGCGAGCAGGTCTGGAAGGCGCGGCAGACCGCCTTCAGCGGCTCAGGGGACCCCAGGCGCACCGCCTGGATCACATCACTCCGCACCCCGCCCACCAGGGGCTTGACCGCATAGCCCAAGCCGTCAAACACCGCCGCCGTGAGCTCAGCGCAGAGCAGGGCCTCGGTCACCATCTGCGGCGCCAGAAACAGTCCCTGAAACAGCAGGCGGTGCAGGTCGAAGCCGGTGCCCCCCTCACTGCCGATGCCCGGCGCCGTAAGCCGGCAGCAGGCCTGCTCCACAAGGTCCGCTCGCCCGGCCACATACCCCCCGGTGGGGGCAATCGTGCCGCCGAGGTTCTTAATCAATGAGCCGGCCATCAGGTCGGCGCCCAGGGCCGTGGGTTCCTGCAGCTCGACCAACTCTCCGTAGCAGTTGTCGACAAAGACCAGACACCCAGGCTGAATCGCCTTGACCCGCTCCACCAGCCCACCGATCTGCTGAACGGTTAGGGAGGGCCTCCAGCTGTAGCCGCAGCTGCGCTGGATCAGGACCATCCGCGTGGGCAGTGCCAGCGCCTCAGCAATACCCGCCTCATCGACAGAGCCATCGGGGAGGAGATCCAGCTCGTCGTAGGCGACCCCAAACTCCGCCAACGATCCCTGCCCCTCGCCCCGGATGCCGATCACCTCCTCGAGGGTGTCGTAGGGACGGCCGGTCAGGGCCAAGAGCCGATCACCAGGGCGCAACACCCCATAGAGGGCAGCGGCGATGGCATGGGTGCCGCTCACAAATTGCAGGCGCACCGCCGCAGCTTCGGCTTGAAGCACCCGGGCGAACACACGATCCAGCACCTCCCGACCCAGATCTCCATGGCCGTAGCCACTGACGGAGGCGAAGTGGTGGACCCCCAGCCGCTCCGCGGCAAAGGCATCGAGGACCCGCTGCAACCGAGGCTTGATCCCCGCCCGACGCTGCTGAACCACCGGAGCCGTGCGCTCCAGGGCAACGGCCAACTGATCAGCAGCCCAGGCCTGGTGGGGGGAGGTCATGGCAATGCACAGATGAACCCATGCTGCTCCCGCGTGACGGTGGGCCAGGCGTCTAGATTTTTCGGACTGATGTCTTGACTACAGCCCTTGTGCTGCAGATCGACATCCCAGGCCATTGGTGCGCAGGCTCCCTTTCTGGAGCATTTCAGCGAGCCACGCCTGCGCCCCCTTCAGGAGTTCACTTTGGTCCTAGCCCACGACACCGCTGCGGCGGCCCACCCCTCCCAGCGAGACGGGGCGGACCAAGCCAGCGGATCCAATGGGTACACCGCTGCCCAGGAGGCTCGGATGCGCGCCGCTCTGGTGGTGCCCCGTGCTCAGCTTCCACGCAGTCAGAAGAAATACAAGTTCGGAACGACCAGCTTCATGCTGGCGATCCACATCGGTGCCGTCTTTGCGCTGCTGCCGCAGTACTGGAGCTGGCAAGGGTTTGCCGTGCTTGCAGTCCTGTATTGGACCACCGTGATCGGGGTCACCCTGGGGCTGCACCGTCTGGTGGCCCACCGCAGCTTTGTCGCTCCCAAGTGGGTGGAGCGCGTTCTAGTGGTAATGGGCACCCTGGCCTGCCAAAGCGGTCCGATTGAGTGGGTGGGCCTGCATCGCCACCACCACAAGTTCTCCGACCAGCCCAACGACCACCACGACGCAGCCCGCGGCCTGTGGTGGGCCCACAGCGACTGGATGCTCCATGACATCCCCGCGATCAAGGAGATCCATCGCTTCACCGGCGACATGCTCCAGGACCCGCTCTACCGCTGGCTCGACCGCTGGTTCCTGCTGCTGCAGATCCCTCTGGGCGCGGCCCTCTATTGGTACGGCAACGCCGCCCAAGTCCACGGCGGCGGCCTGGGCCTGGTGCTCTGGGCCATTCCCCTGCGCCTGGTGCTCGTCTACCACGTGACCTGGCTGGTGAACTCCGCCACCCACGCCTTCGGCTACCGCAACTTCGACTGCCCTGACCTGTCCCGCAATTGCTGGTGGGTCGCGATTCTGAGCTTCGGTGAGGGCTGGCACAACAACCACCACGCCCACCCCTCCAGCGCCCGCCATGGCCTGCGCTGGTTTGAGTTCGACATCACCTGGCAGCACATCAAGCTGCTGCGCAAGCTGGGCTGGGCCAAGCGTGTGCGCGAAGCCCGCTACACCGGCTAGGCCTGCAATTGACGGCGGATCGCATCCGCCAAATCGGACTCACCGTCTCCTTGGCCCGGCTGCTCCAGCAGTCGGGCTTTTTGGCGCAAGAGATCCAGAAATTGATCGGCGCTGAGCTCCTGCTCATCCGCTGCCCCCAGGACCGCCAGGGTCCGGCGCAGGTCGGCCAGCTCAGCATCTAACTCCTCAGCGCTGTAGTCCCGCTGACCGGCCATCACCTCGGCGAAGCGCTCCCGTCGCTGCCGCTTGTCCACCGGATAGGCAGCGATCAACTGCTCCCGGCAGAGCCGCCAGGGACGCCCGGCCGTCAGAAGTTCCGCCAGGGCAGCGCTCAAACCTGCGGCCTCCTCCACCGCAATACGGAGGTCAAATGCCCCTGGGGGCTGACGCAGGCCCACAAAAATCTCGAACAGCTCCGCCGGTCCCAAGGGAACTCCGTCATCCGTCGTGAGTGGGAGCGCAGAAGCCTGCAGAGCGGCGAGCAACTCAGGCTGATCGCTGATTTGCTGCTGCAAATCCGCAGAAACCCCCATCGCCTCCTGCTGAGCCAGCGTTTGATTGAGGCGCCCAAGCACCACAAAGAGCTCCGGCCCTGGGGAAACCAACTTGCGATTACGCAGGTTGGAGAGCTGGGAGTTATGGACCCGACCGAGCTCAAGCCGCTCAGCCAAGGCCGGCAAAACCCTTTGACTCCAGCCATTCCGCTCGTGCCAGACCTTGATCAGATGTCCAAACGCATCCCGACCCGCTTCGAGTTCGTCCCGATAATTCACCCGATACGGATCCGTACTGCTACCATTTTAGCGAGAACAACGCGTCCGTATCGGGAGGGGGCATGACCGCCACCATTAGCCGCAGTAGCGCCTGGGCCAACCACACCCAGTCGCCCATCACAGAACTCCCCCGCAACTGGGTAGTGATCAGCTTCATGGCCGCCCTGCATGGCCTAGCCCTCGTTGCCCTGCTTCCGCGCTTCTGGAGCTGGGAATCGACCGGCACCTTGGTGATCCTGTATTGGGTCACGGCCTGCCTGGGGGTCACCATTGGCTACCACCGACTCCTGTCCCATAGGGCCCTGCGGGTTCCCCATTGGCTGGAGCGCGTCTTCGCCACCTGCGGCGCCCTGAGCTGCCAGCACGGACCGATTGACTGGGTCGGCCTGCACCGCCACCACCACAAGTTTTCAGATACGGATTCAGATCACCACAACAGCCACCGCGGCTTCTGGTGGAGCCACATGGGCTGGATGTTCCGCGACATTCCCGCCGAGCGAGCCGTGCCGCAGTTCACGGGGGACCTGGCCAAGGACCCGTACTACCGCTGGCTGAACCGCTGGTTCCTGCTGCTGCAGCTGCCCTTGGCCGGACTGCTGTTCTGGATCGGCAGCGTCAGCGGTGCCGGCGGCTGGGCCCTGGTGCTTTGGGGCATTCCCCTACGCCTGGTGCTCGTCTACCACTGCACCTGGCTGGTGAACTCCGCCACCCACCGCTGGGGCTACATCCGGCACAGCAGTGGCGACGCCTCCCGCAATAACCCTTGGGTGGCCGCCCTGACCTTTGGCGAGGGCTGGCACAACACCCACCACGCCTACCCCCACTCGGCTCGCCATGGCTGGGGCTGGCGCGAACCGGACCTCACCTGGATGCACATCCAATTGCTGCAACGGCTGGGCCTCGCCAAGCAGGTGCAGCTGCCGGCTCCGCTGCTAGCACAGGCCGCAAGTGGTGGCGTAGTCTGATTGATCGCCAAATTCGCTGATCGTTCGACTGCAACCCCATGGCTAAGCGCGTATCCGTAGTCCTCAGCGAGGACGTCCTGAGCCTGGGCAAGAACGGTGACCTGGTGGAAGTTGCCCCTGGCTATGCCCGCAACTTCCTCATGCCCCAAGGCAAGGCTGTGCCCCTGACCCCCGCGGTCCTCAAGCAGGTGGAGCACCGCCGCGCTAAGGAAGCTGAGCGTCAGGCCGCCCTCAAGCAGGAAGCGCTCGACTTCCGCACGGCCCTCGACACCATCGGCCGCTTCACCGTTAAAAAGCAGACCGGTGGAGATGACGTGCTGTTCGGCACCGTGACCAACGCCGATGTGGCTGAAGCCATCGAGGCCGCCACCAAGAAGGAAGTGGATCGCCGCGACATCATCGTTCCCGAAATCCACCGCACCGGCACCTACAAGGTGCAGGTCAAGCTCCACAGCGCCGTCACCGCCGAGATCAACCTGGAAGTGGTCAGCCACTAAGAACCGTTCAACGTGACCTAGGCGATCCCCAGGGTTCCCGTCACAATGAACGCCCCCTTCGCCGTCAGGCCCCAACGGGACTGACGGCTTTTCATTTGCAGCCCCACCCAAAGCAATGGTGAGCGTTCCCCTGAGCCAAAGCGACGCCGAGGAGGGCGGCGGCCGCGGAGCGCCCCGGGGTCGACCACGGGACGACGAGCGTTTCGAGGCGATGCCGGATGGAGTGCCGCCCCAGAACCTGGAGGCCGAAGAAGCGGTCCTGGGCGGGATCCTGCTGGACCCAGATGCCATCGGCCGCGTCGCCGATGTCCTGCAACCGGAGGCCTTCTATCTCTCCGCCCACCGGGAGATCTATCGCACCGCCTTGATGCTGCACAGCCAGGGCAAACCAACGGACCTGACGGCGATGACCGCCTGGCTGGCGGATACCAGCACGCTCGAGAAGGTGGGGGGTAGCAGCCGGCTGGTGGAGCTGGTGGAGCGCACGCTCTCGACGGCCTCGATCGACCAGGTGGCGCGCCTGGTGATGGACAAATTCCTGCGCCGTCAGCTGATCCGCTCCGGCAACGAGGTGATCCAGCTGGGCTTCGATCAGGGCAAGCCGATGGAGCAGGTGCTCGATGAGGCCGAACAGAAGATCTTTGCCATCAGTCAGGAGAAGCCGAGCACGGGTCTGACCCCCACCGCCGAAATCCTGACCGCCACCTTTAACGAGATCGAGAGCCGCTCCCTGGGAACGGCCGTTGCGGGCATCCCGGTCAACTTCTACGACCTCGATGCCATGACCCAGGGGCTGCAGCGCAGCGACCTGATCATCATTGCCGGTCGTCCCGCCATGGGCAAAACCGCGATCACGCTGAACCTGGCCAAAAACGTGGCCCAGCTCCACAACCTGCCGGTCTGCGTGTTCTCGCTGGAGATGAGCAAGGAGCAGCTCACCTACCGCTTGCTGGCGATGGAAGTGGGCATCGAAAGCGGCCGGCTGCGCACTGGCCGGCTGCAGCCAGAGGAATGGCCGCTGCTGGGGCAAGGCATCAGCACCCTGGGGCAGATGCCGATTTACATCGATGACAAACCGAACGCGGGGGTGCTGGAGATGCGCTCCCTCTGCCGGCGGCTGATGGCCGAGAGCGGCAAGGAGCTGGGGGTCGTGATCATTGACTACCTGCAGCTCATGGAAGGGAGCGGCTCCGACAACCGCGTCCAAGAGCTCTCGCGGATCACCCGTGGTCTCAAGCAAATGGCCCGTGAACTGAACGTTCCGGTGATCGCCCTTTCCCAGCTCAGCCGGGGCGTCGAGTCCCGCACCAACAAGCGGCCGATGCTCAGTGACCTGAGGGAATCGGGATCGATCGAGCAGGACGCCGACCTGGTGCTGATGATCTATCGGGACGAGTACTACAACCCCGACACCCCAGACCGGGGCATCACCGAGATCATCGTGACCAAGCACCGGAATGGTCCGGTGGGCACGGTCAAGCTGCTGTTTGAGCCGCAGTACACCCGCTTCCGCAACCTGGCGGCGCCGTAGCGTCAAAGGATGGTTTCCGCTGACTTCGCCCCGATCGAGCACTTCGACGTGATCGTCGTGGGCGGCGGTCATGCCGGTTGTGAAGCGGCCATCACCGCAGCTCGCCTGGGCTGCAGCACCGCTCTCTTTTCTCTGAATCTCGACCGGATCGCCTGGCAGCCCTGCAATCCGGCAGTGGGCGGTCCGGCCAAAAGCCAGCTCGTCCACGAGGTGGATGCCCTCGGTGGCGTGATCGGCCGGCTTGCCGATGCCACCGCCCTGCAGAAACGCGTGCTCAATGCCAGCCGCGGGCCCGCGGTCTGGGCCCTGCGGGCGCAAACCGACAAACGCCAATACTCCCGCCAGATGCTGCAGCTGCTGCAGCACACCCCGAACCTGGCCCTGCGCGAGGCGATGGTGACCGGACTCGTGGTCGAGGACGCCGCCATCAAGGGCGTGCGGACCTACTTCGGCAGTACCTACAGCGCCGGGGCCGTGATCCTGACCGCCGGCACCTTCCTGGGCGGACAGATCTGGGTTGGGCATCAATCGATGTCCGCGGGCCGCGCGGGTGAGCAGGCCGCCGAGGGCCTCACCGAGGCCCTCCAGGAGTTGGGATTCCAAACCGACCGCCTCAAAACAGGAACGCCCGCCCGGGTGGACCGCCGCAGCATCGCCCTCGATCAACTGGAGGAGCAACCCAGCGACGCCGCCGATCGCTACTTCTCCTTTGATCCCGCCAGCTGGGTCAGCGGCGAGCAGATGAGCTGCCACATCACCCGCACGACCGCGGCCACCCACCAGCTGATCAAAGACAACCTGCACCTCACGCCGATTTACGGCGGGGTGATCGACAGCAAGGGGCCCCGCTACTGCCCCTCAATCGAAGACAAGATCGTGCGCTTTGCCGACAAGGACAGCCACCAGATCTTCCTGGAGCCCGAGGGCCGAGACACCCCGGAGATCTATGTCCAGGGTTTCTCCACGGGACTGCCGGAGCGGCTGCAGCTGGAACTGCTGCGCACCCTGCCGGGCCTGGAGCAGTGCGTGATGCTGCGGCCGGCCTACGCCGTGGATTACGACTACCTGCCCGCCACCCAGCTCAAACCCTCCCTGGAGACCAAACGGGTCAAGGGGCTCTTCAGTGCCGGCCAACTGAACGGCACAACCGGCTACGAGGAAGCGGCAGCCCAGGGGCTCGTGGCCGGCCTCAATGCCGTGCGTCAGCTGCGGCAGCAGGAGCCCGTCCACTTCCCGCGGGAGGGGAGCTACATCGGCACGATGATCGATGACCTGATCACCAAGGACCTGCGGGAGCCCTACCGGGTGCTGACCAGCCGCAGTGAATACCGCCTGGTCCTGCGCGGAGACAACGCCGACCGCAGACTGACCCCCCTCGGCCGCGAGCTGGGTTTGATCGACGACCGTCGCTGGGACATCTACCAGCGCAAACAGGAGGCGATCGAGGCCGAAAAACAACGGCTGGAGAGCGTGCGCCTCAAAGTCAGCGACCCGGTTGCGCCTGCAGTGGCCGAGGAAACCAAGGCGGCGATCAAGGGATCCATCACCCTGGCCGACCTGCTGCGGCGCCCGGGATTCCACAGCGGTGACCTGGTGCGCCATGGCCTCGCCGAGGCCGAACTCCCCCTGGATGTCCGCGAGGGAGCTGAGATCGACATCAAATACAGCGGCTATCTGGCCCGGCAGCAACAGCAAATCGACCAGCTGAAAAAGCAAGCCGAACGGAGCATCCCCGAAGGGATCGATTACGAAGGCATCGGCACCCTGTCGCGGGAAGCGCGCGAGAAGCTCAGCGCCATCCAACCGAGCAACCTGGGGCAGGCCTCGCGGATCCCCGGAGTCAGTCATGCCGACGTGACGGCCCTGATGCTCTGGCTGGAATTGGAAAGTCGCCGCAACAGCACCCTCGTCAGCACACCGCAAAGCCGATAGGGTTCATCGACAGCGCTACCCCGCGTGAGCAGCCTTCGCTCCACCAACACCTCGAAGGCTTATTGGGAGCTCAAGGCCGAGCAGGTGATGGATCGGGTGTTCCATCCGTCACCTCCGCAAGCGAGCAAAGAGAGAAGTGAGCTGCAGGAGGCGATCGAAGTCGACGTCCGCGAAGCCACGCCAACCCAGGCGAGCCGTCCGACCCCAACGGCGCGCTTCCAAAGCCTGCACTCCAAGCAGTGGCTCTTCGCCGCACTGCTCCTCTGCGCCCTGGGTGGCGGTGTGGGGCTCTGGCAGGGCTGGAACACGGCGCAACGGCAACTCCGGCTCGAGCGCAACGCTCGGCTGCTGAGCGACCTGCGCAACCTCAAGACCAGCGAAAAACCCACCTCCAGCGACTCCCTACCGCCGCCGCCAGTGGAGGAAGCCTGGATCGCGCAACTGCCACCGCTGCCCGCGGTTCCAGCCCCGCCTGAGATCGCGGCCACTTCGCCGCAGCCCGTCCTACCCGAACTCGTCGGCGTGGTCCAAATCCCCGGCCAGCGGGGGTCGGCCATTTTTCAGCAGGGAACGAGCTCTAGCAACGCCCTCGTCGGGGAACAGATCGGCAGCAGCGGCTGGCGGCTGATCTCGATCCAAAGCGATGGCGCTCTGATCGAACGCAATGGCATGCGCCGGCGCGTCAGCATCGGAGCAGGTCTTTGAAGCCCAGATCCTGAGCAGCCCGCATCAAGTCAATGAGCTCTGGCCCTCACCCCGGCCCCTCTGGCAAGCCACCCCGGAGGCGGTGGCCGCTGGAAGCTGCGGCGATGCCACCAGCGATGGCCCTCAACTCAGTGGGCCCTGGCGCCTCCTGCTCCTGGGGGATGGCAGTCCCACCCGGCACCTGCAGTCACTGACAGGGCAGCCCGTTCAGGTGGAAGTGATCGCCATGCAGGCGGATCAACAGGTGGAGCAGGAAGCCCCCCAAGAGGTCGAAGAGCTCGAGCCCCCCTTGCTGCGGCGCCAGGTCTGGCTGCGCTGCGGCCCCCTCACCCTGGCCTGGGCCGAGAGCTGGTGGAACCAACAGCAAGCGGACCACCACCTGCAGGCGCGCAATCAACCCATCTGGACCAGCCTCACCGCCAACCGCGCCGAGCTCTACCGCGAGGTCGATGGCCTAGCCCGCGTTCAAGCGCCTTGGCTGGAGGAGGGGTTTGGGATTCCTGGCCCCTATTGGAGCCGGCACTACCGCTTTTTCCGCGGGGGCCGGGAGTTGACGGTGATCCGCGAGGTGTTCTCACCACTCCTGGAGCGCTGGCTCGGCCCCGCCGAACACAAAACTCCATAACATTTTCTTGCAGGTGTTACGAGTTGAGCCAAAAAAGGATTGACAGCTTGCGGGGAAATGTGCTCCCGGGATGATTGACCTACAGCAAGTGATGGTCATGACCGTGATTCCCCTCAGGCGCCGCTCCAGGAGACGGCCCCACACCAGCACCAGCCCACCTCAGCTCACACTGGTGGAGCAATGGGCATCCCTGCTGGAACTCCTCTGGGACGGCTGCGCTTCAATCAGCACCAGTGCCGAGCAAATGGCCGAGGACCTGCCCCGCGATCTGATCGGGCCGGTGAACGCCCAACTCCGACAGCAGGGCTGCGCCTTTCAAGTCCAGAAGCAGCAAACCCGAACCCCCCGCTCCAAGCACCAGGTTCAGCGCACCCGCCGCCGGGTTGAACGAGGCAGCGACCTACCGAGGCCTGCATCAAACGGCTGAGGGTCCACCACCTCAACGGAACGCTCAGGCATCCGCGGGCTGGCCTCACGCTTCCAGCGATTCAGCGTGAAGTTCTCGTCTTCAGGCCAAGCGTCAGGATCGACGGGTTCCTGCGCTGGAGCGGGAACTGGTGCCGTGGGCTGCGGCTCCATGCGCACTGGAGCAGGGGCCGAAGTCGGCCGCATGGAGCGGCCCCGCCGGGAAATTGCATCCAAGGGCTGCCGGCGTCGTTGGGGCGCTGAGGGCTCCTCCCAGGACTCCCGCCAGCCGTCGTCATCCTCCAGCAGCCAATCGATCTTGTCTTCCACCCAGCGACCCACCTGATCCAGACGAAGGCTGGAGGAGCGGCGAGCGCCCGGACGGGCACCGGAAACGCCATCAACTAACTGACGACCAGCCGAGACCCATTGGTCCATCCGCTGGTCCAATCCCCGCTCGGTACGCCGCTCACCACGGCGGTAGGCCGGGCGCTCAGGCCGCTCAGAGGACCAGTCGTCGTAGGAGTCGGGCATCTAATCAGGCTAGTGAGGCCTACCCCCGTCCCAGGCGACGGGCACGCAGCCAGCGTTCACGCCCCAGTCCCACCAGGGCGATCGAGACGCCACTCAGCTGCCAAACCCAAAGAACCGTGGCCATGGGCGGAACTTAGGCGGCGGAGCGCTCAAAGACCAGCTGAAAACGGGCACTCCAACGCCCCCCTTCAAAGCGATCGCAGCACTGCCGGCAGGCAACCCCCTGGCGGCGGCGGCGGTAGGGGGACTGCAGACCGCAGCCGGGGCATCGCGCGAGCCACTTCGCTGGTTGCGCCGGCACCGGAAAGCTATGGCGCACGCTGACTTGAAATGCCTGCTGAGCCCCGTTGATCGCCGCCATCCGCGCGCGGAAATGGGGGCCGTGCACCTCATCGGCCCGCACCACCCGATGAATCCAGGCGTGAATCATTTCGTGGCAAAGCGTGCTGAGGCACGCCTCTAGCGGCAGCGGTTCCAGCAACGGGCGCGAGAGGACGATCTCACTAATGCCCGGTCCATAGCGATAGAGCCCTGCGCTACGGCGCATCCGCCCATCGCTCCAACGCACGCTCACCAGGCTGGTCCCATCGGCGCTGGCCAAGGAACCCTCGAAGTGCTCGCGGTTGAGGCGGTGGTAGAGCGGCAGCAGAGGGGCCAGGGGCACGCCGAAGGAGCTGGACGGCTGCGCCGCATTCTGACGGGCCCGTCAGTCAGACTCATGGGCCGCATGTACTCGTCCCGGGCGCGATGGACCTCAATACGGCCCTGATCTCTCAGATCGGAACCAAAGCCCTGTTGGCTGGCGCCGGGGCCCTGCTCCTCTACTGGACCATCACCGCCGTGAAGCTGGTGCTGGAAGCCCGGGGGATCAATCCGGTGATCAAGCAGTTCTTCACCCAGGTGGCCTCTGGTCGGATTGACGCCGCCTACCTGCTGACCACCAAGAACTACCGCTCCCACGTGAATCGGCAGCAGTTCATTCGCTTCCTGGCGGGACTGCAGCTGAACAAGTACCGCAACCTCAAGTCCGGTCGTCCCCGGATCCAGGAAGACCAGATCACCTTGACCGTGAAGCTCAAGGCCGAAGACAACGCCGAGCTTCCCCTGGACTTCACCTTCGTCAAGGTCGAGGACGACTGGAAGGTCGATCGGATTCAAAAAATGGCCGCCGCCTGATCACGCCCTGCCGTGAGCAGCACCACCAGCGAGCCCCAGGCACGCGCGAGCGAACTGCGCGCCCTGCTCAACCAAGCCGCGCACGCCTACTACGTGCTCGACGCCCCCGTGATGGAGGACTCGGTCTACGACCGGCTCTATCGCGAGCTCCTGGAGCTTGAGAACGCCGATCCCAGCCTGATTGCCGTCGATAGCCCCACCCAACGGGTCGGGGGTGCACCAGCGGCGGGCTTCAGCAGCGTTCGCCACAGGATTGGACTGCTCAGCCTGGACAACGCCTTCAACACCACAGAGCTCGAGGCCTGGTACGGCCGCTTGCTGAAGGTGCTCGATCGTGAGCCGGGCACCGCGCTGCCGATGGTCGGTGAACTGAAGATCGACGGCAATGCCCTGGCCCTCAGCTACGAGAACGGGGTGCTGGTGCGGGCCGCCACCCGCGGCGACGGCGAGCAAGGGGAAGAGATCACCGCCAATGTCCGCACGATCGCCTCGGTCCCGCTGCGGTTGCAGCTGGAGAACCCACCGGCCTGGCTCGAGGTCCGCGGCGAAGCCCTGATCCCCGATGGCACCTTCGCGGCCATCAACAACGAGCGTCAGGCCCGCGGCGAAGCCCTCTTCGCCAACCCCCGCAACGCCTGTGCCGGCACCCTGCGGCAGCTGGACCCCAAGGTGGTCGCCGCGCGCAAGCTCGACTTCTTCGCCTACACCCTGCACCTTCCCCAGGACTGGAGTGAAGGGCCCGCCAGCCAGTGGGACGCGCTGGAGTGGCTCAAACAAGCGGGCTTCAAGGTCAATCCCAACGCCGCCCTCCTGCCGGATCTAGACGCGGTCGAAGCGTTCTTTGAGCACTGGGACGACGGCCGCCGCCAGCTGAACTACGCCACCGATGGCGTCGTCGTGAAACTCAACGACCTCAAGCTGCAGGACAGCGCTGGCTTCACCCAGAAGGCTCCCCGCTGGGCCATCGCCCTGAAGTACCCCGCCGAGGAAGCCCCCAGCAAACTGCTGCGGCTCAGCTGCCAAGTGGGACGAACAGGGGTCATCACCCCAGTGGCCGAATTTGAACCCGTGCCCCTGGCCGGCACCAGCGTCAGTCGGGCCACCCTGCACAACGCCGATCGACTGGTGGAGCTCGATCTCCACGCCGGCGACACGATCGTCGTGCGTAAGGCCGGCGAAATCATTCCGGAGGTGGTCCGAGTCCTGCCGGAGCTGCGCCCAGCCGCAGCCAAACGATTGGAGCTCCCCCACACCTGCCCGGAATGCGGTTCCGAGCTCGTCCGCGAAGAAGGGGAAGCCGCCACCCGCTGCGTCAACAGCAGCTGTCCCGCCATCCTGCGCGGCGCCCTGCGCCATTGGGTCAGCAAAGGCGCCCTCGATGTCGATGGCCTGGGCAGCAAATTGATTGAACAACTGGTGGACCGGGGCCTGGTGGGCTCCATCGCCGACCTCTACCGGCTCGACGGGGCCCTGCTCTGCAGCCTGGAGCGCATGGGCAGCAAGAGCGCCGAGAACCTCGTGGCCGCCCTGGCGCAGTCCAAGCAACAGCCGTGGCACCGCCAGCTCTATGGCCTGGGCATTCACCATGTGGGCGAGGTCAACGCCAAAGCCCTGGCCAAGGCCTTCCCCAGTGCTGCGGACCTGGCCACCGCCGCGACGGAGACCCCCGAAGCGATTACCGCCGTCTACGGCGTCGGCGGCGAGATCGCCCAAAGCCTGCAGCAGTGGTTCTCCACCGGCGCCAACCAGGAGCTGCTAACGGCCCTCGAGCGCCTGGGCTTCAGCCTGGCCAGCGCTGAAGAGGAGCAGCCTGAGCAGAGCGGTCCCGCCCCATTGACCGGCCAGACCTTCGTGCTCACCGGCACCCTGCCCAGCCTCAGCCGCTCCCAGGCCCAGGCCCTGATCGAGGCCGCCGGCGGCAAGGTGACCAGCTCGGTCAGCAAAAAAACCAGTTATGTCGTGGCGGGCGAGGAAGCCGGCAGCAAGCTGAGCAAAGCCGAGAGCCTGGGAATCCCCGTGCTCGACGAAGCGAACCTCCAAGCCCTACTGGTCCGATGAACAGCCAGCAGCCACCCGCGATCTACCGCTGGATCAAGACTGAGTGCGGCCGGGCCAAGTACGCCGATTTAGCCCAGCGCCCCGGCACCCTCGCCAAGCTGCGGCTGGGCTGGTTCGTGCTGATTGCGGCGCTGCGCGACTGGCGGCTGCCGGATCAATCCGACGGCTGAGCGGCCTTTAAGGCCCGCTGGGCGGCGCGGCCCACGAGCCAGACCGAGGCCACCGTGGCGGCGATCCCCACCACCCGCAGGGCCCAGGTCAAGGGATCGGCCTCACCGCTGAGCACCTCGCCAAAGCGGGCCACATCGCCAGCGAGGGCCCCCAAGCCGCAGAACAGGATCGTGCCAGGAATGATCCCGATCAGACCAATCGTGTAGTCGCGCAGGCTCACCTCGCTCAGGCCATAGGCCAGGTTGAGCAAGGAGAAGGGGAACGCTGGCGAGAGGCGGGTGAGCAGCACCAGCTTCAAGCCCTCTCGGCTGACCGCCTGCTCAACAGCCTGCAGCTTGGGGAACGCCTCAAGCCGGCGCAGCGCCCAATCGCGCAGCCAGGTCCGTCCCAGCAGAAAGGCCGCTTCGGCCCCCAGGCAGGCCCCGACAAAGACGATCAGGCTGCCCCACCAGGTCCCGTACAAGGCGCCGGCCAGCATCGAAGCCCAGACCCCCGGCAGCAGCAGCGTCACCCAAATCCCATAGAGGGGAATGAACAGCAGCGCCCCAGCAGGGGACTGAAGAACCGGAAGCCAGCTCTGCCAATCCATCAACCCAGGTCGGCCAGGCGCTTGCGGGCCAGCTCCGCCTGGGCTTCCGCTTCCGCCAAGTTGGCCTGGCACTCCGCCACCACCTCAGGGGGGGCCTTGGAGGCGAAATTGGGGTTCGAGAGGCGACCCGAGAGCCCCTTGATCTCCTTCTCCGCCTTGGCGATGTCCTTCTCCAGGCGACCCCGCAGCGCCTCGAGATCCACCAGGCCATCGATCGGCAGCAACACCTGAAGCTCACCGCTCACGCCGGCCAGGGCTTTGGCGGCGGGATTGGCCTCAGCGGCGGCGGGGTCCAGCACCTCCACCTGCTCCGCGCGGGTCAAGGCCGTGATGTCCGCGGTGGCGGCACTCAGCACCGAGGCCAAGGCCCTGCGACCGGTCACGAACCGCACTGGGACGCTCTGGCTGGGCTTTAGACCCGCCACCGCCCGCAGGTTGCGAACCACGCGGATCGCCTCAATCAGGTCGGCGAAGGACGCCTCCAGGTCGTCGTCCAGGGCGGAGACGTCGAGAGTGGGCCAGGGCTGCAGGGCCAGGAACGTCTCCTCGGGCTCGCCGTTGAGGCCATGCCAGAGCTCCTCGCTGAGGTGGGGCATCAGGGGATGCAGCATCACCAGCAATTCATTCAGGGCCTTGGCCAGCACCTGCCGGGCCGTGCGTTGATCCGCCAGAGCTTCAGCACTGGGGTTCTCGCCGGGGTTCAGGCGGCGCTTGATCAGCTCGACGTACCAGTCGCAGACCTCGTTCCAGGCGAATTCATAGAGCCCCTTCGCCGCCTCCCCGAGGCCATAGCTGCCGTAGCGCTCAGCGCTATCGCGGTTCACCCGGGCCAGCCGCGACAGGATCCAACGGTCCGCCAGCTGCAGGGCCGCAGGGTCAGGCTCACCCAGGCTCGCGGGGGTCTCGCCGCCCAGGTTCATCAGGGCGAAGCGGGTGACGTTCCAGAGCTTGTTGGCGAAGTTGCGCGAGGCCTCGACCGTGGCGGAGGTGTCTGACTTGCGGTCGTAGTCCAGGCGAATGTCCTGGCCAGCGCCGGCCACCTCACGCACCAAGGCAAAGCGCAGGGCATCGGCGCCGTAGCGGTCGATCAGCAGCAGCGGGTCGATGCCATTGCCCGCCGACTTGCTCATCTTGCGGTTGTTCTCATCCCGCACCAGGCCGTGGATGTAGACGTCCTGGAACGGCATTCGCCCCGTGAAGGCGCCGGCCATCATCGTCATCCGGGCCACCCAGAAAAAGATGATGTCGAAACCCGTCACCAGCACGCTGGTGGGGTACCAGCGCTGCAGATCCGCCGCCTCGGCATGGGGCCAACCCATGGTGGAGAAGGGCCATAGACCGCTGGAGAACCAGGTGTCGAGGGCGTCGGGGTCCTGCTCCAGGGCGGCACCGGCACCGAATTGGGCTTCGGCTTTGCGCTGGGCCTCGCCTTCATCACGGGCCACGACATAGGGCGTGCTGTCGGTGATCACGCCGCCGGTCTCGCTGACGACAAACCAGGCGGGAATGCGGTGGCCCCACCAGAGCTGGCGGGAGATGCACCAATCGCGAATGTCCGTGAGCCAATCGCGGTAGACCTTGCTCCAGCGCTCTGGCACAAAACGTGGATCGGCCTGATCCAACGCCTCGCGGCAGCGGGCCGCCAAGGGCTCGGTTTTGACGAACCACTGGGTCGAGAGCAGCGGCTCCACGGGCACCTTGCCCCGGTCGGAGAAGGGAACGCTGTGGCGGTAGTCCTCCACCTTCACCAGGAAGCCCTCCTCCTCCATGGCCGCCACCACGGCCTTGCGGGCTTCAAAGCGATCGAGTCCTTGGAAGCGACCGGCGGCCTCATTCATCGAGCCGTCCTTCGCCATCACTGTGATCAGCGGCAGGTTGTGGCGCTGACCGATCGCGAAGTCGTTGGGGTCGTGGGCGGGGGTGACTTTGACGCAGCCCGTCCCGAACTCCGCATCGACGTGGTCGTCGGCCACGATCGGAATCTCCCGGCCCACCAGCGGCAGGTTCAGGGTCTGGCCCACCAGCTCGCCATAACGCGGATCCTTGGGATTCACCGCCACCCCGGTGTCACCCAAGAGGGTTTCCGGGCGGGTCGTGGCCACCTCCAGGAAGCCCTTGCCGCTGCTCAGGGGATAGCGGAAATGCCAGAGGTGACCATCCACCTCCTTCATCTCCACCTCCAGATCGCTCACGGCGGATCCAGACGCGGGGCACCAATTCACCAGGTATTCACCCCGGTAGATCAAGCCCTGCTCATGCAGGCGATTAAAGGCTTCGATCACCGCTTCGCTGCAGCCGGCGTCGAGGGTGAAGCGCTCACGGCGCCAGTCGACTGAGTAGCCGAGGCGACGCAGCTGGCCGACGATCGTGCCGCCGCTCTGGGCCTTCCATTCCCAGGCCTTCTCCAGGAAGGCCTCACGGCCGAGGTCTTCCTTGCGCTTGCCGTCCGCCTTGAGCTGCTTCTCCAGGATCGTCTGCACGGCGATCGAGGCGTGGTCGGTGCCGGGCAGGCACAGGACGTTCTTGCCCTGCAACCGCTGGAAGCGGACGATCGTGTCGATCAGGGCCGTGTTGAACGCGTGGCCCATGTGCAGGCTGCCGGTCACGTTCGGCGGTGGGATCACCACCGAAAACGGCTCACCGGGGGCCTTCGGGTCGGGGTGAAACGCGCCTTGGGTTTCCCAGGCCTGCTGCCAGCGCGCCTCGGTACCCACCGGGTCATAGGTCTTGGACAGAGCCTCCGCAGCGGTGGCAGGAGCAGCGGCGGTGGCCTCGGTCACGGGAGCAGATCAGGCAATTCACCCATGCTCGCAAAGGGCCGCCGGGGACTCACCCCGCCGCCAGGCGCTTGAGATAGGCCTCCCGGCTACCGGCGTTAATCCAACCGGTGGCGATGGTTTTGCTCTCGCTCTGATTCACCCGGCCGCGGTGGATGTGGGAGGGCCCTGCGGGGAAGAGCACGAGTTTGCCGCGCTGGGCCTCCTCGTGGTGCCCCTGCCAGTGGAACTCGGTGCCGGCTTCCTCGACGCTGTTGCAATAAAGAATCCAGGCCATGACGCGGTGCACCGGCTCGGTGGCCTCATCGCTGATGGTCCAATCGCAGTGCCAGCGCTTGAAGCCCTCACCGGGGGCATAGCGCTGCAGGTTGAAGATCGGATTAACGAAGAGCTCTTGATCCGGGCAGCAATCGCGAAACAGGGGGCGCTCCTGCAGATAGCGCTCCAAGGCAGCCGTGACCCCGCGCAGGATCACCTCCGCCAGGGCAAAGGCTTCGGGGTCAGAGCGGTCGATGGCGACCAGGCTGATGTCGGTCGAGACCTTGGCGGGCTCAGTCCCATCGGGCCCAAAGGCCACTCCAGGACGCCGCAGGTCCTCGCGGCGCTCGAAAAAGGCCATCACCCCATCGGAGAGGGCTTCAAAACCAGGGTTGCTGTACCGGGCGATCAGGTCCATCAGGCCGACTCCAACCAGGGGATGGCCACCAGGGCATCAAGGCGCTGCCAGCGCTCCCGCTCCGGCGGGAGACGCTCGCTCAAACCGACCCGCTCCAGCGCGCGCCTGATTCGATCGGGGTCAAGCACCTCATCAGCGGGGCCTTGGGGCAGGACCAGCACCTGCTGCTCGGCGGGATCGGCCATCAACTGCAGCTCCAGATCCCCCAGCTCCCGCTCAAAGAAGACCCGGCGCATCCGAGCGGTCTGGACCGCACCGATGGCCTCAGCGAAGGTCTTCAGACCCGCCTCATCGCCACTGCAACCGCAGTTCAGGGCCAACCAGATCAGCAATTTCGCCCAGCTCTCACGACTCCAGAGGGGCGGGAAGCTCTCGCGGTTTTGGCGCACCAACTCCGCCAGGGCGAAATCCACCAAGGTCGCCTGCAGGGCCAGCGGGTCAGGAGATGCAGTTGTCATGACATCCATCCTCCCCATCAGTGTGCAGACTGCGGTCCAGTGAACGCCGAGCCATGGCCCTCGACTTCAACGATGCCGATCTGGAGTTTTCCGATCTGGTGTACGCCTACCAGAGCTGGGTGATGGCCGTCATCAATGACGAAAAGCTTGGCGGCGACAAGCTTTTGACCGACGAGATCACCGACGACGCCCTCAGCGCCATGCGCTTCCTCCCCGGCGAGGTGACCGCTGCGATCGAAACCAGCCTGGCCCGCGTCTATGACGTGGATCCCGACGAACTCGCCGCGCTGCTCTTCCCTGAAGACTGAGCCTCGGGGCCATGGCCTCGGACTACGTCCTCGGAACCCATCAGAGCGAACTGGAGCGCCTGCACTTTCAGCACGCGCTCTGGTTACCCATCAGCCAAGCGGCCTGGACGCGGGCAGGCCTCAGAGCCGGGCAACGGCTGCTCGATTTGGGCGCCGGCCCTGGCTTTGCGGCCGCCGATCTCGCCGCCTGCGTGGGCCCCAGTGGACGGGTCCTGGGCCTGGAGCTCAGCGGGGACTACGTCGCAGAGGCCCAAGAACTAGCGCAGCGGGGCGGCCTGGCCCAGCTGGAGTTCCGCCAACACGACCTGTTGAAGGATCCCTGGCCGGACGAGCCATTCGATCTGGCCTGGTGCCGGTGGCTAGCGATGTTTCTGCCGGACCTTGAGCCCCTGCTGACGGGGCTTGAGCAGTGCCTTCCAGCGGGCTCCCAGGTGCTCTTCCACGAATACGTCCACTGGGACACCTTCGCCCTCCATCCAGGGGCGGAGGCGGTGGCCCGCTTCGGCCAGGCCTGTCAGCAGAGCTTCCGCGCAGCCGGCGGAGACCCGGACGTGAACCGCAAGTTGCCGTCCTTGCTCGCCGCTCGGGGCTGGCAAATCGAAGAGCTTTTGCCTCTGCCGGTACTGGGTCGCCAGGGATCCATGGCGGCCCAGTGGATGGAGCGCTTTGTCGCGGTCTACGGGCTGCAGCTGCAACGGCTGGGGCTCTGGAGCGCAGCGGATCAAGCCGAAACGCTCGCGCAGATTCAGGCTGCCGCGTCCGACCCCGGCAGTTTTTGGGTCGGACCCACGGTGCTGGAGCTGCGGGCGAGACGATTGGGGGCGTAGTGCTCCGCCCCGCCGTGCCCTGGACCGCCGCTGAGATTCCCGATCAACGGGGGCGGACCGCCCTGATCACCGGTGCCAACAGCGGCCTGGGCCTCGAGAGCGCCAGGGCCCTCGCCACCAAAGGCGCCACCGTGCTGCTGGCCTGCCGCAGCCTGGAGAAAGCCACCACCACCGCCTCAGCCCTGCAGGCGGAAACCGGCGCTGAGTTGATCCCCCTGGAACTGGACCTGGCGGATCTGGGCAGTGTGCAGCGGGCCGCCGCCCAGGTGCAGAGTCTCGATCTGCTGCTGAACAACGCTGGGGTGATGGCACCGCCCCGGACCCTGAGCCGCCAGGGATTTGAGTTGCAATTCGCGGTGAACCACCTGGGCCACGTTGCCTTGACCCAGGCCTTGCTTCCCCTGCTGAAGCAGAGCCCTGCCGGCCGAGTGGTGCATGTGAGCTCCGGGGCGGCCTATTTCGGCCGCATCCAGTTCGAGGATCTCCAAGGGGAGAAGCGCTACAGGCCCTGGGATGCCTACGGCCAAAGCAAG
Organism: Synechococcus sp. A10-1-5-1; assembly: GCF_023115425.1. Lineage (NCBI taxonomy): Bacteria > Bacillati > Cyanobacteriota > Cyanophyceae > Synechococcales > Synechococcaceae > Synechococcus > Synechococcus sp. A10-1-5-1. Next base: position 1,717,258 of record NZ_CP096032.1, on the reverse strand, counting down.
CTCGCCAACGCCATGACGGCCCTAGAGCTGCAGCGCCAGCTGGAGCAGGAAGGCTCCAGCGTGCAGTCGCTCGTGGCACACCCGGGGCTGGCCCGCACCAACCTGCAGCCCACCTCCGTGGCCTCAAAAAACGCCAAGGTTGAGGGGCTGGCCTACCGCCTGATGGACCCGCTCTTCCAAAGCGCCGCCATGGGTGCCCTGCCCCAGCTCTATGCCGCCACGGCCCCGGAGGCCAAGGCGGGGGTGTTCTACGGACCAGGGGGCTTCGGGAACCTGCGGGGCTACCCAACGAGCTGCCGCATGCCCCCGCAAGCGCTGGATCCTGAGGCCTGCGCCCGCCTCAGGGAGGTCAGTGCAGCACTGATAGGGTCGGCCGAAGCGGGCAGTTCCCGGTAGGGAACGCCAGACGACAGCCACCGCAGGTCCTATGAATTTCGCCCTCAAAGAATGGTGGGGCAAACCCCATCGGGACATCCTCTCGGGCCTGGTGGTGGCCTTCGCGATGATCCCCGAGGCCATCGCCTTCTCCGGCATCGCCGGCGTTGATCCGCGGGTCGGCCTGTTTGGCGCCTTCATGCTCTCGGTGACCCTGGCAGTCGTCGGTGGGCGCTCCGCCATGATCACTTCGGCGACGGGCTCCACCGCCCTGCTGATGACCGGGCTGGTGGAACAGGGCAACGCCCTCGGAGAAGGGATGGGGCTGCAGTACCTGCTGGCAGCGGGGGTTCTGACAGGCGTCCTGCAGATCGCCTGGGGCTATCTGCGCCTGGCCCATCAGATGCGCTTCGTGCCCCAGCCGGTGATGGCGGGCTTTGTGAACGCCCTGGCGATTCTGATCTTCCTGGCACAGCTTCCCCAGCTGGGGCTCGATTTCTTCCACCCCGAAAAGGTGGCGGTCACCTCAGCTCAACTGCCAGCGGTCTGGGGTCTGATGGCCCTAACCCTGGTGATCATTTATGTGTTGCCGCGCTTCACCAAGGTCGTCCCCTCGGCCCTGGTGGCGATCTTCATCTCGACCGGCATCTCCATTCGCATGGGCCTTGACGTGCCCACGGTGAGCAGCCTCGGCACCCTGCCGGCCGGCCTCCCCCAATTCGGCCTACCTCAGGTTCCCTTCACCACGGGCACCCTGGGCTTGATCCTGCCAACGGCCCTGGCCATCTCCCTGGTGGGCCTGATGGAGACCTTCCTGACCCAGGACATCCTCGACGACCTCACCGACAGCAGCACCCACAAAAACCAGGAGGCCCGCGGCCAAGGCATCGGCAACATCGTCAGCTCCCTCTTCGGCGGCATGGCCGGTTGCGCCTTGGTGGGCCAATCGGTGATGAACGTGGGCTATGGCGGCCGCACCCGCCTCTCCACCCTCACCTCGGGCGTCAGCCTGCTGGCGATGATCCTGCTGGCCAGCCAGTGGGTGAATCAGATCCCCATGGCCACCCTGGTGGGGGTGATGGTGATGATCGCCATCAACACCGCGAACTGGGATTCGATCCGCAGCATCCGCCGCATCCCCAAGAGCGACACCTCCGTGATGTTGCTGACGGTGGTCGTCACCGTGCTGACCCACAACCTGGCGGTGGGCCTGCTCTCCGGTGTGGCCCTGGCTGGAATTCTCTTCAGCCGCAAGGTGGCCAAGGTGATCGAGGTGAGCAGCGAGCTCAGCGGCAGCGATCACCGGATTTATCGCGTCCGCGGCCAGCTGTTCTTCGTCAGCAGCATCTATTTCCGCCAGGGCTTTGAACTGCACGAGCACCCTGCTCGCGTCACCATCGACATGGGCGAAGCCCACATCTGGGATCAAAGCGGCGTGACCGCCCTTGACCAGGTGATCCGCAAGCTCAAGCTTGGCGGCAGTGATGTTGAGGTTGTGAACCTCAATCAAGAGAGCACGAACCTGTTCGCACGCATCGGCGTGGCAGAAGAGGCCGGCGGCCGCGGAGGTGAGCTGTCGTCAGCCCACTAACGGCCTTGATGCCCGGTGCCGGGTTCGAACCAGCGACATCCTGCTTGTAAGGCAAATTTGTGTGCAGTTGCCGCAAGGGGTCTCCTAGTCATACCAAGGGCTTTAGGAGATCTGCGTGCTCACGCGTAGGCAGTTTTGAGCCCATTTGCACACGGATTTGCACACAAACGCGCCAAATGCGCACCAAGTGAATCCCGTTAGACAAGCAGGGAGTGTGTGCAATTATTGGCGCACCGAGTCACATATCAATGGCGGACCCCCAAGGGCTGGGCGACGCAATCCGGATGGTGCTGGCTGAGGGTATCCCTGATGGGCCCCATGTCGGCTGCTGGACCGTCTCCAATGCAAGAGAGCGCGTAAGGCTCTGGTACAGGCAGCCGGGCAGCAGCAAGCGGCTGGACTACATGACTGACATTCCTTGGGAGCGCGGCGCCGGCCAGGCCGTCCTCAAGGAGGTCAAGAGTTTCATCACCGAGATGGGGGAGGACACCTCCTTCACCACCGTCAAGGAGCGGAAGAAGAACGCCAAGCGGGTCCGCAAGATCGACGCCAGCTCACTCAGCGCCCAAGAGGGGGAATGGGCCGCGGCATGCAGGGACTACCTCCGCAAGCGCAGCGACCTAAGGGAGACCACCCTCGGGGACTCTCGCAAGGTGATCAAACGGTTCCTTGAGGTGATGGCCTCCAAGCCCGCTCCAGGTGATGGGCCTGCGGTGCTGAAGGCTTACACCGAGATGCACTTGCAGAACACAGCACCAGGCGGTGAGGGGCGCCGCCGGAACCTGCAGGAGCTCTCCGCCTTGCTGCGGCATTGCGTGGAGGACTGCGGGATGCCCTCGCTGTTCTTGGCAACCTCCAAGGAGAAGCGCCGGGAACTGGTGGGCATGGCCGATCGGCAAGCAACCGACATTCAGACTCCGCCTCTGAAGCCAGAGCAGCTCATCCAGTTGCTGGAAGCACTGGAGGCCGACAAGCGATGGGACCTCTACCTCGCGGTGGGGTTGGTGGCCCTGTTTGGCCTGCGCCCTGCTGAGCTGGCGAACCTCCGCTTTGAAGACGGCCAGCTGCGCACCACTGGGGTCAAGCGCAATAGGGCGGACATGAATCGGACTGCCCGCGAACAGGGCCGCGGCAAGGAGCGGATCCTTGAAGCGCTAGAGCCAGTCGAGCTGGAGGGGCTTGGGGACAAGCTCGCCCATCAATGGGCCAGCGGCCTGATCAAGCTCCCCCCGCAGATCCAGACGGCGATTGAGGGATACAAGAAGGGGCAGCACACCTCCAAGCTGGTCGGGAACGCCTTCGCTCAGTACCTGCGCCGGTATCAGCCTTGGCGGTCACTGGTGGCCAGCACTCCAGGCCTGACGCCATACAGCCTGCGCCATGGCTTTGCTTGGCAAGCGCACCTGATGGGGGTGGGCACCCGCTGGGCCTCGAGCCTGATGGGACACGACCACGACACCCATCTCCGGTACTACGGGAACTGGACTGACGAGACCTCGGTCAAGGACGCGGTGGCAGCAGCCAAGCAGCGCCGAACCGCAATGGCAAAGCTTTCCAAGGTGTCGCAGTAACACTCTGTAGCAATCCATTTTGGCGGGGTTGACCCCATCTATCGGGGTGATGTTGATCCCATTTGTTCACCCCTGATCCCATTTGTTCGCCCCTGATCCCATTTGTTCAGGGTCGGCCCCATAACTGAGACTCAACAAGTTCCCTACGCCTCGATATGGCTGAGGGCTACTTATTTGCCTGCATAGCGTTTAGTCATACCTACTCACGCTTATGCAATCGCAACAGGCAGAGCTCTGGTTGCCAACCCCGCAGGCAGCAGAAGCTCTGGGCATTTCCCAAGCCACCCTCAGGCGCGCCAGGGAGTCGCATGGCGGCGTCCTTCGCCCAGGCGTCCACTACGCACGCGGGCTCAGCTGCAACTCGAAGATCACTTGGAACATCGATCGCTGTCGCCAAACCATCCACCGCGCAGGTGAGCAGGCCTACGCCGCCGATCGCGCCATGCGTGAACTGCAAAAGGAGGCGCAGCAATGAGAGCAGCTCTCAAGTTCGAGCACCTTGTCGCTGCCCTCAACTGGGAACGCACCCGCGCCCATTGGTGGAGCAAGCAGGGCTACGTCCGCTATGCCAACGAGTGCCACCACAGAGCTGAAGCACTCGAGCGCCGCCTCTTTGAAGGACCGGAGGTGGAGTGAGCGTCAGACCTCTAAGCGGTGGGCCGCGGCAGTCTCCAGATCAAGCGCCTCTACGAGCAGGTACGGCATCAGACGCGCTACGGAGGCGTATGCCATCCCAATGGCCTCTGGGGTCAGCTTGCCCTCTTCGGGGTGGCTCTGATCCAGGGAGAGACAGAGATCCAGTGCCGCCAAGTTCATCGCGGCGAACTGAGCTTGATCTCTTAGGGCTGACTCGAACTGAGTGGACATTTGGAGGAGGTTGTGGACGGGGTGACTCACCGCCACCTTCAAAGACTAAGAACCCTCCCGAGTCGCACTTCTCTCCTGTTGGGGTTGACCCCGAGTGGTGGATTAGTGCGCCTGTTCCACTCTCTGGCCTAGCCAGACTGAAGAGATCCATCGCCAACAACAAGGCACAAAAAAAGTCGCCTACGGCCTTCCCTCCGCAGACGACTTGGGCTAACAAACCTGAACTCATTGTAATGCAATCAAACCCGCGCCCGGCCGCCCAGGGCACCTCACGTCACCTTGCACATGCCAAGGCAAGACTCGGACTAAACAAGGCACACCAGCACCTCTCGCCGGTCCCGACAACAATCTGGGATGTCCCTATCCCTACCCCACCCGACTGGGACTTCCTCGACGACGAAGAGAAAGAGACTTACAGAACCGCTGCACTGTCCTACGCAATCCGTGAGTTAGCGGACCAGCGCGATCAATCAATCGCGGCATATCTCAACGACCGCATGCACAGGGAGGCTGCCTGATGCAAGACATCGACCTCGGCAAGCCTCCAGAGACGACGGAGGAAATGCTTGCTTACGCCGCCGAGATGCAGAAGCAGCTCACGGCTGCGTTCGATGAAGAAGGCGCCAGGGCATTGATCCCAGTGCTGGCTCAGCTCAGCGCCTTGCTTGCCTTCACGGCGAAGACCACGATCAACCAGCTGCAACAGCTCGGCAGCACTGTTGAGGGGGGCACGGACCTAACGCATCGGCTACTGGACCTCCACAAGGTCCAGACCTACGCCGTTTCACAACGGCTCGAAGACTTGGAGGAGCGCATCTGATGCACCGCTCTGGTCCCAAGTCCCCCTGCCCGGCATGCGGCAGGACGAAGGACACCGACTGCGCATGGGCGCATGACATCATCTTTTGCCACCAAGGCTCAACGAACGGAGTCGGCAATCTCAAGCTCGGCGATGTAATCAAAGCCGACGGCACTGAGTGGGCACTCACCAGCCGCAAGGGCGGGTTCGATGGTGCTGCTGCCGTCTTCCGACCTCACAGGCCCAAGTCTCCTCATCACCGCGTCTACAGCCCACAGGAGCCCGGCACAGTCCGAGCCACTGCTGCTGCAGGTCGCAAAGCACTCCAGGCCTTCTATGCAGCGCACGATCGCGCTTGGGCCATCCCTGACCTTCACTCGCTCACCCCAGAAGAGCTGAGAGAGGCAACCCTCACCATCACCGAAGCAAGGGACCGCGCCACCGTTCTTGGTCGCATGGCCCCGCAGCTGTGGCGTGAGTACCCGGACTTGGCTGAACAGCACCGCGCTCGCTTTGAGGGGTACCGCCGCTCAATCCAAGCCCAATGGGATGACCTGTTCCACTTCCGCACCTACTACCTCGGGGAGGTCATCTGATGGAGGACAGCCTCGACCGTTTTGATGACCTGAACGAACTTGCTGCCTCGTTCGAAAAGGAGAAGCGAGAACGCCACATCCCTCGCCCACCTCTCAAGGCAGTCCCAGAGCACATCTCACCTTGGCAACTCCAAAAGGATCAAGCGCTTGAAGGGACCAATGGCGACCCCCTCCTCACCCATGACGCGCTGTGGATGCTGCTCCTCCTCAAAGCAGAGGAGATCATCAACTCAAGCCGGCGCATCAGCGAGCAGAAGCAAGCGATCAAAGCCGTTGCCAACGATCTTGGTTTCAGGCTCTCCAACGCAGAGATCGCCGAAATCTTCGACCAGCTCGACAACAGCGTCTCGGCCTACGAGCCCGATGTTGAGCCCGGCCAAGAGTTCATTGCTCCAGGCCAGTCATGGTTCCTCGATGAGCTGATCCTTGTCGGCTTGAACCTGCTGGTCGGCATGCCAGGCGCTGGTAAGTCACGCCTGCTGGTTGCCATGGTCCGCGCTGCTCTGACCGGCCAAGAGCAATTCATCGGCCGCGGCATCAACGCAAGCGACTCCAGCTCTGTCTTGATCGTTGGCACTGACCAGGACCGGCAGCAGTGGGGCGCTCTCCTTGAAGAACAGGGATTGGCCTATCTGGTCCGCAGAGAGCAAGTGGAGGGACACGAGAACCTGACCTACCGGCTGCATGACCGGATCCACCTCAAGACCTCTGGAGGCGGTTTCAGGCTCAACCCCGATGGGATGCGTTTCATCCGCAACTGGAACCAGCAACACCCTGGCGGCATCACGATCATCGACAGCCTCTCGGCAGTGCTGCCGCCAGGCATCTCGGAGGCGGATGAGTCAGCCGGACGTCTGATGCGTCAGATCGAGATCGCACGCCAGGGCAACACCTGCATCGTCACTCACCACTGCAACAAGCAATCAGCCATGAGTGGCTCGGTTGGCGTCTACTCCGGTTCAGGTCACGGATCGATCGACCGCGCTGTCTCGCGTCACATCGGCCTTGGATACGAAACCCATGTGGAAGCCGGTCGGGAGAAGCTGCATGAGGAATCCCCACGCCGGGTGATCACCTCTCAGAAACGCGGCGCCATCAACCAGCGAATCATTGTCGAGAACGGCAATGGCAACAGCTGGGACTACATCGGCACCGATGCAGAGGAGCGTGAGCTGCGCCGGCAAGCCAATGAAGGTGACGCCATTGATCGGCTCAAGGGCTGGCAGAAAGCCACCTACGCAGCTCTCACGACGGAATGGCTCACCACCAGCGCCGTATTGGCAGCCCTCCCCCCAGAGAAGCAGTCAACGGCCAGCGCTCCCAAGCAGGTGCAACGCGCCCTTCGCGCCCTTCAGCAGAACGGACTCATCGAAGAGGACCGCCAGAGCATCGGTGAGTGCCGTTGGCGACTCCCCCACACATGAAATAAAAAATAAGTGTTCTTTTTGTACCACCGTTGCGCCGCAAGGGATCTGGCACTGCCCCAAGATTGTTCCAAGAGTGTTCCAAGTGTTCCAAGGAACAAAAGGAACAGTGCTGGAACAGTTCTGGAACACCACCAAAACCCTGTCCCTGACTGGATGGAACAAAAAGAACAGTTCCAACCCACAAAAGAGGGCGCGGAACTCTGCTCCTTCTGAGGCGACGGGGTAGACCCCAGGGGATAAGTCACTGCCCCACTGCCGACTGCCCCACCCCTGCAATAGTGAAAACAGTGGCCACTCATTTGAGTTGGCAGACTGATAGCGATGGCACGAGTGACAGCTGAGGAAAGTGATCGCCGAGTCGATGAGCTCGCGAAGCTCTTGATCGGCGGTAAGCGCACCTCTGAGCTGCTGCTCTTCTGTGCAGAAAACTATGGGGTCCAAAAGCGTCAGGCGGCGGTCTACCTCGCCAAGGCACGGGAGCAGCTGAAGGCCGATATGTCGATCAACCGCCAGGACTTCATTGCCGCGAAGCTGGCCCTGCTCGATGAGGTTCAGCAGAAGAGCTTGAAGAGTAACCAGATGGGCAGCGTGATCGGAAGCATCCGCTTGCAGGCTGAACTGGCGCAAATCCTGGGGTAGCCACCAGTCAATCAAATGGAGACAACGACTTTCATTGAACGTAATAACGATTGCGCCCTAGGCTGACGGCAAACACGGCCGGTATAGTCCAGGCCACACAAATAAAGATACGATTAAACACTGATGTACCTATCACACAATAAATCCTACGATAGACCTTAAATTAACTTGCAAATACCTCACCCCAGGCACCTCATCTAAGCAAGTCTTTCTTGACCTTTGCGATCCTTGAGAAGAGCTCCGCTCTTGTTTGATGCAACAAAAGCTTTGATGCCGCAAAGCGAGCCACCCAAGCAAAGCCAGCCAATTCAAGAAACCTCTCAAATACACCCCCAAGAACAGGAAGGTTGTTAATGGATGTAATACAGCTTATTCCAACTGCAAGAGAGCCTCCAACCAGCAATGACCACATCAATGCCAGAATCACAGGATATGTCTGCCTAATTTCAGAAAAGCCAAATTGCTCAAGAAGCTTTATCCCATGAACAAATTGCTCAAGAGATTTGGCAAAATCGACTTCGTATTCTCTTTCGGTCTCGGAGGATGGCGCCGCAACAAGTTCACCCCCTTCTGCTGGTGCGAGGAAGACAGCCGACTTATTGCCGCCTTGATCATCAAAGGCATCTGTCGCTGATGAATTATCAGGATCCAGAAATGGAATCTCAGACGTTTCCTCGTTAATACTCATACACCCATTGCAATCAAGACATGGGCCAACCAACTCGCGACCAATCAACAGATAGGTATCAGTGAAGGCGCCAAAAGGATTCAACCTAAAACTGGCCTACCCAAGGCAAGGTGGAAAACAAACTTATTGTTCTTTTTGCAAGAACAGAAGCTTTAACCCTTGCACTGATCCAGAAGATGAGCGACCCGTGGTCCTTTAGGCTTCCAGCAAAAGCGGCTTGATTAACCGCTCCAACATGGATTCGAGATCACATTAGTTAAGAAGATTTGCGCACAGCGCGCGGAGGCTTTCCATGTGAAATGCTGCTCGAGAAAGCAGTAATCGCCAGTGCTGCTTTCTCGGGGAAACACCTGATGGTGAAAGTGCAGCTCCCCCTACGCGGCTTCCTCCCCTAGCCCGACCCAGGAGCTGTTACTTCCAGGGCCGACACGACAGTTGCCTGAGTTACTTCCTTCCCTCAGCTCTCAAGGCCAGTTTTCTGCCCGCCCTGGTTTCACCACTGTGGGTTGGTGACCGTCCATCCCTCACTGCGTAACCCATGCCACTGCAGTTGGGCTTGCGAATGACTCATCACATCGTGCCGCTCGACCAGAGGATCAGACCAACCCGCTTTACGCGCTTTTGTGACCTCAGCTCGGCCTAGACCACAACCAGAAAAGCGGGCAACCCTATTGCCGCTCGGGCTCTTAAGCCATTCAGTCATGAAGCTCAGTGGTATCGCGGTTACAGGGAGGGGGCTGGTTCCCTTACAGACCGTTCATGCGCAAACAGGTTTCGAGCGCGACGAGGCCGACCAAGAACGCTGCAGCGAGTAATCCGACTTCTTTGAGTGATCGAGCCATGAGGAGCAAGGCGGATCCAACGACCAGTTCACCAAAGAACCTAAAGGGAGTCTGTAGATCGTGCATATGACTGTGAACTTTCCCACGGCGGAAGGTATTTACTGCTATCGCTTGACGAAACTTCTTGCCGGCGATGCCTCCCGGCCGCTGAGGGCGGACCTGAGGGCCTGTTTCCAGTGAGAGTGGAGGTTGAACGCGAACACGTCACTTCCTCTCAGCGCCCAGCCAGGATCATTGAGGTGGGGGAGCTTGGCACTCCCCCGTCTCGGATCACGGGGAATCACTCGACCGTGTCCTTAGTGGTTATGGCCCTGCTGGCGCTTCTAACGCAAGAGGGGAGGGGGTGACGAGCTTGGTCCTGCTCTCAAGCTTGTGCCGTCCGAGGAATGACGCCCCACTCTTGATCGGCCCCTCCATGCCGGCAGTTCTCTTCAAGTTGTTTGGCTCAGTTCTCTGTCGCTGACATGCCGCCACGTCCTTTGTTCTTCGCAGTGACTGCTGCCTTGCTTGTCGGCTGCACTGGCAGCCCTTGACCCTTGTCGACAGACCAAGACATCCAACGAGTGGTCTGCTTGCAGGATGAGAACGGCTTCACCGACGAGGCCCGCAAGACCTTTGCGTCCGACCAAGGCCAGGGCTGGATCTACTCCAAGCAGGCCCAGCGCCTGTATGCCTTTGATCGCGAGCACAACAAGCTCGCTCCCCTACCACCCTCTTTCCAGCGAGGTGCTGACGACAAGAGGCGTTTCAGTTACACCTTCAGGGACGATGAGCTGCACATCACACCGGTTCCGATCCGCGATGATCAGCGTCTGACCCTGCTGTATGTCATCCCCGACAGCCTGGTCATCAACCTCGGTTCGCTCTCTGGCTTTGTTGAACGCCGGGCGCAGGTCACGAACCTTCCACTGACCTGCCGCTCTTTCCCGGTCACGCAGCAGGTCCTCACTGCCGAGTCCTAGTCGAGGGGCACGGCTTAGGTCCGGCTGGCCTGAATGATTCGGCAGAGGCTGTTGAGTTGCTCCGCCTCCTCGACGTTGTTCGCCGATCCTGCCGCCAGCGTTGGTGAGCCGACCACGATCGAGAGGCATTGCGCCCGGCTCATCGCCACATTTAGGCGGTTGGCCGAGAGCAGGAAACCCAGACCACGCGGCTGCTGGCGAATCGCTCCGATGAAGGAGAAGTCGACCGCCAGCATCATCGGGAAGATCATTCCCCAGATCAGCACCGCGATCGGCAGATTGATCCCTGCTGTCTCCAGGGCCGCAATGCTTGCCGCCGCATCAGGGAACCAAACGCCAAGGCCAACCCCAAACACGATCGCCAGGGCAATCCAGACGGAGAGATGGCGCTCGAACAGACCCATTAATCCATCAAGAAAACTTTATGGATTGACACTACGACCAACGGGTTCCGGACACAGAAGGATGTGCTCTGGACTACATGAACAACTGCCTTAAATAGCGACAAAGCCACCAGCCAAAACGAGATCGCGCTGACTTAGGCCCGAACATGTTGGATTACAAAGCTGTTTGCCTCACGCTGCTTGTTGTACTGGCGGCAATCGACACAGTGATCAACCTTCGAGCTCACCGGAGGCGCTGAAGGAGAGAGTCGATTCCCCCACACTCTTCATCGAACAGGGCTATGAACTCATCAAGGGATGCTGATGCGATGAGCCAGTGGCGACAGGCTCGCTTACAAGAAGCCAAAAGTTATGAACGGAATAAGATCAGACCAAGAAATTTAAAAATTAGCGGATGACAAGCAAGTCTTTGCCTATCCTTATCCGTTTGTTAATCGTCAGTGCCAGACGAAGGTTAGATTTTCAAAGCAAGTGCTTGGCAGAGCAAGACAATGAAAGATCTGTTAAGCATCCGGCAATTATCGGTATCATTTGGGGAAAACAATTTTGCAGTACGTGATATCAGTTTTTCACTCCAAGATGGAGAATTTGTTGTTCTTCTGGGCTCCTCTGGAGCCGGAAAATCAACGCTGCTTCGCTCCCTGAATGTCTTGGTTCAGCCCTGTTCGGGAAGCATCCGAACACGCCACCACGGAGAGATCAGCGCGAGCACCAACCGGCAGCTCCGCGCCCACCGTCGGGACACGGCGATGGTGTTCCAGCAGCACCAGCTGATTGACCGCTTATCCGTGCTCGACAACGTGCTGATGGGTCGCTTGGGACACCACTGTTTCCTGCGTTCACTGCTTCCACTTCCGGAGAGCGATCGCCGAAAAGCCCTCTCAGCACTGGAACGCGTGGGTTTGATCGATAAAGCACTGGCCCGCGTCAAAGACCTCAGCGGCGGCCAGCAGCAGCGCGTCGGAATCGCGCGGGCCCTTGTTCAGGAACCACGTCTGATTCTTGCGGATGAGCCGATCGCCAGTCTGGATCCGGAAAGTTCAGTGCAGATTCTTTCGCTGTTGAAGGACATCTGCAAACGCGACCGGATTGCTGTTCTGGTGAGCCTGCACCAGGTGGAATTCGCACGCCAGTTTGCTGATCGAATCATTGGCATGGCCGCTGGTCGCATCATTTGCGACCAGCACTCCATGACCCTTGAGGAAAGCGAGATTCACGCTCTTTATCGCCACACGCTCGAGGCAGCGGTCACCTAATAAGTCCGCCGTCTCGACTTCAGGCTTGCTCTTCATCTCATCCCCATGTTGTCCCAAGCTGCGCGTTTTTCAGCCGTTGCTTTTGCCTCTGCTGCGATTGTTCTGACTGGTTGCTCCAGCCAAACAACAACTGGTAAGTCTGCCGACTCCAGTGATCCCGACAAGCTGATTGTTGCCCTGCTCCCGGATGAAAATGCCGCAACGGTGATTCAGGACAACCAAGGACTGAAGGATTACCTCAACCAGAAGCTCGGCAAGGAAATTGAACTGGTGGTCACCACCGATTACTCCTCCATGATCGAGGCGGCTCGCAACGACCGTCTCGACCTGGCCTATTTCGGACCGCTCTCCTACGTCCTGGCCAAGAGCAAGAGCGAGATCGAACCGTTCGCCGCTCGGATCAAAGGTGGCACCAAGACCTACCAGTCATGCCTGATCGGCAACACCGAAGCCGGTGTGACCGACTTTGAGGCAATCAAAGGCAAAACCTTTGCCTTTGGAGATCCAGCCTCCACCTCCAGCCGTCTGTTCCCGGAACTGACCCTCAAAGAAAATGGTCTCACCAAGGGTGAGGACTACGAGGGTGTGTTCCTCGGCGCCCACGACGCTGTGGCACTGGCCGTTCAGAACGGCAACGCTCAGGCCGGTGGGGTGGCTTGCCCGATTTTCGAATCACTGAAGAAGAAGGGCAAGATCGACGCCACCAAGGTGACCTTGATCGCCAAATCAGCGCCGATCCCGCAGTACCCCTGGACGATGCGCTCGTCGTTGAAGCCTGAGCTGAAGGACACCATCAGGACCACCTTCATTGAACTGAATGACGAAAGCGTCCTGAAGCCGTTCAAGGCCGATGGGTTCGCCGTGATGAGCGATCAGGACTACGACGGCATCCGCAAGGCGGGTGATCTGCTGGGCCTCGACCTCGGCAAGTTCGTCAACTGAACACGTTCCTCTGTCCCGGTGGTTCCCACCATCGGGACCTTTTTGTTTTTCCGTTATGAGTGCTTCCGTTGATACCCATCGCGCAATTCTTCGGCGCCATGAGCTGCGATGGCGGCAGCAATTCCTCCGTGTGCTGGTGATTCTCACGGCGGTTGTTGGTTCCTTGGCCGTTGTTGGACTGTTTGATCCGAATCGGATCGCCACTGGGGTGCCGGCGATTTTCAACTTGCTTCCAGAGATGTTTCCGCCAGATTTCGCTCGGTGGCCGTTCTGGATCAAGCCTTTGATCGACTCGATGGCGATGAGCATCGCAGGCACCTCCATCGCGGTGTTCTTCTCGCTCCTTCTTTGTTTCTTTGCCGCCCGTAACACCAGCCCCAGCCCAGCGCTCTACGTGATCGCCACGGCAGTGCTCAACGTGACCCGAGCCGTTCCCGAGTTGATTCTCGGCATGATTCTTGTGGCTGCGGTTGGCTTCGGAGCACTGCCTGGAACCCTGGCGCTTGGCCTTCACTCCGTAGGCATGATCGGCAAGTTCTACGCCGAGGCGATCGAACTCTGCGATCAGGAGCCGATCGAAGCCGCCCGCTCATCGGGGGCGTCTGAACTGCAGGTGATCGTTCACAGCATCCTTCCTCAGGTGTTTCCAGCCATGGCGGATGTCACCTTCTACCGCTGGGAATACAACTTCCGGGCTTCGATGGTGGTGGGCGCCGTTGGCGCCGGCGGCATCGGTTTGGAAATCATCAGTGCCCTGCGGATCATGGAGTACCAACAGGTTTCGGCCCTGCTGCTGGTGGTTCTTGTGGTGGTCACAGCGCTCGATTCGATGAGCAATGCCCTGCGGCATTGGATGGTGTAATGACGACCCTCATGAGTCATCAACAGCGGCCCCATCTCGTGGTCACGAACCATGTGCAGGAGGAGGTGATCGACTTCCTCTCCGATTTCGCACGGGTCACCGCCAATCGCAGCCGGGAGCCCTGGAGCCGTCACGCCCTGCTGGAAGCAGCAGCGGACGCCGACGGCCTGCTGGTGTTCATGCCGGATTGCGTCGATGCCGACTTTCTGGATCACTGCCCGCGGCTGCGCTCGATTGCTGGAGCCCTCCGTGGTTTCGACAACTTCGATCTCTCTGCCTGTGATGCCCGGGGCATTCGCTATCAATTCATCCCCAATTTGTTGGCGGCACCAACGGCAGAACTCACCGTTGCGACTCTGATCAGCCTGGCGCGATCCATCCCAGCAGGGGATGCCTTCGTGCGCACAGGCCAGTTCCCTGGATGGCGGCCAAATTTCTACTCGAAGGGAGTGATCAACAGCACGGTTGGCATCGTGGGGATGGGGCAACTCGGCATGGAATTCGCCGAGCGCATGCGGGGCTTTGGCGCAACGCTGCTGTACAGCGATCCCGTTCGTCTTGATCGCCGATCCGAGCAACGTCTTGAGCTGCAGCATGTGCAGTTCAACGACGTGATTGAACGCAGTGATCACCTGGTGCTGATGGTGCCGCTCACGAACGACACGCTGCATCTGATCAATGCGGATGTGTTGGCCCGGTGCAAGCCAGGAGCCGTGCTGGTGAATCCATGCCGTGGCTCTGTGGTGGATGAACAGGCTGTTGTGCGGGCACTGCAATCAGGCCAGCTGGGGGGCTACGGAGCGGATGTTTTTGAGATGGAGGACTGGGCCCGAGAGGACCACCCCGCTTCCATTCCCCAGGGCTTAATCGATCAACGCGATCGCACCGTGCTCACCCCGCACATCGGGTCAGCCGTTCAATCCATCCGCGAAGACATCGCCATGACGGCGGCCCGCAATCTCAAGGCACTTGTTCAGTCCACCCTGATGCCGATCAGATGAGCAACACCACAACCACAACGCACTGGGATCCGAAGGATCTCCTTGAATTCAAAGGGCTTCATCAACAAGACGGCGTCGTCCATGTGCCTGGCTTGGTGGCAAGCGAAGACCTGGCCGAGCTGCTGGCTTGGATTGACGACATCTCCAACGGGTCGACATTGGGCCGCCACTACTTCGAAAGCACAGACCATGGCCGGGTGAAAGCACGAACCGAAGACTTCGCCAAGGATCACCCTCCCCTGCATCAGTTCCTGACCCAAGGACGAGTGCACGATGTGCTCGAAGCCTTGTTTGGCGAACCGCCGGTGTTGTTCAAGGAAAAGATCAACTACAAGCACCCCGGTGCCGCCGGGTACGCCCCCCATCAGGACGCCCCGGCCTACCCGTTTGGCTCGCTGCACATCACGATGCTGCTGGCCTTGGATTCAGCGGATACGAGCAATGGCTGCTTGGAATTCGCCAAAGGGGCCAATCACAACGGGGTGATCGATGTGAATGCCGATGGATGCCTCCCGATTGAGCGGGCAGCTCAACTTGAATGGACGCCGATGCCTGTGGCTGCTGGAGACGCGGTGTTCTTCAACTCCTTTGCACCACACCGCAGCGGCACCAACCGCTCCGATCGTTCCCGCCGCGCGCTGTACGTCACCTACAACGCCAGCTCAGAAGGCGATTTGCGATCGGAGTACTACGACCACAAAAAGAAGGCGCTTGCGGAAGGGCGCGTCAGCTTGATCAACCACTTTCTCGGGGAGGACGTCTCATGACGACTGCACTGGCCGACCACGCCATGGAATGGATGAAATCCATGCAAGCGGCGAGTCGCGAAGAGCGTGTTGATCTGCTCTTCGCCTATCTCAACACCCATGGGCAATCCAGCTACGACCCATCGGTGACGCAGCTGGAACATTCTCTGCAGACAGCGCATCTGGCCCACCAGGAGTCGCAGCAGCCCCACCTGGTGGTGGCATCACTACTTCATGACATCGGCCATCTGATGATCGATGAACACGATGAGCGGAGGGATTTCCTCGATCAAGACTGTGCCCATGAGGCCGTGGCAGCCCGAGCACTCTCGGTGTTCTTCCCCACGCAGGTTGTTGCCCCCGTACAGCGGCATGTCTCAGCCAAGCGGCTGCTGTGCTCCCTCGATGAGTCGTATTACGCAGGGCTATCGGATGCATCGAAACGAAGCTTTGCCGTCCAAGGCGGAGAGCTGAGCCGTTCTGATGCAATACGGCTGTTGGCCTTAGAGGGGATGGACGATGCCATGACACTGCGGCGCTGGGACGACCGGGCCAAGGTTCATGGGGTTGAAGTGCCCGACTTGGATGCCTACAGGCAGATGGTCTTGAACCATCTCCTGTAGAGCAGGATTCAAGCGAGGTCAGCTCCCTGGAAGTTGCACACCATCAAGTCCAGTTGCACAAAAAATCAGGGACAACTCAGGGACATGCCCTTGAGACCTCTTACTGCAACTAAGAGCTAAGTGGCAGGAGCGGCCACCAGGGCCAGCTTTGATCAGAAGCGGCAACCATCGGGCGCGTTAACTGAGCATCACCAAGCTGATGCTCATCACCAACATGCCGGCGGTGACGCCAACCATCATCAGATGATGCTTTGCACCGGTGCGCTGCGCCGCCGGCAGCAGCTCGTCAAAGCAGATGTAGATCATGATTCCGGCGACGCTGGCGAAGACCAGACCGAGGACCACGTCGTTGAGGAACGAGCGGAGAAAGACGTAACCGATGAGCGCTCCGAGCGGTTCCGCCAATCCGGAGGCAAAGGAAATCCAGAAGGCCTGACTGCGGCTACCGGTCGCGTAATAGACGGGGGCTGACACCGCCAACCCCTCAGGAATGTTGTGGATGGCGATGGCAATGGCGATGCCAATGCCAAGCCGGGGCTCAGACAGAGCCGCCACAAAGGTGGCGAGCCCCTCGGGGAAGTTATGGATCGCGATGGCGAGGGCCGAGAACAAGCCCGTTCGCATCAGGGCCGAGGAATCAGACCCTTCCCGCAACGGCAGGATCGCCAGCTCATGGGACGGCAGCAGCCGATCGATCAGCGCCAGCGCCAACATCCCCGCAAAAAACGCCAGGACCGTTACCAAGTAAGCGGTGCTGGTGCCCAGGGCAGGGGTCAGGGACTGACGCGCCTTCGGGAAGATCTCCACGAAGGAGACAAAGATCATCACGCCGGCTGAGAAGCTCAAGGCGGTGGTCAGCAGGCCTGGGCTGAAGCGGCGGCTAAGCACCCCGAGCCAACTGCCGATACCGGTCGATAAACCAGCACCAAGTGTGAGCAAGAAAGCAAAGAGTTCTTGCTCATGCACATTCCACATGACTGACTTAATTCATCGTGCTGAACATCAACGTCAAACTGAGTTCAGTCGATGAGGGCCACCCAGGCAAAGGCCATACCAATACCCATCCAGATTCCCGCAGCAAGCCTTTGGCCGTTTGCACCTAGCCATTCACGCAAACGTGATGCACCCGCACACACAGCAAGAAGCAGAGCACCCTGGCCAACCAGAAGACCAATGAAATAGGTCAACAACGGGGTTGGTTCTGCTCCAACGATCGTGCTGCCGAGCAAAAAGCCATGTAGGCCGACTAGGGGCAGAAGAAGATTGGCCGGGAGCTTGTTCAAGGCAATCAAGCCTTCAAGCACCAAGCTCAAGGAAACAATCGCTTCTGCCCACGGTGCGACTGCATCTGGAAGAGGCACGATCTGGGATGCAAGGCTGCCCAGAAGACCTGTTGCCAGAAGGGGGAGAACCCAAGCTGTTGGCTTGCGAAGGCCAATAAAAGCGATCGCAATCAAAAAGAGCAGGTGGTCGGGTCCAAGCAGGGGATGACCGATTCCGCTCAATAGGCCTTGAAGAGCAGTCAAATTGCTTGAGTCGCCCATTCCAAAGGGATGGTGCGCCAGAGCTGGACTGCAGCTCAGGACGACTGTGGCGCCACAAAAAGCCAGTGCAAGGCCTTAGCGCTGGCCGCGCAAGTCCTTAGTCATTTCGATCCTCGTCGTGTTGAACTGGCGGGCGTTCTGACTGACGGCATCTGTTGAAGCCGCTTCACAGCTGCGGGACAGCGCCGGATTTCCACCGGACTTTCCCCGTTTCCTTCAGCAGCTGATCACCGCTGAAACCAGGCCCGCAACCTACAAGAGAACACCCGCTGATCCCTTGAACTCTTAACGGCGGAACGAAGCGCCGGGTAACCGGGAGAGGACCAGCTGGCCGCTTCGATCAAGAGCGTGCCCAAGCCACTCCCCCGCCTCGCCGCGGCCGAGCGACTCGAACAGTGCGAGGGTCTCCTTACTTGTCCGAACGGTGAGGGCCTTTGATCCCTTGCCCAGCAAATGAATATGGGCACCGTCTTCCAGGGGCTCGATGTCCTGCCAGCGCAAACGGCACAACTCGGTGACGCGACAACCAATCAGGTAGCTGCCTTTGACCATGACGAAGTCGCGCGCGGCTGTCCCACGGCTCTGGCCATCGGCCGCCTTGGCGATCGTGGCCAGCACTATGCCTAACTCGTCATCGGTCAAAGCCTTGGCGAGCTTGGGAGCGTGCAGGGTGGCTCGGCACGGCATCGGGTTTCGGGGAAGTAGCGAGAGGCTGGCTGGCCCCGACCCCAGCCGCCATGAGGAGCTGCTCGCCGGGGTGGAAGTGGTCGACGAGCGCGCCAGAGCAATCGTTCGCGATCTGATCGCTCGAGTGGAACGCCTTGAGGCAGCTCAGTCCGGCAAGGACCCCTTCAGCTGATCAGGCCGCCTCAGGCTCGAAGCGCACCAGGGTCAGCCCATCCAGGCGGTTCCAGACTTTGCAGCGATCGGTGCAGAGCTTGTAGCACCCGTCCTTGACCTACAGCAGGACCTTGGCCTCGCCCCACTGATAAAGCTCAGCGCCAGGCTCGAGCTCGAACGCCTCCCCTGTGTAGGGGTTCTTTCGGGTATCGCTCACGGATGAGGCTCAGGCGTGGGACCTCTCTAAGCGCTCAGAGGGGTGCTCTGGGGGTATCGCTCGGCAACTCCGAACAGACGGGATCAAGAGGCAGGGCCGTGTGCGAAACCCGCTCCGATGCGCACAAAAACGGAGATACCTCCAGCGATCTGCACACGCTTTTGCACACAAATTGATTTAGACAAACTGTGCGCCTGTTCGCAGATACAAAAAGACCCCAGTACTGGACTGGGGTCTGAGCAATGCCCGGTGCCGGGTTCGAACCAGCGACATCCTGCTTGTAAGGCAGGCGCTCTACCGCTGAGCTAACCGGGCGGCTCAGGCATTCTGCAGGGCAGCGCTCACCCCCGGCCATGGCCAGCGGCCAGCAACACGACCGCGCCACCTGTTGGCTGGCTCTGCCCTATGGACTGCTCTGGTGGCCCTGGCTTGGGCCCATCGGGGCCCTCGTCAGCACCCTGGCCTTTTTGATGGGAGGCCTCTGGCTGTCCCCTGATCTGGACACCAACTCGCGGCCCTACCAACGCTGGGGACCACTGCGCTGGCTCTGGTGGCCATACCGCAAGGCCCTGCGGCACCGCTCCGTTCTGTCCCACGCGCCGGTGCTCGGCACCCTGGTGCGCGTCGGCTATCTCATCGGCATCGCCCTGCTGCTGACGGGCCTGGCCCACCCACCTTCGAGCACAGATCTGCTGAGCTGGATGCAGCAGCAATGGAGCCGGCCGGAGCGGTTACTGCTGGTCGCCCTGATCGGGATCGAGGCCAGCGCCTGGCTCCACCTGATCCAGGACGGCGATCCCATGCCGATCCGGTCCAGACGCCAGAAACGCCGATAACAGCGCCTCAATGCGCACAAAAACGCAAAAACCGTACAAAAGCGAACTCACTCGCAAACCCTCCCAACAAAACGAGTCCTAGGAGAGCGCAATATTTCAGTCTGATGATCAATCTCTGCAAAACTAGAGATTAGAAGTGAAAAAGAACCAATCGACAACTGAGAACGTTCAGCCGGATTGCAGCTGTCACCGTGTCACTATTACAATTAATAGCCAGACTTATCACAAGGCACTCAAGCAAGCCGAGCAAGAAGGGAAACCCCTCAGTCAAATCATTGCCGGCATCATTGAACAAAAGCTCATGTCAGACTTACCCGGCAGGCGTGAGTCTAAACGCCTAACGATATCGCTGCCAGATCACACACACTCAGAACTTCTAAAAAGAAAGGACGAAAACATGTCAAGCCTTAGCAGCCTTGTATCATCCATGCTAGATTCTGCTTTTTTTACATCTCAAGACTCCAGTGCATGACCCACACTTAAGTCAGCTCCCTCTCGGTCTTCAGAGCTCAGGTCAATATTTCTCTCTCAATCCTCTCGTCTTAGCCGAAGCCATTCCAGAAGTCTTTAGCCGGGGGAATCACGGCAACCAGCCAACTGTTGAGTTCCCATGTGCTGACTTCTCTCTGACAAGCTTGGGAGACCTGCCAGTAGTGGCGACGAGGCAAACACCCTCGATCATGAATGAAGACGAACCCGGAGGGTCGAGCACGCTGGCGATTTGCCTAGCAGGAGAAGAAGTGGAATACAGCGAGGGAAAGTATAAAACCAAAATCCGACCCAAAAGCGTATTTTTAAATCCAAGGCACGGCGGACTAGTCACCACCGGCTACCTATCAGGCATTTACTGCCAGATTGATCACGAGAGACTGAACAAAATAGTTCGAACAGTCAATCAAAAGAATACGTCGATCAGGCTTGACCAACCCTTGCTATTCGAGCCAAGCGAGCATGGAAAAGAAAGAAGCTTTAGCTCAGACATCAGAGCATTTTTCGCATTCGTAGATTCTCTATTAAAGGAGAGCCAATCTCTTCCTGCCACCCTTTGCTTAGACGACACGATGTACCGAATGCTTGCCCTATCGCTTCTTGGAGATAGAGAAGTGCAAGAGTGCAATCCAATCAACATTAGTCCCAACTGGACATGGAAGCTGGATGAACTAGTTGATTACATCAAAGCCAACAGCCACCTCCCCCTCAGCATCACCGATCTAGAACAGATCAGCAATTATTCAGCCAGGCATCTGCAATATGCATTCAAAGAAAAGCTGAAATGCAGCCCGATGCAATTTCTTAGAAATCAACGACTCTCAAATGCAATGGAGAGACTCCAACGCGGAGAACCAAGCGCCACCGTCATCGGCATCGCCCGCGAGTGCGGATACACAAACAGCCAACAATTTTCAAAAGCTTTTCGAAAACGATTCGGAGTGTCCCCATCCGCAGTCTTAAGGCATGCCAAGGGATAACAGAGATGGATTTCTGCTCGTAGGAGCTGCTTCGATCCTGAAAAGATGGCTTATCTTACGGTGATCCATCCACAAACGTTTCGCACAATCTGAGTTACCAAACTGCGCAACCTGCTGCGATGTTGGCCAAGATATCCGGGAGCCAAGCCATCGCCACCCCGCACGAGCCCAACGCAGCCCTCCATGAGCTGATCGCGGTGGTGGCCAAGCTGCGGGATCCCAACGGGGGCTGCCCCTGGGACCTGGAGCAAACCCACCAGTCCCTCGTTCCCTATGTCCTCGAGGAAGCCCACGAGGTGGCCGACGCCATCCGTCACGGGGATGACGCCCACCTCAAGGAGGAGCTCGGGGATTTGCTGCTGCAGGTGGTCCTCCATGCCCAGATCGCCCAGGAGGAGCAGCGCTTCGACCTCGAGGCCATCGCCCAGGGGATCAGCGAAAAATTGATCCGCCGCCACCCCCACGTCTTTGGCGATGCCGTCGCCGAGGACAGCGACGCGGTGAAGGAGACCTGGGAAGCGATCAAGGCCAGCGAGAAAGGCGAGGCCCCGCCATCCGCCAGCCCGCTGAGCGATCGCCTGACCGGCAAGGTGCGCGGGCAACCCGCCCTGGCCGGAGCAATGACCATCTCTAAGAAGGCCGCTAAGGCCGGCTTCGAGTGGGACGACATGGAGGGGGTCTGGGAGAAGGTTCACGAGGAGCTCAATGAGCTCAAGGAAGCCGTGGCCTCAGGCGACAAGGCCCACGCCCAGGAGGAACTCGGCGATGTCCTCTTCACCCTGGTCAACGTGGCCCGCTGGTGCGGCATTGACCCCGAATCCGGCCTGGCCGGCACCAACCAGCGCTTTCTCGATCGCTTCTCAAGGGTCGAGGCCGCCCTGGGCGGCGACCTTCAAGGGCGCAGCATCCGAGAGCTGGAGGCCCTTTGGCAGCAGGCCAAGGCCCAGATCCGCAACGAACAGCAGGGTGCGGTCTGAACAGAAAACCGTTTCTAGCTTGAGGATCCCGCGCTGAACCCCGATGGGTTTTCGCTACCTCGATCGCCTAGCCAGCCCTGAGCAAATCCAAGGCTTCCTGGGCCTGATGGACCTGGCGGCTGGCGGTGGGGACTCCGCGCAGAACGTCTTTGAGCTCTCCCACCGACTGCGGGACTCCAACCCGATGCAGCTCTGCCGCAAGCGCCTCGCCCGGCACCCCGAAGCCCAGCAGCTGATCAAGAACCGGCAGCTGAGCGGTCCCTATGACGCTGCCGCCCTCAAGGCCCTCCCCAAGGGAAGCCTGGGGCACACCTACGCCACGGTGCTAGGCGCCATGGGCTACGACATCAACTTCTTCCCGGAGCCCAGCTTTTTCGGGAACCTCGAGACCGACGCGGACTACATCAACTACCGGGTCTACGCGACCCACGACCTGCACCACATCCTCACGGGATTCAGCCTGGACAACTTCGGCGAATTGGGGGTGATCAGCGTCAGCGTCGCCCAGTTCTCCCACCCCGGACTGGCCTTCACCGACCTGATGGCCCTGCTGCTCAATTGGTTCCGCGATGACACCCCTGTCGATGAACTCGAGACCCACGCCGAGCGGACCCACACCGCGGCCTACGCCTTTGGCCGCATCAGTGAAGGGCTGGAGATGGGGGCCAATGCCAAGCCTCTGTTTGCTCAACCCTGGGAGCAACTGATGGAGCGCAACCTCGCTGAGCTGCGCCAGGAGCTGCAGCTCGAAGCCGTGACCAGCGGCCCCTGGAGCTGGAGCAGCAACCCAGAGATCAGTGCAGCCCTAGAGGCTTGAGATGGTGCGCATCGCGATCTCGGGCTCCCATTCACTCGGCAAGAGCACCTTTGTGCATGACTGGGTTCATCAACACCCTGAGTACATCCGCGAAGAAGAGCCCTATCGGGCCTTACGCGATTGGTACGCCATCGAATTCAAAGACGGTTCCACGCGGCTCCACAACGGGATCCAGCTGCACTACAACGCCAGCCGGGTTAATCGCTATCACGACAGCCAAGACAACGTGATCTTTGATCGCGCACCGGTCGACTACATCGCCTATTCGCAGTACACCGCCAATCAAGGCACCACAGACATCTGCGATGCCTTTGTGGACGCACTGGTGCCCACCGTTCGAGACAGCCTGAGGTTCCTAGACGTTCTGGTTTTCATTCCGATCAGTGAGCAGTGGCCGATCGCAATGGAAGACGACGGCATCCGCCCTGTGGACCTGGCCTACCGCGACGAGGTGGATGAACTCTTCAAGCAGATCTACCGCCAACAGCGTTGGCAGGTCATGCCGACAGAACAGGTGCCGCTGCTGGTGGAGCTCTCCGGATCAAGAGCTGATCGCGTGAAGCAACTGGAAGACACCATCCAGAACTGGTCAGCCGCGCATGGGGAAGGGTTGAGCCCTCCAATGCAGACCATGACCGCGTGACGTCGATGGCAACACCAGCAAGCCTGATCGCCTTAGAGGAACACTTCGCCGCGCCTGGTCTTCTGCCGGAGGCCACGGAGGTGTCGTTCTTCGACCCAGACCAACTGGTCGCGATCGAACGCCTCCTGCCCGAGCTGGCCGAAGAACGGCTGAGGGCCATGGATGAGGCCGGCATCCAGATCGCAGTGCTCTCGCAAACCGCACCGGGCGTGCAAGGCATCCACAACACCA
The DNA here is from genome assembly GCF_023115425.1 of Synechococcus sp. A10-1-5-1. Classification (NCBI taxonomy): domain Bacteria; kingdom Bacillati; phylum Cyanobacteriota; class Cyanophyceae; order Synechococcales; family Synechococcaceae; genus Synechococcus; species Synechococcus sp. A10-1-5-1. Next base: position 1,693,493 of record NZ_CP096032.1, on the reverse strand, counting down.
GCGAGGCCGTGACCTGCGCACACCAAGCCAACAACCACCTTCAGCGCAGCCTCGAGCTGCACCCCAAGCGCTTTCGCGGCTTCGCCGCCCTGGCCTTACAGGACGTGGATGCCGCCTGCGCGGAGCTCAGTCGCTGCGTAGAAGAGCTGGGTTTTGTGGGCGCTCTGGTGAATGGATGCAGCCAGCAACGCTTTCTCGACGACAGCGGCTTTGCCCCCTTCTGGAGAACACTGGAGCGCCTCAAGGTGCCGCTGTATCTCCACCCGGGCATCCCAGCGGAGTCACCGCGCAGCCGCCTACCCCAACTGGAGGGAGCCACCTGGGCCTGGACTGCGGATACAGCCGAACATGCCCTGCGGCTTGTGGTGAGTGGCGTGTTCGAACGTCACCCCGATGCCCAGGTGATTCTTGGCCACATGGGGGAAACCCTGCCCTTCTTGCTCTGGCGGCTCGACAGCCGTTTCGCGGTGACCCGCTACGCCAGCCAACTGCAAGGGCGTCCCTCCGAGGTCATCCGCCGCCACATTCACATCACCACCTCCGGGGTCTGTGATCCGGCACCGCTCCGCTGTGCAATCGAGACCATGGGAATCGATCGGGTGCTGTTTGCCACGGACTACCCCTATGAAGACATCGCTCTAGCGGGACGCTGGATCCAGAACACGCCCCTAAGCGCGTCTGAACGCGAGGCGATCGGCTACCAGAACGCCAGACAACTGCTGAAGCTGAACACCTGATCAACCCTTGGGCAGCTGCGGACCGGCGGTGCGCAAATCTGGAGATATCTCACCACGCCTCCGTGATGGCCGACAGTGCCGCTCCCGCTCCAACCCCTGGCTGGGTGGACGAGATTTTTGACGGTGTTCGCTACGGCCTCGCTGGTCGGGTCCTTGCCGAAGCGCAATCCCCCTTCCAAAAGGTCACCATCATCGAGAGCGAGCGCTACGGCAAAGGCCTGCTGCTCGACGGCTGCTGGATGACCGCGGAGCGCCAGGAGCGGCACTACCACGAGTCGATCGTGCACCCCGCCCTCTGCAGCGCCGCCTCGGTGGAGCGGGTGTTGGTGATTGGCGGTGGCGACGGCGGGACCGCCCGCGAGTGCCTGCGCCACCCCGGGGTTCAGCACCTCGACATGGTGGAAATCGATGGGCTGGTAGTGGAGTGGAGCCAGCAGCACCTGCCCTCCATCGGTGGAGGCTGCTGGAGTGATCCCCGCTTCCGGCTGACCGTGGGCGACGGGATCGCCTGGGCCGCCAACGCTGCAGCGGCCAGCTATGACGTCGTGATCGTCGATGGCTCGGATCCCGCTGGCCCCGCCGAAGGCCTGTTCAATCGGGCCTTCTTTGAGCAGTGCCGCCGCATCCTTAAACCGGGCGGCGTCTTCGCCACCCAGAGCGAATCGCCGGAGGCCTTCCGCCAGGTCCACATCGACACCGTGAAGGTGATCCGCGAGGTCTTTGGCCACGCCGACCCGATGTACGGCTGGGTGCCGATGTACCCCAGTGGTTGGTGGAGTTGGACCTTCGCGGCCATCGACGGCCGCCGGTATCTGGAGCCTGATCCCTCCCGTGCCGCGGCCGTGGTCGATGGCTGTGAGATCTGGAGCCCCCGCTGGCAGCGCGGCGCCTTTGACGCCATCCCCGCCGCAATCGAACGCGCGATCAAGGCATGAACCACCTATTTGACAACGACGGCGCCATCTATATGGGCAGCCAACGGGATCCCGCCGGCTGCCGGGTGGGCCTGTTTGGGGTGCCCTACGACGGCACCACCTCCTTCCGGCCTGGCACCCGCTTTGGTCCAGCCGCCATCCGCGAGGTCAGCCCAGGCCTGGAGAGCTACTGCCCGCAGCTCGATCGCGATCTTGAGGAACTGGCCATTGCCGACCTCGGTGCGGTGGACATCCCCTTCGGCGCCCCCGAGCCGGTGGTCGCCGCCGTGAAGCAGGCCACTGAGGCGGTCCTCGGCCTGGGTCTCAAACCGCTGATGCTCGGCGGAGAGCACTCGATCAGCTCTGGAGCAGTTGCCGCCGTGGCCGAGCAGCATCCTGAGCTGGTGCTGGTGCAACTCGACGCCCACGCGGACCTGCGCCACGACTGGCTGGGGGCCAACCACAGCCATGCCTGCGCCATGCGCCGCTGCCTGGAGGTCCTTCCCAGCCAGCACCTCCTGCAGATCGCCATCCGCAGCGGCACCCGCGAGGAATTTTCAGAGCTGCGTCAAACCGGGCGCCTGGTAGCGATCGAGCGGATGGCCGAGGCGCTGAAGCCCCTGCGCGGCAAGCCGCTCTATCTCACGGTGGATCTGGACTGGTTTGATCCCGCCGTAATGGCTGGCACAGGCACCCCAGAACCGGGGGGATTCCTCTGGAGCGACTTCGCGGTTCTCGTGGATGAACTCCGTCACCACAACCTGGTGGCCGCCGACGTGGTGGAACTGGCGCCGATGCTCGATCCCACCGGGGTCAGCAGCGTCCTGGCCGCCAAGGTGGTCCGCAGCCTGCTGTTCCTGTTGGATCGCTGATTCAGTAGGCGCAGGTGCCGCTGGAGCGCTGCTCCCGCAGGCGCTCATGCTGCTGGGCGATCAACTGCACCGCCAGGGTGGGGTGGTTGTGCAGCAGGTTGAAGAAGCGCAGGCGATCGAGCTTGACCAATTCCACCGGGGTACGGGCGACGGCGTCATTGCGATAGACCCCGTCTTTCCAGACGATGTCCTCGTAGCTGAACAGTTCCCCGGGGCGGCAGCAAAGCTTGTCGCCCTTGGAATCAATCACCTCGACGATCCCGCGGCGAACCCCATAGATGGCGTTCGCGGTCTGTCCGCTGCTGAAGATGGCCGCACCCGTCGGGAAGGAGAGGGTCTCGCAGTCCACCTGGGCGGACATCAACTCAATGGGGGTAGCGACGGTGGAAGTGACCATGGACCTCAAACCTCCCGTACCCCATCTCGATGGCGTCAGCTTGACACCTTCAGCCGAGCCAGCCAGGACGCCTAGAGAACAAAAGCCAATAAAAAGCGGATCTTTGGCTTTGCTTCAGCTTTCAAGCACGTCCGCCAGGGCCAGCTGCCGGTCGCGCACCGCCGGCTGCAGACCATCCCCTTGACCCACCACGGGAAGACGCGGCGGCCGAGCGGTCCAGTGGTGGCACCACAACTCCCCCGCCAGCTCCGGATGAATCGGCAGCTTGCGCAGACGGCACCAACCCAACTCCACCCCCTTAGGGGAGGCGCAGTGGCGGCAACTTCTGCAGCAGGGACGCGGGCCTATCGCTCTTGTGGCTTGGGCTGCCAAACGTAATCACGCCGTCATCCGGCGGCCACCGGGATTGGGAAAGCTCCCGGTTCTCTTCCCCTTGTTGAAAGAGATCCATAGGATCCGCATAAGCATTGGACTGCCATGGCCGCCTCGCCTTCCCTCCAACGCACGCCCCTGTTCGATGCGGCGCGGGAGGCGGGTGGACGGATGGTCCCCTTTGCCGGCTGGGAAATGGCCGTGCAATTCAGCGGCCTGATCGACGAGCACCAAGCCGTACGCAGCAAATGCGGCCTCTTTGACATCTCCCACATGGGTGTCCTGCGGCTGCGGGGAGCCAACGTCAAGGACGCCATGCAGGGCCTGGTGCCCAGCGACCTCTTTCGGATCGGTCCCGGCGAGGCCTGCTACTCCGTCCTGCTCAATGCCGAAGGGGGGATCCGGGACGACCTGATCATTTACGACCGGGGCTGGCTGGAGAGCAAGCAAGTCCATGAGCTGGTGCTGGTGATCAACGCCGCCTGCGCCGAGAGCGACACGGCCTGGATGCGCAGCCAACTGGAACCCGCAGGGATCGAACTGATCGATCTGAAAGGGTCCGGCACGCTCCTGGCCCTCCAAGGACCAGAGGCCGCGCAACACCTGGAGGAGCTGGCCGGCTGCTCCCTGGCTGGCCTGCCGCGCTTTGGCCACCGCGAGCTGACGCTCCCTGAGATCGGCGAGGCCTTCGTCGGACGGACCGGTTACACCGGAGAGGACGGTTTTGAGCTGCTGCTCTCCGCCGAGGCAGGACAACGCTTCTGGAGAACCTGCCTGGAGCGCGGCGTCAAACCCTGCGGCCTCGGCGCCCGCGACACCCTGCGGCTGGAGGCGGGCATGCATCTCTATGGCAGCGACATGGATGCCAGCACCTCCCCGCTGGAGGCCAGCCTGGGCTGGCTGGTGCATCTGGAGATGCCCAAGGACTTCATCGGCCGCGAGGTCCTCGAGCAGCAAACCGCCACTGGGCTCAAACGACGCCTCGTCGGGCTGAAGCTTCAGGGCCGTGCCATCCCCCGCCATGGCTACCCAGTCCTCCAGGACGGGCAGGTGGTCGGAACCATCACCAGCGGCACCTGGTCCCCCAGCCTTCAAGCCGGGATCGCCCTGGCCAGCGTGGCCACCGGCGCCGCCAAGCTCGGAACCGGACTGGCCGTCGAGATTCGGGGCAAAGCCGAAGCTGCAGAGGTGGTCAAACGCCCCTTCTACCGGCGCTGAGCCCACTCCAAGTGGGACAATCGCCGATCACCCACTTGTTTCCACATGCGCAGCCACGGATGCGGCGACCTGCGTCAGAGCGCCACCGGCCAGGCTGTGCAGCTGTGCGGCTGGGTGGACCGCAGCCGTGATCACGGCGGGGTCATCTTCATTGATCTGCGCGATCGCAGCGGAACCATTCAGATCACGGTTGACCCTGACAACGGCGCCGAGATGTTCGCCGTGGCGGAACACCTGCGCAACGAGACGGTGATCCAGGTGGAGGGCAAGGTGCGCGAGCGCCCCGCCGATGCGATCAACGACAAGCTCTCCACCGGTCAAATCGAGGTGCTGGCCAGCTCCATCACCGTCTTGAACAGCGTCAAGGGCAACCTGCCCTTCCCGGTCTCGGTGCACGACGAGGAGAACACCCGCGAGGAGCTGCGGCTGCGCCACCGCTACCTGGACCTGCGCCGCGGGCGCATGAACAGCAACCTGAGGTTGCGGGCCCAGACCATCCAGGCGGCTCGCCGCTTCCTCGAAGAGCAGGGCTTCATCGAAGTGGAGACCCCGGTCCTGACCCGCTCCACCCCCGAAGGCGCCCGCGATTACATCCTCCCCAGCCGGGTCTGCGGCGGCGAGTGGTTTGCCTTGCCCCAATCCCCCCAGTTGTTCAAGCAGTTGCTGATGGTGGGCGGCATCGAGCGCTATTACCAGGTGGCGCGCTGCTTCCGCGACGAGGACCTGCGGGCCGATCGCCAGCCGGAATTCACCCAGCTGGACATGGAGATGAGCTTCATGGATCAAGAGCAGATCCTGGAGCTCAACGAATCCCTAATTGCCGCCATCTGGAAGAGCGTTAAAGGCATCGACCTGCCCCGCCCCTTCCCACGGCTGACCTGGCATGACGCCATGGAGCGCTACGGCACCGATCGCCCAGACACCCGCTACGGCATGGAGCTGGTGAACGTCAGCGATCTTGTCGCTGACATGGGCTTCAAGGTCTTCAGCGGCGCCGTCGCCTCCGGCGGCTCGGTCAAATGCATCGCCGTCCCTGGCGGCAATGACGCCGTCTCCAATGTGCGCATCAAGCCCGGCGGTGATGTCTTCAGCGAAGCCCAAAAGGCAGGGGCTGGCGGCCTGGCCTTCATCCGCGTGCGCGAAGGCGGCGAGATCGACACGATCGGCGCCATCAAGGACAACCTCAGCGACGAGAAGAAAGCCGAACTGCTCCAGCGCACGGGCGCCGAGCCCGGCACCTTGATCCTCTTTGGTGCTGGCGACACCGCCACGGTCAACAAAGCACTGGACCGCGTTCGCCAGTACCTCGCCCGGGAACTGGGCATGGTCAAGACCGACGGCGAGAACGACAGCTGGAACTTCCTCTGGGTGGTGGATTTCCCGATGTTCGAGTTCAACGCTGACGAGAACCGCTACGAGGCGCTGCACCACCCCTTCTGCGCCCCGAATACCGAGGACCTAGGCACAGAGCCCAGCCAGTGGGCCACGACCCTGCCCGGGGCCCGCGCCCAGGCCTACGACCTGGTGCTCAACGGCCTGGAGCTCGGCGGCGGCTCCCTGCGCATCCATGATTCGGCGCTGCAGCGCCAGGTCCTGGAAACCGTGGGCCTGCCCCTGGAGGAAGCCAATGCCCAGTTCGGCTTCCTGATGGAGGCTCTCGACATGGGCGCGCCGCCGCACGGCGGCCTGGCCTTCGGCCTGGACCGGATGGTGATGCTGCTGGCGGGCGAGGAGTCGATCCGCGACACCATTGCTTTCCCCAAGACCCAGCAGGCGCGCTGTTTGATGACCAACGCCCCCGGCGGCGTGGCCGAGAAGCAGCTCGAGGAGCTGCATGTGGCCAGCACCTGGGTGGACGAAGAGGACTGATCCTTCAGATCACAACCCGAACAGAAATAGGGGCTTTCCTGGATAGTGCCGGTTGAGACCCGAGGGTGTGTAGTGGCGTCTGCCATCGGTCTGTGGCCAAAGGTCCTCCCCGTCCACCTTCACGCTCCAGCGGTAAACGCTCCAGTACCGACCTGGTGCGCCTGTACTTACAGGACATCGGTCGCGTTGACCTGCTCAGCCATGAGGAGGAACTCACCCTTGCCCGCCTCGTCCAGCGCCGAGAACGGCTGCTGCGGGAACGCCGAACCCTCGCCAAGCAATCGAAGGAACTCCAGGCCCTAGTGGACCTGGAGGACAACCGTCAGCAACTGGCCTCGCACCTCGGACACGCGCCAAGCTTCCACCTCTGGGCCGACCACCTTCAACGCGACTGCAGCGAATTGCGCGAGGCGCTTCGCGTCGGTCAGCAGGCGTGGGCGAGCTTGTCAGGTCTCAACATCACCGACCTCAAGCAGGCCCTCCACCAAGGTCGCCGCGCCCGTGATCGCATGATCCAGGCGAACCTGCGGCTCGTGGTCGCCGTGGCCAAGAAGTACCAGCAACGGGGCATGGAGCTGCTGGATCTGGTCCAAGAGGGCACCCTCGGTCTCGAGCGGGCAGTGGAGAAATACGACCCCACCCGTGGCTTCCGCTTCAGCACCTACTCCTACTGGTGGATCCGCCAGGGCATCACCCGTGCGATCGCCACCCAAAGCCGAACAATCCGACTGCCGGTTCACGTCACCGAAAAGCTCAATAGAATCAAGAAAGCCCAGCGGAAGATCGCCAGCGAGCACGGACGGATCGCCTCCATCAGTGATCTCGCCAAGGAGTTGGGGTTAAGCGAGGAGGTGATTCGCCTCACCCTGATGCGGGTACCGCGCTCCGTCTCCCTCGACACCCGGGTGGGCCGCGATCAGGACACCGAATTGGGGGAACTGCTTGAGGACGGCCATGCCACGCCGGAACAAGCCCTGACCAAGACCCAACTCCACGACGACCTTGAGGCACTTCTCGATGAACTCAGCGGCCGCGAAGCCGAGGTGATTCGCCTGCGCTTCGGCCTGGAGAACGACACCCCTCAAACCCTCTCCCAGATCGGCGAAGACCTGCATCTCTCCCGCGAGCGGGTCCGGCAGATCGAAACCCGCGCCCTGCTCAAGCTGCGGCAACCGCAACGCCGCTGCCGCGTTCACGACTACTTGCTGAACATCGACGGAGACACCGCTCCCAGCAGCTAAAAATCCAGCTATCACTCGGGCAGAAGCGCGCACGAGAGATGGCCAGCTCCATGCCCAGGATTGACATCGGCATCCCCGAAGCCCAGCGTCAGGAGATCGCCCAAGGCCTCAGCCGCCTACTGGCAGACACCTACGTCCTCTACGGCAATACCCACGGCTTCCACTGGAACGTCACCGGGCCGATGTTCAACACGCTCCACCTGATGTTCATGGACCAGTACACGGAGCTCTGGACCGCCCTGGACGTCATCGCTGAACGCATCCGTGCCCTGGGGGTCGTCGCTCCCCATGGCGGCACGGCCCTCGGCCAACTGGCCTCCGTTGCCGAAGCGCCGCAACAGCCCCCCGCCCTGGAGATGATCCAGCTGCTGGTCAGTGGCCATGAGTCCGTGGCCAGGACTGCCCGCAGCATCTTCCCGCTGGCCGATGCCGCCAGCGATGAACCCACCGCCGATCTGCTCACCCAACGGCTTCAGATTCACGAAAAAACCGCCTGGATGCTGCGCAGCCTTCTGGATCAATAGGCCTGAGCGGCGAGGGCCCCTAGATCCGGCCGGTACATTGAAGGGTCGCTTCAGGAGCCATGGCCAAATTCGTCTTCGTGACCGGTGGCGTGGTGTCCAGCATCGGCAAAGGGATCGTGGCCGCCAGCTTGGGGCGCCTGCTCAAGAGCCGCGGCTACAGCGTGTCGATCCTGAAGCTCGACCCGTACTTAAACGTGGACCCGGGCACGATGAGCCCGTTCCAGCACGGTGAGGTCTTCGTCACTGAAGACGGCGCCGAGACCGACCTCGACCTGGGGCACTACGAGCGCTTCACCGACACCGCCATGTCGCGCCTGAACAGCGTGACCACCGGATCGATCTATCAATCGGTGATCAACAAGGAGCGCCGCGGCGACTACAACGGCGGCACCGTGCAGGTGATTCCCCACATCACCGGTGAAATTCGCGAGCGCATTCACCGCGTCGCCGCCAACAGCGGCGCCGATGTCGTGATCACCGAGATCGGGGGCACCGTTGGCGACATCGAATCGCTGCCCTTCCTGGAAGCCATCCGCGAATTCCGCGGCGATGTGGGCCGCAACGACACGGCCTATGTCCACGTCACCCTGCTGCCCTACATCGGCACCTCCGGTGAACTCAAGACCAAGCCCACCCAGCACTCGGTGAAGGAGCTGCGCTCCATCGGCATCCAGCCCGACGTGCTGGTCTGCCGCAGCGACCGCGAGATCAACGAGGACCTCAAGGGCAAGATCGGCGGCTTCTGCGGGGTCCCCACCCGAGCCGTCATCCCCGCCCTCGATGCCGACAGCATCTACGCCGTTCCCATCACCCTCGAGCAGGAGGGGCTCTGCCGCGAGGTCCTCGATCTCCTCGGGCTGACGGACCACGAGTCCGACATGCAGCGTTGGGAGCAGATGGTCACCAAGCTGCGCAACCCCGGCCGTGCCGTGAAGGTGGCCCTGGTGGGCAAGTACGTGCAGCTCAACGACGCCTACCTCTCGGTGGTGGAGGCCCTCCGCCATGCCTGCATCGACCGCGATGCGGCCCTGGACCTGCATTGGATCTGCGCCGAACAAATCGAAGAGCAAGGACCGGATGTGCTGCTGCGCGGCATGGATGCCGTGGTCGTCCCCGGGGGCTTTGGCAACCGCGGCGTTGATGGCAAGGTGGCGGCCATCCGCTGGGCCCGGGAGCAACGGGTCCCCTTCCTGGGCCTCTGCCTGGGCATGCAGTGCGCCGTGATCGAGTGGGCGCGCAACCAGGCCGGCCTGACCGGTGCCACCAGCGCTGAACTGAAGGCGGACACTCCCCACCCGGTCATTCACCTGCTGCCCGAACAACAGGATGTGGTGGACCTCGGCGGGACAATGCGCCTGGGCGTCTACCCCTGCCGGGTTGCCCCCGGCACCCTGGCCCACCGCCTCTACGGCGATGAGGTGGTCTACGAGCGCCACCGCCACCGCTACGAGTTCAACAACGCCTACCGGAACCTCTTCCTGGAGTCGGGCTACGAGATCAGCGGCACCTCCCCCGATGGGCGCCTGGTGGAACTGATTGAGCTGAAGAACCACCCCTTCTTCACCGCCTGCCAGTACCACCCGGAATTCCTCTCCCGTCCCGGCCAGCCACACCCGCTCTTCCGCGGCCTGATCGAGGCAGCCCAACAGCGCCTTCCCTCCAGCCCCAGTGAAGCGATTGCCCAAGGGGCGAACATCCCCGGCGCATGAGTGAACAGGAGCCAGTGGGCTCCAGCGACCTACCCGTCGTGGAGACCTTTCACTCCCTGCAGGGGGAGGGGATCCATGCTGGACGGAGCGCGTTTTTTATCCGCCTGGGGGGCTGCACGGTGGGGTGCAGCTGGTGCGATACCAAGCACTCCTGGCCCGCCCAGGTGCACCCGCAGCAGAGTCCCGAAGCCCTCGCTGAGGCGACGGCTCAGGCAGCCAACGCTGGGGCCTCCTTCGTCGTGATCACCGGCGGAGAACCGCTGCACCACAACCTGGATGCCCTCTGCGCTGCCATCCGCCAACGGTGCTCGCTCCCCATTCACCTGGAAACCAGCGGAGTGGATCCCCTCAGCGGAGCACCCGATTGGATCAGCCTCTCGCCCAAGCGCCACCAACCACCCCGGGCCGAGCTGTTGCAGAGCTGCCATGAACTCAAGGTGGTCGTGCACGAACCCGCCGACCTGCTGTTTGCGGAGGTGAGTGCCAGCCAGGCCCCCCAGGCGACTTGGCTGCTGCAACCGGGCTGGGACTGCCGCGAAGGTCAGGCCCTGGCGCTGGAGTTTGTGCAAGCCCAGCCCCGCTGGCGCCTGAGCCTGCAATCCCACAAGTGGCTCGGGGTGCGCTGAGGCGAGTGGGCATCATGGAGACGGTGCCCTCCACCGAAGCCTTGCCCACCGCCATCGCCCTGCTCTCCGGCGGGCTGGATTCCGCCACCGCCGCCGCCCTCGCCCAAGCGGAGGGCTACCGCGTCATCGGTCTCTCCTTCGACTACGGCCAGCGCCACCGGCGCGAACTCCAAGCCGCCGCTGCTGTGGCCGAAGCCATCGGCCTGGCCGAGCACCACAGCATCAGCGTCAACCTGGCCGCCTGGGGTGGATCAGCCCTGACGGACACCGCCATGGAGGTTCCCAACGAGGGGGTGCAGGAAGGGGTGATCCCCAGCACCTATGTGCCTGGGCGGAACACAGTGTTCATCGCCATCGGCCTCAGCCTGGCGGAAGCCCGTGGGGCTGAACGGCTCGTGCTGGGGGTCAATGCCGTCGACTACTCCGGCTACCCCGACTGCCGGCCGGATTACCTCGGCGCCTTTCAAACCCTGGCGGACCTGGCCAGCAAGGCGGGGCGAGAGGGCCATGGCACCCAGCTCTGGGCGCCCCTGGTGGAGTGGAGCAAAACCAAGATCGTCGAGGAGGCCCTGCGCTTAGGGGTCCCGATTGAGCAGACCTGGAGTTGCTACAGCGGCGGCGAGCAGCCCTGCGGCGTCTGCGACAGCTGCCGCATTCGCGATGCGGCCCTGGTCGAGGCCGGGCGCCCCGATCTCACGAGCCCCTGAGTGATGGGCACAGCTCCACTGCCGAGCCAGCACCCGCTCCCCTGGATCGAACCCGGTGACCTTGCCCGCCACCTCGCCGCACGCTTCGGCCCGGAAGGGCTGATCTGGCTCGACGGAGACGGCAGCAACCTGGGGCGCTGGGCCAGCTTGGCCGCTGATCCGCTGGAGCAGATTGTCTGCCGCGGCCTGCCAGAGGAAGCCGGCAGCAGCAATCCCTTTGCTGCGCTGCGACAACTGGCGGAGGGGCACTGGTGCGGCTGGCTGAGCTACGAAGCCGCCGCCTGGGTGGAACCCGCGGCGCACTGGAAGGCCGATGCGATGGCGACCCTCTGGATCGCCCGCCACGATCCGATCTTTCGATTCGACCTGCAGGAGCGACGGCTCTGGCTGGAAGGGCTCGACCCCTCTCGCCTGGAAGCCATGGCTGGCTGGGCAGCAGGCCTGCCCGCCAGCAAGCCAGACCCTGCAGCGGCAGCCGCCATCTCCGACTGGCGATGGCATAGCAGCCTTGAGCAGTTCAGCCAAGGGGTCCAGCAGATCCGCGAGCGCATCGCCAGCGGGGACATCTTTCAGGCCAACCTCACCGCCTGCTGCTCAAGCCAGCTGAACGCTCCGGCTGAACCCTTGGCGCTGTTTGAACGGTTGCGAAGGCGCTGCCCCGCACCCTTTGCCGGCCTGGTGGTCGCCCCCGGAGAAGCGGTGATCTCGGCCTCCCCGGAACGCTTCCTGCAGGTCAGTCCCAGCGGCAAGGTCGAAACCCGGCCGATCAAAGGCACCCGGCCGCGGATGGGGGATCCCGAGCAGGATGCCGATCAGGCGGCGGAGTTGGTCTGCAGCAGCAAGGACCGGGCCGAGAACGTGATGATTGTCGATCTGCTGCGCAACGATCTGGGCCGGGTCTGCCACAGCGGCTCGATTCAGGTGCCGCAATTGGTGGGCCTGGAGAGTTACGCGCAGGTCCACCACCTCACCTCTGTTGTCACCGGGCAGCTGCGAGCGGAGACCAGCTGGGTGGACCTACTGGAGGCCTGCTGGCCAGGGGGCTCGATCACCGGGGCACCCAAGCTGCGCGCCTGCCAGCGCATCGCCGAACTGGAACCCGTAGCCCGGGGGCCCTATTGCGGCTCCTTGCTCAGGCGAGATTGGGATGGCAGCTTCGACAGCAGCATCCTGATCCGCACCGTGCTGCAACACGGCACCACCCTGCGCTGCCATGCGGGCTGCGGCATCGTGGCCGACTCCGATCCCCAAGCCGAGGCTGAGGAACTGGGCTGGAAGCTGAACCCGCTGCTGGAGGCCCTGGGATGACGGGACGCAGCCTGGCTTGGGTCGATGGACTCTGGGGCGAACCCAACGCGCTCCAGCTCCCCCTCAGCGACCGCGGCCTCTTGCTCGCGGATGGGTTGTTTGAAACGGTGCTCGTGCTGGATGGACGCGCCCGGTTGCTGGAGCCCCACCTCGAGCGCTGGCGCCACAGTGCGGCACTGCTGGGCCTACCCGAGCCGCCCCAGACGGCCGTGGTCCAACCGCTGGTGGAGGAAGCGATTGTGCGTTGCGACCTGCCCGATGGCCATGGCGCCCTGCGGCTGAACTGGAGTGGGGGCAGTGGCGGCCGCGGTCTGGATCGACCTGAAGTCCTGGAGCCTCGCTTCTGGCTGCAGCTCAGTGCCACCCCCCCCCAGTTTTCTCCGCTGCGGGCGATCGTCAGTCGCCATGAACGGCGCAATGGCTCCAGCCGCCTGAGCCATTGCAAGACCTTTGCCTACGGACAGGGAATCCAGGCCCGCCGTGAGGCCCAAGCGGCAGGAGCTGATGACGCCCTACTGCTGAGCACAAGCGGTGAGCTCTGCTGCGGAACCGCCGCCAACCTGCTGGTGCAGCGCCAGGGGCAATGGCTGACGCCAGCGCTCAGCAGCGGCTGCCTGCCGGGGGTCATGCGGGGGCAACTGCTGAAACGCGGCATCGCGCAGGAGGCTCGGCTCGAGGCCCAACCCCAAGCCGGCGACCGCTGGCTCCTGATCAACAGCCTGAGCTGCAGGCCGATCAAGAGCGTGGATGGAGAGGCTCTCCCCCACTCAACCCTGGAGGAGGTCAGAGCACTCTTTGATCCACTTCTGATGGACTGAGATCAGACACTGAGGAAGCGATTGACCACGTCCTGGCTCAACTCACGAGTGGGGCCGCTGGCAACGATCCCCCCCCGTTGCATCGCGTAGTAGCGGTCCGCCTGGCGCACGAAGTGCAGGTGCTGCTCCACGAGCAGCACCCCAATGCCGGTCTCGGCAATGATCCGGCGCACCGCGGACTCGATGTCCTGCACGATGTTGGGCTGAATCCCCTCGGTGGGCTCATCCAAGAGCAACAACTTGGGCTGACCCAAGAGCGCCCGGGCGATCGCCAGCTGCTGCTGTTGACCGCCGCTCAAGTCCCCGCCCTTACGGGGAAGGAACTCCCGCAGGATCGGAAAGAGCTCGTAGACGAAGGGATCAATGCGGCGATGGCGAGCCAACCCGCCGGGGAGAGCCTCCATCCCGAGCATCAGGTTCTCCTCCACGGTCAGTTGCGGAATGATCTCCCGCCCCTGCGGCACATAGCCCAAGCCGGCGCGAGCCCGTTGATAGGGCGCCTGGCGATCGAGGACGACGCCGTTGAACGCGATCGTGCCCTGACGCGCGCGAAGCAGACCGATCAGTGACTTCAGCAGGGTGGTCTTACCAACCCCGTTGCGGCCAATCAGGCAGACCATCTCCCCGGCATTCACGGTGAGATCGACATCTCGCAGGATGTGACTCTCGCCGTAATAGGTGTTCAGACCGCGGATCTCCAGCAGGGCGGTCATGGGTGTTCCTCCTCTGATGTTCCGAGATAAACCTCAATCACCCGGGGATCGGCCTGGACCTGATCCATCGTTCCCTCGCAGAGGACATGGCCCTGGTGCAGCACGGTCACGGGACTCTCCAGGCGGCGGATGAACTCCATGTCGTGCTCAATCACCAGCACGGTGTGATCACCGGCCAGGGACTTGAGCAAGTCAGCCGTGAGGTCGGTCTCCTCATCCGTCAGACCAGCCACCGGTTCATCCACCAGCAGAAGATCGGGGTCTTGGCCCACCAACATCGCGATCTCCAGCCATTGCTTCTGACCATGGGAGAGGGCTCCGGCCTCCCAGTCGGCGCGGCTCTGGAGATTGACGATGCCCATCAGGTGATGCACTCGGTCGCGCTCCTCCCCGCCAAGGCCACCGAAGAGCAGGGGCCAGGGCTGCTTGGGCCGGCTCACCGCCAGGGCCAAGTTCTCCTGAACGCTGAGCTTCTCAAAGACGCGGGGGCTCTGGAACTTGCGGCCAATCCCCAGACGGGCAATGCGGTGCTCCGCCCGGCCCACCAAGGAGCGTCCTTTGAACACCACGTCCCCTTCGGTGGGAGCGGTCTTACCGCTGATCACATCCAAAAAGGTGGTCTTCCCTGCCCCATTGGGGCCGATGACCGCCCGCAGCTCCCCGGACTGGAGGCTGAGGTTGAGATCACGCAGGGCCAGAAATCCGTCAAAGCTGACGGTGATCTGGCGCAGTTCAAGCAAGGGCGCACTCATGGCTGAACCTCCTCTTGTCCTTCCAGTTCCAGTTGCGGATAGGTCCCAATCCGCCGGGCAATGCCAAAGCGCGTGAGCAGGTTGCGGGGCCCATCACCGCGCCACCAACCGATCACGCCCTCCGGCAAGGCCGTGACCACCAGGATGAACAGACCGCCTTGGATGAACAGCCAGCTCTGGGGCAAGGCTTCACTGACCAGGCTCTTGGCGTAGTTGATCGCAACGGCGCCAAGGATGGCCCCAACCAAGGTGCCGCGGCCGCCAACCGCAACCCAAATGACCATCTCGATCGAGAAGGGAACGGTCATGTATTGGGGCGAAACGATCCCCGACTGCACCGTGTACAGCGCACCACCGATGCCGGCCAGGCCACCGGCAATCGCGAAGACGATCGTCTTGAACAGGGTGGGATTGAAACCCGCGAACCGCAGCCGCGGCTCGTCATCGCGAATGGCGATCAGCACATCGCCGAAGCGACCGCGAACCACCCAACGCACAAACCCCCAGGCGGCGATCACCATCAGAGCGGTGAACCAGAAGAAGCCGCGCTGCATCTCCGGCGAGCCCACCATCTGACCAAACAACTGGGTCACGTCGGTCTTGAGACCGTTCGTGCCGTTGATCAGTTTCTGCTGGCCGTTGAAGAAGTTGAAAAAGACCAGGAGGGCAGCCTGGGTCAGGATCGAGAAGTAGACCCCCTTGATGCGATTGCGGAACACCAGGTTGCCGAGCACAGCAGCCAGGACTGCCGGGATCAACCAGATCGCCACCAGGGTGAACAGGGGCGAATGGAAGGGCAGCCAAAACGCCGGGAGCTGCTTCACGCCATAGAGACCGAAGAACTCCGGGATGCCATTGGGGAAATCGGCGGAGCTATTGAGCTGCAGGTACATCGCCGCGGCGTAGCCCCCCAAGGCGAAGAAGATGCCCTGCCCCAGGCTGAGCAAGCCGGTAAAGCCCCAGATCAGATCGATCCCAAGGGCCACGATCGCGAGCGAGAGGAAACGGCCCAGCAGGTTGAGACGAAACACCGGCAGGACCGCTGGTGCCGCGACAATCGCGGCAATGATCACCACCCAAAGCAGGAGCTTGGGCCAGCGGGACTGATGAAGCTGAAAACGTTGGAACATCTGCTCAGGCCTCCACCATGCGTCCCTTCTGCGGGAAGAGGCCCGCAGGACGGAATTGCAAGAACAGAACGATCAGGGCGAAGACCATCACCTGCGCCATGCTCGTCGTGGCGAAGAACTTCACCGTCGCGGCCAGCGGCGGCGGCATCGCTGGCCAGAGCGTCAGCAGGCGACCGGCGCCGATTAGATCCGTGAGCCATCCAATGGCGAACGACGCCAACACGGCGCCAAAGAGATTGCCCACACCGCCGAGCACAACAACCATGAAGCAACCGACGATGTAAGAGCCGCCGACGTTTGGGCCCACCGAACCCAAGAGCGAGACCGCCACACCGGCAATCCCGGCCAATCCAGAGCCGATGCCGAAGGTCAAGACGTCGACCGTATCCGTCGGGATACCCAGGCAGTCACTCATGGACCGGTTCTGGGTGACTGCTCGAATGCGCGTCCCCCAGACACTGCGGTTGAGGAACAGGGTGACGCCGAGGACCGAGACGACCGTCATCACGATGATCACCAACCGGGGCACCGGCAGGGTGAGATCGGCCCACTCCAAGCCACCGCGCATCCATTGCGGCGCAGTCACATCGACATTGCGAGAGGTGGCGCGGGCAATCCGCGAGATCTGGGAGGCCAATCCCCCCGCCAAAAGCACCCCAGCCAAGGCCGAGGTCGCCCAGCAACCAGCACGCACGAACCGAGCCCGCGGGCCCTCGAGCCAGGGGGCGGGCATGAGTAACGGCAAGCTGAAGCCCACCACCAGGGCAAGCACCACACCCGCCGCCGTCGCCAGGGGAACACTGCGCACGAACTGCTGGAGGATCAGGCTCACCCCCCAGGTCGCCAGCAAGGTCTCGAGGGGATTGCCGTAGAGGCGGCGAATCACCGTGCGCTCCAACAGGATGCCAACGACGCCGCTCACCACGAAGGCCAACGGAATTGCCACCAAGACGTAGAGGTTGTAAACGGGTTCAAAGGCCGGCAGCTTGAAAATCAGCTGCACGACGTAGGTCGTGTAGGCGCCGAGCATGATCAGCTCGCCATGGGCGAGGTTGATCACCCCCATCAAGCCGAACACAATCGCCAGTCCAAGGGCGGCCATCAGCAACACCGAGCCGATGGCCACTCCGTTGAAGAGGCTTTCAAACAGCAGTTGCACGGAAATCCGAAGCAGGCAAGCAGGGGAGAAAGCAGAAAAAGAGGAGTCCCCGGAAGGACTCCTCCATCAGTCAGAGCAGCTGGAGAGAGCGATCAGAGCTTGTAGCGCTCACCCTTCTTGGCATCCGTCCAGTCGCAGGCGTAGCCCTTGGAGCTGGGCTCGTACTGGTTCCAGGCCTGGGGTGCCACAGGACCGTTGGTGGACTGGAGGATCTTGAACTGACCGTCCTTGGTGATCTCACCGATGCGCACGGTCTGGGACAGGTGATGGTTGGGCATCACCTTGACCTTGCCCTGGGGTGCATCGAATTCAATGCCGATCAGGGCTTCGCGCACCTTGTCATCATCGAAGCTGTTGGCCTTCTCAACAGCGGCCTTCCAGAGGTAGACCATGTTGTAAGCCGACTCCTGCGGGTCAGCGACCATGCGATCACTGCCGTACTTCTTCTTGAAGTCAGCGGCGAACTTCTTCGATGCCGGAGTGTCGATCGACATCATGTAGTTCCAGGCGCCGTAATGGCCCTCCAGGAACTCAGGTCCAATAGTGCTGATCTCTTCTTCCGCGATGGAGTAGCTCATCACGTAGTAGCCATTGGCCGGAGTCAGACCGGCGTCCTGGATCTGCTTGAAGAAGGCAACATTCTGGTCACCATTCAGGGTGTTGATGATCACACCACCGTTGGGCATCGCCTTCTTGATCTTGGCGATGATTGGAGCGACTTCGGTGTTACCCAGGGGCAGGTAGTCCTCACCAACGACCTTGCCACCCAGCGACTTGAGCTGCTGCTTGGTGATGGTGTTGGAGGTGCGGGGGAAGACGTAATCGGATCCCACCAGGAAGAAGGGCTTGCCGGCGGCAGGCGACTTCTTGAACATGAATTCGGTCGCGGGCTCCGACTGCTGGTTTGGAGTAGCGCCGGTGTAGAAGATGTTCTTGGAACACTCCTGACCCTCGTACTGAATCGGGTAGTAGAGGAAAGCGTCCTTCGACTCGTAAACGGGCAGCATCGCCTTGCGGCTGGCGGACGTCCAACCACCGAAGACCACAGGCACCTTGTCCTGATCGATCAGCTTCTTGGACTTCTCAGCAAAGGTCGGCCAATCGGAAGCGCCGTCTTCAACGATGTAGTCAATCTTGTATTTCTTGCCATCAACGGTGACACCACCGGCGGCATTGATCTCATCAATGGCCATCTTCTCGGTATCCACCAGAGTGGATTCAGAGATCGCCATCGTGCCGGTCAGGGAGTGAAGAATCCCGACCTTGACCGTGTCGTCGTACTGAACATTGGAGGCAGAGTCACCACCGCCACAGGCCACCAAACTCAGAGAAGTAGCCAGAGCAGTTGCACCGGTCAGCAGACGCAACGAAGACTTGCGCATCAAAGGAGATGCCATAACTTTGATTCGATGAAGGCGGCCGCCGTCGTTCAGCGGTGGGAGGAATGTATTGATCTAGGCAGGCAACTCCAGGTAGCAAGAAGCACCAAATCAGCAATTGCGAGACTGATCAGACTTGCACCAATTCATCAGAGGAGAAGACGTCCATTCCGCCGTAGCAATGGCAACCAATCAGCGACTACTTCGGTAGCTGTTGCAACAAGAACTCCTCGACCTGCTCCAGGCCCTCCCCGCTATGGAGGTTGGTGAAACACCAGCTGCGGCCCGGGCGCATCCGCTCGGTGTCGCGCTCCATGACCTCAAGGCTGGCTCCCACCATCGGGGCCAAATCGATCTTGTTGATCACCAGCAGGTCGGATCGGGTGATGCCAGGACCGCCCTTACGTGGAATCTTGTCTCCGGCTGCCACATCAATGACATAGATGCAGAGATCCACCAGCTCAGGGCTGAAGCTCGCTGCCAAGTTGTCACCGCCGCTCTCGACCAACACCAGATCGAGATTCGGATAGGCATCCTCCAGATCCGCGACCGCAGCCCGGTTGATCGAGCAGTCCTCCCGAATGGCGGTGTGGGGACACCCTCCGGTTTCCACGCCGCGAATGCGCCCGGGCTCCAACGCTCCAGCACGGGTCAGGAATTGGGCGTCCTCCTGGGTATAGATGTCGTTGGTCACAACCGCCAGCTCAAAGCGATCGCGCAGGCGCAGGCAGAGGGCCTCCACAAGGGCGGTCTTCCCAGAGCCCACCGGTCCCGCTACACCAACCCGCAAACGACTGGTCGTCATCGCCTCAGCCCCTAGCACCATTGAAGTTGAGCATGGTGATTGGCTCAGCTGCGGAACAGGCGGGAGTAGAGCTCCGCGTGAAACAACTGGGCCATCCCCGCGCCCACCGCACCATTCCACTGCTGCTTCGGGTCCTTCGCCGCCAGCTCCTGCCCCCGCTTGGCGAGGAGCGGAGCGAGCTTCAACTGCAACCGCTGGGCCTGGGTCGGGCCTAACGGCACCAAGCGAACCGCCGCACTGAGCTGGTTCGCAACCCAGGAGTAGAGGTAGGCCTCCTCTACCTCAGGGGAGTCCAACTCCATGGCCGCGCAGGCCCAGGCATAGGCCGCCGGCCAGGCCAATGGCTCACCGGCGCAAGGCAAGGGCCAGCCCAGATCGGCCAGCAGCTGCAACAGCGAACGGCCCATCTGACGTTGCTGAGCCCGCAGCTCCGCCGATTCCCGCTGCACCAGCAACCAGCGATCGAGGCTGCGCAGCTCCTGTTCCGCCTCCGGCGCTCCATCCCTCCAGCCGCGCAGAAGAGCCATCAAGGGCGCGAGCGCAGCGGCCTCAATCGCCACCCCACCACGCAGCACCTCAGCGGTGAGCCAATCCTCCATCGACTGCTCCGAGGTGAGCTGACCGGCCTGAACCAGCACCTCCAGACCCTCGGAATAACTGAAGGCCCCCACCGGCAAAGCAGGACTGACCAGTTGATAGAGCCGAAGCCGACTAACCATGGGAGTGGGCATGGGGAACGCCCTCGTAGGCACCGGCCTCGGGCTGAAAGGGCGCATCGAGACACTCCACCTGCAGCTGCCGTTGACGTAGGAGCTTCGCCAGCACGCTGTCCTGCAACAGGACCAAGCGATCGGGGTGCAGCTCCATCGCCACATGGCGATTCCCCAGGTGATAAGCCGCCTGCAGCAGGGCCAAAGGCTCGGTGCTGCGAACCTGCATCACCGCCTCCGGCGCAGCCTCGACCTGCACCTGCCATTGGCCGTCGTTGCTCAACAAACGATCCCCGGGCTTGAGGGCCGCGCCCCGAGGAAGCTGCAGCACCAAATCCCGTCCGCAGCGGCTGCGGCGATGCCCCCGCAGGCTGGTGCGCTCATCCGCCGTGAGGGGCAACTGCAGAGCCGAGGCCTCGGACTCCAGCAGCACGCCCTGGGGGTAACGCTCCACCAAAACAATGGCTGAACCGTGCTCCACCTGATGCGATCCGAAGGCCATCACCCTGACGAGACATCGCACCAGACCTTTGTGCCGGTTGCTACCAAAGCGGGCGCGACGGGGCCGGAGTATGCGCCCATGGCTGAATCTCAATCCGCTTGGAGGGGTCGGCTGGACCTCCAGTTCGAGAGGCGGGGCTCAGCGGACAGCCAACGCACCATTCATCAAGGCCAGGCCAGCTCCCCGCTCAAATTGCAGCGGGCGCAATGGCAGAGCAGTGGCCATTGCGAGCTGCCGATCCTGCACACCGCCGGCGGACTCGTAGGCGGGGACGAACTGCAGATCACGGCCCAGCTCTCAGCCAAGAGCCAAGCCCTGCTGACCAGCGTCGCGGCCCAGAAGGTCTACGGAAGCGTGGGACGCTCCCGTCAACAACCGCAGGGGATCTGGTCTCGGCAAGCCCTGCAGTTCGACCTCAAGGGTGGCAGTCAACTGGAATGGCTCCCGCAGGAGCTGGTGCTTTACGCCAATGGCCTCTTCGAGCAAACCTGCCGCGTCGAGCTGGAACCCGGTGCCAGCTTTCTGGGCGCGGAGATCGTGCGGCTGGGACGAACGGCAGCAGGCGAAGACCTCGAGCAGGGCTGTTGGCGCTCTGCCCTCGAGATCCACCGCAACGGAGCCAACGGCGGGCGCTGGGAATTGGTGGACCGCCTCGAGCTCAAGGATGCAGCGCTAACCGGTGAGCACGGCATGGCCGCTCAGCCGGTCTTCGGCTCCCTGGCCTGGGTTGCGGGGGAAGTGCTGAGCCCATCAGCGCTCGAGAACTTGCTCCAAAGCTGCCGTGAGCAGCGAGCCGGCCTGGAGGGAACCATGGCCTGCGGCGCCCTCGAGCAGGGACTGGTGGCCCGCTACCGCGGCCCCTCCAGCCAGGCCGCCCGGTTCTGGTTTTGCCGGATTTGGGCCCTGATCCGCTCGTTCCAAGGACAAGCCGCGCCAGAGCCGCCGCGGGTCTGGCCATTCCAGGAGAGCCCCCTTGGAACACGTGCCTGACTGTTCAGTCTGAACAGAGGACAGCCCATCCCGGAACCAGAGTCATGTCAGGCTTCTGCCCCGCCATGCATCTGACCCCTCAGGAGAAGGACAAGCTCCTGATCGTCACCGCGGCCCTCCTGGCCGAACGCCGGTTGAACCGCGGTCTCAAGCTCAACCATCCCGAAGCGGTGGCCTGGCTGAGTTTTCTCGTGCTCGAAGGAGCTCGGGACGGGAGAACCGTGGCTGAGCTGATGGCCGAGGGGACCACCTGGCTGAGCCGCGATCAGGTGATGGAGGGGATCCCTGAGCTGGTCCATGAAGTCCAGATTGAGGCGGTGTTTCCCGATGGCACCAAGCTCGTGACCCTGCACGACCCCATTCGCTGATCGGCCATGGCTGGATTGATTCCCGGGGAACTGATCCCTGAACCTGGCGAGCTGGAACTCAACAGCGGCCGCCCCGTCACCACGGTGCTGGTAGCCAACACGGGGGATCGGCCCGTGCAGGTGGGTTCGCACTTCCACTTCTTTGAGGCCAACGCCGCCCTGCACTTCGACCGCGAGGCCACCCGGGGGCAACGGCTCGACATTCCTGCCGGCACAGCGATCCGCTTTGAACCCGGCGACAGCCGCGAAGTGCAACTGGTTCCTTTTGCCGGATCGCGGCGCGTTTTTGGCTTCAACGGCCTGATCAACGGCCCCCTCGACTGACTGACACCCCATGCCCTACCGGATTTCCCGCCGTCAGTACGCCGAGACCTACGGCCCCACCACCGGCGATCGCCTGCGCCTGGCGGACACCGAACTCATCCTCGAGGTGGAGCGGGACCTGACCGTCTACGGCGATGAGGTGAAGTTCGGCGGCGGAAAGGTCATCCGCGACGGCATGGGCCAAGCCCAGACCACCCGCGCCGATGGAGCCGTCGACACCGTCATCACCAACGCCCTGATTCTTGATTGGTGGGGGATCGTCAAAGCGGACATCGGCATCCGCGATGGCCGCATCTGCGGCATCGGCAAGGCGGGCAACCCTGACACCCAGGCCGGGGTCGACATCGTCGTGGGCCCAGGCACCGAAGCGATTGCTGGGGAGGGCCACATCCTCACAGCGGGCTCGATCGACACCCACATTCACTTCATCTGCCCCCAGCAGATCGAAACGGCACTCGCCAGTGGGGTGACAACACTGCTCGGCGGCGGAACAGGACCGGCCACGGGAACCAACGCCACCACCTGCACTCCAGGGGCCTTTCATATCGGCCGGATGCTGCAAGCGGCCGAGGGTCTGCCGGTCAACCTGGGATTCTTCGGCAAAGGCAATGCCTCCACCCCCGAGGCGATTGAAGAGCAGGTCCACGCCGGCGCTTGCGGGCTCAAGCTTCACGAGGACTGGGGAACCACCCCAGCCGCCATCGACTGCTGTTTAAGCGTTGCCGATCGCTTGGATGTGCAGGTCTGCATCCACAGCGACACGCTCAACGAGGCGGGGTTTGTCGAAGACACGATCCGGGCCATCGGCGGACGCACGATCCACACCTTCCACACCGAGGGGGCTGGAGGCGGTCATGCCCCGGACATCATCAAGATCTGCGGCGAAGCCAACGTCCTGCCCAGCAGCACGAATCCGACAAGGCCCTACACCCGCAACACGCTCGAGGAACACCTCGACATGCTGATGGTGTGCCACCACCTCGATCCCAAGATCCCAGAGGATGTGGCCTTCGCCGAGTCACGCATCCGGCGGGAGACCATTGCCGCCGAAGACATCCTTCACGACCTTGGTGCCTTCTCGATCATCGCCAGCGACTCCCAGGCCATGGGCCGCGTGGGGGAGGTGATCACCCGCACCTTCCAGACCGCCCACAAGATGAAGGTGCAGCGGGGCGCGCTGCCGGAGGACAGCAGCCGCAACGACAACACCCGCCTCAAGCGCTACATCGCCAAAACCACGATCAATCCAGCGATCGCCCATGGCCTCGATCAACAGGTCGGTTCCGTTGAGGTGGGCAAGCTGGCGGATCTCGTGCTCTGGAAGCCGGGCTTCTTTGGGGTGAAACCGGAGCTGGTCATCAAGGGTGGCTCGATCGTCTGGGCGCAGATGGGCGACGCCAACGCCTCAATCCCCACGCCCGGCCCCGTGCACGGCCGGCCCATGTTCGCGGCCTTCGGGAAAGCGCTGGCCCCCAGTTGCCTGACCTTCGTGAGCCAAGCAGCTCTCGATGCCGATCTACCGCGGAAACTGGGACTGGAGCGCGCCTGTGTCCCGGTCCTGAATACGCGCAGTGGCATCAGCAAGGCGGCGATGAAAAACAACACCGCCCTACCGAAGGTGGAGGTCGACCCCCAGACCTATGAGGTGTTTGCCAACGGCGAATTGCTCAGCTGCGAACCCGCCGAGGTGCTGCCGATGGCGCAGCGCTACTTCCTGCTCTGAGCAAAGAAGAGTTAGTTACAGCCCTGCACGGAGATTCGATAGGTGAAGCCCGTGGCCGCCTGATCACGACTGGCCCCAATCTTGAAGTTCACCTGGTTCACCGTTTTGCCAGGAACGGCCTGAATGTCCCACTGACGCCCGGACCCCAGATTGGGGGCATAGGACTCGTTCACCACCTGGAGATTCGAGCCATCGGTGAACTTCAGAAAAGCCTGGATTGGATAGGTGGCACTGACTGAGGAGTTGGCGGTGAAGAACAGCTTGTAGCGGCGGTAGGGCTGATTCACGAAGAAGTCGGTGTTCCAGTTCGGACGACTGAAGGGCAAGGGGCTGCCGAGGCTGATGGTCTTGGTGACGACGTTGCTCTGGCCATTGCCTCCCACAGGGGTAAGGAACTGACAGGAAGCCAGAGCAGGGGCAGACGCCATCAGGGCACCACCACTGATCAAGGCGGTGAGCCCGGCACGCAAGAAAGCCGACATCAAAAGACAACGGTCGCTGGTTTCGCTTTAGCCAGAGCCAACCAGGATGGGAAGCGAAATACTGAGTCAGGGCGATGAGCGGCCTCACACGCAGCCTCGGCCTGCGCAGCTTGACCCTGGCGGTGGTCAGCGGAACCATCGGCTCGGGCTGGCTCTTTGCTCCCTTCTATGCCGCCCGCAGTGCCGGGGCCGCCAGCTTGATCGCTTGGGTCCTCGGCGGGGTTCTGGCCTTTGGCTTGGCCATGGTGTTTGCCGAACTGGGAGCCCTTGTCCCCAGTTCAGGCGCCCTGGCGCAAATCCCGATGCTCAGCCATGGCCGCCTCGCGGGCTTCATCGGCGGCTGGTGCGCCTGGATCGCCTACCTGGCCCTGCCCACCATCGAGGTGCTGGCCATGATCCAGTACCTGGCCAGCGACCTTCCGTGGCTCACCCTCGATGGCGGCCAAGGCCAGGTGCTCAGTCCCTTGGGGATGGGCTGCGCCGCCGTGCTCTTGGTGTTGATGACCTGGGTCAACCTGTCTGGGGTGCAAACCCTGGCTCGCTGGATCGACACGCTGACCGGCTGGAAGTTGGTGGTCCCCCTACTGATCTCCGCCGCCCTGATGCTGAGTGCCGCCGACTGGAGCAATTTGCTGGTGAGTGTCGGGCCTCCCAACCAGGGGGAGAGCTGGCTGCCTGGAGTCGTTCAGGCCATCAGCGGCGGCGGCATCCTCTTCAGCCTGCTCGGGTTTCGCACAGCCATGGATTTGGCGGGGGAGGCGAGAGATCCCCAACGCACCGTCCCGCTGGCGATGGGCCTGGGCCTGGGCCTCTCCATTGCCATCTATCTGTTGCTGCAACTGGCGTTCTTGGTGGCCGTCCCCCACGGCAGCCTGAACGGGGGCTGGGGGGCTCTGCAACTCAGCGCCCACGGTGGACCACTCGTCGCGATCGCCATGGGACTCGGGCTGAGCTGGGTGGTGGGTTTACTGCTGAGTGACGCGGTGATCTCCCCAGGAGCCACCGCCATGACCTACTTGGGACTGTCAGGCCGGGTCGCCTGGATGATGGGCAACCTTGGCCTGTTGCCCAAGCGACTGGAGCACCTAAACCGGCAAGCCGTTCCCAGCACGGCTCTGGTCCTGAGCCTGGTGATTGGAATCGTGATGCTGCTGCTTGGACCCAGCTGGCAGCAGGTCGTGAGCTTTCTCACCGCCTGCTTGGTGATTGCCCTCGCCGTTGGTCCCGTCAGCCTGCTGGCCCTGCGCCATCAGCTGCCTACGGCCCAGCGCGCTTTTGCTCTGCCTTGGGCCGCGGTCATCTGCCCACTCACTTTCATGATCTCCAGCTGCGCCGTCCTGTGGTGCGGACGCAGCGCGGTTGAAGGAGCGATGGCCCTGGTCCTCGTTCCAGCCCTGATCTTTGCCGGGATCAACCACTGGAAGGGCCAACGGGTCGATGGAGCCCATGGCAGGTGGTGGTTTGGCTACTTGCTCGGATTGCTGCTGCTCGCCGAGGTGAGCGGTCCTGATCGCCTAGTCCCGGGAGGCGAACTGACCCAGATCATCCTCGCCAGCGCGTTCTCGCTAGCCATGTTCCCTATCGCTGTGGGAGCCCGGCTGCAGCAGGCCTCCAGCGAAGCCAAGGTGCAGATCAACTAATCGAGGGCCAAGACGCCAAGGGCTGCGTGAACTCCAGGCCCAGCACCCCCAAATCGTCCAAATGCGCAGCGACTTGAGACCAACGGACGACGGCCTCGAGCTCCGATCGACCGAGACTCGCTAGGCCTGAACAATCGAGGCTGAGCTCAGCACCAGTCTCGAAAGGCTGGATGGCCTGGACCAACACAGCCGCGCCGCAAGAGCTGAGATCCAAGAGATCAGCAGGCTGCCAAGGCCGATGATCCAGCCCAGGTGCGGCGGTGAACCTGCGTAGGGGAAGGGTGACTGCAAGCACCGCAGGGAAGCGCTTTTCTCGTCGGTGCTCAGCCAGTGGCTCTGACACGGAACCCAGCCCTCTGCCTGATTCTTCAAACGCAAGCTATTCAGCGCGAGAGGCAATACCTCAGCCAAAAACAACCCAAGGGATGACGAGTTCCTGACACTGAACGCAACCGGGGATCAGAGGTGATCCATCCCAGCGCGCTCCGCTCTAGGCATATGGACCTACAAAAACCAAGAATTCAGCCGCAATCAGGGGCGATCCCGAAGAAAAAATGAAGAGCCCTTCCGATTGTGTTCTGAAGGCTCAAGTTTGATTGCGTGGGGAAACGAACACAGAGTCCGAGCCCATTCGCAGGCCTTAGAAATCACTCAATCAGCAGTCGGATTCATGGGCAACCATCTGCATCTCGTCGGACTCACCGGTGACGGCTGCCGCATCGCCCGTGATGGGGGCGGTGGCTACGTCGTGAACCACAACGACAGCGACGGAAGCTGGGAGCGCGTGGCCAACCTGCCCGCGGCCTATGCCGTCTGCGAACGCTTCAGCCAGCGGGATGCGCTCGGACTACCGAATTGGCGCGCTGAGGCTTAAGCCAATTCGCGCGGATCTGAGTAGCGTTAGTCCCATCATTGGAAGGTTGCAATGACAGCCCCCTCCAGCAGCTGCACCAACCGCCCGGGCCGGGCCATGGTGAGCAGTGACAGCTTTACCGCTCGCAAAGAACAAGCCCTGGTGATCCTTCTGTCCCAGCAGTTGGCGGATGCACAAATCGGACGGGCGGATGCCCACGCCAGCCAATCCCTCTGGGATGAGGTGGCTGAACTGGACATTGATCCCGATCGGATCATCCATCTGCTCTATGGCGGAGAAGAGGTCAGCGATCGAGCAGCGCTTAAAGATCGCGACGACAGCTGGCTGAGCGCCCAGCAAATGAGTCCTGAGCGGGGCTGGTCCCTGCAGCGGCTGCACCTGAGACGACCCCGGCGCCCGCAGATCGCACTCAACCCTGTTTGAGGGGAATCGGCATCTCCACCATCGCCGGCTCGGGGGCACAGCTCTCGACCCGTTGATTCACGACATCGCCAATCACGACGATCGAAGGTGAGGCCAACTCAGCCTCCTGAACGGCTGCGGCTAGGCCGCCCAAGGTGGAAACCACCGCCTTCTGACCGCGAACCGTGCCTTGCTGCACCGCCGCCGCAGGGGTGGACGCCTCCAAGCCACCAGCGATCAACTCTTCACAGATATGGGGCAGGTTGTGCAGTCCCATGTAGATCACCAGACCGTCACTGCTGCGGGCCAAACCGCGCCAATCGACACCGGGTCGTCGCTTGTCGATTTCCTCATGCCCCGTCACGAAGGTGACGGAACTACCCGCCCGGCGATGGGTCACGGGAATCCCCACGTAGGCCGGTGCGGCAATGCCAGCGGTCACTCCGGGCACGACCTCCACCGCCACACCATGGCGCTCCAGATGGGCCGCTTCCTCACCACCGCGACCAAACAGAAAGGGATCGCCACCCTTTAAGCGCACGACACAGCGATGGCGCTTGGCCATCTCAACGAGCACCGCATTGGTGCTGGGCTGGGGCACGGAGTGATGCCCCCGGCGCTTACCCACAAAGTGCTGCTCAGCGCCCTCCGGCACCAAGGCCAGCACCTCGCGAGGCACCAAGGAGTCGTAGACGAGCGCATCGCACTGGCTCAGCAAGCGATGGGCCTTGACCGTCAATAGGTCGGGATCACCAGGACCCGCGCCCACCAAATACACCTTGCCGGCAATGTCAGCGGTCATGGCAGATCAAGGAGGAGGTTGAGCAAAAACTGACGGGTGGCGGGGCGCTCCAGCAACGCCAGACAGGCGGAGTCTTCGGTGCGCAGATGGGCCGTCATCCGATTGGGAGCCAGGGCCAGGGGCAATGCCGCCGCATCGCCTTCACCACTGCGATCTGCACTTAAGCAGGGCACACCGACGTACGCGCTTAAGGCCGCGAGATAGCGATCCGCCACCCCTGGCCGAAGCGGATGGTGCAGAACCGCGGGAGCGGCCAAGCCGCGCAAATGCTCCAGCCAGGGCCCCCAAGCGCCCAGGAAAGGAAGGACCCGAACACGATGTCCCTGGTCACGCAGGCGCTGACGAATGGCCGGGATGTCCGCGCGAACGTGACTGCCTGGAGTCAACAGCAGCGGAACCAAGACCAGCGGCAGGCCTGGGGGCAGCTCCAGGGGATCCGCGGTCAGAGCCTGCATCCAAACGGGAGCCTGACGGCCCCGGGCCAACTCGGAAACCAGATCCTCCAGAACCTCTGGGATCTGACCACCGGCATGGCCATGAACGACCAGGAGTAGGGGGGAGTGCTCGCCAGCAACGGGCTTCGGTAGCAACGGCCACCGCCAGCACCCCGGCCCTGCTGATGGAGTCGCTACCACCGGATCCATAGGTTCACGATGCCATCCACTCGCCCCCTGCCCAGCTCCCGCCGACGGCCTGCCTACGAACGTCCCCGCTACCGGCAGATGCAGCCCGTCCCGCACTGGAGGCGTGAGCTGGACGCCGACCTCGCCGCCATGGGAAAGGTCTGGCAAATGATTCGCAACGGTGCGACCCGGATGCTGGGCGAAATCGGACGCCAATACTGAGCTACCAGAAGCGGAAAGCGACACCATCAACCCGGAAGACGGGTCCCCTTTAGGTATCCGTTGACACCCTTTTCTCCACTCCCCGCGAACAACCTCGATCCGTAGCAACGGCGACACAAGAGGTGACAGGGCGAGTGATTTCATTCATCCCACTAGTCGTTCATTTCTTTGGAAACGGCTCAGTTGCTGACTTCATCTGAACCGATTTCCCATGGTGGCAACGCCAACACTGTCCAACACACTGCCCAGCTGGCTCGAAGGCAAAAAGCTCAACAAGATCGAGCAGAACAAAGCAGCCAAAGATGGCCTGCTTGTTGGCAGTGAGATTGAAAAATTCGCCCAACTGGGTTGGGAAAACGTTGACGAGACCGACCTTCAGTTGCGCCTGAAGTGGTACGGCATGTTCTGGAGACCCAAGACACCGGGGCTCTTCATGATGCGCTTGCGGGTCCCCAACGGGGTGATCTCCGCCGAGCAACTGCGGGTCGTCGGCAATGTCGTTGCCCGCTACGGCAGCAACGGCAGCGCCGACATCACGACGCGCCAGAACATTCAGATGCGCGGCATCCTCCTCGAGGACCTGCCCGAGATCCTGGGTCAACTCAAAGCGGTCGGCCTGACCACGATTCAGTCCGCCTTCGACAACCCGCGGAACGTCACCGGCAACCCGATCGCCGGCATCGATCCCCTGGAAATTGTGGACACGCGGCCCTACACCCAGGAGCTCGAGAACTTCCTCACCAGCAACCACCAGGGGAACCCCGAGTTCTCCAACCTGCCGCGGAAATGGAACACGGCCGTTGCCGGCGCCCGCGACAACTTCCTGCTCCACAACGACATCGCCTTCCACCCCGTTGAGAACAACGGTGAGATGGGGTTTGGCGTCTGGATTGGCGGCATTCTTTCCTCTCAGATGAACGCCTACGCCGTTCCCTTGAATGCCTGGGTCAAGCCGGATCAGATCTGCGCGATCACCGAGGCCGTCATCAAGATCTGGCGCGACAACGGTGAACGGGACAAGCGCCCCAAGGGCCGCTTCCGTCTGTACCTCGACGAGGTGGGGCTGGAGACATTCCGGGCCATGGTTGAAGAGCGCTTCGGCCCCCTCACCCCCGATCCGGGCTCAGTCTTTGATGCCGAACCCCGCTCCCACTACGGCATCCACCCTCAGAAACAAGAGGACCTGCACTACGCCGGCGTCCATATCCCCGTCGGCCGCCTGCGCGCCGAAGACTTCCAGGACATCGCCGCACTTGCCGAGCGCCATGGCGATGGTTCAGTCCGGCTCACGGAAGATCAGAACGTCATCTTCACCGGCATCGCCAGCACCCAACTCCAGGCCTTTGAGGCCGAGCCACTGCTGCAGCGCTTCAGCCTCCACCCCAGCCACATCGCCGCTGGAACCGTGAGCTGCACCGGCAACACCTACTGCAGCTTTGCCCTCACCAACACCAAAGATCAGGCCCTCGCAGCCGCTGAGGCCCTCGATCGCGAATTGGTTCTGCCGGAGGAGCTGAAGATCCACTGGACAGGCTGCCCGAACACCTGCGGCCAGGCCTACATGGGAGCCATCGGCCTCACCGGGACCAAAACCAAACAACCCGACGGCGGCATGGGCGAGGGCTACAACCTCACCATTGGCGGTTCACAAGGCGCCAATCCACAGGTCGGTGAAATGCACCGCAAAGGAATACCGGCGAGTCAAATCCAAGCGGTCCTCAAAGAAGTTCTAATTGAACAGTTTGGCGCCAAGCCTCGGACTTAGAACACCGCAGTCGTCAATACAAATTAGCCACAGTTTTTGAGATCAGGCGCTCCTGTCTTCTGAAGCCTGCCCTCAATTGGATGACACCTGGATCCTCAACATGACATCACAAACAAACCCAAACAAACGCGATCTTTTTTCTCGCTTTGTCAATTGGATCAGCAGCAGTGGCGACGACAAAGCTCCGGTCAATCGGCCCAACGGCAGTCAAGACATCGTTTCTCGCTTGATGAACCGCATCAGCGGTTAAGTCCACCACCCATCCACCTTCTCTATAGCGGCACATGAGCGCTACAGCCTCACAAATGGACTACGTCTTACCCAACGAGCTCGTCGACGGCATGATTGCCGCCGGCGGCAAAAAGGCCACGGTCAGCGTCAAGAACCTGCTGATCCGCGGTTTCTATTCCGGCGCCATCCTTGGCCTCGCCGTCATTCTTGCTCTGACTGTGGCCGCCCAGAGCAAGATGCCCTTCCTGGGCTCGCTGCTCTTCCCCTTCGGTTTCGCCAGCATCGTGCTCTTCGGCATGGAGCTCGTCACTGGCAACTTCGCCCTGCTGCCCATGAGCGTTTGGGCGGGCAAGGCGAGCTGGGGCTCCACCTTCCGCAACTGGACCTGGGTCTGGATCGGCAACTTCATCGGCACCTTGGTGGTGGCGCTGATCATGTGGGTCAGCCTCACCAGCGCTGGCACCGTTGAACCTCTGGCCGCTGCCGATGGTGGCAAGGGCTGGCAGGTCGTGGCCGCCACTATCATCAAACTGAACAAGCTCAACGTCATCACCAAGTACGAAGCCCTCGGCAGCACTGGCTTCTTCCTGGCTTTCCTACGCGGATTGGTCGCTAACTGGCTCGTCTGCCTGGGCGTGACCATGGCCTTGGTGAGCAAGAGCGTCCCCGGCAAACTGCTCGCCTGCTGGCTGCCGATCACGGCCTTCCAAACGATGGGCATGGAGCACATCGTGGTGAACCAGTTCCTTCACACCGCCGGTCCCCTGCTGGGCTCTGGCGTCCCCTTCGGCAAGGTGATCGTCTGGAACTTCATCCCCGTCACCCTTGGCAACATCGTCGGCGGGATGGTGTTCATCGGAATGCTCTTCTACAGCACCCATCGCACCAAGATGGCCAACGTTCTGCCTAACGAGCACGACGACAAGCTCGAGCGCGAGCTGGCCGCTGAGCTGGGGGCTCGCTGATCCGTGGGAACCGCTGTCGCCTCCGTTTCCGGGCTCCTCTCACCGTTGGAGGAAGCTGCTTTAAGCGAGCGGCTGGGACGCTGGCGGCGGCAGCCCCTCTCCCTTGAGGAACTGAGCAATCTTCTGCCTCGGGTCTGTGATCCATCCCTCGCCCTCAGCCTCGCTGAGCGCTTGGGGATGGCTGGACCCGAGGCTATCGATTGGATCCTTCCCCTCTGCCAATCGCAGGGCATCACGAGACCGCTGATCCGCGCCCTGGGCATCTGTCACCACCCCCAAGCCTGCGAGCAACTCTTGGCCTGGCTTCCGAATGCCGGCGAGCTTGAGCCTGAGGTGCTTGAAGCGCTGGGTTGCTGGGGAAACCTGATCGACATCACGATCATCGAAGACGCACTGAGGGCCCCTGGCCAAAGCCATCGCCTGGCAGGACTGACGCTGCTGACCTTCCGCAACCGCAGCCTCGAAGCCAGCGAAGTTCTGCGGCTGACGACCCCACTCCTGGAGGATTTCCGGTCCGAGGTTGTCATCGCCACAATCAAGCTTTTGCAAAGGCGCAACGAACCCGTCGTCTTAGAGGCGATCAGCAGCCGCATCAGCCCGGATGCACTGCCAGGTGTGGCTGAGACAGCTCTTCAAGCCCTCGGTTGCATCGGCAGCCTCGAGAGCTGCCAACACTTGCTAGCCCTACGCAGCCAGCTAGCCGGCACAGTGCTCGAAGAGCCGCTGGAGCGTCAGCTCAAGGCCCAGATCCGACATCGCGCCTGGATTGAACAAGCCATCAATGCCTAGGTTTTCACTCTGAGGTTTGTGACCATAAAAAAAGCCCCCCTTGCGGGGGCTTTTGCATGGGGAGATCAACTCACCACTTTTTATAGGGAAGGAATTTGCCGCACATGGTGACCTTGACGCGATCACCAGCGGGATCTTCAACTTTGTCGACATCCAGAGTGAAGTCGATGGCACTCATGATGCCGTCGCCAAACTTCTCTTGAATGACGTCCTTCAGGGGCATTCCATAGACCTGCATGATCTCGTAGAAGCGATAGATCAGTGGGTCGGTGGGGATCACAGGATCCAGGCCACCCTTGGTCGGGAAGGCTTGCAGGGCCTCGGCAATGGCGTGATCAAGGCTCAACAGTTCAGCGAGCTTCTGAGCCTCTTCGGGCGAGGCGGTGGACTGGCCATAGAACAACGAAGCAATCCAAACCTCGTCACGACCCAGCGCGGATTCCAGGTCGGCAAAGCTGAGGCCCTTGGCCTTCTTTGCTGCCATCAAGGTGGCGGTGATTGTGGCTGGCGAAGGAGCAGCCAGCGAGGGCATGGAAACAGGTGTAACCGTCATGGAGACAGGCTAATAGCGATGAGAGGAGCGAACAGAATGGAGCGCTATCTGCCATCCGTTCAGCAACAAGAATCGCCGCAGTTGCGCACGCGCTGCGCAGCCGTTGCTACGGAGCCGGCAACCGATTAGTAGCCGCTGCTACCAGAACCGGTCCTGTGGCCACAGAAAATCAATTCAGTGTCCCTCTGTCGGCATGACCGTCGCCGCACCCGTCACCGACAGCACGCCCCAAGGCCGAGCAACATTCAAGGCGTACCTGCAAAAGGTAGGCAGTGGCGAGCACACCAGCCGTGGCCTCAGCCGTGAAGAGGCCGCCCATGCCCTCGAGCTCATGCTCGACGGAGCGGCCAGTCCGGCCCAAATCGGTGCCTTCCTGATCGCCCACCGCATCCGCCGGCCCGAACCCCAGGAACTCACCGGGATGCTCGATGTTTACCGCCAGCGGGGCCCTCAACTCAGGACCGAGAAGCCGGCCATCAGCTTCGGCATGCCCTTCGACGGGCGGACCCGAACGGCCCCGATTTATCCGCTCACCGCTCTAGTGCTCTCCAGCGCCGGGCTACCCGTGGTCCTGCAAGGGGCCGGCCGGATTCCGGTGAAGTACGGAATCACGGCCATGGAGCTCTTCGCCGCCCTGGGGCTCCAACTGGCCGGCCGCAGTGTTGCCTGGGTGCAAGAGAAGCTCCAGTGCTGCGATCTGGCCCTGGTGCATCAACCCGATCACCTACCCGATGCCGAATCCCTGATTCCCTATCGAGAGGACCTTGGCAAGAGGCCACCCCTCGCGAGCCTGGAACTGCTCTGGACTGCGCACCAAGGCGAGCATCTCCTGGTCAGTGGCTTTGTGCACCCACCCACCGAAGCGCGGGCCTGGAAAGCACTCGAACTCGCCGGAGAAACCAACGTGCTCACCGTGAAAGGTCTCGAAGGAAGCACCGATCTGCCCATCAGCCGGGCTTGCGTCACCGGCCGACCAGGCCCCGAGGACGAGGGACGCCAGATCCTCCACCCCAGGGACAACGGTTGCTACGGGGCTGATCCCCTCTGGGAAGGACTGGAGACCTGGAGCAGCCAAGCCGCAGCCGCCCTTGGCGGGCAAGGGGAACTCGCGACTGCTCTGATCTGGAATGCCGGCACCTATGTATGGCAGGCGGGTCTTGAGAGCACCCATGCCAACGGACTGGAGCGTTGCCGGGAACTGCTCAGCTCAGGGGCCGTCATGACCCATCTCCAACGGCTCCGCCAGGAGATGGGTTGACAAGCGAACTCAGCGCTCGCCCAGGACTTGCCACATCGCGGCTTGACCAGCGATCACGGGCTGCACCGAAGCGGGTGCAGAGGTCGAGACGGAAGCGCTACGGATGAGCTGAACGCCCAAGGACGCCACAACAAAGGCTCCGACGAAACCCGTAGCAATGGTCAGGGGATGGCGGCCCTGAGCCGCGACTCCAGTTTTGGTTGCCATGACGGCAGAAGGGATTCGACCCAACCACTATGGAGACGCCAGCCAGCCATCGCCAGCTGAACCAGTCCAAAACGTTGTGGAAGCCGCCGGTGCGATGGACCAAGCGGCTGCGCCGGCCAACAGACGATCGCTGCTCAGCCAGCCATGGGAACCGCCCAGCAACACCCCAAGAGCAACGGCGAGACGCATGGCAGAGCGGTTGATTGAGGTGAGTTTGAAGAGATCAACGGACGCATTTGGGTGCCGTTGACACCAAACCGTTCACCCCACTGCCAGCAATCCCCAGAAGCGTCAAAATCACTACCAGAACCCCGTCTGGCCGTGACCTCTGAGGCCCCCTCGGCAAGCCATTGCTTTGACTTCGAGAGCGATTTCATCGGCAATTGGCGCTGCATTCCCCTCTGCGTGCGCCGCAAGCTGGATCTCTGTGGCGTCAAGCTCAAGCTCAACCACTGGCTGGCCCTGAACCAAACGCAACGGCAGAGCCTCGTCGACTGGGAGGACACGCCGGAGGGCCTCGCTCAACTGCGCCAACACCTGCTGGCGTGCACCGAGTCCATGGCCGACGGTCAGGCCAAAACGCTGCCGATCTCAACCGGGGAGACCTGGCAGAACCCCCTCGAGATCCCCGAGCTCCTCACCGCCGCCGCCCAGAACCGCGGCATCACCCTCCAGCCCGAGCAGTGGTCCGCCCTCAGCGAGCTCGAGCGCTTTGCCCTCTGCAAGCTGGCGCGGCCGGGGCATGACCACCACAACCTGGAGGCGGCCTTCAGCGAAGTGCTGGCGTAAACCAGCGGCGGAGTGCCTCGAGCCGTCCGGCCTCCTGCTCGAGCGGCTTCACCACCGACACCGCTGGAGCAACGATCACGGCGCAGGCCTTGAGTTCGGGCTGCTTGGAAACCGGGCAGGCCTGATCGTGCATCAAGGTGTTGGCCTCACAGGCGTTCTCCTGGGTGAACCCCCAATGCATCGGCAGAAACACCGAGCCCCGGCGGATGCGATCGGTGACCTTCACCGTCGCCGTGATGTGTCCGCGGCGGGAGCTCACGGCGGCGAGCTCCCCATCCTTTAACTGCAGCTCCAAGGCATCTTGCGGATGCACCTCCAACAGAGGCTTCGGGTGCATGGTCTGCAACCGCTCGACCTTCCCCGTGCGGGTCATCGTGTGCCACTGACCGAGATACCGGCCCACGGTGAGCACCAACGGGTAGGTCTCGCAGGGGGGCTCCGCCAGACCCATGGGTTGATCCGTGCAGAAGCGGGCACGACCCGAAGGCGTTGCGAATTGATGGTCGCTGTAGAGCCGCTTGGCCTCGCTGCTGGCTGATGCCCCCGCGGGGAAGGGCCACTGCTGCGGGCCCGCCTCCTCCAACAAAGCGTGACTGAGACCGGAGACATCACAGAGTCGGCCCACCGTGAGCTGACTGAATTCCGCGTACACCTCCGCGGCAGAGGCGTAGCTGAATTGCTCCTCAAAACCCAAACGCCGGCCCACCTCGGCGAACACCTCCCAATCCGGACGGCTCTCCCCATGGCGGGGGCGGTAGGCCGGGCAATAGGTCACCCGACGCTCCGAATTGGTCATCGCCCCAGCCTTTTCACTCCATTGGGCCGCGGGCAACAACAGGTGCGCGTAGTGGGAGGTTTCGGTATCCGCGTAGGCGTCACTGACCACCACCAACGGGCAGCGCCGCATCGCGGCCTTGACCCGATCGAGGTCCGGCATGCTCACCAAAGGATTGGTGGCGGCCACCCACCACAAATCCAGCTCACCCCGCTCCATCGCCTCCACCTGTTGCCAGGCCGCCAAGCCGGGGGCCGCCGCAATGCGTCCGGCGGGGAACTGCCAGGCCTGTTCAACCTCCTGGCGGTGCTCGGAATTGGTCACAACGCGGTAGCCCGGCAACAGATGGGCCAGGCCCCCGGCCTCGCGTCCACCCATGGCATTGGGCTGGCCCGTCAGGGAGAAGGGACCCGCACCCTCCTTGCCGATCTGAGCGGTCAACAAATGCAGGTTGATCAGACCACCCACCACCGCGGTGCCTTCGCGCCGCTGGTTGACCCCCATCGACCACAGGCTGAGCACCCGCTCACGGCGGTGGAAGAGCTCCGCCACCTCCCGCAGCCGCTTTTCTGGAATGTTGCAGAACCGAGCAACCTTGCGCGGCGTCCAGCGAGCCGCGAGATCAAAGAAGGCCTTGTAGTTCTCGGTGTGATCGTCAATGAACGCCGGGTCCTGACCGTTCTCACGGAGGACCAGATGGGCCAGGCCGTGGAGCAACGCCAGGTCCGTGCCAGGAGCGATGGGCAGATGCACATCCGCAGCCTTCGCGGTCTCCGTTAAGCGGGGATCGACGACGACGATCTTCACGCTGCCGGGATTGCGCTTTTTGCGTTTCAAGAGGCGCTGAAACAGCACCGGGTGGCATTCCGCGGTGTTGGTCCCGATCAGGAAGGCCACTGTGCAGTGGTCCAAATCCTCGTAACAGGCCGGGGGGCCGTCGGAGCCCAGGCTGCGGGTGTAGCCCGCCACCGCGGAGCTCATGCACAGGCGGGAGTTGGCATCGAAGTTGTTCGTGCCCAACGCACCTTTCAACAGCTTCTGAGCCAGGTAGTAGTCCTCGGTGTGGAACTGGCCCGATCCATACATCGCAATCGCATCGGGGCCCTTGGTGGCCAAGGTGCTGCGGATGCGGCCCACCAGCAGGTCCATCGCCTGCTCCCAAGTGATGGGTTGGAACGGTTCGTCCAGGCTGGCGCGATAGAGGGGCTCGCGAAGGCGCCCCCGGGCCAAGGTCTCGCCAACGGTCGCCCCCTTGATGCAGACCTGGCCCAGGCTCGAGGGATGCTGGCGGTCACCCCGAGCCGTCCACATGGGATTGCCCTCGGCATCACGCTTGACCGCCTGGCCCGGCAAGGCCGGTGGAATCAGTTCAAGACCACAGCCCACCCCGCAGTAGGGACATTGGCTGCGCACGTTGCCGGAGGCCATCACCACACCCAAAACAGCGTCAAATGAAAAAGGGGCAGCTCAACGGGGCCGCCCCGAACAGACCCCTGTGTTGGGGGTGAATCAAGCGTTGACGAGCACCTTCTCGTCAGCGTGCTCTGCAGAGAAGGAACCCTTGGGCTCCTTGAGGAAGAAGAAGCAGAGGAAAGCAACGATCAATCCGGCAATCCCGAGGATCTGGAAGAAGGCGCTGTTGGAGGAAGCAACGATCTCTGCAGAGGGATCCTTGCCGCCACCCATCCACATCGGCAGGAGGCTGAAGATCGTCAGGTAAGCAACCGCACCAACGTTGCCGTAGGCGCCCACCAGACCTGCGATCTGACCCGTGACGCGCTTCTTGACCAGGGGCACCATCGCGAAGGTGGCGCCTTCACCGGCCTGGACGAAGAACGAGGCGAGCATCGTGATCAACACCGCGACGGTGATGCCCAGGGAACCGGAGAAGGTGCCCGGCTTGATCATGCTCATGATCAAGTAACCAATGCCCAGGCCACCGGTGAGGAAGGCCATGGTGTTTTTGCGGCTACCGAGCTTGTCGGAAATCAGGCCGCCACCGGGGCGAGCCACCAAGTTCACAAAGGCAAAACAGGACGCCAGGATGCCGGCAGTTGCCTTCGGAAGATCAAACGTGGTCTCAAAGAATGTCGGCAGCATGGAGACAACCGCCAACTCAGATCCGAAGTTCACGATGTAGGTGAGCTCCAGAATGGCGACCTGCTTGAACTCGTAGCGGTCGTCCTTGGGGTATTGCTTAACGCCGTTGATCAGGTCGCGGTTGGTGCGAATAATGCCCCAGGTCTGGAAGCCAAACCAAACGAGAACTGCGAGGAGCGCCAGGGGATAGGTGCCGGCGTTCAGGAAGCCAACCTTTTGCAGGCGCCAGCAGAGCACGCAGAGAATGGCCGCGAAGGGAACATTCATGCCCAGCAGGCCCCAGAAGTCCCGCATGGAGGTCACTTCAAGACCAGCGGACTTAGCGGGCTTTTGGTAGGTCTTTCCCGGGGGAGTATCGGTGACGTTAAAGAAGTAGATCACCCCGTAGACGGCCGAAATAATGCCGGTCAGAGCAATTGCTCCACGCCAATTCAAGATGGCGCCAGTGGGGAGCTCGAAGCCACCTGAGAAGGAGAGGAAGCCAGCCAGGGCGACGAGAGTCAGTGCGGAGAAGGCCGAGCCAAAGTTGCCCCAACCGCCGTAGATCCCTTCCGCCAGACCGATCTCTTTGGGCGGAAACCATTCAGCCACCATGCGGATACCGATCACAAAGCCGGCACCAACAATGGAGAGCAGCAGGCGAGCAACCACCAGCTGATTGAAGTCCTGCGCTGATGCAAACAGCAGACAGGGAATCACCGAGAAGACAAGAATGCCCGAATAGGTCTTACGGGGACCGAACTTGTCCAGCAGCATGCCAATCAGCACGCGAGCGGGAATCGTGAGTGCAACGTTGCAGATCGCAACGGTACGAATTTGACCTAGGTCAAGGCCAAGGTCGGCCTTAACGGTTGTCGCTAGAGGAGCAAGGTTGAACCAGACGACAAACGTCAGGAAGAAGGCGAACCAGGTGAGATGAAGAGTGCGATATCTCCCCTGGAGCGACCAAAGATCGCTAAGCATGGAGGACAGGGACAGTGGGATGAGCCCAGGCCTTCAAAAAAGCAGCGACCAGGGGGACAGCGCATCAAGCGCTGAAGAGATTGGACCACTCGCCACCTACTGACTCGGGTAACGACAGTTACCAAAGAGCAACTCGACCGCAAAGCAGGGCGCGGCCTAATGAGAGGAATTAATGGCACTTATCACTTATCCCGCAGGTAGTAGTTCAAGGCCTGTTTTGTAGCAACAGCGACGCTTCCAGGGGTTCCTGGGGTTACATCGTGCAGCGATGACTCCGATGCGGCTCCAGGGAGCAGTGCTCTGCGGCGGCGCCAGCCGGCGGATGGGCCAGGACAAAGCAGCCCTCCCCCACCCCAACGGCGGGAGCTGGCTGTCGCGTGCCGCTGAACTCCTAAGCCAGGTCTGCCCCTCCGTGGCGGTCTGCAGCCAAGACAGCAGCCATGCCGACCTGATCGCCGGGCTCGAGCGTGTTGCACTGGCCCTGGAGCCCGCACCCGCCCAAGGCCCCCTCCACGCCCTGCAGCTGGTCCTTCCCAGGGGCAGCGACAGCGCCCTGCTGGTGGTGCCGGTGGATATGCCCCAGCTCAACCGAAGAACACTGGACTCATTGATCGAGCACTGGAGGCGCTCCCCCAGCCAGGCCGCCGTTGCCCATGACGGCGAGCGGCTGCAGCCCCTGCTGGGGATCTATCCCGGTGGACCCGAGCAACGCAACGGCCTGGCCGAGGTCCTGGCCAGCGGAGAGCGGCGCTGGCAGGCCTGGCTCGCCACCATCCCCCATCAAGCTGTAGTGCTCCCAGCCCAGCCGCTGATCAATGCGAACACCCCGGCCGAGCGCGCCAGGCTGATGGCATGAGCGCAGGCACCGCCACCGATCAACTCCAGCGTCCCCTCGGAGTCCTGCGGCTCTCCCTGACGGCGCGCTGCAACCTGGCGTGCCCCTACTGCCAGCCCGACGGCCAAGAACCCGCCGACAGGCTGAGCACCGAGCAGCGGCTGCGGGTGATCGAAGCGGCCTGCAGCCTGGGGGTCAGCAGCCTGCGCCTCACCGGCGGAGAACCTCTGTTGGCACCCGATCTCGACGACCTGCTCGAGGCGATCGACCAGGGCCGCCGGGAAACAGGCAGCCCCCTCAGCGCCCTGAAGGACATCGCGCTGACGACCAATGGCGTCCTGCTCAGCCCAGCCCGCGCCCTGCGGCTGCGGCAAGCCGGGCTGCAACGCCTGACCATCAGCCTCGATGCCGTCGACCCTGAGCGGGTGGGGGAGATGAGTGGCCGGCCGCAGCAGGGGGAGCAGCTTTTGGAGCAGGTCCTGGCGGCCATCGCCGCGGCCAAGGCCGCTGGATTTGATCCAGCCGCAGGGGCGCTGAAGCTCAACAGCGTGATCCAACGCGGGCGCAACGACGATCAACTGCTCCCCCTCGCCGCCCTCGCCCGAGAGCACGGCCTGGAGTTGCGGCTGATCGAAACCATGGATGTGGGCAACCGCAATGGCTGGTCCCCCGAGGACGTCGTCCCCGCCGCGGACATGCTCCAACGCCTCAGCCGCCACTGGCCCCTGGAGCCCCTCGGGCGGGCCGCCCATGGCACCGCCAGCCGCTGGCGTTACCGCGATTGCAACGGCTCGGTCGCCGTCGTGGCCTCGATCAGCCAACCCTTCTGCGGCGATTGCAACCGGCTGCGGGTCACCGCCAATGGCATGGCCTACACCTGCCTGTTTGCCTCCGAAGGCCAAGACCTCAAGCCTTGGCTGCAAAGCCCAAGCGAGCTACGGCTCGCGATGGGCCAGCTCTGGCGTCAGCGCCAGGACCGCTACAGCGAAGAGCGCTCGTCCCGCGCGGGACAGCCCAAAGCGGAGATGGCCTACCTGGGGGGCTAGGGCAAGGGCAAGAGGCCGGACAACTTCAGGCTGGCCAGCAGCAGCACCAGCGCCAACAGACGGCGAATCCAGACCTCTTGAAAACGGCGACTGCCGCACCAACTCCCCAGGGCTCCCGCCAAGGCCACGAGCGGCAAAGGGGCCAGCAAGAGCGGAGCGGGAGGCAGGACTGAAGCGCCATAGCTCAGCAACCAACCACTGAGCCCCGCCAAGGAATTGCACCAAATAAAGGCCGAGGACACCCCGGCCGCCAGGCGGATCGGAAGCCAACCCGCGAGCAGCGCCAGCGGCGTCAAAAAGATGCCGCCACCGGTCCCGCTCAACCCGGCCAGCAGGCCCAGCACCGCGCCCGTCAGGACAACCACAGGCCATGGCGGCAAGGCCACCGCCCCGCCCGTGCGCTCTTGGGGAGAGCGCCAAAGCCGCAGCGCAGAAAAGAGCAACACAACGGCCAAGAAGAGGCTCAAGCCGTCACTGGGCAAGCGCAAACTGCCGCCAAGCAGGGCCGCAGGGATGGAGCAGGAGAGCAGCGGGAACAGCAGGCGCCGCTGAACGACAACCGGCAGGTGGCCATCGCGGTAAAAACGCCAACTGGCCAGGCTCGCCACCACCAGGTTCATGACCAGGGCCATGGGCCGGATCCACTCCAGCGGCACCGCAAAGAGGGCCAGGCTGGCGATGTAGCCGGAGGCACCGGCATGGCCGACGCAGGCATAGAGGAAGGCAATGAGCCCCAGGGCGAACAGCAGCCCGGGCTCCAGGCCGGTCACGGCGCTTCGCGCAAACGGGGGAACAGCTGCACCAAGTTGCAGGGGCGGGTCGTGGCGTCGAGCTGGGCCGCAATCAGGCGATCCCAGGCGGTTTCCACCGCGTCCAGCGACCCCGGCAACACAAAGACGACCGTCCCATTGGCCACGCCGGCTAGGCACCGGCTCTGGAGGCTGCTGGTGCCAATGCTCTCGAAGGAGAGCACCCGAAACAGCTCGCCGAAGCCCTCGATGGTTTTGTCCAGGAGCGGCTCGACGGCCTCCGGCGTCCCATCCCGTCCGGTCAAACCGGTGCCGCCGCTGGTGATCACCACCTGCACCGCCTCATCAGCAATCCAACGGCTGAGTTCGGAGCGGATTTGGTAGCGGTTGTCCGGCACCAAACACCGCTCGTGCAGTTGATGGCCCGCCGCCTCGAGCCGCTGCTGCAGCGCAGCCCCAGAGCGATCCTCGGCGAGGGTCCGCGTGTCAGAGACGGTCAACAGCGCAATCGAAAGGCCCAAGCGCGGGATGCAGCGGAGCCTTGATGCTGCCAAACCTCCCCGTCCTGCTGGGTAGCGTTTGAACCATGGGCTCCAGCGCACCAGGGTCAATCCGCATCCGCCTCTTCGCCAGCTTGCGGGAGCAGGCTGGCTGGGGGGAGCGGGACTGGCCGCTCGCCCAGCCCACGACCGCTCAACAGCTTTGGGGTGAACTGGGCCTCGACCGATCCCTCGATGGGGTGCGGGTGGCCATCAACCAACGCTTTGCCAGCACCGACACGCCGCTCGAGAGCGGAGACGAGCTGGCCTTCCTGCCGCCGATCAGTGGGGGCTGATGGACAGGCCGATCCCGATCGCAATTCGTTTGCTTCCCGAGCAGTTCGATCCCCTGGAGGCGCTGCAGCACTGGGAGGAAGGACTACTGGAGGCCGGCCTCCCGCGGGCGGCGGCCACGAGCTCCTTCATCGGGCGCGTGCGCGCAGGCAATGGCGTGGTGGCACTCGAGCTCGAGCATTACCCCGGGATGACGGAAGCGGAACTGCAGCGCATCGCCGCATCCGTCAGCACACGCCATGGCGCTCTGGCCTGCCTAATCGAACATCGGGTCGGCCGCATCGCGGTGGACGAGGCGATCGTTTGCGTCGCGGTCTGGGCCGACCGCCGCGGTCCTGCCCAACGCTGCTGCCAGGAGCTGCTCGAGGAGCTCAAGCACAACGCTCCCTTTTGGAAGCGGGAATGGAAGGCCGATGGATCCAGCCAGTGGATCGAGGGCAACACCCCCCTTTAGGCCCTCAAAAAATGGGCAGCCGCAGCAGCTGAGCCCACAACTCGGTCCCCGCCTCCAGGCTGCCCAGCTCAGCGGGAATCTCCAAAAGCAGATCCGCCCCCGACAGGGAGCCAATGCGGGACGACGCCTGGGAGCCCGCCACCCGCGCCAAGAGACGACCGTCCTCGGCCACCACCAAGGAGGCACGGGCCAACTCCGGGCGGCCGGCGCCCCGCCGCAGGGGCTGCTCCAAGGCCACCCGCAGACGCGGCAGAAGCTCAACCTGCCCCCCC
Organism: Synechococcus sp. A10-1-5-1; assembly: GCF_023115425.1. Lineage (NCBI taxonomy): Bacteria > Bacillati > Cyanobacteriota > Cyanophyceae > Synechococcales > Synechococcaceae > Synechococcus > Synechococcus sp. A10-1-5-1. The sequence goes on along the minus strand of NZ_CP096032.1, from coordinate 1,649,997 downwards.
TCGAGCCGTTGCAAGGCGGGCCAGAGCAGCTGCAGGGCCGTCACGGCGGCGGCGACGGGGTTGCCCGGCAAGCCAAAAAAGGGCGTGCCGGCCACCATCCCCCAGGCCAAGGGTCTTCCGGGTTTGAGGAACAACTTCCAAAACCGCACCTCCCCCAGTTCCGCCACCAAGGGACGGATCCAGTCGGTATCTCCAGCGGACACCCCTCCGGTACTCACCACCACGTCGCAGCCCTCGGCCAACGCGAGCAAGGCTTGACGCAATGGCTCCGGCTGATCGCCAACCACCCGTTGCACGGCAACCCCGTAGCCCAGGCGCTCCAGCAGACCGCGCAGCAAGGTGGAGTTGCTCTCCCAGATCTCCCCCAACTGCCGGGGCTGCCCCGGGGGAAGCAATTCATCCCCACTGATCAGAAGACCAACCCGGGGTTTGGAGAAAACCCGGCAATACTGAATGCCGCAGCTGGCCAAGCGGGCCACCTCCGCCACGCCCAACCGCAGGCCGGACTCGGCGAGCACGCCACCAGCGGCGGTCTCTTCATCCACGGAGCGAATCCAGGGATTGGCCCCGCAGGCCTTGATCAAGCGCAGCTGTTGATCGCTGGCCTCCACCAATTCCTGGGGCAAGACCCGGCCGCTGCCCTCGGGCACCAGCGCACCCGTGAGCACGCGCACCGCCTGGCCAGGCTGCAGGGTTCCAAGGAACGGGGCCCCTGCTGCGGAGCGACCGACCAACTGCCAGGCCTCACCAAGCTCGGGCTGCTCCGAACCGGCAATGGCGTAGCCATCCATGATTGACGCCCGGAATCCAGGCACTGCCTCAGGAGCGTGGATCGCTTCCGCCAAGGAGCGACCCAAACACTCAGGCAGGGGCAATGACTCCGAGAGGGATCGAGGCTGCAGGGATTGAAGGATCAGCTGTCGGGCGTGATCCAGGGGCAGACCTTCTTTGGGGTATGGATCAATCATCGCGTTGCCAATCCCCGCGGCGCCCGCCGGTCTTGCTCAAGAGCCGCACGGGTCCAATCGTCATGGCCGGATCGACTGCTTTGACCATGTCGTACAGGGTGAGCAGGCCCACCTGAACAGCGGTCAGGGCTTCCATCTCAACGCCGGTCACCCCGGTGGTTCGAGCCGAAGCCTCGATGCGCAGACCATCGGCCACCGGCTCGATCACCACGGAAACACCGGTGAGGGGAAGGGGATGGCAAAGGGGAATCAATTCCCAGGTCCGCTTCGCCCCTTGAATCGCCGCGACCCGAGCGACGGCGAGCACATCTCCCTTGGCGGCACGGCCCTCCACCACCAGGGCCAAGGCCTCCGGCGAGAGCTGAATGAACCCTTCGGCCACGGCCACGCGATCACTGACGGCCCGCCCACCGACATCCACCATGTGGGCCTCGCCGCTGGCATTGAGGTGACTCAGCTCAGGGGGAGTGGCACTCACGGGGAAACGCTCATCGGCCTGGTGCAGCATCCTCCCGTGGGATGGTGTGGCAAACACCGGGTGCCTCCCTGTGAGCTGGAAACGCCCCTCCACCTCCCTCTGCGCGTTCCTCACGCTGCTGAACGATCGGCTGGGGGAAAGCATCGTTTTTCCTTTACTGCCGTTCTTGCTGGCGAGCTTCACGGACAACGGCCGAACCCTGGGCCTGCTGGCTGGTAGTTACGCAATCGCCCAATTTGCCGTCACTCCACTGATCGGCTCCCTGAGTGATCGCTTTGGCCGCAGGCCAGTGATCGGGATTTGCGTGGCGGGCTCGGTGGTCGGCCTGAGCCTCTTTGCCATCACCGTCAGCATTGATTGGCAGGCCATCCCCTGGGCAGCCGGAACCAGCATTCCTCTGATCCTTCTGTTCGCCGCCCGACTGATTGATGGCGTGAGCGGCGGAACCGCAGCCACCGCCGGGGCTGTCTTGGCCGATATCTCCACGCCTGAAAACCGTGCCAAAGCCTTTGGACTGATTGGGGTGGCCTTCGGCCTGGGCTTCATCCTGGGCCCCGCTTTCGGTGGCTTGCTCTCCCAGACCAACGTCACCTTGCCGGTCTGGGCCGCCGCGGCCTTCGCCCTGATCAACCTGCTGCTGGTGCTGCTGCTGCTGCCGGAAACCCATCCGCCGGAAGCACGGCTGGCCATGCCCCGCAAACGGGATCTCAATCCCTTGATTGCCCTGCGAAAAGTATTCACCAATCCGCAGGTCCGTCGGTTGTGTGGGGCCTTCTTCCTCTTCTTTCTCGCCTTCAACGGCTTCACCGCCGTTCTGGTCCTCTATTTCAAACAGGCCTTCGATTGGGGTCCGGGTCTGGCCGCCAATGCCTTCTTGGTGGTCGGCGTCGTCGCCACCGTCGTCCAGGGGGGATTGATCGGCCCCCTGGTGAAGCGCTTTGGCGAATGGCGCCTGACCCTGGCTGGATTGGGGTTTGTGATCGCTGGCTGCCTGCTGGTGCCGATGGCCACAGCCGAGAACGCCACCCGCGTCGTCTTCCCCGCCGTCGCGATCCTGGCGCTCGGCACCGGCCTGGTCACCCCCTGTCTGCGCGCCCTGGTCTCCAGGCGGCTGGATGACTCCGGGCAAGGGGCTGCCCTAGGCAGTCTTCAGGGTCTCCAGAGCCTGGGCAGTTTCATCGGCCCACCCCTGGCTGGCCTGGCGTATGACGTTGTCGGTCAACGCAGTCCCTTCTGGCTCGGAATCACGCTCCTCGCCGGGGTCGCGGCCCTAGTGGCCGGCGGCCTGCCGAGTCGCGGGCAACACGCTTCAGATCCCTTCTGATTGCTACGTTGATCACTAGAAGGTGATGGGTCATCAATGGCTGATCCAGTTGTGGCTCCGGAGCTCTACATCAATCGGGAGCTGAGCTGGATCGCCTTCAACCAGAGGGTGCTGGCCCAGGCCCTGAGCGAGCACACGCCACTGCTGGAGCAGGCAAAATTCAGCGCGATTTTCAGCAATAACCTCGACGAATTTTTCATGGTCCGTGTGGCTTCCCTGAAGTCACAAGTGGAAGCCGGCGTTCAGACCCTCAGCGACGACGGTCTCACCCCTACCCAACAGCTGGCCCTGGTGCGCAAGGAACTCGCACCGCTGCTGGACCAGCAACAGGCCCACTACCGCCACTACCTCAAACACCAGCTAGCAGAAGCCGGTGTCCACCTACTCGACTACCGGCGACTGAACAAGAAGCAGCAGGCCTGGGTCAACGACTACTTCCAGCGAGCAATCTTCCCGGTGCTCACACCGCTGGCAGTGGATCCGGCGCACCCCTTCCCCTTCATCAGCAACCTGAGCTTGAACATCGCGGCTTTGATCCGTGATCCCGATAGCGGCGTTCAACAATTCGCCCGAGTCAAGGTCCCGCAAAAAAACCTGCCGCGGTTCGTGAAACTGCCGGCCGACCTGAGCACAAGCGAACCCCAACCCGTCTTCACCGCCGTTCCCCTGGAGCAGGTGGTGGCCTTCAACCTGCAACTGCTCTTCCCGGGCATGGAGGTGGAGGGGCATTACTTCTTCCGCGTCACCAGGGATGCGGATCTGGAATTACGGGACCTGGAAGCGGACGATCTAATGGAGGCCCTTCAGCAGGGTCTACGCAAACGACGGATGGGCGGAGAGGTGGTGCGCCTGGAAGTCGCCGACGAGATGCCCGATGCCGTTGTCGAACTCCTGCTGGACGGCACCGGTGTGGAACCGGAAGACCTTTATCGAATCGGCGGTCCGCTTGGCCTTGATGACTTAATGAGTCTGCTGGCCGTTCCCCTGCCGGCCTTGAAGGATGCTCCGCACAGGGGCCGCACGCCTGCAAGCCTGGCCAGAGCACAAAAAAGCCTGCTGGAGGATGGCTCCATCAAGGCCGAGGAATTCACCAGCATCTTCTCGGTGCTGCGACGGGGTGATGTGCTTTTGCATCACCCGTTTGACCTCTTCTCTACCTCCGTGGAGGAGTTCATCAACCAGGCCGCCGATGACCCCTCGGTGCTCGCCATCAAGATGACCCTCTATCGGGTCTCGAAAGACTCCCCGATCATCGCCGCCCTGATTCGCGCCGCAGAGAACGGCAAGCAGGTGATGGTGCTCGTCGAACTCAAGGCGCGCTTCGATGAGGACAACAACATTCAGTGGGCCCGCCAACTCGAGCGCTCGGGCGTCCACGTGGTCTATGGCGTGATCGGCCTGAAAACCCACACAAAGATCACCCTGGTGGTTCGCAAGGAAAAAGACCTCCTGCGCAGCTACTGCCACATCGGCACAGGCAACTACAACTCCCGCACGGCCCAGCTGTATACCGACTTAGGCCTGCTCTCCGCACGCCCAGAACTGGGACAGGACCTGGCCGAACTGTTCAACTACCTCACCGGCTTCTCCAAGCAGCAGGATTTCCGGCGATTGCTCGTGGCACCGGTCAGCCTGCGGCGCCGGATGCAAGAGCTGATTCAGCGGGAGATCGATCACGCCAAGGCCGGAAAGCCCGCCGCGATCAAAGCCAAGATGAATGCGCTGGTGGATCCACGGATCATTGCCCTGCTCTACGAGGCCTCCCAAGCCGGTGTTCAGATCGACCTCGTGGTCCGCGGCATGTGCAGCCTGCGGCCTGGGTTGGCCGGCGTCAGCGACAACATCCGGGTGAGCAGCGTCATCGGACGCTTCCTCGAGCACTCCCGGCTGTTCTGGTTCGAGAATGGCGGCGACCATGAGACGTATATCGGCAGTGCCGATTGGATGGGTCGCAATCTGGACCGACGGGTCGAGGCGGTGGTTCCTGTGGAAGATCCCGATCTACACGAACGGATGACACGGCTGATCGACAGCTACCTCAACGACAACTGCACCGCCTGGGACATGCAGAGCGATGGCAGCTTTAGCCGGCGCATTCCTGAGGACGAGAACATCGCGGTTCAGGCGAACCTGATCGATGGATGGAGAAACGGCCTGATCCCTGTTGAGGCAGGCGCGTAGCGAGGGCTACAAACAGAAAGAAAAACGGACGAAAAGGCCTTAGTAAGTCTTCCAATTCCTTACAACTCGCATTGGCCAGAAGTGCTACATTCCGGCCAAATCAATTTGTTTTGCGCCGTTCAGTTCACCTCTGCAACCTTGCAGAGACAACCGCCAGCCCAAAGCAACCCTCGAAGCCCGCGCATCTGCTGCCATGCCTGCAAACAAGCCCGCTGCTTCAGGCTCTTCGAGCAACAAATCAGCAGCTCGATCCGCCGCTTCACGTCAAGGAGGTCGCCTTAGTGCTGACTCGATCGGCTGGTACCTCAGCAATATCGGTCGGGTACCGCTCCTGACCCCCGCTGAAGAGATTGAACTGGCTCACCATGTCCAGGCCATGAAGCGTCTGCAGGAGCTTCCAGCTGACGACCTAACCGCGCGGCAAAAGCATCAAATCCGGATGGGCACCCGCGCTCGGGATCGAATGATGGCCGCCAACCTGCGGCTGGTGGTGAGCGTGGCCAAGAAATACCAAAACCAAGGCCTGGAATTACTCGACCTTGTCCAGGAGGGCGCCATCGGGCTGGAGCGGGCTGTCGACAAGTTCGACCCCGCCATGGGCTACAAATTTTCGACCTACGCCTACTGGTGGATTCGACAGGGAATGACCCGGGCCATTGACAACAGCGCCCGCACGATCCGTCTACCAATCCATGTAAGCGAAAAGCTCTCGAAGATGCGCCGCATCACCCGAGAGCTCTCCCATCGCTTTGGCCGCCAGCCCAACCGCCTGGAGTTGGCCCATGCCATGGGCATGCAACCGCAAGAACTGGAAGAGCTGATCTCCCAGAGCGCCCCCTGTGCGTCCCTCGATGCCCATGCCCGGGGCGATGACGATCGAAGCACCCTCGGCGAATTGATCGCTGATCCCAACAGCAACCAATCCATGGATTCCATGGATCGCAACCTGCAGAAAGAGCACCTCGGCACTTGGCTCTCGCAGCTCAACGAGCGGGAACGTCGGATCATCGAACTGCGCTTTGGCCTAGCCGGCCAAGAACCCTTGACCCTGGCGGAAATCGGACGCCAGATCAATGTCTCCCGCGAACGGGTGCGTCAGTTGGAATCGAAAGCGATTCTCAAGCTGCGCTTGATGACCAACTACCAGCAGGCTGCTTGAGCCTTCCCGCTTGAGTCCAGTGGTCACGCAACAGCTCTTCGGCGTGGCCGCTGTCGTGGCATGGCTGGCCACCGTTCTGCTGATCGCTCTGGCCGTACGCCGGCGTTGGCCGCAACAGAAAGAGTGGAGCCGCAAGGTTGTTCACATCGGTACGGGCGCGGTGGTCCTCTTGGCCTGGGCCTTTGCCATCCCCCGGGGCCTCGCCCTGAGTGCCGCGGCCCTGGTCACCGTGGGGACCGCCCTCAACCATCGCTTCCGCCTGCTGCCGGCCGTCGAAGACGTGGGACGCCACAGCTACGGAACGATTGCCTACGGCGCCTCGATCACAATTCTGTTGGCTCTGTACTGGCCCCAGCAACCGCTACCCGTAGCCGCCGGAGTGCTGGTGATGGCCTGCGGTGATGGGCTGGCCGGACTGATCGGACCACAGCTCAACTCGCCGCGCTGGCAACTCTTCGGTCAAACCAAATCTGTCGCGGGCACTGGCGCCATGGCCCTCACCAGCTGGCTCGTTCTTGCCCTCATGATCGGTGTGGCTCAGGCGACGGGGACCCCAGCACCCAGCATGGGGGCCGCTGCAGCCATCGCGCTGACTGCCACCGGCCTAGAGCAACTGAGCGGCTTTGGCATCGACAACTTGAGCGTGCCGTTATCCACCGCTTATCTCTGGCAACTCGCTATGCCCTGAGCATTGCCTCGCAGCGCCGCTCCCAATCCCGCTGCGTCCCGAGACCCATCACAAGCTGGGTCAGCTCAGCGTCCCAGTTGCGGCAACCGGCGGTTTCAAGGGCCCAGGCCATCAACGCATCCAGCTGAACGGGACGGAAGCCGGTGAAGACAGGACCCGCTCCATCAGCAGCACTCTGCTGCAGATAGAGCAACCGCAACGGATCAGACAGGCCAAAAAACTGCAACAGATAGGCCATGGGCAGCCCCCTTTCCAGCTGAATTCAAAGTCATGAACTCAGCGGGAAGTTCTGCTCATCACCAACAGTTCGCAACGGTAACTGAGGGCCAGAAAACATTTAGCACTCGTAATCTTCGAGTGCTAAATGAGCAAACCGGGGAAGCTAAACCGCTACGGCAGAGGCACTCTGAGTCGCAGCGACCGCTTCTGCCAAGCCGGCAAGAACCTCACGCGTCGTCTCCAGATCAATGCACGCATCCGTGATGCTCTGGCCGTAGGTCAGGGCTGCGCGATCGGGGCTGATCTTTTGATTGCCCGCCACCAGGTGGCTCTCGAGCATCACACCCATGACATCGCAGGAGCCCGCCCGCAGTTGATCGGCCACCTCGGCCGCCACTTCACCTTGGCGCCGGTAGTCCTTATTGGAGTTGCCATGGCTGCAGTCGACCATGACCCGAGCCGGTAGCCCGTCTTTGACCAGGGCTGCGGAGGCTTCTTCAATGGCCTCGCGGTGGTAGTTGGTGCCCTGCTTACCGCCCCGCAGGACCAAATGGCCATCGGGGTTGCCGGTGGTGGTGACGATGGCGGCTTGACCATCCTTATTAATGCCCAGGAAATGATGGGGGCGTGCGGCCGCCTCCATGGCATTGATGGCCGTGATTGCACTGCCATCGGTGCCGTTCTTGAAGCCGATCGGCATCGACAACCCGGAGGCCATCTCGCGGTGGGTCTGGCTCTCGGTGGTGCGGGCGCCGATCGCAGTCCAGCTGATCAGATCAGCGATGTACTGGGGAACAACGGGATCCAGAAGCTCGGTGGCCGCAGGCAGCCCCATGTCCGCCAGGTGCAGCAGGAGACCACGGGCCAGGCGCAGACCGGTGTTGATGTCGTAGCTGCCGTCGAGGTGGGGGTCATTGATCAAGCCCTTCCAGCCAACGGTGGTGCGGGGCTTCTCGAAATAGACCCGCATCACCACTTCAAGCTGATCGCGGTGACGCTTGTGCTCTTCAGCAATGGCGGCGGCGTAGTCCTTCGCCGCATCCACGTCATGGACCGAGCAGGGGCCAACAATCACCAGCAGGCGCTGGTCATCGCCCCGCAGGATGGCCTTGATCCGCTCACGGGCCTCGCGCACCGTGCGGCCCGCGGCCTCACTCAGGGGCAGCTCGCCGTGCAACAGGGTGGGCGCCACGAGGGGCCGGGTTTCCACCACGTGGAGATCAGAGGTGGGAATCATGCCGGCAACCATCCAAGGGCTCGGAGCACTCCACCCTAAAAGCCCAGTCGCATCCTCCGTCACATCAGGGGGGACCGGCGGCAAAGAACAATGGACTGACGTCCACCGATCGGAGACCCCTGGGGTCCCAGCGCCGATGTCCGCCAGCAGCTTCCTTGCCGACTACCGCGCCGCCGCTGCGGAGCGAGAAGCCCAAGGGGTCCCAGCCCTGCCGCTGACCGCCGCTGAAACCCAGTCCCTGACAGAACTTCTCCAGGCTCCCCCCGCCGGAGAAGAACAGTTCCTGCTGCATCTGCTCTCTGAGCGCATCCCCCCTGGGGTGGATGAGGCGGCCTACGTGAAAGCCGACTGGCTCAGTGCTGTGGCCCAGGGCAAAACCACCAGCCCACTGGTGAGCCCCGTGGAGGCGGTGAAGCTGCTGGCCACCATGATCGGCGGCTACAACGTCGGGGCCCTGATTGAGCTGCTCTCCCATGGAGACGCGGCCATCGCAGAGGCCGCCGCGACAGGGCTCAGCCGCACCCTGCTGGTCTACGACGCCTACAACGATGTGCTGGAGCTGGCCTCCAGCAACGCCCAGGCCAAGCGAGTCATCGAGAGCTGGGCCAATGCCGAGTGGTTCACCGCCAAGCCCGAGCTGCCGGCGGAGATCACGGTCACGGTCTTCAAGGTGGAGGGCGAGACCAATACCGATGACCTCTCCCCCGCGACCCACGCCACCACCCGCCCCGACATTCCGCTTCACGCCACGGCGATGCTCGAGACCCGGATGCCCGGCGGTCTGGATCTCATTGCCGAGCTCAAGCAAAAAGGCCACCCCGTGGCCTACGTGGGCGACGTGGTCGGCACCGGCAGCTCCCGTAAATCCGCCATCAACTCGGTGCTCTGGCACACCGGTACGGACATTCCCCACGTGCCCAACAAGCGCAGCGGCGGGGTGGTGATTGGCGGCAAGATCGCGCCGATCTTCTTCAACACGGCTGAGGATTCCGGTGCCCTGCCCATCGAATGCGACGTCAGCGCCCTGAATTCCGGAGACGTCATCACGATTCGCCCCTACGCCGGGACGATCGAGCGGGCTGCCGGTGAAGCCAATGCCGGCGAAGTGGTGGCTCGTTTCGAGCTCAAGCCCAGCACCATCACCGATGAGGTGCGTGCCGGCGGTCGCATCCCCCTGATGATCGGCCGCGCCCTGACTGACAAAGTGCGCGCCCAACTGGGTCTGCCCGCCAGCGACCTGTTCATTCGCCCCAGCGCCCCCGCCGACACCGGCAAGGGCTTCACCCTGGCCCAGAAGATGGTGGGCAAGGCCTGCGGCCTGCCCGGCGTGCGCCCCGGCACCAGCTGCGAGCCACTGATGACCACCGTCGGCTCCCAGGACACCACCGGGCCGATGACCCGTGATGAGATGAAGGAGCTGGCCTGCCTGGGCTTCTCCGCCGACCTGGTGATGCAGAGCTTCTGCCACACCGCGGCATACCCCAAGCCAGTCGACCTGAAGACCCACGCCGAGCTGCCCGATTTCATCAGCTCCCGCGGTGGCGTGGCCCTGCGCCCCGGCGACGGCATCATCCACAGCTGGCTGAACAGGATGCTGCTGCCCGACACCGTGGGCACCGGCGGTGACAGCCACACCCGCTTTCCCCTGGGCATCTCCTTCCCCGCAGGCTCCGGTCTAGTGGCCTTCGCCGCCGCCATCGGCGCGATGCCCCTGGACATGCCCGAATCGGTTCTCGTGAAGTTCTCCGGCTCTCTGCAACCCGGAGTCACTCTGCGGGATGTCGTGAATGCCATTCCCTATGTGGCCATCCAGCAGGGGCTGCTCACGGTGGAGAAGGCCGGCAAGAAGAACATCTTCAGCGGCCGGATCATGGAAATCGAAGGCCTTCCCGACCTGAAGCTCGAGCAAGCCTTCGAGCTGACCGACGCCACGGCCGAGCGCTCCTGTGCCGGCAGCACCATCAAGCTCTCGGTGGAGACGGTGAGTGAATACCTGCGCAGCAACGTGGCGCTGCTGAAGAACATGATCGCCCGCGGCTACAGCGATGCCCGCACCCTGGCCCGCCGGATCAAGGCCATGGAGGAATGGCTTGCCAATCCCGTGCTGATGGAGGCCGACGCCGACGCTGAATACGCCGCGGTGATCGAGATCAACCTCGATGAGATCAACGAGCCGATCCTGGCCTGCCCGAACGACCCCGACAACGTCAAAACCCTCTCCGATGTGGCCGGAGATCAGATCGATGAAGTCTTCATCGGCTCCTGCATGACCAACATCGGCCACTACCGCGCCGCAGCGACTGTCCTGGAGGGACAAGGGGAGAACACGGCCCGCCTCTGGGTCTGCCCCCCAACCCGAATGGATGAGGAGGTGCTCAAGCAGGAGGGTTACTACGGAATCTTCGAGAAGGCAGGCTCCCGCATGGAGATGCCCGGCTGCTCCCTCTGCATGGGCAACCAGGCCCGGGTCGAGGAGAACACCACCGTGTTCTCCACCAGCACCCGAAACTTCAACAACCGCCTGGGCAATGGCGCTCAGGTGTATCTCGGCAGCGCCGAGCTGGCTGCGGTCTGCGCCCAGCTCGGCCGCATCCCCACCAAGGAGGACTACCTGGCCATCGCCGCCGCCAAGATCGATCCCAAGGGGGCTGAGCTCTACCGCTACCTGAACTTCGATCAGATCGAAGGCTTTGAAGACAGCGGTCGCGTGCTCAGCAGCGACGACGAAGCAAAAGTGCTGGCAGGGGTCTAGGCACCTTGCAAACCCACGGCCTGAAGCTGGAACTGCAGTCCTGGAGAGCCAGCCGCAACCTGGAACGGCTGGTGCAGCAGCGCTGGCCTGCTGTCGTCCTCACCCTGATCGTCACCGGCCTGGGGGCCGCTGCAGCTGGTCTGCTGTTCAAGACCGGTGTGGGCTGGCTGGGCAGTTGGCGCCTGGGCCTGCTGGAGACCGCGAGCCCCTGGTTGGTGCTGCCCTCCATGGGAGCCATCGGCGGCCTGCTCTCGGCGGTGCTAATCAGCACCCTGGCTCCGACGGCGGCGGGCTCGGGGATTCCTCAGGTGATGCGCTTCCTCTCGCGCCAGAGCCTGCCGATGAACCTGCAGGTCGCCATCGTCAAATTGCTGGCAGGCATCCTGGCCATTGGCAGCGGCTTCCCGCTCGGACCAGAAGGTCCTGCCGTTCAAATGGGCAGTTCCGTGGGCTGGCAGATGGCCCGCTGGTTCAAGGCCCCGCCCTCCCTGCTCCGGGTGATCGTGGCGGCCGGCGGCGGCGCGGGCATTGCAGCGGTCTTCCACGCCCCCCTGGGGGGCTTCTTCTACGCGATTGAAGAGCTGCTGCGGAAATCCGGTCCGATCCTGTTGCTGCTGGTGCTGGGCACGGCCTTCGCCGGCAGCTTCTGGGCCGATGTGATGGGTCTCGCTGGCTTTGGTGAGCAAAGCGCCGGCATCGGCCAGCGGGGTTTTCAGATCAGCAGCGAGTACCAACTGGATATCCAGTTCCTACCCAAGGACCTGATCTACCTGGTGGCCTTGGGGATTGTGGTGGGCCTGCTGGCCGAGCTCTACACCCGCTATGTGGTGAAGATGCAGTCCCTAGGACAACGCTTCTTCTCCGGGAAGATCGTGATCCGGATGCTGCTTGGGGGCATTGCTCTGGGCTGCCTCTATGCCGCCCTACCCGCTGACTTCCGCAACAACGCGGCGCTGCAGCACGCGATCGTCGATGGCCACGTGGAACTCAGCAAGGCCGTGGGCATCTTCACCCTGCTGTTTTTTGCCACGGGCCTCGCCGCCGCGACCGGAGCGCCGGGAGGCCTGTTTGCGCCCATGTTGACCCTGGGCGGAGCCCTGGGGCTAACCGCTGCGGGCATCGCCGAACACCTCTCTGGCCATGCCCCCAGCACCTACGTCTTTGCGGGGATGGCGGCCTTTATCGCCGCCTGTTCCCGCACACCGATCACGGCGGTCTTCCTGGTCTTTGCCCTGACCAAGGACCTGTTGATCCTCAAGCCCCTGTTTGTCTGCGCAGTGGTCAGTTTCGTGATCTCGCGGATCACCCACGAACACTCGATTTACCAGAGGCAGCTGGCCCTGCAAAGCAGTGCCACGAGCACCCAAGGGGAGATGAAGCTGCCGGGCACGCCGCTGAGCCCGCGGGAGCTTTGAAACGCGCGAGCGCAGCACTTCTCGTTATCAGCCTGGGCTTTCCAGGCGCCTCTTTGGCCCAGGGAAACCCGTTCGGCAGCTTTGAGGTACGCACCTTGAAGCGCGAGACCAAGCACTTGGAAACCGGGGCCCTGATCTGCGCCCTGCGCTTGGAAGGCGAGGGCGAAGCACTGATCGCCGAAGCCTGGACGATGCACTTCCCAGAGGGGCCCAGCCGGGACGATCAACTGCTGGTGAACAGCACGATTCGTCAGCTCTGTCCAAAGGACATCACCCGCTGAATGTCTTTGTGCGATCGATCAATCGCACAAAGCTTCTGTTCAAACCGGCAAGCAAATGGTTAAGTGCAAATACCTAGTCCCTTGTGGTGTGCGGGAATGGCGAATCTTTATCGAGGCCGATTACGAGCGCGGCGCACGCTCATTGCAGCTGCAGCGCCCTTGGCCCTGACACTGGGCACTGGAGCGCGAGCCGAGGAAACTCAGCAGCGACTGGAAGGCTTCAGCAGCTCCGAACTCGGCCTGACCGAGGAGCCAGCGGTAGAGCAAGACAAACCGCTGATTAGCGAGGACCAACTGCCCGCAGAAGGCAAGACGATCACGATCGGCAAGCCGCTGGCGCACCAACCCTGGAAGTGCGACGTCTTCGTCGACCCCCGCTCCCGCGCTTGCCTGGGTCCCGCCGAGGTGCGTCAGCCCCGCAACCTGTTTGAGCGGATCGTTCAAAAGGGTGCCGGCTACGCCGCTCAATACGGCCCGGCGATGGTCAATGGCGATGGCGTTGACCTGGGCGGAGTTGTCCAGTCCGAGGTCACCCGCACCCTGATCAGCAGCGGCGTGAACTACGCCAACAAGCAGATCAAGAAGATCCCCTTCTTCGCGCAAACAACCCTCGGCCTAAACGCAGCCACCAGCAGTGACCTGACGGGCTACCTCGATAGCTTCATGCGCCTCAAGACGCTGGGCTACGACAACGAGGGCGATCCGATGGGCCTGATGTTTGGCCAAGCGCGGGTCACCCTGGAGACCTCCGCCCAACCCCAGGTCAATGTGGGCTTGGGCAGCCGCTACCGCCTCGGCGATGAGGCCATGGTCGGCCTGAACGGCTTCTGGGACCTACGCACCACGAACTACTCCACCGCCTACACCCGCTGGGGCATCGGCGCTGAGGGCTTCTGGAAGAGCTTTGAGCTGCGCAACAACTGGTACATCAACGGTTCAGCTCAAAAAGACATCACCATCAACGCCATCGACTACACCGAGCGGGTCGTTCCTGGTTGGGATGTGGAGCTGGGTTACCGCATCCCCTCCTATCCCCAACTGGCGATGTATCTCCGTGGCTTCAACTGGGATTACACCGGTGCTCACAGCGATAACAGCGGTGTCGAAGGCTCGGTGAACTGGCAGGCCACTCCCCACGCCAACCTGGAGCTGTGGGTGTCGAATGAAATCCCGGCCTACCCCACCGACTCGAACAACGACATCGGCAATCAGCCGGGCCCCTATTTCGGCGCTCGCATTCGTCTGACCGGCCGCCCGGTGACCTTCGCGAAGAACAACGCCAAACAAAACCTGATCACCCAGATGACCCAGCCAGTGCGTCGTCGCTACGAGGTGCTGCTTGAGCGAACGAAGAAACCGATAACAAGCTTCACCAACCAGGCATCCGGTACATAAGGATCAACTCCATCAAAACTTCCACCTAACCGAAAAAGAATGATGAATCGCGCTTTAAAACTTGCCTGCGCTGGAGCAGCAAGCTTGTCTCTCTTGATTCCAATCAGCCCAGGCAAATCTCAGACAACGTCGGTCTGCCCAGCATCGGGATCGAATGTCGCCCTCCCAGCCGACGACAGCTGCGCAACCACACCCAGCCGATACGAGATTGTGATCTACGAAATGGGGCTCTGCACATCCAACCCCACAGCGAGCAACTCTTTTGATCGATCTACCTGCACATCAACACTCATCAGTAGCGGCGGCAATACCACTGACCTTGCACCAGGCTCCACAGTCGATTTGGGAAACAGCGGTGGGTCCTTACCCGAGCCAGGAAACTATTCCTATGCCTACATCATTATGGCCAATACTTTCGGACTCAATGTCTCCTACACAGCATCCGATAGCAATACCTATGCATCAGACTCTTCCGGGCAGGCGGTAGCCGGCGGCACCCCTACCAATTTCACGGAAACGCTCGAGAATTTCGACGAGGCTCCCAACTGTGAACCCACCGCGAGCGCCTCAGTCACAGGTGGGACCCTCAGGGCAATGCTTGCTGACGGCTCTCTGAGCAGAGCTGACAGCTGCACAGGGGTGACACGCCTTATCGGCACCTTTGAACCGTCATCGCCGATCGCAATTACGTCGTCTACATCTGGCCTCAACGTGAGCTTCACCGTCACAGACAATGGGGCCACAATCACCACGAGTAATGCAGCGACTCCGATCCCAACTGCTTTCAGCAGCGGCCCCTTCTCACCATTTTTCACGGTGATCGAATGATTCCGCGCTCTGATGGAATGACCTCAGTCCTCCATCCGAGCACCTGAACCAAGAGACCCTGCTGTTTGAGCCGGCTGCTGCGCAGCAGGGTGCCCTTCGGGCGGTGTTGGCCTTCCCCAGCACCTACACCGTGGGGATTACGAGCCTGGGCTATCAGGTGGTCTGGGCGACCTTGGCCCAGCGCGCCGATGTGGACGTGCGGCGCCTCTTCACCGACCAAGGGGATCCGCAGCACCGGCACTGCGACCTCTTTGGCCTATCCCTGAGTTGGGAACTCGACGGGCCGGTGCTGCTGGATCTGCTGGAGCAACAGCGCATCCCGATCTGGGCGAGCGAGCGCGGCGACAACGATCCGATCGTCTTCGGCGGGGGGCCGGTGCTGACCGCCAACCCTGAACCCCTGGCTCCCTTCTTTGATGCGGTTCTGCTCGGCGACGGCGAACTGCTGCTGCCAGCGTTCATCGATGCCCTGCAGGCGTGCAAAACCGCCCCGCGCCACGAGCGCCTGCGCCGCCTGGCGGCGGTGCCCGGTGTCTATGTCCCGTCGCTCTATGCCCCCCGCTACAGCGAGGACGGCGCACTGCTGGCGATTGAACCGATCGAGGCCGGCATCCCCGAAACCGTTGAGAAGCAGACCTGGCGCGGCAACACCCTGAGCCACTCCACGGTGATCACCCCAGAGGCGGCCTGGCCCTCCATTCATATGGTCGAGGTGGTGCGCAGCTGCCCGGAGCTCTGCCGCTTCTGCCTGGCCAGCTACCTCACCCTGCCCTTCCGCACCCCGAGCCTCGATGACGGGCTGATCCCGGCGGTGGAGAAAGGCCTAGGAGCCACCCAGCGCTTGGGGCTGCTAGGGGCATCGGTCACCCAGCACCCGCAATTCGGCGACCTACTGCAGTGGCTCGATCAGGACCGCTTCGAAGGCACCCGAGTCAGCGTCAGTTCCGTGCGGGCCGCCACCGTCACCCCCGAGCTCGGGCGCATCCTGGCCAAACGCGGCAGCAAGTCCCTCACCATCGCCATCGAAAGCGGCAGCGAGCGCATGCGCGAGGTGGTCAACAAAAAGCTCGCCACCGAGGAGATCTATGCCGCGGCCCGCTACGCCAAAGAAGGTGGCCTCAGCGGCCTGAAGCTCTATGGCATGGCCGGCCTGCCCTCGGAAAGCGAGGAGGACATCGAGGCCACCGCCGACCTGATGCTGAAGCTCAAGAAGGCCACCCCAGGGCTGCGTCTGTCTCTAGGGGTCAGCACCTTTGTGCCCAAGGCCCACACCCCCTTCCAGTGGCAAGGCGTCCGCCCCGAAGCCGAGAAACGGCTGAAGCTTCTGGCCAAGCGGCTCAAGCCCAAGGGCATCGAACTACGCCCCGAGAGCTATGGCTGGAGTGTGATTCAGGCGCTGCTCTCCCGCAGCGACCGGCGCCTGGCCCCGGTGATCGCTGCGGTGCGCGGCCGCCACGACAAACTCGGCGGCTGGAAGCAGGCCTACCGCGACGCCGAGACGCCCCTACCCCCCTGGGAGGAGGTGATCCACAACGCCTGGGATGCCAATCGGGTCCTGCCCTGGGAGCACCTCAAAGGCCCCCTGCCCAAGGCCACCCTGCGCAAGCACCACGACGAAGCCCTGGCCTAGAAGCGGCAGCGCAGACCGGCCAAGAGAATCCAACCGGCAATGTTCAGGCGGCTGTCGTACATCGGGATGTCGGTGGCATGCAGCACCACCAGCACCAGCGCCGCTGCCCACCAGGCCCGCTCAAACAGTGCACCGCTGGCCATCCCGAGCCGCACGCCGCGGATCAACAGCCAGAGCACCAGGCCCACCAGACCCAGGGCCACCGGCAGGCCATGGCTGAGGGCCAGGTCCAGAGCGATGTTGTGGGGATGGCCATGCCAATGGCCCGTCCGCAGGGGATAGATCACGCTGAAGGCCGCTGCCCCCCAACCCAGCCAGGGGCGCTCGCCGATCAATCCAAGGGCCGTCCCCCACTGACTGAGGCGGGTGAGGGCCAGGGGCCTCTCCCCCTGGGAGTTGAAATCGTTCAATCGGCCCCAGATCGACTGGGGCACGATCTCCCGCAGGGGGGCCTGAATGACCGCCGGCACCCCCGGCAGGGTCGCCAGGGCGACGGGCAATAGCGCCAGCAGCAACAGGGGCACCAGCCAAATCCAGCGCCCCGGTCCGAGCACGATCGGGACCGCTAAAACCAAGGCTCCCCAACCGTTGCGGGAATCGGTGGCCAACATCTCCGCCACCTGGGTGACCACCAAGGCAAAACTGACGCCCCAGAGCCCAAAAGCCAGGGGGCCAGAGCGCCAGCGACGGCAATGCTGCAGAAAGGCCGCCAGCACCAGGGGCCAGCTCAAGGCCAGCCAGGCAGCCGTGATGTTGGCGTAATCAAACAGGCCCGAAAGTCGCCCGGGTGGGTTGCCTCCACCACGGATCCACCAAACGATCGCCCCGCCCAGCAGTTCGTAGGGACCGCTCCAGCCGAGCACCATCTGGCCAAAGCCCGTGCCCAGCACCGGCACGGTTCCCGCCACGAGCCACAGGGCCACCCTGCGCCTGGCCTCGGGCGTGGCCAGATAGGGCTGGAACCCCCAGAACGCCCAAAAGAAGGGCAACCAATTGCCCAAGCCCACCCAGGAGAGCCAACCGCTCGAGGCGGCAAAACAGCCCAGGACCATCCAGAGACCGATGGCGGCGAGCCACCAATTGACCCGGTCGTCCCGCCAGGCCGTCGGCTGACGGCTCCCCAGGATCAAGGCCACCAGCAGCAGCAATCCCGCCAAGAGCGCACTGGCCGGCAGGAGCAGCAGAGCCACCTGAAAGCAGCGCCAACCCCAGGGGGTCGCCGCCGCCGGCCGCTCTCCATCCAGCAACTCCAAACCGGCGTGCAGAGGCCTGCGCCAGAGCTGGGTCATTCGAACACCGCCGTACGGCCGCGGTAGACCATCACTTGTCGTTTCAGATGCAAGCGCACCGCCCGGGCCAAGGCCAGACGCTCGGTGTCGCGACCTTTACGGATCAGATCCTCCACCTCGTCGCGATGGCTCACGTTGACAGTGGACTGGGCAATGATCGGGCCCGCATCGAGCTCGTCGGTCACGTAGTGCCCGGTGGCCCCGATTAACTTCACACCCCGCTCCCAGGCACGGTGATACGGCTGCGCCCCCATGAAGGCCGGCAGAAAGGAGTGGTGGATGTTGATCACCCGGTGAAAGGCATCCGGGGGATCAAAAGCCGCCAGAAAGCTCGGGGTGAGGACCTGCATGTACTTCGCCAGGATCACCAACTCAATGCCGTGCTCCTTCAGGAGCTCAAGGTGACGGGCCTCCGCCTCGCCTCGGTTGGCCTTGCTGATCGGCACATGGACGAACTGGGCGCCGAACTCCTGGGCGATCGAAGCGAGGTCCGGGTGGTTGGAAACCACCAGCGGCACCCGCATCGGCAACTCACCGGTGCGCACACGCCAGAGCAGATCCAATAAACAGTGGTCCTGCTTGCTGACAAAGATCGCCACTGCAGGGCGCTGATCGGAGAAGGTGACCGTCTGTTCACCACCCAGGCGTTCCGCCAGAGACACCGCAGCCGGGGCAATCGCCTCGCGGGGCAAACCGAAGCCCTCAAGCTGCCACTCAATGCGGCTCAGGAACAATCCAGCCCCTTGGTCGCTGTGGTGATCGGCATGGACGATGTTGCCGCCGTTACCCGCGACCCAACCGGAGAGCTCCCGCACAAGCCCCGGCTGATCCGGACAAATCATCTGAAGGATGGCGGTGGCAGCCGTCATGGAATGGCGTCAAAGCCCGTTGAGATCTGAATTCTGCCGTTCAAGCCGTTGCAGCTCGTCATGCAGGGCTCAGAGACCAATGGCCCTGGGTAAAGTCCCGCAATCAAGTTCAGCAAGAAAGGCTGCCCTGATGGCTGCTCAACAGCTCCATTCCGCCCTGCGGCGACTGGCCCTCGCGGCCCTCGCTCTGGTGATCAGCTTTGGCCTGACCGCCTGTGGTGGCGCCAAAGCTAAAGCCCCCACCCTGAGCGCCGATGACATCACCGTGATCGAGCGCCAGGCCGAAGGGTTCCTGGCGGCTCGCAACCGCCTCCCCGAGCTGGCCACCCTGGTGAACGAGCGCAACTGGGTCTTCACCCGCAACCTGATCCACGGCCCCATGCAGGAAGTGGGTCGCGAGATGCTCTACATCAACCAGCGCCTGCTCCCCGGCGATCGGCCCGAAGCCAACAAGCTGGCCACTGATCTGAAGACTGCTCTGGCCGATCTGGACGAAGCCGCCCGCCTGCAGGACGCCAACAATCTCAGCAAGGCCTACATCAAGGTCGCCAGCGGTTTTGGCCGTTACGCCCAGATCCTTCCTGAGCAGGTTCAGTCCGACCTCAAGCAGATCTGAATCCGCTGAACACCCTGCCCACCAGCCGGCCCTCATCGATCTGCGTGATCGGAGCCGGCATGGTGGGCCTTTCTGTGGCCTGGGAGCTGCAGCGGATCGGGCACCAGGTCACGCTGTTTGACCCCCACCTGCGGCAAGCCCAGAGCGAGAACGCCGGCAGCAGCGCCGCCCTAGGCCTGCTCATGGCCCGGCTCTTCCGCCGCAGCAGTGGCCGAGGCTGGAGGCTGCGGCAGCAGTCCCACACCCTCTGGCGCCAGTGGCGCGACGAGCTCCAGCAGCGGGGCCATGTCCTGCCGTTCCGCGCAGGCCTGCTGCAGCTCGCCACCACTGCCGCCGAGCAGGAGGCGCAAGTCCAGCTGGCCAGCCAGCGCGAGGACCTGCGGCTGCTCCAGCCCACGGAACTGGAGCCGCTCAGACCGCTCGTTCCCCAACCCTGCCTGGGGGGACTGCTCTCTCCAGGGGATGGACAACTCGATCCAATCCCGGCCATGCAGGCCCTGCTGGAGGACGGGGAACGCCTGGGGCTCAGGGTCGAAGCCTCTGCCGTTAGCGCCCTGGAGCGGGGCAGCACTGGCCAGTGGCGCGTGCGCAGCGCCCTTGACAGCCCTGGGTCCTTTGACTGGGTTGTGCTCAGTGCCGGGCTAAGCAGTTCGGTGCTCCTGGAGCCCTTGGGCCACGAGCGCCCCCAGCACCCGGTGCTGGGCCAGGCCCTTGAGCTTCAACTCGCTGAAACCGATCAGGGCGAAAGCAACTGGCCGGGCAGCTTGAGCTGGAGCGGGATCAACCTGGTCCCGCGTTCTGGGGGGCGCCTCTGGCTCGGTGCCACCGTGGAGATTGATCACCTCCAGGCTCAGCCGCAGGAGCTACAAGCGCTGCGTGAGCTCGGCGGCCATGCCCCGCCCTGGCTGCAGCGTGCAACGGTGCTGCGGCAGTGGCAGGGACTCAGGGCCCGCCCCCTGGGGAGGCCCGCACCCCTGCTGGAGCAACTGGAACAGGGCCTACTCCTGGCCAGTGGGCATTACCGCAATGGAGTGCTGCTGGCTCCCGCCACCGCAGCCTGGGCGGCCGAGCAAATCGAGAACGCCGGCCAGGGCTGACCGCTGGACTGGGCTTCTTTAGCCTGAAGGCTCTTGTCGACACCAGCCGACGATGCTTCGCACCCGCACCCTGGCACCGCTGAGTCTCCTTGGAGTGCTCGCCCTGACGGCCTGCGGCGGCTCCGGATCTGACGGCGGTGCCTCCAGCGCCCGCCTCCAGGGTGCAGGGGCCACCTTCCCCGCCGCGATCTACCTGCGCTGGTTCCAGGACCTGGCCGCCAAGGGCAAGGTCAAGGTCAACTACCAATCGGTGGGCTCCGGTGCTGGCATCCGCCAGTTCGATGCAGCCACCGTTGACTTCGCCGCCAGCGATAAGCCGCTCAGCGAAGAGGATGCCGCCGGCATCAAGCGCGGGGCCGTGCAAGTCCCGATGACCGCCGGTGCGATCGCCGTCGCCTACAACAACCCCGGCTGCGAGCTCAAGCTCAGCCAACAACAGCTGGTGGGGATTTTCGAAGGCAAGATCACCAACTACAGCGACCTCGGTTGCGGCGATCAGGCCATCAAGGTGGTCTACCGCTCCGACGGCTCGGGAACGACCTACAACTTCACCAAATCTCTCTCGGCCTTCAGCCCCGCCTGGGCCTCCGGTCCGGGCAGCGGCAAATCGATCAAATGGCCCACGGGCCTTGGGGCCAAGGGCAACGAAGGCATGGCCGCCAGCCTGCAGCAGATCAAGGGCGCCCTGGGCTACGTCGAGAGCTCCTATGTGCGCGGCGATCTGCAGGCCGCTGCACTGCAGAACGCCGGCGGCAGCTACGCCAAGCCCACCACCAAAGCGGCGGCTGAAGCCCTGGGCAGCATCGATCTAGGCCCGAACCTGACCGGGAGCAACCCCAATCCAAAGGCGGGCTACCCGATCGTGACCTTCACCTGGATCCTGCTCTACAAGAGCGGCAATGGCGACAAGCTCCAGGCCCTGCAAGAGGCGTTCAACTACACCCTCAGCGATGAGGCGCAGGCCAATGCCCCGGCCCTCGGCTATGTGAGCCTGCCGGCCAACGTGCTGCAACAAGCAAGGGCTGCCGTGGCCAGCATCGGCGAATAAAACCTGAACCCTCCAGGCATCCCTCCTCTGGAGGGGGGCTTTTTGCTGCGCTGCTCAAGGCACGAAAAAACCCCCGGCTCACGCCGGGGGTCATGGGCTCACAACCGTGAGCGGTGAATCACTTCGACTCGGTGAATTCGGCGTCGATCACGTCGTCACCGGCCGAACCGGAACCACCGGCCTCTGCGCCAGGGGCGCCAGCGGCGGCACCTTCAGCACCGGCGGCTTGCTGATAGACAGCTGCACCGGCGGCATAGAGAGCCTGCTGCAGGGTCTCGAGCTCGGACTTCATGGTGTCGAAGTCGTCTTTCTCGATGGCCTCCTTGAGCTTGGCGGAGGAGGACTCAACCTTGGCCTTGTCCTCGGCGCCCACCTTGTCGCCCAGTTCGCCCAGCTGCTTCTCGGCTTGATAGACCAGGGTTTCGGCCTGGTTCTTCACGTCGATCCGCTCGCGCTTCTCCTTGTCAGCGCTGGCGTTGGCTTCGGCGTCCTTCACCATCTTGTCCACCTCGTTGTCACTGAGGGTGGAGGCCCCGGTGATGGAGATGCTCTGCTCCTTGCCGCTGCCCTTGTCCTTGGCGGTGACGCTCAGGATGCCGTTGGCGTCGATGTCGAAGGTGACTTCGATCTGGGGAACGCCACGGGGGGCAGGGGGGATGCCATCGAGGCGGAAGGTTCCAAGCGACTTGTTGTCGCTGGCCATCTCGCGCTCGCCCTGGAGCACGTGGATTTCCACGTTGGTCTGACCATCCACGGCGGTGGAATAGGTCTCCGACTTCTTGGTCGGGATGGTGGTGTTCCGGGGGATCATCTTGGTCATCACACCGCCCAGGGTTTCAACACCCAGGGACAGGGGAGTGACGTCCAGCAGAAGGATGTCCTTGACCTCACCGGCGAGCACACCGCCCTGAATGGCGGCACCCACGGCCACCACCTCGTCGGGGTTCACAGTTTGGTTGGGGGACTTCCCGGTGACGCGCTTCACCAGCTCGAGCACGGCGGGGATGCGGGTGGAGCCACCCACCATCACGACCTCATCGAGCTCCGAAGAGGCGAGCTTGGCGTCCTTCAGGGCCTGCTCGACGGGCACGCGGCAGCGGTCGATCAGCTTGGAAGCCAGCTCTTCGAACTTGGCCCGGGTCAGGGTCAGGTCGAGGTGCTTGGGACCTTCAGGGGTCGCCGTGATGAACGGCAGGTTGATCTCGCTCTGGGTCGCGCTGGAGAGCTCAATCTTGGCCTTCTCGGCAGCTTCGGTCAGACGCTGCAGGGCCTGCTTATCGCTACGCAGATCGATGCCTTCATTGGACTTGAAGGTGTCGGCCAGGTGATCAACGATCACCTTGTCGAAGTCATCGCCACCCAGGTGCGTGTCACCGGAGGTAGAGAGCACCTCGAACACGCCGTCGCCGACCTCGAGGACCGACACGTCGAAGGTGCCGCCGCCCAGGTCGAAGACAAGGATGCGCTCGTTGCTCTTCTTGTCGAGGCCATAGGCCAGGGCAGCCGCGGTGGGCTCGTTAATGATGCGCAGCACCTCAAGGCCAGCGATCTTGCCGGCGTCCTTGGTGGCCTGACGCTGGGAGTCGTTGAAGTAGGCGGGAACAGTGATGACCGCCTGGGTCACGGTCTCACCGAGGTACTTACCGGCGTCTTCAGCCAGCTTGCGCAGCACCTGAGCACTGACTTCCTCAGGGGCGAACTGCTTGTTGAGAACAGGACACTTGACCTTGACGTTGGAGCCGGCCTTCTCGACGCCGTAGCTCACTTCCTTGGACTCTTCGTTCACCTCATCGACCCGGCGTCCAATGAAACGCTTGACCGAATAAAAAGTGTTCTCCGGGTTCATCACCGCCTGGCGCTTGGCGATTTGACCCACCAGTTGATCCTGGTTCTTGGTGTATGCCACCACAGAGGGCGTGGTGCGGAAGCCCTCAGCATTGGCAATCACGGTGGGCTTGCCGCCCTCCATGACCGACACGCAGCTGTTAGTGGTGCCAAGGTCGATACCGACAACCTTGCCCATGGGTGACCTCTGAACTGAAGGCATCCTCCGCAGCGGCACCCGGGTGGGGCTAGGTGTGGTTGCCGAACAGTGCCCGAACCACCGTGAACGCCGAGGCCCGCATCCAAGGCAGCACCGCGCTTGTGGGGGTACTCGGGGATCCCGTACGCCACTCCCTCTCACCGGTGATGCACAACGCCGCGTTGGCGGCCATGCAGCTGGACTGGGCCTACCTGGCCTTGCCGACCCCAGCGGCCGAACTCAGCACCGTCGTGCCTGCCCTGGCAGCGATGGGCTGCCGCGGCCTGAACGTCACCATCCCCCACAAGCAAGCCGTCGCGACGCTCTGCCACGAGCTCAGTCCCCTCGCCCAGCGGCTGGGGGCCGTCAACACCCTGGTGCCGCGCCAAGGCGGCGGCTGGCTGGGCACCAATACCGATGTTGAGGGGTTCTGTGCACCGCTGCGGGAGGCCAACTGGAGTGGCAAGCGGGCCGTGGTTCTCGGTTGCGGCGGTAGTGCGCGAGCCGTCGTCGCCGGCCTGGCGGACCTGGGCTTTGGCGACATTGTTCTGGTCGGCCGGCGGCCCGAAGCCCTTGAGGCTTTCCAAGCGGACTGCCAAAGCTGGGCGCCCCAACTGAGACCCCTGATCTGGGAGAAAGCCGTCAGCGCGGCCCTCCAGCAAGCCGACCTCGTGGTCAACACAACGCCCATGGGGATGGCCTCAGCCACGGATCCCACCGCCGCCAGGGCCTGTCCCCTGAACAGTGCGGAACTGCAGGCGCTTCCAGCCCAGGCCTGGGTCTACGACCTGATCTACACCCCTCGGCCCACCGCCCTGCTGGAGCAAGCAGGAGCAAAAGGCTGCCGCACCCTCGATGGCCTGCGGATGCTTGTGGAGCAAGGGGCGGCCTCCCTGCGCCTGTGGAGTGGCAAAAGCGAGGTTCCTGTGGAGGTCATGCACCAGGCCGCCCTACGCCAGCTGCATTAGGTCCCACTAACGTCACGTCCACGGCGAGAGCGCGCGATGACGATCCCCAGTTGGCAGCGGCTTCTAGCCCTCCTGACCTATCTCCTGCCCTGGAGCGATGGCCTGCCCTTCGGGCGATCCCTCATCGGCCTCTTCCCCATGCTCCAGTGGCTGAGCCTGCCGGCGCTGCCGCTGATCTTGATTGAGCAGGCCATCCCCTTCGGTGGGTTCATCCTGTTCCTGGTGCTGTTTCTGGGGGTCGTACGGAACCCACGGGTGCCTTATTTCATCC
Organism: Synechococcus sp. A10-1-5-1; assembly: GCF_023115425.1. Lineage (NCBI taxonomy): Bacteria > Bacillati > Cyanobacteriota > Cyanophyceae > Synechococcales > Synechococcaceae > Synechococcus > Synechococcus sp. A10-1-5-1. Next base: position 1,625,261 of record NZ_CP096032.1, on the reverse strand, counting down.
GCTTCAACGCCCTGCAGGCGATCCTGCTGGACATCATCCTGATCGTGCTCTCCCTGGCGTTCAACCTGCTGCTGGCTCCCCTGGGGGGGAACTTCGCCGTGCGAACCCTGGCCAACACCATCTTCCTGGGGGTGCTGGTGCTGGTGCTGTTTGGCATCGTCCAGTGCCTGCGCGGCAAGGAAGCCGACATCCCGAGCCTGTCTGAGGCGGTACGCATGCAGCTGTAGGGTGGACGATCCGCCGCTGGCAATCGAGGCCCTAGGCCTTGAACACCAGCCACCGTCCCTTTCGGCGTCCACGTCGGATCGCGTAAGTCATGTCGCAGCCCTACTACGAAACGATGTACATCCTTCGTCCGGACATCCCGGAGGAAGAGGTGGAAACCCATATCACCAAGTACCGCGATCTCGTCACCGAAGCCGGTGCAGAGGTGCTGGATTGCCAAATGCGTGGCAAGCGCCGCCTGGCCTACACCATCGCCAAGCACAAGGAAGGCATCTACGTGCAGCTGGCCCACAACGGTGACGGCCAACAGGTTGCTGCCCTCGAGAAGGCCATGCGCCTCAGCGAAGACGTGATTCGCTATCTGACCGTCAAGCAGGACGGCCCCCTGCCTGCTCCCCGTAGCGGCCCCGCACCACAAGCCGCTAGCGACGAAGCAGCTCTGCAAACCGCAGGCGCCTGACCGCCAAAGCCATCTCGCCTCTTGATCCCTCCTGGAGCCTTCGTTAGGTTCCGGGAGGTTTTTTATTGGCCAGCTGTTGGAGCACCAAGACCTTCAGGCGGCCTTGGCACAGAGCCAACAGGAGCTTGAGCGCGCACGGCAGCAGATCGCCGAACTGGAGGCCCTCCTGGCGGAGTTGCCTGGGATTTTTGAGCGCAAATTCAGCGAACGGCTCGAACCGATCCTCGAGCGCCAGCGGTTGTTAAGCGCCGAAAAAGAACAACTGGAGCAGAGTCAGCACCAACTGAAGCCGCAGTCCTCGTTGAGGGAGGAGCCCCTGATGCTTCCCCTCCAGCCCGAGGGGGCACGGATGAACTCTCGAGTGCGGCCGCTCTGGCCCCAAGACCCATCCGTGGCAGCCTGAGGCCAGGCCTTAGCGCTGGCTGTTAGCCCAGAGACGGGTCGGCAGACCCCAGACATAAATGAAGCCCTCAGCGGCGCGGTGATCGAATTGATCTCCCGAGTCGTAGGTAGCCATGTCGGGGACATAGAGGCTGTTGGCACTGCTGCGGCCCACGACAGTGGCGTTGCCCTTGTGCAGCTTCACCTTGACGGTGCCGTTGACGGTGCGCTGGGTGCGGTCGATGAAGCCATCGAGAGCATCCTTCAGTGGGCCGTACCAGAGGCCTTGATAGACCACATCGGCCCATTGCTGCTCCAGCTGACGCTTGCTGCGGAGCACGTCCGCCGCGAGGGTGAGGCTCTCGAGTTCCTGGTGGGCCTTGATCAGCAGCAGCAAGCCCGGGGTTTCGTAGATCTCACGGCTCTTGATGCCCACCACGCGGTTCTCGATCATGTCGAGACGGCCATAGCCATGGCTGCCGGCCAGATCATTCGCGCGGCGAATCAGGCTGACGGGATCCAGGCGCTCTCCATCGATGCTGACGGGATTGCCGTTCTCGAAGCCGATCTCCACCACCTGGGGCTGATCGGGGGCGGCCTCCACACTCACGGTGAGGGCGTAGACCTCCTCGGGGGGCTCGACGTTGGGATCTTCGAGGGGGCCGGCCTCAATCGAGCGACCCAACAGGTTCAGGTCAATCGAATAGGGCGACTTCTTGCTCACCGGGGAAGGAATCCCGCAACGCTCGCCGTAGGCGATGGTCTCCTCGCGGCTCATGCCCCATTCACGGGCAGGGGTCAACACCTTCAGATCCGGCGCCAGGGCTCCAATCGCCACATCGAAACGAACCTGGTCGTTGCCCTTGCCGGTGCAGCCATGGGCCACCGCATCAGCACCGACCTCGCGGGCGATCTCCACCAGACGGCGGGCAATCAAGGGACGCGCCAGGGCCGTGGAGAGGGGATAGCGGCCTTCGTAAAGGGCATTAGCGCGAATCGCAGGGAAGGCGAAATCACGGATGAACGGTTCGATCAGATCACCAACGATCGACTGGCTCGCGCCGGAATCCAGTGCCTTTTGACGGATGGGCTCGAGCTCATCCCCCTGACCCAGGTCAGCGGCGAAGGTGATCACCTCCTCCACACCCCACTCGTTCTTGAGATAGGGAATACAGACGCTGGTATCCACACCACCGGAATACGCCAGCACAGCCTTCTTGGCCCGGCCCATCAACGCTCTCCATGCGCGCAATCGATCGATTCTCCACTGTCGCGGTGGCGAACCATCTGGAGCGCCAGCCAAACGGCCATCCCCAGGGGAGGGAGCACGACCAGGGCCAAGGCCAGAACCGCCGCGACATCGGGCTGCTCAAGGGCCCAGGACTGCGCCAACAAGGGCGTCGGCCAGTGGCCTCCCGCCCAGACCAAGACCCCACTGAGAACGAGGGCTGCGCCCCAGGCCGGCAACAGCTGCCACCATTTCGCCGCTGTCATGTCCGCCCCAGGGAGAGTCTCAGATAGGATGGCGGATTGGCGCCAGCTGGGTAGCTACGAACCCGGCACTCCTGTACACCGACGTCCGACGGGCCTCACGCGATGAGCAGCAACCTCAGCACCAGCCTCTCCCAGCTGGATGGCATCAACCCTTCGCTGACCCGCTACGGCCGCAGCGAACCCGCCCCGGTGCTTCCACTGCGCGAAGAGCCCGATCTACTGAGCTGGCTCGAAACCAGCGGCCGCCTCGTTGTGGATGAAGAAGCCGCCACCAGCGACGTCAGCACCGTGGAAGAAGAAGAACTGTCCGCGCTGATGGGCGAGAAAGAGGACTACAAGGCCGACGACGAGCAAAACGAGGAAAACTGGGAGGACTGATTCCTCCCACCCCTGTGGTCTCCACCAGCAGGTTCATCGCCTCAATGCCCAGCAACAGCCGCCGCCTGGCGCTGCTGCTGGGCTTGTTGCTGTTAGGGGTCTGCGCGGGCTGCGACTGGTTCACGCGGACGCCGCAGCTCACCGTGCCCCTGCTGGTGGCAGCATCCATCAGCGCTGTGGTCTGCGCCTGGGGAGTGCCGCGTCTGCGCCGTCTCAAGCTGGGGCAGGTCATCCGCCAAGAGGGACCCCAAAGCCACCTCAGCAAAGCGGGGACTCCCACCATGGGGGGACTGCTGGTGGTCCCGGTCGGGGTGCTGGTGGGCGGGCTGATCGCCCCCAGCGACCTGCGCTTACCCGGGGTGGCAGCCATCACCCTGGCCTACATGGCCATTGGCGGATTCGATGACTGGCGCAGCCTGACCAAGCACCACAACACAGGACTGTCCCCCAGCGGCAAGCTGCTGTTGCAGGCCTTGAGCGCCGCTGGCTTCCTGGCGTGGGCCGCCTGGCACCAGCTGATCACAGACAGCATCGCCCTGCCCCTGGGCTGGATCCTTCCCCTGGGCCTGCTCATCTGGCCCCTGGGACTGTTTGTCTTCCTGGCGGAAAGCAACGCCACCAACCTCACCGACGGCCTCGATGGCCTGGCGGCCGGCTGTGGGGGCATCGTCTTCAGCGGAATGGGGGTTCAGCTGATGCTCAGGGGCAACGAGGGGGACCCCGCCCTCGCGGGGTTCTGCGCCGCCATGGCCGGCTGCTGGCTTGGCTTTTTGCTGTTCAATCGGCACCCAGCCCGAGTGTTCATGGGAGACACGGGGTCCCTAGCGATGGGTGCCGCTCTGGCCGCTGTGGCCCTACTGAGCAACAGCCTCTGGGCCCTGCTCGTCATGGGTGGAATCTTCTTGGCGGAATCCCTATCGGTGATCATCCAGGTCTGGGTGTTCAAGGCCACGAAGGGCCCTGATGGGGTTGGCCGACGGGTCTTCCGAATGGCGCCCCTGCATCACCACTTCGAACTGGGCGGGGCTTCCGAGCAACAGGTCGTAGTCGGCTTCTGGCTGATCAGCGCGGGGCTAGCTGCCCTGGGATTGCTGCTGCTGGCCTGAGCTAACTCGGTAGTAGCGGCAATAGCCAAGAACCGTGGAATAGGCGTTGTAGCGACCCGGCTTCAGCCGCAACTGCTGCATTGCTTCGGCATCACTGAGTTGCATCGATGCCCAGCGGGCACAGACCTGGCGATGGTCACCCCAGAACCAGGCCAGAACAGGCGCGACGGTCCCCACAATCAGCAGCACGAGCCATGGCCAGCGCAGGCTCATGCAGCCACATCCAAATCGCGAGGCGGCTCAAGCTCGGGGCGCTCTGGCTCAAGGGTGCGAGAGGACAACCCCACCACATTGGGATAAGCAGCCTGCCGCAGTCGCTCCCGCTTCGCGGCCCTCTGCACGGCCGCGGAGTAATAGGAATAGCCAATGAAAGCCGCCGATCCAGCGACCATCACAGCAGGGAGATGGATCAAAATCTCCATCAACTCAGATCGCTTGCCGGCGCTTTGGAGTGGGCATTGCTTTGCTTTGCCGCCAAACCAAGAAGTTCGCACCTAATCGTTACGCAAGGCAGGGATGTTGTCCAGAGCAATCCAGGCCTATTTCGCCTGCAATGCAGGCATCGCTTCATCGAGCTCTGTATTGCTGGCTGGAGGAGGACCTTCCCCAAGCCAGGTGCACATCACCACCCCCAGAGCCAACAACAAGAGCAGAACGATGAGGCGCACAGCCCGGCCCGTGGAGGTCATGGCGCAACGGTCGCTTGGATCACCCAACAGTGTCAGCGGCAGCCAACAGAGACCGCAGAGCGTTACAAGAACAACAGTTCAAACCCTGGCCACAGCGGATCATTCGCCCACGACCTTCGGGTCGGGCAAGGGAGATTCTCAAGGGGGTGTGGCAACCCCCTTTTTCTTGACCAAGCGCGGAACATCTGTAGCCATTTCCCATGGCTTAGAGGACAGCACGACCCCGTTAGCGGGTGTTCTTTTGCTGGCAACACCCCTCGTTCGAGCGGCCGCAGATTGCCTCAGGCAAGGCAACAGCAGCTCATTTCGTCCGAATCATGTTGGGCATCCCCTCAACGCTTGCGAAGGTCACCATCGCCTGGCTCGACAAGGCTGACAACCTCAGCTCCGTCAACGATTCGAACATTGGTGACAACACCCTTGGTCACCAAAACGACGACCGGAGAGGGGTGGGTGTGCAGGGGGATCGTTGCTCCAACGGGAATGGTCACCCGATAGACCCGCATCTCAGGGGTTCCTTTGGGATACGCCACAACCCTTGCCCCAGGCGTCCTGTTTGCCTTGAAAAGCTCCTGAATGGACGGTTTGGGCGCAGCCAGCGCACTAGAGGCAATGAGCTACACCCCTTCTAGAGCCATCTGCGTGGCGCCCACTGCGCGTCATGCACACCCTCAAGCCACCGACACACGCACAAAAAAAGAGACGGGTGCCACCCCGCCTCATCGATCTCCCTTGCCCGACCCGAAGGTCGTCCTCAGATCATCCGGCAGCCGCCCAAGCGGTGATGTGGCGTCTGTAACCACCTGAACGGTTTGTGTGGGACTGAGGACTGGAGCCAGTGGCGATCCAGGGCAACCATCGATGGAAGATCAGTTGCCGCCGTTGCAGTAGCGGACTGCCTGGGCATTGGTCTTGCCCTCAGCAATGACCTCTTCCACGCAACCGTTGAAGACCTTGCTCTCCTGCTTCACGGAGCAAAAACCAAGGGCGATGACTGCCAGGGAGACGGCGGAGATGACCGTGGCAGAAATCTGGACAAGGCCATACGCGAGCATCGCTTTTTTCTTGCCACCGCAGTTCTGTGTGCTGGCGTTCTCTTCGGTCATGGGTTGGGAATGACTGGTCAAAACGCTATGGAGCAGAAATAGGCCGACGAGGCAGATCTCGGATGGGATAACCGGCCAGAAGACAGGAAGACCCACCAACGGTTCCCCCATCCACTCCACAGACATGGGGCCGTGCCATGTTTGAAGCAGTGAGCGATCAGACCCAGGCAGGCGGGATACCAACGCCAAACCAACGGTCATCGACTGAGCCTCAATCCTTAAAAACCCCTCCAGCAACAAGGCTTATTACGGAGTCGTTCGACAATGGCTTACTTCACCTGGAAGGAAACAGGACTCACGGGCGACTGCGCCAGCCTCGAATCGATGGCCGCCCGCTTCGAAGAGGCCGCAGCCTTGATGCGGCGAATGGCCTCCGAGGGGTTTGTGCTGGAGCGCCATAGCGATGGACAACACATCACCCACAGCGATGACGGTGTCTTTGCGGCCTATGGCTTCATCGATGAACAGTCACCGGTGCGGCAGTTGAACCTGATCGAGCTGGACTGAGCCCTCAGCCAGCCCGCCGGAGATAACCAACCAGCCAGACCAGAACAAAGGCCAGCACAGAAATCCCGAGATAGATCAGGGTCCAGCGCTGCAGATCCTCAATACTCAGACCATTGAGCAGGCCATCGGCTGCATCACCGGCAGTGGCGTAAGCAAACGGAGCGAACAACAGCACGGGCACGCGGCGATGCAAGATCGCGCAAGTCTCTCGTCTCCGCAGCGGCCATGGCCAGCTCCAACTTCCCCCGCACCTTGATGCTCCTGGGCAGCGGTGAATTGGGCAAAGAGGTGGCCATCGCCGCTCAACGTCTGGGTTGCCGCGTGATTGCGGTGGATCGCTACGCCGGAGCCCCGGCCATGCAAGTGGCTGATGTGGCCGAAGTGGTGCCCATGACCGACCCGGAGGCCCTGAAGGCGGTGGTGCGTCAGCACCAGCCCAATGTGCTGATCCCGGAAATTGAAGCCCTGGCTGTCGATGCCCTGGCAGAACTGGAAGCCGATGGCACCACCGTGATCCCCACAGCTCGGGCCACGGCCGTCACCATGAACCGCGATCGGATCCGCGACCTGGCCGCCACGGAACTGGGGCTGCGCACTGCCCGGTTCGCCTACGCCAGCAGCGCGGAAGAGTTGGCGCAGGCCGCCGCCCCCCTCGGTTGGCCCGTGGTGGTGAAGCCGGTGATGAGCTCCTCGGGCAAGGGCCAGAGCGTGGTGGAGGGACCGGAAGGCATCAACGCCGCCTGGGAGGCCGCCATGGCCGGGGCCCGGGGCAGCGGCGCCCGGGTGATCGTCGAGGAGTTCCTGCACTTTGAGCAGGAAATCACCCTGCTGACCGTGAAACAGTGGAACGGTCCGACCCTGTTCTGCCCGCCGATCGGGCACATCCAAGAGCGCGGTGACTACCAGTGCAGCTGGCAACCCGCCCAACTGGAGACGGAGCAATTGGCCGCCGCACAAACCATGGCGCGGGAGGTCACGGACAACCTGGGGGGAGCCGGAATCTTTGGCGTGGAGTTCTTCGTCTGCCGCCGCCCCGATGGCAGCAGCGAAGTGGTCTTTTCCGAGCTCTCGCCCCGGCCCCATGACACAGGCCTGGTGACCCTGGCCGGTCAAAACCTGAGTGAGTTCGAGTTGCATCTACGGGCCGTCCTCGGACTGCCCATCCCTGAGATCCGCTCGGAGGGAGCCGCCGCCAGTCGCGTGATCCTGGCCGAGCGCCAAAGCCACAGCGTGGCCTTCAGCGGCCTTGAGGCAGCCCTCGCTGAAACCGATGTGCAGGTGCTGTTGTTTGGCAAACCCGACTCCCGCCCCTTCCGCCGGATGGGGGTGGCCCTAGCCCGCGGCGCCGACCTGGACGAGGCCCGCCAAAAAGCGGATCAAGCCGCCGGCAAGATCCAGGTGATCTAGAGGCCCAAACCCCTCTAGCACCAAGGGATAACGCGAGGTACCTTGCACTCATCTGAGTGCGTTATGTCCCCCGCCCATTCCAATCCCCGGCGCCAGGCGCGCAATCCGCAACGGGACCCCAGGCGGGGGAAAGCGGATCTCCAACCTGCTGAACGCCGCGGTCGCCGCGACAACGTTGCGCAGCTCGACAGCCGGCGACCAACCGCGACTCCAACCAAGCCAGCGTCCAAAACCGCCAAGCGTCGTCAGGGGCTCCCACGCCTGCCCCTGTTCGTTGCCGGCATTGGCCTGGGGTATGCACTCCACGGGCTTCCCGCCATGGTGCTGGGAGCCTTTGATCAACCCAAGCAACTGATCGGAGCGCTCGTCGCCCCAGTGGCCTCTGGCGATCGCCGCATCGTCGTGCTGGGTACAGACGACGTCAGCACCAACACCGACGTGATGCTGACGATGCATCTCGACGAGGGCCGCACCAAGCTCACCCAGGTGCCCAGGGACACCTTCATCGACTCCGAGCGCTACGGCGTGATGAAGGCCAATGCCCTCTACAGCAGCGGCGGCCCAGAGATGGTCAAGACGGAGCTCAGCAAGCTTCTCTCCGCCAAGGTCGATCGCTATCTGGTGCTGAACCTCAACGCCGTGCAGCGGCTGGCGGACGCCATCGGCGGAGTCGAGGTCGACGTACCCAAGCGGATGGCCTACGTCGACAACAGCCAAGGGCTCTACATCGACCTCTATCCCGGACGACAACGACTCCAGGGGGATGCTCTCGAAGGATTCCTGCGCTTCCGCAACGACCAACTCGGCGACATCGGCCGGATGGAGCGGCAAAAACTGGTCCTGGCTGAGGTCTTCCGCAAACTGGCGAACCCAGTCATGGCCACCCGGCTTCCCGAGCTGATGGAGATCGCGGGCAAGGACATGCGCACAGACCTATCGCCCATCGACATGGGCAAGCTGATCACGGCCATGGCCACCACCCAACTGGCCTCCAACCGGGTCAAGGGGGTCCCCTTCTGGCACCAGGACATCAGCTATTGGATGCCCGACAGCAACCCGAATCGCCAGAACTACATCAGCCAGGACCCAGACGCACTGCTGCCTTAACGACTCAAGAAGCGGTAGTGATCTAAGCCCTCCAGCACGCCCCAGGCTTGAGGCCTGGAGGCAAAAAATACCTTCGGGCGACGACGCAACTGATCGAGGGAGTGGTCGTGTTCGCAGGCCACCAGGCCAAGGGAGCTGCCGTTGAGCAATTCCGCATCGCCCTGCTGAGCCGCTACCACCAGCACTTGATCTAGGGGTAAGCCCCAGTTCAGGCAGAGATGGCGAATGGCATCCGCCTTGGACGCCCGCATCGGCAACACATCCAAGAACCAGTGGTGGAAGAGGTGAGCTCGGGCCTCCAAACGGTGTTGGCGAAGCCGTTGCCGCACCATCTCGAGCACACCAGCGGTGGGCTCCTCCAGGGTGTAGCTGACCTTGTAGCTGCCTTGGTTGACGGCCGGTTGCAGGGTTAGGCGGGGGCTCAGGCCTTCAAGCACCTGCTCCACCCGTTCGCGCTGCCAGCCCTGGGCAATGTGCTGCTGCCAACTCGCATCGGGCCGGCCCTCGGAACCAAACCGCAGGTCCGCCCCTGCCTCCAGGATCCAGACCTGGGGCTCTGGCAAATGCAATTCGGCAAAGCGAAGCCGGGCTGAAGCGAAGTGGCGGCCGCTCAACATGCCAATGCCGCATTGGGGATCGGCGGCGAGCCGTCGGCGGAGATCCTCCAGACCAGCTGGCTGCGCCGATTGCAGGCAAACGTCGAGATCCAACAGCAGCAGCCGTTGCACAGGAGGGGCTTGAACCTGAGCGGTTTCGGCCGATGCCGGTATGCCCAGCCCAGTGCGGTGCTGCGCCATCCAAGCAGCGGAACGACGTTCGGCTTCCCCCAGATAGCTGCAGACGTGGGCATCCCAACTGAAATTGCGGCTGATCGCCTCGATGCCGTTATCGCGCCAGCGGCGCCATCTCTCCAGGTCGGCGCCCGCCTCCTCCAGGGCTTGCTGGAGCACATCGAGATCGGTGACATCCGCCAACTGACCGTTGGCACAACGCTGAAGAATGTCCCGGGGACCTCCGTCATCGGTGGTCACCAACGGCAGTCCACAGGCCGCCGCCTCGAGCAGGGTAAGGCCAAAGGGCTCCGTCAGAGCTGGGTTCACAAAGATCCCGCAGCGCTGCGCCGCCCAGCGGTAGATCGCAGGGATCTGCTCACCCCGATGCTGCTTGGGATAGGCGACCTTGCCGTAAAGATCGAAGCGATCAACCAGCTCAAAGATCTGCTGGAACTGATCCCGCTGTTGCTTCTCCAACGAGCGGGGGTCCTCACGGCAACCCAGCACCAACACCAAGTTGTGGCGCTCCTGCAACAGGGCCGAGCGGCCATAGGCCTCCACCAGGGCCGGAACGTTCTTACGCCGGACCGCGCGGCAAATCGTGAGCAGCGGTGACTTGTGGGGCTCCCGCAGGAAGGGCTCCATCAGAGCCTCCACATCCGAGGCCTCACCAGGCATCGCCACGGGATGGAAGCGCTGGGCATCCACCCCAGGGGGCACCACCGCGGCCTGCTCCGCCTCAAAGCGGTTGTAGCGGGCGTACTGCTGCTGGGCCTCCTGCTGAGTGCTGGTGATCACCAGAGCCGATTGGGCTAAAGCCCGCTCCTCCGCATCGATGCGGCGACCGATCGCATAGGTCTGCTCGATCTGCTCATGGGTCAACCCACCTTCGAGCAACCGCCGCTGTTTCTCACGGCCCAGGGAGTGACCGGTAAACACCAACGGGATGCCGAGCCGCTGGGAGACCAAGGCCCCCACATAACCGGCATCGGCGTAGTGGGCATGGATCCAATTCGGTCGCTGCGGCTGAGCCGCAATGTGTGCGGTGACGGCATCAGCCATCTCATCGAGATAGGGCCAGAGCAGCTCCTTGCGCAGATAGCGCCGCGGACCGCAGGGGAGGCGAACGATGTTGGCTCCACCGCCCAAGGGCTCATGGGCCTGGGCGTAATCGGGGGAGACCCGCTTGTCCTGAATCAGACGGGTGACGACGTCGATGCGATTCACCTCAGGGCGAGCCGCTAATCCCTTCGCCAGCTCGAGCACATAGGTGGTCTGTCCACCGGTATCCGCATCACGGCCAAGCTCCAGGTCATGGCCGCGGAACAGGCCATGCAGATGGAGATGGAGCAAGTAGTAACCCATTCGCCTCCTCGGCGATTAGCTCACCTTTAGCCGTGATTCCAGAGCTGAAGTCGAAAGAAAAGGGAAAGATCAAACCCGCCTGGTTGCGAGGGTTTCGCTGACTTATGGCTTCCCCACAAGCTTTTGGCGTAGCCCTTTAATGCGATCGCGCAGGTTGGCCGCCTCCTCAAAGTCAAGATTCTTGGCCGCCGACTTCATCTTGTCCTCCAGTTGTTGAATCAGTTCGGGCAAGGAATCCAGCGGCACATCGTTGTGCTCGGCCTGCTCTGTGGCCTGCTCCAACTGCTCATCGTTGAGGCGCCTGGAGACCTCCAAGAAAGCCAGGATCGAGTTACTACCCCGCTTGCCTGCCGGCGTCGGGGTCACCCCATGCTTCTCGTTGTAGGCCTGCTGAATCGCACGCCTGCGCTCGGTTTCCGAAATGGCTTTGGCCATCGAATCGGTCAGGTTGTCGGCGTAGAGCAGGGCGACGCCTTCCACGTGTCGAGCCGCCCGGCCGATGGTCTGAATCAAGGACCGCTCTGCCCGTAGGAAGCCCTCCTTGTCCGCATCGAGAATCGCCACGAGGGAGACCTCGGGCAAATCCAGGCCTTCCCGCAGCAGGTTGACGCCCACCAGCACGTCGTACTCACCGTTACGGAGGTCCTGGATGATCTCGATCCGCTCGATTGAATGGATCTCAGAGTGGAGATAGCGAACCCGGACACCGTTCTCAGCGAGGTAGTCGGTGAGGTCTTCCGCCATCCGCTTGGTCAGGGTCGTGACCAAGACCCGCTCTTTCTTCTCCGCACGGATGCGAATTTCACCCAGGAGGTCATCGACCTGGCCATCGGTGGGACGGACCTCGACGACGGGATCCAGGACCCCGGTCGGACGGATCACCTGCTGCACCACTTCGGTATCGCTCTGCTTGAGCTCCCAATCGCCGGGGGTGGCGCTGACAAAGATGCTCTGCCGCGCCTTCTCCCAGAACTCATCGCCTTTGAGCGGGCGATTGTCCGCAGCGCTCGGGAGCCGGAAGCCGTGCTCAATCAGCACACCCTTACGGGCTTGGTCGCCGTTGTACATCGCCTGAAGCTGGGAGCAGGTGACGTGGGACTCGTCCACCACCAACAACCAGTCCTTGGGGAAGTAGTCGATCAAGCACTCCGGCGGGGTCCCTGCCTCCCGGCCCGCCAGATGGCGTGCATAGTTTTCAACGCCATTGCAGTAGCCGACCTGCTCGAGCATTTCCAGGTCGTAGGTGGTGCGCTGCTCGAGGCGCTGAGCTTCGAGCAACTTGCCCTGTTCGTTGAGCACATCCAGGCGCCCCCGCAGCTCCGAGCGGATGGCCTTAATCGCGTCTTCCAGGCGCTCCTTCGGGGTGACGAAGTGCTTAGCCGGATAGATGCTGATCGATTCGAGGCTCTGCAGGATCTCCCCCGTGGTGGGGTCCACATAGCGAATGGCCTCGACCTCATCGCCGAAGAGTTCGATCCGCACCAGGCGGTCCTCATAGGCCGGGCCGATCTCGAGCACATCACCCCGCACCCGGAACCGTCCGCGCGAGATCTCCAAATCATTGCGGGAGTACTGGTTGTTGACCAATTCCCGTAGGGAGCCGCGCAGGTTGAGGGTTTCACCCACCTCAAATTTGACGGCGGCCTTGAGGTACTCACTCGGAATCCCCAGGCCATAAATACAGCTGATGGAGGCGACGACAATGACATCGCGACGCTCAAATAAAGAACGCGTTGCGGAGTGCCGCAGCATGTCGATCTCTTCGTTGATCGAGGCCGTTTTGGCGATGTAGGTATCGGAGACGGGCACATACGCCTCCGGTTGGTAGTAGTCGTAGTACGAGATGAAGTACTCAACGGCGTTCTTCGGGAAGAACTCCCGGAGCTCATTGCAGAGCTGGGCCGCCAGGGTTTTGTTGTGGGCCAACACCAGAGCCGGTCGACCGGTCTTGGCGATCACATTGGCAATGGTGAAGGTCTTCCCGGTTCCCGTCGCCCCCAGAAGGGTCTGGTAACGCTCGCCTGATTCCACGCCAGCCACCAGCGCTTTGATCGCCTCGGGCTGATCCCCCTTGGGCTCATAGGGAGCGTGGAGTTCAAACGGGTTAGGCATCAAGACATTCTCGGACAACCAACCAGACGGCGTGGATGCCCAAACGACAAAAAACCCATGCCCCGAAGGGCATGGGTGAGATCAAACGAGGTTGAGCGCTGCGCTTCAGACCGCAGCCTTGACGGAGGCGCCCAGGGCTTCGCGCAGCCCGCGGACCACGGCAACCATGGCCAGCTCATCGTTGAGCTTGTTGACGGCGGAGCCCACACCCACGCCAGCGGCGCCGGAGGCGATCGCCATCGGCACGGTGACCGAAGACAGACCGGAGGCACAGAGCACAGGGACAGCCACAGCGCGGCTGATGCTGTGGGCGGCAGCCAGGGTGGGGGCGGCCTTCTCGATCAGGCCGAGGCTGCCGGCACTGAAGGGCTTGGCGCTGGTGCCACCTTCGGTCTGGATGATGTCAGCACCAGCGGCCACCAGATCAGCGGCGAGCTGCTCCTGCTGATCGATGGGCAGCACGTGGGGAACGGTCACGCTGAGGACAACCTCGGGCAGCAGTTCGCGGGTGCGGCGGGTGATGGAGAGCACCTCCGCGGCATCAAAGATGCGTCCCAGGGGATAGAAGGCGTCGTAGTTGCCGATCTCGACCATGGCAGCGCCGGCGGCCACAGCAGCAGGGAACAACTCAGGATCGACGGCGCTCACGCAGATGGGCAGGCCCGAGACCGAAGCAGCCAGCTGGACCAGCTCGGCGTCGCAGGCCACGTCGATCAGATCAGCACCACCGAGACCAGCCGCGCGACTGATGCGCTCAACGCTGGCGGCGTCAAAGTTGGTGAGGCCAGCAATCACCTTGAGAGCGCGCTTCTCGCCCAGGGCCATGCGAAGGGAAGCGGGCAGCCGATCGAGGCGGGACATGCCAGTACAGATGGATTTTTGCGATTCTCACACGCTGAGCCGGGGCGATTCAGGCTGGGGCCATGGCTGAACGCTGGAGTGATCTGCATCGGCGCCTGCACCAGCAGTTGCTCCACCAGCGCGATCTGCTGCCCGAGGGAGAGCCCTTGCTGCTGGCGGTCTCCGGCGGCCAAGACTCCATGGCCCTCACCGGTCTGCTCAGCGACCTGAGGCGGCTGCACCACTGGCCCCTGCAGCTCTGGCATGGCAACCACCGCTGGCGTCCCGAGGCCGAGCAGCAGGCCCAAGAGCTCCAAAGCTGGGCCCAAGGCCAAGGCCTGCCGATCCAGATCGACTGCTGGGCCCAGCCGCAGACGGATGAAGCGTCGGCCCGCGCCTGGCGCTATGGACAGCTCCAGACCCTCGCCCAGGAACTGGGTTGCCTCAGGGTGGTCACGGGACACACCGCCAGCGACCGCAGCGAAACGGTCTTGCTCCAGCTCGCCAGGGGCAGCCATCGCCGCGGCCTCTCCAGCCTGAGGCCCAGGCGAACGCTCGGCGGCAGCATCGAGCTGGTACGCCCACTGCTGGGGTTGACCCGCAGCGACACCGCCCAGATCTGCCGGCAACTGGCCTTACCGATTTGGCTCGATCCAAGCAACAGCGACCCGCGCTATAGCCGCAACCGGATTCGCCATGAGGTCCTGCCGGTCCTGGAGGAGCTGCACCCCGGAGCCAGCGGACGGATCAGCCAACTCAGCGAACGGCTAGCCCAGGAAGAAGAAGGCTGCGACCAGTTGCTGGATCTCGCCCTGACCAACCTCAAGAGCACAACCGCCCAGGCGCAGCCGGCCTTGCAGCGTCGTCCGTTCACGGCCCTAGCCCGCAGCAATCAGCGGCAGCTGCTGAACCGCTGGCTCGCCGCACAGGACATCAGCCTGGGCAATGCTGAGCAGTTGGAGCACCTACTCAATCGCCTTCCACCACACCGCGGCCCGGGCCAGTGGGACCTCAGCCGCGGGTGTTCATTGCAGTGGAACCGCGATCTGATCTGGCTGGCGCACTCCCAGCGCAGCCAGCCTGTGCAAAACGACCTAAACCAGGGCGGGAGCAGCGCAACGCCATGAGTAGCGCCAGCGGAGATGACTACGGAGCCATCGAACGGGCCTATGGAGAAGGACGCTTCGCTGACGCGCTCCAAAGGGCCGAACAGCTGCTGGCGGAGCTGCAGAAGTCAGACGCCAATCCAGAGGCTGAGATGGCCCTGAGCAGGCTCCAACTGCTCACAGGCCACATCCATCTCTACGGGCTAGGGCAACCCGAGGACGCCCAGACCTACTACCGAGCCGTGACCAGCAGCGCAGCACCCTCAACCCTGGTGGACCTGGCGGAAGCCAGTCTCAAACGCTGCAAACAGCGCCCGACCTCTCAACCCAATCCCAAACCCCAACGAGCTCAAGGCGCAGCGAACAGCGCCGATCTCCCAGCCACCCCGTGGCTGAGCCAACTGAGTGAACCCCAAGAGGCCCTGACCGCCCTGCAGTCGGCTTCGGTGCCCGGATCGCCAGCGACTCCCTGGGGTGAAAACACGCCGAACGAGCAAGCCACACCGACTGATTCGGAGCCCGTTGAGAACGAGACACCAGCGGAAGCCTCCGACGAGGTGGAGATCTTGGTTGAAGCTGCAGAGCCTGAAACCAGCCCCCCTTGGCCCGACTACAGCCAAGGCAACCTCGTGGTGGAGCTGCCCCAGAGCACTGACCTCCCTCCAAGCGAAAACCGCCCCCAGCACCCCCTGAATCAAGGGCAAAGCTGGAGACGGTTCTTCAGGCTGAGGCGGCTCTAGGGCCGCTTCAGAGCTCAGCTCGCGGCGGAGCGGCGGCGGCGGGTCCGGCCGCTGAATTCAGGCTCCTCAGGCTTGGCGGCGGCGGCAGCAGCAGGGACAGCCTTGGCAGCTGCCACCGGTGCGGGAGCAGAGGCAGGTGCGGCTGACGCTGCCGCACCCACGGGAGCTAGCTCACGACGGGGGGTGCGATCGCGATCCCGGTCGCGGTTGCCATCACGGTTGCCGTCACGGCGACCACGGGGAGCCGGACGGGTGTCGGGCTCGGCGTCTGCACGTCCCTTGTAAGCCGGGGTGCCACCAGGCGCGGGCTGAACCAGACAGATGATCAGCGGCTCGACCTGCAGTTCGCGGCGCAGGCGACGCTGCAGGCCCACCTCGATTTCCCGCTGAACGCCCATCCAGTCGACCTCAGGGGCCTTGCCGCCGGTGTTGCGGGAGAGCTGCTGCCAGCGGTTCTCCAGCACCCAGGTAATTTCCCGTTCAGTCCAGAGGCTGAGCTTGCGTGGATCGGCTGCGGTCACCACACCACGCAAGTTCACCCGAGGCGGAGCGGCCATCACACCATCGGTGCTGATCACGGCCAGCATCGTGATCACGCCGTCATCGGCGAGCTGCTGACGCTCTTTGAGAACGCGGGCATCGACGATCCCATTGCGGGAGGCATCCAGCAGCTCGATGCCTGCCTTCACAGGCTCGCCCTTCTTGAGGGAGTCGGCCGTCAGCTCGACGACGTCACCGTTGTCGATGATCAGCATGTTGTCGGCCGGAACGCCCATGGACTGGGCGGTCTTGCTGTGGCAGACGAGCATGCGGTGCTCGCCGTGAACCGGCACAAAGAACTTGGGACGGGTGAGGGCCAGCATCAGCTTCTGGTCCTCCTGGAAGCCGTGGCCGGAAACGTGGATGCCCTCGCCCTTGCCATAGACCACCTTGGCGCCCAGCATCATCAGCCGGTCGATGGTGTTCACCACAGAGATGGTGTTCCCAGGGATCGGGCTGGCAGAGAAAATGATCGTGTCGCTGCTCTTGACCTGCACCTGTGGGTGCTCGCCGCGGGAGATGCGGCTTAGTGCGGCCAAGGGCTCACCCTGGCTACCGGTCATCAGCAGCAGGGTTTCGCGATCGGGCAGATCACGGATCTGCTTGATCGGAACGAACAGATCATCCGGAGCGCGCATGTAGCCCAACTCACGGGCCTTGGCGATCACGTTGAGCATGGAGCGGCCGAGCAGGCCGACTTTTCGGCCGTTCTTCATGGCCAGCTCCAGGATCATCGCGACGCGATGGATCGAGCTTGCAAAGGTGGTCACGATCACCCGGCCTTCGGCCTGGGCGATATGGCGATCGAGGGCCGGGAAGACCGAGCGCTCAGGGGGACAGAAGCCAGGGACTTCAGCGTTGGTGGAGTCGCTAAACAGGCAAAGAACGCCCTGCTCGCCGTAATGGGCGAGACGGGCCATATCAAAGGTTTCGCCGTCGACCGGGGTGTGGTCGAACTTGAAGTCACCCGTGAAGATGATTGTCCCCACCGGGGTGGTGATGGCCAGCGAGAAGCTGTCCGCCATCGAGTGGGTGTTCCGGATGAACTCCACCGAGAAGTGCTGGCCGACCTTCACCACGTCCCGCGGACCCACGGTCTGGATGGTGGTGCGATCGGTGACACCGGCCTCCTCCATCTTTCCCTGGAGCATCGACATGGCCAGCCGAGGGCCATGGATCACAGGGATATTGAAGTTCTTCAGGTGGTGCGAAATGCCCCCGATGTGGTCCTCGTGACCGTGGGTCACGATCATTCCGCGGATGCGCTTCTGGTTCTCCTTGAGATAGCTGGTGTCGGGCATGACGACGTTCACGCCATGCATCCCATCGCTGGGGAAGGCGAGGCCCGCATCCACGAGCATGATGTCGTCGCCGTACTCGAACACGCAGGTGTTCTTGCCGATCTCGTGCAGGCCGCCGAGGGGAATCACCCGCAGGTGGGGCTGCTTAGCGGCGCCGTTACGGCCAGGGGTTTGAGAAGTCATTCAGAGAAAGGGAGGCGGCTGAGCCGCATTGGGTCAAAACGTTGAAAGAGGGGTTGCTCAGCAACAGGTCAGGTCGGCCTTGGCGTCAAGTGGGACGCAGGGCTGCCAGGACGGAGGTGAGTCGATCGCGCACATCGCTTGAAGCAGAAACCAACGGAAGCCGTGGGGCACCAACGGACCAGCCGCTCAGTTCCAAAGCAGCCTTCACGGGAATGGGATTGGTGGTGCAGAACAGGGCCTTGCACAGGGGCAGCAGTTGCTCGTGCTCGGCCAACGCTGCGCTGAATTCACCGGCCAGGAAAGCCTGAACCATGCGCTGGATCTGATCGCCTGCAACATGGCTGGCCACGCTGACCACGCCGACCGCACCGACGGCCATCATCGGCAGCGTCAAAGCGTCATCGCCGCTGTAGATCGCCAGACGCTCGCCGCACACCGCGCGCAGAGCACTGACCTCCTCGGTCGTGCCGCTCGCCGCCTTAAAGCTGACCACGTTGGGGAGATCCATCAACCGAGCAGCGGTCTCTGGATTCAGGCTGCAACCGGTCCGGCCAGGGATGTTGTAGAGCATCAGCGGCGTCTGGGGAGCCGCCTGGGCCACGGCCCGGAAATGGGCCTCCAGGCCCTCCTGGGGAGGCTTGTTGTAGTAGGGCACCACAACCAAGGCGCCATCGGCCCCCAGGGCGGCCGCTTCACCAATGGCCTCTACGGCCTCGGCGGTGCAGTTGCTGCCGGTGCCGGCCAACACCTTGGCGCGGTCACCAACGGACTCTTTGACGGCTGAAAACAGTTGGTGTTGCTCATCCCAGCTGAGGGTGGGCGATTCGCCGGTGGTGCCGCAAATCACCAGGCCATCGGAACCGTGATCCACCAGATGGCTAGCCAACTTGGCCGCCATCGGCAGATCCACAGAACCATCGGCCGCAAAGGGGGTGATCATCGCGGTGATCACACGACCAAAGGGGGCCGGGGAGTGCGCGCCTGGGGTCAAGGAAGGGCTCATGCGGAGACTCCTGCCGTGGCCTGAGCCGCAGCGGCGGCCACCGGATCAAGCAGCAACTCAGCAATCTGGATCGCGTTCAGGGCAGCCCCCTTGCGGATCTGGTCACCACAAAGCCAAAGCTCGAGGGCGTTGGGTTCGCTCAAGTCCTGGCGGATGCGGCCTACGGCCACAGGATCCCGTCCCGTGACATCCGTGGGCATCGGGAAGCGGTTGGAGCTGAAGTCTTCAATCAGCTCAACGCCCGGGGCGTCCTGGAGCAACGCACGGGCTTCATCCACGGGGAAGGGCTCGCAGAACTCAATGTTGATGGCCTCGGAATGGGCCCGCAGGACCGGAACGCGAACACAGGTTGCCGAGACCCGGAGGTCGGGCAAACCCATGATCTTGCGGGTTTCGTTGACCATCTTCAGCTCCTCTTCGCAGTAGCCGTTGCCCTGAAGGGGGGAGTTGTGCAGGAAGAGATTGAAGGCCAAGGAGTAAGGCAGAACGCTGCTCATGGGCGTCCCTCCATCGAGGACCGTGCGACTGAGTTCACTCAGCTCCTCCATGGCACGGGCACCCGCACCACTGGCCGATTGATAGGTGCTGACCACCACCCGTCGCATGGCCCGGCGCGCCGCCAAGGGCGCCAGGGCCAGGGTCATCAAAATCGTGGTGCAGTTGGGATTGGCGATCACCCCTTGATGGCGAAAGGCCTCGTGGGGGTTGACCTCGGGAACCACCAACGGCACACCCGCATCCATCCGAAAAGCGCTGGAGTTGTCGATCACCACCGCCCCAGCGGCAGCAGCGACGGGGGCCCATTGCTTCGAGACAGAGCCACCCGCCGAGGCGAGGACCACATCAACACCGGCAAAGGCCTCAGCCGTGACGGGCTGAATCATCAGAGCCTGACCGTTCCACTCCAGGGTTTGACCGGCTGAGCGAGGTGAGGCCAGCAGGGTGAGCTGCCCAACGGGGAAGGACCGCTCCTTGAGCAAGGTCAGCAGCTCTTGGCCAACGGCACCGGTTGCCCCGAGGACAGCGACATGCAGAGGACGGTTGGGCAGCGAACGAACGTCGGTGGAAGTCAACGGAGGTGCAAAAAGAAGTTGAGCTCGATGGCCTGAGATCTGAACTGGGCCTCAGCAAGAAGCCAGATCTGTCAAGCGGAGGGGGAGCAGTTAGAGGAACGCCGAGTCTTGAGCGCCAATTAAGAGATGGAGGTCAGAGGAGAAAAGGAGTGAAGCGGCAAATCAACGGGTAGTGCGATCGACGAGCCCAATACCGAGGAAAGCGAGCGACGGCGCATCCCGGGAAAGACGGATGCACGACTTGCAACATCTGTGCGGGGCCTGAGCAGACACCGCGACAAAGCTCTTCAGGTCACTGGTTCTTGTTAAGACAATACGCCGCCAGGGCCGACCTCGAACAGGCCTGTTGGAGCTCGTCACAGGTGACTACTTAGGATCGTGGGCTGCCCTAGCCGACTGTTCGGCCCGACGTCTCGATCGCATCCATGAGCCCTGCCGCTAGCACCGCCAGCAAAGCCACTGCCAAACAGGCAGACCTGAAGCTGAGCACCAGCGCCCGTCCCGGCAGCCGAATGGCGATCGAGATTGCCGTTCCTGGGGAGCGCACCCAAGGAAGCCATAACGCCGCCGTTGAGAAGCTGAGCCGCAGCGTCAAACTCCCCGGCTTCCGCAAAGGCAAGGTGCCCCGGGCCGTACTGATGCAGCAAATCGGCCCTCTGCAGATTCGGGCGACCGCGCTCGAGTCCCTGGTGGACAGCGTTTTCAAAGACGCCCTCAAGCAAGCCGACATCCCGGCCATCGGCCAACCCGCCCTCGACGGCGGCTTCGAATCCCTGCTCGAGCGCTTTGAGCCCGGTCAAGAGCTCACCTTGACCCTCGAGATGGATGTGGAGCCCACTCCGACGCTCAAGAGCACCAAAGGCCTCAAGGCCGAAGCCGAATCCGTCAGCTTTGATCCGGCTCGCGTCGACGAACTGATCGAGCAGTCCCGCCGTCAGATGGCCACCCTGGTGCCGGTCGAAGGCCGAGCCGCCGCCTCCGGTGATGTGGCCGTACTGAGCTTCAAGGGCACCTACAGCGACAACGGCGAAGCCATCGAAGGCGGCAGCGGTGACGCCATGGAAGTGGAACTGGAAGACGGCCGCATGATCCCCGGCTTTGTGGAAGGGGTCATCGGCATGAAGGCAGGCGACAGCAAGACCATCGATTGCCAGTTCCCGGAGGACTACGCCCAGGAAGACGCCGCTGGCCGCAAAGCCAGCTTCGAAATCACCCTGAGCGAACTCAAGGGCCGCGAACTCCCTGCCCTCGATGACGCCTTTGCCCAGCAAGCCAGCGACAAGCAAACCCTGGCCGAACTCCGCAGTGATCTGGAAACCCGCCTGAAGGAGGACGCCGAGCGTCGCCACCAGTCCAATCGCCATGACGCCCTGCTCGCCGCCCTGGTCGAGCAACTGGAGGTTGAACTGCCCGAGACCCTCGTCCAAGAGGAGATCGTCACCCTGCTCGAACAAACCGCTGGCCAACTCGCTCAGCAGGGAATGGACGTCAAGAAACTGTTCACGCCTCAGCTGATCCAGAGCCTGCGCGAGACCTCTCGCCCTGAAGCCGAGGAGCGCCTCAAGCGCAGCCTGGCCCTCAAGGCCCTGGCCTCCGCCGAGAAGCTAGAGCTCGAGACCAGCGAAATTGACGCCAAGGTCAAGGAACTGAGCCGCGGCTTCAGCGACAGCTCCCGCATTGATCCTGACCGCCTGCGCCAGGCGGTTCAGGAAGACCTGATGCGCGAGAAGCTCCTGGGTTGGCTGGAGAGCAACTCCACCATCACTGAGAAGGCGGCTGAGGCCGGCGAGGACCAGCCCAAGGCCAAGGGCACTGCCAAGAAAAAAGCCAAGGCTGACGACGCCAAGGCGGCCACCACCGAGGCCTGATCCCCATAGATTGGCCGGACTGACTCCAGTCCGGCCGAGTGATCAACGCCAGCACTGCTCATCCAATCCAGAACCGCTGGCTGGGCCAAGGGCCCCATTCGTCGATTTTCACGGGTCCGTCCGCTGCCCCGGGCGTGCTCCCCACCGTGGTTGAGCAGTCCGGCCGAGGCGAACGGGCCTTTGACATCTATTCCCGTCTCCTACGGGAGCGAATCATCTTCCTCGGGAGCGGGATCGACGATCAAGTCGCCGACGCTTTGGTCGCCCAGCTCCTGTTCCTGGAGGCTGAGGACCCTGAGAAGGACATTCAGATCTACATCAACTCCCCCGGTGGGTCGGTGACGGCTGGTCTGGCGATCTACGACACCATGCAACAGGTCGCACCTGACGTCGTCACCATTTGCTACGGCCTGGCGGCTTCGATGGGTGCCTTCCTGCTCTCGGGCGGCACCAAGGGCAAGCGACTGGCGCTACCCAATGCGCGGATCATGATCCACCAACCCCTGGGCGGCGCCCAGGGCCAAGCCGTGGACATCGAGATCCAGGCCAAAGAAATCCTGTATCTGAAGGAGACCCTCAACGGCCTCATGGCTGAACACACCGGCCAACCGTTGGACAAAATCGCGGAAGACACCGACCGCGACTACTTCCTTTCCCCGGCAGAAGCGGTTCAATACGGCCTAATCGATCGTGTCGTCACCGATACGACCCCGGTTTGATCCTTAAGGACGGCTGACGAAGCGCTGGATCGCACCGATCCTGAAGTTTCGGGACACCGCCCCGAAGCCCTCCCGCTCCACGCCGCCACAGCCCTTGCCCGATGGCCAAGTTCGACGCCCACCTGAAGTGCTCGTTCTGCGGGAAGTCGCAGGATCAGGTGCGCAAACTGATCGCCGGCCCTGGCGTCTACATCTGCGACGAGTGCATCGATCTCTGCAACGAGATCCTCGACGAAGAGCTGGTTGAAGGCCATGGTGCCGGCGCTGGCCGCCAACCCCAGGAAGCCAAAGGCAAAGCCCCCGCCAAGAAAACCAGCAAACCAGCTCCGACACTGGCGGAGATTCCCAAGCCCCAAGAGATCAAGGCCCACCTCGACGGCCAGGTCGTGGGGCAAGAAGAAGCGAAGAAGACCCTCTCCGTCGCGGTCTACAACCACTACAAGCGCCTGGCCTGGCAAGGCGACGGCAAGGGTGAGAGCAACGAAACCGCCACCAAACTGCACAAGAGCAACATCCTCCTGATCGGACCCACGGGTAGCGGCAAAACCCTGCTGGCTCAGACCCTGGCCGAGCTGCTGGATGTCCCCTTCGCCGTGGCCGATGCCACGACCCTCACCGAGGCTGGCTACGTCGGGGAGGACGTCGAGAACATCCTGCTGCGGCTTCTACAGAAGGCTGACCTGGACGTCGATCAAGCCCAGCGGGGAATCATCTACATCGATGAGATCGACAAGATCGCCCGCAAGAGCGAAAACCCATCGATCACCCGTGATGTCTCAGGGGAAGGGGTTCAGCAAGCCCTGCTGAAACTGCTCGAGGGCACCGTGGCCAACGTCCCCCCCCAAGGGGGTCGCAAGCATCCCTATCAGGACTGCATCCAAATCGACACCAGCCAGATCCTGTTCATCTGCGGTGGCGCCTTCGTGGGCCTCGATGATGTGGTCCAACGCCGAATGGGCCGCAATGCCATCGGCTTCATGCCCGAAGGCGGACGCCGCGGCCGGCAGAGCAAAGATCAACAGGCCGCTCAGGTCCTCCGCCACCTGGAGCCCGATGACCTGGTCAAGTACGGCCTCATTCCCGAATTCATTGGTCGCATGCCGGTCAATGCCGTGCTCGAGCCCCTGGATAGCCATGCGCTGGAGGCCATCCTCACCGAGCCCCGTGATGCTCTGGTGAAACAGTTCCAGACCCTGCTGAGCATGGATGACGTGCGGCTGGAGTTTGAACCCGGGGCCGTTGAAGCCATCGCCGCCGAAGCCCACCGCCGCAAGACCGGTGCCCGGGCATTGCGCGGGATCGTCGAAGAGTTGATGCTCGATCTGATGTACGACCTGCCCTCGGACAAGAGCACCAAGGCTTTCACCGTGACCCGAGCGCTGGTGGAGGAGCGCACCCAAGCCAAAGTGCTGCCCCTTCCCGGGAGCGAGCCCGCGCAACAGGAATCGGCCTAGGGCCCCATGGCTGCCGCTGATCACCTTCAGGTGCCGCGGCGGCACGGCCTGTTCAATCATCACGGCGTCGACCTCGGAGACGGCAGCGTCGCCCACTACCTCGAAGGCCGCGAGATTCTGCGCAGCCCCCTCGAGGAGTTCAGCCGCGGCCAACCCCTCTCGGTGGTGTCCTATGCCGAGGGTGACTGCCTGCCGGCAGGGCAGACCCTGCGCCGTGCCATGGGGCGCCTGGGGGAGCAGAACTACAACTTGCTGTTCAACAACTGCGAGCACTTCGCCCATTGGTGCAAAACCGGACGACACCGCAGCGCCCAGGTTGAAGAGGCTCTCCAGGCCGGCAGCTGGGGAGCCTTAGCACTCGGACAATTCATGCCGGCCGCCGTCCTGACCGGCGCCAAGGTGCTGCTACGTCAAGGCCTGCGCCTGGAACCCAGCCAGCTGGAGAAGGGACGTGAACTTGTCAGGCGCAGCCTCGAGCAACTCGATGCCCTGCGGTTGAAGCTGCAAACCAAATTGGAAACCGAGCTGGCACGGGCCGAGGAGCGCTGGGGCCACGGAGACGCACAGCCCCAATTTCAACGCCTGCGCCTGGCCGCCCAAACCCTTGCGGATCAGCTCAGTGAGGTGGAGGAGATCGAAGCCGAGCTCGAGCAACTCCTGACAGATCGCCAGCAGGATTCAAACCCGAACACAGGGGTCGAGGGCCAGTAGCCTCCAGCCATGCCGGCCGCCTACCAACCGCTCCACCACAAGTACCGCCCTCAGCGGTTTGACCAGCTTGTGGGGCAGGAGACGATCGCCGCGACCCTTGGCAATGCCCTGCGCTCCGGGCGAATTGCGCCCGCCTACCTCTTCAGTGGCCCGCGCGGGACCGGGAAAACATCCAGCGCCCGGATCCTGGCGCGCTCCCTCAATTGCCTGAGCTCAGACGGCCCGACGCCAGAGCCCTGCGGCACCTGTGAGCTCTGCACCTCCATCGCCAACGGCAACGCCCTCGATGTCATCGAGATCGACGCCGCCTCCAACACGGGGGTCGACAACATCCGCGAGCTGATTGAACGCTCTCGGTTCGCCCCGGTTCAGGCCCGCTGGAAGGTCTATGTGGTGGACGAGTGCCACATGCTCTCCACCGCAGCTTTTAACGCCCTCCTGAAAACCCTCGAGGAACCGCCCCCGCGGGTGGTGTTTGTCCTAGCGACCACTGACCCACAACGGGTCCTCCCAACGATCCTCAGCCGCTGTCAGCGCTTCGACTACCGGCGGATTCCCCTGGATGCTCTTGAGCAGCACCTGTGCTGGATCGCCGAGCAAGAAGACATCCAGATCACGCCGGAAGCCCTCCATGTGGTGGCCCAGCGGGCGCAGGGGGGTCTACGGGACGCCGAAAGCCTGCTGGATCAGCTGAGCTTGCTGCCAGGCCCCGTCGAGCCGATGGCGGTCTGGGAATTGCTCGGAGCCGTGCCCGAGCAAGAGCTTCTGCAACTGGCTCAGGCCCTGGCGGGGGCCGAGCCACTCGGGGTGATTGAAGCGATCCGCAACCTGCTGGAACGCGGCCGTGAGCCCGGGGCGGTCCTGCAGGGGATGGCCGGCCTGCTGCGCGACCTGGTGCTCGCCGGCGTCGCCCCCGACCGCCTGGAACTCACGAGTTTCTCGCCGCAGACCCGAGGCGAATTGCCGACTCTCGCCCGCAGCCTCGGCAAAGCGAAATTGCTGCGCTGGCAAGCCCAACTCAAAGGAAGCGAGCAGCAACTGCGCCAGAGCGTTCAACCCCGGCTCTGGCTCGAGGTTCTCTTGCTGGGTCTGCTGGCTGAACCCGCCGCCCAGGCCACCGCCACCACCACCGCGGCGAGCCAACGGCCGGCTGCGGCCATCAGCGCGCCCACACCGGCGGCGCCCCCTACCGCTGTCGCTCCAGTCCCAGCCTCACCTGCTCCGGCAGTACCCGCTCCCGCCCCGCCGGCCCCGGAACCCGCCGTCCAGGCAACTTCAGCAGCGGTTCCCGCCCCAGAGCCTGCAGCGGCACCAAGCGCCGAGGCACCCGACCTGGCCGCCCTCTGGCAGCAGATCTTGGCAGGACTGGAGCTGCCCTCCACCCGGATGCTCCTCTCCCAGCAAGCCTCTCTAGCCCGCCTGGACAATCAGCGCGCGGTCGTCCAAGTGGCCGGCAACTGGACCGCCATGGTGCAGAGCCGCTTGCCCCTTCTGGAGAAAGCGGTCGCCTCGGCTCTGGGCAGCCCCAGGCAGGTTGTTCTGGAAGCCGGTGCCGCTCCGCCGCCTCAAGCCGTGCCAGCAGCAGCCAGCGAATCAACTCCTGCACCCCAAGCCCCGGTCAGAGAAACACCAACGCCGGCGAGCCAAACCCCTGCCGCTACGGCAGCTCAGACTCCTGCTCCAACGCAGACCGCACCAACCGCTGCACCAGCACCCGCACCGGCGCCACAGTCACCCGCTCCTGAACCCAGCCCAGCCGTTGCAGCCCCGGCTCCAGCACGGCAGCCCCATGGGTTAATCGACGACCAGGCGAAGCGACTGGCTGATTTCTTTAACGGCGAAGTGGTTGACCTGCAGGACCCACTGCCGGAATTAGGAGACGATCAAGCCGCCGCTTGATCAGGGTCAGGCTCGGCACCCACATGCAGCGTCTTGGCCCAAACCAGGCGCTTCGGCAGCAACGCCATCCGCAGAGTGGTGTACGGGATCACCACAAACCAATGGCCCAGATAGGCGATACCCCAGGCCAGGTTGATCGGTCCCATCGAAGGCAAGTCCGGCCCCTCTGAGCGGCGCGAGCAGCCCACCAAGATCGCTCCACCCGAAAGACCAAAGGCCACGAACGAGAGGGGCCAGCTCAGGGGCGAGGTTCGCGTCATCAGCGCGGTCAGCGCATCGGCGGCGGCCATCACAGGCAAGGCGTACTGCAGCAGGAAAAAGCAGCTGAGATCAAGCTTGCGGACCACGGGCACCTCACTCCCGGTGAGCTGGGGCCAATAGTCGAAGAAACGCTGCAACCCACCCTCGGCCCAACGCTGGCGCTGACGCCAGAGGGCACTCCAGGCGGTCACGGCCTCCTCTTGCACGGGCGGGTCCCAGAGCAGGGCGACCGGTTGCTGCTGGACCAGCAGGCGGAAACTCAGATCGAGGTCATCGGTCACGGTGGCTTCGTTGAAGCCTTCGCAACTGAGCACCGCCTCGCGTTGGAGCAATTGACCATTGCCGCGCAGCTCCACGACTCCGCCTGAAAGCAGACGCCCCTGCTGAATGACGGCATCCAGGGCCATTTCCATGGCCTGGGCCCGGGTCAACCAGTTGAGGTCTGGATTCACCACGGACTTGCGCAGCTGAACGGCTGACCAGCCGCCCTGTTCGGCAAAACGGACCAGCCGCTCCAGCACATCTGGTTGCAACTGGGCATCGGCATCCAGCACCAGCAACCAACGCCCCTGCAGGTTGGGCAGCACCGCATTCAGCGCTCCCGACTTTCCGCCGCCGGCATCACGAGGACGGCGCAAGACCTGGAGCTGAGGGAAGCGGGCCTGGTATGCCGTCAGGACCTCTGGGGTCCGGTCTTCACTGCCATCGTCAACGATCCAGATCTTGAGACGGTCCGCCGGGTAGCTCAGGGCGGCCAGGCGCTCGACCAAGCGACCGATCACCGCCTCCTCATCGCGGGCCGCCACCACAAGATCAACCGCTGGCCAGTTCTCCAAAGCGGCAG
The DNA here is from genome assembly GCF_023115425.1 of Synechococcus sp. A10-1-5-1. Lineage (NCBI taxonomy): Bacteria > Bacillati > Cyanobacteriota > Cyanophyceae > Synechococcales > Synechococcaceae > Synechococcus > Synechococcus sp. A10-1-5-1. The sequence goes on along the minus strand of NZ_CP096032.1, from coordinate 1,597,609 downwards.
GGCTCTCCGCCTGAGCGCCGCGGAAAGCAGGAAGAAAGACTGCGCGCAGGACGTAGAAACCCAGCAGCAAGGTCAAGGCCGTGGCAGGCCACAAGGCCTGAGCCGCCGGCAGCCCATGGGGCACTGCTGCCGCGGCGCAGCAACAGACGAGGAACAGGGAGGCCTGTAGTCGGCGCGCTCCTGTGGCTGTGCCCCCAGCGGCCATGGCGATCCCAAGGATGTGCGGACTCTAAGAGCCCCCCTTCAAAGCCCCTAATGACGGAAGGGGGACCAACTCCGTTCCCGGGTAGTAGTGCCGAAGGATCTGCTTGACGCTCCAACCGCGCCCACCCAGATCAATGGCGCCGGCTTGCGACAAACCAGCGCCATGGCCAAAACCGCCTCCCTCAAAGCGCCAAAGGCCCGCCCCGGCCGGTTCGATCACAAACAGGGTGCTGGGCAGGCGGCGCAGGGTGCGGCGGATGGCATCCCGGACCAGCACTCGCTCACCCAAAGGACCCCGGAGGGCCAAACGAACCACTCGGCCACTGGGGCCCCGCTCCAACACAACCGGTTGCACCGGGGATCCAACGGCAGCAGCTCCCGCACCGAGGGCACGGGCAAAGGTCTCCTGACCCAGGACCCGCTGCCAGCGGAAGTAAGGATGCTTTTGGCCATACACACCGGCGGTCGCGCCCAACACGGAGCGCACCTGCTGCCGCTGGGTTAAAGGCAAGGACAACCCCTGCGGTGCCCCCCCCGCCCGATCAAAGGCGGGTTCGAGATAGGGCAGCTCAGGCAAGGACCAGGCTTCGTCCTCATTGGCACTGACCCCACCGTTGCTGGCGTGATACACAGCATGAATTGGCTTCCCCTTCCAAGCCAGCACCTGGCCCTCGGTCGCTCGAATGGCCTGCTGCACCCCGGCCCGGGCCTGGCGTGGATCGCTGTAGACCTGACATTGGGTGTCGGAGCAGAGGTGATAGCCATCCAGGGCAAAGCGATGCTGATTGCCCAGAGCCCAGGTCCGAGCCAAGACCGCTTGAGCCGCCAGGGCGGCCGGCGGCGATCCGGCCCCGATCTCATGGGGGACAACGCCCTGGAGGTAGCGCTCGAGCGGCACCTCCTCCACCAGCGTCCAGCTCCCGTAAGCATCCGGCTGCAGGCGGAAAGGCCCCTGGAAAACACCGCCGTTCCAGCGCAGACCACCAGGGGCCTCAAGCCGAACCGGCCCCTGGAGATCCCTCCAGCCGTCGGGCCGTTGGACCTGCAGGGTCAACACCTCACTAACAACCTTTTCCTCAACCTTCGAGCCATACCCCGAAGGCACAGGCCGCTCGGGATCGGCCCAGACCTCCCACTCCCCTGGGTGGGCCACCACCGCCTCCACACCCAGACGACGCCAAGCCAAGGCGGCCTGCTCCGCCGTCTCAAAGCTGGAGAACGGCCCCAACACCCGACGGCGAATTGTCAGGGTCTCGGGCAGTGGCTGGGTTCTCCAGCGGAAAGAGAAGCGCTGAGCACTGCCGAGACGCCCGGAGGCATCACTGAGCTGCAACGTCGAGCCAGCTGCCACCAGCTGAAGAGGGGTCGCACCCAGATGGTCCGCCAGGGCCACCCAGAGCACCGGATGGGCCCCATCGACGACCGGCGGCGCGGGCACAGGCCGGTGGGTCAGGGCCTGGGCATCCGTTCCTTGGCATCCCGCCAGCAGACAGGATGCGGCGAGTGCCGCCGTAAAGGAACGCAGCATGGCCTGGCTAGATCCAGGTCAAACCCTAGGGGGAGTTGGCGGAAGGCACTCTGAAGTCTTAGTCTCATCGTTTGTGCACGAGCGCGTAGACGATGCCGAAGCTCAAGACCCGCAAAGCAGCCGCCAAGCGGTTCAAGGCGACCGGCAGCGGGAAGTTCATGCGCCGCCACGCTTTCCGCAACCACCTGCTCGATCACAAGAGCCCTAAGCGCAAGCGCTTCCTCGGCACCATGGCCGTGGTTGACGAGCGCGACGCGGACAACGTGAAAGCGATGCTCCCCTACAGCTGATCGCTTCACTCCCTAGCTGATTCAACATTTACTGAGAACCATTCATGGCCCGCGTTAAGAGGGGCAACGTCGCCCGCAAACGCCGCAACAAGATCCTTCGCCTGGCGCGTGGCTTCCGCGGTGGCAACGGCACCCTGTTCCGGACCGCCAACCAGCGGGTGATGAAGGCGCTCTGCAACGCCTATCGCGACCGTCGCCGCCGCAAGCGTGACTTCCGTCGTCTGTGGATCGCCCGCATCAACGCTGCTGCTCGCTTGAACGGCCTGAGCTACAGCCGTCTGATCGGTGGTCTGAAGAAGGCTGACGTGCAGCTGAACCGCAAGATGCTGGCCCAGCTGGCTGTGCTGGATCCCACGAGCTTCGCCACTGTCGTGGGCGCCGCCAAGAGCTGATCGCCCTCTTCAAACACAACTAAGCCCAGCCCGGTCGGTCCATGGATGTTTCACTCCCACAGGCCTACCTGGTTGGGCTTTTGTTGTTGCTCGGCACCGCTTCGGTCCTCGTCGCGCGCCAGATTCTTCGCGTCCGCCGCGATGAGTCGGCCCTGGCACGGCTGGAAGCCCAAGCCAAGGACAGCGAGAAGAGTGCAGGAGATCTCTATGAGTTGGCCTCGGTTCAGCTGCGAAAGCGCCTCTACGGACAAGCCACTGAAAATCTGAAATTGGCCGCCAAGCGCGCCAGCGGCGAGCCGAGCGAGGCACAGGCCTTGATTGAAAACGCCCTGGGATTTGCCCTGGCAGCCCAAAGCAACTACAACGGCGCCATCAAGCACTACCGCGCTGCTCTTCGGGCCAAGTCGGACTACCCCGTCGCCCTTAACAACCTGGCCTTCGCGCTGGAGAAACAGCAGAAGAGCGACGAAGCCAAAGAGACCTACGCCAAGGTGCTGGAACTCGACGCCGCCAATAAGACGGCCCAACGACGGCTGAAGCGCTTGGAGCGCACCGCCGCCTAGGTCACCAAAGTCCGCGAATGGCCGGAGCGGCGCTGGTCTCAGGAGTCATCACCAGTTGACCTCCGGGGTTGGTCAGCCGAGGGGCCGACCAACCAGTGAGCGTGAATCCCTGAAGCCCGTCGAAATAACCGCCGCTTTGCAGATCAGAGGCGGGGTAGTCCCCGAGCAGCAGCAAATCCAGCTGGTCAGAGGCCGCATTTAAATTGCCCTGAACCGGAATCGTGGTGGAGCCCAGGGTGATTTCGCCCCGGACATCCACCATTTGCCCCAGGGCTTTGAGCGACGACAGGGTCAAGCGTGCGCTGGCCGCTTCACCTGGACCAAAGGGGGTGTAGCTCCCGGACCAAATCCGAGGAAGCTCCTGCACCAACTGGCCAGCACGAGCCACAGGATCGAATTGGCGGACGGTGGCCGCCATGCCGAAATTTTCCTGGAGAGGGGTGCTCTGACTCGGAGCGACAGCCTCGGTGGGCAGCGGAAGCGCAGCCAGCAGCAACGGAATCACAGGTGGCGCCATCAAGTGGCTCCACGTTAAGGATCGAAACTGAAAACGACAGGTCTGCGCTGTACGGTCTCAGCACAGCTGATCGCATCCCCTTGTCTGCAGAGCCGCTGCACGCTGACGACCTAATCATCGGTGGTCGACGCTTTCGCAGCCGCTTGATGACGGGCACGGGGAAGTACCCAAGCCTGGAGGCCATGCAGGCGAGCCTTGCATCCAGTGCCTGCGAGATCGTGACTGTGGCCGTCCGCCGGGTTCAGTCCCAAGCGGCGGGCCATGAGGGCTTGATGGAAGCGGTGGATTGGAGCCAAATCTGGATGCTCCCCAACACCGCTGGCTGCGCCACCGCCGAGGAGGCCATCCGCGTGGCACGGCTGGGGCGCGAGCTGGCGAAGCTGGCCGGCCAGGAAGACAACACCTTTGTGAAATTGGAGGTGATCCCCGATTCCAGACACCTCCTGCCCGATCCGATCGGGACCTTGGAGGCAGCAGAACAGCTGGTGAAAGAAGGCTTCACGGTGTTGCCTTACATCAACGCTGATCCACTCCTGGCCAAACGGCTTGAGGACGCCGGCTGCGCCACCGTCATGCCCCTGGGCTCACCCATAGGCTCAGGGCAGGGCATCCGCAATGCCGCCAACATCGCTCTAATCATTGAGAACGCCACGGTTCCAGTGGTCGTGGATGCGGGCCTGGGGGTTCCAAGCGAAGCCGCTCAAGCCATGGAGATGGGCGCTGATGCGCTCTTGATCAACAGCGCCATCGCCCTCGCGGGTGATCCAGCAGCCATGGCTCGGGCCATGGCCATGGCCTGCGAAGCCGGACGAACCGCCTTCCATGCAGGCCGTCTACCCGTGCGTGGCCAAGCCAGCCCCAGCTCCCCCACCAGCGGACGCGTCGGCACATAAAGCTTCCGCACAGCGCCGATTCAATCCACCACTTCGTCCTTACTGTCGCCACAACCACGTGTCACAGCGATGCAGGTCACAGAAGAGGACGGCGGCAGGCTGAATGCCTTTGCCAACGAGCCCCAAATGGAGGTGATCGAAGCAGGCCAAGCCCTTGGCGCCAACAGCAAAGTGCTTCTGATCGGCGGCGCTCTGCTGGTGATCCTGATGCTGGCCGTTGCGGTAGGAATCAGCTGAATCCCTGTAGTAGCTTGCCCTGACGGAGCAAGTGCTCGTTCAGCAGGAGTCCAGCGGTGAAGGTTCTCGTTCTCGGCGGTGACGGCTTCTGTGGCTGGCCCTGTGCCGTGAACCTGGCCGACCAGGGCCACGATGTGGTCATCGTCGACAACCTGAGCCGCCGCAAGATCGATATTGACTTGGAGGTGGAGTCCCTGACTCCCATCTCCAGCATTGGTGAGCGCCTAAAGGCCTGGGAAGAGATTGGCGGCAAACCCATGCGCTTTGTGCACATGGACATCGCCCACGAATACCAGCGGTTTGTGGACCTGCTCCTGGCCGAGCGGCCTGACTCGGTGGTGCACTTTGCCGAGCAACGGGCTGCTCCCTACTCCATGAAGAGCAGCGCCACCAAGCGCTACACCGTCGATAACAACGTCAACGGCACCCACAATCTGCTGGCGGCCATCGTCGAGAGCGGCCTGGATATTCACGTGGTGCACCTCGGCACCATGGGTGTGTACGGCTATGGCTCCCATCGCGGCGCCACCATCCCTGAGGGCTACCTGAAGGTTGAGGTTCCCCAGCCCGACGGCAGCCGTTTCGAGGAGGAGATCCTGCACCCGGCAAGCCCGGGCAGCGTCTATCACATGACCAAGACACTGGATCAGCTGCTCTTCCTCTACTACAACAAAAACGACCAGGTCCGCATTACCGACCTGCACCAGGGCATTGTCTGGGGCACCAACACCGATGCCACCGACCGCGATCCGCGCCTAACCAACCGCTTCGATTACGACGGGGACTACGGCACGGTCCTGAACCGTTTCCTGATGCAGGCGGCCATCGGCTATCCCCTGACCGTGCACGGCACGGGCGGTCAGACCCGCGCCTTCATCCACATCCGTGACTCGGTGAAGTGCGTGCAGTTGGCCCTGGAGAATCCCCCCACCACAGGCGAGCGGGTGAAGATCTTCAACCAGATGACCGAAAGTCATCAGGTGGGTGAGCTCGCCAAGAAAGTCGCCGCCCTGACCGGAGCCCAGGTCAACAACCTCCCCAACCCCCGAAACGAGGCTGTGGAGAACGATCTGATCGTGGACAACCGCTGCTTCATCGAGCTGGGCCTGAACCCCACCACCCTCGATGACGGTCTGCTGAAGGAAGTGGTGGAGATCGCCACCCGCTTCGCCGACCGCTGCGACCGCAACCGCATCCTCTGCACCTCCGCCTGGACTAAAACCCAGGAACAAGCCATTAAGGCCACCTGATTGCCTTGAAAATCGCCCTCTTCACCGAGACCTTCCTGCCGAAGGTTGATGGGATCGTGACCCGGCTCACCAAAACGGTGCAGCACCTGGTCACGGCCGGTGATGAGGTGATGATCTTCTGCCCCGAGGGCGCCCCCGAGAGCTACATGGGGGCACAGGTGGTTGGGGTTCCGGCCATGCCCCTTCCCCTTTATCCGGAGCTGAAGCTGGCGCTGCCGCGCCCGTCGGTCTCGGACGCGCTCGAGGCCTTTGCCCCCGACCTGGTGCACGTGGTCAACCCCGCCGTTCTCGGCCTCGGGGGGATCTGGCTGGCCAAGACCAAGGGCTATCCCCTGGTGGCCAGCTATCACACCCATCTGCCCAAGTACCTAGAGCACTACGGCCTCGGGATGCTCGAGCCTGTGCTATGGGAACTGCTGAAGATGGCCCACAACCAGGCCCAGCTGAACCTCTGCACCTCCACCGCCATGGTGGCTGAGCTCAGCGAAAAGGGAATCCAGCACACCGATCTTTGGCAGCGGGGGGTCGATACAGACCTGTTCCGCCCGGAGCTCCGCAGCCAAGCCATGAGGGAGCGGCTGCTGGATGGCCGCAGCGACACCGGGAAGCTCCTGCTTTACATCGGCCGTTTGTCAGCAGAAAAACAAATCGAGCGCATCCGCCCCGTCCTCGACGCGATGCCCGATGCCCGTCTGGCGCTGGTCGGTGATGGCCCCTACCGCCAACAGCTCGAGACCCTGTTCGCGGGCAGTGCGACCAACTTCGTGGGCTACCTGGCCGGTGAAGAGCTGGCCAGTGCCTATGCCAGCGCCGATGCCTTCCTCTTCCCGAGCAGCACCGAGACCCTGGGGTTGGTGCTACTGGAGGCCATGGCGGCGGGCTGCCCTGTGGTCGGAGCCAACCGCGGAGGAATCCCTGACATCGTCAGCGACGGGGTGAATGGCTGTCTCTATGAACCCGATGGAGCCGATGGCGGTGCCGGCAGCCTGACCGCTGCAACCCAACGGCTGCTGGGGGATCCTGGGCAGCGCGAACAACTGCGACGCAACGCCAGGGAAGAAGCCGAGCGTTGGGGCTGGTCCGGTGCAACCGAACAGCTTCGCGGCTACTACCGCCAGGTGATGGAAGCCTCCACCCCAGCCTTGGTCTAACGGCTGCGTTGCTGGGCCCAGACCTGCAGCACCTGACGCGCCATGGGCAAGGCGTGGACTGAACCTCCACCCGGGGTGTTCTGGGCAAAGGCCACCACCACAATCTCGCCGTTGGGGTAGGGGGCAAAACAAGCAAACCAGGCATGGTCAGGGCCGCCGGTGCTGTCCTCAGCCGTTCCCGTTTTGCCCGCCACGGGGGGCAACTCAGCCGCTTGGTTCATGGCGTAGCCCGTGCCCTCCTGGACCACCTTGCGCAAACCGCGATTAATCGTGGCCAGGGTGGAGGGCTTGATATCCACCTTCGTGCGGCGCGGCGGGGCCGTCCAGTCCAGACCGCGATCGACCAAATGCGGGGTGATCAAGTAGCCGCCATTGGCAAAGACGGCATAGGCCCGAGCCAATTGCAGGGGGGTGACCTGAACCACCGACTGGCCAATCGACATGCTCGCCATGTCCTCTGGAATCCAGGGGGTGGTGCCCGGCTTACCCCAGGTCCGCCCCTTGGCGGCCCACTGCTCGTTGCCCACCAAACCGGTGCTTTCCTCGTAGCCGATCTCGATGCCGGTGGGCTTGGTAAAGCCCAACTTCACCGCTGCGTCATAGAGCGGCATCGAGCCCACCCCAACACCGATTTGGTAATAGAAGGTGTTGCTTGAGAAGCGCAGAGCATCCTCGTAGCCGATCAGGCCAAACCCGGCACCGTTGTGATCCGGGAAACAGTGCCCTCCATAGGTGATGCAGCCGCGGGTCATCAGCTTGGTGTTGGCCGGAAACTTGCCGGAGGCCATCCCTGCAAAGGCGGTCACCGGCTTCCAGGTGCTGCCGGGGTCATAGGCGTTCATGGCCCGGCTGAAGAGGGGCTTCGAGGGAGACGCAAACAGGGCGTCGTACTCCCGCTGAGTGGTGACGGTCTTAGAAAAGAAGTTGGGATCGAAATTGGGGCGACTGGCCAGCGCCAAGATCGCCCCAGTTTTGGGATTCAGGGCGACGATGGCGCCTCCCGGCTTGCCCTTTAAGGCCGTCTCAGCCGCACGCTGGAGCGGAAGGTCCAAGGTCACCACCAGGTCTTTGCCGGCCTTGGAGGGGCGGTCACCGAGGACGCGCTGAATCTCACCCATGGCGTTCACCTCGACCATCTGGCCGCCCCAGGTGCCGCGCAGGTGTTGCTCGTAGGCGGCCTCCACACCGATGCGACCGATGCGATCGCGAATCTTGTAGCCGCGCTTCGCCAGCACCTTGTATTCCTGCTCAGTGATCGGCTGGGTGTAGCCCAAGGTGTGGGACCCGAGGGAGCCATGGGGATAGCTGCGCACCACATCCAGATCCACCTGGGCGCCCCTGAGGTCACTGGCCTGCTCGCGGAAGCGCAGGACCTGCTCCGGCGTCAGTTCACTAGCCAGCTCAATCCGGTATTCCTGCTTGCCGGGCCCTCGACGCTTGCGCTGCTCCAGTTGCTTCTGGGGAATCTTCAACAACGCGCTCAGACGATCCCGCAAAGCAGGCCAGGAACCCTTGGGAAGATCTTTTGGCTGCAGATACAAGCTGTAGATCAGCCGGCTGGACACCAAGACCTGACCATGGCGATCCAAGATCCGCCCGCGAACGGGATTGCGGGCCAACAAACGGATGCGGTTTTCATCGGCCCTCTCCCGGTTTTCACTGCCATGCAACAGCTGCAACCAACCCAGGCGCAGGACCATCGCCGAAGCGAAGAACAGCACCAAACCCAGCAGGACGGCCGGCTGACGCTGTAGCCCGGCACTGCGATGGGGGTTGGAGGCGATGGCCAAGAATTCAGCTCCCTTCCGTGAGCCGTTGCTCCAGCAACGTCAACCGATCGGAGATGCGAGCCAGAGCCAGCTGCAAGTCTTCCTCCCCTGCATGCTTGGCCAGGGCCGACTCCACAGGAACATCGGTCACCTGAACCTTCATCACCGGGTTGCCCAAACCAGGCTGAATCCGATCCAGGCGCTCGCGGACCTGGCGGGCTGCTTCGGCTCCTTCCTCCCGGAGCTCAGTGAGTCCGTCGGGACCTTTCGAGAAGGCGTCGGCCAAATCACGGGCACCGCCGCGCTTGGCCCGCTCCACCACGGCCATCCCCACCGGCAGAACGTCCTGCATCAAGGTCAAGCGCAGGTTGTCGAGGGGGTCAGAACCCATGAAGTGAGGCGATGAGTGAGCCCAGTCTGGCGCCTGATCCTCGATCTGGCTGGACTACCCCGCACTCCTCGAGATGGCCGGCTGAACAATCTGCTGACGGCAGAACTGTTGGGAACCGAGCCACCAGCCCGCACCCACCGCGATCACCATGAGGGCCGAGAGCGGGAGCAGGGCCTGCCGCGTGACCGGCAGCACCATCCACTCACTCCAGTCGCGCGCCAAGCGTTCGCGATCGAAGCGGCGACGCTCGCTGGCCTGCTGCTGAAGCCGACGCTTGAGGGACTTGGAGACCCAGCGCTCGAAGGCCTTCTTCTTGGTGACGGCCATCTTGCGCTCCACCTCCAGCAGCTGGCCGGGGGTGAGCTCAGGGTTGAAGGTGCTGATCAGCTCCAGGCTCTTGAGGAACATCTCCACAGCCCCGTCCTTAACGGCGCGGTCGTTCTCGCTGAGCAGCTCCCAGTCCAGCTCGGGATAGAAGCGCACCCGGTTGGTTGTGATCTGATCTTCCGCCAGTTGGCCAGGCTCCCTCAACCAACGGTCGGTATTGGCATCAAAGCGGCGCCAATACAGGAAGGGGTTGAGGTACACCACCTTGCCTGCCAGCTGAATGCTGTCCTGCTGAAGGCGGCGCTGCAGCTGGATTTCCTGCTGAGGGGCGGCGGTCAAGGCTCCTGGGCCGGGGCCCCGAGGGTAACGGAGTCACCCGGCCAAAGCCATGGTTCAACGGATGGGAATTATTCCCACTCGATGGTGCCGGGGGGCTTACTGGTGATATCGAGAACCACCCGGTTGACCCCTTTGACCTCATTGACGATCCGGTTGGAGATCTTCTCCAGCAGGTCGTAAGGCAAGCGGGACCAATCGGCCGTCATGCCGTCTTCCGAGGAGACGCAGCGCAGAACCACCGGGAAGGCATAGGTGCGCTTATCGCCCATCACACCAACACTGCGCACCGGCAGCAGCACCGCAAAGGCCTGCCAGATGTCGTGATACAGGCCAGCGGCCTTGATTTCTTCGCGGACCACCAGATCGGCGTCCCGCAGGATGTCGAGCTTGTCGTCGGTCACCTCACCCAGAATTCGGATCGCCAAGCCAGGACCGGGGAAGGGATGGCGGCCCACGATCTCCTCGGGAAGTCCCAGGGTGCGGCCGACCTTGCGGACCTCGTCTTTGAACAGGCGCCGCAGGGGCTCGACCAGCTTGAACCGGAGATCCTTCGGCAGGCCGCCAACGTTGTGGTGGCTCTTGATCTTCACCGCCACCCGCTCTCCCGTTTTGGGATCGACGTTGGTGCCTGCACTCTCAATCACATCGGGATAGAGGGTGCCCTGGGCGAGGTAATCAAAAGGTCCGAGGCGCTTGCTTTCTTCTTCGAAGACCCGAATGAATTCAGTGCCAATCAGCTTGCGCTTTTCCTCGGGATCAGTGACACCGTCCAGCTTGTTAATGAAGCGCTCGCGGGCATTGATGTATTCGACCCTGATATGGAACTTCTTGTCGAAGAAGTCCATCAAGAATTCAGGCTCGCCTTTACGCATAAAGCCCTGGTCGATGAACATGCAGGTCAGCTGATCACCAATCGCCTTGTGCAACAAGAAAGCGAGGGTTGAGGAGTCAACACCGCCAGAGAGGGCCAGCAAAACGCGCTTATCGCCAACCTGACGACGCACGTCAGCAACCGCCTCATCAATGAAGGCCGCCGTTGTCCAATCCGGCAAGCAACCGCAAACGTGATAAACGAAATTGCGGATCAAGGCCATTCCGCATTCGGAGTGCACCACCTCGGGGTGGAACTGAACGCCATAGAGACGCCGCTGGTGATCAGCCACAGCAGCTTCAGGCGTGTTGTCCGTATGGGCCAGGCGAACAAAGCCCTCGGGTAAGCGCTCCACGGAGTCGCCATGGCTCATCCACATCGTCGAGCCCTCGTCGACGTTGGTGAGCAGGTCAGTGGGGTCGTCGACAAACAGCGGAGCCTTGCCGTATTCGGCGCGGCCGGCAGCCACAACAGAACCACCCAGCTGTTGCACCATCAGCTGCATGCCGTAGCAAACACCAAGCACCGGAATACCCAGATCCCAAATCGCTGGATCGCACTTTGGGGCGTGCTCGGCATAGACCGAGCTGGGACCGCCACTGAGGATGATTCCCTTCGGATTCAGGGCCTTTAATTCAGCTGCGCTGGTGGAGTACCCCATCACCAGGGAATACACCTCGGTTTCCCTCACCCGACGGGCGATGAGCTCGGAATATTGAGAACCAAAATCCAGGATCACAATCGCCGGATGACGATTGGTTTCACCGATCGAGGTTGGAGTCACGTCTGACATGGAGCGGCCAGCAGCTGTGGCCCAGGCATTCGGATCACCCTAGATCTCAGGCCTGAAAGCACTCCAGCAGCTCGGCCCCGATAGGGCCGCGGGCGCAAAGGGTGCGGCTGCGGTCAAACAGAACCGCACCCAGCTGGAGATCAGCGTCGTGATGCTTGGCCAGATAGGAGCGAGCGCGCTGCTCGATCACCGCAGCCAAGCGCTGCTGCAGGCCCGCCGCCAGACCTGCGTCGCCCTCGGCCAAATCAGCAATGGCCTGATCAACGCTGGCTGCCTGGAGCAGCAGCCGGATCTGGTTCAGCGAACAACCGTGCTGGACGGCCTGGGCCGCCAGGATTTCCAGGCGACCATCGGCCAGATGGTGATGGGTATGAAAGATGCCCCCCGCCAGCTTGATCAATTTGCCCTGGTAGCCAAACAACAGAAGGCGCCGGACCCCCAGCTCAGCCGCGGCCACCAGCAAGGGTCCAATCCAATTGCCCGCCTTCAGTAACAACGCCGGGGGCAGCCCCTGCTGGGGGGCCAGATCCAAGCCGTTTTCGCCCAAGACCAGCACCAGGTCGCCACGCCAGAACGGCTCCTGACTGCGGCGCTCCAACTCCTGACGGGCCTGGGCCAGTTGATCGGGGGCGGCGCTGCGCTGAACCAACGCCTGGGTCCCAATCAGGGCCAAGCCCTCCACCACACCAAAGGCGGCATTGCTCGTGCGCTGGGCCCGTTGGCGCCCCTCCGGGAGGGTGATCGTCAACCGGAGGCTCCGGCCATCGGGCAGGAGTGGACGCAGATTGACCTCCAGCAACTGCCGCGCGTAGGCCGAGAGGCAGGCCTCACCGGAGGCGGCGTGAACTCCCACGCCCTCACCGGGCAACAACTGCAACCAGTCCCCATCGGTGCCAGCCGCATTCCAGCTGGCCTCCACCCAGACCTGTAGGCCACGGGTGAGATCCAAAACCTCGCCGGGATCACAGCAACTGGTGGCCAAAGCCCGCTCCGGGCTCAAGCGGGCCGCCGCCTGAACCGGAATCGCCGTGGATTGACGACCCGCCACGGTCTCGAGGAGCAGTGGGACCTGCGCTTCAAACGTCTGACCAAGAAGCTCCCGAACGGCGGCCACAGCTGCGGCCGCTACCCACACCGGAAGGGTGTAGCCGCACTCAGCCATGGAACAGAGAAGGATGAGGTCCGTTTTTTATGTTGGTCGATTGCGCTGCTGATCCAACGGGCAGCGATCGCCCCGGCTCACCCACCATGCAGGACAAGCTGACTCTGATGATCCCCGGCCCCACACCGGTGCCGGAAAGCGTCCTGCAGTCGATGGGACGTCACCCCATCGGTCACCGCAGCGCGGATTTCCAAAAGATCGTTGAGCGCACCACTGCCCAGCTGAAGTGGCTGCATCAGACGAGCAATGACGTTCTAGTGATCACCGGCAGCGGCACCGCCGCGATGGAAGCCGGAATCATCAATGTGCTGAGCAAAGGGGACAAGGTCCTCTGCGGCGATAACGGCAAGTTTGGCGAGCGCTGGGTGAAGGTGGCTCAGGCCTATGGCCTTGAGGTGGAGGTGATCAAGGCCGAGTGGGGTTCCCCACTGGATCCCGAAGCATTCCGCGCCGCCCTGGAGGCCGACTCCAGCAAGGCCATCAAGGCCGTGATCGTGACCCATTCGGAGACCTCCACTGGGGTCATCAACGACCTGGAGACCATCGCGAAGCACGTCAAAGCCCATGGCACGGCCCTGACCATTGCTGACTGCGTCACCAGCCTCGGGGCTTGCAATGTGCCCATGGATGCCTGGGGGATCGACATCATCGGATCCGGTTCCCAGAAGGGCTACATGATGCCCCCGGGCTTGGCCTTCGTCGCCATGAGCGACAAGGCCTGGGAGGCCTACAGCCGCTCCGACCTGCCGAAGTTCTATCTCGATCTGGGCAAGTACCGGAAATCGGCCCAAGCCAACAGCAACCCGTTCACCCCCGCAATCAACCTCTACTTCGCCCTGGAAGCGGCACTGGAGATGATGCAGGCCGAAGGCCTCGAGGGAATCTTTGCCCGCCATGCGCGCCATCGCGCCGCCGCCCAAGCGGGCATGAAAGCCATTGGCCTGCCCCTCTACGCCACTGAGGGCTACGGCAGCCCTGCCATTACGGCCGTGGCTCCCGAAGGGATCGACGCCGAGAGCCTGCGCAAGACGGTCAAGGATCGCTTTGACATCCTTCTGGCCGGCGGCCAAGACCACCTCAAGGGCAAGGTCTTCCGCATCGGCCACCTGGGCTTCGTCTGTGATCGCGATGTGCTGACCGCCGTCGCAGCGATTGAAGCCACCCTTCAGGAACTGGGCCTGCACAAAGGCACTCCTGGTGCTGGCGTCGCAGCCTGCGCTGCGGCCCTGGCCAGCTGAAGCAGCCGACCACAAGGGAGCTCCCAGGGCGGGACTCCCTTGCTACGCTTCTTAGAGATAGCAAACTGCTCTAATCTGAGCTGTTAACTATCAATTTGCGGATGTAATTCAGTGGTAGAATGTCAGCTTCCCAAGCTGAACGTCGCCGGTTCGAGCCCGGTCATCCGCTTCTCAAACTTTTCAGCGGGGCAAAACTATTGGCCTCAATTTCTGGGCTTGATCAGCTGCATCACCTGAGGCCCCACACTTCCTGCACGGCGCTCACAATCAAGGGAGCGGAGAATATCGCGCGCTGACTGCTCAATCTCGCCGCTCGAAGCGGCCTGCTCAGCCGCAGCCGAAAACGCTGCAGCCTCGCGCATCAAATCGTCTCGTTGCTCAGCTACAGGCGCCTGTTGGCTGGATGGCATTTATTTGATCTTGTTTGGATAAATATTAGTCGCCACATTGAGAGAGCCCCAAAGCTGGGCCGGCCCTGACACAACTCAAGGGTCAAAGCCAAGCAGGGACTAGGTACCCGGCTCCTCACGATTGCCGCCCAGAGCCGCGATCTGATCGCGAAGTTGCCTCACTCGTGTTGCATCCCCGCGGGTGATTGCGACAGCGAGGGCAAACTCCAGCTTCTCGAGCTGATGTCCGCCCTCGGCATAGGAGCGGCTGCTGCAAGCCGGGGTCCCCGAGACGGCAGGGGCAACGGGCACGGAGCGATGGCTGTTGGAAAAGGCCATGGTTCGCTTTCTTTCCATTGTGGCCCCGGCGCAAGGGGTCACGCAGCCATGGACTCATCCACGTGAGGATTCACCAACGCGGGTGCTTCCTCAACCTCAACGCTGTCCTCCAGCAAGCTGCGGCAGTCGGCCAGGAGTGTCTCGACATGGTCAAGGCGAGTGAGCTCTTCAGGGTCTGGCGCCTCTACAACGGAGACCTGATCCAGCTGCAGCTCCATCGCATTCAGGCGCTGCTCCAGCTTCACCAGTCGCTGCGAGAGAGCCGCCACGGTTTGAGCGAGGTCCTCGGTGGTGCGAGTGATGCGAAACGAGACCGATTCGCCAGCCATGCCCAGGGTTCAACTGGCCCGATAACACCACAGCCCTGAGCACTTCTCAAGCCCAAGCGGCCAAGCAGACTGAAGAGATTCCAGGGCAGCCCAGCGATGCCATCAAGCCTTCACCTGCTGGCCTATCTACTGGCGGGCATCAGCGGCGGCTTGCTTGCCCTCCGGACTGGCATCCCGGCCGCCCCTTTGGCCGGCGCGCTCCTCGGGGCGGGGCTGCTGAGCATGAGCGGCAAGCTGGAACCCGCGAATTGGCCCGCAGGCACCCGGACAGCTCTCGAGATCGGCATCGGCACCGTGATCGGCACCGGGTTGACGGCGACGGCCTTCAGCGAGTTGAAACAGCTCTGGCGGCCGGCCCTCTTGATCACGCTCACCCTGGTGATGACGGGCCTGGTGGTGGGGCTCTGGTGCAGTCGGCTTCTGGGCATGGACCCCTTGATTGCCCTGCTGGGAGCGGCGCCAGGGGGCATCAGCGGGATGAGCTTGGTGGGCGCTGAATTTGGCGTTGGCGCCGCGGTCGCAGCCCTGCACGCTGTCCGCCTGATCACGGTGCTCTTGGTGCTTCCCCTGGCGGTCCGACTTCTCCTGGGCCACGGGGACATTCCACCCCCTGCCAGCTGATTGATCGGCCCCTGGATCCAGAGGGGAACGATCGATACGGTGGGTCATCCAATGCCTTCCCCCTGCTTCGGCATGCGTCATCCCCTGTCCTTCAACCGCCGGCTGCTTCGGCTGGCTGCAGCCCTACCGCTTGCTGCCCTGGGCTGGTCTGCGCTGCCGACCGCTGCTCTGGCCGGCAATGAGACCGGTGCCAAAGGCGCCCAGATCTATTGCTACATGCGCAGCAGCGGCAACAACCATGAGGTGAGCTGGAAAGCCGCCTACGCCGTGATCAAGCGTCAAAGCGCTTCGGTGTTCAAGACCTCCCCTGAGCACGCGGCCGTGATGATCACGGAAGCCGTGGTGGCCGATCCCGGCAAATACAACGACTGCGGCCGCTACCTCGGCGACCTCTACGTGAAAGCTGTCGATACAACTGAGGAGAAGAGCCAGTCCACCCATCCCGACAGCACCAACCGCACGAGCACCAGCTCAGGCATCACCAGTGGCAGTGGCAGCAGCAGCGGCGGCAATGTGAACCGCTACGCCTACTGAGGCTGATGGCAACCCGCACCGCCCAGGGCCGCTCTTGGCTATCGCCGTCCCTGGGGGCCGGTTTGCTGTGGTTCGCCCTCAGCAGTTGCAGTGCTGCTCCTGAACCTGGCGAAAGCCAGACCCGGGTCGACGACTGCCTGCGCGGCGTCAATCTCGATCGTCTGCCCGCCTTGCTCCAGCACTGCGACGCAGTCGTTGAGGCTTTCCCCGAGCATCCACAGCCGCGCAACGAGCGATCCCTACTGCTCAAGTTGGCGGGCAAGCCTCAGGAGGCCTGCCGCGACAGCTTGAAAGCGGCCGCCCTGGTGGAACAAGGCAAGCACCCCATCGACGCGCTGATGCGAGACGAGATCGATCTGCGCAAGCGCAATTGCCTTCGCCTCACCACTGATCAAGCAGCTGCTGAACCATCCGCGGCAGCGGCTGGCGATCCAACTGAGCCTGACCGCGACTGAGCAACAGGGCAATCCGCTCAGCCTTATCGGCAATCAGACCATCGACCAACTGATCGGCCACCCCGAGTTGGAGCCAGTGGCAATCGAGGGTGCCCTGCATGCCAATGCGATGACAGCGATCCTCCGCCTGCTCGGCATCGCCTGGAGTCCATGGCCGCTCCAAGAGGACCACATGCTTGGCGCGATGCAACGTGAACCCGAGGCCCCCCACCCCGTAGGTGCTGATCAACAGCTGCTCCTCTCCCGCCTGAAAGCGGTCCACCACGCTTTGACGCTCTGCAGCCGCCAAGCGTCCGGTGAGCAGGGCGCCGCCCAGTCGCTGCTGCAACAACTGGGCAGCCGCCACAAAGGCGGTGAAGACCACGACGGCTTGCCCCTGGGCCTGCAGCCTGGCGAGCAGGGCAGCAGCAGCCGGCAGCTTGTACTCCGAGCCGATCTGGCGCAGGGCCGTGAGCACGGCTAAGGCCTCAGCATCCCGGCGCACCAGACCCGCTGCTGCGCGGCGGCGATAGTCATCGACCATGAGCTGCAGGCGGTGCTGGAAGCCCTGGCCCTCCGCCTCCGAAAGGGTGACGGGCAGCATCCGCCTCCGTTTGGGGGGGAGATCCAGGCAATCCTGCTTGCGGCGATGCAACAACAGAGGCCGCACCAAACGCTGCAGCTCCGGCAGATGGGTCGCCCCCGTTGCGCTCCACTGGCGGGTGCCGGAGCGTTCATGCCAATGGCCGAGGCAGTAGCGCTCCTCAAAGGCCCGCTGATCCTGAGCAAGCGGGTGCCCAATCGCCGCCAGCAAAGGAAACAGCTGGGCCGGGCGCCCGTTTTTCATCGGTGTCCCACTCAACAGCCAGGCCACCCGCAGCCGCGGATGGCGCGCCAAGCGCAGGAACGCCTGGGTTCGCGCAGCGTTCAGGTTCTGGGCGTAATGGGCCTCATCGGCAATCAGGACCGTGCCCGCCTCTGGCAAGTCCTCCGGCAGCGCCGCCCAACTCAGCAAGTTGATCTGCAGTTGTAAGGCCGCCGCCTCCTGCCGCCAATGGCGATGCAACCCCGTTGGGGCAATCACGACCACATGGCAATCCGCCGTCCGAACCATCGCGCGCGCGGCGACCAAGGCCGTCAGGGTTTTCCCAAGCCCCATGGCGTCCGCCAACACAGCCCCACGCCGCGCCAACAACCAACGGACCGCAGCCCGCTGATGGGCAAACAGCTCACGACCATCCGGCAAGGGGTCAGCCAATCCAGCGATGGCAATCAGCTCGCGGTGGGGCGGCAAGGGGGGTAGAGGCTGCTCCAGCCAGCGGCACCACTGGGGCAGCGGCGGCTCCATCGCGAACCGCTGGCCGAAGTGCTGGCGCAAGACCAGGGCCGCTTCCAGCGGGAACTCCCAACAGCCTTGCCTTGAGCGCCAGTACCCGCGGGGACGCACGGCCCGCAGCTGCGCCTGGGTCACCGCATCAAATGGCAGCACCAACTCAATGGAGCCCGATGCTCCTAGCCGCATCAGACAGCGCGCGGTGCGTTGCTGGGCCGTCGCAGCTGTGGCAGCAACTCATAATTTAGCGAAGCGCGGAGCCCGCGCAACACTTGCAATAAGCCTTGCAAAATGCATCGTTCGACACATTGACATCCAAGCCACCCAGGCCAGACTCCCAGCAACCGAATTATTCGGATGCACAGCAGGGATGCCGTTTTCCTTGAAGACTTGTGCCCCAAACTTCGCGTTCGTCGGTGGAGACAATCCCTCCACACTTACACGGGGAAAACATGCATTTACTGCGGCAAACCTTCTGAATCCATTGACCACGTCTTCCCGCAAAGTCGCGGCGGGCTGAGCGTGACCGAGAACTGCGTCCCCGCCTGCCTGGCCTGCAATGGCCGCAAAAGCGACGCCGACGCCTTCGAGTGGTACAGGCAGCAGCGGTTCTACGACCCTCGACGAGCCATGGCCATCCGTGCCTGGACCGACGGTGACCTTCGCCTGGCTCTACGCCTCCTGCAATGGGCGAGCCCTGAGGGCAGTCCCACCCCCGCCGCTGCGGACTCCGGCTTCAACCCCATACAGCCATACCTCCAGGCCGCGTGATTCACCAGATCCGACAGGCCGCAGCCCCGTTATGGCGCTGGCAGATCTCCGCCTGAGCCTGGGGCTGATCCGGAGCGAGCAGCAGGGCGGCGAAGACCATCGCCGCGAGGGCCGAAAGGCCGATCAGGCGACGCTCGACACCGGCGATCCCGAGCCTCTGTGGTCGCCGCCTGGGGCGCGCACGCACAGGAGCCCGTGACACGAAGGAGGACGCGAGAGGGGCAGGGAAGCAGGATGCGGTCACCGATCAGCAACGAGTAATACAGGTGTACTCATGACTAGTCATGGTGTCAAGCCCTCCTCCCGCGTGCTGGTCATCGGCGGGGGATACACCGGCCAGCGCTTTGCCGCTGCGGCAAAGGCGCAGGGGGCCCAGGTCTGGCTGACATCACGGTCAGCTCGGGAGGGAGCGCAGTGGCTCCACTTCAATGCCGGGGAGGGAGCCATCCCCCAGCTGCCTGAAGGCCTCAGCCATGTGCTGATCACCCTGCCGCCCAATGGCAGCGGCGAGGACGACGCCTACAACCTGCTGAAGGAGGCCCTGCAGCAACAGCCGCTCCAGTGGGTGGGCTACCTCTCCACCACAGGGGTCTACGGCGACAGCCAAGGGCGCTGGGTCGATGAAGGGAGTCCGACGCAGCCAGGGCTACGCCGCAGCCAGTCACGCCTGCAGTGCGAGCGACGCTGGCTGGCCAGCGGTTTGCCGCTCCAGAGCTTTCGGCTCCCAGCCATTTATGGCCCGGGCCGCTGCCCCTTCCAGCAACTGCAGCAGGGCACAGCACGCCTGATCCACAAGCCTCAGCAGGTGTTCTGCCGCATCCATGTGGATGACATCGTCGGGGCCTTGCTGCACTGCTGCGGCCTGCCCCCTGAGGTCCGGCCAGCACTCCTGAACGTCAGCGACGATCTTCCCTGCCCCTCAAGTGAAACTCTCGGCTTTGCCGCCCATCTGCTGGGCTGCAAATTGCCGGCACTGCGGACCTTCCGCGAGGCCGAGGGCGAGATGAGTCCCATGGCCCTCAGTTTCTGGGCCGACAACCGGCGCATCAGCAATGCGTTGCTTTGTCAGGACCTGGGGTACCGCCTGCTCTACCCCACCTATCGGGAGGGGTTTACCGCCAGCTGGGAGGAAGAACAGACCCATCTCAAGTGATGGAATAAGGCTTAGATGCGCTTCGCGTCGGAGCCGGCCGGACCTTGATCTGGGTGCGGCACAAAAGGCACCCCGGCGTCGTGGAACAGACGATTCCAATGCAACTCCACCCAACCGTTCTGCACACCCTTCACCAGGGCAAAGCCCATCCCGATCAGCAACAGCCAACGCAACATGGGTGATCCGCCAAGCGACAGCAACGCTAAGCGCCCTCGCCTGATCGTTTCCCTCGGCGATCCCGCGGGCATCGGTGGCGAGGTCGTGCTCAAAGCCTTGGCCCGCTGGAGCAGTGAGGCGGAACCACCGCTACTGGTCGGCTGCCGCCGTTGGCTCGAAGAGAGCTACCAGCACTTGAAGGGCTGCAGCGAGGCCCCCTTGGCCGACCCCGCCGAGCTCGACGTGCTGGATTGTCCGCTCGAGCAACCCGTCCGGCCAGGGGCTCCGAGTGCCCTAAGCGGTGACGCCAGTTTCCGCTGGCTGACAGAAGCTGCCTTGCTGGTGCAAGGGGGCTCCGGCAAGGCCCTCGTAACCGCCCCGATCGCCAAACAGCACTGGCACGCGGCCGGCCATGACTACCCCGGTCAAACGGAGCGCTTAGCTGAACTCGCCGGAGTGCAAGAGGCCTCCATGCTCTTCACGGCCCGGTCTCCCCAGAGCGGCTGGCGGCTCAACACCCTGCTCGCCACCACCCATATCCCCCTGAAGCAGGTGCCCCAGGCCTTGAACCGGGAACGGGTGCTAGCCAAGCTCGATGTCTTGCTGAACTTCTGCCGTCGGTTTCGCCCCGACCCGACCCTGGCCGTGGCGGGACTCAATCCCCATGCAGGGGAAGCGGGACGCCTGGGGCAGGAGGAGGCGACATGGCTGGAAGCGACCCTCCAGGACTGGGCAGCGCGCAACCCGGACGTCCGGCTGCTGGGGCCGCTACCCCCTGACACCTGCTGGATCAGCGCTGGCCTGGCCTGGCGGCAGGGGGGAGACGCACCCGATGGCTTCCTGGCGCTTTACCACGACCAAGGGCTGATTCCCGTGAAGCTCTTGGCCTTTGACCAGGCGGTCAACACCAGCCTGGGGCTGCCCTTCCTCAGAACCTCACCGGATCACGGAACCGGGTTCGACATTGCCGGTCGCGGCCTCGCGCGCTCCGAGAGCATGGTCGCGGCCCTCGAGGCGGCTCAGGAACTGGGCTAGGCGGGCTTCACCCGCATCAGCACCTGGCCGAACTCAACGGGGGTGCCGTTCTCCACCAGGATCTCAACAACTTCGCCACTCACCTCAGACTCGAGCTCATTCATGAGCTTCATCGCCTCGAGGATGCAGACGGTCTGGCCAACGTTGATCTTGGAGCCCAGCTCAACGAAAGTGGCTTCACCCGGAGCAGGGGAGCGATAGAAGGTCGCCACCATTGGGGCGGTGATCTCAATTAGATCGCTACGGACCGCTGGTGCGGCCGGAGGAGCAGCGGAGGGAGCCGCAACTGCAGGGGCTGGGGCTGGAGCTGCAACGGGAGCAGCCGCCTGCATCACCACCTGGGGCTGGACGCCGGGGAGGTTGCGACGCAGCTCAAGGCGGAAGTCATCGCCCTCGAGCTTGAGCTCTTGGATATCGCTGTCGCCGAGCAGAGCGATCAGCTCGCGCAGCTGGTTGTGGTCGAGTTGCATGGGATCAGTTCTCGCGGCCCAGGTAGCTGTCGGTGCGGGTGTCGATCTTGATCTTTTCGCCGATCGAGAGGAACAACGGAACCATCACCTGAGCACCGGTCTCGACGATGGCTGGCTTGGTGCCGCCGGTCGCGGTATCGCCCTTCACACCGGGGTCAGTTTGGGTGATTTCCAGAACAACGGAGTTCGGGAGTTCCACTTCCAAAGGCTTCCCGTTCCAATAGACAACGTTCACCTCCATGCCTTCCTTGAGGTACTTGCGCTGATCGCCGATCTGCTTGGCGGTCAGGCGCGTCTCCTCGTAGGTGGACATATCCATGAAGACGAAGTCCTCGGCCTCCATGTAGGTGTGTTGAAGCACGGCTTTCTCAAGAACCGCCTGGGGAACGGTCTCGCCGGCTCGAAATGTCTTCTCAACAACGTTGCCGGACTGGACGGCCTTGAGCTTGGTGCGCACAAAGGCGGAGCCTTTGCCGGGCTTGACGTGCAGGAACTCAACGACGCGCCAGACCTGACCGTCGATCTCGATCGTCGTGCCGGTACGAAAGTCGTTGCTCGAGATCATTCCGGCATAACGGTTCTGGCGGGATTGTACGGCTGTGGCAGAGTCCCGGCAGAGACAAGGCTGCAGCATGGATCTGAAGCGCTGGCTGGATCGCTGGGTGCCCGCCCTGCTGATCGCAATCGCTTTCGCCGCCTCCCCACTGGTGGCTCCAGCTCAAGCTGCGCTTCCGCCCGGGAACGCGGTGAAGGATCCCGCCGCCATCCTTCGTAACGCTCTTCCGATCGAACAGTCGGATCTCCAGGAGCTGCAACACAGGCTGGAGAGCACCAGCGACGACCTCCGAGCCAAGCGCTGGAGCGCCCTGGTTAATACGGTTCGCAAGAGTCAGGCGCTGCTCAACACCCGCGCCAACGCCATCGTGGCGAGCCTGCCGGAGGCCAAACAAGCCGAAGGACAAACCCTGATCGCGACCCTGCAGACCCAGATGCTGACCCTCGCGGAGAGCAGCGAGAGCTCAGACCGCGACGTATTCCTGGACGATCGCCGCGCGGCCCTCAGCACCGTGGGTGAACTGGAGGCACTCCTGGTGGGTGATTTCCCCTTTGCCATCCCCAGCGAATTTGACGCCCTCCCCCGGCTGCTGGGTCGGGCAACCGTTGAGATCGAGACCACAAAGGGCACCCTGACGGCCATCGCCGATGGCTACAACGCGCCGCTCACCGCAGGGGCTTTCGTTGATCTGGTGAAGCAGGGCTTCTACGACGACCTGCCCTTCACCCGGGCGGAAGACTTCTATGTCCTGCAAACCGGGGACCCCAAAGGCCCGGAGACTGGCTACATCGACCCCAAAACCAAGACTGAGCGCCAGGTTCCCCTTGAAATCATGGTTCCCGGGGAGACCGAGCCCTTCTACAACGCCACGTTTGAAGACCTAGGCCGCTTTGAAGCCACTCCGGTCCTTCCCTTCGCAACCCTAGGGACCATGGGTTGGGCCCACTCCGATGAGTCCCTCGCCGATGGCTCCTCCCAGTTCTTCTTCTTCCTCTACGAAGCCGAACTCACCCCCGCAGGCCTGAACCTCGTGGATGGCCGCTACAGCGCCTTTGGCTACGTGGTGGATGGTTTTGAGGTTCTCGAGGAACTGGGGATCGACGACGGCATCGTCCGCGCCCGGCTAATCGACGGGGCCGACAACCTCAAAGCCCACGCCTAAATGCGGCTGGATCAGCTCGGGGAATGGGAGCTGATTGAACGGCTCTCGGCCTATGCGCCCGCCGGCCAGCTGGCGGACGACGCCGCGATCCTGCCAGGGGCCGTGGTGGTCAACACCGATGTCCTGGTGGACACGGTGCATTTCAGCGACGCCACCATGTCCCCGCAGGACTTGGGCTGGCGCGCGGCCGCGGCCAATCTCTCCGATCTGGCTGCGATGGGGTGCAGCAACGTGCTGGGTCTCACCGTTGGCCTGGTGGCGCCAGGCGAAACCCCCTGGAGCTGGGTCGAGGGGGTCTACCAGGGGCTCTCTGAGGCGCTTCAGCGCTATGGCGGGGTGCTGTTGGGCGGAGACTGCAGCAGCGGCAGCCAACGCCTCCTCGCCATCACGGCCCTCGGAACCCTGGGGCCTGGGGCCATCCGTCGGGGCGATGGGCGACCGGGCGATTGGCTCGTGAGCACTGGCCCCCATGGCCTGAGCCGCCTGGGACTGGCACTGCTGCAAGACCAGCTCAGTGGCCCCATACCCAATGACCTGCGGCAGCGGGCCATTGCGGCCCATCAAAGGCCGATCCCCCGCCTGGAGGCCATCGGCGCCCTTGAAGCAAGCCAACCCCAGGGGACTCCATGGCGGGCCGCTGGCACAGACAGCAGTGATGGGCTCCAGCGAGCGGTCCTGAACCTGGCAACCGCCAGCGGCTGTGGGGCACAGCTCAGGCGCTCAGCCTTGCCCCTCGACCCAGCCATGGCCCCCCTGCCCTCAGCAGAGCATTGGTGCCTCAATGGGGGCGAAGATTTTGAACTGGTCTTAGCCCTCAAGCCAGCCTGGGCAGAGAAGCTCTGCCAAGCCCTTCCCGGTTGCCAGGTGATCGGCGAACTGGTGGCTCAGCCCTACCCGGCCCTGACCTGGAGCGAGACCGGCGAGCCCCTCAGCACAACCGATCCGGGCTACCGGCACTTCAGCTAAGCCGTAACGCTCACTGAATCCTCAATCGAGCACAAAAAAGCCGCCCAGAAGGACGGCTGAGGGAAACGGAGTAAGCAGAACTCAGATCACTTCCAGTTCTTGGCAACGATCTCGGCGAGATCAACAACGCGCTGGCTGTAGCCCCACTCGTTGTCGTACCAGCAGATGACTTTGACCATGTTGCCGCCCATCACCAGGGTGAGGTCGGAGTCAACGATGGTGCTCTCGTCAGTACCGGCGTGGTCGCTGGAGACCAAGGGCAGATCGCAGTACTTGATGATTCCCTTCATGCCGTTCTCAGAAGCGGCCTTCAGGACGGCATTGACCTCCTCCTTGGTGGTCTCGCGGCTCATTTCAAGCACCATGTCCACCACCGAGACGTTGGGGGTAGGAACGCGCAGGGCGATGCCGCTGAGCTTGCCCTTCACTTCGGGGTAGACCAGGGCCACGGCCTTGGCCGCACCGGTGCTGGTGGGGACGATGTTCACCGCGGCGGCGCGAGCGCGGCGCAGGTCACGGTGGGAGGCATCGAGGATGCGCTGGTCACCGGTGTAGCTGTGGGTGGTGGTCATCGTGCCTTTGACGATGCCGAAGGCCTGATCCAGGACCTTGACCACAGGCGCCATGCAGTTGGTGGTGCAGCTGGCGTTGCTGAGGATGTCGTAGTCCTCGTGGCGGTACTGATCGGCGTTCACGCCGACCACGAAGGTGCCGACCTTGGCGCCCTTACCAGGGGCGGTCAGGATGACTTTCTTGGCGCCGGCCTCGAAGTGCTTGCTGGCACCGACGTCGTCGTTGAAAACACCGGTGGACTCAATGACCAGATCCACGCCCCACTCCTTCCAGGGGAGGTTGGCGGGATTGCGGTCGTAGAAGGTCTTGATCGTCTTGCCGTTGATGACGATCGTGTCCTCGGTGGTGGTCACCTCTGCATTACGCAGGGGGCCGAGCATCGAGTCGTACTTCAGCAGGTGGGCGTTGGTGTTGGTGTCACCAGAGCCGTTGATGCCAACAATCTCAATGCCGGTGTTGCTTCCGCGGCTCAGCCAGCAACGCATGAAGTTGCGACCAATGCGGCCGAATCCGTTAATCGCAACCTTCAAGGTCATGGCATATCGCGGGCACACCCGCTAACAGGGGGATTTGGCCGCCGATCATACAGAAATTGCTTGAACGTCCCCATCTGGGGACAGAAGCGCAACACCTGTCGAAAACGCTCAAATGCGGCGTCAGGAGGGGACAGGCGGCGCGTTCGGGCTTAGTTTCTGGCCAGGCTTGGATACGCCCTTGGTCCTGACGCTCGATCGCCACCAACCTCTCCATTTCATCGGAGTTGGCGGCATCGGCATGTCTGCCATCGCTGGGATCCTGGCGGACCGTGGCTACAGCATCAGCGGCTCCGATCCCAGGGACAACGCCGTGCTGCAGAACCTGCGCAGCCGCGGTGTCCGGGTGTTTCGTGAGCAGAGCGCCGCCACCATCGACGCCATTCGCAGCGGCACCTCCTGCACCCCTGCCGTCGTCGTTAGCTCTGCTGTGCCGGCGAGCAACCCTGAACGCGTTGAAGCCGAACGCTCCGGGCTTGAGATCTGGCATCGCTCGGATGTCCTTGCGGCCTTAATTGCCGCCCAGCCCTCGATCTCCGTGGCCGGCAGCCACGGCAAGACCACCACCAGCACCCTCGTCGCGAGCCTGCTGCACGCCACCAACCACGACCCCACAGCGGTCATTGGAGGGGTGGTACCTGCCTTCGCGAGCAATGGCCGCAATGGCAATGGCCCCTTGCTGGTGGCCGAAGCGGATGAGTCCGATGGCTCCTTGGTGAAATTCCAGTCCTGGCTGGGCGTGATCACCAACCTGGAGCTGGATCACACCGACCACTACAGCGATCTCGCCTCCCTGATCACAACCCTGCAGCGGTTTGCCAAGGGCAGCGAAAAGCTGCTGGCCAACCGGGACTGTCCGGTGCTGCGGGAGCACTTCCAAGCCAGCCACTGGTGGTCGATCAACGGCAGCGACGGCGTGGATTTTTCCGCCATCGCCGATGAGCTGCATGGAGACAGCACCATCGCCACCTTCTACGAACAGGGCGAGGCCCTGGGACAGTTCCGGCTGCCCTTGCCGGGGCTCCACAACCTGAGCAATGCCACAGCAGCCATGGCCGCCTGCCGGCTCCATGGGGTGTCCTTTGCCGAACTGCAACGCGCTGTGGAAGGGCTCCAGGCACCTGGACGCCGCTTCGACTACCGGGGCACCTGGCATGGCCGCCAAGTGGTCGACGACTACGCCCATCACCCGAGCGAGGTGAAGGCCACCTTGGCCATGGCACGGCTGATGGTCAGCAGCGGCCGCAGCCCCTTGCCAGAGGCCCCCCAACGGCTGCTGGCTGTCTTCCAGCCCCACCGCTACAGCCGGACGGCTGAATTCCTTTCGGACTTTGCCCAGGCCCTGAGCCAAGCCGATGCCGTCCTGCTGGCCCCGCTCTACGCAGCAGGTGAAGCCCCGCTCCCGGGCATCTCCAGCGCTGCCCTCGCCGCTGAAATCCAGCGGATTGCCCCCGATCTGCCCGTGAGCGCCTTTGACACGCTCGAAGCCCTGACCGATGCCATTGGTGAAACCAGCCAAAACGGTGACTTGGTCCTGGCGATGGGTGCTGGGGATGTCAACAGCCTTTGGAGCCGCCTGGAAGGCCGCAACGATCCCGCTAACGCACTTCCCCTTGTGGCCTAGCCATGGCCCTCTCCCTCCCCGATGGTCTGCGCAGATCGGTCGCCCTGGCCGACTACACCACCTGGAAAGTGGGGGGACCAGCGACCTACTTCGCTGAACCGGAGTCGACGGAGGAACTGCTGGCCCTGCTGCATTGGGCTAAGGGAATTGGCTGCAGCCAGCGGGTCATCGGAGCTGGCTCCAATCTGCTCATCAGCGATCAAGGCTTGGAGGGGCTAACCCTCTGCACGCGCCACATCCAAGGGGCTGAACTCGAGACCAGTAGCGGCCTGGTTGAAGCCCAGGCTGGAGAACCGATCCCCACCCTGGCGAGGCGGGCCGCCCGAGCCGGCCTCTCAGGCCTGGAGTGGGCCGTTGGCATTCCAGGCACCGTGGGCGGCGCGGCGGTCATGAACGCCGGTGCCCAGGGGGGCTGCACCGCCGAGATCCTTGAGAGCGTCACGGTGGTGAACCCTCAGGAGCCCAGCCAGACCCACACGATCCCCGGCGCGGCACTCGACTTTGCCTATCGCCACAGCCGTCTGCAGGAGGAGCCGCTGGTGGTTCTCTCGGCGCGCTTGCGCCTCTCCCCTGGCCACGACCCGAAAACCGTGAGCCAACGCACCAGCGCCAACCTCCACAGCAGAACCAGCAGCCAGCCCTACCAACAACCAAGCTGCGGCAGCGTCTTTCGCAACCCCGAACCACAAAAAGCGGGGCAGTTGATCGAGGCGCTCGGCCTGAAAGGACTCTCCATTGGCGGCGCGCAGGTCTCCCCGATCCACGCCAACTTCATCGTCAACACCGGTGCCGCTAGCGCCGGGGATATTGATCGGCTGATTGCCCAGGTCCAGGAGCGCGTGATGGAGCACCACTCCATCGCCCTGCACACCGAGGTGAAACGCCTGGGCCCCTTCGAAGACATCGCTCTGGCGGCGTAGCCTGCGGCCAATTCAGCAGTGCAGGCATGGCCGGTTTCGGTCTCCCCAATTTCGGCCAGCTCACCGAAGCCTTCAAGAAGGCTCAACAAATCCAGCAGGACGCCGCCAAGCTCCAGGAGGAGCTGGATGCGATGGAAATCGAAGGTCAAAGCAGCTGCGGCCGCGCCAGCGTTTGGCTCTCAGGCAATCAGCAGCCCCTGAAGGTGCGCCTGGACCCCGCCCTGCTCGCAGAAGGCGTCTCCAGCGCTGAAAGCGCCACCCTCGAAGCCCTGAAGTCGGCCTACGACAACTCCACCGGGACCATGAAAGAGCGCATGGAAGAGCTCACCGGCGGCCTGAACCTGAACCTGCCCGGCATGGGCTAAGCCTCCTCGTCAGGCTCCACCTGCCGCAGCCTGCGCCTCGAGCTTTGGCGCAGGCGCTGATCCAGCAAGGGCTCCTCTTTGCCTCCCCGCTGCTTCAACCCGGCCGTGCGCAGCCGGGGTTGCCGCGCCACCTGCTGCTGGACCGACTCCAGGCAAGTGAGATACAGGCCATGGCGATCCCAATCGCTGCCCACAGCGCAGCCGGGATCGCCCTGGTGCAGGCAATTCTTGAACTGACAAACCGCAGCCTCGAGCCGCTGCCGGATCTCTGGGAAGAGCATCCCCAGCTCCGCAGGATCCGCGGGCAAAGAAGGCCGATTAAAGCCGGGAGAATCCGCCAAGAGCGCGCCCGACGCCAGAGGGAAGAGCTCCACGTGGCGCGTGGTGTGGCGCCCCCGCTGTAGACGCCCGGAAACCGCACTCACCCGCAAGCTCAGCTGCGGCAACAGGGCATTAATCAGGCTGCTCTTGCCCACCCCGGAAGGGCCGCAAAGCACCGAAATCCCTGGTGCCACCAAGCGATCACGGAGGGCGGCCAGGCCATCGCCGCACTTGGAGGAGACGAGGAGGGGGGAATACCCCCAACCCCTGAGCCGCTCACGCCACTGCTGCTGCTCGGACTCACTCAACAGATCCGCCTTGGTGAGAACCAGCTCCACGGCCACCCCCGTCCGTTCTGCGGTCAGCAAAAACCGGGTGAGTTGCAGCGGATCCAACTCCGGCTGATCCAAGGCCGCCACGACCACGACGCGGTTGCAGTTCGCGACCGCGGGGCGCTCCAGCAGGCTGCTGCGGGGAGCCACAGCCGCAATCGCCGCCCGAGCCTCAGGCCAATCGATGCCCTCCACTTCAACGCGATCACCCACACAGATCTGCTGGCCGGTCTTGCCAAGCCGCGTGCGGCGCACGCAGAGGAGTTCTTCGACCCCTCCAGGGCCCGGCCGATCGAGTTGCACCCGGCAAAAGTTGGCCTCAAGGGCCATGACCAGGGCATCAGCCACAGCGACAGATCAACAGGCGCACCGCACCGGCCTCCAAGGACTCCAGCTCAACGCGATGTCCCGCCTCCCGCAAGCCGCTGGCGACCATCTCTTCGGGCTCTCCGGCATCCAGATCCACCTGCAACCACTCACCAGCGGGCAGCTTCTCGAGGGCCAACTTCGTGCGGATGAAATTGAGCGGGCAGGGGGTACCACGCAGATCGAGCTGGGTCATCACTGACCTAGCCAAACAAACCGCCGAAGAGTCCGCTCTTGTGGGGATGCTTTTGCCCCTTCGCGGTGTGGTGACCGGCCAATTGCTCAAGCAGCTCACGCTCCTCACGGTTGACCTTGGTCGGGAGCTGCACCTTGATCTGGATCAGGTGGTTGCCCCGCGCCACGGGATTGCCCAATTTCGGCACCCCCTTACCCGTCAGGGTGAGGACCGCGCCGGGCTGGGTTCCCGCCGGAATCTCCAGTTGCTCGGGACCGTCAACGGTCTCGACCTCAATCGTGTCGCCGAGGATCGCCTGGAGGTAGTTGACCGTCACCTCCGAGTGGATATTGATC
Source organism: Synechococcus sp. A10-1-5-1 (assembly GCF_023115425.1). Lineage (NCBI taxonomy): Bacteria > Bacillati > Cyanobacteriota > Cyanophyceae > Synechococcales > Synechococcaceae > Synechococcus > Synechococcus sp. A10-1-5-1. The sequence continues at coordinate 1,567,881 of NZ_CP096032.1, read as the reverse complement.
CCGTCGCGGCGGAGGTTCGGATGGGACTGAACCGTCAAGAAGACATAGAGATCGCCCGCGGGGCCACCCCGTTGTCCAGCGTTGCCCTCATCGGCCACCCGCAGGCGGGTACCGGTGTCGACACCCGCTGGGATATTGATGCGGAGCTTTTTGCGCACCTGCTGCAGGCCCTGGCCACCGCAGGAGCTGCAGGGATCGGCAATGACCTGACCGGTGCCTTCGCAGGTGGGACAGGCCGCCACCTGGGTGAAGCTGCCAAAGGGCGTGCGGGTGGCACGACGGACCTGCCCAGCGCCGCCACAGGTACCGCAGCTGGTGGGACCACTCCCGCTCTTCGCCCCTGAACCGCTGCAGCTGTTGCAGGTCTCGAGGTGCCGAATCTGGATCTCCTTCTCTTGCCCAAAGACCGCTTCGCTGAAGCTGATGGTCAGGTCAAAGCGCAGGTCATCGCCCTGGCGGGGAACGCGCCGGCGTGCGCCCCCGGCGGAGGGACCACCCATGCCCCCGCCAAATCCGCTGAAGAAGGTCTCAAACAGGTCAGCGAAGCCGCCCATGTCGCCCATGTCGGGCATCCCGGCGGCCCCGCCCAGGCCGGCTTCGCCGAACTGGTCGTAGCGGGCCCGAGTCTGGGGATCGCTCAGCACCTCGTAGGCGCGGCCAAGCTCCTTGAACTTGTCCTCCGCCCCGGGGTCCTTGTTGATGTCCGGGTGGTACTGACGCGCCAGACGGCGATAGGACCGCTTGAGCGTGTCCGCGTCAGCATCACGGCTGACCCCGAGGAGGTCGTAGAAGTCGGCCATGTTCAGGCCTCTTGGGAGGGTGCAGCGTCGTCAGTAGAGCTGGCCGGAGCACCGTCACCACTGGGACCAGGGCCCATCGAGACCTTCACCAGGGCGTGACGCAACACGCGGTCATTCAGGTGATAACCCCGCTGCAGTTCAGCGATCACCAGGTCTTCGGCGTGCTCATCGCTGGGTTCCCGCAGAACCGCCTCATGGAGGGTGGGATCAAAGGGCTCGCCCTCAACCCGCATCGGCGAGACGCCCAACTGCTTGAACACGTCCACCAGCTGCTTGTAGAGCCCCTGGTAGCTGCGGTGGATGGCCTGAGCCTCCTCGGCCTGGGGATCGAGCTGCTGACGGGCCCGCTCGAAGTTATCCACCACGGGCAGGATTTCGCTCAGGGTGGAGCAGGCGATCAGGGTGCGCTGATCCTCTTGATCGCGACTCTGGCGCTTGCGGAAGTTGTCGAAATCCGCCGCAATCCGCATGTACTGACTGCGGACGGTCTCGTGCTCGGCCTTGAGGGCCGTCAGCTCAGCCTCGAGCTCCCGCACGCGCTGCTCAGGATCAGCGCTGGGTTCAGCGGCCACCTCAGCAGGGGCTGAATCCACTGCAGCACTGGTGTCTGGCGCCGCTGCGGCCTCAGCTGGGGCCGGGGCGGAGTCCTGGGGAAACGGAGTCGCGTCGCCGCTCATGCTGACCGAACCGGAGATCTGATCTAGACATGTTGATGTGAAGGGTCGCCACCCCACAAGCGGCGGAAGCCCGCACCTCCTCGGCGGAGCGGCTGATGACAGCAAGCGCCAGCACCATTCCCCAGCGACCGGTGGCCGAGGCTCAAACCCCTGAGCAGCAACGGCTCGAGGTCGAATTACTGCTCAAGGAAGCCGTCCTCAGCAGCGCAGATCTGAGCGCAGCAGAAGGCGAGCGCTGGAGTTGGCATCCCCAACTCAACCAAGCCCGCTGCAAAACCCTGGGCTGTCTGCCGGTCCAGCTAGCCCACAACAGGTTGGTGGTGGCGGTGCCCACCCACTGGAGCGCCGAACAACGCCAGAGCCTGTGCGATGCAGCTCCAGAGGGACCGCCCCTGGAACTGCGGCTGGCTCTCCAGGGTGACCTGCAGGCGGTGCTCAATCAAAGCCCAAGCGCAGGCCCAGCACCAACCAGCCCACCAGCAACGATCGCGGCCCCCAGCCGGGTCTCTCTGGTGGACGACCTGAAACTCGAGGGACGGCTTGAGGAGGCTTCCGACGACAGCCAGATTGAACTGGATGTCGAGAGCAGCCTGCAGGCCTCGAACGCCTCACCCGTGGTGAGCCTGGTGGATCGAATCCTGGTTCAAGCGCTGGAGCGCAGTGCCAGCGACATCCACCTCGAACCCCAGGAAGATGGCCTGCTGATTCGCCTGCGCCAGGACGGGGTTCTTGCGCAGCTGGACAAGCTGCCGAAGAAGCTCACCCCCGCGGTGACTTCTCGCCTGAAAATCATGGCGGACCTGGACATCGCCGAAAGGCGGCTCCCCCAGGATGGCCGCATCAGACGGCGCTATCAGGGCCGCCTCTTTGACCTGCGGGTGAGCACCCTTCCCACCCGCTACGGCGAGAAGGTCTGCATGCGACTGCTGGATAGCGGCGCGACCCACTTGGGCCTGGATCGGCTCATCAGCGAACCCTCGGCCCTCGCCAGCGTCCGAGAGATGGGCAGCAAGCCCTTTGGAATGCTGCTGGTCACGGGGCCCACGGGCTCAGGCAAGAGCACCACGCTCTATTCCCTACTGGCGGAACGCAACGACCCGGGGGTCAACATCTCCACGGTCGAGGACCCGATCGAATACACCCTCAAGGGGATTTCCCAAACCCAGGTCAACCGGGAAAAGGGCTACGACTTCGCCATGGCCCTGCGGGCCTTCATGCGGCAAGACCCCGATGTCCTGCTGGTGGGCGAGACCCGCGACCGGGAAACGGCCAAGACCGCGATCGAAGCAGCCCTGACCGGACACCTGGTGCTGACCACCCTCCACTGCAACGACGCCCCCAGTGCCATCGCCCGCCTCTCGGAGATGGGGGTGGAGCCCTTCATGGTCAGCGCCTCCCTCATTGGCATCGTCTCCCAGCGGTTGGTGCGGCGGGTCTGTCCGGACTGCCGCCAGCCGTACCACCCCAGCGAGCAGGACCTGGGCCGCTTTGGCCTGTTTGCCAGCAACGAGCAAGCCATCACCTTTTTCAAGGCCAAGCGGCTGCAGGCGGGCGACAGCGAACCCTGTCCCAGCTGCCAAGGACTCGGATACAAGGGCCGAGTCGGCGTCTACGAGGTGCTGCGCGTCAACGACACCCTCGCCAGTGCCATCGCCCAGGAGGCCAGCACCGATCAGCTGCGCAAGCTGGCGATTGAGAGCGGCATGAAAACCCTGCTGGGCTACGGACTCGACCTGGTGCGGGACGGGGAGACCACCCTCGAGGAGATCGAACGGATGATCCTGACGGACTCCAGCCTGGAAACCGAACGCCGGGCCAAGGCTCTCCACACCGTCACCTGCCGAACCTGCGGAGGAGGAATGCGTGATGAGTGGCTGGAGTGCCCCTACTGCTTGACCCCCCGGCAACTGCATTAAGCAGCGCCATTGCCAGGCCCTGGCGGGCTTCCCACACTGAGGACAGCCACCGGCGCCCCGAGCTGCATGGAGCTCCAGATCGAACAGTTGATGGAGGAGCTGGTCGAGGCAGGTGGCAGTGATCTGCACCTGGCCGCGGGCCAACCGCCCTACGGCCGCTTCAGTGGCGTGCTCCAACCGATGCGCGAGGAGCGCCTCAGCGAGGACCTCTGCAACCGGTTGATCTTCTCGATGATCAACAACGCCCAGCGCAAGCAGCTGGAGCAAAGCTGGGAGCTGGACTGCGCCTATGGCCTCAAAGGCGTCTCGCGCTTCCGGGTCAATGTCTACCGCCAACGGGGCAGCTACGCCGCTTGCCTGCGGGCCCTTGGCAGCACGATTCCCAGCTTGGACAGCCTGGGACTCCCCCCCATCGTCGAAGAGACCAGCCGTAGGCCCAGGGGTCTTGTGCTGGTGACCGGCCCCACAGGCTCCGGCAAAACCACAACCCTGGCGGCCCTGCTGGATCACATCAACCGCAGCCGCGCCGAGCACATCCTCACGATCGAAGACCCGATCGAATTCACCTACCGCAACGACAAAAGCGTGATCCACCAGCGCCAGCTGGGGGAAGACACCCGCAGCTTCGCCGCCGCCCTGCGAGCGGCCCTAAGGGAGGACCCGGACGTGATCCTCGTCGGCGAGATGCGGGACCTCGAAACGATTCAGCTGGCGATCACGGCCTCAGAGACCGGGCATCTGGTCTTCGGCACCCTGCACACCAGCTCGGCGGCGCAAACCGTGGATCGCATGGTCGATGTCTTCCCACCGGAGCAGCAAACCCAAATCCGTGTTCAGCTGAGCGGCTCTCTGGTGGGGGTGTTCTCCCAAACCCTGTGCAAACGCCAGAACCCCAAACCCGGTCAATTCGGGCGGGTCATGGCCCAGGAAATCTTGATCAACACCCCGGCGATCGCCAACTTGATCCGGGAGGGCAAAACGGCCCAGCTCTATTCCCAGATCCAAACCGGCGGTCAGCAGGGCATGCAAACCCTGGAGCGCGCCCTCGCCAACCTGGTGCTGGCCGGAGCCGTTGAGCGCAGTGAAGCCCTCGCCAAGGCGAGCAAGCCAGACGAGCTGATGCGGCTCCTGGAGGGCTAGTGCCCAACTTCAGCGCCACCTACACCAACCGCTCCGGTCAAACCCGGACGCTGCAGCTGCAGGCCAGTGATCCGAACCGTGCCCGGCGGGAGCTGAGGCGCCGGGGCATCGTGCCCAGCAGCCTGCAGCTCGTCACCAGCCAACCAGCGGCCGCAACCACGGTCTTTGGGATGGATCTCTCCATCCTGCTCGAGGCCAAGCCCGGCATCCGCGAGAAGGCTCTGTTTGCCAACAAGCTGGCGGCCCTGGTGGATGCGGGCGTGCCCATCGTGCGGAGCCTCGATCTCATGGCCCGCCAGCAACGGATGCCGCTGTTCAAGCGGGCCCTCACAGCCGTCAGCACGGACGTGAACCAGGGGGGCAGCCTGGGGGCGGCGCTGCGGTCCTGGCCGCGGGTGTTCGACAAGCTCACCATCGCCATGGTGGAGGCCGGAGAGGCGGGGGGTGTCCTGGACGAAAGCCTCCGCCGCCTGGCCAAATTGCTGGAGGGCAATGCCCGGCTGCAGAACCAGATCAAGGGCGCCATGGGCTACCCGGTGGCCGTCCTGGCGATCGCGATCCTGGTCTTCCTGGGGATGACCATTTTCCTGATCCCCACCTTCGCCGGGATTTTTGAAGACCTGGGGGCTGAACTACCGCTGTTCACCCAGATGATGGTCGACCTCAGCAAATTGCTGCGGTCCTCCTTCTCGCTGTTTCTGGCCCTGGCCATCGCTTTGGGGGTCTGGATGTTCGGCCGCTACTACGCCACGGCCAGCGGCCGCAGGCGCGTGGACGGGCTCCTGCTGAAACTGCCGCTCTTTGGCGATCTGATTCAGAAAACCGCCACGGCCAAGTTCTGCCGCACCTTCAGCTCCCTGACCCGTGCTGGGGTGCCGATCCTGCTGTCCCTGGAGATCGTGCAGGAAACAGCCGGCAACGCGGTGATTGCCGATGCCATCGTCGGCTCCCGTCAGGACGTGCAGGAGGGTCTCCCCCTAAGCGTCGCCCTGGGGCGCAAACGGGTCTTCCCGGAGCTGGCCTTGAGCATGCTCGCCATCGGCGAAGAAACCGGCCAGATGGACGCCATGCTCTCGAAGGTGGCCGACTTCTACGAAGACGAGGTGGAAGCCGCCGTCAAGGCCCTGACCTCGATGCTGGAGCCGGCCATGATCGTGATCGTCGGTGGCATCGTCGGCTCGATCCTGCTGGCGATGTACCTGCCGATGTTCTCGATCTTCGATCAGATCAACTAGGGCCGGCCGCCGCAACCGCTTGGCCAGCCAGCCAGCCGGAACTCCAGCAGTGCTGGAAGTTGAAGCCACCGGTGACGCCATCGACATCCAGGAGCTCGCCCACTAGGTAGAGCCCCGCCGCCTTGCGACTCTCCATCGTGGCCAGGTTGACCTCCCCCAGGGGCACCCCGCCAGCGGTCACAAACTCTTCGCCGAAGGGGCCGCGGCCCGCCACAGGGAAACGACTCCGGCGCAGGGACTCCAGAAGACCCAGTTGCTGGCGCTTCGCCAGATCCGCCCAACGGCGCTCGGGCTCGACCCCCTGCTGCTCCAACAGGTGCTGCCAAAGGCGACGGCTCAAGCCTGGCCAGGGGCGGGCATTGCTGAGCTGGCGCTTGGCCTGATCCCGCCGGCAAACAGCGAAAAGCTCCTCAAGCTGCTGCTGGGAGCGCCCGCCGCTCCAATCCACCTGCAGGCTGCCCCGGTATCCCTCGCCATGGAGGGCCCGGGCGGCAAAGGCCGTCAGCCGCAGGGTCGCCGGACCGCTCAAGCCCCAGTGGGTGATCAACACGGGGCCGCTCTGGCGGAAGCGCTGGCCCCCGGCATCGAGCTCCAGATCCACCGGATCCATCACCACCCCCGCCAAGGCCACCAGCGGATTGGGCTTCAAGGCGAGGGTGAACAGCGATGGCACCGGTGCCACCACGCCATGGCCCAGGCCTGAGGCCAAGCGCCGGCCACTGGGATGGCTGCCGGTCGCGAGCACCAGGACATCGGCGCTGAGCTGGGTGCCGCTGCGGAGAGTCAAGGCAAAACCACCCGTAGGCCGCTGATCGGCCTCTTGGAGCGCCTCACTGTTGCGAAGGGTCACCCCTGCCCGTTCAGCCGCCTGCCGCAGGCACTGGATGACGGCGGTGGAGCGGTTGGCCTGGGGAAACATGCGGCCATCGGCCTCCTCCACCAAGGTCAGACCGTGATCGTCAAACCAGGAGACGGCATCACCAGCTGCAAAGCGGCTGAAGGGTCCCCGCAGGGCCTTCCCTCCGCGGGGATAGAAGCCCACCAGCTCCCGCGGATCCCAGCAGGCGTGGGTGACATTGCAGCGGCCGCCGCCACTGATCAAGACCTTGCCCAGGGGCTCGGGGGTGCTCTCCAAGACCAGCACCCGCCGCTGACCCGCCTCGGCCGCGGCAATGGCCGCCATGAAACCGGCGGGGCCGCCACCCGCCACCACCAGGGACCAGTGCTCAGAACGGGGGGGCATCAGCGTGAAAGGCGAGCATGGGGTGATGCCCGATTCGCTGCTGAACGGGGCCTACCGCTTCAGTGTGGCTCCGATGATGGACTACACCGATCGGCACTTCCGGGTGCTGATGCGGCAAATCAGCCGTCGCAGCCTGCTCTACACCGAAATGGTGGTGGCCCAGGCCCTCCACCACAGCGAGCGGCGAGACCGACTGATCGACTTCGATCCGATCGAACACCCGATCGCCCTGCAGGTGGGGGGAGACGACCCCGTCCTGCTGGCCGAAGCCGCACGCATCGCCGCCGATCGCGGCTACGACGAGATCAACCTCAACGTCGGCTGTCCCAGCGAAAAAGTCCAGAAGGGGCGCTTCGGAGCCTGTCTGATGGCCGAGCCCGAGCAGGTGGCCCGTTGCATTAGCGCCATGGCCAAGGCCTCGCCGCTGCCGGTCACGGTGAAGCACCGCATCGGCATTGATGAGCGCGATTCCTACGGGGAACTGCTGACCTTTGTCGACACCGTGGCCGCGGCCGGTGCCCAGCGCTTCAGCGTCCACGCCCGCAAGGCCTGGCTCGAAGGCTTGGACCCCAAGCAAAACCGCACGATTCCTCCCCTCCGCTACGAGCTAGTGCATCAGCTCAAGGCCGACCGGCCGCAGCTGACGATTGAACTGAACGGAGGCCTGCTGGAGCTCAGCAGCTGCCTCGAGCAGCTCGAATCGGTGGATGGGGTGATGGTGGGCCGGGCCGCCTACGACCACCCATTGCGCTGGGCCACGGTGGACCGGGATCTCTTCGGGGACGACAGCCAGGCGGTGGCCAAGGCCTCCACGGTGGTGCGGGGTCTGATTCCCTATGCCGAAGGTTGGTGCAGCAGCGGAGGGCGGCTGTGGTCCATTGCCCGGCACCTCGTGCAGGTGGTGGAAGGGGTGAGCGGCGCCCGCCATTGGCGCCGGAATCTTGGCCAAGCCGCTGGCCAACGGGACGCCGGGCCGGAGGTCCTCGAGCGGGCCGCCCAGCAACTGGAAGAGCGCGGGCTCTAGCTCAGCTGCGCCAATCCAACCAAGGCAGACCCGGCAGGATCGCCGGGGTGCTGCGGCGATAGCTGAGGTACTCCGGATGGAGCGGGACGAGGAACCGCTCCTCCCGCCGCGCTTTGCCGCCGAGCACCGCGGCCAGGGCCAGAAAGAGCCCGAGATGAAACAGGCTGCCGAGGGCCAAGGCCACGCCGAGCTCACACAGCAAAACGGCTTGATAGAGCGGATGGCGGCAGCGCCCGTAGGCCCCGCTCGTCACCAAGGCCGCACCGGGCTTGGGATCGGGCAAGGGCGTCAGGCTGGGACCCAAACGCCAGAAGGCCTGGGCCGCCAAAGCCAAACCCAGCAGAAAGAGCAGCACACCAGCCAATGCCAGCGGCAAAGGCCAGGCATAGCCCCAGCTCCCAGGGACAGGCCAAGCCGGAAACAGGGTGGCTGCAACCAACAGCAGCTGGGCGAGCAGCCACCACTCCCCGTGGCGGTTGTCGAACCAACCGCCCCAGCTGAACTGCCAACCTCTAAGTGGGGATTTCGGCGAGGGGGTCGAGGTCGGGTCCATCACTCTTTCCAGCCAAGACCAGTCTGAGCAGGATCGGGGCCAAGAAGGTGGTGCCGATCACCATCAGCAAGATCGCCGCCTCAAGCGCCGGACTGAGGAGCTTGGCCTGGGTGCCAAGACCCAGGAAGATCAGGCCCACTTCGCCGCGGGGCATCATCCCCAGACCCACCACCAGACGGTTCGTGGGCTCCTTGGAGAGGAAGGTCCAGCCGGAGACCACCTTGCCCAGGATCGCAACCACCAGCAGGAAGGCAGCGATCACCAGGCCCTCACGGTTCTGTGGGTCCAGGGGATTAAGCACCGACAGATCCATGCCGGTGCCGATCAGAACAAAGAAGATCGTGGCGAAGAGCGCCACCACCGGCTTGACCGCCGCTTCGATGGCGTGGGTGTGGTTTGACTTGCTCAAGATCAAGCCAGCAGCGAAGGCCCCCAGGGCCGCCTCCAGGCCGATAGCCGTGGCGGCAAAGCAGCAGAGGGTCAGCACCACAAACGAGGCCACCACGACATCACCGGGGGCCTTGAGGCGATCAATCAACCAATCGAATCCAGGGGCAGCCGAGCGGCTCAGGCCAATGGCGGCGACAACGAAGACCACGGCCGCGGCCAGCAGTTTGAGGATCGGGCCCAGCTCCAGGCTGCCGCCTCCGGCGATGCTCACCACCACCGCGAGGATGACGATGCCCAGGATGTCGTCCAGAACCGCCGCGCCAATCACGATCTGGCCCTCACGGGAGCGGAGCATCTTGAGCTCGCTGAACACGCTGGCCGTGATGCCGATGCTGGTGGCTGTCATGGCCGCCCCAGCGAAGACCGCGGGGATCACCTCCACGTGGAAGAGCGCCATCAAGCCCGCGGTGCCGAGGGCAAAGGGCACTGCCACGCCGGCGACGGCCACGGTGATCGCTTGGGCCCCAACCGCAACGAGCTCATCCAGGTCGCTCTCGAGACCCGTCAGGAAGAGCAGGGCGAAGAGGCCCAAGGTGGCCACCGCCTGCAGGCTGGGGAAACTTTCGTTGTAAACCTCCCCAACCAGTTGCGGAGGGACATCCGCCAGGGAGCCCATTAACTGCAGAGCCCAATTGGCCACGGCAGCCTGGGTCTCAGGCGGAACGATCAGGTGCAAGCCCGAGGCACCGATGATCACGCCGGCGACCAGCTCACCAAGGATGGTGGGCAACTGCCAGCGCACCAGCAGTTCCGCCAACAGGCGAGCCGCCACGAAAATCACCAGGAAGCGGCCGACCCCGATCAGGGTTTCGACCACTTCGAGCTGATGGGCGCCGATCTCCGGCATAACGGTCGTAAGTGATTCCGCACGAGAGTCTCGCCCGACGGCGTCATTTCCTGTGACCACGGCTACCTTCCGCCCAGGCACAAGCAGCGGAAGCCATGGCCATCGATTCCGCCCATCCCTTGCCAGCAGAGGAGTTTGAGCGACTGAACGCCTGGTGGCGTGCCGCCAACTACCTGGCGGTGGGAATGATCTATCTCCAGGACAACCCGCTGCTGCGGGAGCCACTGAAGCCTGAGCACATCAAAAACCGCCTGCTCGGGCACTGGGGCTCCAGCCCAGGGCAGGCCTTCATCTGGGCCCACGCCAATCGGGTGATCCAGCGCCATGGGCTGAACGCGATCTACCTCTCGGGGCCAGGCCATGGCGCACCGGGGGTGCTCGGCCCCACCTACCTCGATGGCTCCTATTCGGAGATCTATCCGGACAAATCACTGGATGCCGAAGGCCTGAAGCGCTTCTTCAAGCAGTTCTCCTTTCCCGGTCACATCGGCAGCCACTGCACCCCCGAAACCCCGGGATCGATCCATGAAGGGGGAGAACTGGGCTATGTCCTCTCCCACGCCTGCGGCGCGGTCTTCGACAACCCGGAGCTGATCGCCATTGCCTGCGTTGGTGATGGCGAGGCGGAGACAGGGCCTCTCGCCACCAGCTGGCACATCAACAAGTTCCTCAACCCCATCAGCGATGGGGTGGTGCTGCCGGTGCTGCACCTCAACGGCTACAAAATCGCCAACCCGACCCTGCTAGCCCGCATTCCTAAGCAGGAGCTCAGCAGCCTGCTGCGGGGCTACGGCTGGGAGCCGCTGTTTGTCGAAGGCAGCGATCCGCAGGCGATGCATCAAGCGATGGCCTCCGCCATGGATCAGGTCATCAGCCGGCTGCAGGAGATCCGCCAGCACGCCCAGGAGGAAGGCGGCGCCGACCAGGCCAGCCGACCGATCTGGCCGATGATCGTGTTGCGCTCCCCCAAGGGCTGGACAGGGCCTGAAGCGCTCCACGGCCATCGGATTGAAGGGTTCTGGCGTGCCCATCAAGTGCCCCTTCCAAACCCCAAGCAGGATCCCGAGCAACTCCAGCAACTGGAGGCCTGGCTCAAGAGTTATCGCCCCGAGGAACTCTTCAACGAAGAAGGACGACTCCGCCCAGAGCTGCAGGCACTGTCGCCCAGCGGGACCAAGCGCATGGGATCCAACCCCCATGCCAATGGGGGGTTGCTGCGCCACCCCCTGACCCTCCCGGATCGGGAGCGGTATGCAGTGCCGGTCTCCAAACCCGGGGTGAGCCGCCATGGCAACACCGCTGCCCTAGGGGCACTACTGCGGGACGCGATCGCCCAAAACCCAACCAACCTGCGGGTCTTCGGCCCTGACGAAACCGCCTCCAACCGGCTGCAGGCCATCTACGAGTGCAGCAAAAAGGTCTGGATGGCGGAACTGCGGCCCGAAGACAGCGATGGCGGGGAGCTGGCCAGGCAGGGACGGGTCGTGGAGATGCTCAGTGAACACACCTTGGTGGGGATGCTCGAGGGGTATCTCCTGACGGGCCGCTACGGCCTGTTCCACACCTACGAGGCCTTTGCTCACGTGATCGCCTCGATGTTCAACCAGCACGCCAAATGGCTAGAGAGCTGCCGCCACCACGCCCCTTGGCGCGCCGCAATCGCCCCCTGGACCTGCCTGATCTCCTCAACGGTCTGGCGTCAGGACCACAACGGGTTCACCCACCAGGACCCGGGGTTCATTGATCTGACCGGCAACAAGAGCGGCGATGTGGTGCGGGTCTACCTCCCGGCCGATGCCAACTGCCTGCTGGCCGTCGCCGAGGAGGCCTTGGTGGAGCCTGACGTCTGCAACCTGATCGTCAGCGACAAGCAAGAGCACCTGCAGTACCTCTCCCTTGAGCAGGCCAGAACCCATGTCGCGAAGGGCGTCGGCCTCTGGGGCTGGGCCAGCAATGACCACGTCAGTGGGCAGCCAGATGAGCCGGATGTGGTGATGGCCTGCGCCGGTGACATCCCCACCCAGGAGACCCTGGCGGCGGTGGAGATCCTGCGGCGGGAGCTCCCCGAGCTACGGGTCCGGGTCCTGAATGTGGTGAAGCTCTTTGCCCTGACGCAACCGAGCGAACATCCCCATGGCTTAAGCGATCGGGATTTCGACACACTCTTCACCACCAATCGCCCGGTTCTGTTCAACTTCCATGGGTATCCCTGGTTGATCCACCGGTTGACCTACCGGCGCCGCAACCATGCCAATTTCCATGTCCGTGGATACAAGGAAAAAGGCAACATCAACACCCCGCTGGAACTGGCGATGAACAACCAAATCGACCGGTTCAGCTTGGTGATCGATGTGATCGACAGAGTTCCGGGGTTAATGTCCCGCGCTGCTCACATCAAGGAGCAGATGAAGGAATCGATCCTGGCCAATCGCGCTTACGCGCATGAGCACGGGATGGATGCCCCGGAGATCAGCAATTGGCAGTGGAGCACTGCAGTCCCAACCGAGCTGGCCTGATGAAAGAGCAATCGCCGCGTCAACTGCAACTACCCACGCCCGGTTGCTACGCCGATCCCGACCGCAGCGGTTTGGCGGCAGACGATGTGTTCGACGGGATGGCCGAACACCTCTTCTACACGCTGGGCAAACTCGCTCCCACCGCAAGCCGCCACGACCTCTACCTGGCCCTCAGCCACGCAGTTCGCGACCGCTTGATGACCCGCTATCTGGCGGGCAATGAGGCCATGCGGGCCACCCCCACCCGGGTGGTGGCTTACCTCTCAGCGGAATTCCTGATCGGTCCCCAGCTGGGCAACAACCTCTTAATGCTCGGCATCCAGGAGGCGGCCACAGAAGCCCTGCGCCGCTTTGGAATCGACAGCCTCGAAGAGATCCTCGAGGTGGAAGAGGAGCCCGGCCTGGGCAATGGCGGCTTGGGTCGCCTGGCGGCTTGCTACATGGAATCCCTCGCCAGCCTCGAGATCCCCGCGACCGGCTACGGCATTCGCTACGAGTTCGGGATCTTTGACCAGCTGATCCGCGACGGATGGCAGGTGGAGATCACCGACAAATGGCTCAAGGGCGGCTGGCCCTGGGAGATCCCCCACCCGGATCAGGCCTGCTTCGTCGGCTTTGGCGGACGGACGGAGAGCTACCGCGATGAACGCGGCAACTATCGGGTGCGCTGGATCCCCGATGAGCACGCCATCGGTGTGCCCCATGACGTCCCGGTCCTCGGCTACCGGGTCAACACCTGTGACCGCCTGCGCCTTTGGCGAGCCGATGCCAGCGAGAGCTTTGATTTCTACGCCTTCAACATCGGCGACTACTACGGCGCTGTCGAAGAGAAGGTGGGGAGCGAGACCCTCTCCAAGGTCCTCTACCCCAACGACGGCACCGATGAAGGCCGTCGGCTGCGGCTGAAGCAGCAGCACTTCTTCGTGAGCTGCTCCCTTCAGGACATGCTGCGCAGCCTGGACCAACGGGGCATCCCGGTCGAAGAATTCCCCGACCACTGGGCCGTTCAACTGAACGACACCCACCCGGCCATCGCCGTGGCCGAGTTGATGCGTCTGCTGATCGATGACAAGCACCTCACCTGGGAGCAGGCCTGGGACATCACCTGCCGCTCGGTCGCTTACACCAACCACACCCTGCTGCCAGAGGCCCTGGAGAAATGGGGCCTGCCGCTCTTTGGCTCCCTGCTGCCGCGGCACCTGGAGCTGATCTACGAAATCAATCGCCGCTTCCTGCAAAGCGTGCGGCTCCGCTACCCCGGCAATGAGGTGCTGCTGCGCAAGCTCTCCATCATTGATGAGGAAGGCCAAAAAGCTGTGCGCATGGCGAACCTCGCCACCGTGGCATCCCACCACATCAATGGTGTGGCCGCCCTCCACAGCGAGCTGGTGCGCACCAAGTTGTTCCCTGAATTTGCGGAGCTCTGGCCAGAGAAATTCACCAACGTCACCAACGGCGTGACCCCTCGGCGCTGGGTGGCCCTCTCCAATCCCCCGTTGCGCAAGCTCCTGGCCGAAAGCATCGGTGAAGGCTGGGTCTCGGACCTCGATCAGCTCAAGCAACTCGAGCAGTACCAACACGACAGCGGCTTCCTGGAGCGCTGGGAGCAGACAAAACTCGCCAGCAAGCGCCAACTGGCCAACTACATCCACCGCCAAAGCGGACTGCTGGTGGATCCGTCCTCGATGTTTGACGTTCAGGTCAAGCGCATCCACGAGTACAAGCGCCAGCACCTCAACGCCCTACAGGTGATCGCCCAGTACCTGCGGATCAAGAACGGCCAGGCCAAGGACATGGCGCCGCGCACCGTGATCTTTGGCGGCAAGGCGGCCCCGGGTTACTACATGGCCAAGCTGATCATCCGCTTCCTCAACGGGATCGCGGAGACGATCAACGCCGACCCCGACATGGATGGACGGCTGCGGGTGGTCTTCCTCCCGGACTACAACGTAAAGCTCGGGGAACGGGTCTACCCGGCCTCCGACCTCTCCGAGCAGATCTCCACTGCAGGCCTGGAGGCCTCCGGCACCGGCAACATGAAGTTCGCCATGAATGGGGCCCTGACGATCGGCACCCTGGATGGCGCCAACGTGGAAATCCGCGAGCAGGTCGGTCCGGAGAACTTCTTCCTCTTCGGTATGACCGAAACGGAGGTGGCCCAACTCCACAGCGATGGCTACCGCCCGTGGGAGCACATCGCCAAGCTCCCCGAACTGCAGCAGGTGCTGAAGCTGATCGAACAGGGTCACTTCAGCGGCGGTGATGGTGATCTGTTCCGTCCCCTGCTGGAGAACCTGACCGGCCGCGATCCCTTCTGCGTCTTGGCGGACTTCAACGATTACCTGCGAGTTCAGCAACAGGTGAGCCAGGCCTGGGCCGACCGCCATGCCTGGAACCGGATGTCACTGCTGAACACGGCCCGCACCGGCTTCTTCTCCTCCGATCGCTCGATCAAGGAGTACGCCGACCGCATCTGGAAGGCGGAGCCCTTCCCCGTCACGATTACCTGCAACCTCGACGAGTAGGGATCCAGCGTCGCCATGGCGATCCTGGTGCTCAACGTGGGCAGCTCCAGCCTCAAGGCGGCTGTCTTTGACACATCGGGAACCGAGCGACTCTGGAATGCCTCCCGTTCGGGGGTGAAACTCCCCGGGGACTTGGATACATGGCTCGGCCCAGCACTGGCTCCCTGGTGGAGTCAGATCTCGCGAGCTGGCCACCGGGTGGTCCATGGCGGTGAGCGCTTCCGGGCGCCGACACCGATCACCCCCTCGACCCTGCCTGAGCTGGAGGCCTTGAGCCCACTGGCACCGCTGCACAATCCGCCGGCCCTCGCCGCGATTCGGTGGCTGCAGCAGCAGCGGCCCGACCTGCCGCAATGGGCCTGCTTTGACACCGCCTTTCACGCCACCCTGCCGGAGGCGGCCTACAGCTACGCCATCCCCCAAGAGCTGCGGAGCCAGGGCTACCGCCGCTTCGGCTTCCATGGGATCAACCACCAACACGTGTCCCAACTGGCGCCTGGGCCGCGGCTGATCAGCGTTCACCTCGGTGCCGGCTGCTCCGTGGCCGCCATCACCGAAGGCCAATGCATCGACACCTCCATGGGTTTCACACCGATGGAAGGGCTGGTGATGGCCACCCGCAGCGGCTCAATCGACCCAGGCTTACTGCTGGCCCTGCTCCACAACGGCATGGGAGTCAGCGCAGTGGATGACATGCTCAACCACCACAGCGGCCTCGCTGGCCTCTCTGGCCTGAGCGGTGACTGGAAAGAACTGCGAGGGGCGGCCGTTCAAGGGCACAGGGGTGCCCAACTGGCGATTCAGGTCTTCCTGCACCGCCTAAAAGCGGGGATCGCGGCGATGGCTTCCAGCCTGGGGGGTGTCGATCAGATTGCGCTGACAGGGGGAATTGGATCCAATGACAGCGAGCTGCTCGAGCAACTAAAAGACGAGATGTCCTGGCTTGGGACGCCCCAATGGCTTCAGATCGCCGCCGATGAGGAGGGAATGATCGCCAGGCTGATCAGCGATCGGGAAGATCGGGGGTTTGGTGCAACAAGCGGTTCAGACGCAGGCGATCGGCATTGAGCGGATCGGGAGCGAGCTCGCCGGCAATCTCACGGAACTTGTGTTCCACAGGCTCAGGAACGCGCACATCAAAAATCCGCTCCATGAGGGCCTCGATGGAGAAGAGGTGGGCGTTGATGTTCTCGAGATCGTTAACGGCCTGCTGGAGCGCATCGTGGGCCGAAGCTTCCTGGGGAGCGGCGCCAGCAGCGGCCGCGGCAGGGGTGGACTGGGCGTCGGAGTCAGGAGTGGATTTCTGGAGATCCTCAAGGACCCGACCAGCCAGGGTGCGGAATGACTGCAGAGCAGCCCAGCTGAGCTCCTGTTGCTGACGCAGCGTGGGATTCTCCCGAATCAACCGGTCGTGTTCCCGGTAGAACCGCTGACAGTCAGGGCATTGGCAGGGCTCTTCCGGCACCGCGGTCCCTTCGTTGGTCAAATCACATCATGACACCAGGTTGACTCAGAAATAAAGGGAATCTGAATTTGTTGGCTTAGGCCGCCAGAGAATCGCCGGGCTCGCTGGTGTCTTCCGTGGCTCCGGGAATCGGAATCTCAATCGAGCTGACCACCTGGATCACATCGCGCAGGCGCATCGAATCGGCGAACCAGGCCATGGCCTGATCGGTGTCGCCTTCATGGACCGCCTCGTTGGCGCTGTCCTCGTGGGCCTCAGCCAACAGGGCCAACCAGCAGAGGCAGCGGGCCTGGATCACAGAGAGGTCTAGGCCGTCGGGAAGGCTGTTGACGATCCGCTCGCTCTCCTGTTGCACCAGTAGCCGCAGCCTGAGATCATGCAGCTGTGCCATGGCGATGTGGCGATTGCCTACACGCTAGCGGCAGTGGCAACGTCCAGCACGCCACTACCGGTAGCGGTGACTACCCCTGAGCGCATCGAAGACGGGGCTGGCGGGACTCGAACCCACGACCTACGGTTTAGGAAACCGTCGCTCTATCCGGCTGAGCTACAGCCCCCCAGGTCGCCATTATGGGGTTTGAAAGCAGGCGAGGTGATCGCGACCGGGAGACGCCCAAGCCCTCGGGCTGGTGGAACGGACCGGTTGAGGAAAGTCCGGGCTCCCCAATGGCCAGGCTTGCTGGGTAACGCCCAGTGCGGGTGACCGTGAGGAGAGTGCCACAGAAACACACCGCCGATGGCCCCTCGGGGATCAGGCAAGGGTGCAAAGGTGCGGTAAGAGCGCACCAGCAGCATCGAGAGGTGCTGGCTCGGTAAACCCCGGCTGGGAGCAAGGCCTAGGAACAAGGGTTGGCCATGACACCCGTTCCGCTTTTCTTGCGCCGCTTGAGGCCACCGGTAACGGTGGTCCCAGACAGATGATCGCCCCCTTTCTTCGGAGAGGAGAACAGAACCCGGCTTACGTCCTGCTTTCACCCCAATGAACGCTGAACGCCACGCCCAATTGCTGCAGTTCCTTGAAGGTCTGGGGCTCACCCCCCAGGCCGGCATGGACCTCAAGCGACTGGATGAGGCCCTCACCCACACCTCCGCCGGGCTCAGCGTCAACCACGAAAAACTGGAATTTCTTGGGGACGCCGTGCTGCGGCTGGCGGCCTCGGAATTCCTCGAGCAGCACTACCCCAACTTGAGCGTTGGGCAGAGCTCTGCTTTGCGGGCCCAACTGGTCAGCGACCGCTGGCTTGCAGAACTCGGCCAGGCGGTGGGGATCGACGCCGTCTTACGCATGGGTCCAACGGCAGCAGGAGATGCCAGTGCCCAGGCCACTCTGAGGGCCGAAGCATGTGAAGCCTGCATCGGGGCGCTCTATCGCATCTGGGGCGACCTCAGGCCGGTGCTGCTTTGGCTGACCCCCCACTGGCAAAGAACCGCAAAGGATTTTGAAGCCGATCCCCACCTGCACAACTGGAAATCAGCGCTGCAGGAATGGAGCCAGGGCCAAAAACGCGGCCTGCCGGATTACCGCTGCCAAGAGATCAGTCAGATCCACGCCGATCCACGGCGCTTCCACTGCCGAGTGAACCTGGAAGAGAAGACCCTGGGCGATGGCTGGGGCAGGTCCCGCCGGCAGGCCGAACAGGAGGCAGCCCGCGCTGCACTGGCCAGCCTCAGGCTTGCTCGAGGATCTTGAGGGGCATGGTGACGAGCTTGTCCCAGTTACCGCCTTCAAACAGCACAGCAGCGTTGCTACCGCTGATGCGCTGCACAAAGCCCTGATAGCCGTTGTAGATGGAGCGCCCATCACGCACCACCACGGTGGAGCCGGGCAGGATCGGCAGGGAATCAGCCATAGGAAGGCCCAGTCGCCCGATCATTATCGAGGCTGAGGTGTGGCCCTTGGGCTGATGGAGCAACAACCCGAGCTGCTGGTGGTCGGAAAGATCGTTGCCGCCCAAGGCCTGCGCGGCGAACTGCGCGTCAATCCCCTCAGCGATTTCCCCGAACGCTTCACCAAGGCCGGACCCCGCTGGATGCGCGCTCCAGCCCAAAAGCGTGGACCCGCAGCGGAACCTCAAGAAATTCAGCTGCTCTCAGGCCGGCAACTTCCTGGCAAGGAGCTGTTTGTCATCAGGATCGAGGGCATCAACGACCGCAGCAGCGCTGAAGCCTGCGTCGGCCAGGAACTCCTGGTCCCCAGCGATCAGCGCCCGAAACTCGCCCGAGGTGAATTCCACCTGCTGGATCTGGTGGGCCTGGAGGTGCGGCTCCTGGAGACGGGCACCCCCATCGGGCAGGTGCAAGATCTGCTCCATGCGGGCAACGACCTATTGGAGGTGCAACTCGACGGCAAAAAGCAGCCCCTCTGGATCCCCTTTGTCGAATCGATTGTTCCCCGGGTGGAGCTCCAGGAGGGCTGGATCGGCATCACCCCACCGCCTGGGTTACTGGAGTTGGCCGAGCCCAACAAAGCCGAACCCGAGAACGAAACAGAGGACGGACAGAGCTAAACCAGCACCAAGCCAGCAAGCAAAGCTGACGGGCTTGGTTTGAAATGGTGTGCAAGAGGAGTGCACTCCATGGCGGCCCTGGTTCCAGTCATTCTTTGCGGTGGGACTGGAACCCGCCTCTGGCCCCTATCAAGGGCCAGTTATCCCAAGCAGTATTGGGCCCTGGCGGGCCAAGGCGAGGAAACCCTGCTGCAGCAGACCCAGCAGCGGCTGGAGGGCATCGCTGATCTCCAGCCGCCGCTGCTGATCTGCAACGAAGACCACCGTTTCATCGTGGCCGAGCAGATGCGCCAGATCGGCGTGGAGCCCTCGGCCATCCTGCTGGAGCCCATGGGACGGAACACTGCTCCGGCCGTGGCCATTGCCGCCCTGCAGGCCATGGCCGCTGGCGATGACCCGCTGCTGCTTGTGCTGGCCGCCGACCACGTCATTCGCGATGGCGCCGCCTTCCGCAGCGCGGTCCAAGCGGGAGTCCAGGCCGCAGAAGCGGGGCAACTGGTGACCTTCGGGATCGTCCCCACCGCCCCCGAGACTGGCTACGGCTACATCGAAGCCTCTCAACCGCTGGGGGATGCGGGCACCCCTGTGCCGATCGCCCGGTTCGTGGAGAAGCCCGACCGCGCCACCGCCGAAGGCTTTCTGGCCACCGGCCGCTTCACCTGGAACAGCGGCATGTTCCTGTTCAAGGCCAGCGTGATCCTGGCGGAACTGGAGCGGCTCGCCCCTGAGGTGGTCCAGGCCTGCCGCAATGCCCTCGCCCAAGGCGGCTCGGACCTGAACTTCCAACGCCTCGAGAAGGACGCCTTTGCCCAGTGCCCCAACGTCGCCGTCGACGTGGCCGTGATGGAACGAACCGACCGCGGTGCCGTGCTGCCGCTGCAGGCTGGTTGGAGCGATGTCGGCAGCTGGAGCGCCCTCTGGGAAACCGCCGATCAGGACGAGCAGGGCAACGTGCTGCGGGGCCGGGTCATCAGCGAGAACAGCCGCAACTGCTACCTGCGCAGTGAGCACCGCTTGGTGGTGGGCCTGGGCGTCGAGGACCTGGTGGTGGTGGAAACCAATGACGTGGTGCTCGTCGCCAAAAGGGATCAGGCCCAGAACGTCAAAAGCATCGTCGGGCTGCTCGAGCAAAGCGGCGCACCGGAGAGCAAGGCCCACCGCAAGATCTACCGGCCCTGGGGCGCCTACGACGGCATCACCGAAGGCGACCGCTGGCAGGTGAAGCGCATCAGCGTGAACCCCGGAGCCTCGCTCTCGCTGCAGATGCACCACCACCGGGCTGAGCACTGGATCGTGGTGCAAGGCACCGCCGTCGTCGAGAAGGACGGCATTGAGGAGTTGGTGGGCGAGAACCAGAGCACCTACATCCCCCTGGGCTGCAAACACCGGCTCTCAAACCCGGGCAAGATCCCCGTCGAGATGATTGAGGTCCAGAGCGGCCCCTACTTGGGCGAAGACGACATCGTCCGCTTCGAGGACCTCTACGGGCGCAGCGCTTAAGGCGCTACTCCACCGTCACGCTCTTGGCGAGATTGCGGGGCTGATCCACATCCAGCCCCCGGTGGGCTGCGATGTGATAGCTGAGCAGCTGCATCGGCACGACCGTCAGCAGCGGACTCAGGAGCTCGTCCACCTCCGGCACGGGCAGCAGGGTGTCGAACAGCTCAGCGTCCGGGCAATTCGGGGCAACCCCCACCAACTGGGCATCCCGCGCCTTGGCCTCCTGGGCATTGCTGAGCACCTTGTCGAAGACAGTGCCGGGAACCGCGATCGAAACCACAGGCACCCGAGCGTCCAAGAGGGCGATCGGGCCGTGCTTCATCTCACCGGCGGGATAGCCCTCGGCATGGATGTAGCTGATCTCCTTGAGCTTCAGGGCCCCCTCGAGGGCAATCGGGTAGTTGATGCCCCGTCCCAGGAAGATCACATCCTGGGTCTCAGCGAACAGGTGGGCCATTTGCTCGCAGCGGCTGTCGTGGTCATCCACCAGGCTCCGGAGCTGTTCAGGCAGCCCCCGTAGCCCAGCGATCAGCTGCTGCACGGCCTCAGCGCCAAGGACCCCAGGCCGGCCTGAGCGGCGCTCGGCAAAGGCGATGGCCAAGCCGTAGAAGGCCAGCAGCTGGCCAAGGAAGGTCTTGGTGGCCGCCACACCCACCTCAATGCCCGCGCCGATGTCGAGGATTTGATCGACCATCCGGCCCAGGGAACTTTCAGGGCGGTTGGTGATCCCCAGCAGGCGGGGCGCGAAGGCCGGATCGGCAACGGCACGGCGACGCTCCTGCTCCATTGCAAGGGCCGCCAGAGTGTCGGCCGTTTCACCCGACTGGGTCACCCCGATGGTGAGGGTGTTCGCCGCGAGCGGGGGCGGGGCATAGCGGAATTCGCTGGCGTAATAGACGCTGGTGGGGATCCCGGCCAACTGTTCCAGGAGATAGGCCCCCACCAAAGCGGCATGGCGACTGGTGCCGCAGGCAAGCACCTGGATGCGCTCGATTCCTTCGAAGACGCTCTCATCGAGGGGCAGAGCAACCCGAGCTGAGGAATCCGGGAGATGGCGCGCGACCCAAAGCGCTGCGGTCTCGGGCTGCTCATGGATCTCCTTGAGCATGAAGTGGCGGAAGCTGCGCTTATCCGCCACGTGGTCGCTGCCGCTCAGGAGCGTGGGCGCCCGCTGAACCCGAGCTCCGGCCTCGTCATAGAGCTCAATGCCAAGGGGGGTCAGCAGGGCAACTTCCCCGTCTTCCATCGGCAGGATGGTGCGGGTGAATCCGGCCAGGGCAGGGGTATCACTGGCGCAGAGAAATTCCCCTTCGCCTAGGCCAATGAGCAAGGGCGCTGCCTTGCGGGCCACCACAAGGGCACCGGGGAGGGCCGCCCAAACCACCGCCAAGGCATAGGCCCCGTGCAGGCGCGGCAGGACTGCCTGAACGGCCTGAAGCAACAGCTGAGGTGAGGCGCTCTGGCCCGATGCCTCCAGGCGATCGAGCTCTTGGCTCAAGAGGTGAGGGATGACCTCGGTGTCGGTGTCTGAGCGGAAGACCACACCGGTGGCCTGGAGCTCTTCACGCAAGCTCCGGTAGTTCTCGATGATCCCGTTCTGAACCACCGCCAAACGGCGCGGACCGTCGAGGTGCGGGTGGGCGTTGCGCTCCTCTGGCTTGCCATGGGTCGCCCAGCGGGTATGGCCAATGCCGCACTGCCCCTGGGCACCTTGGGCATCAAAACGAGCCGTGAGGTTGGCAAGCTTGCCCTCGGCACGCAGACAGGTGAGGCCGGAGTCCTCAGCAACCGTGGCGATGCCGGCTGAGTCATAGCCCCGATATTCGAGCTGACGCAGACCCTCCAACAGGAGCGGTGCCGCCTCGCGCGAACCAATCACCGCAACGATGCCGCACATAGCGCCTGGAACCAATAAAAAAGCCCGGCTGGGCCGGGCTTGAGCTTATGGGAGCTGGGCTTAGTAAGCCAGGCCCATGGAGCGGGTGGTTTCGTCTCCCAGGTAGACGCGAATGGAGAGGAAATCGGTGGGGCAAGCGGTCTCACAGCGCTTGCAACCAACACAATCCTCGGTGCGGGGGGAGGAGGCAATCTGACCGGCCTTACAGCCATCCCAGGGCACCATCTCGAGAACATCGAGAGGGCATGCCCGAACGCACTGGGTGCAGCCGATGCAGGTGTCGTAAATCTTGACAGCGTGGGACATGTCGTCTCTGGACGCGACGCCCAAAGTACTCATGCCTAACGGGATCCAACTCACGGACCCCGGCGGCCGTCACCCTTGTTCATACGCGTTTCGGGAATCCGCCCTACCCGTAGGATGCGGCGTCCGACACTCCGGCCATGTCCCAGGAAGCGATCTTCGAGAAAGTCCGCTCGATCGTTGTTGAGCAGCTGAGCGTTGATGCCGGCGAGGTCAAGCCTGAATCCAACTTCCAGAACGATCTGGGCGCTGACTCACTCGACACCGTTGAACTCGTGATGGCCCTGGAAGAGGCCTTCGATATTGAGATCCCCGACGAAGCCGCTGAAGGCATCGCCACCGTTGGCGACGCCGTCAAATACATCCAGGACAAGCAGGCCTGAGGAAGAAATTGATGGTGGAGGGTCTCCGCCGCGTCGTCGTCACCGGCCTTGGCGCGGTCACACCGATTGGTAATGACGTCACTTCCTACTGGGAAGGACTGAGCAGTGGTCGTAACGGGGTGGCACCGATCACCCTGTTTGACGCTTCTGCCCATGCCTGCCGTTTTGCGGCTGAGGTGAAGGATTTCAATCCCTCCGCCTACATCGAGCCGAAAGAAAGCAAGCGTTGGGACCGGTTCTGTCAGTTCGGGGTCGTTGCCGCCAAACAGGCAGTGGCCCAAGCCGGATTGACCATTGACGAGCGCAACGCGCACCGCATCGGAACGGCAATCGGTTCTGGCGTGGGCGGGCTACTGATGATGGAGACCCAAGCCCACGTGCTGGCTGACAAGGGTCCATCGCGCGTGAGCCCCTTCACGGTTCCAATGATGATCCCGAACATGGCCACAGGCCTGACGGCCATCGCCATTGGTGCCAAGGGCCCCAGCACCGCCGTAGCCACCGCCTGTGCCGCAGGCTCCAATGCAATTGGCGATGCCTTCCGCCTGATCCAGCTGGGTCAAGCCGAAGCCATGGTTTGCGGTGGTGCCGAATCGGCCATTACCCCCCTTGGGGTCGCTGGCTTCGCCAGTGCCAAGGCACTGTCGTTCCGCAACGACGATCCGGCGACGGCCAGCCGACCCTTTGATGCGGAACGGGACGGCTTCGTCATCGGAGAAGGAGCGGGTGTGCTCGTCCTCGAAAGCCTGGAGCATGCCCAAGCCCGCGGCGCCAACATCCTCGCAGAGGTTGTGGGCTATGGCATGACCTGCGATGCGCACCACATCACCTCACCCACCCCAGGAGGTGTGGGTGGTGCTGAGGCGATGCGCCTGGCCCTAGAAGACGCCCGCATCGAGGCTGATGCGGTCGATTACGTCAACGCCCACGGCACCAGCACCCCGGCCAACGACTCCAACGAGTCCTCGGCCATCCAATCCTCGCTTGGGGAACGGGCGAAGCAGATTCCTGTGAGCTCGACCAAGTCGATGACGGGTCACCTCTTGGGCGGCAGCGGCGGCATTGAAGCCGTTGCTGCGGTCCTGGCGATTGGCCACAACGTGGTCCCGCCTACGATCAACTACCAAAATCCGGATCCTGCCTGTGATCTGGATGTCGTTCCCAATCAGGCCCGGGAACACAAACTGAACGTGGTGCTCTCGAATTCCTTTGGGTTCGGCGGCCACAACGTTTGCCTGGCGTTCCGCCGGTTCAACTAACCCGCGGTCTCCCCGCCCGTACACCCTTCCCTTACCCGTAACCCATGGTCGTCGCTCCCGCTTCCGTCGACACGCTTTGCGTCAACAGCATCCGCTTCCTGGCCGTCGACGCGATCAACAAGAGCAACTCCGGTCACCCCGGACTGCCCATGGGTTGCGCTCCCATGGCCTACACGCTGTGGGACAAGTTCCTCAAGCACAACCCCAAGAACCCCAAGTGGTTCAACCGTGACCGCTTCGTGCTGTCTGCCGGCCACGGCTGCATGCTGCTCTACGCGCTGCTGCACCTGAGCGGCTACGACTCGGTCACGATCGAGGACATCAAGCAATTCCGCCAGTGGGGCTCCAAGACCCCTGGTCACCCTGAAACCTTCGAGACCGCCGGCGTCGAAGTGACCACCGGTCCTCTGGGTCAGGGCATCGCCAACGCCGTCGGCCTGGCCATGGCCGAGGCACACCTGGCCGCCAAGTTCAACAAGCCCGACTGCACGCTCGTCGATCACACCACCTACGTGATCATGGGCGACGGCTGCCACCAGGAAGGTGTCAGCGGTGAAGCCGCCTCCCTGGCCGGTCACCTGGGCCTGGGCAAGCTGATCGCCCTCTACGACGACAACCACATCACCATCGACGGAAACACCAACGTTTCCTTCACCGAGGATGTGCTGAAGCGCTACGAGGCCTACGGCTGGCACACCATCCACGTCACCGACGGCAACACCGACCTGGGCGCCATTGCCAAGGCGATTGAAGAAGCCAAGGCCGTCACCGATCGTCCTTCGATGATCAAGGTGACCACCACCATCGGCTACGGATCACCCAATAAAGCCAACACCGCGGGTGTGCACGGTGCGGCTCTGGGCGCTGACGAAGCCGCTCTGACCCGCCAGAACCTGGGCTGGGACTACGGCGAATTCGAAGTTCCCCAGGAGTCCTACGACCAGTGGCGCAAGGCGATTGAGCGTGGCGCTGCCGCCGAAGCCGCCTGGAACGCAACTCTGGCCGACTACCGCAGCAAGTACCCCACTGAAGCGGCCCAGTTCGAACGCCAGCTGCGCGGCGAGCTGCCCCAGGGATGGGACGCCAACCTGCCGAGCTACACCGCTGATGACAAGGGTGTGGCGACCCGGATGCATTCCTATAACTGCCTGAATGCCATTGGCCCCAACCTGCCTGAGTTGATCGGCGGCTCCGCTGACCTGACCCACTCCAACCTCACCGACATCAAGGGTGAGGCCGGTTTCCAGAAGGGTGCTGAAGGCAACCGCTACCTGCACTTCGGCGTGCGCGAGCACGCCATGGGCGCCATCCTCAACGGCCTCGCCTATCACGGCAGCGGCCTGGTTCCCTACGGCGGCACCTTCTGCGTCTTCGCTGGCTACATGGTGGGCGCCATGCGTCTGTCCGCCCTGAGCGAGCTGGGCGTGATCTACGTCCTGACCCACGACTCCATCGGTCTGGGTGAAGACGGCCCCACCCACCAGCCGATCGAGACCCTGGCCAGCCTGCGTTCGATCCCGAACATGCTGGTGATCCGCCCTGGTGACGGCAACGAAACCAGCGGTGCCTACAAGGTGGCCGTGGCCAACCGCCACCGCCCCACCGTGATGTTCCTCAGCCGTCAGGCGATGGCCAACCAGGCCAATTCGAAGGCTGAGCACGTCGCCAAGGGTGGCTACATCCTTGAGGACAGCAATGGAACCCCTGATCTGATCCTGATCGGCACCGGTACCGAGCTCGACCTCTGCGTCAAGGCTGCTGCCCAGCTGCGCGCTGAAGGCAAGAACGTCCGCGTCGTCTCCATGCCCTGCGTGGAGCTGTTCGAAGAGCAGGACGCGGCCTACCGCGAAAGCGTGCTGCCCGCCGCCTGCCGCAAGCGCCTGGTGGTGGAAGCCTCCAGCAGCTTCGGCTGGCACAAGTACACCGGCTTCGAAGGCGACACCGTCTCCATCGACCGCTTCGGTGCTTCCGCTCCTGGCCCCCTGCTAATGGAGAAGTTCGGCTTCACCGTCGACAACGTCGTCGCCAAGGCCAAGGCCCTGGGTTGAACCCCAAGATCAAAGCGTTGATCGCTTCCGAGCCCCGCCAATGGCGGGGCTTTTTTGTATCCACTCAACCGCGTTGACGGGGCCACAACATCAATGGTCTGGCAATAAAAAACCCGGGCTACTGCCCGGGCTGATTGTTTCAAAGAAGCAGCTTGAAATTAAACGGCTGCGACTTCGCTATTGCTCTGTTGCTCCGCCAGAACTTTTTCGAGTCCTTCTAGATCCTCTTCCGTGATCTTGGTCTGCATCGGGCAATGCTTGGGACCACACATCGAGCAGAACTCGGCCTGCTTGTAGATATCGGCAGGCAGGGTTTCGTCGTGATACTCCTTGGCTCGCTCGGGATCGAGGGAGAGTTCGAACTGCTTGTTCCAGTCGAAGGCGTAACGGGCGCGGCTCAGCTCGTCGTCGCGATCGCGGGCACCGGGACGGTGACGAGCAATGTCAGCAGCATGGGCAGCGATCTTGTAGGCGATCAGGCCTTCGCGCACGTCCTCGGCATTGGGCAGACCGAGGTGCTCCTTGGGGGTGACGTAGCAGAGCATCGCCGTGCCATGCCAGCCGGCCATGGCTGCACCGATCGCTGAAGTGATGTGGTCGTAACCGGGGGCGATGTCGGTGACCAGAGGACCGAGCACATAGAAGGGCGCCTCGTTGCACTCCTCCATCTGCTTTTTGACGTTGAACTCGATCTGGTCCAAAGGCACGTGGCCCGGACCTTCGACCATCACCTGAACGTCATGCTTCCAAGCGCGGCGGGTGAGTTCGCCCAAGGTCTTCAGCTCAGCCAACTGAGCGGCATCAGAGGCATCGTGCTGGCAACCCGGACGCAGGGAATCGCCCAGGGAGAAGGTGCAGTCGTAGCGCTTGAAAATCTCGCAGATGTCGTCGAAGCGCGTAAAGAGCGGGTTCTGCTTGTGGTGATAGAGCATCCACTGGGCCAGGATCCCGCCGCCACGGCTGACGATCCCGGTTAGGCGGCCCTTGACCTTGGGCAGGTGCTCGATCAGCAGACCAGCGTGGATGGTCTGGTAGTCGACGCCCTGCTGGCAGTGCTTCTCAATGATGTGCAGGAAGTCATCTTCCGAGAGACGCTCAATCGAGCCGTGCACGCTCTCGAGGGCCTGATACACAGGCACCGTGCCGATGGGCACCGGCGAAGCATTGATGATCGCCGTGCGTACCTCATCGAGATTCACGCCACCGGTGGAAAGGTCCATCACGGTGTCAGCGCCGTACTTCACGGCCAGCTCAAGCTTCTTCACCTCTTCGGAGGCATCAGAAGCGTTGGGTGAGGCGCCGATATTGGCGTTCACCTTGCACTTGGAGGCAATGCCGATCGCCATCGGCTCCAAGTTGGTGTGATTGATGTTGGCCGGGATGATCATGCGGCCGCGGGCCACCTCTTCCATGACCAGCGACTCAGGCAGGTTCTCCCGCTTCGCCACATAGGCCATTTCCTCAGTCACTACCCCCTGCCGGGCGTAGTGCATCTGGGAGACGTTGGCTTGACCTTTGCGCTTTTCGATCCAGGCGCTACGCATAACCGCTATGGCGTTGGGCGGGGGCGCAACCTGAGTGTCTCTTCTCACTTCCCTGCGCCGGCATGACCCGGATCAGGTTCGGAGGGTGTGATCTCAGCCCCCGCGTGGGAGGCACCCCTAGTGACTGCCAAAACCTAGCAAGGCTGAGACTGCAGCCCGTTCAACGCGGCCGCAACGACGCGGTGATCACTGTCCTGCTGCAGGCCCTGCAGTACCTCTCGCGCCGCGCTACTGCCCTCACGAACCAAGCGAGCCAAGATTTCTGTGCCGCCAACTCGCACCGTGCCATCGGCCTCGGCCACGGCGAGGCGCGCCAACTGCAGCAGTTGCTCCTGAGCGATCTCGGGGTGCTCAGCCACCGCCGACAGGATGCTGCAGCGAATCAGCCACTCGTCTTCAGACACGAACGCGTCCAACAGCAAGGGCCAGGCCCGATCTAGGCCATGACTCACCAGAGCATTCGCCGCCTCCGCACGCACGGCCACCTCTGAGTCGTACTTCAAGGTCTGCACCAAAGGCTCCCAGCCGGCAGGCGTGGGCTTGTGACCCAACCCTGAGCAGCTGAGTTGACGCAGGATCATGTCGTCCTGCTCAAGCCCGAGCAGCAACAGCGGCTCCGCTTCTTCAGGGCTTGCATTGACCAGGCTGGCCAAGGCAGGACGCGCCCTGCCGGGGTTATCCGAGGCGATCGCTTCGCGAAGGTCGTCGACGTTCATCGGGCCACTCTGCCTCTATTGCTGGTCCCTCAGGATGCTGAGAATTGCCCGGCGCCGGCGACGCCAACTCCAAGCGCTCTGCAAAAGCAGGGCCAAGCCAATCAACAGGGCAGGCAGTGCCTGCAGGCGATCAGGACCCTGGCGGAGCAGGACTCCGAGCAGCCCCAGCACCACCAACAGCAGCGTGGAGCACGCCAGCAGATCACGCCCCAATCGGCTGATAGGCGTCATGCCGCAGCCCGCTCCAACCAACGCAGCAGGCTCGCGCTCAACACCTCAACGCCCACCCTGACCGAGGCTTCATCGGCAGCAAAGGTGTTGCTGTGCAGGGGGGTGCAGCCATTGGGACCAGCCACCCCCAAGCGGAACATTGTGCTGGGGGTCTCGCGCTGCAGCTCAGCAAAGTCCTCAGCCCCCAAAGACGGCTGCTCGAGCCACTCCACCTGGGGGTGTCCCAGCAGTGCCACGGCCTCATCCGCCAGCAGCTGCGTCAGCTCGGCGTCGTTATGGACCGGCGGAGAAATGCAGCGGTAACGGACGCGGGCCTCGCCGCCATAGCCCTTACAAATGGCCTGCACGGTCTCCTCAATCCAACCCGGCAGCTGGGCGTGCAACTCCAGGTCCAAACAACGGACCGTGCCCAGCAAGCGCACGTGATCCGCGATCACATTGAAGGCCTTACCCCCTTCAATCCGCCCAAAACTGACCACCACTGGATGCAGCGCATCCAAACGGCGACTGATCGCCTCCTGCAAGCCACTCACCACCCGCGCAGCAATCCAGATGGCATCGGTGCTCTGGTGGGGACGGGCCCCATGGCCACCCTCGCCCAAGACCTCCACCTCCAACTCCCCAGCGGCTGCGGTCAGGCTGCCGCTACGGACGCCAATCGTGCCCACCGGAAGACTGGGGAAAACATGCACCCCAAACAGGGCATCCACCCCCTGCATCGCCCCATCGGCGACCATCCAGGCCGCCCCTTGCGCGGTCTCTTCCGCCGGCTGAAACAGCAAACGCACCGTGCCGCTCAGATGCTCGGCCAGAGGACCAAGGATCCGAGCCACCCCTAAGCCAACAGTGGTGTGGATGTCGTGGCCGCAGGCATGCATCAAGCCCTGATGCAGGGACGCATAGGGCAGGCCTGTGCGCTCCTCCACCGGCAACGCGTCCATGTCCACCCGCAGGGCCACCAAAGGACCACTGCCTGAGCCCAATTCCGCCATGACCCCCGTGCGGCCGACGCCTTCCTGCACTCGCCACCCCAGCTTGCGCAGTTCGCCGGCCACCAACGCGGCGGTCTGATGCTCGTTGCCGCTGAGTTCCGGATGGGCATGCAGATGCCGCCGAATGGCCAGGAGCTCCTGCTGGGCGACCTGGACCTCCGCCTTGAGCTGATCGCGGGAGAGCAGTTCAGGCATCAGCTGCTCAGGGCCAAAAAGTCAGACAGGGCTTTGGTCGGAACCGGCGGCCAGCGCCGAATTTCTAAAAGCCATTCTGGCTGGCGATAGCGCGGGTCCAAGCCCGCCGCTGAGGCCCAATGGCTCTCGGCTTCTCCCGATTCGCCCTTGCGCCAGAGCAAGGCCGTCAAAGCCGCCCTGGCATCAGCAAAGAGGGGATAGCGGCGAATGATGTTGCGCAACTCCTTCTCAGCCCGGTCCAAATCCCCCAGTTGAAAGTCAGCCAGGGCCGTACTGGAGCGCGCCATCGCAAAGCCGGGACGTTCCTGGGAGGCCTGGTCAAAACTGTCGCGGGCCTGCTGCCAATCGCCTTTGGAGCCCTGGACATTGCCCAGGTTGTAGAGAGCTGAAGCATCCAGGCCACGCTCGAGGATCCAGCGGTAATCGGCTTCAGCGGCATCCCACTGCTGCAGGGCTTCTTCGGCAGTGCCGCGGTTCAGATGGGGATCGGCGTTGCTGGGATCGAGCTCCATCGCCTTGGACTGATCAGCAATGGCCGCCTCGGGATCCCCGAGGGCCAGCTGGATGTTGCCGCGATTGCTCCAAGCCGCCGCGTCCTCCGGAGCCAGCTCCAGCACCTGATTCCAAAGGTCCAGTGCCTGGGGGAAGGCCCCCTCACGACTGGCCGTCAGGGCCTGGTCAAACAGTTGGGGCAGGCTCAGCTGCACCGCCAACAACAGAGCGAAGAAAGCCGTCATGCCGCTTGATCCTGCAGGTGATCAATGCCGGCCTGGGTGATCACACGCCCGCGGGGGGTGCGTTGCAGCAGGCCCTGCTGCAACAGGAAAGGCTCCACCACCGATTCCAGGGTGACGGGATCTTCCCCTAAACCAGCGGCGAGAGTGTCAAGACCCACGGGTCCGCCGCCGTAGCCGCTGTGGAGCAGATCCAACAGTCGCCGGTCGCTGGCATCCAAGCCGCGGCCATCCACCCGGTGCAGGCTCAAGGCCTGTTGCACCACCTCGGCACTCACCCGGGCATGACCACCGACGGAGGCCACATCACGCACGCGACGCAGCAAGCGATTGGCGATCCGCGGGGTGCCCCTGCAGCGGCGGGCCACCTCTAAGGCCGCCTCTTGCGCCAAGTCGATTTGAAGCAAACCAGCTGCTCGCTGCACGATCGCCTGGAGATCCTCAAGCCCGTAAAACTCCAGCCGCTGGATCAGACCGAAGCGATCCCGCAGCGGCGAACTCAAGGAACCCGCCCGCGTCGTCGCCCCCACCAAGGTGAAGGGAGCCAAGGGGATCGTTCGGGTCCGGGCCGTCGTGCCCTTACCGACGGTGAGATCAAGGCGAAAGTCTTCCATCGCCGGATAGAGCAATTCTTCGGCGACCCGGGTCAGGCGGTGAATCTCATCGATAAACAGCAGCTCCCGGGGCTGCAGATTCACCAGCAAACCAACGATGTCGCGGGGGCGCTCCAGAGCCGGAGCACTGGTGATGCGGCAACGCACCCCCAACTCCTCAGCCAAGACCATCGCCATCGTGGTCTTCCCCAACCCGGGGGGGCCGTAGAGCAACACATGATCCAGGGCTTCATCCCTAGCCCGGGTGGCCTCAATCGCGATCCCAAGAACCTGCTTGAGCTCGCTTTGGCCGATGTAGTCGGCCAACTGCTTGGGCCTCAGGGAATCCTCCCGCTGCAGCGGCTTCTCTTGCTCGCTCACGGCAGGATCCACCAACCTCGGGGCCGGCTCACGCGGCGCTGTTGATCCCGAAGAGACGATGGCCATCGCCCGAGGGTATCGGCAGCGGACGGCCACCGGCCAGCGGGTCCATCCCTAGGGTCGGTGCACCTGGATCACAGCGCCATGGCCAAGGGCGGGGGCAAAAAGAACGCCAAGGCCCTTCGGGATGCCGCAAACAAGCTGTTGGCGGACAACCGCTTCGCAAGGCATCAATACGAAATTCTCGAAACCCTGGAGTGCGGCGTTGAGCTGATGGGCACCGAGGTCAAGTCCATCCGGGCTGGCCAGGTGAACCTGCGGGATGGCTTCTGCCTGATCCGCAAAGGGGAGCTGCAACTGCACAACGTCCACATCTCTCCCCACACCCACGCCGGCGCCTACTTCAATCACGAGCCCCTCAGGACCCGTCGTCTCCTGGCTCACCGCAATGAGATCGACAAACTGCGCATCGCCGTTGATCAGAAGGGCCTCACCTTGATCCCGCTCAACATCCATCTCAAGGGGTCCTGGATTAAAGCCACCATTGGCCTCGGGAAGGGACGCAAGCTCCATGACAAGCGTCAGGAGGAGCGGCGCAAGCAGGACATCAAGGACGCCAAAAAAGCAATCGCCCGCTACTGAGTCGGGTCAACGCGCAGAGACAGCGTCAAGCTCGCCGACGACAAGCCATCGTTGCTGACCAAGACCTGAACCGGGGAGCGTTTGACCTCGCCCAAGCTCACCACCCGTAGCGGGCCGCGGGCTTCCAGTAGCTGCCCATCGGCAGCAAAGACGCTCATCTGCATCAAGGGAGATCCCCTCACCCCCAGGACCAAACGACTGGCCGACGGAACCTGAATCGGGAACACCCGGGCACCACCGGCCGGAACCCATGCGGAGACGGTTTGAGTGCTGTTGCGCTTCCCCTTGATCAACTCGATCTGCAGGTTGCCCAGGGCCTGTTCGGCGGCGGCGTACCAGAGCTGCCGAAAGGGCTCCGCGGGGATCTCAGCAGCCTGAGGGCCGCTCAGCAGGTTCAGGGCACTACCGGAGACCAGCTTCTTCACCACCTCTGGGCTGAGCCCCTGGGCCACGAGACCCTGCTGACGACGATTCCAATCCGTGGCGGTCAGATTGCCCAAGCGCGGGCGCAACTGCAGGGGCAGCTGCTCCACGCGGCTCAACCAATCTTCAGCCAATTCACTCCAGACCTTGCGTAGGGGTGCATCGGCTTGGCTTGCCGAGGGCAGCCGACCACCTCGCTCCAGCAAGCTGGCATCCACCAACTTGAGGAACCAGCGCCGATCCACCTGCAAGGCCCGCAGGCGATTCAGCAGCTGCTCCCGCTGATTGATCTCCGCCGCCGGCAAGCTCGAGCGCAATCGAAAACTCGGTAGCGCCGTTGGGCCCGTGACCTTGCCCCGGCTCAACAGCAACCAGCCCACAGCCGTGCCCACCAGCGCCGCGATGACCAACGCAAGCACCACTGGCCAGAGCCGTCCTTCCGCGTCCTGTTCCTGCTTCCGTTTTCGCCGCTTGGAGGGTGTCGAGTGCCGCACCACCGGAGGTGGTGCTGGTGCAGCGACAGTGGGCGTGAACTGTTGGAACGCCGCTAGGGCCGCTGCCGCCGAGGGGAAACGCAACTCCGGCCGATCGCTACTCAAGGCCTGGAGCGGCCCCATGGACTCGAAGGCGGCCGCGGCCTGATCACCAAGTAAGTCCTGAGCCAAATCCGCGAGGGAGAGGAGATCCCGCTGGGGATCCCAGGGGGCTATCTGCTCCAGGGCCAGGGGGACGGGCAGCCCATCCGCGGCACGCCTCAGGATTTGAGCCGGTGACCAATCCGCACAGGACAGGCGCTGGCTGTGCAACAGCGAGAGCAATGGCAGGAGCTGGCGCAGCAACTCCAAGACGTCCTCGAGCGAGAAGGTCTCACCGGCATCCAGCAAGGCCTGCAGGCTCTCCCCCTCCTGCCAGGGGCGCGGCAGCCAGAGGGCCTCGCCTGTGTTGATCAGATCCCCAAAACGAGGCAGCTGGGGATGCAAGACCCCCTGGAGCTGAAGCCAGCGCTTGCTCAACTCCTCCCGCTGCGCATCCGTTAAATCGCTCAGGACAGTGAGATGGGTCGGCGCATCGGCAGCTGCCTGATCCAGGGCTAGCCAGCGGTGATCCGCGAGGGATCGCTCCAAGCGATAGCGACCGCCGATCAGCGCTCCCGGCTCAACAACACCCGTGCTCGGATCGTCTTCCACCAACGTGGATCAGGCCGCGCGCTCAGGTTGATCCAGACCTTTGCCCTTGAGCCACTCACCGTCATAAAGCCGTGACCGATAGCGATCGCCGCTATCGCAGAGGACCGTGACGATGGTGTGCCCGGGACCCATCCTGCGGGCCGTCTCAACGGCGGCCGCAACGTTGATGCCAACGGAGCCGCCGAGGAACAGACCCTCCTGCCAGAGCAGGTCGTAGATGGTCTGCAGCGCGTCCTGATCGTGGATGCGAACGGCGTCATCCACCGGGGCACCCTCGAGGTTCGCGGTCACGCGGCTGTTGCCGATGCCCTCGGTGATGGAGTTGCCTTCGCTGCTGAGTTCACCGCTGGTGGCCCAGCTGTAGAGAGCACTGCCGTGGGGATCGGCCAAGACACAGCGGAGTTGGGGCTTTTGCTCCTTTAGGTACAGGGCCACACCGGCATAGGTTCCACCTGTGCCGGTAGCTGCAACCCAC
Organism: Synechococcus sp. A10-1-5-1; assembly: GCF_023115425.1. NCBI lineage: Bacteria > Bacillati > Cyanobacteriota > Cyanophyceae > Synechococcales > Synechococcaceae > Synechococcus > Synechococcus sp. A10-1-5-1. The sequence goes on along the minus strand of NZ_CP096032.1, from coordinate 1,533,480 downwards.
GCATCCACCTGGCCGCCGGTTTGCTCCCAAATCTCCGGCCCCGTGGTCCGGTAGTGGGCGCGGCGGTTGGCGAGGTTGTCGAACTGATTGGCCCACACCGCGCCGGGAATCTGCTCGGCAATGCGGCCCGAGAGGCGGACGTAGTTGTTTGGGTCCTTGTAGGGAACGGCGGGAACGGTGCGGACCTCGGCCCCCAGGCTGCGCAACAGACCGATCTTCTCTGCCGATTGGGTCTCAGGGATCACGATCACCGCCCGGTAACCGCGGGCATTGCAAAGGTGCGTCAGGCCAATCCCGGTGTTGCCCGCCGTGCCCTCGACCACGGTGCCGCCGGGCTTGAGCAGACCCTGCTCTTCGGCCTCCAACAGAATCCCCAGGGCCGCCCGGTCCTTAACGGAGCCGCCAGGGTTCATGAACTCCGCCTTGCCGAGGATCTCGCAACCGGTCAAGGCACTCAGGGCGTTCAGACGAATGAGCGGGGTCTGGCCCACTGCACCGACGAAGCCGGATGCAATCCCCGGAGTGCTGGCGCCCATGCCCGTTCCTGCGTTACGGGGATCGTAGAAGCGTTGATGCAGCAGGGTTGAGCTTCTAGGGTCCGCTCAGCAGAAGCCGTTGGGATGGTGTCGACCGCAGCTGCCGCCGTGATGCCGCGGCTGCAGGAGATTCGCCGTGCAACAGAGACCTTGATCGAGGGACTGGAACCGGAGGACCTCTGCCTGCAGGGGATGCCGGACGCGAGTCCAGCGAAATGGCATCTGGCGCACACCACCTGGTTTTTCGAGGAGTTCCTGCTGAGCGAGCTGGAGAACTACACCTGCGCCGACAGCCGTTGGCGCTACCTGTTCAACAGCTACTACGAAGCCATTGGCGAACGGCACCCCAGACCGGAGCGCGGCCTGTTGAGCCGGCCCTCGATTGCTGAAGTGCTGGCCTGGCGCCAGCGGGTAACGGGCGCCCTGATGGCCGAGCTGGATCGCCTCCCGGCAGCCCTAGTGGAGCTAGGGCTGCAGCACGAGCAGCAACACCAGGAGCTGTTGTTGATGGATCTCTTGGACGGCTTCAGCCGCAATCCCCTTGAACCCGCCGCCAACCCCCTCCCCGAAGCGGCCTACGACGCCAGCTGGAGCAGCCCGAGTCCCAAGGGCTGGCACAGCTTCGAAGGCGGCCTCGTGGAGATCGGCCTCGAGCCCGCCTCCGGCTCGTTCCACTTCGACAACGAAGCCCCAAGGCACCGGATCTGGCTGGAGCCCTTCGCCATCAGCCAAGGACTGGTGAGCAATGGCGACTACGCCGCCTTCATCGCCGACGGGGGATACCAGCGCGCCGACCTCTGGATGAGTGAGGGCTGGGCCCTGGTGCAAGAACGTGGCTGGCAAGCCCCGCGCTATTGGCGCGGCGACTGGGAGTTCAGCCTCGCCGGCCGGAGGGCACGCCATCCAGGCGCCCCCGTCAGACACATCAGTTGGTTTGAGGCCGATGCCTACGCCCGCTGGGCTGGGGCCCGCCTACCCGAGGAAGCCGAATGGGAACTGGCGGCAGGCAGCGGTGAACTGGAGCAGGTGTTCGGCTGCCTATGGCAATGGACCGGCAGCCCCTACAGGCCCTATCCAGGCTTTGCGCCAGCGGCAGGGGCCATTGGTGAATACAACGGCAAATTCATGAGCTCGCAGTTCGTACTGCGGGGCAGCTGCTTTTTAACGCCCGCTGGCCACGAACGTCTGACCTACCGCAACTTCTACCCGCCGCACAGCCGTTGGATGGCCAGCGGGATTCGACTGGCGATGGGGGGCCAGCCATGACCAGCACCCTGCAACGCAGCGGCGTCCCCGAACTGCTCGATCTCCATCCCGCCGCGGCAGACATGCAGCAGCTGGTGATCGAGGGCCTGAGTCAAACCCCCAAGCAATTGCCAGCCTGGTTTCTCTACGACGCAGAAGGCTCGCGCCTGTTCGACCTGATTTGCCAGCAGCCGGAATACAGCCTGACCAAGACCGAAACCGCCCTCCTCCAAGACCAGGCGATGGCCATGGCCGCGGCCCTGGGGGAGGGCACCCTGGTGGAATTCGGAGCCGGCAGCGCCCGCAAAGTCGGACCGCTGCTCAAGGCCATGCAGCAGCCGGCCTACGTCGCCCTCGACATCAGTGCGGACCATCTCGCCCAGGCCTGCACGCGCCTCCAAGCGGACCATCCAGGCGTACCAATGCTGGGCATCTGCTGCGACTACAGCCAACTGGAGCAGCTGCCAAGCCACCCCTTGCTGAAGCAGCAGCGGCGTCACGGTTTCTTCCCCGGCAGCTCCCTGGGGAACTTCACCACCGCCGCCGCTGAGGCACTACTGCGGCAATTTCGGCGTCTGCTGGGTCCCGGCGGAACCCTGCTGATTGGCATCGATCAACCCAAGGCAACCGAGCGGCTTGAGGCGGCCTACGACGACGCAGCCGGTGTCTCAGCCCGCTTCGCCCTCAACCTGCTGCAGCGGTTGAACCGCGATCTGGGCAGTGACTTCGACCTCGATCAGTTCCGCTACCAAGCCCGCTGGGTCCCCGAGGCCAGCCACATCGAAATGGCCCTGATCAGCCAGCGGGAGCAAACGGTGAAGGCCTGCGGCCAAACCTGGCACTTCGCCAAAGGGGAGGCCTTGATCACCGAAACAAGCCACAAATACAGCCCCGAGGCCTTCCTCGCCCTGGCCTCTCGGGCGGGCTGGGCTAGCGAAGCCCGTTGGAGTGATCCCCGCCATGACCTATCGCTGCACCTGCTGAAGCAGGCAGACTGAGCGCCCTCAAGGACGTGCGATGGCGAGGGAAGATCAGCGGCGAGCCTCCCGGGAACTGCGGGAAGGCCTGATTGAACGGCTCGAGGAGCTCTACGGCGAAGCCTTCGAACAACTGACCACGCAGAACCTCGGAGAGGGCGCCATCGCCCGGCTCACCCAGTTACTGCTGCGCTCGCGGGAGGCGGCGATCACTCCCCTGCAGGAGGAGATCGAAGCGCCCCTGATCACCCGGCCCCCATCGGCGTGAGTTCCTGGTCCTGGTGGGATGAGCTGGAGCAAAAACTCGAGCAGCAGCTCGAGAGTTTCCTCAGGTCCCATCCCGAACAGAGCGAGCGGCTCCGGCAAGACCAGCTGAATGAGGCCGCCCAGCTGCGGCGCCAGCTGCTGGAGCTCGCTGCGGAGATCAAGCAGTGGCAAGAGCGGACGAAAAAAGCGCAGGCCGCTGGTGCCCACGACCTGAGCAAACGGGCACGGGAGCACCTTGACCAGCTGATGGAGCAGGGCCGGGGGCTCTGGCAGCGGCTGGAAGCCATCGGCCAAGACCTCCACCAGCCAGCCCCGCGCAGCGAGGACCTGGATTCGGCCTGGGCCCGCTTTGAAACGGAACAGGCCCTTGAAGACCTGCGCCGGCGACGGGGGCTCTGATGGGCTTTCTGCTCTCCAAACTGCTGCCGCTTCTGGTCTATCCCCTGGGCCTGGGGTTGCTGCTGCAACTCGCCGGGCTCGGCAGTGGCCGCAAACCCAAATTGAGCCGAGCGCTGGGGGCCTCGGGCATCGCCATGGTTTGGCTGTTTGCCATGCCAGTCACCAGCCGGCAGTTGATCTGGGGCTTGGAGGAGCGGGCGGCGGCGCTCACACCAAAGACGATCCCCAACGCCGACGCCATCGTCGTGCTCGGCGGGGGGCTCAAGCCGGCCTTGCCACCGAGGCGGGGCGTTGAAGTGAGCGAAGGGGGAGATCGCCTGCTGACCGGAGTGCGGCTGATGCGCCAGAACAAGGCAAGCACCCTGGTGACGAGCGGCGCCCAGATCAGCTTCACCGCGGCTGATCCCGCCCCCGCGGAAGCCTTCTCCGCCAAAGTACTCGCCGAGGAACTCGGGGTGCCAAGTGAGCGGATCCTGCCCAACCCCCTCTCGACAACCACGGCCGAGGAAGCCCGCGACATTGGCCAACTCGCCAAGAAACAGGGCTGGACGACGGTGCTGCTGGTGACCAGCGCCTTTCACCTGCCCCGCTCGCTGGCCACGTTTGAGAAGCGCAGCGGCCTCCAGGTGATCCCCGTGGCCTGTGATTTCCTGCTGCCGGAGCGCCAACGCTTGGGGCGCCCCACCCCAGGCTCCGTGGTCCAAGACCTCCTGCCTGATGCAGGAGCGCTCTACCTGAGCAGCGTGGCCCTCAAGGAACACCTGGGGCTGGTGCTCTATCGCCTCAAGGGCTGGGCATGAAAAAGGCCCCTGAAGCGGGGCCTTGCAAGATCACTTCTTGGGTTCGGGGGGAACCAAGCTCACACCCTCGGGCGGCGGAGTGGGGTCGGGATCGGCGATCAGCATGTGCTGCAGCACGATCTCGGGCCGCTCGCTGTCGCGCCAGCGAATCCGGTAAGCGGGCATCTTGGTGCCGCGGCTGGTGGTTTGCTCCACCGGCTCCATCACCCAGCCCCGGCGGGAGCGGCCCTGGGGATTGCGCTTCACTACAGCATCTGCATGCTTAAAGCGGAAGCCGACGCGTTCGCCACTCATCGAATCTCGAGCCCCCGAATGGGGGAGATTGCCTACTAGGTTCGATTATCCCATTGCAGGCGGCACTGCGCCTGATCGCGCCTCAGGACGCAGCAATGGGAAGGCGATCACATCCCGAATGGACGGGCTGTCGGTGAGCAGCATCACCAGACGGTCAATGCCAATGCCGAGGCCACCTGTGGGGGGCATACCCACCTCCAGGGCATGAATGAAATCCTCGTCCACCTCCTGGGCTTCGTCGTCGCCGGCTGCTTTGCGGGCCATCTGGGATTCGAGCCGCTGGCGCTGATCGACCGGATCGATCAATTCGCTAAAGGCATTGGCTGTTTCACGGCCAACGATGAACAACTCAAAGCGCTCCACCAGGCCCGGCTTGCTGCGGTGGGCCCGCGCCAACGGTGAGTTCTCGACCGGGTAATCGATGACAAAGGTGGGCTGGATCAAGGTGCTCTCGACCTTCTGATCGAAGGCTTCCACCAGCAGACGGCCCACGGAGTCAGCCAGCTCTGGCACGGCCAAGCCCTGGGCTTGCATCGCCTCTGCCGCCTCAGCCCGGCTGCTGAAGCTGCTGAAGTCGAGGCCCGTCGCGTCGAGCACCAGCTCGTGCATCGTGGCCCGCCGCCAGGAAGGGGTCAGGTCAATCTCCGTGCCCTGGTAAGTGATGCGGGTCGTGCCGCAGACCTGCTGGCACACGTGAGCAATCAATTGCTCCGTGAGATCCATCATGTCGTTGTAATCGGCATAGGCCTGATACACCTCAATCGAGGTGAACTCAGGGTTGTGGCGCGTGCTGATGCCTTCGTTGCGGAAGATCCGGCCCAGCTCGTAGACCCGCTCAAAGCCCCCGACCACGAGGCGCTTGAGGTGCAATTCGGTGGCGATCCGCAGGGTCAGCGGAAGATCCAGGGCGTTGTGGTGGGTTTCGAAGGGACGGGCATCGGCACCACCGGGAACGCTTTGCAGCACCGGGGTTTCAATCTCAAGGAAGCCCCGCTCATCGAGCCAGCGGCGGATTGCACTAACCGCCACGGCCCGGCGGCGGAAGGTTTCCCGGGTATCGGGAGACACGATCAGGTCGAGATAGCGCTGGCGATAGCGCTTCTCCACATCGGCCAGGCCGTGCCACTTGTCGGGCAGGGGCTGCAAGCTCTTGCTGAGCATCTGCCAGTTCTTGACCTTCACCGACAGCTCACCCCGATCGGTGCGGCGCAGGCTGCCGCTGACCCCAATCAGGTCGCCTGCATCCACCAAGGAGGTCAGATGGCCAAAGGCGTCTCCGAGGGTCGCCTTCTCAATAAAGAGCTGGATCGGACCGGTCTCATCGGCCAGGGTGAAAAAGGCGAGCTTGCCCATGACCCGGCGCGTCATCACCCGGCCAGCCACCGCTACGGCCACGTCCCGCTCTTCGCCGTTGGGCAAGTCAGCGTGGGCCGTCTGCAGCTCAGCTGTGCGGTGGCTGGGCTCGAAGCGAAGGGCGTAGGGACCCTGGCCCAACTCCGCTAGGGCCTTGCCTTTCTCGAGGCGGGTCTCGCGCAGCTCAGACAAGGGACCGAATTAATCAGCGTTCGGCCATCCTGCAGGATCAGCTGGCGGCAGCCATTGGGGCGTTCTCGCCCATGCGCTGGGAGGCGTAGCCCGTACCGCGCACAGTCAAGATCAACTCCGGATTGCGGGGATCGGGCTCGAGCTTGCCCCGCAGACGGGCCACATAGACGTCCACGACCCGCAGGTCAGCGGCACGGCGTGGCGGATAGCCCCAAAGTTGCTCGAGAATCTCGGCCCGGGGAACCACCCGACCCGGCTCGCGGAACAGCAGCTCCAGCAGGCTGAATTCGGTGTAGGTCAGACCAATGCGCTCACCATCGCGGGTGACCTGACGGCGATTCGTGTCCACCACCAAATCACCAACCCGCAGCACCCCCTGACCGGCGGGAACATCGCGGGGCTCGTTGTTGGCCGAACCATGGCCCACACGGCGCAGAATCGTGGCAATCCGAGCCTCCAGCTCTTTGGGGCTAAAGGGCTTGGGCAGATAGTCATCAGCCCCCAGATCCAAACCGGCCACCCGCTCGGCAATGGCGTCCAGGGCCGAGAGGAAAATGATCGGAACGCAGGACTCAGCCCGCAAACGGCGGCAAACCGCGAAGCCATCGAGCTTCGGGAGCATCACATCGAGCACCACCAGGTCGGGCTGCTCTTTGTGAAACAGAGCAAGTGCTTCCTCGCCGTCTTCGGCGCAGACCACCCTGTAACCAGCCAGCTGGAGACGCATGACCAGCACCCGACGCACGGCAGGTTCGTCATCCACCACCATCACGGTGGCGCGCTGCTCTGACGAAGCCTCGACAGATGAGGCATCACTCTGTCGTTGCTGCTCGTCGAGCGGCATGCACTACACAGCGTGAAGAAGCGCAACGTTAACTCTCAGACCCCTGATGGCGATAGCCATTTGCAGGCGACCTGAGCTAAGCGAGCCGAGTCTTAAGCATTTCTCAAGGTCGGACTAGGGCCAACGTCCTGCCGCGTAGGCGTTCCACTGACGCTCTGCCTCAGCCAGGGCGGCGTCGCTGCTGATCTGGCCCAACATCGCCCGCTGAAGCTGGGTGTAAACGATGGCCTGAAGACGCTTTACCCCAGGACTGGCAGGCACCAGAACCCGCGCTGAGGACAGGGTTTGAGCGGAGAGCAAACGGGCCTGACGCACCAACCGCTCCGGCTGCGTTGCCGGTTCCTCAGCCTCCAAGGTCTCCTGGACCCGCTGCAGCGCCCCAATGGACGAAGGCAGCACCCGCGCCTGCTCAGCAAAGCGCGCTTGATTGCTGGCATCCGTGAGAAATAGAGCGAAGCGGGTCGCCGGCTCAGCCACCTTGCTCTGGCGAGGAATGGCCAGGGTCATCACCGCGACATTGGCGGCGCCGTTGGATCCGGCCAGGGGCGGATAGGGACGGGTGGCCGCGGCCACCTGAGGAGCATTGGTTTGGATGCTGCGCAGGAACTCCGCGCCGCTACCCACCTGGGCCAATTCACCGCTTTGGTAGAGCTCAATCGCGCGCCGGTAGCCCTGACTCACCACCTCGCGGGGCAGCAAGCCACGGCGATACAGATCGCTCCAAAAGGCAAAGGCCCGGCGCCCCGCTGGCGTGTTGAAGGCGGCCCGCTGACGCGCATCCAACAGCGTCACCCCCATCTGCACCAGCGACTCCAGCAGTTCCGCGGAGTCCTCGGGAACGACCGTGACAAAGAGTGCGTAGCGACCGGTGCGGCGTTTCACGGCTTCGGCGTAGGCCGGCACCTCAGCCCAGGTGCGCGGCGGCGCGCTGTAGCCGGCCTGGCTCAGGAGCTGAGTGTTGGCCAGGGTGATCCGGGCCGTCAGATACCAAGGAATGGCGAACTGCTGCGGCTGGCCATCGGGCGCGGCGCTTTGGCCCGCCTGCCAGATCAGCGGCAGATAGGTCTTTGAAGCGCCCTGGGGCAGCAGGGGCTCGAGGGGCTGCAGGCCACCTTTGCTGGCCAAATTGGCGGCGAAAAGCGGATTCAGGTTCACCACATCGGGTGCCGTGCGCGCAAACACTGCCGCCAGCAATTTGCGCTCGACCGAGCCCCAGGGAACATCGGTCCAGACCACGTCATAGCCGGGGTTCTGCTGCTCCCAGCGGGCAATGACGTCGTTGAGGTAGTCATTGAACTTGGGGGCTAAATCCAAAGTCCAAAACTGAATGGGTTGGCGCTCTGTGGCCTGGCGCCGAGCCGGGGAACAAGCCGCGAGAACCCCTGCCAAAGCCACGGCCGCCATCAACGCACCCGCCAGACGTTGTGGTCTCCTCATCCCCGGGCGGAGAGCAGTTTTCGCCAACGCAGCAGCAACAGCGAGCAAATCAGAGGTGCCAGCAAGGCCGTGATCAAAGCCTGAGCAGCCAGCAGCTGCAAGCCACCCTCCGGCAGAACGCCTAGGAACTGCCACTGCAACAGAAAGCTGCCCCCCAACAGCAAGCTGCCCAGGGCGGCCAGCAGGCCCAAATTGAAGCTGCGCTCAATCGGACTGCCCCGCCGGCCCAGCCGGCCCCACCACCAGCCCAGCAAAACCAAGGCCGGCAACTGGCTGACATCGCCGATATGCAAGCCATCGAGCAGCAGCCCCAACGCCAATCCTGCAAACGCCCCTGAGAACGACCCATCCGCCAAGGCCCAGGGCAACAGCCACAGCACCGCCCAACTGGGGGAGACGCCATCCAGGCTCAGCCAGCCCGGGGACAGCAAGGTCAAGGCCGGGACGGCCAGGGCAGAGCCCACGCTGAGGCCATGGCGGTGCAAGCCAGCCATGGCTAACGGGACGCCAACTGCACCCAATCGACCGCGTCGATCGGTGCGCTGAGCTGTACGACGGCATCAGGGGCGGGCACCAATTCCTCGTCCACGCTCTGAACGACACCCACCGTGAGGTTGGGGGGCAGCAAGGTGCTGGCCGGCGACGTGGTCACCACATCCCCAGGGCGCACCCCCGTGTCCTTGTCGAGGAACTGCAGCCGTGGCCGCGGCGTGTCGCCGCCAATCAACAGTCCATGGCGCTGAACCCGCGGAACCCAGACCCCCAGGCGGCTGGTGCTGTTGGTCAACAGGGCCACGCGGGCGGTGGTGGGGGTGACGCTGGCCACACGACCAATCAGCCCCCCGGGAGCCAGAACAGCCGAGCCAGCACGCACCCCCTGCAGGCTGCCCTTGCCCAACTCCAACTGCTGCCACCAACCGGAGGCCTGGCGGGAGATGACCGGAGCCGACACGCGAGCGCCCTTGGCTTGATCTAGAGCAATCAGCCCGCGCAAGCGGGCGTTGTCGCTCTCGAGCTGTTGGAGCCGGGTTTGCTGGTCCAACTGCTGGGCGGAGCGCAGCCATTCGGACTGCGCGGGACCTGGCCAAAAGGGACGGCTCAGCAGGGCATAGGCATCGAGCACGCCCGCCCCCTTACTGAGGCGAACCCCAGCCAACACGGCCAGCAGGAGCCACCAGGGCCAGGCCTGCAGGACTTTGTTGATGCGGCCAGCTATCGGTTTCACGCGCTCAGCCTGCTGAAGTCAGGGGTATCGAGCACCCGCTCCAGGGCCTTGTAGTCCTCGATGACCCGGCCGCAACCGTTGACCACACACAGCAAGGGGTCGTCGGCGATGTGCACCAGGATCCCGGTCTCATGGCTGATCAGGTCGGTGATGCCGCGAACCAAGGCACCGCCGCCAGCCAGCACGATGCCGCGGTCGACGATATCGGCGGCCAACTCCGGCGGGGTCCGCTCCAAGGTGCGTTTGACCGCCTCGACAATCACGTTGAGGGGCTCCGCCATGGCCTCGCGGATGTCTCCGGCGCGCACGGGAATCGTGCGGGGCAAGCCCGAGAGCAGATGCAAGCCCCGGACATCCATCGTCGATTCGTCGTGGGCGTCGTCGGGGAACGCCGAGCCAATCCGAATCTTGATCTCCTCGGCGGTCCGCTCACCAACCACCAGGTTGTGGACCTTTTTGAGATAGGTGCTGATCGAATCGCTGAGCTCATCGCCGGCGACCCGCACCGACTCGCTGAGCACCGTTCCCCCCAGCGACAGCACGGCCACCTCTGTGGTGCCACCGCCGATATCGACGATCATCGTGCCCACTGGCTCAGTGACGGGTAGCCCCGCACCAATCGCGGCCGCCACGGGCTCTTCAATCAAATGAACATTGCGTGCCCCCGCCAAGCCGGCTTCGCGCACCGCACGGCGCTCCACGCCGGTCACCCCACTGGGGATGCCGATGACCAAGCGGGGCGCCACGATGCCGCGGCCATCATTCCCTTTCTGAATGAAGGTCTTGATCATCTGTTCAGCGGCGTCGAAATCAGCGATGACGCCATCGCGCAAAGGACGCACCGCGCGAATGTTTCCAGGGGTGCGGCCCAGCATGAGCTTGGCCTCATCACCCACCGCGAGGGGCACACCTCGCTCAAGGTCAATTGCGACCACGGAGGGTTCCTGCAGAACGATCCCCTTGCCGGAGACGTACATCAGGGTGTTGGCCGTCCCGAGATCAATGCCAATGTCACGGGACAGCTGGAAACGCTTGAAGAACACAGACGTCCCCCCATACCGTCAAAGCATAGGTAGATCCTGCGATCTGACACCCTGCAAGACCCAGCCGCCACTGGGGTTTTGCGGCAGCGGTGACGCATCCGGGGCAAAGGGTGGAACTCTCACCTCGAAGCTCCCCTCCCGGGGACTGCATCATTGATCCAACGCAAACGCAGGAGAACGCCATGGGCGTCAATTCCGTGACCCTGGTAGGCCGGGCTGGCCGCGACCCCGAAGTGCGCTACTTCGAGTCCGGCAGCATGGTCGCCAACCTGACCATTGCGGTGAACCGCCGCAGCAACAACGACGAACCCGACTGGTTCAACCTGGAGATCTGGGGCAAGCAAGCCCAGGTAGCCGCTGATTACGTCCGCAAGGGCTCCCTGCTGGGGATCATCGGCAGCTTCAAGCTGGACCGCTGGACGGACCGCAACAGCGGGGAAGAGCGCAGCAAACCCGTGGTCCGCGTCGATCGCCTCGAACTCCTGGGCTCCAAGCGTGACGCCGAAGCCAATGGCTATGGCGGCGGTGGTTTCGGTGGCGGCGCCCCCAGCGAAGAAGAAGTGCCGTTCTGATCACCAGCTGACTGGACACGAGCACAAAAAAGCCCGGTCTGAATTCGACCGGGGCTTGTCAAGAGAAGCCCCTCAACGCTGAGGGGCTTTGTTGTGCCCGGACTCAGTAGCGGTAGTGCTCGAGCTTGTAGGGGCCTTCCACAGGAACGTTGATGTAAGCAGCCTGCTCAGCGGAGAGCTCAGTGAGCTTGGCGCCGATCTTCTCGAGGTGAAGGCGAGCCACCATTTCATCGAGGTGCTTGGGCAGCACGTAGACCTCTTTGGCGTACTGAGCACCCTTGGTGAAGAGCTCGATCTGAGCCAGCACCTGGTTGGTGAAGGAGTTGCTCATCACGAAGCTGGGGTGGCCGGTGGCACAACCCAGGTTCACCAGACGACCCTCGGCCAGCAGCAGGATCTTGTTGCCGCTGGGCAGAGTGATGTGGTCGACCTGGGGCTTGATGTTCTCCCAGGTGTACTGCTTCAGGGAGGCGACATCGATTTCGTTATCGAAGTGGCCGATGTTGCAAACGATCGCCTGATCCTTCATCTGGATCAAGTGCTCATGGCGGATCACCTGGAAGTTGCCAGTGGCGGTGACAAAGATGTCAACGTCACCAACCACGTGCTCCAGACGGACGACGCGATAGCCCTCCATCGCGGCCTGCAGGGCGCAGATCGGATCGATCTCCGCAATCATCACGGTGGCGCCAAGACCACGCAGGGACTGGGCAGAACCCTTGCCCACATCGCCGTAGCCGAGCACCAGGGCGACCTTGCCAGCCACCATCACGTCAGTGGCGCGCTTGATGCTGTCCACCAGGGACTCGCGGCAGCCATAGAGGTTGTCGAACTTGCTCTTGGTGACCGAGTCGTTGACGTTGATGGCGGGGAAGGGCAGCTCGCCGCTCTTCTGCAATTGATAGAGACGGGCCACACCCGTGGTGGTCTCCTCGGTCACACCCTGGATCTGGGCCTTGATCCGGGAATAGAAGCCAGGCTGAGCAGCCAGCTTCTGGCGAATGCTGTTGAAGAGTGCGGTCTCTTCTTCGTTGCTGGGGTTGTCCAGCACAGAAAGATCGCTCTCGGCCTTGGTGCCCAGGATCACGAGGCCGGTGGCATCGCCGCCGTCATCGAGGATCATGTTGGGAGTACCGCCGTCGCCCCACTCCAGGATGCGGTGGGTGAAGGCCCAGTACTCATCGAGGGTCTCGCCCTTGTAGGCGAAAACGGGGATGCCAGCTGCAGCGATCGCAGCAGCGGCGTGGTCCTGGGTGGAGAAGATGTTGCAGCTGGCCCAGCGGACTTCGGCGCCCAAAGCCACCAGGGTTTCGATCAGAACGGCGGTCTGAATCGTCATATGCAGGGAACCCGCAATGCGGGCACCCTTGAGGGGCTGCTCAGCGCCGTACTTGCTGCGCAGGGCCACCAGACCGGGCATCTCGGTCTCAGCAATTTCGATCTCCTTACGGCCGAAATCAGCCAGACCCAGATCAGCGATCACATAGGTACTGGTGCTCTGCAGTGCAGGCGCAGTGGGGGTAGCCACCATGGTTTGTTGTGCTTGAGGTGAGTGCATCTCGCCATCCGAGGGAGATCCCGGCGGGGAAGGCAAGAGGGTTGGAATATCTGCAGAGACGCCGAGGCTTCGGGCTCGCTTCAGACCAATCTATCGGGATGCAAGAACAGAGCGTGCAGCTAGCGGATGCAGCAGCCACCCAGGACCTGGGCCAACGGCTGGCCCTGGACTGGCTCGCATTGCCGAATCCAAAACCGATCCTGCTATTGGAGGGGGATCTGGGGGCCGGAAAAACCTCGCTGGTGCAAGGGATTGCGCAAGCTCTGGAGATCGATGAACCCATCACCAGTCCCACCTTTGCCCTGGCGCAGCACTACCGAGGCAAAACAGGGGCCCTGGTCCACCTGGACCTCTACCGCCTGGAACTCCCCTCCGCAGCCGATGAGCTCTTCTGCCAAGAAGAAGAGGAAGCCGAGGCGCTTGGGGCCTTGATGGCGGTGGAATGGCCTGGACGACTGAGCTTTAGACCCGAAGAGGCCTGGATCCTGCACTTGGACCTGCTGGATCCAGGCGATCCCGAGGCCGGCCGGATGGCCAGGCTGCAGCGCTAGCGCTGCAGAAATCGCTGAACGGCAGCGGCATCCGGCTGGGGATCAATCGCCCCAGCACCACCACAGACCAAGGCCCCGCAGGCGGCGGCAAAACGCAGCATCTGCTCAGGGGGCACCGAACCCTGCACGAGCTGGTGCAGCAGACCCGAACTGAAGGCATCTCCCGCGCCGGTGGTATCCACCACCTGGGGTGGCGCTAGGGCCTCCAGCGCCCCGGATGCGCCGCCTAAACACCACCGCACAGGGTTTCCGCCATCGGTCACCACCACATCGGGTGCCTTGGGAAGGTCGGCTGAGATCAAGCTCGGATCAGCCGTGCCAAACAACCAGAGGGCCTCTTCCTTGGCAAGCTTCAACAGTGATGCCGCAGCGACCAGAGGCTGCATCGCGCTCAAGGCCCCGGGATCCGGTCCCGCAGCAGGATCACGGTTTTCATCCCAAAAGGTGGGGCGCCAATTGACGTCCAAGGCAATTCGCACGCCTGCGCCCTTGGCCTGATCCAAGGCCCAGCGCAAGCTTTCCGCGGATGCCGCCGTGGCCAGCGGAATCGTTCCCACCAGGAGCCATTGGGCTTGGGCAGCCAGGGGGGGCCAGGCCGCTTGCAGCTCCGAGCAATCCAGGGCTTGGTCCGAAAAGCCCTGCCCCTGATCCCCTGCAAATCCCTGGAAGACCCGCTCCCCATCGGCATGGCGGCGCACCAGAACAACGCGACTCGGGCGCGTGGCATCCCGTTGCAAACCCGCAAGCTCCACGCCGCGGCTGGCCATCAACCGTTTAAAGGACTCCCCGATCGCATCCCGCCCCAAGCGACCAACGAAGGCCGAGGGGGTACCCAAGCGAGCCAAGGCGCAGGCGACATTCGCCGGAGCTCCGCCCAGTCGATCGTCGCACTGGTCCCGTGGTGCCGTCGCCGGATCTCCCCCCAATGGCCCCAGTCGATCCACCAGGGCCTCGCCCAGACAAATCACCTTGGGAGCTGGGTTCATCGATCAGGCCGCGTCGGTTCCCTCCTCAGGGTGGAGACGCGCAAGCAATGCGGCAATGATCCGCACATTGGCTGCTGGGAACGGAAAGTCACCGAGCTGCTGGGCTTTCACCCAACGCACCTGCTGCGAGGCCAAGGGCTGCGGCTCCCCCGAGCACCACTGGCAGAGATGCACAACGAAACGCAACCGCTTATGACTGTAAGCGTGATCGATGCTGATCAACTCCTCACCCACCTCCACCTCAATAGCCAGCTCCTCCTGCAACTCGCGGCAGATGGTGGCCTCAATGGCCTCGCCAGGCTCCTGCTTCCCGCCGGGGAATTCCCAAAGCCCGCCCAGCAGACCCTCATTCAGGCGCTGATCAATCAGAACCTCGCCGGTGTCGTTGAGCACCACGCCGACGCCAATGACCTGAAAGGGCAATTCTCGCGGGGCTTCCTTCACGGGATAGGTGGCTGGATCGCCGGAAGCGTAGGCAGCGCAGTGGTCGATCCAGGGGCATTGGAGACAGCTGGGGTTTTTGGGGGTGCAGACCGTGGCCCCGAGATCCATCAGGGCTTGGTTGAAGGAGCGGGGATGCTCTCTCGAAAGCAGCTTCTCGCTTAGAGCCCAGAGCTCATTGCTATTGCGAGCCGGGGGCATGGGACTGGCGGTCAAACGCGAGAGCACCCGCCTGACGTTGCCATCAAGGATCGGAAAGGGCAGATCAAACGCCGACGAGAGGATGCTTCCGGCGGTGCTCGGACCAATGCCCGGCAGAACCAACCAACTCTCGAGGTCACGGGGCCATCGGTCGAACTCATCGTCCGTAAGACCTTGCCCGTAGGTCCTCAGGAACTGCTGGGCCCCTTGATGAAGTCGGCGAGCGCGGGAGTAATAGCCAAGGCCTTGCCAGAGCAACAGGACCTCTTGCTCATCGGCTTCCGCTAGGGCCTGAAGCGTGGAGAAGCGCCCCATCCAGCGGTGCCAATAGGGGAGCACGACCTGCAGCTGGGTCTGCTGGAGCATGACCTCTGCAACCCAGATCGGATAAGGGTTCAGCACTTCCTGGGAAGCTTGCGCACGTCCCTGGGCAGTCAGTTTCCAAGGAATCCCGTGACGGCCATGGGCCAGCCACCAATGCAGAAGCCCAGCTCGGAGAGTGTCGCTGAGGCTGACCGGAGTCTTCAAACTTGTGCCAACACCTCGGACGGGGGGCCGTCTGCAACGACACGTCCATGGTCCAAGCGGATCACACGGTCGCACTTGGCAACCGTGCTCAAACGGTGGGCAATCATGACGACCGTGAGATTGCGATCCAATTGGTTGATCGCATCCATCACCGCCTGCTCAGTGCTGTTATCCAAGGCGCTCGTCGCTTCGTCCAAGATCAACACCTGGGCCTGCTTGTAGAGCGCACGGGCAATACCCAAGCGCTGGCGTTGACCACCACTCAAACGAATGCCGCGCTCCCCCACAAAACTTTCGTAGCCATCTGGGCTGGCTTCGACAAGGGATGCGATCTGCGCTTGACGGGAAGCGAGCCGGACACGATCGAAATCGATCTGGTCCTTAGGCACCCCGAAGGCAATATTTTCAGCAATTGAACTATCTGCCAGATAAATACTTTGAGGCACATGGGCAATCGCCGAACGCCAAGCCAATAGACGTTCAGGGTGATTCGAATCATGCAAATCAAGATCGTCTACAAGAATCTGACCATCTGTGGGCGCCAACAAACCCATCAACAAATCCACTGTCGTGCTTTTGCCGCTGCCCGTTGAACCGATTAAGCCAACACGTTGACCAAGTCCAATGGACATGGATAAGTCGTCCAAAACCCTAGAGGTCTCTTGTCCATAAGAAAAACATACATTTTGGAAATGAATCCCATCATTCAAAACAAGCCTGGATTGGCACTTCAAAGCTGAGGGCAAGGGCTGCTCAAGCATGTTCAACACCCCTTCCAAGTCAGCCGAATAACCTTTCAACTGGGACCATCCGCTGTAAGCCTGTTGCATGGCGGGCAACAGTCGCTGAGCGCCAAGTGCAAATGCACCAAGGAGGGGAATCGCAGCTGAGCCACTGCCTTTGCTGAGCACAAGAGCGAAGGCCAGAAACGCGATCGCCAACAACCCCAAGGCCTCTAGAGCAAAGCGGGGAAAAGTACTCAGAAACTGATTTTTGGCTTGAAACTGTCGCTGGGGTCGGTCTGATGAACGGTAGATCTCCAAGTAAGCCGGCTGCGTTCCATCCAGCAAGACCTCACGAATCGCACCCAGGCCTTCCTGCAATGCCTTCACAGTCCGGGCAGCACTAGCATTAATGATGGAACTATTTCTAGCCAGCTTTTTCTTTGAAAGAAATGCAATAAACCAATATGCTCCACCAAACAACACAGCCGCACCTGCTGCAACGGCCCAATCAATCCACAACAAGCCAAACAACAGGGAGGTCGAAACAACAACGGCCGTACAGGTAACCAGGAATGCATCGATTGCTGCAACTGCCCTGCCGATTTGGTTCGTGACCGAATTAATCACTGTGCTGCTATTACGCTGCACATGTAACGTATAAGGCTGGTACAGGGTACGCCGGTAGGCTTCACAGCTCAGATCAGAGCCAATCGCTGCGGCCAGTTGCCCGCCAAGCCAAAGGTTGAACAAACGCACACATGCCGCTGCTACTGCAGCAAAAGCGAAGATCCCTGCAGAGGGAATTAAGAGCTGATCGGGAGAAGTCCACCCAGCCATGCCAGCCAACTGCTGAACCCCGGACCATCGCCAGATGACTTCTGGCTCTGTCAACACAGCCAAGAATGGCAAGACCGATCCCAGAGAGACCAACTCGGCGGCGGCTGCAGCAAGGGTGACCAGGCTCAACAGAACAAGCTGTCGCTTGCGTCTGCCGCTGAGGTGACCGGCAAGTCCGAGCAAGAGTTGTCGGGTCGAACTCACACTCGAACCTGAACGCGTTGGCCGAGGGTAGGCCTTAAACCGCCACGTAGGCCTGAACGTTCTGGCTCAAGCGACGCAGACCAGCCAAACCATCACGCTCGAGGTTCCGAACGCGGTCGCGACTGATGCCCAGCACCCGGCCTATACCTGTCAGGCTCATCGGCTCATCGGGATCGGGCACGTCACGGCAGGGAATCGCGTAACGCATCTTCAGGACGCGCCCCTGCAGGTCCGGCAGTTGGTCCAGCAGACCACGCATGTCCATCCGCAGGCACTCCCCATCCACCAGCTCTGACGGCTGAGTGCCATCGGCCGCCAGCAGGTCCAGCAGCTCCGTGTCATCCCCATCGCCAACCTTGGTCTCCAGGCTCACGGGCTGACGCGCGCGGCAGAGCAGGTCCTTCACCTCCTCCTCCGGCAGGTCCACAAATTCCGCCAGCTCCGTCACGGTCGGGGTGCGGCCCAGCTCTTGGCTGAGCTCCCGCTGGCCCTTCTTGAGCTTGTTCAGCGTCTCGGTGATGTGGATCGGCAGACGGATCGTTCTGCTCTTCTCCGCAATCGCCCGCGTGATCCCCTGGCGGATCCACCAATACGCATAGGTACTGAACTTGTAGCCCCGGGTCGGGTCGAACTTCTCGACGCCCCGCACCAGGCCGATGGTTCCCTCCTGGATCAAGTCCAGGAGCTCCATGTTCCGCTTGGTGTACTTCTTGGCCACGCTCACCACCAAGCGCAAGTTGGCGGCCACCATCCGCTCCTTGGCGCGCTGACCACTACGGAGCCTTTTCTTGAGTTGCACGGGGGTCAGGCCGGCCTCCTTCGCCAAGACAGCAGCCGAGGGCTTCTCCACCCCCTCGCGGCTGGCCAGCTCCTGCTCCAGCACCTCTAGCGCCACCAATTCCTGGACCTGACGGCCCAGGGTGATCTCCTGCTCGTGGGTCAGCAGCGGCACCCGGCCGATGTCCCGCAGATACGAGCGCACCAGGTCCGTTCCACCAGCCAGCGCGGTCTCGCGCTCTGCGGCAGCGGGTCGGCTCGGAGCGATTGCAACGACCACGGCTCGAAACGTGAACTGATGTAAAGCCTACCCTGAAGAAGTGTAAAGCGACTCTCAGGAAGCCAAATCCCTTAGCCCGAGGCCCGAGTCAGCAACCAGCTCGCGGTCTGCAGGTAGATGAACACCCCCGCCACATCGGTTGCAGTGGCAATAAAGGGGGCCGACATGAGAGCGGGATCCAAGCCGAGGCTGTTGAACAACAGCGGTAGGGCCGCTCCAGCCGTAGCCGCCAAGGTGGTGATCGCCACGAGGCTGATCCCAGCCGCCGAAGCCACCAGCCAGTTGCCACCGCTCACATAGGCCGTCCAGGGCACGACCACCAGCACCATCAACAGTCCCAGAAGGGCCCCTGCGATCGCCTCACGGCCAATGGCCAGGGCTGGCCCCAGGCTCTGGATGCGCTGGGTGCTCAAACCGCGAATCACCACCGTTGAACTCTGGGCACCGACGTTGCCACCGGTGCCAATCAACAAAGGAATGAAGGCCGCCAAAACAACCACCTGCTTCAGCACCTCGTCCATTGAGGCAATGACCGCCGCGGTGCCGCTATTGGCGATCAACAGGACCAACAACCACAACACCCTGCGCCTGGCCACGCTGAAGAGGTTGCTCTGGAAGTAGTCGTCCTCGTCACCGGCCTGCACCGCACCGGCGGCGTAAAGGTCACGGGTGGCCTCCTGCTGGATCACGTCGATCACGTCATCGACGGTGACGATCCCCACCAGACGCTCCTCACGATCGACAACGGGGACCGCCAAGAAGTCGTAGCGCTGAATCACCCTTGCCACCTCTTCCTGGTCGGTGTCCGTGCCGACGCTGACCACCTCCCTGGTCATCACGTCCCCCACCCGCTGCTCCGGATCAGCGACCACCAGATCTCTCAACGAGAGGATCCCTGTGAGGTGGCGTGAGGCATCCGTCACGTAGAGCGCATAGATCGTCTCGGTGTCCCGGGCGCGGCGCCGAACGATCGTCAGCGCCTGGGCCACGCTGTGGAACTCCTTGAGATCGATGAACTCGGTTGTCATCAACCGGCCAGCCGTCTCTGGCTCGTAACCGAGCAACTGGGCCGTAACCCGGCGTTCCGCAGGGCTGAGTTCCGCCAGAAGACGACGCACAACCTTCGCGGGCAGCTCATCAAAAAGATCCACCCGGTCATCGGGGGACATCTCTTCAACCAGCTCGAGCACTTCGCTGGAGCGCAACCGCTCCAGCAAGGTCTGCTGCACCGTGGGTTCGAGGTACTCGTAGACGGCGATCGCTTCGTCTTTGGGAAGCAATCGAAAAGCCAAGGCCTGAAGCGTGCGCGGCAGGCCGCCGATCGCTTCCGCTATGTCCACCTCTTGAACGGGCTGCAGCAGCAGCTTCACCGCGTCGTAGTTGCCAGCCTCCAGCAGCCCGCGCAGCTCCTGAACAAAAACCTCAGGATTCGTCGTCGCCGCAGACGCCTCGCTCATGGCCCCCCAGCTGCGACACGCCGAGTTTATGGGGAAGGGCCGCTAGGGTCCCGACTCCTCAATACCAATTCCATGGCCATCAGCGTCAACGATGTTGTGGTGACCAACGGCAGTGGCGAGCAGCAGCGTCTCGGCGACCTCAACGGTCAGGTCGTCCTGGCCGTCAACGTGGCCAGCCGTTGCGGTTTCACCCGCCAGTACGCCGGCCTGCAGGCCCTGCAAGAGGCCTACGGCAGCCAGGGTTTCAGCGTGATCGCCTTCCCATGCAATGACTTCGGCGCCCAGGAGCCTGGAAGCCTCGAGGAGATCAAGCAGTTCTGCTCGACCAGCTACGGCGTGACCTTCCCCGTCTACGCCAAGGTGGCCATCGGCGATGCCCCCTTCAGCACCTTGACCCAGGCAGAACCTGCCGGTGCTGTGGCCTGGAACTTCGAGAAGTTCCTGATCGGCAAGGACGGCACCGTGCTCAAACGCTTCAAGAGCAACGTGGAGCCCGACTCCGCTGAGCTCAAGGGAGCCATCGAAGCAGCCCTCGCCTAGGCGTCAAAGACGCGGCGGCTGATCTGAAAACCAGCCGCCGCGCTTGCCACTCCCAACAACAAGCTGACAACGATCAACAGCAGCCCGAGCAGGGGTTGACCAGCGTTGAGCAGCTTGACCACATCCAACATCCAGCTGCTGAAAGTGGTCAGGCAGCCGCAGAAACCAATCCCCAAGAGCAACAGCAGGCTCGGACGCCGTGGAATCGGCCCAGCTAAAAACCCCAAGAGCAGCGAACCAATCAGGTTCACCAGTAGGTCTGAGACGGCACTTCCACCCAGCACCGGGCCCAAGTGAACACCGCTCTGCCAACGCAACCAAGCGCCAGGCACCGCGCCGCAGGCCACAAAGACCAACTCCTTCAGGGCAAAGCGCAATTGCCGATCAGCCAACGCTCGCCATCCCCGCTAACACCGCCAGGACCCCAGCCACCACAGAGCCAAGGGCCAACAACGTCACCTCTCGGAAGAGACCGGCGCGGAGAGCCTGCAGCACTTCGACACTGAAGGTCGAGAACGTGCTGAGGCTGCCCAAAAAGCCTGTGCCCAGCAGTAGACCAAGACGTTGATCAGACCCACACTGACGCGCCAGCACGGCGACCAAACCCAGGGCAAAACAGGCAATGATGTTGACCGCGAAGGTCGCCCAGTGCTTTCGGGGCAACATCGGCTTGAGGTGATTCACCACGCGAAAGCGAAGCCAGGCACCAGGCACAGCTCCGATCGCAACCAAAAGAGCGTCGCGCATCCGCGTTAAGCGGCAGCCATCCAGCCGCGGCGGGAAGCCACCTTCACCTGGATCCAGCGTTCACCACGCAGATTGCGCCAAGTCCGTAGAACCTGGATCGGAGAATCCGCCGGAATCTGGGCGAGCACGGGTGCTTCACGCTCCGGGGCTACTTGGAGGCAGCCCTTGGCGCTGCTGAGCAAAGGCTCACTGGGGCAGCGGCGACGAATCTCGGCTTGCCGGCGATCGCCTCCTCCAGCCGGGAGAGCGACCGGTGCAAACAAGGCAAAAGCCAAAATGGCGCCCCAACGCAGGCTGGCGTACGGCTGGGCCGCCATCAGATGTCGAGCTGGGCCAGATCCAACTCGGCGCTGTGGGTTTCGATGAACTCACGGCGAGGAGCCACCTTGTCACCCATCAGGATCGTGAAGATGCGATCGGCTTCGGCCGCATCTGCAATCTCGACGCGCTTCATCATGCGTGTCGTGGGATCCATGGTGGTCTCCCACAGCTGGGTAGGCATCATTTCACCCAATCCCTTGAATCGCTGGATGGTGTAATTCGCCTTTTCACCAAATCCTTCGATCGTGCTCTTCAGATCGCCTTCGTTATAGCAATACGTGTGGTTTTTACCGCGCTCAACCTTATAAAGCGGAGGACACGCGATGTAGATGTAACCACCTTCAACAAGAGACTTTTGATAGCGATAGAAGAAGGTGAGAAGCAGCGTTCGAATGTGGGCACCATCCACATCAGCATCAGTCATGATGACGATGCGGTGGTAACGGAGATTTTTTTCGTCGAATTCTTCCCCTTTGATACCCAAACCCAAGGCAGTGATTAGGGCCTGAATCTCAGTGTTCTTGTAGATCTTGGAGTCATCCGTCTTTTCGATGTTGAGGATCTTGCCCCGCAACGGAAGAATGGCTTGAAAGCGGCGATCTCGCCCTTGCTTGGCCGAACCGCCTGCGGAATCACCCTCAACGATGTAGATCTCAGACTCGCCGGGATCACGGGAAGAGCAATCAGCCAACTTGCCCGGCAGGGTCGAACTTTCGAGAACGCTCTTACGGCGAACCAGCTCACGGGCCCGCCGAGCCGCCTCAGCGGCATTGAAGGCCTGAATCGCTTTCTCGAGAATCAGATCAATCACAGAAGGATTGAACTCGAGGTATTCACCCAGGGCCTCACCAACCAGCGAGTCAACGATGCCGCGAACCTCGGTATTACCAAGCTTTGTCTTGGTCTGTCCTTCAAATTCAGGCTCGGGAACCTTGACCGAAAGAACAGCGGTCAAACCCTCGCGAATGTTTTCACCCGCGAGGTTGGAGTCTGAGTCTTTGCGCTTGCCACGCTTCTTGGCAAAGGTATTAAGGGTCCGGGTCAGAACGGTCTTCAGACCCTCAATGTGAGTACCGCCGTCAACGGTACGGATGTTGTTAGCAAATCCGAGGATACTATCTGAGTAGGCATCAACGCACCACTGCAGTGCGGCCTCTATCTGTACACCATCTTTTTCTGAATTAACATAAATGATGTCAGGATGCAGAGCATCCTTTTCTGCATTCATGTAGGCGACATATTCCTTGATTCCGCCTTCGTAGTGATAAGTCTCTTCGCGAGCCTCGCCCTCTTCACTGCGCGCCGCCGGACGCTCATCGCGAAAGACGATCTTGACTCCGCCATTGAGGTAAGCGAGCTCCCTTAAACGGGCCGACAGGGTGTTGTAGTCAAAATCAATCCCGACGGTGAAGATTTCCAGATCCGGCTTGAAACGCACCGTCGTTCCGGTGCGGCTGGCATCCGCCGCAGCCTCAATCGCCAATGTGCCAATCGGTGCACCCCTCTCAAAGCGTTGGCGGTGTTCCTTGCCCTGGCGATAAACGACAACCTCGACCCACTCAGAAAGGGCATTCACCACGGAGACACCAACCCCGTGCAGACCACCCGAGACCTTGTAGCCGCCGGCTCCAAACTTGCCGCCGGCATGCAGAACTGTCAGGACAGTTTCGAGTGCACTCTTTCCCGTTTTCGGGTGGACGTCAGTCGGAATGCCTCGACCGTTGTCACTGACTGAGCAGCTCCCGTCCTCTTCAATCGCAACCCGGATCTCATTGCAATGCCCTGCCAGGGCTTCGTCAACGGAGTTATCCACCACCTCATAGACAAGGTGGTGCAAGCCCCTCGGCCCAGTAGAGCCGATGTACATGCCCGGGCGCTTGCGGACCGGCTCCAAGCCCTCCAAGACCTGGATCTGCTCGGCGCCGTAGGCAGCCTGAACTTTCGTGGCTTCGCTCATGGAATCCGGCAGGGGCTGCATCTCTCCCGCAGGAGGCTCGACAAGGGCAAAAAGCCGAGCAGAAACCAGCCTTTGAGGGTCAATCTACCACCGATGCAATAGAGGCGCTTACAGAGGTCGCTCAGAGGCGATTTCAGCAAGGGGGGCACCCCTCTTTTTGCCAACAACCCGGCAAAGTGCGGTGATGAGTCCATCCAGTCAGCCCCTCGTTGTGGTCTTGATGGGGCCAACAGCCAGCGGCAAAACCGCCCTTGCCATTGAGATCGCCAAGGCCCTTGATCTCGCGGTTTTGTCTGTCGATTCCAGGCAGCTCTACAAGGACATGAGCATCGGCACGGCGAAACCGACAGCCGAGCAACGGGCCGCCGTTCGCCATGAGTTGTTGGACCTTCGGCCCCCCGATCAGCCGATCAATTTGCAGGAATTCCGCCAGGAAGCCGATCAAGCCATTGCTGCGGAACACCGGCGGCGCGGGGTGGCCTTCCTCGTTGGCGGCAGCGGCCTCTACATCAAGGCCATCACCCAGGGGATGACTCCACCGGCGGTGCCCCCACAACCTCGATTACGTGCGGACCTGGAGGCGCTGGGCCAAGGCCAGTGCTACGCCCTCCTGCGCCAGGCGGATCCGAGTGCGGCTGAGCGCATCATGGCCAACGATGCCGTGCGAACCCAGCGCGCACTTGAGGTTCTCTACGCAACCGGCCGGCCCCTCAGCCAGCAACAGGGCTCGAATCCCCCTCCCTGGCGCGTCCTGGAACTCGGGCTCAACCCCAGCAACCTCAAGCAACGCATTGCCCAGCGCAGCCAGACTCTTTACAGCGATGGCTTAGTGGCCGAAACGCAAGGGCTGCAGCAGCGCTACGGAGTGGACTGTCCTTTGCTGGACACCATCGGCTACGCAGAAGCGGCGGCCCTGCTGAGGGGTGAGCTGAACGAGCAACAGGCCATCGAACAGACCACCAAACGCACCCAGCAGTTCGCCAAGCGGCAACGGACCTGGTTTCGCCGTCAACATCAGCCCCTCTGGCTGGATGCACCAGGCCAAGAGGGCAATCCCTTAGAGCGGGCCTTGTCGGCGATCGAGCACGTCCTAGGGTGAACGGTGAACAGCAACTGTTTTTCCGTCCTCTCGCCCGTCTGAATGCCACCCCGTCCTCGTTTTGACCGCCGTGCTCCTGTTCGGGAGCTCCCCAACATCAACGACCGCATCAATTACCCCCAGCTCCGGGTGGTCGATGCCGACGGCAGTCAGCTGGGAGTGATCTCAAGGGAAGAGGCTCTCGACGTCGCCAAGGACCGCGAGTTGGACCTCGTGCTCGTGAGTGAGAAGGCTGACCCACCGGTCTGCCGGATCATGGACTACGGCAAGTTCAAATTCGAGCAGGAAAAGAAGGCCAAGGAAGCCAAGAAAAAGTCGCACCAGACCGAAGTCAAAGAGGTCAAGATGCGCTACAAGATCGACCAGCACGACTACGACGTGCGGCTCGGTCAGGCCTCTCGCTTCCTGAAAGCAGGCGACAAGGTCAAGTGCACTGTGATCTTCCGCGGACGCGAGATCCAGCACACCGCCTTGGCTGAACAGCTCCTGCGCCGCATGGCGAAAGACCTCGAGGAAAAAGCTGAAATTCAGCAGGATCCCAAGCGCGAAGGCCGGAACATGATCATGTTCCTGAGTCCCCGTAAAACCCCGCTGGCCAAGGAGAAAGAGGCCGAGGCCGCAGCCAGCAAAGCGGTGCGCACGATCGAGACGCCCCGTCAAGCCGCTGCCAAGGCCGAGGGCTAAAGCGCCTCAGCAAAGAGTTCCAGCATCAGACTCCATCCCGAGGCCGCAGCCTCAGGGTGGAAGTCTGTCCTGGCCTCACACATGTATCCGTGACCGGCCCCAGTCACCACAACCAAGCGATGGCGCGCCCCGCTCGAATCGGCTGCGTGCAGGGCTCGATCAATGGCTTGCAATTCCTCAGCGGGCATCAGGGGGTCTTGATCGCCGCAGAAACACCAGATCCGCCCTGGGATCTGCGGAAGGACCGAAAGGGTCGCCGCGTCAGGTGACCCCGGCTTGAAGCAGGACACTCGGGCTCCATAGAAGTCACAGGTCGCCTCAATCACTGGGTTCGTCGCCGCCAACATCGCCAGGTGGCCGCCAAAGCAGAAACCAACGCACCCCAGCCGCAGGGACGGATGGGCCTGCTGGAGCCAATCCACGGCTGCTTGAACATCTGCCAAGAGCTGCGAAGCCGTCACCTGATCCCGGTGTTCCCGGCCGGCGGCCAACCCGGCCTCGTCGTAGCCGACCTGCAAATCAGGAGCCGTGCGCGAGAAGGTGCTGAGGGCTAAGGCCGCGTAGCCCTCTTGCGCCAGCCGCTCCGCCACGCTGCGAACCCAGCTGTTCACACCAAAGACTTCAGGCAGAACCAGCACAGCTCCCCGAGGCCGCTCTGGCAGCACCCACCAGGCCGGCATGGTGGTCGCTGTCACACCCACTGCAGAGGGAACGGAGAGCTGAACCCAGCTGGCCTGGATGGTCATCGCATTGGAGGGGTTGGGAACCGGCACACCGTTTTATGCCAACAACGCAATTGTCACCGGGAACAAAGATCCGTAAGGTGGCCCGAACAGCTTGTGCCACTCGGGCGTGCGGTTCCACATTCAGCAGGACAGCGATATCCCGGCCTCGAGCCAGCTGTACAACCAGATTTGCTTTGCGATTGCCGCGCGGCACTTCCCGCCCGGCCATCGACTGCCCAGTACGCGCCAGCTGGCGATGCAGACCGGGCTGCATCGCAACACGATCAGCAAGGTCTACCGCCAGCTGGAGAACGACGGCGTGGTGGAAGCCATGGCCGGTTCTGGCATCTACGTGCGGGATCAACAAAACCCTCGGGAAATCAAGCCACCACCGGGACCCCGCGGGCGGCACCTGCCTGACATCGACCGCGAGGTCCGGCAGAGCGTGGATGGCCTACTGAATGCCGGCTGCACTCTGCAGCAGGCCCGCGAGCTCCTGACCCGTGAAATCGACTGGCGGCTGCGCTGCGGCGCCCGGGTGCTGGTCAGCACCCCGCGGGAGGACATCGGCGCCTCCATGTTGATCTCCGAGGAGCTCACCCCCCACCTGGATGCACCCGTCGAAGTGGTTCCCATGGAGGAACTGGAGGCCGTGCTGGAGAACTCCAGTAACGGCACCGTGGTCACCAGCCGTTACTTCCTCCAACCCGTTGAGGAGATTGCCAAGCGCCATGGTGTGCGCGCCGTGCCGGTTGACCTGAACGACTTCCGCCACGAGCTCGACCTACTGAAGGATCTGCGAGCCGGCAGCTGCGTGGGACTCGTCAGCATCAGCCCAGGCATCCTGCGGGCCGCAGAAGTGATCCTGCACAGCATGCGGGGCAACGAACTGCTGTTGATGACCGCCACCCCGGATGTCAGCAGCCGACTACTGGCCCTGCTGCGGGCGTCCAGCCATGTGCTCTGCGATCGCCCCAGCCTGCCGTTGGTGGAACAAAGCCTGCGCCAAAACCGATCGCAGCTGATGCGGATGCCCCAAGTCCACTGCGCCCAGAGCTATCTGGGGACAGCGACGATTGATCAGCTCCGCAAGGAAATCGGACTACTCACTGGCTAAGCGCAGACTTCAGGGAGAAATCAACACTCAAATTCTTGGCTGACGCTGCAGCCACGATCTGATTCACAAGCGGATGAAGAGATTCGAACTCTCGACCCTCTCCTTGGCAAGGAGATGCTCTACCACTGAGCTACATCCGCAATCGCCGCGGCTCAACCGCCGGCCAAGAGATCATGCATGACCGAGGGCCCCTCGGTCAAACTCTTGCTCAGCAAGATGGAACGATGCTGAACGCGCTACGAGCCGACCTGGCGATCATCAAGGAACGGGATCCGGCGGCACGTGGCACGTTGGAGATGCTGTTCTGCTATCCAGGGCTGCATGCCCTGACCTTGCACCGCCTCAGTCACCGACTCTGGGGGGTGGCTCCACTTCCGGCACGCCTACTTAGCCAACTGGGCCGCTGGCTGACCGGCATCGAGATTCACCCTGGAGCCCGGATCGGCCGTGGGGTCTTCATTGACCACGGCATGGGTGTCGTGATCGGCGAGACGGCCGTGGTGGGCAACAACTGCCTGCTCTACCAAGGAGTCACCCTCGGAGGCACCGGCAAGGCCCATGGGAAGCGCCACCCTTCCCTCGCGGAGAACGTCGTGGTCGGCGCCGGAGCCAAGGTCCTTGGCGCCATCGAGGTGGGAGCCAACACACGTATCGGAGCTGGATCGGTCGTCCTACGCGATGTCGCACCGGACAGCACCGTGGTGGGCGTTCCAGGACGGGTGGTCCACCAAAGCGGGGTTCGCGTCAATCCCCTGGCGCACTCAGCCCTTCCCGACGCAGAGGCTGGGGTGATCCGCAACCTGATGGAACGGATCGATGCTCTGGAAACGGAGCTCACCCGCGCGCAGGACTGCCTGCGGAGCTTGGCCGCGGGCAAGCCGCTGGAGGAGCCCTGCGCGGCTGCCGCCGCACAGAACCTCAAGGACCGCGAGATCCTGGAGTTCCTGGGGGACAACCCAGGAACCACCAATTGATTAAGCCGAGGCCTCAGCGCCAGAGGGAGCGGGCTGGAACATGAACATCGAATAGATGACGTTGCGGCGCATGCCCGTCATCATCTCGAGGAACATGTCATAGCCCTCGTTTTTGTACTCAATCAGCGGGTCCTTCTGGCCGATGGCCCTTAGACCCACCGACTCGCGCAGGGCATCCATGGCCTGCAGATGTTCACGCCAGAGGGTGTCAATCTGCTGAAGGATGAAGAAGCGCTCAGCCTCACGCATCAGGCCCGGGCGCTGCTGCTCAACCTGGCCCTCTTTGATGTCGTAAGCGTTGCGGAGCTGTTCCTGCAAGAAAGCCTTGAGCTCATCAACCGATAGGCCACTGAGCTGCTCAGGCTTCAGATCTTCCAGGAGATAAACGAACTCCTTGACCTTGGCCACCAGGCGACCCAGATCCCATTCCTCGGGCGGCAGATCGGGGTTCACATAGGCATCAACGATGTCCTGCATGGTGCGCTCGCCATAGCCCACCACCTGTTGCTTCAGTTCACGACCTTCCAAGACGCGACGGCGCTCGGCATACACAGCTTTGCGCTGGTTATTCATCACCTCGTCATATTCAAAAACCTGCTTCCGAATGTCGTAGTAGTAGGTCTCAACCTTTTTCTGAGCCCCTTCAAGCGAACGAGTCAGCATGCCGGATTCGATCGGCATGTCCTCCTCGACGCGGAAAGCATTCATCAGGCCAGCGACGCGATCACCGCCAAAGATGCGCAGCAGGTTGTCTTCCAGAGACAGGAAGAAACGGGTGCTGCCGGGGTCTCCCTGACGACCAGCCCGGCCCCGCAGCTGGTTATCGACCCGGCGGGATTCATGCCGTTCGGTGCCGATGACGTGCAAACCACCGGCTTCGCGCACCACCGAATCCTCTGATTTGGTCACTACCTCGAATTCGGTGCGCACCCGCTTAATCAGCTCGCGCAACTGCAGGATTTGGGCGTCATCCGTTGGGGCCTTTTCGGCAGCCTGGGCAATACGGTCCTCGAGCTCCAGCACGCTGAGCTGGCGATCCCCCCAGGCTTTGACCAGATCGTGGGCCAAGCCAGAGAGGGCCTGATCGGTGCCCTCAGTGAGGGTGCAGGGATAGAGGGTGCCAATGGCCTTCGCTTCCGAAGGGGCCTTGGCGGATTCAGCTGCCGAGGCAGCACCAAAACCAGGGGCAGCCTCGGGAGCGCGCTGCAGGGGAACCGGAGGCTTGTGGCCGTCTTCCGGACGCACCAGACGTGGCAGAAGAACCTCACGCAGCTTCAGGCGTGACATGTAGTCGGCGTTGCCGCCGAGGATGATGTCGGTGCCGCGGCCCGCCATGTTCGTGGCAATCGTGACGGCCCCGGTGCGACCGGCCTGGGCCACGATTTCAGCCTCACGCTCGACGTTCTCCGGCTTGGCGTTCAGCAGGTTGTGGGGAATCTGCTGCTCGGCCAGCAAGGTGCTGAGCAGTTCGGACTTCTCGACGCTGGTCGTGCCCACCAAAACCGGCCGGCCCTGCTTGTGCACCTCGGCGGTCTCCAGTGCCACCGCACGCCACTTGGCGTTTTCGTTCTTGTAGACCTGATCCGTCCAGTCCTGGCGCGCCCGGGTGCGGTTGGTGGGAACGATCGTGACCTCGAGCTTGTAGGTCTTCTCGAACTCCACCTCTTCGGTTTTGGCGGTACCGGTCATACCCGCCAAGCGGGGATAGAGCAGGAAGAAGTTCTGGTAAGTGATCGAAGCGAGGGTTTGAGTCTCGGGCTGAATTGGCAGTCCTTCCTTGGCCTCAATCGCCTGGTGTTGACCATCGCTCCAACGGCGCCCTGGCATGACGCGGCCGGTGAACTCATCAACGATCACGGCGTCATCGCCGCGGACGATGTAGTTCACATCTTTGACGAACATCTCCTTGGCCTTCAGGGCGTTGTTGATGTAGTGCGCCCAGGGGTCCTGGGGATCAAACAGATCGGCGACGCCGAGGAGTTGCTCCGCCTTGGCGTAACCCTCATCGGTCAACGTGCAGCTGCGCTGCTTCTCGTCGACTTCGTAATCGCCTTCGGGGTCGATGCCGTCCTTGCCCATCTCCGCAGCCCGCACCAACTGGGCCGCAACATCAGAAGCCTTCTGATACTTCTCCTGCGGGCGCTCCACCTGACCCGAAATGATCAACGGAGTCCGGGCTTCATCGATCAGGATCGAGTCCACCTCGTCGATCACGCAGTAGTGGAAGTCCCGCTGCACCACCTCGGCGATGTCATTCGCCATGTTGTCGCGCAGGTAATCGAAGCCCAGCTCTGAGTTGGTGGCATAGGTGATATCGCAGCCGTAGTTCAAGCGGCGGCTGGAGGGATCCATGTCCTGCTGGATCAAACCCACCGACAGCCCCAGGAAGCGATGGACTTGACCCATCCACTCGGCATCCCGGCGGGCCAGGTAATCGTTGACGGTGACCACGTGAACGCCGCGGCCCGTTAAAGCGTTGAGATAGCTGGGCAGGGTGGAGACGAGGGTCTTGCCCTCGCCGGTTTTCATCTCGGCGATCTGGCCGTCGTGCAGGATCATCCCGCCCAGCAGCTGCACATCGAAGTGGCGCATGCCGAGCACGCGTTTGCCGGCTTCGCGGACCACAGCGAAGGCCTGGGGCAAGAGCTCATCCAGAAGCTTTCGCTCGCGATCGAGGGTCGCTTCGCGGCTGAAGCCCCGCTTCTGGCAGTCGTCCTGCAGGCTGCTGAGCTTCTGACGGAATTCCGCCGTGAGACCGCGCAGCTCGTCGTCCGAGAGGGGGGCGACCTCCTCCTCGAGCAGATTGATGTCGGAAACAATCGGCTGGTAGCGCTTCAGCTTGCGGGCATTGGGGTCACCCAGCAGCAGCTTGAGCATGGAGAGAGCCGATTTGAGCTCCGGGCAGCCTACTGAGAGTGACGGCCCTGCCCAGCTGAGAGCCCTTGGCGCTCACCCGTCCAACCGGAGCGCTGCCGCATCGCTTGGCACCAGCCGAGGTGATCGAGGTACCAATCCACCGTGACCGCCAACCCGGCATCAAAGGGGTGACGCGGGCTCCAGCCCAGTTCATGCTCAATGCGGCCGGGATCAATCGCGTAGCGGCGGTCATGGCCCGGACGGTCCGTGACGGGGGTGATCAAGCGGGCGTGGGGAGCTCCCTGGGGCAAGCGTTGATCCAACAGGCTGCAGATGGCCTCCACCACCTGCTTGTTGGTGCGCTCGCCGTAGCCGCCCACGCAGTAGCTCCGCCCGGGCTCACCCTGGGTGGCCGCCAGCAAAAGCGCATCGACGTGGTCCTCGACGTACAACCAATCGCGCACATTGCCGCCATCGCCGTAGAGGGGAATTGGCTCCCCGGCCACCGCCTTGAGAATCACGACCGGGATCAGCTTCTCCGGGAACTGCCAGGGACCGAAATTGTTGGAGCAATTGGTCAGCACCACGGGCAAGCCATAGGTGTGGTGCCAGGCACTGACCAGGTGATCGCTGGCCGCCTTACTGGCGGAATAGGGCGAACGGGGGTCATAGGGCGTGGTCTCTGAAAAACGACCCTGCTCGCCCAGGGAGCCGAAGACCTCATCGGTGCTGATGTGGTGGAAGCGAAAGCCCTGGGCCCGCTCCGCCGGCAATGACTCGTAGTGGGCCCGGGCGGCCTGCAGCAGGTTGAAGGTGCCGAGCACGTTGCTGCTGACAAACACGCCCGGACCGTCAATCGACCGATCGACATGGCTCTCGGCGGCCAAGTGCATCACCAGATCGGGATCGGCTTGCCTGACAGCAGCGGCGGTGGCCTCAGGGTCGCTGAGGTCCACCTGCAGCAACTGGTGACGCTGCGCGGCAGCCTCGCCGCATTGGTCAATGCCGGTGAGGTCACTGGCGTAGCCGCACTTGTCGAGATTGAAGACCTGGATGTTGGTCTCCGCCAACAGGCGCCGAACAACAGCCCCGCCAATGAACCCGGCCCCGCCGGTCACCAACACGCGTTGGATCGAGCTGGGAAGCGGAACCGTCATCAAGCGGAGGCGCGGGCTGGACTGGAGGCTATGCGCAGTAGCACCTGGGACAAAGCCGCTCGCCAATGCTGCGGCTCCAGGCCTAAGACCTGGCGCGTCTCGCTGCAATCCAGCAGGGAATAGGCGGGACGCTGGGCCGGCGTGGGGTAGTCAACGGTCCCGATCGGATTCACGTGGGCGGCGCGACTGAGCACCCCCAGCTGCTGACCGAGCTCAGCAATGGCCACCGCGAAGTCGTACCAACTGGCCGCACCGGCATCGCTCCAATGCAGGATCCGCGGAGCGCTCTCCTCGAGAGCAAGCGCCCGCCAACAGGCTTGGGCGAGCCCCCGGGTGGACGTCGGACATCCCACCTGATCGGCCACCACACCCAACTGCTCCCGTTCCGCCAACAGGCGGAGCATCGTGAGGCAGAAGTTGCTGCCTACCGGGCCATAGACCCAGCTGGTGCGCAGGACCCGTGTGCCGCCGTAGCCAAGAACAGCGGCTTCACCTGCCGCCTTGGTGCTGCCGTAGACCCCAAGGGGATTAGCGACTTGCTCGGGGCGATAGGGGAAACCCTGCTGACCGTTGAAAACAAAGTCGGTGCTCAGCTGAAGCAGCTGGCCGCCGTGATCCTCCTGGGCTTCGGCCAGGGCTGCTGGGGCCTGTGCATTCACGGCATGGGCGAGCTCCACCTCGGACTCAGCGCGGTCCACCGCCGTGTAGGCCCCAGCGTTGAGCACCCAGGCCGGTTGATGCTCTTGAACGAGGCGGCGGCAAGCGTCCTGATCCGAAAGATCCAACTCCTGGCGGCGGCAAGGGAGCAGTTCGACCCCCTCAGGGCAGGCCGTAATTAAGGCTTGGCCCAGCTGACCCGCTGCACCGGTCAACAGGACCTTCACGGGAAACCATCCCCTGCAGCGATCAGCGTCTGCCATGAGGGTGCTTCCGCATCTTTCTCAGCCAAAAGCGGCTCTGTGGCTTGTGGCCAAGCAATGGCTAGATCTGGATCGCTCCAGAGCAGCGAGCGCTCGCTGTCTCGGTCCCAGAACTCAGTGGTCTTGTAGAGAACCTCCGCCTGGGGACTCAGGATCAAAAAACCATGGGCAAAGCCGGCAGGCACCCAGAGCTGCTGCTGGTTCTCACTGCTCAAGCGGGCGCTGACCCACTGACCGAACGTGGGCGAGGACTGGCGGCAATCCACCGCCACATCGAAAATTTCGCCCTGGATGCAACGCACCAGCTTGCCCTGGGCATGGGGCTCTTTTTGAAAGTGCAGGCCGCGCAGGACCCCCTGGCTAGAGCGGGAATGGTTGTCTTGGACAAACGCAACGGGGGACTGTCCATCCCCCTCAAGGACGCCATTGAAGTTGCGTTGGTTCCAGCTCTCGTAGAAAAAGCCGCGGGCATCACCAAACACCCGGGGGGTGATCAGGAGCGGCCCTAAAAGCTGGACCCCAGCCACCGTGGCGAGTCGCTCAGCCTGCATCGCCATACTCCAGGAGCTGCAGCAGATAGTCGCCGTAGCCGCTCTTGCGCAGAGGCTGAGCCAAAGCATCGAGCTGATCCGCACTGATCCAGCCCATGCGCCAGGCCACCTCCTCAGGGCAACCCACCTTCAGGCCCTGGCGATGCTCAAGGGTCCGGATGTAGCTGCCCGCCTCGTGGAGCGAATCGCAGGTACCGGTGTCTAGCCAAGCCATGCCGCGGCCCATGAGCTCCACCTGCAGCTGACCGTCCCGCAGATACTGGCCATTGAGGTCCGTGATCTCCAACTCACCCCGCGCAGAGGGCACCACTCGCTTCGCCCGCTCCACGACGGAGTCGTCATAGAAGTAGAGGCCTGTCACCGCGTAGCGGGACTTGGGCTTGTTCGGTTTTTCCTCAATGCTGAGAACCTGGCCGTCAGCGGCAAATTCAACGACCCCGTAGCGCTCAGGGTCCCGGACCGGATAGGCGAAGACCGTGGCGCCCTGGTGAGAAGCGTTGGTGCTGCGCAGCTGGAAGAGCAGGTCGTGGCCGTGGAAGAGGTTGTCCCCAAGCACAAGGGCCGCCGGAGCCCCTGCCAGAAACGCCTCCCCAATCAAGAACGCCTGGGCCAAGCCGTCGGGGCTCGGCTGCACGGCGTAGCTGATCTGCATTCCCCAGGCCGAACCATCGCCGAGCAAGCGCTGGAACGCGGCTTGATCGTGGGGGGTGGTGATCACCAACACCTCACGAATCCCCGCCAGCATCAACGTGCTGAGGGGGTAATAAATCATCGGCTTGTCGTAGACGGGCAGCAACTGTTTGCTCACCGCCTGGGTGATCGGATGAAGCCGCGTTCCCGAACCACCGGCGAGGATGATGCCCTTGCGCTCCTGAGCCAAGGTTGTCCGCCCGCTGGGAGGATGTTGGCATGGAAGGGACCAGGCTGATCCTGCATGCCTCAGGTGCTCCAGGACTGCGCTGGCTCGGCATGGGGCCGGGTTGTAGACCCACCCGCGGCCTGTTCAAACTGCAGCGGCTGTTCAATCAGCACGCCTTCTGGGCCGAGAACCGCTCGATTGAGGAGCTTCGGCGCATGCTCAAGGGCAGCGCTGCGGTCGCCAGTTTGTGGCGAGGCAAGCGCCTGGTGGGCTTTGGACGCGCCACCAGCGATGGGATTTACCGGGCCGTGCTCTGGGATGTGGTGATTCCCGAGGACCTCCAGGGCAAAGGGCTGGGCCGGCAGCTCGTGGAAGCCCTCGCGAACTCCCCGCAACTCAAAGGAGTGGAGAGGGTCTATCTGATGACCACCAACAGCGCCGGCTTCTACAAGCAGCTGGGCTTTGAGGAGGTCGCGGGCCAGCGGCTGATGCGCCGAGACAACTAGGCCTTAGGCAGGGCAGCCATCAGGCTGCCCATCTCGATGGCCTGCAAGCCATAGCTCCAGCCCAGATTGCTCTTGATGCCAGCACGCTCCAAGGCCTGCTGCATCGTGTCGGTGGTGAGAACACCAAAGATCACAGGCACGCCAGAGTCACGGCTAACTGCGGCCACACCCTTGCTGACCTCAGAAACCACCACATCGAAGTGGGGGGTGTCGCCGCGGATGACCGCTCCCAGGGTGATCACCACTTGGTAGCGGCCGGATTGAGCCAGGCGCTGAGCCACCAAGGGAATTTCAAAGCTGCCCGGGACCCAAGCGACGTCCAACTGGGCGCTGCTGTCTGAACTATCAATGCCGTGGCGCGACAGGCAATCCAGACAGCCGCTCAGCAGCTTGGCCGTCACCAAATCGTTGAAACGCGCAACGACAATGGCGACCCGCAATCCAGACGCGCCGGAAAATTGCCCTTCAAAAACGGTCACGTCAGCTGAGCTCGCGATCCGCTCAGCCTAAGCAGAGGCCCGATCAGGCCACAAAGAAGCTCATGCCCCAGTTGACCAGCACCAGGGCGACCCAAGCGATGCTGCCCAGCAGGATCAGGCGGTTGGAGCGGCCACTGGTGTCATCGCTCGCGTACAGCACGGGGACAGCCACGATCAGAGCGAAGGACATCACCACCAGGGCCAGGACTGAGAGGGTGTTGAGGATCGTCATGGAACTGAGGGTGGCGTCCTGTCAGTTGGCAAATCCTCCCACGCTGGTTCCTGGAGCCAGCGAAGCGATCTGGGGTTCCTTCACAAGTTGTGGCGCGCCTACGATCTGGCCGCGTTGAAGACAGCCTGCCTGTGGCCGACCAAACCGAGTTGGCACTGCAGGGCTCGCTGTTTGGACTTGAGCCAGAGCCACCAGCGGCCAAAGCATCGCCGCAGCTCGAGAAAGCCACTTCAGAGCTGGATCACGAAGCCCTCGCGCGGGATGCCCAATCCAGGCCCCGTGTTCGCCAAAACACCCCTCAGGAACCCGAGGACAGTCAGGAGAAGGAAGGCAGCAGCGAAGACCTGCCCCCCTGGCACCACCACAGCCTGGTGGACCTCGAGCAGCTCACGCCGATGCTGCGCCACTACGTGGAACTCAAGGCGGAGCATCCCGAGCGGGTCCTGCTCTACCGGCTCGGTGACTTCTTTGAGTGCTTTTTCGAAGACGCCATTGCCCTCTCCCGACTGCTGGAGTTGACCCTGACGGGAAAAGAGGGCGGCAAATCGATCGGACGCGTGCCGATGGCCGGCATTCCCCATCACGCCGCCGAGCGCTACTGCACCGACCTGGTGGGACGCGGCTTCAGCGTCGCCCTCTGCGACCAGGTGGAAGAGGCCGCTGAGCGCAGCAAGAGCGGCGGAAAGCCAGCGCTACTGAAACGGGAGATCACGCGGGTATTGACCCCAGGCACGGTGCTCGAGGAGGGGATGCTCAGTGCCCGCCGCAACAACTGGCTCTGCGCGGTGGTCTGCGAGCAAGAGCGTTGGGGTCTCGCCATTGCCGACGTGAGCACGGGCGAATTCCGTGTCACCGAGCGAAACGGCAGTGACCAATTGCACCAGGAGCTGCTGCAGGTCGAGGCCGCTGAAGTGCTCTGGCCGAACCCCGAAAGCGGGAGCGAACGTCCGGCTTGGTGTCCAACCTCCCTGCAACTAACGCCCTTAAGCCGCACCCCTTTTGCGCTCAATGAGTCGAAAGCCACCGTCCTGGAGCGCTTTGGACTGGCGAGCGTTGATGGCTTGGGGCTTGGCGAAAACCCCTTGGCCCTTCGGGCCGCCGGAGGGCTGCTCCGCTACCTGAGCGACACCCAGCCGGGCTGCGAGATCCCTCTGGAGTTGCCCACCACGTGGAGCGCTGGCGATCAACTGGTGCTGGACGCAGCGACCCGGCGCAATCTCGAACTCACCAAGACCCAATTGGCAGGTGGACTTCAGGGGTCACTGCTCTGGGCCCTGGACCGGACGATGACGGCCATGGGTGGCCGTTGCCTGCGGCGCTGGATCGAGGCTCCCCTGGTGGATCTCGAGCTGATCCGCTCCCGCCAGGAGGCGATTGGGGAACTGGTAAGCGGCAGTCAAGCCCGCAGCTTGCGCCTGGGGGTGCGCAGGCTGCTGAGGCCCATGGGAGATCTGGAGCGGCTCGCTGGACGGGCCGGAGCTGGAACCGCATCCGCCCGGGATCTGGTGGCCCTGGCCGATGGTCTGGAGCGACTCCCGGCCCTGGCTGGCTTGCTGGGCGAGGTCACCAGTACACCGCTGGTGGCCCTGGCGAGGCCGTGGGACGAACTCGATGCACTCGCCGCTGAACTGCGGCATCAGTTGCTGGAGACCCCACCGTTAACCCTGACCGAGGGAGGAGTGATACACGACGGGGTGGACCCACAACTCGATGGTCTGCGCAACCAACTGGATGACCAGGACGCCTGGTTGGCCGAGCAGGAGCAAGCGGAGCGACTGAACAGCGGGATCAGCACCCTGAAACTCCAGTACCACCGCACCTTTGGTTACTTCCTCTCCGTCAGTAAGTCGAAAGCCAAGGACGTGCCGGACCACTGGATTCGCCGGCAGACTTTGGCGAACGAGGAGCGCTTCGTTACCCCAGAACTCAAGAGCCGCGAAGGACGAATCTTCCAGCTGAAAGCCCGTGCAGCGCAACGGGAATACGAACTGTTCTGCCAGCTGCGTCAGCAGGTGGGCGAGCAAGCGGGGCCGATTCGCTTCGCCGCACGCCTTGTCGCTGAACTGGATGCCCTGGCCTCACTGGCTGAGGTGGCAGCCACCTGCGGCTACTGCAAACCGGAGCTCGTCCCTGGAAGCCGCTGCCTGGAGATCCAAGGGGGACGCCACCCTGTGGTGGAGCAACTGCTGGTGGAGGAAGCGTTTACCCCCAATGACGTCGGCCTCGGCGAGGGCTGTGACCTGGTGGTTCTCACGGGGCCCAACGCCAGCGGGAAGAGCTGCTACCTGCGCCAGACCGGGCTGCTGCAGCTGATGGCTCAGATCGGCAGCTGGATCCCAGCTGACTCGGCGCGACTGGGGATCGCCGATCGCATCTTCACCCGAGTCGGGGCGGGCGATGACCTGGCAGCAGGCCAATCCACCTTCATGGTCGAAATGGCCGAGACCGCCAACATCCTTCACCACGCCAGCAGCCAGTCCCTGGTGCTGCTCGATGAAATTGGGCGGGGAACCGCCACCTTCGATGGCCTGTCGATCGCCTGGGCTGTGGCGGAGTACCTCTCCGGCGACATCGGCGCCCGCAGCATCTTTGCGACCCACTATCACGAGCTCAACGAGCTGGCCGAGCAACAGGGCAACGTCGAAAACGCCCAGGTGCTGGTGGAAGAAACCGGTTCAAACCTGCGCTTCCTACACAGGGTCGTCAGCGGCGGCGCCAACCGCAGCTACGGCATCGAGGCCGCTCGCCTCGCCGGGGTGCCAGCCCCGGTGGTGTTGCGAGCCCGTCAGGTGCTGAGCCGGATCGAAGCCAACAGCCACGTCAGCGTTCAAACTGACGCCGCCTGATCCAACCAAGCCCGGCGCAACAGAGCATTCACCGCAGCACCCACCAAGCCGGCACCACCGCGACTCCCGTCCAAACGGATCTGAGGCAACTCACTGGCCGCGAGATGGGCCTTGCTCTCAGCAACACCGACAAAGCCGACGGGCATCCCGATCACCAACGCAGGAGGGGCAACCTCTCCGCTACGGACCTGCTCGAGCAACAGCTCCAGAGCCGTTGGCGCACTTCCGATCAAAACCAGCGCTCCGGGATGGGCGCTCAAGGCTTGCTGCATGCCCACCGCCGCTCGGGTCCCCCCCTCGGGGGCACGATCAGGAGCCCAATCCAGCACGCTGCGAACCACATTCCCGAAGGTCCGCCGGGCCATCGGAGCCACCGCTGCCGCCGCCATCGCGGTGTCCGTCAGGATCGGCGCCTGGGCACTGAGGGCGCGCAGACCCAGCTCGCAAGCCTGATCTGAGAATGACACCCCCTGAACCAAGCTCAGATCACCGCTGCTGTGGATCAAACGCAGCAGCACATCCCGTTCGGAAACCGACAAACCCTGCAACGTCCCTTCAGGCAAGGCCGCTTCGATCAAGCGCAGGCTCTCGCTGAAGATCGGATGGTCGAATCCCATGGGGACAAGCATGCCCCGCTGACAGACTCTGTACAGACTGCACAGAGCGATGGCTGGAGCAATTGGGGTGGAGCGGTTTGGAGTGCAAGAGGCCCGTCAGCGCTTCCCCGAACTACTGGTTCGCGCCTCCAAGGGTGAGCGGCTGGTGATCCAACGCCACCGCCATGATCTGGCGGCCATCGTCCCTTTGCAGGACGCGGCGGGTGGCACCAGCAGCCAACAAGCGATGGAGAACCTGCTGAGCCTCAAGGGAAGTGCCCAGCAGCGCAGCGCACAGCAGCGGGCGCCTGGGGGAGCCCCTGCAAAAGCCCGCTTCCAAGCCAGGCAATTAGGCCCCGGCAGCCGCATCGGCCTAGACGGCAGTGCCCTTGCGGCCTTTTTGCACGACGACCCACAAACCAGCCGGGTGCTGGAGCCCGTCCTTCAAGGCATCGCCCAGGGCAGCTGGCAAGGGGTCATCAGCAGCATCAGCCTGATGGACGTCATGGACGCTGCCCTGAGCCAGGGGGATGAAGCCCTGGCCTTGCGCTACAACGCCGCCTTTGCCAATCCAATGCACTGGCGGCAGGTGCCGCTGAATGGGGATCTCGCCCTGGCAGCAAGCCGTCTCCAGCAACAGGAACCAGAGCTGGAGCTCAACCAAGCCATCGAACTGGCAACGGCCATTCAGAACGAAGTCGCTGTCTTGGTCACAGCCGATGCAGATCTGGCACAAACTGCACTGCACCCCGTGCTGCCATGCCGATCCATCTGATCTGGGGCGACGACGAAGCCGCGCGCAGCCGGGCCGTCGAAGCACTGGTCAAAAGCCAGGTCGATCCCTCCTGGCAGAGCATCAACCTCAGCCGTCTGGACGGCAACGATGCCAGCCAGGCCGCTCAAGCCTTGGAGGAAGCGCGAACGGCCCCCTTTGGCGCGGGGGATCGCGTGATCGTGTTGCAACGCAGCCCCTTCTGCAACCAGTGCCCGGCTGATCTAGCGGAGCAACTGGAGGCCACTCTGAACCTGGTGGCGGAGCAGTGCCATCTGGTGCTGGTGAACGCCGCCAAACCGGATGGGCGGCTCAAGACCACCAAGGCCCTGCAAAAACTGGTCAAAAGCGGCGAGGCCAAGGAGCGCAGCTTTCAACTGCCGGCGATCTGGGATGGATCCGGGCAGGTGGACCTGGTGCTACGCACAGCCCAAGAGCTGGGGCTCAAACTTCAGCCCGACGCCGCCCAAGCATTGAGCGATGCCATCGGCAGCGACAGCGCCAGGCTGGCCAGCGAACTGGAAAAACTCTCCCTCTATGTCGGGGCAGACCAAACCATCACCGCTCAAGCGGTGGAAGCCCTGATTGGCGGCCAGGCCACCAATGCGCTGCAGGTGGGTGATGCTCTCCTGGCGGGAGCACCCGCCGAAGCGGTAGCCCTGGTGGATGTCCTGCTGGCCGCCAATGAACCGGCCCTGCGGATTGTGGCCACCCTCTGCGGGCAGATCCGGGGTTGGCTCTGGGTGAGCCTGCTGGATCAGCAAGGGGAAAACGATGTGAATGCCATCGCCAAGGCCGCCGGGATTGGCAATCCCAAACGGATCTACGTGATGCGCAAACAGATCCGAGGCCGCAAACCCGAACGCTTCCTCGCCCTGCTCAGTCAGCTCCTGCAGGTGGAAGCCAGCCTCAAGCGGGGAGCCGACCCCGTTGATGCCTTCCGCGACGGGTTTCTGCTGGCGCCATAGGACAATCGTCGATTCCGCAATTGCGCCCACCCATGGCCCTGTTGGTCCAGAAATTCGGCGGCACCTCCGTAGCCGATGTGGAGCGCATTCAGGCTGTGGCGAAGCGCATTGCGGCCAGCAAGGAAGACGGAAACGATCTGGTGATCGTGGTGTCGGCCATGGGGCACACCACCGATGAACTCACCGGACTCGCCCAGGCAATCAGCAGGAACCCGCCCCAGCGGGAGATGGACATGCTGCTGGCCACCGGAGAGCAGGTCTCGATCGCACTGCTCTCGATGGCCCTGCACGCCGAGGGCATTCCAGCGGTCTCAATGACCGGTCCCCAAGTCGGGATCCTCACCGAATCGGCCCACGGCCGAGCCCGGATTCTCGAAATCAAAACCGAGCGAGTCCGCAGGCTCCTCGATGACGGCAACGTTGTTGTAGTTGCCGGATTCCAAGGCACCAGCAACAGCCTCTCGGGCGTTCCCGAGATCACCACCTTGGGCCGCGGCGGCTCCGACACCTCGGCTGTGGCCTTGGCGGCAGCCATCGGGGCCGATGCCTGCGAGATCTACACCGATGTCCCAGGCGTCCTGACCACCGATCCCCGCAAGGTGGCCGATGCCCAATTGATGGAGACGGTGACCTGCGACGAGATGCTCGAGCTAGCGAGCCTCGGAGCGGCGGTCTTGCATCCGCGCGCTGTGGAGATCGCCCGGAACTACGGCGTTCCCTTGGTGGTGCGCTCCAGCTGGAGCGATGCACCGGGCACGCTGCTCACCAGCGACAGCACCAGCCATCGCGGTAGCGGCGAAGGACTGGAGCTCGGCAAACCCGTGGATGGGGCAGAACTGGACACCGATCAAGCGGTCTTGGCGCTCTCCCATGTTCCCGATCGCCCCGGGGTCGCCGCTCAACTGTTTGAAGCGCTCTCCAATGCGGGCCTGAGCGTGGATCTGATCGTGCAGTCCACCCACGAAGGCAGCAGCAACGACATCGCCTTCACGGTGGCGGAGGCACAACTGGAGGACGCCAAGGCGGTCTGCCAGAGCGTCTTGAACGCCATGGATGCCAAGGCGGCCGGAGCCACCCTGAGCACCCAGGCCGGGATGGCCAAGCTCAGCATTGCTGGGGCGGGAATCATGGGCAGGCCCGGGGTGGCCGCGCGCCTCTTCGACACCTTGGCCAAAGGCGGCATCAACCTGCGTCTGATCGCCACCAGCGAAGTCAAGGTGAGCTGCCTGGTCGCCGGACATCAAGGCAATAAGGCCCTGCAGGCGGCAGCCCACTGCTTTGAACTGAGCGAGCGGCAGCTGCATCTCAACCCCGCCCCCTCTGGAGCCGGGCAACCGGAGGTGCGCGGTGTGGCCCTCGATCGTGATCAGGCCCAAGTGGCCGTGCGCCGCATTCCCGATAAGCCGGGAACGGCGGCGGCGGTCTGCCGAGCTCTGGCCGACGCCGGCGTGAGCCTGGATGCCATCGTTCAGTCCGAGCGCACCCATGGCTCAGGCGAACAGCTCAGCCGCGACATGGGCTTCTGCCTCAAGCGCGAGGACCTCAGCCGAGCCCAAGCTGCCCTGCAACCGCTACTGAACCAATGGCCTGGGGCCAGCTTTGAAGAAGGGATGGCCATCGCGCGCATCAGTGCTGTCGGCGCTGGAATGCCCTGCACCGCTGGAACCGCTGGCCGGATGTTCCGCGCCTTGGCTGACGCTCAGATCAACATCGAGATGATCGCCACCAGTGAGATCCGCACAAGCTGCGTGGTGCCCGAAGGCGAGGGCATCAAAGCCCTCCAAGTAATCCACGAGGCCTTTGGCCTTGGGGGCGAGGTGAAGCACCAGGCCCAAGGCACAGAAGCGCCCAATAGTTAACATGGAAGCGGAAATCAAAATGCCTTCATGGCTAGACAACCATGAATTGAAAGAAAGATATAGTCACACTTGGCTAGTGAGCTTGCCAATCACAAGGCCACGCCAGAAAATGATCTCGCATCCGTGCTTAGCGTAGAGAGCGGCAACACAGTGAGGGTCATCATTTGTAGCCTTGGAAGTATCGGCAGAAAGTATGCGCGCATCATCAAAGAGGCATGGCCGGAAACTGAGGTTGGAGCACTTCGTTCAGGCTTAAGCAAGGACTCATGCAAGTATGTAGACAGATCATTCACTACAGAAGAAGAGGCAATACAGTGGAATCCGGATGCAGTCGTGATCGCTAGTCCAGCGAATCAACACCTTCGACAAGCATTGCTGTTCACAGAGAAAAACATCCCCACTCTCATCGAAAAGCCAATTGGCACAGGAGGCGAAAGAGCAGATGAGTGGAAAGAACTAGCCAAGAGAAGCAAAAAAACTCCTATATATGTTGGCTACATATTAAGACAAGATCCAGGAGCTAGCATCACAAAAGACCTGATAAGAGAGAAAAGGGTCGGCCAGTTAGTTTC
Source organism: Synechococcus sp. A10-1-5-1 (assembly GCF_023115425.1). NCBI lineage: Bacteria > Bacillati > Cyanobacteriota > Cyanophyceae > Synechococcales > Synechococcaceae > Synechococcus > Synechococcus sp. A10-1-5-1. Next base: position 1,490,414 of record NZ_CP096032.1, on the reverse strand, counting down.
TGCAAGATTCTATTGTGGTTCATGGCTCCCTAACTGGAGGCCAGACACAGATTACAGGAAGTCTGTTTCTGCGAGAAAAGACCTGGGAGGCGGAGCAGCCCTAGAACTCAGTCATGAGATTGACATGGCTTTGTATTTACTAGGGGATTTAGATATTAACTACAGTGAATGCTGGCACTCAAAGGCCTTGGATGTTGAGACTGAGGATCAATGCTTAGTTGTTGGTCGGGATTGCAACGGCTGTCTCGTAACCATTGAGATTGATTACTGCACAAAAAAACCGGAGCGGTATGTTTCGCTTCGTGGCTCGAAGGGTTCAATTTACTGGGATTTGATTCAAGGCACAGTCACTCAGACGGCTGAAGGGGAAGAATCAGATGAATCAGTAATTGGTTTAAAGTCAGATGAAAGGTTTTACAAGCAACTCAGTTTGTTTTGGAATGCATCAAAACAGGGCGGTCATGGCCTTTGTACGCTTGACGAAGCGCTTAAGGTGCTCAGCATTATCAAGGATATAAACAGGAGTTAACCAGAATGGTGGAGCCTAAATTAAGTTATTGCTTTGTGTTTGCACGCGGTGGTTCAAAAGGACTCCCCGGGAAAAACTTGCTCCCGATTAACGGGGTTCCCTTAGTTGGGCATTCAATTGAAATAGCAAAGAAGATAAATCAGATAAACAGAATTTTCGTGTCAACTGACTCTGAAGAGATTGCAGAGGTTGGTGGATTGTTTGGGGCGGAAATAATTGAACGACCAAAAGATCTAGCAAGTGATACAGCGTCCGAGTGGGAAGCCTGGAAGCATGCAATTGAGCATGTAGGAAAGAAGTATGGAAGCTTTGACCAATTCATTAGCCTACCTGCGACCGCGCCTTGCCGAAGGTACATGGACGTTCGCAGATGCATGCAAGCGCTGGTTGACGATGTGGATATGGTCATCACAACAACAGATTCTCACAGGAATCCCTGGTTTAACATGGTTACCAACAACAGTGAGGGGTATGCGCAGCTTGTGAATACCAGCCAAGGATTTAATAGACGGCAAGACTCTCCAGAGTGCCAGGATGTGGCAACGGTTGCATACATCGCGAGGCCGTCATTTATAAACAATAAAAAAAGTATATGGGATGGAAACGTCAAGGCCATAAAGGTGCCTCAGCATACGGCAGTTGATATTGATACTTTCTACGATTATTCTGTGGCAAAAATGCTTATGGAAAGACCAGGGTTGATGGAAAGACTTAATGGGTTAGCGCAATGAAACTTCTCAACGAAAAAAGTGTGCTGATCACTGGTGCTGCAGGGAGAATCGGCTCTGCGGTTGCGAAAGAGTCGCTTAGAATGGGTGCATCAGTATTCCTCACGGATTTAGCAACTGAAAGATTATTGACGCTCAAAGAGAAGTTATCTGAAGAATACCCAGGCAAGGTATTCGCCTGTCCCTGCGATATCGCGAATTCCTCAGATGTAGAAACTATGCTTAGATCCGCAACAAAGGATATGGGAAATATAACGTCAGCCGTACACAGCGCTTACCCAGTGACAACGACATGGGGTACACATTTCGAAGATTTAAGTGCAGATGTTATCAATAGCCATTTATCAATGCAACTTGGATCAGCCATTTTAATTTCCCAAAAACTATTAGAGGAGTTTAAGAACCAAGGGGGCGGGGATTTAGTTCACATCTCATCGATACAGGGAGTAGGTGCACCGAAGTTTGATCACTATAAGGGAACAGAGATGTATTCACCTATAGAATATTCCGCTATCAAGGCAGGCATTATATCTATTACAAAATGGCTCGCCAAGTATTACAGTGGCAATGCTATTCGTGTAAACTGTGTAAGCCCCGGAGGTATTACATCTGGGCAGCCAGAGATATTCACTCAAAGATATCGGGAAAGTTGTACGAACTTCGGGATGCTTACAAGTGATCAGGTGGCGGGAACGGTTTGTTTTCTCTTAACAGATCAAGCGGAGGCTATCAACGGACAGAATATTATTGTTGATGATGGGTGGTGCCTCTGATGAAACGAAAGAATCGCGTTCTAGTAACGGGAGCAGATGGATTTATCGGGTCTCATCTGGTCGAATATCTAATCAAAGAGGGTTACACCGTCAAGGCGTTCTGCATTTACAACTCATTGGGTAGCTGGGGGTGGCTCGACAGCCTTCCGCCTGCGCTGCAGGCCGAACTCGAGGTGGTGCTCGGTGATATCCGCGACCCCCTGTGCGTGCGGGAAGCCATGCTTGGCTGTGATCAGGTGTTTCACCTCGCTGCCTTGATCGCCATTCCCTACAGCTACGTGGCGCCCGCCAGCTATATCGACACAAACATCCATGGCACCCTCAATGTGGTGCAGGCGGCTCGGGATCTGGGGGTGCAGCGGGTGGTGCACACCTCCACCTCCGAAACCTATGGCACCGCACAGTTTGTGCCGATCACGGAAGACCATCCCCTGGTGGGCCAATCGCCCTACGCCGCCAGCAAGATCGGCGCCGATCAGATCGCTCTGAGCTACTGGCGCAGTTTTGAAACCCCCGTGGCCGTTCTGCGGCCGTTCAACACCTACGGCCCCCGTCAGAGTGCCCGTGCCGTGATCCCCACGATCATCAGCCAGATCGCAGCGGGCCAGCGCCAGATTCGTCTGGGCTCCCTCTCGCCCACCCGTGATTTCAACTACGTGGCCGACACCTGCGCCGCCTTCCTAGCGCTGGCCGCCAGCGATGCAGCCCTCGGCCAGGTGGTCAATGCTTCGAGCCAATTTGAAATTTCAATTGGCGACACCGCTGCACTGATCGCCGAGGTGATGAACGCCGAGGTGGAGATCGTCACCGACGAGCAACGGCTAAGGCCAGAGGCCTCTGAAGTGAACCGCCTGTTTGGCGACAACACGCGGCTGCGCGAACTCACCGGCTGGCAGCCGGCCTATGGCAGCCAAGAGGGTTTGCGCCGCGGTCTGCAACGTACGGCGGAGTGGTTCATCGATCCGGCAAACCTGGCCCGCTACCGGCCTGGGGCCTACGCCGTATGAGCCAGGCGCAAGCGATCCTGAGGGCGCTGCAGCAGGTGTGCGGCAGTAGCACAGGAACACCGGGCCAACCAATAGCCCTGCATGAGCCCGATTTCAGCGGCACCCAGGCCTGGGCCTACGTGCGCGACTGCCTTGACAGCGGCTGGGTGAGCACCGCCGGCCAGTGGGTGACCCGCTTCGAGCAGGAGCTCTGCGCCCGCACAGGCGCCGAACATGCCGTGGCCGTCACAAACGGCACTGTGGCACTGCGCCTGGCGCTCCACCTCGTGGGTGTGTCAGCTGACGATGAGGTGTTGTTGCCGCCCCTGAGCTTTGTGGCCACGGCCAATGCCGTAGCCCATCTCGGGGCGATCCCTCACTTCGTGGATGTAGAGGCAGGCAGCCTCGGGATGGACCCACCGGCTCTAGCTGCCCACCTCGAAGCCGTTGCTGAACGGCGCGAGGGCGGCGTGTTCAACCGCAGCACTGGCCGGCGCCTAGCGGCTGTGTTGCCCGTGCATGTGTTCGGCCATCCCTCGCGAATCCAGGAGGTTCGGGCTGTAGCGGATGCTTGGGGACTGCCGCTGGTGGAAGATGCCGCTGAAGCGCTCGGGAGCTGGAGTGATGGGAACCACTGCGGCCTGGTTGGTGCTGTGGGCACACTCAGCTTCAACGGCAACAAGCTGATCACCACTGGTGGTGGGGGAGCTCTGCTCACCCAAAGCACCGAGTTGGCCAAGCGCGCCCGCCATCTCTCCACGACCGCCAAACTGCCCCACTCCTGGGCGTTTGAGCACGATGCCGTGGGCTGGAACGACCGCATGCCAAACCTCAACGCCGCCTTGGGAGTGGCCCAGTTGGAGGATCTGGACCGCCGCCTCGTAGCCAAGCGGCGGCTGGCTGAGCGCTACGCCACAGCCCTCGAGAACCTGACGAGTGTGGAACTGGTTGCTGAGCCCGAGGGCTGCCGCAGCAACCACTGGCTGGTCACCTTGCGCTTTCTGGCCGACGATCCAGCCGAAGCCGAAGCCCAGCGCTTGCAGGTTTTGGAGGCTGCACACGCCGACGGCCTGCTGCTGCGGCCCGTGTGGCGCCTGCTCCACCAACTGCCGATGTACGTAGATGCTCCGCGAGGTGAGCTTGTTGTGGCAGAAGGCCAAGCCTGCCGCCTGCTCAATCTGCCCAGCAGCCCTCAGTTGGATGAGGGCTGGAGCTCATGAAGCCTCTGCTGCTGATCGGCTGCGGAGGGCATGCCCGCTCCCTCATTGATCTGGTCGAAACCGAAGGTCATTGGCGCATCCACGGGTTATTGGGACTGCCCGAGCAAGTGGGCATCAACGTCATGGGGTATCAAGTCATTGGTACAGATGCAGATCTCGGTTCCCTGAGGGGCACCTGTCCATCGGCCGTTCTGGCCATCGGTCAGCTGCCGGATGCAGCCCCGCGCCAACGTCTGGCGACCCTGCTTGACCGACTCAGCTTCCACTGCCCCGTTCTGATTTCCCCCCATTCAGTGGTAAGCCAACATGCTCAGCTCGGCGCTGGCACTGTGGTTGGACATGGGGCGATCGTGAACGCCGGCGCTGTGGTGGGTAGCCACTGCACGCTCAACACCCGTGCGCTGATTGAGCACGATGTCCAGCTGGGTAATCACTGCCACGTGAGCACGGGTGCCCTGGTAAACGGAGGCGTACAGCTAGGACCTGGCTGTTTCGTCGGCAGCGGTGCGATGCTGCGCGAAGGCCTGCAGCTCCCCGCGGGCACCGTGATCAGCGCTGGCAAACGGGTGATGGGATGGCCACTCTTGTAATCGCCGAAGCCGGGGTTAACCACAACGGTGATCTGGCTCTTGCAAAGCAGCTGGTGGATGCGGCGGTCGCTGCCGGCGCCGATGCCGTGAAATTCCAAACTTTCAGCGCTGCCGACCTGGTCACAGCCTCAGCGCCCAAGGCCGATTATCAGACAAGCAACGACGGTGCTGGCGGCCAGCGCGAGATGCTCGAGCGACTTGAGCTCAGTCCTGCGCAGCATCGTGAGCTAGCGGCCTATTGCCGCAACTGCGGGATTAGCTTCCTCTCCACCGCCTTCGGCATTCCTGAACTGGAGCTTCTCCTCGAGCTAGGGATCGGTGCCATCAAAGTGCCATCTGGCGAGATCACCCATAGGCCCCTACTGGAAGGAATGGCAACTGCGGCCGCCAGCCGCCACTTGCCCGTGTATCTCTCCACCGGCATGAGCACGCTTGGTGAGGTGGAGGCGGCCCTCGAGGTGTTCCTGGAGGCCGGCGTGCCGCGGGGAGCTGTCACCCTGATGCATTGCCTCAGCGCCTATCCAGCGCCTGAGGAGCAGATCAACCTGCGGGCTTTGAGCAGCCTCGCGGTTGCCTTCGGCTGCCCGGTGGGCTATTCCGATCACACGCTGGGCCTCACGGCGCCCGTGGCGGCCACAGCGCTGGGAGCGATGGTGATTGAAAAGCATCTCACGCTAGATGTGAGTCTGCCGGGCCCGGATCACCGCGCCAGCCTGGAACCTGAGCCTTTTGCCGCCATGGTGGCGGCCATCCGCAGCTGCGAACGCATGCTCGGCGATGGCCGCAAGCAACCCCAACTCGCCGAGGAGAACACTCGCCAGGTGGCGCGCCGCAGCCTACGGGCCGCGCGCTTCATAGCAGCTGGGCAGCCATTTCTGCCGGACGATCTCATTTGCCAGCGGCCAGCTGATGGCCTCAGCCCGATGAGTTATCCACACGTGTTAGGCCGCCAGGCTCATCGCAGCTACAAGCCTGGTGAAGCGATTGATGGCTAAACACCCTGCACAACGGACCGTCGCCGTATTCACCGGTAACCGATCCGAATACGGCCTGCTGCGCCATCTAATCGCTGGGATCGCCGCTGACCCAGGCCTCAGCCTCCGGCTGATCGTGAGCGGCAGCCATCTCGCCGCCAGCCATGGCAACACCCTCGCCGAGATCGAAGCCGATGGCCATCAGCCCGCTGCTCTAGTGCCACTCGCGCTGGATCAAACGCCTCCGCCCTCGATGGCGGCCCTGAGCGCTGAGGCGCTGGCTGGTGTGGCGGAAGCGCTCGAGCGCTTGCAACCGGAGCTGCTAATTGTCCTAGGCGATCGCTATGAGGCGTTTGCCGCCGCCGCCGCCGCCCATCTGGTGGGGATTCCGGTGGTGCATCTCCACGGCGGCGAAACCACCCAGGGTGCTGTGGATGATCGCCTGCGCCATGCGATCACCCAGCTCAGCACCTGGCATTTCGCGGCTACCGAGCCCTACCGCAAACGGGTTATCGCGATGGGCAATCCCCCTGAGAACGTGTTCAATGTGGGGCCCATGGTGCTCGATGGCCTACTGGCAGCACCGCCCGCGAGCCGCAGCGCTTTTGAGCTAGCCACTGGCTACCGTTTTGGCTCGAGCAACCTGTTGATCACGTATCACCCCGAAACCTTGTTGGAAGATCGGGGCGTCGCAGGGTTTGAGGCCCTGTTGCAGGCACTGGAAGTCACGCCCTGCCAGGTGCTGTTCACACATCCCAATGCCGATGCCGGCCGTGATCAGCTTCTGGCTCTACTGCAGGCATTTATGCAGCAGCATCCACATCGGAGCTGGGTGGTGCCATCCCTGGGGCAGGAGCTCTACCTGGCAGCATTGCAGCTGTTTGAAGCCATGGCCGGCAATTCCTCTAGCGGTGTGATCGAAGCACCATTGCTCGGCATGCCAGTGCTCAACATCGGAGATCGCCAAGCCGGCCGGCTGCGCCATGGCCACGTTCACGACGTGCCCCCGGATGTGGAATTGATCCGGGGTGTACTGGAGCAGGTGCTGGAGGCTGGCAGGCTGATCAGCTGGCCACGGCCGCGCCCAAATTTCACTTCGTCCCCTTCGTCCGCAATTTTGTCCTGGCTCCGGGCTGAAAGCGGGCGATAAGATCGGCATTCAAGTCTGTCTCCGGCATGGTTCGTTATCCATACCCCCAGGCAGTCGAGAAAGGACTTTCTTTTTTGAAGAATAGTGCAGAAAGAGATCTTGCCAGCAAAGAGATTGATTTTCAAAATTCTTACCAGAATAAACCACTCAAGACATCCAGCAATTCACAGAAAGTTGATACAAAAATCACTCAAAGTACTCAGTATGCTTACACAAAATCATCATATCGATATTCTTTCGCTTATCACAGCCTACCATCCGGGTAAATACATCTCCGAACTTGAAAAATATTTTATTACAGCTTCAGGCAGCAAGAAGCTTCAAGCCAGAGCTTGAATTAACATCAAAGTCTTCCAATTAGCTGATTACCATAAAGCCATGAACAGAAGAGTGAATAACTGGTCCACTTTAACTCTCCCGCTAGAGAGTTCTTTCTCTGATGCGCTAGAGGCAATTAATCAGGGTGGGTATCAAGTTGCATTAATAACAAATAAAGACGGAAAACTTCTGGGAATGATTACAGATAGCGACATTAGGAAAGCCCTATTAAAACATATAAGTCTAGAACATAACGTCAAAGACGTCATGAATGCCAGTCCACTCGTCGCCCCTCCTGAACTAAATGACAATGAAGCAAAAATTATAATGAGTTTAAATCATTTTTTTCATCTTCCTATTGTTGATCAAAATGGCGTCCTTGTTGGCCTCCACGTAGCCGATCAACTCGGTTTTCCTGAAATCAGAAAAGAAACATTTGTAGTTATGGCTGGTGGACGAGGAAAACGTTTAATGCCATTAACAGAAAAGATACCTAAGCCGATGCTTCCAGTAAAAGGCAAACCGATGCTTGAGCATATTATTTCTAATGCAAAGGCTGAAGGATTTGAAAATATTGCGATTTCAGTTAATTACTTGGCAGAGAAAATTATCGATCATTTTGGTGATGGGACTAATTATGGTGTCAATATTGAATACATCAAAGAAGATAAACCACTTGGGACTGCAGGAGCTCTCGCCAACCTTCCACCACGTTTAAAACAACATTCTTGCGTTGTTACAAATGCTGACCTAATAACTGAAGTATCATACGTAGATCTATTGCTGCAATCTCATCGAGAAAAAGCAGATGGATTAATGGCGGTCAGAGTTCAAGAATGGCAGAACCCGTTCGGCATCGTCAGAACCAAAGGAAACTCCATTGTTGGAATTGAGGAAAAACCAATTTATCGTCAACAGGTAAATGCAGGTATATATGTAATTTCTCCTTCTTTATTAAAGTTACTCAACAAGGATATTTATTGTGATATGCCAGATTTATTCACAAAGGCCCTTGGCCTCGGCATGAACTTAAAAGCGTTTCCAATCCATGAGTCTTGGATAGATATAGGCAGGCATGCGGATTATAAATCAGTTAATCTCGATTGAATTAATGAGTTTTCAATGATTTAGCGATTCCAGCGGGCTCAAGCATCAGCTTGCTGCCACTGACCGAAGAATCCATCTCAATCGGGTAGGCCCCGTCAAAACAAGCGGTGCAGAAATGCTCTGCATTGGCATGGGCGGCTTCCACCATGCCCTCTTTGCTCAGATAAGCCAGTGAATCGACCCCCAGGTGAGCGGAGATCTCCTCGAGGGTCAGTCGAGCCGCGATCAGCTGATCTTGGGTATCGGTGTCGATGCCGTAGAAGCAGGGGTGGGTCACCGGCGGTGAGCTGATCCGCATGTGCACCTCAGTGGCCCCGGCATCGCGGATCGCCGCCACCAACTTACGGCTGGTTGTGCCCCGGACAATCGAGTCGTCGATCACCACCACACGCTTTCCGGCCAGCACATCCGGCAGGGGATTGAGCTTCACGCGAATCCCGGCTTCTCGCATGGCCTGGGTGGGCTGAATGAAGGTGCGGCCGACGTAGCGGTTCTTGATCAGACCGTCACCGAAGGGGATGCCGCTGTATTGCGAGTAGCCAATCGCGGCGGGGATCCCGGAGTCAGGTACACCGATGACGATGTCGGCCTCGATGGGGGTTTCACGGGCCAGCACCTCACCAATACGCACCCGGTAGCTGTAGAGGGATTCGCCGAAGAAACGGCTATCGGGCCTCGCGAAGTAGATCATTTCGAAGACGCAGAGCTTGGAGGGCTCTTCCGCCCAGCGGCTGCGCACCGGCTCGGACTGACCAAGACGGAAGTGGACGATTTCGCCCGGCTCGATATCCCCATCGAAGCTCGAACCAATGATGTCCAGACCGCAGGTCTCGCTGCTCACCACCCAGCGGGCTTCGCTGGGTTCACCCATGTGGCCAAACACCAAGGGGCGAATGCCATGGCCATCCCGCAGGGCAAACAGGCCTTCGGGGGTGCCGATCACCAAGCTGAAGGCGCCGCGGCAGCGTCCGGCTGCCGCGCGAATGGCGCTGTCCCAATCGCTGCCGGCATTCACGGCCTGCTGAATCGCAAAGGCGATCAGCTCTGAATCGGTCGTCGAGGTGAATTCCGCTTCGGGGACATCGCTGGCCAGGGCCGTCCGCAATTCCCCGGCGTTGACCAGGTTGCCGTTGTGGGCAAAGGCCATTGGGCCCAGCCGGGTGTTAAGCAACACCGGCTGCGCGTTGCAGGCCTTGCTCGAACCCGTCGTGGAATAGCGGTTGTGGCCAATCGCGAGCTGACCGGGAAGGCGCTCGAGGACCTCGGGGGTGAACACCTTGCTCACCAAACCCATGTCCTTGTGCAGGCGCACCTTGGGGGCACTGCCTGGTTCCGCATCAAAGACGGCGATCCCCGCCGATTCCTGACCGCGGTGTTGAAGGGCGTAGAGGCCGAAGTAGGTGAGGTTGGCCACCGGCTGATCGCTGGCCAGGACCGCAAAGACGCCGCAGGCCTCTTCGGGCTTGTCCGGTCTATCGAGGCTGGGGGTGGGGTCAGTCACGGCGCATCCCAGCTTCAGATTTACTTCAACATTGTGCATCAGGGTTCTCCTCAGGCCGTCGGGGGGAGATCGACGCCCATGCGCCGGGGAATCGCTTGCTCAAAGCGCTCACGCATCTGGGCAATGGGGGTGGTGAGCAGGTTCGAACCCGCCTGGGTGATCGAGAGCTCACTGTCGTCTTCCACCACACCAAGGCACTGCGCGGGAATGCCACTGGCATCCAGGGCCTCCTGCCAAGCGACCGTTTGAGCCGGCGAGACGCTCACCAAGATGCGCGCGCCGCCTTCGGCAAACAGCAGGCGATCAAGGCGAGCGGCACTGGAGGGAAGCTCCAGATGGGCTCCCAAGCCCGAAGCCATGCAGCACTCCGCAGCAGCCACGGCGAGTCCACCATCACTGAGGTCGTGGGCCGACTTCACCAGCCCTTGGGTGATGGCCTGGCGCAGAAACGCCTGAACCGAACGCTCCAGCTCCAGGTCAATCTCCGGTGGACGCCCGGTCACGGCTCCATGAATCCGCTCGAGGTAGCTCGTGCCGGCCAGGCCCAAGCGGCCATCGGCTGGAGTCTCACCCGCTTCCAGAGGAACACCCAGCATCCAGATCACATCGCCCGCGTCCTGCCAGGCCTGACCGCGGACATGGCTGAGGTCATGGACCAAGCCGACCATGCCCACCACCGGGGTTGGATGGATCGGCAGCATGGAGCCGTCAGGCATCCGGGTCTCGTTGTACAAGGAGACGTTGCCGCCGGTCACCGGGGTATCCAGGGCCGAGCAAGCGGTTGAGAGACCGCGGCAGGCGGAGGCCAATTGCCAGTAGCCGGTCGGGGTCTCCGGGGAGGGGAAGTTGAGGTTGTCGGTCACCGCCAGGGGCTCGGCGCCTACGCAACTGAGGTTGCGCGCGGCCTCGGCCACGGCCGCCATACCACCCCGCTCGGGATCCAGGGCCACCCAACGGTTAGGGCAATCCACGACGGCGGCCACACCGCGGGTCGCCGCCTGGGTGTCGGCCTGGGGACGCAGACGCACTACCGCCGCATCAGCTCCGCCGGGGGGCACCACCGTGTTGGCCTGCACCTGGTGGTCGTACTGGCGGTAGACCCAACGCTTGGAAGCGATGGTGGGGTCATCCAGCAAGGCCAAGAGCGTCTCACTCCAGCTTTGACCGTTGACGCCGGACGTGGAGGCCGGCGGCAGCTGCTCCTCGGACCAGCGCCAGTGCTCCTGAATGGCTGCCGGGGGCTCACTCAACAGTTCATGGCGGTTGATCGGCGTGTCATCCGCCAGCGCACTTGCAGGCACCTCAGCAGCGACTTCACCGTTCTGCAACACCCGAACGATGTTGTCCTCCAGGACACGGCCAACGACGGCCGCCTGCAGGCCCCAACGGGTAAAGCGCTCCATCAGCGCCGCTTCGCGGCCGGGCTTCACCACAAAGAGCATCCGCTCCTGGGATTCGCTCAGCAGGAACTCGTAGGGAGTCATGCCGGCCTCACGGGCGGGCACGCGATCGAGATCCAATTCGATACCCAGGCCACCCTTGGCGGCCATCTCCGAACAACTGCAGGTCAGACCTGCAGCCCCCATGTCCTGGGCCGCGACCACATCACCGCTTTGGAAGGCATCCAGGCAGGCCTCAATCAGGCCCTTTTCGAGGAAGGGATCCCCCACCTGAACAGCGGGGCGATCATCCAAGGACGCTTCGGTCAACTCCGCCGAGGCAAAGCTGGCGCCACCCATGCCGTCCCGGCCGGTCGTACTGCCGACGTAGACCACCGGGAAGCCGACGCCCTCGGCTCCCGAGCAGACAATGTTCTCGGTCTCCATCAGGCCCAGGGCCATGGCATTGACCAAAGGGTTGCCGGAATAGCTGGCGTCAAAGGCCACCTCACCACCGACGGTGGGCACGCCCACGCAGTTGCCGTAGTGGGCAATGCCCGCCACCACACCTTCCATTAGGCCCACGTTGCGCTCGTCCTCAAGCGGGCCAAAACGCAGAGCATTCAGCAGGGCAATCGGACGGGCACCCATGGTGAAGATGTCCCGCAGGATGCCGCCCACACCGGTGGCAGCGCCCTGGAAGGGCTCCACTGCTGAGGGGTGGTTGTGGCTCTCGATCTTGAAGGCCAGGCGTTGACCTTCGCCCAAATCCACGACGCCCGCGTTCTCACCGGGACCCACCAAAATCCGCGGCCCCGTTGTGGGGAAGCCCTGGAGCAGGGGTCTGGAGTTGCGGTAACAACAGTGCTCCGACCACATCACCCCGAACATGCCGAGTTCGGCCCGATTGGGGGCCCGGCCCAGGCGGCGACAAATCTCGTCGTAGTCGGCTTGGCTGAGGTTCTCCTTTTTCAGCGCTTCAGCTACGGAGTAGTCAGGGGCTGCGACCACGAACCAGGGAGCGAGATCACTCCAGTCTCGCTGAGCGACTCACCCCCTCTTAAATCCAGGGATCGTCTTGCTGGCGGCGACGGGGCTGCGGCGCATCCGCTTCGTTCCACTCATCCCAGGTCTCCTGCCCTGAAGAGGGGCGCTCGACTTCCTCCTCCCATGGAGGTTCCTCCAACCAACCTTCCAGCCGTTCCTCGAAACGCTCGCCAGCGTTCTGAACCTGATCACGCCAGCGGGAGGTTTCCTCCTGCATCTGCTCTCGCCAACGCTTGGAGCGGCGCAGGAACTCCTGGCGGACGCTGGCTTTGGCCAGGGGGAGATCATCCAAACCAGCCAGGGAGGTAAAGACCATGCCAGGTTGTTGATCGTTGATGCGCGCAGGGGCCAGGCGCCAACGGCTCGTCCCCGGAAGTCTTGGATCGCTGCGGGACACCAGGTAGTGGAGGATCTGACCGCTGCTGAGATCCACGGCGGCATCGGCGATATGCCCCAGGGGCTCGCCGTCTTGGCCGAGGACGGTCGCCTCGATCAAGGTGGGCAAGCGATCCATCGTGGTGATTTCGGTAGGAGCCGCATCCCCCCGGACGAACAGCTCGAGTTCGGCCAGACCGCGCAACTGATTCAGCCGCCAGACCTCTCGGCGATCCCCCAAGGCCGAAGGTTTGGAGAACCAACCGAGGAGGCGATGCACCGGAGGGTGCATCCAGGCGGCGACACCCAACCCGTGATCAAGGCCCTGATCGCAACGAACCCGGCGGCGAAGCAACTCGCTGAGCAGGAGCTGTTCGGGGAGGCTCACTGGCGAATCTGAACAGGCATCACCAGATAAGTGAAGCTGGAGTCGTCTTGGGGAGCCAGCACCACCGGAGTGGTGGGGGCATTGCACTGCAGCTGCACTTGCTCACAACCCATGGCCTTGAGGCCTTCGAGGACGTAGCGGACGTTGAAGGCAATCTGAATGGCGTCGCCCGTGACTTGGGCACCAATCGCTTCGGAGCCACTGCCGACGTCTTGCGCATCCGCGCTGATGGAGAGCTGACCTGCAGCGGGATCACTGGTGAGTTTGACCACGTTGTTGTGTTGGTCAGCCAAGACCGCCACGCGCTCTAGGGCGCTCAACAGCCCCTTGCGATCCACCTGCAGCAGGCGACCGAAGCTTTCTGGGATGAGCTGCCTGTAGTTGGGATAGGTGCCATCGAGGCTGCGACTGGTCAGCACCTGGTCAGCCCACTGGAAGACGACCTGTCCGCGATCACAGAAGAGGCTGACGGCCTCGCTGGCGCCACGGCTGGAGAGCAACCGTTCCAGTTCCCGCAAGGAGCGAGCGGGGACAGTGACATCCAGCTCAGCTTCACTGCTGGATGCGTTCTGAAGACGCAGGACGGCCAATCGGTGGCCGTCGGTGGCGGCGCATTCCAGACCGTTCTGATCGAGACCCAGGTGAACACCGGTCAGGAGCTGCTTAGCCTCATCCCCACTGCTGGCAAACAGGGTGGCGCGCAACCCCTTAATCAAGACCTCCGGATCCAACTTGATCGGGGTGCCGGCCTGAGCCAGGGGGAGCTCAGGAAAGTCGTCAGCGGGCATGCCCCGCATCTGATAGCTGCCCGAAACACTGGTCAACTCGACCTGCTCGCTGCCGTCTTCGCAGCTGAGGGTGATCGGACTGTCCGCAGGCATCCGCGAGACGATCTCACCGAACAGACGGGCGGGAAGAGTGATTGCTCCGCTGGTGGCGACGGAGGCACTCAGGCTGGTCTGGATGCCCAGGCTCAAATCAAATCCCGTCAGGCTCAGACGGCCGGTGCCGGCATCCGCGGTGAGCAGCACGTTGGCCAGCACCGGGTGGGTTGGACGAGCCGCAACAGCCCTGCTCACCAGTTGAAGACTGGAATTCAGTTCGGCCTGGGAGCAGACCAGCTTCATGGCAGGAATGAAGGGGCCTCCACGCTTCCACAACCCAAGCGGAAGCGCAACGGGTCGATCGATCGGGTTCCCCGGCAATCCCCAGACGACCGTTAATGGATTAATGGATCAGAAAGAAAGAAAACCAAAACCGTCGTAGTAGGTCCTGAGGAAACCTTGGGAAACAACCCAAACCCAAGCGGCATCCAGGGTTTCAGTTTCCGCAAGCCTGCTGAATCAGGATTTGAACCTCGAGCAATTCAGGCCTTTTCCACTCTTTCCTGGACTTGTGGAAAAAGAAGGAGGTCGAAGCGGCTTTTCGAGAGGCGTTTTTTCCATCCTCTTCTCACTATTTTCCCCAGGTTGTGGGCAGTCGCTTTCTGGATTGGCTTCCAAGCTTGGGCGCAAAAAAGCCCGGCTTGAGGCCGGGCGGAGCTGTCTCAGGGCGCATTGAGGGGCCTAAAAGCCCATCACTTCAGCAACCTTGGCTGTGTCGGCATCGAGGCCCGTATGGAATTTCGAGTCGTTGTGCTCGATCGCCGTCGTGGGGTCCTTCAGACCATTGCCCGTTAGGACACAGACCACCGTTGAGCCCGCAGGGACTTCATCTCGACGTTTGATTAGACCGGCGACGGAGGCTGCACTGGCTGGCTCACAGAACACGCCTTCGCCACTGCCCAGCAGCTTGTAGGCCTCGATGATTTCGGCATCGGTTACGGCCATGAAGTCACCGTTGCTTTCAGCGCGAGCTTTGAGCGCGTTCTCCTTGTTGACCGGATTGCCGATCCGGATGGCCGTGGCGATGGTGTCGGGTTGCTCCACGGTGTGGCCGAGGACGAGGGGAGCTGAGCCGGCCGCTTGGAAGCCCATCATTCGGGGCAGCTTGCGGCTGTGGCCCGCTGCCTTGTACTCGTTGAAGCCCATCCAGTAGGCGCTGATGTTTCCCGCGTTGCCGACGGGGATGCAGAGCCAATCCGGAGCCTCACCCAGGGCATCCACCACCTCAAAGGCTGCTGTTTTCTGGCCCTGGAGCCGATAGGGATTCAGGGAATTCACCAGGGTGACTGGGTACTGATCTGCCACTTCACGGACGATCGCCAGGGCGCGGTCAAAGTTGCCCTTCACCGCCAGCACTTCAGCGCCATAGAGCAGAGCCTGGGCGAGCTTGCCCTGGGCCACATAGCCGTCGGGGATCAAGACGAAGGCGCGCATGCCGCCGCGCCGCGCATAGGCCGCTGCTGCAGCGGAGGTGTTGCCGGTGCTGGCGCAGATCACCGCCTCGGAGCCCGCTTCCTTGGCCTTGGAGATGGCCATGGTCATGCCCCGGTCCTTGAACGATCCGGTGGGGTTGAGACCGTCGTATTTCAGGTAGACCTTGACCCCTTTGCCGATCCGCTCAGCAATGGACGGGGCAGGAATCAAGGGGGTCGCCCCTTCCCGCAGGGTGATCACGGGGGTTTTGTCGCTGACCGGCAACCAGCGGCGGTAGCCCTCGATCAGGCCCGGCCAGTCCTGCATCGTTGCTGTCTTCGATCCCAGTCGCCGGCGGATGGAAGTCAGCAGGGGCACGGTCGGCTGGGACGCTCTGGACCCGAATCTACGGGGCAGCCTTGTTGTCGCCCCTCAGCCCATCCAGGGGTGAATCGGAAAAGAAGGAGATCAGTTGGCTGATGGATTTGGCTTTTTCCAGCACGTTCATCAGGGCAGGGATGCTCACTTCCAGCTCATCGACCGGGTAGGCCTGCATGAAGCCGATGGCATTGATCTTGTCGTCGCTTGCCACCAGGGCGTTGATCACTCCCGCCCGGAGGGCTGGAATGCCTGCTCCAGGGGCCTTCAGGGGATAAATGATCTTGGCCACCCGGGCCAGGATCGCTTCGCCAAGTCGGGTGTTCAGCAGCCGGCTGGTCAGGACCAAGGGGATGGCCAATTCAGCCTTGAGCAGCTTGGAGACCTCCTTGGGCTCCATCTTTGTAAAGCTCAGAAGATCCGAAAGCAGGCCCCGGGCTTGATCGGTCTCTGCCAAATATTCAAAGTCCGCCACCGGGATCGAGCGCCGGAAGGCGCCGGTGACGAAGACCACGTTCTCCGCGGCAAGCGCTGGAGTTCCACCGACCAAGCCCAAGCCAAGCGCTGCAGCAAGGAGTCGCTGGCGTTTGCTGGACGGCATGGGGTCTCGAAAGAGTGTGGTGACCCTAGGCCGAACTGACCAGTACGTCCCGCACGAGTCTCACAAGGCTGCGTTCAGCCAGTCCCCTGGCCATCTCCGATCCCATCCGCCGCAGTTCCGTTTCCTGAAGCAGCCGGGGGATGCGCTTCAGCAGCAATTGCGGATCAAATTCAGGCAGTTGGCTCAGGATCGCCACCAGTCGTTGGATGGGTTCAAGTGAGAGCAACTCCACGTCGCTGGCCGTGATCGCCGCTTGATTCCTCAGACCGGGGGGTCTGAGGGCTTTGGGGAGGCGTTGGCTGAGCCGGACCGCGGTCTGCCAGCTCAGGGCGTCGAGTTGGTCGACGGTGGCTTCAACGAGCTGGTTGCGCAGTAGCCCCGCCTTTGGGGAAAAGAGAAAGTCCAGCACTTGATCGAGCAGTCCTTCCAAATCCAACTGGCTGCCGCTGGCGGCACTGCTGATCAGGTTGTCGAGCCGTTGCCAACGGAAGATCTCGCCATCAAACAGCATCTCCTTGAGGCTGTTGCGTAGCTGGGGATCGGGGTCCTCCATCAGCCGGCGGGCGAAGTAGGGATAGGCCGCGCCAAGGATCTTGAAGTCGGGGTCGACGCTCAAGGCGATCCCCTCCAGCGTCACCAGGGAGCGAATGATGAGGGCGTAGTAGGGAGGGACCCGGAAGGGGAAGCGGTACATCACCCCACTGAGATCGTCCGTGACGGCTTTGAAGTCCATCCGGCTGACCCCCATTTCCAGGGCCTGACCAAAGACCTGTTCAAAGGCCGGAACGATCGGCTCGAGATTCACGTCCTCGGCGAGGAAGCCAAGGTTGACGAAGTCGTTGCTGAGTTTTCCGAAGTTGCGGTTTACCAGGTGAACGACTGCCTGGATCAGGCCAGTGCGGCTTTCACGGCTTACCTCGCTCATCATTCCGAAGTCGAGATAGGCCAGGCGGCCATCGGGCAGCGCCAGCAGGTTTCCGGGATGGGGATCGGCGTGGAAGAAGCCGTGCTCCAGCAGCTGCTGCAGGGAGCAGTTCACCCCAACCGTGACCATGTCGTCGGGGTCGATCCCCATTTTGCGAACGGCCTCGAGGTTGGTGAGCTTCACCCCGTCGATCCACTCCATCGTCAGCACGCGTCGTGCCGTGGCGTCGCGGAAGATCCGAGGGACCGCAATGCGGGGGTTATGGGCGTGGAGTGCTGCGAACGTTTCGGCGTTGGTCGCCTCGTTGCAGTAGTCCATCTCTTCAAAGACCCGCTTGCCCAGTTCGTCGATCAGGGCCACCAGGTCCGAGCGGATCAGGCCGATGTTGGTGTTCAGCCAGGCCGCAATGTTCCGGACGATGTAGAGGTCGAGGGTGATCTGTTCCCTGAGTCCTGGGCGTTGGACTTTGACGGCGACCTTTTCGCCGCTCAGCAACACACCCCGGTGGACTTGGCCAAGGGAGGCTGCTGAGATGGGGTCGCGCTCTAGTTCGGCGTAAACCGCTGAAATCGGGGCACCGAGATCTTCCTCAATGCAGGCCATCGCCAGGCCGGAATCAAAGCCGGGCAGTTGGTCCTGGAGGCCGGCGAGCTCCTCCAGCAGCAGCGGCGGAATGATGTCCGGGCGCGTCGAGAGTGCCTGGCCGGCCTTAATGAAGGCTGGGCCGAGGGAGGCCACCAAATCAGCGGCTTCTTTGGCCCTGGCTCGGGCGTAATCAGGGTTCTTGAGCCTTCGGGTGATCCAGTCGAAGCCGACACCGAAGAGATAGAGGCCGATCGGAACCAGCGTCTGCCATAGCCGGCGGATCAAGCGTTGAGGGGCACCGGCGTAAATCCGACTAATGGCCGCGGGGTCGTACTCGAGTAGGCCAGAGGCCTCGATGAAGTCTGAGAGCTCCTCGCGCTGGGGCTCGACTGTTCTGGCAGGTTCAACAGAGGTGTTTGGTTCGGCATCGTCGCCGAACACGCTGCGTTGCATGGCAGCCGCCGCTGCTTCGGCAGGGGTGAGGCTGGTGTCTGACATGACCCCCTTCTAAACGAAAGAGACAGCCGCTACGGTCGGGCCCAACACCAGGCTGCTTGTGCTTACCGGTCTGCGCCTCGAGAACATTGCTCTGATCGAGGAGCTGCAGCTGGAGTTTGGTCAGGGCTTCACGGTGCTGACCGGCGAGACCGGAGCCGGCAAATCCATCCTTTTGGATGCTCTCGATGCCCTCTTGGGGGCGCAGGGGCCGCGCTTGTTGCGCCAGGGCAGCAATAAAGGGGTCATTGAGGCCAGTTTTTCCCTCAGTCCGCCCTTGCAGGAGTGGTTGAGCGAGCAGGAGCTCGAGTGCGATGAGGAGGAGGTGCTGCTCAGCCGCGAATGGCGCCAGAAGGATGACCGACTCACCAGTCGCCATCGACTCAATGGCGTTGCGGTCAACCGTCAGCAGATCCAATCGCTCAGGCCTTTGCTGTTGGATCTCACGGTTCAAGGTCAGACCCAGCAGTTGGCCAGGCCGGGTCAGCAGCGCCGTTGGCTGGATCGCTTTGGCGCCGCTGACCTGCAACAGCATCTGTCCCCTGTTCAGGAGAGTTATCGCTCCTGGCGGCAAGCCTCCGCTGCCCTGGAGCAGTCCAAGACCGACTGGCTCACGCTGCAGGCCGATTTGGAGCGGCAGCAACAACTGTTGGATGACCTCGAGGCGGCGCAGTTGGAGGATCCAGCGGAGCGCAGTCGTCTGGAGAACGAAGAGAACCGGCTCGCCCATGGGGTCCGTCTCCAGCAAGGGGTGATGACCCTGATGGGACGGTTGGTGGATGGAGCGGAGGAGGCCCCATCGGTGTTGGACCATCTGGCCGCCTGTGAGGCGGAGTTGATTCAGATGCAGCAGCTCGATGGCAGCTTGTCGGCGCTGAACGCTCGCTTTGTCGATGGCTTAGCGGAGCTTCAGGACCTCATTCGTGAGCTCGATCGCTACGGCTCGAGTCTCGAAAGCGACCCAGACAGCCTGGGGCAGCTCCAGGAGCGGATGGCCTTGCTCAAGGCGCTGGAGAGGCGCCATGGCAAAGATCTACAGGAACTGATCGTTTGGCGTGATCAGCTGCGTGACCAGTTGGTTCCTGGGGGCGCTCAAGCCAGCCTTGAGGCCTTGGAGCAGACCGAGCTCCAGGCCCGCCAGCGCCGTGATCGCTCCAATGCCGAACTCACCCGGGCCCGCCGCGTTGCCGCCGAGGCTTTGGAGCAGGACCTGATGCAGGCCCTGCGGCCGATGGGTCTGGCCGATGTCCGCTTTGAGGTGGCTATTGAGCCCATGTCCCCCGGGGAAGAGGGGGCGGACGCGGTGCAGTTCCTATTCTCAGCCAACCCCGGTCAGCCGCTGGCCCCCCTCTCTGAGGTGGCTTCGGGCGGTGAGATGTCGCGCTTTTTGCTGGCTTTGAAAACCTGTCTGGCCGCGGCGGATCAGCACGTCACCCTGCTGTTCGACGAAATCGACACCGGCGTCAGCGGCCGCGTCAGTGGCGCCATGGCTGAATTGCTGCAGCGCCTGGCCCAGCAGCGTCAGGTCTTCTGCGTCACCCACCAGCCCTTGGTGGCCGCCGCCGCTGACCATCACTTCCAGGTGGCCAAGGAGGTGCGGGACGGCATGACCCACACGCGAGTGTCCCAACTGCGGGACACTCAGGCCCGTCAAGCCGAACTGGCGGAATTGGCCGGCGGTGATTTCGGCGAGACCAGGAATTATGCGGCCAGCTTGCTCAAACGCGCTGCCTAGACTCCTCGCCTCTTAGAGCCGCCTGGATGCCCCGCGCCCTCGCCAAAAGCGTGAACGAGAAGGCTGCGCTTCAGGCCCTCAACGGCGGCTCCTTGGAGGATGTGATTCGGGTGCGAGGTGCGCGCCAGCACAACCTTAAAAACGTTGACGTCACGATTCCCCGGAACCAACTGGTGGTCTTCACCGGGGTCAGCGGTAGCGGCAAGAGCTCCCTGGCCTTCGACACGATTTTTGCGGAAGGCCAGCGCCGCTACGTCGAGAGCCTCTCGGCCTACGCCCGGCAGTTCCTGGGCCAGGTCGACAAGCCCGATGTGGATGCGATCGAGGGCCTTTCGCCTGCGATCTCGATCGATCAGAAATCCACGAGCCACAACCCTCGTTCCACGGTGGGCACGGTCACGGAGATTCAGGACTACCTCCGTCTTTTGTTTGGTCGAGCCGGGGAGCCCCATTGCCCTGAGTGCGATCGCTCGATTCGGCCCCAGTCCATCGACGAGATGGTCGATCAGATCCTCACCCTGCCGGAGGGGACCCGTTACCAGCTCCTCGCTCCTGTGGTTCGCGGCAAGAAGGGCACCCACGTCAAGTTGCTGTCCGGCTTGGTGGCCGAGGGTTTTGCCCGGGTGCGCATCAACGGTGAGGTGCGCGAACTCGCCGACAACATCGAGCTCGACAAGAACCACTCCCACAACATCGAGGTGGTGGTGGATCGCCTGGTGGCCCGCGAGGGCATTCAGGAGCGCCTGACCGATTCCCTCCGCACGGCGCTCAAGCGCGGTGATGGCTTGGCACTGGTTGAAGTGGTGCCCAAGTCCGGGGAGGAGTTGCCGCCCGAGGTCGAGAAGGAGCGTCTCTATTCCGAGAACTTCGCATGCCCCGTCCACGGCGCGGTGATGGAGGAGCTCTCGCCGCGGCTCTTCTCCTTCAACAGTCCCTACGGCGCCTGCGCGGATTGCCACGGCATTGGCCATCTGCGCCAATTCACCAAGGAGCGGGTGATCCCTGATCCTTCGCTACCGGTGTACGCGGCGGTTGCTCCCTGGGCCGAGAAGGACAACTCCTATTACTTCTCCCTGCTCTATTCGGTGGGAGAGGCCTTTGGCTTTGAGATCAAGACGCCGTGGAATGAGCTGACGACGGAGCAGCAGGACGTGCTCCTGAATGGGTCAAGGGAACCGATTCCGATCCAGGCCGATAGCCGCTACAAGAAAAACCAGACCTACCTGCGGCCGTTCGAAGGGATCCTGCCGATCCTCGAGCGCCAACTGCGCGATGCCAGTGGCGAATCAATCCGCCAGAAATTAGAGAAGTATCTGGAGTTGGTCCCCTGCGCCAGCTGCCATGGTTTGCGCCTCAAGCCCGAAGCCTTAGCTGTGCGGGTGGGGCCCTATCGGATCCATGAGCTCACCAACAGCAGTGTTGGCGAGAGCCTGCGCCGGATCGAAGAGCTGATGGGCATCGAGGGTCCGGCCCTGCTCAATGCTCGCCAAATTCAAATTGGCGATTTGGTGCTGCGGGAGATCCGCATGCGGCTCAAGTTCCTCTTGGACGTGGGCCTGGATTACCTGAGCCTGGATCGCCCAGCGATGACCCTCTCTGGCGGTGAGGCCCAGCGGATTCGCCTGGCCACCCAGATCGGTGCGGGTCTGACGGGGGTGCTCTACGTGCTCGACGAGCCCAGCATCGGTTTGCACCAGCGCGACAACGACCGGCTGCTGAACACCCTGGTGAAGCTCAGAGATTTGGGCAACACCTTGATCGTGGTGGAGCACGACGAGGACACGATTCGCGCCGCCGACTACATCGTCGACATTGGCCCTGGAGCCGGAGTGCATGGCGGCAGGATTGTTGCTGAGGGCGATTTCGAGACTCTGTTGGCGGCCGAGGAGTCGTTGACCGGTGCCTACCTAAGTGGCCGCCGGGCCATTCCGACACCTGCTGAACGTCGCGCCAACGGTTCCCGCAAGCTCACTTTGGTGGGTTGCGCGCGCAACAACCTCAGCGGTTTTGACGTGGAGTTCCCCTTGGGCCGCTTGGTCTGTGTGACCGGAGTGAGTGGTAGCGGCAAGAGCACCATGGTGAATGAGCTCCTGCACCCTGCACTGGAGCACAAGCTTGGTTTGAAAGTTCCTTTCCCGGCTGGGGTTGAGGACCTGAAGGGGATCAAGGCGATCGACAAGGTGATCGTGATCGACCAATCACCCATTGGCCGGACGCCTCGCTCTAACCCGGCGACCTACACCGGGGCCTTTGATCCGATTCGTCAGGTCTTTGCGGCCACAGTGGAGGCCAAGGCCCGCGGTTATGCCGTCGGACAGTTCAGCTTCAACGTCAAGGGTGGTCGCTGCGAAGCCTGCAGCGGCCAGGGCGTGAATGTCATCGAGATGAACTTCTTGCCCGACGTCTACGTCCAGTGCGACGTCTGCAAGGGCGCGCGCTACAACCGCGAGACGTTGCAGGTCAAATACAAGGGCCACACCATCGCCGATGTGCTGCAGATGACGGTGGAGCAGGCCTGCGAGGTGTTTTCAGCGATTCCTCAGGCCGCCGATCGGTTGCGCACCTTGGTGGATGTGGGCCTGGGTTACGTCAAGCTTGGTCAGCCCGCACCAACCCTCTCCGGTGGTGAGGCCCAGCGGGTCAAGTTGGCTACTGAACTCTCGAAACGGGCCACCGGCAAGACCCTCTATTTGATCGATGAGCCCACAACGGGTCTCAGCTTTTACGACGTCCACAAGTTGATGGATGTGATGCAGCGGCTTGTCGACAAGGGGAATTCGATCCTGGTGATCGAGCATAACTTGGATGTGATCCGCTGTTCTGACTGGATCATCGACCTCGGTCCCGAGGGTGGTGACAAGGGTGGGGAGATCGTTGTGACGGGGACTCCGGAGGAGGTCGCGGAGCACCCCGTTTCACATACTGGGCGATATCTCAAGCAAGTGTTAGCGCAGCATCCTGCTGCATAAAAGAAAAAACACCAGCATCATATTTCCTTGCAATACGAATTCTTTAGGTATTTGCGCATCATCAATTACGCTAATCTGAAGTCTCTGGCATGTTACGTGCCATACATACTTCCAAATTTTCAGAATATCTATTCCTTTCAGGTGATATTCTTCGAACAATATTGAGAGGTGCTCCTAGACACTTACTCCATCTAGCATATTTCGAGGGATTAGATAAAAGCTCTGGAAGCGCATCTGGACCTGCAATAACTTTCAAACTGACATTCGTTGAGACGATATTTTTTAAGTACGATCCCTGTTTAGACCTACTATCCACCCTTAAACCTTCTAATATGCCATACTCCTTTCCCAATCTGACAAATTCCAGAGACGATTTGTTTAACTTAATTAACTCTTTGTAGCTATGATTAAGTTGCAAGGAAACATAGGTTAATGCACAAACCGAGATTCCTATTAAAAGGATATTCCTGGACCCATTTACAAGCGAGCTTTGTTCACAAAATAAGATGCATTGCAAAGCGACCAAATTAAACAAAAATAGCGATGACCACCAAATATGAAGAGGGTCCCCGAGAGGTGCTATTTGTAAAAGAGATAGGTAAGATATAGGAGTCAAGAAAACAAGAAATACATTTAATTCATTCCTGCGACCATCCGATGTCTCCATTCTATCTTTTGTTAATATGTCGCTGAACTTCTCGATTGTTAAGATCCAGATGAGAATACTTGAAGTGAAAACAAATGAAGCAATATGATCAACACTTTTTATACTGTGTCCGTAATCTTTGTAAAGATAAAACCCTGCAATAGTTGATACGAATACTAGAAAAAACTTCTTTAACCTACCCAAACCAATACTTGCTCTCGAAGTAATAGCCATCACTAAGAAAAAAGCAGCCAGCCACCAAAGCTGGTGGCCAAATAGCTTTTCTTTAAGGATATCTAAATATTTATTGATCAGTATTCCTACACCTCCGCTGTCCCCAGAAACTCCAAAAAAGTCTTTTTGAACTGTAAATGTTTGGTAAAAATAAGCTGATAAAAAATTATCAAACAGCAGTTGGTAAACCGATATAATTAACAGATATGAACCGGTTACACCAAGCAAAAAATATAAAACAACCTTCGGGAAGATATCATCTCTTCTGTTTAAAAAGAATAAAGTCGCGAGCGAAATAAGAACTGCCATAAAAAAAGACGCACCCAATGTAAACTTCGTCAGCCAAGTAAGGGTTACAAGCAAACCAGATAATAGTCCGTAAATTATTGTATTTCTGCTTTTTAGAATCCAGGTGAATTCCAAATTTCTATACATACGGATTGAGAGAAAAATCCATAATGCGCCAAACAAGTTCGCCAGATCAGAAGGCCAGGCTAGCTTTGTCAACTTGGAGTCTGGCGGACTAATTGTTCCTAAGAAGCTACTGAAATCTTTTATCCCAAGCAGAGACGGATCTAGAACAAACCAGAGAATCGAAAATGTTCCAAGAAAAAAACGTAAACCCCTTTTCTTCGTAGAAAAAGCAATTAGAAGGCAAGTTAGTACATTAATTATGACGTAGCTGATTTTTACAGAGACCAATCTCCCGGAGATTTTCAAGATAATTTCCTTGAAGGTTGAGTCTACGATTCCATAATGGTTATAAGCTTCAGCATGCGGAGCTAGCCCCAGCGACTGCAAATAAGCCGATATTATACTGAAATAATCATGGTGAAACTCTATCCCGAAAGACGCAAGAGATACAGCTATAAATATAGAAAATAAACCTATAAAGAATAAGACAGCAAGGCCTATGTTAGTCGTAAGCCACTTTCTTTTCATCTTTGCTGAGCGACTTGGCTACACAGTAACAGGTGACACCCCATAGAGCAGCTGCACGCCAAGATCTTTTCTTCAGATAGCGTTCAAGTTTATGACCGCATCGCAGCAAAGAGCTTGTAACTGAACCTACTTTCGTACGTTGACCTTTGTGAGTGAGTGCAAGTTTATTTTTACCTAAACTTGAAAGCGTCCGGGTCGTGAGTTGGTCAATGCTTCTCACCACAAATGCTATTGGTAGGATTAAGCTAAAAAGAAATCCACTATCTACATCATCATATCCACATGCCTGAAGAGTAGCAGTTAGGTCTGTTCGCGTATATCTGCGATAGTGCTTTAGAAAGATATCATGACTTGACCATAGCCAAGAAAATGCTGGTACCGTAATTACACAAATACCATCTACAGATAGATGTTCCAGTAGACAACAAAAGAATGAACGATCATCATTCACGTGTTCGGCTACATCAATAGCCAATATTAAATCGTATTTTTTAGAAGGTATTGATTTGCTGGCATTTAATCCAACACTTCGTAGCCTGACTAAATCCTGCTCTTTGTATTCAGTATCTACGCTATCCCATCTAGAAAACACACCACGCTTTGAAAGGCTATCACGCATCATCCTTCCCATAATTCCATTTCCAGCTCCGATATCGAGGCAGTTTAATTCACTATTTACTGACTTAGGGAAGTGTTTGCTTATCAAAAACTCTATATATTTTGACTTGTGCTCATAATACCAATTCTTTTTTTGCTCATAATAGCTACCAAAAAGATTATCTTCCCTTAGGTCGGCCATCCATGTTTGCTCGTATCCCCTTTATTGTAACTTGACTGCCTCTCATGAACAGCCAGCCTCGCTCACGGAACCCGTTGTAGAAACTTGTTGCCCACTGAAACCCAGACGCTTTCAGTAATTGGCTGAATAAGAATGGACAGATAGTATGTGCAAATCAATACAAAAGCTACTTCTAGTTCTAGAGGTATCTGATCAACGAGCTGACCATTTAGCAATGGGATAAAACTTATCACTCCGAAGTGTATGACATACATCGTGTATGTTGAGCGACCTATTCTTTCCAGATAAGCGATAACGCTTTTGTTCCAACGGCATAGGTCATCATAGGCTTTTGCGACCATTAGGTAAGCACCTGTCAATATTAGTGCAATGCCTGCATTGATATATCCAGATCCGAAATCTGGCGTTAGTAAGAAATCCCTAAAGAAAAAGACTTTGAATGTGAGCGATGCCCCAGTAAATGCACAGAAAAAGTAAATCAGATTGGTTTTGTTTCTTGCAGCGATCTCAATGCCAATCTGAAAAAATATGAACTGGGAAAAAACATTTAAGTAGTCAAAATCAGATTGTTGTGTTTGAACCAAAGCGCTACTCCCTGTGTGACTTATTGCTATGCAGTAAGTAACTGTTGCAAGTAATGCCCCTAAAAATGCGACATGCGCTCGATTTCTTCGCATGATCACATAAACAGGTAAAGAAAAATAGAAATAGATTTCATTCCAAATACTCCAGCCGCCAGGGACGATATTTATCGAGTCAGGGAACAATCCCGCAAGAGGACTAAAGTATCTTCCTGGATCAATAAAGCCTCTAAAGGCGTAAATGCATAAGCTGAAAAAAAAGAATAACGGAACTATCCGAAACATTCTTTTTGTAAAGAAAGCCAGCCAGCTTTTCGAGAAATTCTTTTGACAGCTTTTAAGTGAAATCCAGACGGTAGTGCCAGATACTAAAAAGAATAATTGAACTCCAAATCTACCAAGCGTAAAATCTTGAAGCCCCAGGATACTTTCTCTGTGGCTTGCTAGGGATGTATGAGCAGCGATAACACCAGAGATGGCGATAAATCGAAGTAGATCTAAATATCCTAACCTCTTATTCTTCGCCATTTCCTAATGTCGGATGAACAAAGATTGTTTTTGAGTCTTTCAAGTCACAGGTGGCTTGTTGGGTGTGGCTGGCCATATCAATGCGAATGGATCTTCCATCTTTGAATTCGATGCAGAGAAGACCACTGACGAATTCTGATCCAAAAACCAGCTTTGAGCCTAGTGAAAGGCCTGTCGCCATTGAGCCTATTTGGCCGCGTGAGTTTTTCCTATAGGTGGCAACATCTATTTTGTGGCAAATACCGTTTTCTGAGGCTAGAAATAACTCCTTCTGCTCGTTTAGTATCGCACCGAAGCAAATCTCTTCCCCTGTCAATAGGCGCAGCAGCACAGGACCTTGGGCATTTCGCCCCATCACTGGCAAATTCTCCTCGTTGACCTCTAGGCGCAAAAGGCGGCCAATGCTGCTCCCCACCACGAGATCTGCTCCTTCCTGGCAAAGAACCACGCGCTTGAGGTTGACCCCTTCCTTGAGTTTCAGAACGGAAGTGGCCCGACCGGACAGATCTTGGAAGTCAGCCAGAGGAAGGCGCTTGAAGCGACCGTCACTGCTTAGGAGGCCAACGCTCTTTCCCTCAGCCTCTTTTGGCAGCGGCAACAGCTGTACGACCCGCTCACCACTCATGCCCTCGGGCAGGAACTTTTCCAGGGTCCCCGGGTTTTGCCCGGCAAACTCCCAGCGCAGTAGGGCCACACGGCCTGCGTCCGTGAAGGCCAACAGGGCAGGACGGCTGCTGATCGGCAGGATCAAGCGGGCGGGTGAGGGGTTGTCGCCCAGGGGCGCTGGCTCATCCAGGTGAAGCCGCCCTAGCAGTTGGGGGCCTACCACCTTCACCTGACCATCGGCCTGGATCACCAAGCGACCGTCGCTTGGGAGACCTTCGAAGGCTCGCTGCCGCAGCAGCTCCGTGTTGGGCCGTTGGGCGGCGGTGCGCTGGGCCACCAGCTCATCGCCGCCTTCCACGAGCCGGGTGCGCCTGGGCGTGGCAAAGCGCTTCTTCAGCGCCTTGAACTCGGCCACCATCGTGTCCAGAAGGGCGGGCCGTTCATCGAGCAGGTGCCGCAGGCGGGCTCGTTCTTGGAGCAGGTCGTCAGCTTCTTTGCGCAGGCTTTCTTGTTCAAGGCCGGTCAGCCGGCGGAGGGGCATGGCCAGCACGGCATCGGCCTGGCGTTCATTGATGTCCAGATGCACCTGCAGGCTGGCCTTCGCACTGGAGGCATCGGGTGCGGCGGTGATCATCTCGATCACCCGCTGCAGAGCATTAAGGGCGGTGATCAGGCCCTCGACCACTTCCAGGCGATCTTCCGCGCGCTTGAGGGCGTGCTTGGTTCGCCGAATGATGGTCAGCTCCCGGTAATCCAGGAACTCCTGCAGCAGCTGGCGCAGGCTCAGTTGGATCGGCTTGCCGTGGACCAGGGCCAGCAGGATCGCGCCGTAATTGCTCTGGAGCGCGGTGCGCCGCTGCAGGTCCGCCAGGACTTTCTCCGGGTTGGCGTCCCGGCGCAGTTCCACCACGACCCGCATGCCTTCGCGGTCGGATTCGTCGCGGATGTCGGCGATGCCGTTGATCTTTCCGTCGTTGACCTGCTCAGCCAGCTTTTCGATCCAACCGGCCTTGCTCAGCTGATAGGGCAGTTCTGTGATTACGACGGCCCCGCGCTTGTGGCGGCCCTTGCCCGGTTGGATTTCCTCGATGTGGGCAACGCCTCGCATCGGGATGCTGCCGCGGCCGTAGAGATAGGTGTCCCGCAGGCCGCTGCCGGTGAGAACTTCACCGCCGGTGGGGAAGTCGGGACCGGGGACTAGTTCCAGCAGCTTTTCGTCGCTGAGCTCCGGTTTGCGCACCAGGGCGATCAGGGCATCCACCACCTCCCCCAGGTTGTGGGGAGGAATGTTGGTGGCCATCCCGACGGCGATGCCGGTGCAGCCGTTCAGCAGCAGGAAGGGCAGTTGGGCCGGGAGCACCGTTGGCTCTTGCTGGGAGCCATCGAAGTTGTTGGCGAAATCGACCGTGTCGCTGCCGATTTCATCGAGCATCGCCTCATTGGCGATCGGTGCCAGCCGCGTTTCGGTGTAACGCATGGCCGCCGGTGGGTCGTCATCCACCGAGCCGAAGTTGCCGTGGCCATCCAGCAGCGGATTGCGGCTGGCAAAGGTCTGCACCAGGCGGACCAGGGCGTCATAGACCGCCTGGTCGCCGTGGGGGTGGTATTTGCCCAGCACGTCGCCGACGACGCGTGCGCACTTTCGATAGGGGCGATCTGGGGTGAGCCCCAGCTCATGCATCGCAAACAGGATGCGCCGTTGAACGGGCTTGAGACCATCGCGGGCATCGGGCAAGGCCCGTCCCACGATCACGCTCATGGCGTATTCCAGGTACGAGCGCTGCATCTCCTGATGCAGCTCAATCGGCTGGATACGACGCTCGTCGGATGGGTCGGGCAGCGGCTGTTTGGGGCGCGCCTTGGGCATCCGAGGTCAGAAAGTGCGGCTCAGCCTACCGAGGTTCTTCTACGGGCTCAGCATCCGCATTGGCCTGAGCCCGCTCCACATCGCCCTTCAGGCTGGTGTTCGCCAGCAGGACGCTGGCGGCCTCGCGCAGGCGACTGCCCCAGAGCTGTTCCTGCTGATAGCTGCTGAGGACGTAGTTGGGATCGCCAGCCAGGGCCTGCTTGGCCAGATCCAGGCTTTCGCCATTGCCAGGGTCCTGGGCATTGAGCGCTGCAGCCAGGGCCAGCATCGGTTCGGCTGCCGTGGGTCGAATTGTGAGCACGGATCGCCAGCGCCGGATGGCTTCGGTGTCCTTGCGCTGCTCGTAGAGCACCAGGGATTGGTTGTTGATCGCTTCCCAGAAATCGCTGCGCAGCTTTGACGCTCGCTCAAAGGCCGAAAGCGCGGCTTTGGATTCTCCTAGCAGGATGTAGCCATTGCCGAGATCGAAGTAGGAGCCGGCGTTCTTGTCGTCGATCCGCTGCCCTTCGCGGATCAACTCAATCGCGCGGGCCGGTTGGTTCGCTTTGAGGGCTAACGAGCCCTGGGCAAAGAGGATTCCGGCGTTGCGGGGATCGAGGTTCCGCGCTTGCTCGAGGGATGCGGAGGCTTCGGCGTCCTCGCCGCTGCGCAACTGGGCTTCAGCCAGCAGCAGCCAGCCCCGGGCATCGGTGGGGATCAGTTGAACGGTCAGGGCCGCCAAGCTCGCGGCTTCCTCGGCCTGACCGAGCTTTAGGAGTCGGCTGGCGGCTTGTGCAATGCCCAGGCCTGCGGCTTCGAGGTTGCGCTCGCTGGGCAGCACCACGTAGGGGACCAGAGCTTTGGCAGGGCTTCCAGTGAGGCTGGCCAGCATCAGGGGCGCTGCGGCGAGAACCTTCAACCAGCGCGCAGCCATCGATGCAGATCGATCGAGTGCTCAGCCTAGGGCTGCTGCAATGTTTCGCCTCCACATCGCGGGTTTGATTCGCCGCAGGGCCGAGGCCCGGAGCTTCTCGTCCCAGTCCCCATCGCTCCAGCCCAGGGCGTCGGCTCCTTGCAGATCCAGCCACCAGGGACGGGGCTGTAGGTCGGCATCGCTGCTGGAGACCAGTTCCCCTTGGTTCCAGGGGCAGACGTCTTGGCAGATGTCGCAGCCGGCCACCCAGCCGTTCAAGCTGCTGGCGATCTCTTCTGGCAGTTGCTCCGCTCGGTTTTCGATGGTGTGGAAGGCCAGGCAGCGGCGGCCATCGACGACGAAGGGTTCGCGGATGGCGCCCGTGGGGCAGGCGTCCAGACAGGCGCGGCAGGCCCCGCAGTGGGGCGTGGCGGGTTCGTCTGCGGGGAGGTCCATGCTGGTCAGCAGGTGCCCGATCAGCAGCCACGACCCCCAGTCGCGGTTGATCAGGTTGCTGTGTTTCCCGATCCAGCCCAGGCCGGCTTCCTCAGCCCAGGCCTTGTCCAGCAGGGGCGAGCTGTCGACGCAGGCGCGCCATAGGGCTTGCGGCTGCTGGTCTTCGAGCCAACGCCCCAGGGCACGCAAGCGCCCATCGATGACCCGGTGGTAGTCCCGGCCCCAGCCGTAACGGGCCACCTTCAAGCTGCCGGGTGCTGGTTCGGCATCGACGTAGTAGTTGAGGCCGACCGCCACAACACTGCGGACTCCCGGCAATAGCGCCTCAATCGCTTGTCGCCTGGGGTCCTGCATCCAGGCCATTTCCCCGTGATGTCCGGCATTCAGCCAGCGCTGCAGGGCGGCGTTGCGCAGGCGCATCCGCTCACTGCCGCCTGCTGAGGCAATCCCCACCAGGCTGAAGCCCAAGTCCAAGGCTTTGGTTTTGAGCGCCCTGACCAGAACCTCAGCCGGAAGGGGCTGTGGCTTGGGTTGATCGCCCCTACGCTTGCTCAACTTCCAAGGCCCTCCCAGTGAGTTCAGCAGTTGCAGGACGCTTCTCCAGTCTGTTGCGCTGGCTCGGGATCACCCTGGTGGTTCTGCTGGCCCTCCAGCTTTTGGCCGTGCTGTCGGTCAATGGTTGGGGCGATGAGAGCTTCCGTCAGCTGCTCAGCTCCACCCTGATCACCCAGTCGCCGATGGCCCTGGTGGGAATGCTGTTGATGCTCCTTGGCGCGCGTCTGGAGGATCCACTGTCCGGCCCGAACCCCCTGCGCTGGACGGTTTGCGTCATCAGCGGTGTTCTGGCGTTGGCTCTGCTGTTCACGGTTCCCGCCACCATCAGCGGTGACCAGAGCCTGAGCGACCAGACCAACCAGTCCCTGCAAGCCCAGCGTGGTCAGCTGGAGCTCGCCAAGGCCCAGCTCGACAATCCCAAGGTGCTCGAGCAGGTGATCGATCAGGGAGTGCAGAACGGCCAAATCCCTGAGGCTGCAAGCGACGAGGAGAAGAAGAAGGCCGCGCGCGCTTTCATGGAAAGCCAGTTGCAGCAGGCTGAAAACCAGATCAAGCAGGCCGAAACCCGCCGGGATCTGGCACTGAACCAACGCCGGATCGGTGGGACGGGTACCGCCGTGGTCCTTGTGATCGCCTTTGCGTTGCTCGCCCTGGCAGCTGTTCTGTAGGGCGACTGGCTAAGTTGCAGGTTGGCCCTTTGTGACCGGAATTCCGGCCAGTCGAGCGACGCAAATCAGTGGTGCAATCCAGCCCCAGACCTGAGCAACCGCTGGGCGATCGTCTCCAGCAGGACCTCAAAAACGACCTGATTGCAGGCCTGTTGGTGGTGATTCCCCTCGCCACCACCATTTGGCTAGCCACGACGGTGAGCCGCTTCGTCCTGGCGTTCCTGACGTCGATTCCGAAGCAGCTCAACCCGTTCAACACCCTCAACCCTGTTCTCCAGGAGTTGATCAACCTGGGCCTGGGCCTGCTTGTTCCCCTGCTGGGGATCCTGTTGATCGGCCTGATGGCCCGCAACATCGTCGGCCGCTGGTTGCTGGAGTTCGGTGAGGGCACCCTGCAGCGGATCCCCGTGGCTGGGTCCGTTTACAAAACCCTCAAGCAATTGCTGGAGACCTTCCTTCGGGATAACTCCAGCCGTTTTCGCCGTGTGGTGTTGGTGGAATACCCCCGTGAGGGGCTCTACGCCCTGGGCTTTGTCACCGGTGTGCTGGGGGCGACCCTCTCGGCGGGCTTTGACAAGCCGATGCTGAGTGTCTTTATCCCCACGGCCCCGAACCCCACCACCGGTTGGTACGCCGTGGTGCCGGAGTCCTCGGTTCAGGATCTGGATCTCTCGGTGGAAGATGCATTCCGCACGATCATCTCGGCAGGCATCGTCAATCCCGACGAGCGTGAAACCCCTGCCAGCCGTAGTTTCTCGAGTCTCCTCGCTCAGTTGCGAGCCCCCGCCTACTCCCCCCTTCCATCCAATAAGGCCTGATGCAGAGCCGCTCCGTAGCCCGTGAACTGGCCCTGCTGATGCTGGGACAGGTCAGTGACCGTCAGCCCAGTGCCGAGACGTCCCTCGACACTCTCCTGCAACAGGCCCTGGCCTCCCTGAGTCAACACGTGCGTGAGGCCCTGGATCAGGCCGCGACCGAACTGCAGGCGGCTCAACAGCAGCTTTTGGATAGTGAGTTGCAGGATCAGGGCGCTGTGGGTCAGTTGCCCCGCATTCGCCAGCACCTGCAGGACGGATTGGAGCACGCTGAGAACGGCCTTAATCGCCTGTCCGCGAGCTTGGAGCTACCCCGGCTGCTGATGCTTTCGGATCAAGAGGAGATCCGACGCGGTGCCATCGACCGCGCTCGGGCTGTGCTCTCCGGTCGTACTGATTTGGATCAGCGTTTGGATGCGGTCATGGAGGGTTGGCGCCTCACCAGGCTCCCTCGGATTGACCGGGACATCCTGCGGCTCGCAGCCGTGGACATCGAGCAGTTCAACACCCCCGCGCCGGTGGCTTGCAATGAGGCCGTCGAGCTGGCCAATCGCTACAGCGACGAGCAGGGGCGCCGCATGATCAACGGTGTGCTGCGTCGTTTCACCAACGCCCCCGCCAAGAGCTGAGAGACGGCATGGTTTACGACTGGTTCAATCGCAGCGCGGCCCCTCAGAACCCCCAGGATCCCCAGCCGGAACAGGCCGCTGAGCCGCCTGCCCAGGAAGAGGCCCCTGCAGTAGAAGCGCCCTCAGATATTGATCAGGACGCTCTCGATTGGGCGCGCCAGGCCTACGCCCGCCTGAAGGCCCAGCAGGAAGCGCAAAAGCAGGAAGTGGCTGCGGCTGCGGCTGAGCCAGAACCTGAACCAACCCCTCCAGTCGAGCCCACTCCAGAGCCCGATCCCACGCCGGTATCGGCTCAGGATCCCGTACAGGCTGTCCAGACCCCCGAGCCCGCTGTTGGCTTGTCGTTGTTGGAGCAGGCCGCGGCCCAGCGAGCCCAGCGCCAACAGGAGCAGCTGGAGCGGGCCATCGAGACCCCGGCTGCTCCCGTTGAACCGACTCCGGCGGCGACCGATGAGGCGGCTCCGAGCCTGGGGGATTTCGATGAGGACTTCACCTGGTCGGCAGAGGTGTTGGCCGCCCAAGGCCGCCAGCTATCCGACATTTCCCTCGAGGAAATTGATTGGCTTGGGCGCCTGCGCCGGGGCATGGAGAAGACCCGCCAGGGTTTTGTCACCCAGCTGCTCGACACCCTTGGTGATGACCCGCTGACCCCTGAGGTCCTCGATGACCTCGAATCGCTGTTGCTCCGCGCTGATGTCGGCGTGAAAGCCACCGACCAAGTCCTGGAGGCCCTGCGTAAGCGCCTCAACGAGGAAGTCGTCGAGCCCGAGGAGGGGATTCGCTTCCTCAAAGACCAGCTAAAGGGTCTGCTCGATCAGCCGATCCAGGCCAGTGGCACGGCGTTGCTTGCCCCAGAGCGCGGTCGCTTGAACGTTTGGCTGATGGTCGGGGTGAACGGGGTGGGTAAAACCACGACCCTCGGCAAGTTGGCCAACTTGGCGATCCGCAGCGGCTACAGCTGTCTGATTGCGGCCGCGGATACGTTCCGGGCCGCGGCGGTGCAACAGGTTCAGGTTTGGGGTGAACGCAGTGGCGTCACCGTGGTCTCGAACCCCTCCGCCAATGCGGATCCTGCGGCGGTGGTTTATGACGCGATCGGTGCGGCCCAG
The DNA here is from genome assembly GCF_023115425.1 of Synechococcus sp. A10-1-5-1. Classification (NCBI taxonomy): domain Bacteria; kingdom Bacillati; phylum Cyanobacteriota; class Cyanophyceae; order Synechococcales; family Synechococcaceae; genus Synechococcus; species Synechococcus sp. A10-1-5-1. The sequence continues at coordinate 1,456,037 of NZ_CP096032.1, read as the reverse complement.
GCCAAGGGCACGGACCTGGTGCTGGTGGACACCGCCGGTCGCCTGCAGACCAAGCACAACCTGATGGAGGAGCTCTCCAAGGTGCGCCGGATCGTGGACAAGCTCGCCCCGGATGCCGAGGTCCAGTCGTTGTTGGTGCTGGACGCCAGCCAGGGCCAGAACGGTCTGAAGCAGGCCATGGCCTTTGCCCAGGCCGCCGGTCTCACTGGTGTCGTGCTGACCAAGCTCGACGGCAGCTCCCGCGGTGGCGTCGCCTTGGCGGTTTCCTCGGAAGCCGGGCTGCCGATTCGCTTCATCGGCGCCGGCGAAGGGATTCGCGACTTGCGGCCTTTCAACAGCTTCGAGTTCGTCGAAGCACTCCTCGCCAAGTAAGCCCAACAATCGCGGCTATCTTGCGCGCACGTGAGCACCGTGCCGCCTGCCCATCATTCGCATCCCGGTGGAGTGGGCTCCCTGAAGCCGGCATCCGCCGTCGCTTCACTGCGCCAACTGCTCGACAGCTTGGGGAAGGAGCAGCGCCGCAACCAGGAGTTGTTGGCGTCCTTGGCTTTTGCGCTGCGCAGCTTCACGAACCTCGAGCGTTTCCTGGAGTTGGTGCCTCTGGTGGCCACCCGCCTCGTCGAGGCCGAAGGCGCTGCTCTGGTGGTTTTTCACCCCGATGGGCGGCTCTGGCGTGAGCAGCTCCATGGCAGTCACCCCGAATTGCTGCGCCAGTTGGCAACCCTGCCCGATGAACCACTTCAGCAGGCCTCAGGAGATGAGGCGGTGGCCCAGCTGCTGGATGGGCTGGTGCGCCGGCACTTGGCGGATCGGCCCTTGGTCGCCACCTCCCTGTCAGCCCGCAGTCGTGTGCGAGGCCGTTTGTACGTCTTTGGCTCAAAGGCCGGCTTGAGCTGGAGCGAGAGTCACCGCCGCCACGTCCAACTGGTGGCGGACCTGGCCGGCGTCGCGGTGGAAGGCGATCAGCTGCTCCAGGAAGCCCGGCGCCATGAGCGGCTCGATCGCCAGCTCTCCACCGGCGGCGAAATTCAGGCCCAGTTGTTGCCGGACCACTGCCCGGTGATCGAGGGGGTCGAATTGGCCGCGCGCTGCCGTCCTGCGTTTGAAGTGGGCGGGGATTACTTCGATTTCATTCCCACTAGGCCCCAGCTGATTGGCCGGCAGCGGGAGCAGGGGCGTTGGGCCCTGGTGATTGGCGATGTCATGGGCAAGGGGGTCCCGGCGGGTTTGTTGATGACCTTGCTGCGGGGCATGCTCCGGGCCGAGGTTTCGAGTGGCTTGCCCCCCGATCAGATCCTCCATGACCTGAACCAATTGGCCCAGGAGGACCTGGCTCAATCCCACCGCTTCGTCACCCTCTTCTATTCCGATTTCGATCCCCGTACCCGGTTGCTGCGCTACGCGAATGCGGCCCACAACCCACCCTTGATCTGGAGGCGGATTCGCCATGCAGTCGAGCGCTTGGATGCGCCGGGTCTGCTGATCGGTCTGCAGAGCGAGGCCCAGTACGGATGCGAGCAGATCGTGCTGGAGCCGGGCGATGTGTTGCTCTGCTACACCGACGGCGTCACGGAAGCGTCCGGCCTCAACGGCGAGCGCTTTGACGAGGAGCGCCTGGTCCAGGCCCTGCAAACGGCCTGCCGCTCTGGCGGTGGTGCCCAGGGGATCTTGGATCAGCTGTTTGCTCGCCTCGATCGCTTCGTCGGGCCCGATCGCCCCTTGGATGACGACGCCTCGATGGTGGTGTTGAAGGTGCGCGAGGAGGTGACCCTGCCGAGCGTGAGTAGTCGCCTGCCAAGCTGAGATTCAGCAGCGATATCGGGCCCGATGGCCGTTGATTCCTCTTCCTCCACCTGGAGTCAGCGCTTTGAGCAGGGTCTGCATCCCGCGATTGAGCGTTTCAACGCCTCGATCGGTTTTGACATCACCCTGCTACAGCAGGACCTGGATGGATCGATCGCCCATGCCCGGATGTTGGGCAGCACCGGGGTGATCACGGCCGAGGAGGCTGAGCAGCTGGTGGGTGGTCTGGAGCAGGTCCGAGCGGAGGCGGCCGCTGGCCAGTTCCACCCTGGTCTCGAGGATGAGGACGTTCACTTCGCCGTCGAGAGAAGGCTGATCGCGATCCTGGGGCCCCTGGGCAAAAAGCTCCACACCGGTCGCTCCCGCAATGACCAGGTGGGTACGGATTTGCGGCTCTGGCTGCGGGGGCAGATCGATGCGATCGATGGCGCTTTGGTGCGCTTCGAGCGGGCGCTGCTTGCCCAGGCCGATGCCCACGCTGAGGTGATGATCCCGGGTTACACCCACCTGCAGCGGGCCCAGCCCATCTGTCTGGCCCATCACCTGCTGGCCTATGTGGAGATGGCGGAGCGGGATCGCGGTCGCCTGACGGATCTGCGCAAACGGGTCAACATTTGTCCGCTAGGGGCCGCGGCCCTGGCGGGGACTCCAGTGCCGATCGATCGGCGTCAGACGGCGGCGGCCTTGGGTTTTGACGAGGTCTATGCCAACAGCCTCGATGCGGTGAGTGACCGCGACTTTGCGGTGGAGTTCAGTGCGGCCGCCAGCTTGGTAATGGTGCATCTGAGCCGCCTCAGCGAGGAGGTGATCCTCTGGGCCAGCGAGGAGTTTCGCTTCGTCAGCCTCACGGATCGCTGCGCCACCGGCAGCAGCCTGATGCCCCAGAAGAAAAACCCCGATGTTCCCGAATTGGTGCGGGGCAAGTGCGGGCGTGTGTTTGGTCACCTGCAGGGTCTGCTGGTGATGATCAAGGGCTTGCCCCTGGCCTACAACAAGGATTTCCAGGAGGACAAGGAGGCCCTCTTTGATGCCGTGGCCACGACCCTGGCTTGCCTGGAGGCGATGGCGATCTTGTTTGAGGAGGGGCTCGAGTTTCGTCCGCAGCGTCTGGAGCAGGCGGTGGAGAGTGACTTTTCCAACGCCACGGATGTGGCGGATTACCTGGTCGGTAAAGGTGTCCCCTTCCGGGAGGCTTATCAATTGGTGGGCGGCCTCGTCAAAACCTGTCTGCAGGAGGGGGTCCTGTTGCGAGAGCTGCCGCTGGAGCGTTGGCAGGAGCTGCACGCTGCCTTCGAGGCCGACATCTTTGACGCCATTCATCCGCGTCAGGTGGTCGCTGCCCGACGCAGTGAAGGGGGGACGGCCTTTGATCAGGTTCGGCTTCAACTGGAGCGAGCCAAAGGGCGGCTCCCGCATTGAGCCAACCCGTTCAAATGGCTTCAGCCGGTCTAGGGTTCGAGTGCTGAATCAACGCCGAATCGGCCCGGACGGCCTGTGAGCATTTTTGTTGGCAACCTCCCTTTTCGCGCAGAGCAAGAGGACGTCGCTGAGTTGTTTGTCCCCTTTGGCGACGTCGCCAATTGCTCCCTTCCTTTAGAGCGGGACACCGGCCGGAAGCGCGGATTCGCCTTTGTCGAACTTGTCGATCCCGACAGTGAAGATCGCGCGATCGAAGCCCTGCAAGGGGCTGAGCTGATGGGCCGTCCCCTCCGCATCAACAAAGCTGAACCGCGTTCTGGCGGAGGTGGCGGAGGTGGCGGTGCCCCGCGCCGTGTTGGTGTCTATGGCGGCGGCTATGACAGCAACCCCGCACCCGCTCCTCGGGTCGATCGTCCCTCCGGAGCCCAGGGTTGGGAAGACCGCAGCTATGGCAGTCAGAATGATTCCTTTGGCGAAGGCAGGACGCGCCGTCGCCGCAGTAGCTATCAGGGCGATTAGTCCTGGGCGATGACGCCCCAAAACAGGGCGTAGAGCGCGACGACGACACCAAGGCTGGTGCCCCAGCTGGGGCCCAGGCTGAAGCCCAGGCCAAGGTTGATGCCGAAGCCCATCACCAACGCCAGAGCAAGGCAACCGCTGAGCTTGAGGGTGGTTATCGCGGCTGCGTCCTCCTCATCCAGCAGGCGTCCACTGAGGGGGATGTACGCGCTGACGGCCCAGAGGGCTGTCCCCGGCAGCCATAGGCTCCAACTCGTGAGTAGCCAGTCGGAGATCACGAGAGCGCAACCGGAGCAGGGGATCTCCTTAGCATCGCGCTTCTCCAGCTGACCCCCGTGACTGCTTCGACCTGGCACTTTCAGGGGTACCCCATCCATTGCCTGCAGAAGGGTCCGCTGGAGCCAGCCGCTGCTGAGAAACCGGCGTTGCTGTTGGTGCACGGCTTCGGGGCCTCAACCGATCACTGGCGCTTCAATATTCCAGCGCTGCAGGAGCACTACGAGGTCCATGCCCTGGATCTGTTGGGTTTTGGACGCAGCGCCAAGCCAGCGGGTCCCAAGTATGGCGGTGCCCTTTGGCGCGATCAGTTGGTCAGCTACGTCAGGGAGCGCATTGGCCGGCCGACGGTGACCGTTGGCAATTCACTGGGCGGCTATGCAGCCCTGGCAGCAGGGGCGGCTTTGGGCCAGGACAGCGCGGGGGTTGTGCTGCTAAATGCGGCCGGGCCCTTCTCCGATGAACAGGGGGAGCCAAAGGGTTGGGGTGCGATTACCCGCCGCACCGTCGGCTCAGCACTGCTGAAGAGCCCCATCCTGCAGCGCCTGTTGTTTGAAAACATGCGTCGCCCAGGGAATGTGCGCCGGACCTTGAACCAGGTCTATATCGATCGCACCAACGTCGATGACGAACTGGTGGAATCGATCCTGGCCCCGTCCCGGGATCCTGGAGCCTTTGGGGTCTTTCGAACGGTCTTTGATATTCCTCGGGGCCAGCCCCTCGATGAGCTCTTTGCTGAGCTTCAGTCGCCGCTCTTGTTGCTATGGGGCATCCGTGACCCCTGGATTAACGCGGCCGGTCGTCGGGGCGCGTTCCAGCGCCATGCCCCGCAGGGCACCCAGGAGGTGGTGCTTCAGGCCGGCCACTGTCCCCATGACGAAGTCCCACGCCAGGTGAATGCAGCCCTGTTGGAGTGGTTGGAGCAGCTCCCTTAGGCTGCGGCGATGCTCAAGGGTTCGGGACGGAAGCGGCGTTTTTTGGGCTACGGCGCCCTGAACGTCTTGGCGACGAACGTGGCGCTCCAGGGCCTGCTGTTGGTGATGGGCACGGGCTTGGCCACGTTCCTCAGTCAGCTCCTGAACGTGGGGCTGGGATTTGTTCTGTATGGCAAGCGGGTGTTTCGGGTGGAGCGCTTGCAGAAACGCTCTGCGATGTCCTATGCGGTCATGGCCCTCTGCCTTTGGTGGTGCAACTGGGCCGGGATCAGCGTGTTAGCCCGTTGGGGGCTCTCACGGAATTTGGCGGCGTTGCTGCTGATTCCTGTGCTCGCGGCGCTGTCTTACACGGTTCAAAAGCTGGTGGTTTTCCGCCAGCCAGCCGTTGAGCCTGTGCTGAAGTAGATCGAATTGAGCAGGGGAATCGAGGCAATGCAAACCGAGAGCACGCGTCCCCTGCTTTCGGTTGTCATTCCTTGCTTCAATGAAGTTGCCACGATCCTGGACTTGATCGAGCGGGTGCGTCAGGCTCCCGTGGCGTCTAAGCAGCTCATCGTTGTGGACGATGGTTCCAGTGATGGCACCCGTGAGTTGTTAAAAGGCTTGAGTGCGCCTGACCTGACTGTGCTGCTTCATGAGCGCAATAAGGGAAAAGGGGCAGCACTCGCCACCGGTTTTGCTGCGGCTCAGGGTCAGATCTGCATTGTTCAAGATGCCGATCTCGAATACGACCCCAACGAATATCCGCTTGTGATTGGTCCGATTGTTGAGGGCAAGGCGGATGTGGTGTTTGGCAGTCGTTTCCAGGGGGCGGCTCCCCATCGTGTGGTCTATTTCTGGCACCGCATGGGGAATGGATTCTTGACGTTGATGAGCAATATGTTGACCGATTTAAATCTCACGGATATGGAGACTTGCTATAAGGCATTCCGTACGGAAATTATTCAATCCATTCCGATTCGTGAGAAGCGTTTCGGCTTTGAGCCAGAGATCACGGCCAAGGTGGCGAAGCGTCGCTGCCGCATTTATGAGGTCGGTATTTCCTATTACGGGCGCACCTACGACGAAGGCAAGAAGATCGGCTGGAAAGACGGTGTTCGTGCCGTGTGGTGCATTCTCAAGTACAACCTCTGGGCACGCTGACGCTCGAGACCATGGGTCTGCAAGCTGCCGAAGGGCCGTATCCGCATCACTGTTTCACGGCTGCCAATGGCGATCAGCTTCGGGTTGTTCCTGAGCGGGGTGGCCTGGTGACCGGTTGGGTCAGTGGTGGTGAGGAGCGTCTCTATTTCGATGCGGAGCGTTTTTCAGACCCCGCCAAAAGTGTCCGCGGCGGCATTCCCGTGCTGTTCCCGATCTGCGGGAATCTTCCCGGGAACCGGCTCGATCTCCCGCAAGGCAGCTACACGCTTGCGCAACACGGTTTTGCCAGGGACCTGCCTTGGCAACTGCAGCCGTTGAGCGATGGCTCAGGGATTCGTTTGGTCTTGGAGTCCAATCCCCAAACGCTTGCGGCGTTTCCCTTCGCGTTTCGTTTGAGCCTGGATTACCGGCTGGAACCTTTGGCCCTTGAGATTCTGGCCACGGTTGAACACGTGCATGTCAGCGAAGGCACCATGCCGTTCTCGCTCGGCTTGCATCCCTATTTCGCTGTGAGCTCGTTGCCAGCCGCCAGCTTGGAGGGCTTACCCGAGACCTGTTTGGACCACCACCAGATGGCTCCCTCTTCAACGGCCGATCAGTTAGCCAAGCTCTCGGAGGGGGTGGACCTCCTCGCTGATCCCACGGGTGACGCGGTTCGCCTTGCTGATGCTGGTTCGGGCCAGACCGTCACCCTTGAACTCACCGCTCCCCTGGATTTGGCGGTGGTTTGGACTGAACCACCCCGAGCTATGGTTTGTCTCGAGCCCTGGACAGCGCCGCGGGGTTCCCTGGCGACGGGTGATCGCCGCCTGGAGCTTGAGCCTGGACAGACGATGCAGCTGCGTTGCCGCTACGTCTGCTCAGACGCCGGGTAGTCGCCCTCGGGCGAGCTGTTGCAGGGGATCAAACTCCCGCTTGATCGCTGCCACCAAGCCGTGGTTGGCCCGTGTAGGCCAGTGCGTCAGGCCGCGTGAAGACGGCTGCTGCAGGAGAGTCAACTGACCACCCATGGACTGGCAGCGCTCGCTCAGCGTCTGGACCTTGTGGGCGGGAAGGTCCTCGGGATCAGCCCAGCCCATCCCTTGGCCGATCCCCGCGGCCAGGTTGAGCTGGATGCCGGGCTCTTCGAGTAAGGCATGCGCTTGAGCCGGGGGTAGGCCAATGCGCATCAGCCAGCGTTCCTTCTTGAGTTGAGCCCCCGCAGCACGGCCTGTGCACTCGAGCTCCTGGAGTGAATCAGGGTCCAGGCTCATCGCTTCGAGTCCGAGGGTCGTCGCGTGTCTGCGGAGCTCCTGCAGTTGTGCCTCTACTGCGCTTTGGCTGATGCTCACCAGCCCCAACAGGAGGCTGGGTTGTCCTTCGGTCGTCCTCCAATCCAGCCGTTGCGGCATCAGATCGGCCCGTAGGCAGGCCTGTCGCATCGACTCCAAAGCCTTGAGCTCTCCTTGGAAGAGCAAGCCAGCGCGGTGCGGCTGTTTAGGGAAGGTGCGCAGGGTGACCTGGGTGATCAGTCCAAGGCTGCCCCAACTGCCGCAGAAGAGCCGCATCAAGTCGTAGCCGGCCACGTTTTTCACCACTTGGCCACCCGCTTTGGCCTCGGTGCCGTCCGCCCGCATCACCTCCAGACCGATCACTTGATCGCGGATCCCGAGGTAGCGCTGCCGAAAGCCACCGGCCATGCCACGGGCGACAAGCCCACCGATGGTTCCGCTCTGGCCTCCATCGGTCCCGCTCCCCCAGGGCCAATCGACGGCGAGCCACTGCTTGCTTTCCGCCAGGGCGGCCTGCAGTTCGATCAGGGGCAGGCCGGCTTCAACGGTCACGGTGTAGTCGCCGCTGGAATGGTGAATCAGCCGGTTCAGCTTGTTGGTGGTCAAGAGCTGCGGCTGCTCAAGCGGCGCACCCCAATGCAGCCTGGTGCCTGTGCCCGCCGGAGTCCACGGCAGGGCCTGCTGGTGCCACTGACGCACCAGATCTTGGAGTTCGCTGCGGTCAGGGCTGATCACGGCACGATGGTGCCATGGCTGAGCGGATCAAGGTCCTGGTCCTCGATGACGATCCGACGGGATCGCAGACGGTGCACAGCTGTCCCTTGTTGCTGCGTTGGGACGAGGACAGCCTGCGACAAGCACTGGCTCACCCCTCACCGCTGCTCTTTTTGCTAGCCAACACGCGGGCGCTGGATCCCAGGGCGGCCGAGCAGCGTGTTCGGAGCCTTTGTCAGGCCCTGAAACCCGCCTTGGTGGAAGCTCAGGCGGCGGGAATGATTGATCGCTGGTTAGTCGTCAGTCGCGGGGACTCAACCCTGCGCGGTCACTTTCCGCTGGAGCTCCAGGTGATCGAGCAGGAGCTGGGTCCTTTCTCCGCCACCTTGCTGGCCCCCGCGTTTTTGCCAGGGGGGCGCACCACCAAGGACGGCATGCACTTGCTGCATGGGGAACCGGTTCACACCACAGCCTTTGCTCAGGATCGTCTGTTCGGCTTTTCCAGTAGTTATCTGCCGGATTGGGTGGAGGAGAAGACTTCCGGTCAGATCCCAGCCGCGGCGGTGGAGCGCATCGGTCTCTCGGACTTGGAGGCAGGCCCCGGTGCCTTGCAGGCACGGCTCTCTGCTTTGCCTCCGGCAGTGACGGCCTGTGTCGATGCCGAGCAGCCCGAGCAGTTGAAGGCCCTTGGTGAGGCGATTTGGGCCTGTGCGCGTCAGGGGCAGCGTTTCGCCCTGCAGTCCGCCGCCAGCTTGATCAATGGGCTCGTGCCGTTGCCGCCCCAGCCGCTTTCTGCCTCTGGCTTGGCCGGTCTCAGGCGGCGGCAGCCCAGTGGCGACTGGATGCCTGGCTTGGTGCTGGTGGGCTCCCATGTGCCCTTGGCCGATGCACAACTAACCAGCCTGTTGGCTGAGCCGGCTTGTGCCGGCATCGAGCTTGACGTCCGCAAAGTGGCCCGTGTCATCAGCGGGCCTGAACCGGCTCGATTGCTGGCCAGCCTTGAGCAGTCCTGGCGGCAGCAGATCGAAACGGTCATCAGCCAGGGCCTGACACCCGTTGTCTTCACCAGCCGCGGCGAGCTTCATTGTTCGAGCCCTGCCGAACGCCGGGAGCTTGGCATCGCGCTGGCGCAGCTGATGGCCCGGCTGGCAGCAGTACTGGCACCCCAGCTGGGTTATCTGATCAGCAAAGGGGGAATCACGACCCATACGCTGCTGGAGTCGGGCCTGGAGGCGCCTTGGGTGGAGCTTCAGGGTCAGCTGTTCGCTGGTTTATCGCTGGTGCTGACACCTGGTGGTCTGCCGGTGATCACCTTCCCTGGCAATTTGGGTGATGCGCTGAGCTTGCGTCAGGCCTGGCAACTCATGCAGCAGCCCTGAGCCGTTGGCTGGCTTCCGAGGCCAGGCCACCGGCGGCGACCAGCGCAAGGGCCCAGAGGCTGTTCACCGAATCGCTCCAGAGGGCCGCGAGCAGAAATGCCAGCGAGACCGTTGCCACCAGGATCGGCGTCAGGGGGTAGGCCCAGCAGCGAAAGGGCCGATCCAGCTCCGGTTGGCGCTGCCGCAACACCATCAAGGTGACAAATCCGCAGAGGGGCAGTCCCACGTAGAGGAAGGCCCCCATGCCCAGAAGACTTTCAAAGGAACCACTGACCACCAGCAAGGCGCTGCAGAGGGAGGTGATCAGCAGGGCATTGACTGGGGTCCCTCCGGCATTGACCTCGGCTGTGAAGGAGGGCATCAGCCCGTCGCGACCGAGGCCAAACAGGATGCGTGGGGCAGCCATGGCCACCGTGTTGGTCACCCCTAGCAGGGAGATCAAGGCCACGGCGGTGATCACCGTCCCGCCAAACGGCCCCACAAGGCGTTCGGCCGCTGTGGCCGCGGGCAGGCTTGATTCCGCCAGCACTGGGATGGGCAGCACATGCAGCAGGGCGGCATTGATCAGTAAGTAGAGCCCTGCGACGGCCAGCACGCCTCCGATCAGCGAGCGCGGCAAGTCCCGGCTGGGCGAACTGAATTCTTCAGCGAAGTAAATCGGACAAGCCCAGCCGTCGTAGGTCGTGATCACGGCCTGCAGGGCTAGCACCACCGGCACGAATAAGTTCACATCAGGCGGGATGAAGCTGGCGGGTGCTTCCACGCGGTTTGGTAGCGGCAGCGCGAAGCAGGTCACCACCAAGGCCGCAAAGATCAGGGCCTTGATCAGGCTTAGAAACTCTTGGCTGGCTCCCCCTGAGCGCACGCCTGGCCATTGGATCAGGGTGAAGAGCGCCAGGATTCCGACGGCGATCCAAGCGCTGCTGACGGGCAAGAGAGGGGCGAGGTAGTCCCCCAGGGTCGTGACCACCCAGGCCAGGCCGATGCAGTGCGCGATCCAGTCGCTCCAGCCCACCAAAAATCCCGCACGGCGCCCAAATGCCTCTTCGGCGTAGACGTACCAGCCACCTGCTTTCGGCAGGGCCGCCGCTAGTTCAGCCACGCAGACGGCGCCCAGCAGGGCGTAGGAGGCTCCCAGCACCCAGATCCAGAGAATCAGCGGTTGGGAGGGCAGTTGCTCCGCCACCAACCCTGGGATCCGCAGGATACCTGCACCGATGGTTCCGCCGATGGAGCCCGCGAGTCCAAAGCCCACGCCAAGCACCTTCAGCAGGCGGCCGGATTCGTTCAAACCTCAATACCGATTGCGCGAACCAGGCTGGTCAGCGCCTTACGTTCAATGTGGACCAGATCCAGCAAGCGTCAAGAAAACTTGGCTTGGCGCCACACCTAGGATCCGGCGATGCCAAGCAGAGTGCAGCTGCCGAAACCGCTGGCTTGGGCTGGCCTGGACGCCGGTTTGATCGTCGCCCTTTGGGTGGGATTTCACCAGCTCCGCTTTGGCGTGGAGCCGGAGATCAGCAAAGGGCCGCTGATTGTCATTCCACTGTTGGTCTTTCTGCAGTGGTTGCTTGGCGCCTATGCCGGCCTCGCCCGCCGCACCCTGACGGTTCAAGACCACTTCAATCGTTATCTCGCCGCCTGCGTCGCCGTTGTTTTGATCCTTGTGGTCAGCTACGTGGTGTCGGGCCTCAGCCTGGATGCGTCCATTGGCCGCGGCTTCCTGATTCCAGTGCTGTTGAGCGGTGGCTGCAGCCTCTTGCTCCTGCATGGCCTTCAAGGCAGTAGTCATTTTTGGCAGCCCCAGCAGCGTTGGTTGGTGTTGGCTGAGAAACAAGAACGACGGGTGTTGTCCCAGGAGCTGGAGCACGGAGGCTGCGATGTGCCGGCGGCCGTGGAATGGCGGCCCCTGTCTGGTGCTGCCCCGATCCCTGATTTTCTGCCTGAGTTGCTCAAGCTCCAAGGCGTCGCCGTTGGCCGTGGCTCGGTGATCGCTGAAGACCAGGAGGTACTGCTCCGCTGGCAACGCCAGGGGGTGGTGATTCGCCCTCTGGCGGAATGGGCTTTGCATCACTTGAAGCGCTACCCGCCAGGCCTGCTGCAACAGTTGGATTGGACGGAACAGCTGGAGCGCCTGTCCGGTCCCCGTTCACCCCAGCGCTTCCGGCTCAAGCGCTTAGTGGACCTTCTCTTGGCCAGCGCAGCCTTACCCGCCTTGGCCACGCTTCTGGTCCTCACCCGTCTGAGTCCCAAGGTTGCGATGGTGCAATCTCCCTGCGCTGGCATTGATGGCCAGGTCTTCGGTCAGTGGCGCTTGGGTGGTTCCCGCTGGCTGGAGCGCACAGGCTTGGCTGCGCTTCCTCAAGTTCTCAATGTTCTGGGGGGTGAGATGAGTCTGGTGGGCCCTAGGCCGGTGAGCCCCGAGCAGCAGAACCATTTGTGTGACTTGGATGAGAGTTTTGAGCTCAGGCTCTTGATCAAGCCTGGGATGACCGGCTGGGGTCGTATCTCGGGCCCTGCACCCCAGGAGGTCGATGCCTTGCGTTGGGAATTGGGCCGGGATCTGTATTACCTAGCCCGGGGATCGGCGGCCCTTGACCTCTGGATCTTGTTCCGTGCGGGTTCCAGCTTGCTGGCGAAATCTCTGCTGGGTTTGATCCAATGGCGGTAACGAAGCGTCGACTGGCGGCGCTGGTCACCCATCCCATCCAGTACTTCAAACCGATCTTTCAAGGTTTGGCTGCTGACCCTGAGGTGGAGTTGCTGGTGGTTTACGGCTGCGACCACGGCTTAGAGGCCAGCGCAGATCCTGATTTCGGGGTGACTTTTGCCTGGGATAGCAATCCAATCGAAGGCTTTCCCTCGAGCTTTGCCAGCAGGGCGCCCTTGCAGGCCCTGAGCTCCATCAGCGGTGCCTGGCCCATTGCCCGCCAAGCAGCAGCGCAGATCCAGGCGTTTCAGCCCGATGCAGTGTTGGTCTTTAGCTACTCCCCGCGGTTCATTCAGTTCACCACCCTTCTGTTGGCCCAGGCCAGACAGACGCTTTGGCTGCGGGCTGAAACGACCGACCATGCCCTTGAGCGCTCGGGGATGAAGCGCTTGGTGCGTGATCGGGTCTTGAAGCGTTGGTATGGACTCTTTCGCCACGTCTTCCCGATCGGCACCCGCTCGCAGCAGCACTACGTGCGCTTAGGCATTCCCCTCGAAAAGCAGAGCCTGGCTCGCTATGCGGTCGATGTGGATTTCTTTGCGGCGCAGGTGGCCCAATGGAAGCCGCAGCGTCAGCAACTTCGCCGCGAGCTGCAGATTCAGCCCGAGGACCATGTGTTGCTGTACGTCGGCAAGATCAGCCCAGTCAAAAATCCTTTGCTGCTGCCCCAGGCCCTGGCGCACTTAAAAGCAGACCCTCGATTGCATTCGATCGTGGTTGTCGTGGTTGGAGACGGCGAGCTGAGAGCAGCCCTGGAGACTGAACTGGAGGCTGTGATCCCTGGTCGCTGGCACGGGCTGGGTTTTCAAAATCAGCAGAAACTCGGTCGCTTTTATGCGCTAGCGGACACCTTGGTGCTGCCCTCGATCCAAGGGGAGACCTGGGGATTGGTGGTCAATGAGGCTCAGCAATTTGGGCTGAATGTGGTTTGCAGCGACAAGGTGGGCTCCTCTGTTGATCTGGTGGAACCCTCCGAACGCGGCCGGGTCCATCGCAGCGGTGATGCCGCCGATTTCGCCCAGGCCATTGCTGAGCTCTGCACCTCTTCGGCTGTTGCGCGTCCGAGCGTGGAGCATTTGCCCCATCCTCAGCAGTTGGTGGGGCAGGTACTGAAACAGCTCAAGGGCTTGCCCGAAAACTGCGGCTGAGCAGCTGCATTGGGTGCAGGACTTCGAGCGTTGCTGGGGCGTGCTGACGCAGTTGAAGGGTGCAGCCGATGTTCGAGCTGGCGGCCAGGCCTGCGCCGGTTTGCGCCAAATCCGTGACTTTCATCCGACCCAATTCTGCGGCTGCCTCGGGTTGCACCAGGTTGTAGATGCCGGCACTGCCGCAGCAGACCCCTGCATCCAACGCTTCTTTGAGAGTGAGATGGGGGATGGCCTTCAGGAGCTGTCTGGGTTCGGCCTTGATCCCTTGCCCGTGAATCATGTGGCAGGCATCGTGGAAGGCCACCGCCAACGGTCTCTCCGCACTGGCGGGGGATCCATCCGCATGGGTCAGAGGTGTGAGTTGCTCTGTAAAGGAGGGCGCCAGGCCCACTTCGCTGAGGAATTCGTGGACGTCTTTGACGGGTGCTTCAAAGGAGGCCTGGGCTTCTCCAGCGAGGATTTGGCCGTACTGCTTCAGGGTGTGTCCGCAGCCTGAGGCGGCGATCAGGACGGCGTCCACGGGTTCGCTGGTCTTGAACGACTGAATCAGATCGCGCGCCAACGTTTTGGTCTGCTCGAGTTCTCCTTGGTGATGGGTGGCGGCTCCACAGCAGCCCTGTTCCTCAGGGATGACCACTTCAAAGCCATTGGCGCTGAGAACAGCAACGGTGGCTTGGTTCACATCAGGGTCAAACACCCGTTGAACGCAGCCAAGCACCAAGGCCACCCGTCCGCGTTTGGCTCCTTGGGCGGCCACGACAGTGGGGAATGGCGCCGCTTCTGAGGTCTTGGGCAGCTCGGGCAGCAACCGGTCCATCGCTTCGATTTCTGGCCCCAGCACGCGCAGCAGGCGGTTGCGCCTGATCCAGCCTTGAAGACTCGAGCCGCTGTAGCTCCGCAGCAGCAAGAGCAGTGGTCGCAGCCGGTTGGGGTACGGCAGCAGGGAGAACAACAGCTTGCGGAAACTCCGCTGCCAGGGACTTCTGAGTTCCGGAGCGTTCAGCTTGGGCCGGGTTTCTTCGATCAGTTCGTCGTAGCGAACACCCGATGGACAGGCGCTGACGCAGGCGAGGCAGCCCAGGCAGGTGTCGAAATGAGCTGCGACCTGTTGATCGAGCGCGAGCTCTCCATTGTCAATCGCTTTGAGGGCATGGATGCGTCCCCGTGGGGAGTCCATCTCCGTACCGAAGACGCGGTAACTCGCGCAGGTGGGTAAACAGAAACCACAGTGCACGCAGGGATCGGTAGCGGCTGAGCCCATCCCTGTAACCTTCCGCGTCGCGATCGAACTTGGATATTCAATGTCACGCCGCCCTGGCTTGTTGGCACTGTTGCTGTTGTTGTCGGCGATTGCGACATCAGCGGCGCTGAACTTGGCCTTCACGCTTCCGCTGCTGCTTCTGGGGTTGTCGTTGTTGGCCTTCAGTCAGGTGCGGTGGCTGCGGCGATGGAAACCTGCGGGGGACGGCACTCTGATCCTTGGCATGACGGCGGTTATGGCTGGATTGGCCTTCTCCGCCGTGAATGCCGCCCGGAGCGGTTGGTTTGACGCGCTGAAGCCACGTCCATCAGTGCCTGTGCGACCGCCAGCACCTGTGGCGACTCGGAAAGACGGTGATCAGGCGTCACAGAAACCAGCACCGAAGCCCACGTCACAGGTTCTGGTGATTGATGAGCCGGGCAAGCATGTTGCTGATTACGGAACCAGTGCCTCAGAAGGGGCTTGGATGAGTGGTCCTGAGGAATCACTCGGCTATCGCTACCGCAACGGACTACAACCCCTCAAGGCCAAGTTGCTGGGCCAGACGTCTGGGCGGACGATCTATGACGTCGTCTATTCATTTGATGAACGCGGGAATCGTGCTTCTTCTCAACCCTCTGATCCGCTCGCTCAATCCCTGGTTGTCTTCCTAGGAGGGTCGTTCATGTTTGGCGAGGGACTCAACGACCAGGAGACCTTGCCCTCGCTGTTTTCGATGGCTGCTGGGCGACCTGTGGTCAATGCTGGGATGCATGGCTACGGCACCCATCAGGCCTATCGCCTCTTGGATGACCCAGTCACCTATCAAAAGCGTATTGGTGATCAACCAGTTGATCACATCGTTTATCGGATGATCGGTGATCATGCCAATCGTGCCAGCGGTCGTTATTCCTGGGATCGCCATGGACCCTGCTATCAGTTGAGCGCAGAGGGAAAACCTCAGTACCAAGGCTCTTTTTTGCGCTGCGGAAAGCGTTGGGGTTTTCATAACGCTGCAAGCAATATTTTGCAGACGTTGTCCAATTCAGCTGAGCCCTTCACCAGGGATATGGCGCAAACTTGGGACCGTGCTCTAACGGAGCGGCGCAATCAGCGCCGGCATTTTGCATTGATCGTGGGGATGCGGGCGAAGGCGGCAGCCAGGGGCGCTGATTTCATTGTGGTCAATGAGACCCTCTCGCCGGCAAGAACTCCTGCGGCCGATGGCCGCTATGGCTGCTCGGTCGATCAGCAATCGGTTGATTTCGGCAATGGGCTTCGAGCTCGGGGTGTGAAGGTGCTCGACACCCATCAGGTCCTGTCCTTAGAGCAGTGCTACGAGGGCACTTGGATTACGCCAGGGGATGGGCACCCATCGGCTGCCGCCAATCGGCAATTGGCACGCGTCCTGGCTGAGGAGCTCAAGCTGTCGCCTAGGTTTGCCCAATAGGTGGTCAGAAGTATGAATATCCTTGGGATTTCTGCCTACTATCACGACAGTGCCGCAGCTCTGCTGGTTGATGGTGAAGTTGTTGCAGCAGCGCAAGAAGAGCGCTTCACCAGAAAGAAGCACGATTCTGCCTTTCCTGCGTCAGCAGCTCGTTATTGCCTTGAGTCTCAGGGTCTGAAGCTGAGCGATATTGAGGCAGTGGTCTACTACGAAAAGCCACTGCTGACGTTTGAACGTCTGCTTGAGACCTATCTGGGTGCTGCTCCCCGAGGCGGGCGCTCGTTTGTGGCAGCGATGCAGGTCTGGTTGAAAGAAAAACTCTTTCTCAAGACTGAGCTAAAAAAACAAGTGGCGGCCCTCGGTGAGCCTGATGCCAAGCAGCCTGAGCTGCTCTTCAGTGAGCACCACCTTTCCCATGCTGGAGCAGCTTTTTATCCCAGCCCGTTTGAGAAGGCGGCAGTCCTCTGCATGGATGGTGTCGGTGAATGGGCAACCACCTCTGCATGGCTGGGTGATGGCTCCGAACTCAGTCCTCTCTGGGAGATCAACTTTCCCCACTCGCTGGGGCTGCTCTACTCGGCATTCACCTACTACTGCGGTTTCAAGGTCAATTCAGGCGAGTACAAGCTGATGGGCTTGGCTCCCTACGGTGAGCCTCGTTTTGTCGATCAAATCAAGTCCCATTTGATTGATATCAAGCCAGATGGAACATTCCGCCTGGATCTGAGTTACTTCAAGTTTCATCGCGGCTTCCGTATGACGGGCCGAAAGTTCCACAAGTTGTTTGGCAGGCCCCCGCGCAAAGGAGAAACAGAGCTCAGTCAATTCCATATGGATTTGGCTGCTTCCATTCAGGTAGTCACCGAAGAGGTTGTTCTTAAGTTGGCTCAGACCCTCCGGCAGGAAACGGGCGCGACGGCCCTTTGCTTGTCAGGGGGTGTCGCACTCAATTGCGTGGCGAATGGAAAATTGCTCCAAGCGGGCATCTTTGATCAGATCTGGATTCAGCCAGCCAGTGGCGATGCGGGTTCAGCCCTTGGTGCTGCATTGGTGGCTTGGCATCAGCACTTCAAATCCAGCCGCCGACCCGTGGCCGGCGATGCAATGAAGGGCACCTATCTCGGTCCCACCTTTTCGAACTCCGAAATCCGCGATTACCTCACCAGCATTAAGGCTCCGTTCCACGCCCTGGAGGACCCGCTTCTTTTTGATCGTTTGGCTGAGCTTTTGGATCAAGGAAAAGTGGTGGGCTGGTTCAACGGAAGGATGGAATTTGGACCGCGCGCTCTAGGTGCACGTTCAATCATCGGCGATCCGCGCAATCAGCAGATGCAGAGCGTGATGAACTTGAAAATTAAGTACCGTGAAAGCTTCCGCCCTTTTGCTCCATCTGTCCTTGAACAGGAAGTCTCGAATCAGTTTGAGCTCAATGCCAAAAGCCCTTACATGCTTCTTGTAGCGCCGGTCAAGAAAGAGCTTTGCCAGCCCATGACAGCCAAGCAGGACAAGCTTTTTGGAATCGAAAAGCTCAATATTCCCCGCTCATCCCTTCCAGCCATTACCCATGTGGATTACTCAGCCCGCGTTCAGACCGTTTCTGATCGAACCAATCCCCGCTATTTCAATTTGATCAAGGCGTTTCAGCGAAGAACAGGTTGTCCGACCATTGTGAATACATCGTTCAACGTTCGTGGTGAGCCGATTGTTTGCACGCCTCAGGACGCCTATCGCTGTTTTATGCGGACGGAGATGGATGTGCTGGTGCTTCAGAACCAGCTGTTGTTCAAGGATGAGCAGCCTCAAGATGAGGCTGATGAAAGTTGGAAGCAGGAGTTTGAACTCGATTAATCATGTCGCAGTCATCACATCCCTCCAAGAAGCAGCTCCGTGACTTCGGAATCCTGCTGGGAATCGTCTTTCCTGTAGTTTTTGGTTTGTTGATTCCGGCTCTCAAAGGCCATCACCAACCTCTTTGGCCATTTCTCATAGGAGTGCCAAGTCTGACGTTGGCTTTGTTCGCTCCCCGAGCACTTCAATGGCCTTACCAGGGCTGGATGAAGCTTGGCCACATCTTGGGTTGGGTTAATAGTCACTTGATTCTTGGAGCTGTCTTCCTAATTGTTCTTCAGCCCATCGCCTACGTCATGCGTTTGACCGGCTACGATCCTTTGAAGCGCAAGCGCGCAAGGCTTCAGTCCTATCGCGAACAGACTAAACACAAGTCTGTTGATTTAACCCGCATTTTCTGATTGCACGATGGAAGCTTTTTTGGATCTTCTTAAAGATGTCTGGGACTTCCTCAAGGTCCGTAAGAAGTATTGGCTGGCTCCTCTCATCATCACGATTGTCTTGATGGGTTCGCTTCTTGTGTTCACCCAGGGATCCGTTGTTGCGCCGTTTATCTATTCGATCTTCTAAGGAGAACAGGGGGCGGGTAGCTCCCAGCATGCACCGGCTGCGGGGTGGCTGATTGGCCGGCTGTAGCGGGGTGTGTAGAAGCCCCTCGATCCATCCTGATAGAAGAGAGTTGCTTCTGGGAAAGTATTCCTAGATATGTTTGAAATCCTCCACAGAGAAGTGAACATCAAGATAGACAATGTTGCTGTAATAAATACTCTTTCGGGCTGTTTTTGCAGGTCAACCCCATTGGTTCCTCTGACATTTATCCACTGGGTTGAACCATAGAGAGTGAGCAGGATTGGCCCAAAATAGAATCTCGGATCAGGCGGCAGCATCAGGACTGAAAAGATCCAAAAAACTGTGTTGGCTGTGAGCAAGACGGTCCATCGGCTTTGTTTTGCTGTTGCCCATCCAATACAGGAGCAAGCCAGGCTGATCGCGGTGTAGGTCAGCATGCGCTTTCCATTGAGCGATTGCGCCCATTTAGGAAGCCACTCACCTGGTGAGGCGTCAGCCTTCATGGCATCGACTTGATCGCTGTAGGCAAAGCGTGCCCAGGCCATCGTGCTGAACTTTGACTCCTTAATCGTTGCCTCTTTACTGATGGCCTCTGCTCGAAGAGGTCCAGTCTGTGCAAGTGGATAGGAGAGATATCCCGTTGTGATGTAACCAAATCCACACGTGATAACAGTCAGCAATGCAATCAACGGAACAAGCGTTTTTATGTCACTCCGAAGCCGCTGCCAGTCCCATCGTTTTAGGTAGCCAGCCAGGACCACTGGCAGCAAGAACAAGCCACTCACCTTGATGAGAGGTAGAAAAGCACTGATGCCTGTTGTTATAAGTGACAGTTTCCGGTTCGCCGCATCGTTGTTGCTGACCAAAATGCAGCACACGAGGAAGATGCAGCCCAGTGAAAAATCCGCGTTGAATGAATGGAAGCTTTCTGTTGACTCGCTCGGCAGCAGAAGGGCTCCGGTCACCACAACTGAAGCTACGAGTACTCGATGATTCTTTTTGACGTTTTCGGCTAAGACGAGAAGTGTTCCAGTGAGCACCAGGCCATTGAGCGATGGCAGTGCCACTGTTCCCGCTAGTCGTGATAGAGCACCCTGCCCGTAGAGCAGCAGATTAAAAAAGGCATAACGGCTATGAAGCCAACCCAGATTCCACTCCAGACCGATTTGATTGAGGTGGTTAATCAGAGGTAGGTGATAAAGCCCGGTGTCATAGGTGAATGATCGAGGGGTCAGCCAGAGAAGAAACAGATACAGAATCACTCCGATGGCGGCTTGTTTTCTCCAGCTCGGAATCCTGTAAACCGTCCAGATCGACAGCGCACATGTCAGGCCAGCTGTTCCGAAGCCAATGGCTCGAAACAGGCGGTGCGCCAGCTCTTCTGGCAGGCCAGCCTCAATGCCAGCCCATTCGCTGATGAAACCAAGGCAGCCCCACAGCGATCCAACCAGAACAAGCACAATCAACCCCAGACCAAGCGGGAGGGCTTTGTCTGGGGCAGCTTGTTCCAATTGGCTCACGTACCTCTGTTCGCCTGAATCAGGCTCCGAAATGGTTAATCACAGCGTCGGCAAACCCACTGCAGCTGACCGGTTCAACAGGGGGCTCCATTAAGCGGGCCAGGTCATAGGTGACCTCCTGATTGGCAATCGCAGCACTGATTCCTTTGGTGACCAAATCAGCGGCTTCCTGCCAGCCCATGTACTCGAGCATCATTACGCCGCTCAAGATCACCGAGCCCGGGTTGATGCGATCGAGGCCGGCATGTTTGGGGGCTGTGCCGTGGGTTGCCTCAAAAATGGCAGCGGTGTCGCCAATGTTGGCGCCAGGGGCCATGCCCAATCCGCCGACCACCGCTGCAGCGGCGTCTGAGATGTAGTCACCGTTGAGGTTCAAGGTGGCCAGGATCGAGTAGTCCGCAGGGCGGGTTTGGATCTGCTGGAAGATGCTGTCGGCGATGCGGTCATCGACCATCACCATCTGCTTCCATTTGCCGCCGCCATGGGTGGCTCCGATGGTATCGATCACCCCCTGCACCTCAGCGCAGATCGCTTCTTTTTTCTCGGGGGTCAGGCTGTCGTAGCCCGGGTCGATCATCTTGGCGTTGGCCTCAACACTCAGCCCAGGGTTCCGATCGGCGTTGTCCAGGATCCAGCTCTCACGCTCTGTGACGCAGTCAGCACGGAATTCCGTCGTTGCCAGCTCATAACCCCAATCGCGGAAGGCGCCCTCCGTGAATTTCATGATGTTGCCCTTGTGCACCAGGGTCACGTGGCGCTTTTTGCCTTCCATCCGTAGGGCGTGCTGGATCGCCTTACGGATATGGCGCTGGCTGCCGTCCTTGCTGACGGGCTTGATGCCGATCCCTGAACCCTCAGGAATCTGCCGCTTACCGAGCTTCCCGTTAGCCGGAATCACTACCTCATTGAGGTGTTTGCGCAGCTCCTGGCCGACCGGATCGTTCGCTTCCCACTCGACACCCATATAGATGTCTTCAGTGTTCTCGCGGTAGACGATCACATCGAGGTCTTGGGGCCGTTTGTGCGGGCTGGGTGTCCCTTCGTAGTAGCGGCAAGGACGCACGCAGGAATAGAGGTCAAAGATCTGCCGCAGGGCCACGTTCAGCGACCGGATGCCTCCTCCAACTGGGGTGGTCAGAGGACCCTTGATGGCGACGCCGTACCGACGCACCGCTTCGAGGGTGTCTTCGGGCAGGTACTGATAGGTGCCGTAGAGGTCGCAGGCCTCATCGCCGGCATAGACCTTGAACCATTCGATCCGGCGCTCGCCGCCGTAGGCCTTGGCGATTGCCGCATCCAGCACCTTCTGGGTGGCCGGCCAGATGTCAACGCCGGTGCCATCACCACGAATGAAGGGAATGATGGGGTCGTTGGGAACGATGGGCTGACCGTTCTCGAAGCGAATGGCCGTTCCTTGCGTGGGGGCGGTGAGCTTCTCGAAGGTCGCCATGGCTGCGGCAAAACACTGAAGGTGAGCCTAGGTTTCGGCCAAACAGGGTTCTGCAGCCGGAGACACGCATGAATGCAGGCGACCAGGCTCGATCGCTGGAGCTCGCCCAGTTGATCGCTTCTGTTGCCGCGCTATTTCGCCAGCACTTCCCTGATGCACGTCCGAATCTGCGTCCTTGGCGTGATGACCCCCAAACCCGCGCCTATGAGGATCAGCAGACCCTTGACCTGTCGTTTCATCTCCCCGGCTGGAGTCCCCGTAGCCAGTGCCGCTCGTTCTTGCTCCAGCTGAGCCTGTCTGAGGGGGTGACGGAGGCCAAGCCCAGTCTGCTGGGGGTCACCATTCGAGGTTTGACCTACGAGAGTGAGCGCTGGAGGCTCACCACCCTGGGGGAGTGGCTCCCCGCCGGGACCCATCCGCCGGTTGAGTCCGTGACCCTCAAGCTCAAGCAGTTCTGCGCTGAGCTCTTCGACCTGTTTGAGAGAGGAGCGAGCGAAGCAGACGTGGCGTAACCCTTCGCAATCTTGGGCTCATCCACCGCAACCTTCCCCTTACTTTGATTCTCCTGACCGTGCTCAACGGCACGACCACGATTTCAAGGACATGTCTGTCGCTCTTGCTGCCCAGTTGCGTGAAGGGACCAAGAAGTCCCACACCATGGCCGAGAACACTGGCTTTGTGAGCTGCTTTCTCAAGGGCGTCGTGGATAAGGCGAGCTACCGCAAGCTGGTGGCCGACCTCTATTTCGTCTACGGGGCAATGGAGGACGAGTTCGCCCGGTTGAAAGACAACCCGGTCCTCGCCCCAATCGCCTTCGAACAGCTGAACCGTCGTGAGGCCCTTGAGAAGGACCTGGCCTATTACTTCGGCTCGGACTGGAAGCAGACCATTCAGCCGTCACCTTCCGCCAGCGTCTACGTCGAGCGCATCCATCAGGTGGCCAAGGAGTCGCCCGAGTTGCTTGTGGGTCACCACTACACCCGCTATCTCGGCGATCTCTCCGGTGGTCAGATCCTGAAGAACATCGCCCAGAAGGCCATGAACCTTGGTGGAGACGACGGTCTCCACTTTTATGAGTTCGATGCCATCTCAGACGAAAAGGCCTTTAAGGGCACCTATCGCTCGGCGATGGACACCCTTCCGATCGATCAGCCCATGGCCGACCGGATTGTGGAAGAAGCCAACGAAGCCTTCCACCTGAACATGAACATGTTCAAGGAGTTGGAGGGCAACCTCGTCGCCGCGATTGGCAAAGTGCTCTTCGGCTTCCTGACCCGCCGCCAGCGCACCGGCAGCACGGAGACTGTGGCTGCCTAGTCGCCCCGCCTTGCGTTCCCTTCGCTTCTTAGTTCCCGGGACGACCGGTCGCTTTCGCTGCGGCGGGCTTCTCGTTGAGCTCCAGACCGCTCGGATGTTGTCTGGTCTGGGCCCCGTTGAAGTGGTGACGTATCGCCAGCGAGAACAGGGTCGTCCTTTTCTGGCGGATTTGCTCCGGGATGAGCCCCTCCCAGGTGGAGCGGGTACTGCGCTTTGGATCGTGAGTTGGGGGTTTGACGTTCCTTGGTTGTTGCGGCAACTCAAAGGCCGTGCTTGCGCCTATCACGCCCACAGCAGTGGCTATGGCTTTTCCTTGCCCGCTGGTGTGCCTGTGTTGGCGGTGAGTCGGAACACCCTGGGTTACTGGGGCGATCAGGCCCCACGAAATCCGCTTTGGCTGGTCCCCAATGCCCTTGGCTCCGAGTGGCTGGAGCGGGGACAGCGCAGTGGAGCGGGCGAGCGCAGCATCGATGTCCTTGTCCAGCTGCGTAAGAACAGTGCCTATGTCCTGCGGCAGTTGGTGCCGGCGTTGCAGGCCAAAGGGCTTCGGGTCGAAGTTCAGTCGGGATGGGTCGATGACCTGGTGGATCTGTTCAACAGCGCAAAGGTGGTGCTCTACGACTCGGCGGATTACTGGCGTGGTCGCGGCGTGACCGAGGGCTTTGGCCTGCCTCCCTTGGAGGCCCTGGCCTGCGGCTGTGTGGTGTTCAGCAGTTTCAACCATGCGTTGGCCGACACCTTGGACCCAGGGCGGATGGGTCACCAGTTGGGATCGGGCACGTTGGCGGCAGATCTTGAGGCGATCAGCGCCGCGGTGAGTGATCCAGCTTCCTGGAGGCCCGATCAATCAGATCTGACAGCTCTTTTGGCGACAGCCAACGAGGCGGAGCTCCTGACGCGTTGGCGGCAGGCGCTCGAGGCGGTCACTCAGCACTGGGATCGGATTTTTGCCGGGGAGCCTGCGCTGAAGGCTCCAGCGCGATGGACGCTTCGGCTGCAGGCGAAACTCAGGCCAATCGGTTCGCTGGCTGGCCGTTTGAGGCCGTAGCGCATGGCTGGGAGCCATAGTTTGTTGCCATGCGCAGCCGAACCTTCGATCAGCTACGCCACCTGCTGAATCACTTGCCGCGGCGGCGGCGGTCGGCGTTGTGGATGTTGGTGCCGCTCTCGGTGGTGCCCGGCGTGATCGACTTGGCCTCCGTCGCGGTCATCGCCCGACTGACGGGCTCCTTGGTGGACTCCGATCTTGAAGACCGGCTGCCAGGCATCCACGTTTTTGGTGGGGACAGCATTAACCAGAGCGTCTGGATGATCCTCGTGTTCATCCTGCTGGCTTGGGGAGCATCACTGTCAAAGATCTCGCTGAAGTTTTTTCAGCAGCGTCTTTCTGCTGGAATCTGGCGGGATATCTCGAATGAAGTTCATTCAAGACTGCTGCAGCAGCCCTTTGAATATCACTTGGGTAAAAGTACGGCTGACCTGAGTTCTCAGTTATTGAGCAACTTGAATCGTGTTGCCATCAATGTTGTTACTCCGATTCTGCAGATTCTCAGTGCGTCTGTTTCGATCGTGCTCTTGTCGATCGGAATCTTGTTTGTTGGCCGCTGGCTGGCCGTTGTTCTGGTCGTCAGCTTGGTGTTGGCCTACAGCGTCATCTCCAGCAGCGTCACTCCCAGGCTCCGCCATGGCTTCCGGCAGAAGATGCGGCTGGAGGCGGAATCAACCAATATTTTATTTGAGTCTTTGGGCTCGATTCGCGATATTCAACTTAGTGGGTCTGAGCCCTATTTCGAGCGTCAGTTTCAAGTCTCTGGAGAGAAGGCGCGTCGCTTCGCTTGGATGACCGAGTGGCTCCCGGATCTGCCCCGCGGCTTGATCGAGCCCTTTGGGATCACGATGATTTTTGCGGTCGGAGCCCTGCCGGCCCTTCTCAGCGGAAATCAGAATGAGGTCAGGGCGATCTTGCCTTTTCTGGCGACTATTGCCGTCGCTGCCCTTCGCCTGACGCCGCCTCTGCAGGATGCGTTTCGCTCCTTGACCCAATTGCGGGGGGGACTCCCCCTTCTCGATGGGGCCTTGGCCTTGCTCGATTTGCCAGCTGATCGCCCGACCCAGCGAACCCCCGGTGTTCCCTCTGCTGCAGGTGTGTTTCCGCGGAACACCATTCGCCTTCACGACGTCTGGTACCGCTACCCCCATTCCGATGACTGGGTTTTGAAGGGGGTCAACCTTTCGATTCCGGTGGGCTCTCGCATTGCCCTGGTCGGCAGTACCGGCAGCGGCAAAACCACGACCGCCAACATCCTCTTGGGATTGCTGCCTCCCAGTCGCGGTGCCTTGGATCTCGATGGGATTCCAGTGGAAGGTCTCGATGTCCCGGCCTGGCAGGCCAACTGTGCTCAGGTGCCCCAGTCGATCAATCTGCTCAATGGCAGTGTTCTTGAGAACGTTGCCTTTGGGGAGCCCATTGACCAGGTCAAATCCGACCAGGTTTGGGAGGCCTTAGAAGCGGCCCAGCTCCAGGACTTTGTGGCTGAACTTCCCTACGGCTTGCACACCCAGGTGGGGGAGAACGGCTTGCGCCTCTCCGGTGGTCAGCGTCAACGATTGGCCTTGGCGAGGGCGTTCTACCGCCAGGCCAGCTTTTTGGTTCTGGATGAGGCAACAAGTGCCTTGGACAACCGCACGGAGTCGGAGGTGATCGAAGCCCTCGAGGTGATCGGCCGCCGTTGCACCACGGTCGTCATCGCCCACAGGCTCAGTACCGTTCAGCGCTGCGATCGCATCTACGAGTTCCACAACGGCAGCGTGAAGGCCTATGGCAGCTACACCGAACTGAAGGAGCGATCGGAGAGCTTCCGAGAACTGGCGATGCTTGAGCAGCAACAGGCGGCTTCATGAGTTTTCTGGCCGGTCTGAATGACGCCCAGCGCAAGGCGGTGGATCACCATGAAGGTCCATTGCTGGTGGTGGCTGGTGCGGGCAGCGGTAAGACCCGCGCTTTGACCCACCGCATCGCCCACATGATTGGGCAGCACGGCGTTGATCCAGCGGAGTTGCTGGCGGTCACCTTCACGAATAAGGCTGCTCGCGAGATGAAGGAGCGTCTAGAGCTGCTTCTGGCACAGAAGCTCGCGCAGAGTCAGTTTGGACAGCCGTGGAGCACGTTGGCTGCCGTTGATCAGCGGCAGTTGCGCTCGCGGATCTACCGCGAGGTCATCAAAGACCTCTGGATTGGCACGTTCCACGCGCTCTTCGCGCGGTTGCTCCGGTTTGACATCGACAAGTTCCGAGATCCAGAGGGGCTGACCTGGACTCGTCAGTTCTCGATCTACGACGAGGGGGATACCCAGAGCCTGGTCAAGGAGATCGTCACCCAGGAGCTGGGGCTTGATCCCAAGCGTTTTGAGCCTAAGAAGGTGCGCTGGGCGATCAGCAACGCCAAGAACCAGGGTTGGATGCCAGAGCAGCTTGAAGCTGACGCGGGCGGGCAGCGCGGCAAGTTGATGGCTGAAACCTACCGGCGCTATCGGCGTGCGTTAGCCGCGAACAACGCTCTTGATTTCGACGACCTGCTGCTGCTACCGGTTCAGTTGCTGCGCCAGAACGAGCAGGTTCGCAACTACTGGCACCGGCGTTTTCGCCATGTGCTGGTGGATGAGTACCAAGACACCAACCGCACGCAATACGACCTAATCAAGCTTCTGGTGACAGATGGCCGGGATCCTGAAGCCTTTGACGACTGGGCTGGTCGCTCGGTTTTTGTGGTGGGTGATGCCGATCAGAGCATCTACAGCTTTCGAGCCGCTGATTTCACGATCCTGATGGGTTTTCAGGATGACTTTGGTGACGGCGCCCCCGATGAAGCCACCCAGACCATGGTCAAGTTGGAGGAAAACTATCGCTCCACGGCCACCATTCTTGAAGCCGCGAATGTTCTGATCGCCAACAACAGCGAGCGTATCGACAAGGTCTTGCGGCCCACCCGCGGTGAGGGAGAGCTGCTCACCCTGACCCGTTGTGATGATGAGATAGCTGAGGCAGAAGCGGTGGTTCACCGCATGCGAATGCTGGATGCGGCCCATCCGGATTTGAGCTGGGGCGATATGGCTGTGCTGTATCGGACCAATGCCCAGTCCCGCGCGATGGAGGAATCCCTGGTGCGTTGGGGCATTCCCTATGTGGTGGTGGGTGGTCTCCGCTTCTACGACCGGCGTGAGATCAAAGACATGCTGGCGTACCTCAAATTGTTGGTGAACCCCGCCGACACGGTGAGCTTGCTTCGGGTCCTGAACACACCGAAGCGCGGGATTGGCAAGACCACGATTGAACGGCTGACGGATGCGGCCAATCAACTCGGCATTCCCCTCTGGGATGTGGTCAGTGACCCCGAGGCGGTTCGTTCTTTGGGTGGACGTTCCGCAAAGGGACTGCTGCAGTTTTGTGAGTTGATCAACAACCTGAAAGAACGCTCTGAAGATGCGGCTCCTTCGGAACTGGTTCAGCTGGCGATGGAGAAGAGCGGTTACGTCGCCGAGCTGATCGCTGCCGGGACCGATGAGGCTGAAGACCGGCGCCGAAACCTGAACGAACTGGTCAACGCGGCACTCCAGTACCAAGAGGAAAACGAAGAGGGCTCTCTCGAGGAGTTCTTGGCTTCCGCTGCTCTGGCCAGTGACGCGGACAGCAAGGACACCGAGCAGGACCGGGTCACGTTGATGACGTTGCACGCCAGCAAAGGCCTGGAGTTCCCCGTGGTCTTTTTGGTGGGCATGGAGCAGGGCTTGTTCCCCAGCTACCGCTCCTTGGAGGACCCCGCGGCGATGGAGGAGGAGCGCCGCCTCTGCTATGTCGGCATTACGCGTGCGAAAGAGCGGCTGTTCTTGTCCCATGCCAGCGAGCGCCGTCTCTGGGGCGGGATGCGGGAACCGGCGGTCCCGTCTGTCTTCCTCTCTGAGCTCCCGGAGGCTTTGGTGCAAGGGGATATTCCCCGGAGCGGTGGCGCAGCCATCCGCCGGGAACAGCGGCTGGATCGCCTCACCCGTGTCGACCGTCCGGGTTCAGGCTCTGCTTCCTCCCAGCCCGCGAACGCTGTCCGTCGGCGTGCGCCTGCTCGGACCTGGTCCGTTGGCGACCGTGTGCGGCATAGCTCCTTCGGGGAAGGTCAGGTCACGCACTTGTTTGGGAGTGGCGAAAAGATCTCGTTGGCGGTCAAGTTCGAGGGCATGGGGCCGAAGATCCTTGATCCGCGCCTCGCTCCGATCGAGCCCTTGTAGGTAGGCGGGCGATGGAGATTCCTGACGTCCCCAAGCCCCTACTGGAGGCGTTGACTCAGGCGGCAGCTGGCGAGCGCTGTGCCCTTGTCGGCGGTGTGGTGCGTGATCTCCTCCTGCACCGCCACCACGAAGATCCCTGGCGCGGTCTACCCGATCTGGACATCGTCGTTGAGGGTCGCGCGGCCGAATTAGTTCAGCGTCTCCCCGAAGCGCTGGAGAGCCAGTTCGCATGCTCGATCCCCCTCAGCCTTCAAGAGCACGGAGCGTTTGGCACCTTCGAGTTGGAGCTGCAGCTTCCCGCCGAATTCGGTGGCACCTGGCTCTTGGATGTCGCCTCCGCCCGTCAGGAGACGTATCCCGAACCAGGAGAGAACCCCAGCGTTCGCCTCGGAAGCCTGAAGGATGACCTGGCTCGCCGTGATTTCACGGTGAATGCCATGGCCTTGGAGCTCGCCAGTGGGGAGTTACTCGATCTCCACCACGGTCAAGCCGACCTCGCGGCACGCCAACTCAATTTGCTGCACCCCAGCAGCCTTAGGGATGACCCCACGCGGTGGGTCCGCGGTGCTCGCTACGCGGCTCGGCTTGGCTTTCAGTTCTCGGCAGCGGCTCAGCAACAAGCCCTGAGCACCCTGAGTCAATGGCCCTGGATTTGGCGGCCTGGTGATGATCCAGGTCATGCCCCACCGGCTTTGGGGACGCGTCTGCGCATGGAGCTGGAACTGCTGTTCCAGCGAGAGCCATGGCGGGTGGCAGTGCAGGTGCTTCAGCAGACAGGCGGATTGGTTCTGCTCGACACCCAGTTGCAGCAGGACGCTTCATGGGCCCGTCGTCTCCACTGGGCTCAGCGCTTGGCAGTGCCTTTGTTGCCGGCGCTGGTCGCAGGGGCTGCTGATCCTTTGGGTCTAGCGGAACGGCTGCAGTTGCCGCACCGTCAGCACAAGCTCTTGGTGCAACTCCAAGAGTTGAAGAAGCGACTCAACGCAGTCCCGACCGATGCACTACTGCCCTCGTGGTGGGCTGAGTTTTTAGAAGGCCCCGGGCTTAGTCCTGAGGCAGTGGCTTTGGCCATCACGTTGGGTGGTCCCCACTGGCATCCACTGCTGCGTTGGTGGGGCCGATGGCGGCATGTGCGTTCACCGATCTCAGCGGCGGTCTTGATGCAGGAGGAGGGGTTGAGACCTGGGCCGGAACTCGGTTCTCGGCTTAAGGCTTTGCGTCTTGCGGCGTTGGATCAGCTGCCCCGGTAGCCCTCCGGGTTTTGGGACTGCCAGGACCAGCCATCGCGGCAGATCTCTGCCAGCGATCGCTTCGTCTGCCACCCCAGTAGACGATTGGCCAAGGACGGGTCGGCCACGGTGGTTGCGGCATCTCCCGGTCGTCGCTCGACGAGTTGGTAAGCCACTGGTCTGCTTGAGGCCTTCTCAAAGGCTTGGACCACCTCCAAGACGGAATGACCCTGCCCGCTGCCCAGATTGACGGTGAGTAACTGAGGTCTCTGCTCCATCAGGTGCTGAATGGCGGCGAGGTGTCCCTCGGCCAGGTCCATGACGTGGATGTAGTCCCGGACGCCTGTGCCATCGGGGGTTGGCCAGTCGTTTCCAAAGACTTTGAGCTCTTGGCGCCGTCCAACCGCCACTTGAGAGACAAAGGGGAAGAGGTTGTTGGGAATGCCGTTGGGGTCTTCGCCGATCTGTCCGCTGGGATGGGCTCCGACGGGGTTGAAGTAGCGCAAACGCGCGATTCGCCAACCCTGTTCGCTGCTGCTGAGGTCCTCCAGCATTTGCTCAACAGCCGCTTTGGTGAAGCCGTACGGGTTGATGGGCTGGACTGGATCGGCTTCAGTCACGGGGACACGCTCGGGCAGGCCGTAGAGGGTGGCGCTGCTGCTGAAGGCCAGGGTCCGGCAGTTCTCCTCCTGCATGACAGAGAGCAGGGACTGACTGCCGGCGACATTCACATCCCAATAGCGCAGGGGCTCACGCACCGACTCACCCACGGCTTTGAGGCCGGCGAAATGGATGACTGCGTCGATGCCTTTCCCCGCTCGGAACCCTTTGCGTAGGTCGCTTTTGCTTCTGATGTCTCCTTCCACAACCTGGAGTCGCGGCGAGCTGCCCTCCAGATTTGCGAGTTGACGGACGCGCTTGAGCGATTCAGGTG
The DNA here is from genome assembly GCF_023115425.1 of Synechococcus sp. A10-1-5-1. Classification (NCBI taxonomy): domain Bacteria; kingdom Bacillati; phylum Cyanobacteriota; class Cyanophyceae; order Synechococcales; family Synechococcaceae; genus Synechococcus; species Synechococcus sp. A10-1-5-1. The sequence continues at coordinate 1,425,886 of NZ_CP096032.1, read as the reverse complement.
AGCTGTTGCTGAAGTCATCCAGCACAACGAGATCGTGACCGGCCTCCAGCAACACCAGGCAGGTGTGGCTGCCGATAAAGCCTGCTCCGCCTGTGATCAGCAGTTGTGCCAAGGGGCTTTTGTGCTCCGCTTTGTGTTGGATTCAACCATTGATCAGGGGCAGGTCCAGGGAGCAGAGCTTTCGGGCAAGAACGGTTGCGGCTGCTTTGTGCCCCTCTCGGTTCCAATGGCCATAGCCAGGTCCAGGTTTTTGTCCGGCAAAACCATGGGCAATTAAACCTTGTTCATCCGCCTGTTGCTGCAGGTCCTGGGCAAGCGGCAGATACGGGATGCCATCGGCTTTGAGGACCGCTCCGAGCTGCTTCTCCGGTTTGAACCAGTCCAGACCGTGCTTGTTGATCTCTGCCTGACGGTCCTCTGGTTTGGGCCAGAGCTGCGGCGGTGTGGTCACACTGGTCACAACAAGCTGGCTCCCAGCAACCTGGGCTTCTTGCTTCCAGGTTTTCAGGATGGCCCAGAAGACCTCCCATCCCTGTCTCAGGTCGGCTGGGTCTTGTCCATAGAGCTTGGTTCCATCAGGACCCAGCGGGAAAAAAGTGCAGCCAGCTGCATCGCACTCTTCCCCAGCCCGAGCATTGTGCAGATTCTTGAGTTGGTTGATCAACTGGGCGAGACGGCTCCAGCTCAGGACCCAGTCGCTCAGTCGTCCGGCAAAGGACTGTCTGAAGCGATAGTCCGGGCTGCTGCGGAAGGCGTCGCTGCGATTCAGGTTGCCTTGATGGAGTGAAAACGTTGGTCCGGAGCCACTCCCCCGTTCGCTCTTAATGTTGTCCCTGAGGTCGTTTTCGAAGTAGACGGCGTGAAGGACAACTTGCGGTTGAAACCGCTGGGCGTCCTTTTGCCAGGTCAGCCAGCTCTGCCCCGTTCCGTAACCGCCGACTCCGAAATTCAGGGTTTCAGCGCCTTTGGGAAACCCTTTCAGCAGACGACATCCCGGCACAGCCGCCATCGCCGCGGGCAGTTGATTCACCCAGGTTTGCTCCAGTGGCACCTGCAGGGCTTCGGTGAAGGAATCGCCAAGAACGGCAATGCGCAAAACGCCCGGCTCCTTCACCAAGGCCCATTCGCTGTCTCGATAGCCCTGGGAATTGGTGTGCACTGGAGCGGATCCCTCCTGACTCCAGTGGGTGCGCACGTTGGATTTGAGGGTCCAGCCGCGATCGGAATCAGTTCGGTAAAGCCTGGGTGCCTGGACGCCAACGAGACGGCAGCCCAACTCCAAGGCCGCCACTGAGAAGGCCACTGAGCCCAGTAGCAGTGCTGCAGCTTGCCGCCGCGAGGTGTGGGGTTGTCCAGTCACCCCAGCATTGTCGCCGTTTCCGCTGATCCTCCAAACTGGCCTCAGTTCAGGAGTGGTGGTGGCGAAGCTGCAGAGTCTGCGGGGCATGGTCGATCTGTTGCCCGAGCAGATCGGCCTCTGGCAGCGGGTGGAAGCCACGGCCCGTGACCACTTCGTAAGAGCGCGTGTCGCGGAGATTCGAACACCGGTTCTGGAAACCACTGAACTCTTTGCCCGCGGCATCGGCGAAGCCACCGATGTGGTCGGCAAGGAGATGTACACCTTCAGCGATCGTGGGGATCGCAGCTGCACATTGAGGCCGGAGGGCACCGCCTCCGTGGTCCGAGCAGCGATTCAGCACGGATTGCTGAGCCAGGGCCCGCAACGGCTCTGGTATGGGGGGCCGATGTTCCGCTATGAGCGCCCCCAAGCTGGCCGGCAGCGCCAGTTTCACCAGATTGGCCTGGAAATGTTGGGCTTTGACTCAGCGCGTTCCGACGTTGAGGCGATTGCGACAGCTTGGGATCTGCTCCAGGACTTGGGTGTCCAGGGTTTGGTGCTGGAGCTGAACTCTCTTGGCAGTGCGTCAGATCGCGCTCGCTACCGCGAAGAACTCGTGGCTTGGCTCTCAGCTCGCGAGACCCAATTGGATGAGGATTCTCAGGCGCGCTTGCGTACCAATCCCCTGCGCATTCTCGACAGCAAGAACAAGGACACCCAAGCCTTATTGGTGGATGCCCCGACGCTTGCCGATGCCTTGTCCCCAGAGAGCCAGGAGCGCTTTGCGCAGGTGTGCTCCGGCTTGACAGCTCTTGGAATTCCTTTTGCTTTGAATCCTCGGCTGGTACGTGGTTTGGATTACTACAGCCACACTGCATTTGAAATCACTAGTGATCAGCTCGGGGCTCAGGCCACCGTGTGTGGTGGCGGCCGCTACGACGGTCTTGTTGAGCAGCTCGGTGGGGCATCGACGCCCGCCATTGGCTGGGCGATTGGCTTAGAGCGTTTGGTGCTTCTGCTTTCGCAGCTGGCCCCAGTGACTACTGATGCTCCCGATCTGTATGTGGTGAATCGCGGTGAGCAGGCTCAATGGTCTGCGCTTGTTCTGGCGAGGCAGCTCAGGCAGCGTGGATTGAGGGTCGAGATGGATTCCTCGGGTTCAGCCTTTGGCAAGCAGTTCAAACGAGCTGATCGAAGCGGTTCAGCCTGGGCTGCCGTGCTAGGCGATGGCGAGGTGGAGCAGGGAATCGTGACGTTGAAGGCACTACATCCGGACACGGAACTTCCGAAGGAGCGGACCTTTAAGTTGACCGAGATTGATCAGCTGGTCAGCATCCTCTCGGCTTGAGCATGTCGGGGACCCAGGAGCGTGTTGCCGCACCCAAGATTTCAGTCTTGATGGCAACCTGGAATTGCTCTGCGTTATTGGCCAACTTTTTCAGGAGTCTCGAGGAGCAAAGCCCAGGGGACTGGGAGTTGTTGATTCTCGATAATTGTTCCTCCGACGGCCTGCCGCAACTCGTTCGGCAATACCAAGCAGCTCACCCGGATTACCTGATTCGGTTCAGCTCTCAGGTTGATGTAGGGATCTATGACGCTTGGAATCGAGGAATCAAGTTGGCGGGAGGGACCTATCTGTGTTTCATCGGTGCCGATGATACGTTTGTCTGCTCTGAGAGCTTGCAGCAGCTGCTTGATCTGACAAGCTCGTCTGCAGAATTGATTACATGCCGGAACTGTTACTACTCGTCAGATGGTCGTTTCTTGAGAGACTGGGGTGCCTCCTGGAATTGGAAAAGGATGCGGGAGTCGATGAATATTGCGCATCCAGGAATGCTTGTGCGACGTGACTTATTTGAGCGATTTGGTTTGTTTGATCCAAGATTCAAAATCTGTGGCGATTACGAATGGTTCTTGCGTCTTACACCCGCAGTGTCTTCAGTTCATAGCCAGATTTCAATTCTTAAAATTGTTCAAGCTGGGGTGAGTCATACCAAGATTGGTGCTGTGTATGCGGAAACCTTTCGTGCTCAGGCACGTCATCTCAGCTTTCTTTGGAGTGCGGCATGTTGGCTTCTCAATTGGTTGAAATATGGTCGCCGGCGCTTGATTGGCCTGGCTTGAGACCATGCTTCTTCTGAATTACAAGCCCGTTTTGCATCACCCGACAGGAATTGGTGTATATGCCAATGCTGTTCTACCCGTGCTTCAGGACTTTGAGCACGTTGTCATTCCAGGAGGGGGATCCGGAGGTGGCAAGCAGCGTTTAAGGCGTTTGGCCTGGTCTCAATTTCAATTGCCGAGATTGGCAAAGCAAGTGAAGGCAGATCTGATCTTCACCCCTGCGCCGGAGGGTTATCTCGGCAAACAGGTTGTGCCGCAGGTTGTCATGGTCCATGACTTAAGGCCCTTAAGTCATCCAGAATGCTCCCTTCAATCGCTTTACTTTAAAAACTGGGTCCCACAACTCCTAAGGCAGTCTAGGCATATCATCACCAATTCTACATTTACGTCTTTGGAAATCTGCAAGGCTACAGGTGTACCTGAAGACAAAATCAGTGCGATACCTCTCGGATATGATTCTGAACACTTCTATCCATCAGAGACAAAGCAGACGCTTCATCACCGTCCCTATCTGCTTCATGTTGGCCAGGCTTACCCCCATAAAAATCTTCAACGCCTGATTCATGCTTTCAATGCGATCGAGCATCGCTTTCCTGCGGTTGATTTGGTTTTGCTTGGGAAGCCGCACCCCTCTGAGACACAAAAGCTCCAACAGTTGACATCCGAACTGGGCTTATCTACTCGAGTGATATTCAAAAGCTATGTGTCTTATGGGGATCTTCCGAATTGGTATCGAGGAGCTCTGGCCTTTGTTTACCCTAGCCTTTGGGAGGGGTTTGGCCTCCCGATTCTTGAGGCGATGGCTTGCGGTTGTCCTGTGATTACAAGTCTGGGATCGGGTACGCAGGAAGTCGCAGGAACCCATGCGCTGTTAGTTGATCCTTTCTCGGCCCCTGATATTCAAGAAAAAATTTCTCAATTATTGGATTCGAAAAAAACCCGCGATGCGTTTTCTAGGTTGGGCCTTGAGAGGACGTCTCAATTTTCTTGGGATGTAACTACCCGGAGGACAGCTGCAGTGATGGACACTATCCTTGCGTTGGCTTAACCGGTACTATTGCTTCCATTCTTCCCTAATCAGATATAGGGGTCTGGCTTTTACTTCTTCAAAGATTCTCCCAAGGTATTCTCCAAGAACACCCATTCCGATTAATTGAACCCCTCCCATAAATAGCACTGCTGTCATCAGGGAAGCGTAGCCGGGCAAGTCAATCCCGAATAGCAGTGTCCGTAGAACCATCCATCCTCCGTAACCCAAGGCAAGCAGTGCAATGGCGAGGCCTGCATAGCTCCAAACCTGCAATGGCATCCGACTGAAGGAGGTGACTCCGTCAATTGCAAAGTTCCAGAGCTTCCAATAGTTCCAGTTGGTTTGACCGAGTTTTCGTGGATCTCGGTCGTAATAAATCGCGGTTTGTCGAAAGCCAACCCAAGCGAAGAGTCCCTTCATAAAGCGGCTGCGTTCGGGCAGCTTGAGTAGTGCATCAACAACACAGCGATCCATCAGTCTGAAGTCCCCTGTATCGGCTGGTATTCCTGTTTTGCTCAAACGACCCATGAGCCGATAGAAGCCATAGGCGGTGAAACGCTTTGTCTTGCTTTCTCCAGCGCGCTGCCGTCTCACGGCATAGACAACGTCGTAGCCCTCCCGCCAGCGGGCCAGCATTCCTTCGATGACCGAGGGCGGATCTTGCAGGTCTGCATCGAGGGGAACGACAACATCACCATTGGCGGCTTCCAAGCCAGCTGTTAGTGCTGCTTCTTTGCCGAAATTCCGCGAGAGGCTGATGATTGTTGCCGTGATCTGAGGCCGCTTCCTTAGCTCTTCTTTGGCCACTGCAACGGACTGATCTCGGCTTCCGTCGTCGACGAGCACGAGCTCGAAGCCAATCCCTATCTGGGTCAGGCTGTCATCGAGCTCCGCAATGAGTGCAGGAATGCACTGCTCTTCGTTGAGGAAGGGGATGACCGCGCTGAGCAGTGGCTGTTTCCCGCGTTGTTCAGCCTCCATTGCCATAGCGCAGCGCAACCTCCCAAGTTCCTGCTTGAAGTGGAATCATCGTCCATCCGTCTGGAGCTCTCGTCAGTTCAAACGGTTGTTGATTCCATTCCTCGGACGCATCAGACGGTCTGACCAGCACTGTCCAGCGCGGGTCAGCCCACTGCATCAGTCTCAAGTTCCCCGGGCTCTTTGCGTCCACCAGTAACCGCCGTTCCGTTGGTGACTTGAACGTCACCTCGACCGTGCCTGCACCCGAGAAAGCCGACCAGTCCCTCTGGGGCCAGTTTGGTAGCCAAAAAATGGCCAGCCGTTTATTCCACGAGCTCTCCGGAATCGTGGCGGGGCTGTAGTCCGGGACGCCAGAGAGGGCGATTCGCCCATCGCGTGTCGCTGTAAATCGTTTGCTGAGCTCTCCAGTGCTTGGCAGTGCCGCCACCCCTATTGGACAAGGAACCAGAGGGTCACAGGCCAGCAGCGTCCGATTCGCTTGGATCTCCTTACGGCTTGGTGCGTGTCCGACGAGGTTGGTGCGAAACCTCCAGAGCGAGTCGAACCATGCGCCGACTGCAGCCAGCGCAGTCAGTAGCAAGGCCACGCGTCTCCAAGTCGAAGGGCTCAGTCTCGCGTTGGGTTGAACTCCTACCGAGGCCCACCAGAGCAAGGCGCCCATCCAGGTTGGACTGAGCCAGCGCCACGGGAATTGAATCCGCTGGAGCGGACTCACGAGTTCATAAACAGGCGCACTCACAGGGAGCATCAGGACCATACCGCTTGCGGCGAGAACCAATCCCCAGCGCCCAATGGGATCAACGGAGCGGCCCCACCCCAGCCACCTGATGATGAGGATCGAGCTGATCACCACGGCTTGAATCCAAATCAAGCGCCCGAAGCTGAACTGACCGGCCTGGCCTGAACCAAAGAACTCTCCGGGCAGTAGGCCCTCTGGAATCGGAGGCCTGACGGTTGGCAAGGCCAAGAGGGCTGGCAGCCAGAACGGTGAGGTCACGGTCAGCGCCAGGAGTCCAATCCAGAGCCAATTGCGCCATTGCCGCGATCCCCGCAAGACCACTCCAGCGGCCATCAGCCAGATCAGAGCCGTGAGCAGGCTGGCGTTCCAGTTGCTCAAGATCACCCCAGCCAAGGCTGTGCTGCTGAGAGCGATCCCCCAGCGCTTCTCTTGCTTCAGCCCCAGCAGGCCCAGGGTGAGCCACCACAGCAATCCTTGCGCCAAGGCTTCGGGCCAGGCGCCCCGGACATAGAGGTTCACCAGGAAGTAGGGGTTCAGGACTGCCCCCCACAGCAGGGCCCAGCGCCATCTCTCTTGGCGCAACCAGTGTTTGGCGAGCACTGCGGCTCCCACCGCGTTGACCAGCGTCACCACCAGCAAGCCACTGGCGAGGGCATGGTCTGGCGGGACGCCGGCAACCAACGGCAAGCCAACCAAAAGCCTGAATAGGGGCGGGTAGATCAAGAGGGCATGACTGCCCGCCCCGGCCCAGGGCAGATCACTCCACGTCGGCCAGAGCCAGCCACCTTGGACGGCTTTGGCCCAAGCCACAGCCCAGCCCAGATGCAGGAAGCCATCGGGCGTATCCAGGGGAACCCCGGCGATCCCCAGGGGCAGCCAGCTGACAAGCGCCAGGCCCACTGCCGCCAGCAACAGTGCCCGTCGCCCCATCGCCCCTCAAAAATCTCCTGGCATTCTGGGGCGATGCGCCTCGCGTTCTTTCTCGACAACCGAGGTTTTGCCGCCAAGGGTCCGCTGGAGGATCCCCGCCTTGGGAACCCTGGCATTGGCGGCACGGAATTCGCCTTTTTGGCGTCGATCGCACTTTTGGCTGCGGATCCCGACGCCTGCACGCCCCTCCTGTTGCTGACCGCTCCGCAGCCCGTCGCTGGTTTGGAGCAAACCAGCCATCAGGTCGCTGGGTTGGCGGACGCGCTCATGACGGCCAGGACTCTGGGGGCTGTCGCCTTGGTGTTTCGCCCCGGTTGCGTGTCGCCGGTTGATCAGCAGGCGTTATTGCAAAACACCCTGCCGCTTGTGGCCTGGTGCCACAACCTGGGTTGCGATCAACAGGGCTTCTTTGAGGGACTCACTTCCCTGAAGCGCTGGGTCCTGGTCAGTGGCGCGCAGCTGGACGCCTTCCGTCACAGCCGCTTGGTTCAGCGGGCCTGCGTCATTCCCAACCCAGTCCTGGTTCCAGCTGCCGCTCAGCTAGGTCCAACGCCAACGGATCTTGCGTATGTCGGTGCGATCACGCCCTTCAAAGCCTTTGATCGCCTCGCACGGATCTGGCCTGAGATCGCCCGTTCCTGTCCAGAGGCGCGTTTGCGGGTTTTCGGTGGTGCTGATCTCTATGCCGGAGGCGGAGCATCTGCGCTGACCCCCTATGAGCGCTACTGCCGGGATCTCTTGGACCGGGGTGGTTACGGCGATCGGGTCGTCTTTGAAGGCAGCCTTGGTTTGGAGCGTTACGCCGCTTTTGCGGATGTTGCGGTTGGAGCGGTGAATCCCTCGGGTCGGGATGAAACGTTCTGTTTGAGTGCCGCCGAATTCAGCGCCTGCGGGATCCCCGTGGTGGGTCCCCGGCGCCATGCCCTCGTTCAAACCGTGCTGGATGGCACCACTGGTTTGCTCGCGGGAAGTGATGCAGAGTTTGCCCAGCACTGCATCGCCCTGCTTCAAGACCCGGCGCGCCGGGCGTCTCTCGGTCAGGCGGGCCGGAGTCACATGCAGCTCGCCTATGGCTCGGGGCAATTGACCAGTCTCTGGACCCAGTTGGCCGCTGAACTCAAAGCTGATCTGCAGGTCGTCCCAACACCGCCATCGACGCCCTGGTGGCATGAAGGACGTTGGCTCAGAGAGCTTTGGGGCCTGCCCTTGGCCTTTCCGCTTTGGCCCAGTTGGCCCGTGCTCAAGTCCGGAGTGAAACACCTGGTGCAAGGGAGTAGCCGGGCCATCACCCCTCTTGGCGTTGGTCTGCTGTCGACCTTGGCGGCGTTGACCGTGATGCTGCTGGTGGTCTTTGGCAAGTACAACGGCAACCCGACCGGTTTGGCCAGGGTGGGGGACCAATTCCCCCTCTCTCCGCGGGTCGCGCAGCAGGAATTGGTTGTCTTGGCCGGCAAGCGGGGTAATGACGGGCAGCAGTACCTCGCCTTGGCCCTGGATCCCTGGCAAGCGGACCCGGGAACGAGTCAGGCCCTCGATAACCCGATCTATCGCGGCAAGCGGTTGCTTTATCCCCTGCTTGCTTGGGTCTTGGGTTTGGGCCAGCCGGGGTTGATCGCTTGGTCCTTGGCCGGCCTCAATGTTCTGGCGATTGGGAGTGCAGCGGCGCTGATAGCCCTTTGGGCGCAGCAGCATCAACGCACGCCCCAATGGGGTTTCGCAGCGCTGCTGCTGCCGGGTTACTGGATCACCCTCAGCCTGGACACCGCGGATCTCTTGGCAACGGTTGGATTGTTGGCTGTGGCGGTCATGTGGTCTGCCCAGCGAAGGGGATGGACCGTGTTCGCGCTTGCCGCTGCGTTGCTCAGTCGAGAGACATCCCTGTTGGCTTGGGCCTCAACGAGCTTGACCGCCCTATGGCAGCGCCGTTGGACCTGGCTTCTACCGTTGGCCTGCGTACCACTGCCGTTGTTGCTGTGGACCCAGGTCTTGAACACCCGCTTTGCCCAAACTCGAGACGGTTTGCTGGCCTCGGTTCATTTCGGCTGGCCTGGGGTTGGCTTGCTGCAGAAATTGGGGCAGTTGCTGGGCTTTTACACCTTGCCGGGGCATGAACCGTCGCTTCTCGAGCGCCTTTTTGATGCCGCGAGCTTCGGCCTTTGGGTCGCCACATTGCTGGTGCTTGCCGCGGTTGCCCTGAGCACTCGGGCCTCCCGTTGGTTGCGGCTCACCTCCGCGGTCTATCTCCTTCCGGCGCTGTGCACGAGTACCCAAATCCTGGCCCGTTTCCCGGATTACACCCGGGTGTGGATTGATTTGGCGAGCCTGGCCCTCTTGGGCTTGCTGCAACTCCGTAGCCGTTGGTTGAAACCTTGGCTGGCGGCCTGTAGCTGCATCAGCCTGGGCTACTGGGCGGGTTACTGCTGGTTAGCGCCATGAGTTTCAGCACTCCCGTTCTCTTGATTGTGTTCAATCGCCCTGAGAGCACAGCCCAGGTGTTGCGGTCTTTGGCTGAGATCAGGCCCCCAAAGCTCTACGTGGCTTGCGATGGTCCAAGACTTGAGCGGCCGGATGAAGTCCGGCGCTGCGATGCCGTTCGCGCGTTGGTGTCTCAGCTGGATTGGCCCTGCCAACTGCGGACCTTGTTTCAGCCCACCAACCTGGGCTGCCGGGCTGGGGTCACCGCAGCGCTGGATTGGTTTTTTGAGCAGGAGGAGGAGGGGATTGTTCTGGAGGACGACATCGTTGCCGACCCGAGCTTTTTCCCCTTCTGTCAGGAGTTGCTCGAGCGTTACCGCCATGACGAGCGCGTTGGCGTGATTGCGGCCAACAACCATCAGCGCCTGCCCCCCAGCGATGGCAGCAGTTATCGGTTCTCGATCTACAGCCATTGCTGGGGTTGGGCCAGCTGGCGTCGGGCTTGGCGTTGCAACGACCCTGACCTAAACGGTTGGCCGGCCTTTCGCGATGGTCAATGGCTGGAGCAACTGGGGGGAGAGCCCTTGGCGCGGCGTTGGGGTCAATGGTTGGATCAGCTCGCGGCTGGGCAGATCGACACTTGGGACATGGTCTGGCAGTTCAGCTGCTGGCAGCAGGGGTTCTTGACCGTGATCCCTGCGGTCGAGCTCGTTGAGAACATTGGTTTTGGCGTGGATGCCACCCACACCCTCGATGAGCGCTCTCCTCTTGGGACGCCTGGATCGCTCAGCTTCCCCTTGCGCCATCCAACGGTGATGCAAGCTGATCGTCTCCGCGACCAAGACACGTTTCGGCGACTCTTCCAGCACAGCCGCCGAGCTAACTGGTTGCGCAAGGGCAGAAAAGCGCTGCGCTTGCTGGGCTGGAGGTCCTGATGCGCGTTGTTCAGGTCTCTACTTACGACGGCGGACAAGGCGCTGCACGGGCAGCCTTCCGCTTGCATCGCGCCCTACGGGATCAGGGCATCGACAGCTCCATGCGCGTGGCCCACGCCAGCAGCGGTGACGCCTGGGTGCAAGCTCCCCGCTCTAAGCCTCGTCAGGCCATGGCGTTTTTGCGAAGTACCGCCAGTTGGTGGCTCAGCAAACCGCAGCGCAGCGCTAACCCGGTCACCCATTCGGTGGCGGCTCTGCCCTCAGGGCTCGACCGTGAGCTCAATGCCAAAGGGGCCGATCTGCTGCATTTGCACTGGCTCCAAGATGAATTCCTGTCGGTGGAGGCCATTGGTCGTCTGCGCGGGCCGGTGGTTTGGACCCTTCATGACACCTGGCCGTTTTGCGGCAGTGAGCACTATCCCCTTGATGCGCAGGATCAGCGCTTTGCTTTGGGCTACAGCCGCGGCAATCGCTCGGAGCTGGATCGCGGGCTGGATCTGGATCGATGGACTTGGCTGCGCAAAGGCAAGGCCTGGCGATCGTTGTTGCCTCGGCTGCAGTTGATCGCTCCGTCCCGCTGGATGGCTGAGCAGGCTTCGCGTTCTGCGTTGTTGCGTGGGGTGCCTTGCCAGGTCCTGCCCAACGCCATTCCCGAGGTTTTTCGACCCAATGAATCTGCACAAGCGCGAGCTGCCCTCGGTTGGCCTCAAGACAAGCGCCTGATTTTGTTCGGAGCGATCGATGCAACGGATCCCCGTAAGGGGGCTGATTTGCTGCAGGCGGCGCTTCGACGCTTGGTCCTCCAAAACTCCGATCAGCTGATGGCAGTGATCCTTGGGCAATCCCAGCCCAGGCAGCCCCAGGATTGGCCAATTCCGGTTCTCTACAGCGGTCGTCTCCATGACGACGTCAGCCTCGCCTTGGCCTATGCCGCGGCGGATGTCGTTTTGGTCCCCTCTCGGATGGACAACCTGCCCCAATCCGCCACTGAAGCGATTGCCTGTGGCACACCTGTTGTGGCCTTTGACCAGGGAGGGATGGCGGACGTCATCGCCCATCAGCAAAGTGGCTGGCTGGCTGAGCCCTTCGACCCAGAAGCGTTGGCTCAAGGAATCCGTTGGGCCTTGCAGCGCCCTCAGGACCAACCGGTGCTCTCTGAGAATCTCGACCGGTGGCGTTCTGACGCAGTGGCCCGAACCCACATGGATCTCTATGCCGAGGTGTTGAGCCGGTGATCTTGCTGGTGACCTACGACGTTCGTCGACCTGGTGGCATCGAGCGGCTGAGCTTGCAGGTTTTTGAGCAGCTCCAGCAGTTGGGACTCCAACCGCGGCTCCTAGCAACACGTCACCTCGGGCCTGGAGTGCTGGGGCGTTGGCTTGGTCGGTTTTGGTTCTTGCTGCAGCTCCTCTGGTGGCTTCCCCAGGCCAAGAGTGTGTTCTGCATGCATGTGCTGCTGCTCAAGCCGCTGAAGCTCCGTGCGCTGTTCCCTGCTCTGGCTGCCAGGCCCCTCTATTGCTGGCTGCATGGGATTGAGGTGTGGGGCCAGGCGTTGGCCGCGGCACGCCGGGATCTACGCGCCTGCACGGCTTTGGCTGCAAGCAGCACTTTTACGGCCCAGCAGGTCCGGGATGGGCTTCCTGCTTGCCCACCGATCACCGTGGTGCATCCGTGTTCGGATCTGAAGTTCCCTGACCAGATCCAGCCACCAGGGTTGCCCCTTCGCCTATTGACGGTTGCGAGGCTTGATGCGGGTGAGCGATACAAAGGACATGACCAGATCCTGGATGCTTTGCATCTGCTCAAGCAGCAAGGTGTTTTGGACCCTGAATTCCGCTGGATCGTGGTCGGTGACGGCAATGACCGCACGAGGCTGCAGGAGAAAGCTCTCCGCTTGGGTGTAGCCGTTCAGATTGATTGGCGAGGTCGCTTAAGCGACCAGCAGTTGATTGAGGAGTTTGGGCGTTGCAGTGTGTTTGTCATGCCCAGCGGGTTTTCTATTGATGCTGCAGGTCAAGCCACTGGTGAAGGCTTTGGAATTGCCTATCTGGAGGCCGCAATGGCTGGACGCGCTTCGATCGGTGCGCTTTTAGGCGGTCAGCAGGATTTGATCATCGATGGTGAGACGGGTTGGCTTGTCTCTTCATCAGCACACGCATTGGCTGACTTATTGGTTCCACTCTCTGCGCAAAGGAGCCTGGTTGCTGAGCGAGGGGAAGCTGCGTACTTAAGAGCTCAGACCGGGTTTACCCGAGGGCAGCAAGCCGCTCAACTCGCGGTGTTGTTGGCCGAGCAATGACGAAACGGCTGGATTGTCTCCTTATTGCCTTGGCGGCGTGCTTGATGCTCGTCATCGCTTTAGGGCGTTGGCTGAGCTTGGCCTCGAATGCTTGGGATTTGGGTATCTTCACCCAATTCTCATGGATGCTGAGTCGTGGATATTTCTCGGAACCAGCGTCATTAACCGGTTGGCCTGTTCTAGCCGATCATGCCTCGTTTGTTCTTGTTCCCATCTCCTTGTTGTATCGGTTTTGGAGTAGTCCAGCTTACTTGCTGACAATTCAGGTCTTGGCCTTGGCAGGAGCGTCACTTGTTCTTCTGCGGCTGGCAAAGATTTCAAGAGTTCCACCAAAAGTGCAAACTCTGGTTTTATTGGCTTATTTCTTCCAACCAGTTCTTTGGAATGCGTGTTGGTTTGACTTTCATCCTGACTCGCTTTTTCCTCTGGCAGTGTTTTTCTTTTGGCTCCAGGTCCGTCATGAAAAACTCCTCTGGACCATCATTTCTTTAATCTTTATCCTCTCGATCCGGGAGACGAGTGTTCTTGTTGTGGCGGGCTTGTCACTGACTTGCTTTCTTCAGGGAAAACGAAAGCTCTCTGCGCTGTTGGCTTTCTTTGCCATTGCGTGGACCTTCTTTTTATCAGGTTTCTGGTATCCACTCTTCTTCCCAGATGGTCACCACAATTCTGGCAACTATGCACATCTGTTTGACGTGGTTCTTGGTTTTTATCGGCAACCTCTCGCTTTTCACCATTTGATTCAGGCATTTCATGCTACGAGCCTCTCTATGGCTCCCGTGTTTTTCCTGGTATTAATAGTTCCATGGCTGATCTTTTTGGATAAGAGTTCAACGGCATGGATTGCTGGTTCGTTGGTTGTTTTGACCCCGCTTGCCCTTTCTGGCAATCCCAATCAGGTTTCCATTCTTTACCACTATGGAATGATGATTGCTCCGTTCTTCGCCCTGGCAGCACTTGAATCCGCCCATACTGCCTTCTTTCTGAGCTTCTCCACTGCTCGACTGAAGCAAATACTTTTTGCCTTTGGTCTGATTTCAGTTATTAATTTCATAGTTAATCTGAATTTAAACTCTGGTTGGATTGTTTTCTGGCGCAACCCGTTGCCATTTTTGCAATATTACGAGCGTCTATCCAGCATCCCAGCTGAAAAACGCGTACTAACATCCAATGGCCTCTCTGCGCATATTGCTAATCGCCGTGAGGCTGACTTTGTTGCCAGACCCGCAGCTCAGTTGTTTCCGGAAGGGTTTGATATGCTGATTCTCAACCAAACAGATCCTGGATTTGGCTCATCCCCTCACAAGACGGATCTATTGATACAAGCAGCAAAGAAATCAGGTTGGACATGTGATGCTTTAAGCGTTGGTCATCTTGCAATCCAGGAGTGTGCAATTAAATGACTGCTTCGCGGCCAGTTCACCCCATAGCTCGTCTTGGACTGATTGGCCTTGCTTGGCTATCGATAGCTGGAGCAGCGATCTATGACGTTGGCCTGTATGTTCAAAATATTCTCGCCTATCCCTCCAATGTTGGCGTCTCTGAATGGTGGGGATCTGAGCTTGCGATTCGCTATTGCGCAGGGTTTGTTAGGCGTGGCCTCCTGGGCCAGACAAGTTGGTTGTTAACTCGATTAGTTGATCAGCAGTCCGCATACGTTGCGGTTCTTGCGGCTTTGATGGCTGCATCTGTACTCGTTCTAGGCTTCATCCTTTATCGGTCTTTGAGATCTAAATTAGATTTACTTCCTTCTCTTCTTATTCTCTCTGCGCCAACAGCAATGCCTGTCATGCTTACGCATGCAGGGTCATTATTTCGTAAAGACGCATTTCAGCTTTGCTTGTTTGCACTAATACTTTTTCTAGTTCACCACTTTGATGTCGCGTCTTCTTCTCGGAGGAAAACTTTCTTATATGGGCTTGCCGCTGTTGTGCAGGTCGCTGCGGTATTCAATCATGAGCCATTTGCACTCCTGATCACCCCTGCACTGTTTCTTGCAAGATTGCTGTCTCGCAAGGGCTATCTGCAATCCCTTCTTCTCGTTATGCCCAGTGCGGTTGCGTTTGTGCTTGCAGTCTTAAACAAAGGTCGATTAGAGGATGTGAACTGCCTCCAAGCAAGCCTTCGCTCCGTTGAGTTACTGCCTGTAAATACACGTCCTGGCTCTTCTATAACCGAACTCGCCCTCACGAAGCCTAGCTTCTTTACCTGGGATTTGAGCGCAGGCCAGTTAGGTTGGTCGCTCCTCCATGGATTCCTTGCTGTGTGCATTACTTGGGCGTGTTACGTCTTGATTGTCAGGCAACTCAGCCACCGTATTTTGCCAAGCAGGAAAGCCGGAGTCTTCTTATTTTCTCAGATTCTGATTGCTCTACCTTTGTTTATGGCCACGATTGACTATGGCCGATGGTTTGCAATGTTGGCCTGTGCAGGTATGCTCGCATTACTCGCTATTTCAAAGAATGAGATGGCGCCTGCTCAGCAAATCTCTTTGGCAGATTCCGCAAAGTGCGGCATGGCCAATCACTGGCCACTAGTTATTCTGGCTGTTTCTGCTTTAATTGTTATTCCCTCTCACTGCTGTACATATCAATCCAGCCAAATCTTCGCTTCTGTCCCCTATGCAGGTCTGAGTGTTTGGAAGCAGATCTTACTTTCCTAGTCTCATGAAGCAGCAACTCTCGAGGATCTTTCACATCATTGTTATAGGAGCTGTTTCAACGGTCGTCGCGTTGTGGCCATATCTTCATGATTTCGGAGAGCTTCTCCCTGGGGATAGTGGTGACACGCTTCTGAACCTTTGGTTTTTTGAGCATAACCTTGCAAGCCTTCCGTTTGCTTCTTCAGATCTTTTCTCGAATCAAGCCTGGTCTTCTCCTGCCTTTTATTTTCCCGTTGATGGTGTTCGTGGCTGGAGTGATCATTTATTCCTACCCAGCATTTTATACGGCTTCTTTAGGCTCCTTGGTTATCATCCGAACCAGGCGCTACTGCTTTGGTTCACCTTAACCATGACCTTTAACTATATCAGCCTTCGAAACTGTCTTTGGAGGTTAAATCGCAAAAGCTGGCTTGTATCGGCGGTTTGCCTTTTAGCTGCTTTTAATCACGTTGTTCTCGCGCAGCTTAATCATCTTCAGTTATTGACTCTTTGGTTTTTGCCGCCACTTGTATTTGCGTTGTTACATAGACAAAAAACCTGGGCTTTTATTTTTCTACTCTTGAACTGGCTGGTTGGGCCGTATATAGGTGTCTTTGCTCTGCTGATTGTCGTCTCAACCTATCTCCTTTCAGGGCGTGGTCTGTATCGCTTCAGACGTAAGAGCTTCTGGCTGTCTTGGTTTCACTCTTTGACCAAGTTCCAAAGGATAATCCTTGCCGCTTTGCTCGTACTCAATGTTGTTCTGATCCTTCCTTATCTGAACACGTCTCTAGTAATGGGAGCCCGGGGTGCGGATGAAATTACAAAAAACCTACCAAACATATGGGCTTGGTTAAGCGGTTCTGGTCGTCAGCATCTAGGTTTACCTGTTCATCCGCACGCCTCCGGAAGCGAACCCTTTCTGTTTCCAGGCATATTGCTGTTTTCTTTGTCTTTTGCAAGCCTCGTCTTTTGGAGAAAAATCTCTCAGGAAGATCAGTTGCTGGCAAAGTCTCTGCTTTTTCTGGGTCTATCGGTCACCTCATTTGGCTTCATCACCCTGTGGTGGTGGCCCATGCTTTTGGTTCCATCGGTTCGAGCCGTCAATGCGGCTGGAAGGATTGCATCAGTGCTCTGGTTCCTTTCGGCGTTCCCTCTGTCCGGACTGATTCATGATTTGGAGCAAACACTCGTAAGACGTTGGAGGCAAGGCCCACTCTTTCTGTTTGTTTGCTCTCTTCCACTGTTGTGGATTTCGCTTCTACCTAGAAGTGTTCTTGCTCTTGATGTTGCTGCATGGCAGAAAGACCAAAACGCTTTTCGGACAGAGTTGCTTGAGCAAGGTTGCGATGTCTTCCATCTTGTGGTGAAGGAAGCATTTCCATGGCATGCTGATGTCTTCGCCATGCATGCATTGCTTCATGTCCCAGGCTTGAAGAGCGTTTCGGGCTACTCCGGTTGGCAGCCCCGTAATGGCTGGCAGCCTGGTATGCAATCCCGGGACGCATTCAGCTGGGCTTTCTCGAATCTTGGACAAAAAAACTATAAGTCTCCCGATGCAATCTCTTCTGATGATGTCCTTTGTGGCATACGAGCTACTGCTGACGACGCAGGCAACGTCGTTTATGACGTAGATAGAAGCCTGGCCGATGAGCACATGGTTCGTTGAGAACTGGAATGACTTACACATGGCGTCTTAAGCATGAATTGAAGCGCACTCTGCAATACCTGCCTGCTTCTTTAAGGCGTTATCGCTTCAAGAAGCTTTTGCTTGGTCAGCTGACCACTGAGTCGGCAGCCCGTCTGATAGAGATATCAATCTCAGAGGGGAAACCTTATTTGGTCGGCCGCTTAGGTTCGGTTGAGTCCAGGTTAGTGGGTGAATATCTATTTAAGGGATCCTCCTATTCGCGCTTGACTCTCAATCAGGCCCATTGCAATGCAGGTATCTTCCCCTTGGGTAAAGAGTCCCTTGACGAAGTCGCGAACAGGCTTTATTCATCGCTGCAACTAGTCGATCTCTTGGGCATCTGGGACAGCCCTTATCAGTACAAAATGGTTAGCCGCCTTTCTAGCCATCCCAAGATCTGTGATTTAGCTGCTTTAGAGCCTTGGTGGTCTGTAGAGCCTTGGTCGCGATCGCTTAGTGGTAAGCGTGTCTTGGTCGTTCACCCATTCGTCGAGACTATCGAAAGCCAACATTTAATGTTTAACCATATTCATCCTGATTCTCCATCACTACTACCCCGATTCGATTTGATTTGTGTACGTCCGCCTCAAACCCTCGGCCATGATCGAGAAGGTTTTCGATCCTGGAATGATGCTCTGAGTCAGCTCATCGAGCGTGTATCCATGGTCCCTTTCGACATAGCATTGATTGGGTGTGGTGCTTATGGGTTGCCACTCGGTGCCGCAATTAAGCAGATGGGCAAGCCGGCTGTGCATCTTGGTGGTGCTTTGCAGCTTTTATTTGGTATTCGAGGACGTCGTTGGGAGGCTATGCCGCAATATCTCCCACTGATGAATGATGCTTGGGTACGTCCATCGTCTACTGAGACGCCTCCACTCGCTGAAACAGTGGACGGAGGTTGTTACTGGTGAGAAGCCTCAGAGACTTGTCTGGCGAGTGTGTGCGAGAACTGTGGCTGCGCCTAGCTGATACAGGTCTCTTGGGCTATCGCCATGTTCTTGATGGCTCAAGAGGGTCTACAGGGTCCTATCCGCAATCGATTCTCGCGAATCCGTCGGGGCTCCCCTCATATATGGATGATGTTCGGCTGGTGAGTCACGCCTACCGGAGCTCATCGATTGCCCACTATCCGTGCATCGAAACGTGGGCTCTTGCAAAGGGCGTTAGCAGAGGCCAAGCAGCTCCGTACCGACGGATTCAATACCACACCATTCGCAAGCAGCTCAACAAGCCCATCAAACTGCTTGAGGGTTCCTACGCCGTATTCCCCCATCTCACCAGTCACTTCGGCCATTGGGTTGGTGATCAATTGGGTGCCTTTCTTTGGTATGCGCGTCAGTTGCATGCACTGTCGAATCCACCCCGACTGATTGCCATTGCGCCCTCTCAGAGCTGGGCCGAGTTTTTGATCGAGCTTTGTCCGAAGGACTCCCTTGCTGTGATGACTCCGCAGCAGTTCCTGGAGGTCAACTGGGTCTTGCAGCGCGCCAAGGTGCTTCCTCGCTTGAGTCCCTGGCAGAACCTATCGCTGCTTCGCAACTGCCTGGCCACGCACTTGCCTAGTGCTGAGCACCTCTCAGAGTCTTGCGGTCCTGGGCGCATCTTTCTCTGCTCTCAGCGTCAGGAGCGAATCCTGAATCTTGAAGCTGTTGAAGACCTCTTTCGAGACCATGGCTATGCCGTCTTGAATCCAATCTCTCATTCGCCGCAACAGCTTCTGCATTGGATTCGACAGGCATCCAGCTTCTGGTGTGAGCACGGTTCGATGGTGATGAATGCCTTGCTTTCGCGTGATCGTCCTTACCGTCTCCTGGAGCTGAGCCCGTTGAATTCCTGTCGCTATCCCAGTGAATTGCGGATGTTGGGTGGTGGTGTCTACAACAGCTTTCACCTCGGCTTGATCAAACCTTTTTATTGTCAGCCTGCTGTGGATTCAGCGCGCTTGGACCGCCAACTGCACCCCTATCAACGGCAGCTCGTTGTTGACCTGGATGCCTTACGTCAGGAACTGTCTCGTGAAGCTAGAGGTGATCAATGAATTCGCGATGGACCCCTTTACTGCTCGTATTTTTGGTGGGTCTACACCTGCCGAAGGCCTTCACACTGCTGTATCTGCTTTATGCGGTCCTGTTTTGGCAGACCCGTAATGCTCCCCTCGTGGCTCCCCGTCGGGTGTGGCCGCTCTTAGCCCTTGCGGTCTTCAGTGTCGGCTACACCTGGACGTCCCTCCACTACGGCCTGTGGTCGCTGCAGGGCCGTGATCTTCTCGACCTGATCTCCATGCTCGCGCTGCCCATCGGGGGCGTCTGGTTGGGTGCGCGCTTGGCCCAGTGCTGGACGCCGCGTCAACTCAGCTGGATTTGGTTGGCCTATGGCCTTGGAGCGCTGGCTTACGTCTGGCTGGTTCTCCTCCTGGGTCGGGATGCTTTGTCCAGTTCATTGCTGGAGATCTGGAGTCAGCACAGGGATTTGAGCATTGCTGTGCCCTGGGGGCAGCAAGGGGTGATGAACGTGCGTTCGGTCGAGCAGAACGCTTCTTTTGCGGTGGCTTGGATGTTCCCTGGCCTCTGGTTGCGTTTGCGCAAGGAGCAATCGCGACTTGCCCAGCTGATGGTGGGAGCGGGACTGCTTGGTCTGCTGGCTGTGTTGGCCTTCCATGGCCGGATTGGGCTTTTGGTTGGTTTGCTGTCGTTGCTGCCTCTGGCTTGGGTAGCGACCTCGGAGCGTCAGGCCGCGCATCAATCCCTCAAGCTGAGCCTCTTGGCTTTGTCAGGCCTTGGCGGTTTTCTGCTGTTGTCGCTTGTCTCGTTGCTTTGGGGGCGCGGCGACATCACCTCCCGTCTCTTGGCCCGTGTCTACGACGAGCGTCTCGATCGCTTCCTCGCATTCCTGACGCACATTCCAGACACGCTTTGGGGTGGCCAGCGATTGAGCCTTGAGTATTTCGAGCAACAACGCCAGGTTTGGGTTGGTTTCGACGCTTCTGCGGGTGACCTTCTTCACAACGTGCCGTTTGACCTCGTGGTGAGAGCCGGCCTGATCCCAGCCATCGCGCTCCTGCTCGCCGTCGTTCCGCTCCTGTGTCGGTCGTTACGGCAGCTCGGTCAGCTGCTCAGAGACCCCGCATCGCGTGGACATGCACTGATCAGTGCTGGCTTCTTGATTGTGTTGACAGTGCAATGGCTGTTCCAGCCTCTGATCTATGCCGACGGGTTGCTCTTTTACTTTGGGTTCTTCGGCTTAGGAGCCCTGGCCTTCTCGCCAGCGGTCTTGCCTCCGTTGGATAGAGAGTCATGAGTTTCGATCCCGCCTCGATTGATTGCGCCGGGCGCAAGGCTCTGATCACCGGGATCACAGGCCAAGACGGCAGTTATTTGGCCGAACTGCTCCTTGAGAAGGGTTACGTTGTTCACGGCATCAAGCGCCGGGCCAGCAGCTTCAACACCAGCCGGATCGACCACCTCTATCAAGACCCGCACGAGGCTGACCCTCGTTTGGTCCTGCACTACGGGGACCTGACGGACAGCACCAACCTGATCCGCATCATTGAGCAGGTGCAGCCCGACGAGATCTACAACCTTGGTGCTCAGAGCCACGTGGCGGTGAGTTTTGAGGCTCCTGAGTACACCGCCAACAGCGATGCCTTGGGGACATTGCGGATTCTTGAGGCGGTGCGCATGCTGGGCCTCACGGATTCCACCAAGATTTATCAGGCCAGCACCAGCGAGTTGTACGGCCTGGTTCAGGAGATTCCCCAGAAGGAAACCACGCCCTTCTACCCCCGTAGCCCCTACGCCGTAGCCAAGTTGTACGGCTACTGGATCACGGTTAATTACCGCGAGAGTTATGGCATGTACGCCTGCAATGGCGTGCTCTTTAACCACGAATCGCCGCGCCGAGGCGAAACCTTTGTCACCAGGAAGATCACCAGGGGCCTCGCCCGCATTGATGCGGGCCTGGATCAGTGTCTGTTCATGGGCAACATCGATTCCCTGCGGGATTGGGGCCACGCGCGCGACTACGTCGAGATGCAGTGGCGGATGCTTCAGCAGCAGATCCCAGAAGACTTCGTGATCGCCACAGGCCGTCAAGAAAGCGTGCGCCGCTTCATTGAGCTCACGGCTGAGCAGCTGGGTTGGGGCGCCATCCAGTGGGAAGGCAGTGGTGTCGATGAAGTTGGCAGGCGCTCGGACACCGGCACCGTTGTTGTCCGGATTGACCCGCGTTACTTCAGGCCAGCTGAAGTGGAGACCCTGCTCGGGGATCCCGCCAAGGCAAGGGAGAAGCTTGGCTGGACCCCCACCACCACCCTGGAAGAACTGGTGGCTGAGATGGTGGCAACGGATAAAGAGGAGGCTGCGAAGGAAGCGCTGCTGCGGCAGCAGGGGTATCAAGTGGTGGGCTCGATGGAAAATCCCCCCACCAATCCTTCCGCCGTTGCCGCGAGCAAGGGACCGAAGGCCTGATGGGCACGTTGATTTCCAGCGAGGACCGCTTTTTCATCGCGGGGCATCGCGGCATGGCCGGAGGTGCCATCTCCCGCGCTTTGCAGCGCGCTGGTTATGGCCAGCAGGTGCTGTTGGATCGGGCGGCCTTGGACCTCGAGGACCCCTCGGCGGTGAAAGCTTGCTTCGAGGCTGAACGCCCGGACGTGGTCGTGTTGGCTGCAGCCAAGGTCGGGGGCATTCAGGCCAACAGCAGCTATCCAGCCGATTTCTTGCTCTCCAACCTGAAAATTCAGAACCATGTCATCGAAGCGGCCTGGCAAGCCGGTGTGCGCCGCCTCTTGTTTCTGGGCAGCAGCTGCATTTACCCCAAGTTTGCCCAGCAGCCCATTCGCGAGGAGGCTTTGCTGACGGGGGCTCTTGAGCCCACCAATGAGTGGTACGCGATTGCCAAGATCGCTGGGATCAAGCTTGGTCAGGCCCTACGGCAGCAGTATGGTTTTGATGCCGTCAGCCTGATGCCCACCAACCTCTACGGGCCGGGCGACAACTATCACCCCACCCATAGCCATGTGTTGCCGGCGTTGATCCGCCGTTTTCATGAAGCAGCCGAGCGCGGTGATGCCACGGTGACCTGCTGGGGGACGGGCTCCCCCCTGCGGGAGTTTTTGCACGTGGACGACCTGGGTGAGGCCTGTGTTTTCGCATTGGAGCATTGGGACCCCAGCTCAGCGTCGGCCCCCTTGGATGATGCCGGCCAGCCCTTGCCGTTCCTCAACGTCGGCACTGGTTTGGACCTCACCATCCGCCAGCTGGCGGAGGCGGTAGCCCGCGCCACTGGATTCTCGGGCGAGATCATCTGGGATGCGTCGAAGCCCGATGGAACGCCCAAGAAGCAACTCGATGTGAGCCGCTTAGCCTCGTTGGGTTGGACCGCCCGAATCCCCTTGGAAGAAGGCTTGGTCAGCACCGTGGCTCTCTTCCGCGAGCAGCTCAAACAACAGCTCGTTCGCCTTTAAACCCGCTCCGCTGGTTCCATGCCTTCTTCAATCAAACGCAATCTGGTCACCGGTGGAGCCGGTTTTGTCGGCTCCCATCTCGTGGACCGTTTGATGGAAGCGGGAGAGGAAGTGATTTGCCTGGATAACTACCTCACCGGCCGCAAGCAGAACATTGAGCGTTGGCTGGGGCATCCACGCTTCGAGTTGATCCGTCACGACGTCACCGAGCCGATCCGCTTGGAGGTCGATCGCATCTGGCACTTGGCTTGCCCGGCGTCACCGGTTCACTACCAACACAATCCGATCAAGACGGCCAAGACCAGTTTCCTTGGCACCTACAACATGCTTGGCCTGGCCCGGCGGGTCGGTGCTCGGCTGCTCTTGGCCAGTACGTCTGAGGTGTATGGCGATCCAGATGTGCACCCTCAGCCTGAGAGCTATCGCGGCTGTGTGAACACGATCGGAATCCGCAGCTGCTACGACGAGGGCAAGCGCATTGCTGAGACCCTGTGTTTTGACTATCAGCGGATGCACGATACGGAGATCCGCGTGGTGCGCATCTTTAACACCTACGGCCCGCGCATGCTTCCCGATGATGGTCGGGTGGTGAGTAATTTTATCGTCCAGGCTTTACGGGGTGAGCCCCTGACGCTCTATGGCGACGGCTCCCAGACACGGTCCTTCTGCTATGTCGATGATTTGGTCGAGGGCATCATTCGTTTGATGAATGGTTCCGAAACAGGACCAATCAATATCGGTAATCCGGGTGAGTTCACCATTCGCCAGTTGGCCGAACTCGTGCGTGCCAAGATCAATCCTTCGCTCGAGTTGATCTGCAAGCCTCTGCCTCAGGATGACCCCCTGCAGCGACAGCCGGTGATCACCTTGGCCCAACAGCATTTGGGCTGGCAGCCCACGGTGGCCTTGGAGCAGGGATTAGATCGGACGATTGCGGATTTCCGCGAGCGGTTGAGTGCCTAGACCATTGATCCCGAAAGCCTGGGATCGTCGTCTGTATTGGTGGGCTGTTGGCCTGTATGTCGTACTGGCAGTCGCCGCCTTGGCGAGTGGAGTTACTTCATGGGACGAGGAAACCGATTACCTTGGCATTCGGACTCAGATTGCCCATGCCGCTCAAATGCTGCACGGGGACTCGCCGGACTACCGGAATATCCACTCCAATCTTGAGTATTACGGAGTCGTCGGTCTTCTGCCTGCGTGGATCTTTTGGTTCTTGCAGCAATCGCTGTTGGTTGGTCGTCTGACACTCCCACAAGCACTGTTTTATCCCGCAGCCGAGCATCAGCTCACGGGTTTTTATTTCACTTCCCATTTGCTTCTCGCCGCTGAGTTTCTCGGCCTGAGCTGGCTGGTGACTGCCATCGCGCGCGAGCTGGGTGCCCGTTTCCCCTGGTTAGCAGGTTGTCTCACCTTACTGACCCCATCGCTTCTTGGGCACTCATTTGTGAATCCCAAGGACATTCCCTTTGCGCTGTTTTATACGGCCTTTACGTTCACCCTGTTGAGGCGATATCGCAGCACAGACGTGCGC
The DNA here is from genome assembly GCF_023115425.1 of Synechococcus sp. A10-1-5-1. Taxonomy (NCBI): domain Bacteria; kingdom Bacillati; phylum Cyanobacteriota; class Cyanophyceae; order Synechococcales; family Synechococcaceae; genus Synechococcus; species Synechococcus sp. A10-1-5-1. The sequence continues at coordinate 1,401,765 of NZ_CP096032.1, read as the reverse complement.
TGGTTTGGTTGGTCGGTTTTTGCTTCCGGGCTGCTGATCAATCAGAAATTTGTGGCGATTGTTCCCGTTCTCCTGACAGAGCTATTGCTTTTTGGGCTGAAACCTCCTGCGGGGCGATCGTTGTGGCGATCGGTCTGTGTTCCCTCAGCAGGTTTGTTGTTGGCCCTCCTCCTGCAGCCGGCCAGCTGGGGCCTGTGGCCTTGGGTCTATCTGCGCGAGGCGTTTGACACCTTTGCTCGCCATGAATGGGGCGGCTGCATGTGGTGGGGTGGCTCCTGTATCGGGATTAATCAACCCGGCTGGCTAACCCTCCGTTACCTCTGGAATTGGTGGTCCATCAAATGGCCGTTGCTGCTGATCTTGCTGGTGGCGTTGCAAACGGCCTGGTGTTTCCATCGCCTTCGCCGAGACCCCAAAAGTCTGAGGTTGGGAACCCCCTGGTGGCTTCTCTTGTCCCAGGCGGCATTGGTTCCAGGTATGGCGGCGTTGCGGCAGTCGAATCTCTACGACGCTGATCGCCACACCCTTTTCGTCTATCCCGCCTTGGCCGTAGTCGCCGCATTTGGCTTTCAGCGTCTTTGGCAATGGCAAGGACCGCTCTTGCTTCGTCGGGCGCTGCTTGCCCTCGCCGCAGCGTTGGCCTTCGTTCTGGTGCTTGACGATCTCGCATTGAACCCGTACCAGAGCGCTTATCTGAATGAGTGGGGGCGTCTCCGCCACGACCACAAGACCACCGCATTGGACTACTGGGCTGTCTCTGCCAAAGAAAGCCTGCGTCAGGCCCAACTCAATGGGAACCTGCCTTTGAGTCCAACCGTCGATGACAGTGTTGGCCCGCTCCCGTTGTTTATTGGCTACCGCCAGCTGGCTGGACATGTGGAAATGGACGCCAGTCCCAGGCTCAAGCTGCAGGTCAGGGATGTGCCTGCGTTCAGCACTCTTGAGGGTTGCACCCATGCTTCGGAGGTCTCCCGAACGCTGTCGACCGGGCATCGCTTGGTGATGAGTCGCCTCTGGAGTTGCCCATGAGCATTGCGGTGCTCTGGGTCGCCATTGCTTTCTCCCTGGTGGTGATCTGCAGAGCGGATTGGGATTTGCTGAAACGGGGGCTGCCAAGCCTGGGTTTGGTTGTGACCGTGATGTACAGCCTCACCTACGGACTTGGCTGGACCCTTTGGCGCCTGGATCCCAGCAGCCTTTTTGGCTATGGGACAGCCTCAACACTTGGATCTTTGGACCGCCTGGCGCTGTTGTTAGCGCTTGGCCTACCGGCTTTGGTTTGTGGTTACTCCCTAGTCCGAACTGCGGTTGGCCCGAAACCGCAGGAGCCCTTGCTGCGTCTTGCGGAGCGGCATCGGCTCAGGCTGCAGCGGCTGAGTTTTGCCCTCGTGGTCTTAAGCGTGATCGTTTTATTGGGGATGACCGCCACGGGCTTGTTTCTTCGGGATCCCCAACAGCAGCAGCAGGCCCTGCAGGCTTCATGGATCGCCAAGCTCTTGATCGGGACGGGGTTGCTGTCACGTCTGGCACCGGTTGGTTTGGTGCTCCTGCCATTTGCCTGGACAGGTTGGTCTCGCTTGCAGCGGTCTGCTGTTGTGCTGCTGCTCTCCAGTTGGACGGCCTTGGTTCTGGGCTCGTCGAGTCGGGGCCAATTGCTGGCTCTTCCGCTCTATCTGTTTCTCGGTGCTGTGATTTGGCGCCGTTTGCCTTGGAAGCGGGCGGCACTCCTTCTGGTGCTGGGTGGGTTGCTTTTTCTACCGGTGGCGGAGGTGATTCGTGTTCAGCGCGAAGGCGACTCCACCAATCCCGCGCTGCAGCGCACGTTTGAAACCTTTCAGATTGGCAAGCAGCTCATGGGAACAACCCACGAGTTCTATCTATTGCTTCAGGCTTCTGATTGCAGTGCCGATTTAGGACGCCAACTGGAAAAAGATCCCGAGGCCCGTTGTCTACTCGGTGTCCCTGCATCCGAGCTGGCCGATGTGTCTTCTCAACGCTGGAACGTTGTGCGGCTCTTTGAAGCATGTAGCCAGCGTGAGTTGAGCCGAAGGGGTTTTTCAGGCTTCGAAAGCCTGCCATTGGGCTTGATCCCAAACACGTTTGTCCCAGCTGCCCCAAGCCTGTTTGACGGTCAGGAGCTCGTGCAGACCCTTTCCGATGAGCTCGGCCTGCGTCCAGGTGAGATCTCCCAGGGCACGTTGAGCCTCTTTGCCGATGCCTGGTGGCGCTGGCGCTGGCCTGGGGTGATCTTCGTCAGTGCGGCATTGGGTGCTCTGCTTGCCCTGATCCAGTCGATTCTGCTGTGGATGCTCGCGCGTCAACCGATGGCTGGCCTGCTCGGGCAGTTGCTCGTGCTCAGCCTGGTAGGCACTTGGGTTAACAACACGACCCTCACGATGCTTTGGTTCCTGTTATGGGATCTTCCGAAGGCTTGGCTTCAGTTGATGCTGTTAACAGCCCTGCTCGGGTTTCGGTTGCCCAGGGGGGTCACCTGATGCTCGATCTGGTGCGTCCGTTCTATCCATCGGATGAAACTCTTTCCGAGTTGTGTGATCAGCCTGGTGTTCAGTCTTGGTGCCTTGAAGAAACCTTTCGGCCCAGACAGGTCTCAGCATGTTTGCATGAACCAATGGCCTGTCTGACGCCTGAGCTCAAGATCAGTGGCCGGCAATGGTTAATCCAAGCCTCAGCAATAGCCAAGGTGAGTTTGCAGTCCGGCTTGTTGCGATTTGGCCAGCGGCGCCTTTATGAGTCCAACAGAACGAATGCGGTCGCCAACGTCCGCCGTTGGAGGCGTGCAGGTGCTCTCCCTCCAGGCTGGTGGCACAGGACTCGTGATCCTCAGCGCTACCAACAGCCTTTGCTGTTCCTCAGCTCCCACAACAATCCCAACTACTTTCACTGGTTGACGCAGCCGGGCTTATCCCCTTTGTTCCTTCAGGAGCATTTCGGCCTTAACCCACTCCCGGGAGCGGCACTGGCTTTGAGCCATCGGCCAAGGCGTTTACTCCCGTCCTATGTGGCACCACTGCTGGGGTTTTTTGCTTCAGAACTGCCTGTGGTCCAGGGCGTTGCGTTGGCCTCTGAGTCTCTCTGTCAGTTCGCAGTGCAGGAGCACAGCAGTGAGGTAGTGGTCAGTCCGGCTCAGTTGCATTGGCTCCATCGCCGTTGCCGCGATCAGCTTCAGTCTTCACGGCAACCTTGGCGTCGAGTCTTGATCTCTCGGCAGCGAAGTAGCCGTCGCCGTTGTTTGAACGAAGATCAGCTGCTTGCTGCCTTGGATCCCTATGGATTTGAACGGCACTGCTTGGAGGACCTCAGCGTGACCGAGCAGCTGCGCTTGTTCTCAGAAAGTGCACTGTTGGTCGGTGCCCACGGGGCAGGTTTCAGCAACCTCGTTGCTTGTGGACCTCAGGCGAGCATTGTGGAGTTCCTGCCTCGGCCGGCTGCCTTTTGCCATTACTACGCCATGGCGGATGTCCTTGGCTTAAGCCACGGGCATCTTTTGGCGACTCGCTGCGACTTGGAGACCGATGACTTCACGGTTGCTCCAGCGGATTTGCTTGAGCTTTTGCGGGAGATGGAATTGTTGTGAGTGATCTCATCACCATCGTGCTTCCTGTCTATGGGCGCCCTGAGTTGTTGCGTGAGGCATTCGAGAGCGTTTATCTTCAAGATGATCCCGATTGGCGCCTTTTAATCGCTGATGATGGTTCGGATGCGCAGACAGCCGAGCTCATTCAGCAGCAAAGGTCTGATTCCCGCGTCAAGGTGGTCAGGCGCCCGACGAACCTGGGCTTGTTTGGCAACCTCAATGCCGCGATCGATGAGGTCGAGACGCCTTGGCAATTGATTCTTTGTAGTGATGATTGCCTAGAGCACCAGGCGATTGGCCAGCTCAAGAAGGCGATTTCCTCTGCGCCGGAGGTGAGCTTGATGCTGTCGAGCTATCACTCTATCGATGCCAATGGCGACTTCCGCACTGATGTCAATGGCGCTTTTTACGATCGTTTTGCACCCATCACGCGATTGTTCGAACCCGGTGCATTACTTCAGCCGTTGCTGCAATATGGGAGCATCAACGGCAACATCACCGGCCTACTGATCCGGCAATCGTTGTTCCGTGACGCAGGACCGTGGCGCGCCGACTGGAGCCAATCCGCTGATTGGGAATGGCTGATCCGGGCCAGCTCGCAAACCTCCGTGCTCTTGCGCCGCGAGCCCATCGCTCGAGTGCGCGTGCATGAGTGGCAGTTGTCGGTCAGCAATCGCAAGTTACAGCGCGAGAACCTTGAAACTCTTGAGGTCCTCAGCGGGCTCCTACGGCATCCCCAGTTGCAGAGCTGTGGCCGGCGCCGGCGGTGGGCGGCGCACCATGCGCAGTTCTTGTTGTGGAATGTGATCAAGGCTTTGCCGCGGTTTGGTATCAAAGCAACTGTCCACCAACTCGCTTTGATCCAAAGGCACGTGGGTCTGGTGCCGACTGCGTTTGCGTTGCTGAGCACTTTGCCAATGCGCTTCAGAATTCGCGGTACAGATCGCCCCCTGCTACCGCCCACCTGATGCGTTCCCGTTTGCAGCAGCTATTGGGTCAGGCTTCCCCCTGGGTCCTGCAGCCCCAGCGCTCAGCGCTGGCTTGTCTCGGTCTTTGGCTGCTGAGCCTGCCGCTGACCTGGCAGCAGCCCTGGTTGGCATTGCTGGGATTCACCGCGGTCTGGGGTTTGACCGTTGCGTTGTGGTTAGAGGCACCGTTGCTTCAAGCACTGCCCCTGCCACCGCTCACAGTGCTTTTCATTGGCCTATGTCTGCGCTGGGGGCTTGGTCCACTGTTCTTGGCATTGGGAGGCAGTGGAGGTCATGCTTTTGTCGAGATCTGGATCCGCTACGGGCCGCCGGCGCAGCTGCTTTGGTTGAGCCTGACGGCTGCATTGCTGCTATTGGCCTTGCCGCAGCGGCGGGCGATTGCCCAAGCGGCGAGGGCTCTGCCCCAGGCGTCATGGTCTGTGGAAGCGATCAACCAGCCTCGATTGCGTGCGCAACTGACCGCTCTAGGTGTGCTTCTGAGCCTCTACATGGCGGTCTACATCACCCTGTCAGTGCTCTCCGGTGCTTTTGACCGTCAGGTCGACGCCTATATGAGCTGGACCCAGCAGCTTTGGCGCTTGGACACGCCTGTGGCGGCATTTTCACGCTTACGTGACCTCTGGTTTTTACTATTTCCTCTCTGGTGGCGACTCCTGAACCGTTTGGGGCGTTGGGTTTTAGGCGCCGAGATGCTCGCTTTTCTGGCAGCAGCTCTGTTGAGCGGATCAAGGGGGTTGCTGTTTTATCCATTTCTGCTTTTACTTTTTGGCCTCTGGTTTGTCCTGAGCGACCCCCGCCGCTTGCGTTGCTTTGCACTGGCTTTGGCGGTGCTTGTTCTAGTGTTGTCTCCGCTGATTTATGTTGTACGGGAGAGTTCCGCTTTTCAGCGGGCTGATAGCTGGACTGGCCGCCTTCAGTCTATTGGTTCGTCCTTGATACAACCAGAGCCGTTGTTGGCTAAGGCGCGCTGGTTGGGTCGGGATCTCTATGCCTGCCATGACCCCTACCTCTTCACCCCCGAAAACCGAGACCAGCCCCTGGTCGGTTCTCGGGGCTTAGGCAGCTTGGTTTATCTCTGGGTGCCAAAGCATGTCTTGCCTGACCAACCCGTTCTATTTGATGGACATCTGATTGCCAAGCAACTTCAGCGGGTGAAGCCCAGCCCTTTGACCCAGGTTTGGTTCCCCTGCTTCAGCCTGCCTGCAGATCTCATGAGGCGCTGGTCTGTGCTTGGATTATTGCTGGGCTCGCTGGTAGTGGCAGCCGTTGTGCAGGTCTTCTTCCGTCTTTGGTATCGCAGCATCAGCGTTCCAGGAAGCACATTCCAGATCTTGGTGGTTCTCCTGCCGGCGACCTATCTGCAGTCTTTTCCCTTCGGAACTGTTTCGGAGACTGCCTGGGCTTTGCTTTGGGAATTGCCAAAATACCTATTCGTCTTCTGGGTGATTGGTACCGCTATTGACCATTGGTTCACTAGGGCAGAGGCTTGATTTCGAGGGTCTTGTATCTGAATGAGTCCTGTCAGGACTGCCTCGCCCATTCACTACTGCGTGGTCTGATTCTCATCGCCGAAGAATTCCGTCTAATCCACCATGTTGAGTCATGAATATCGACGGGTTTCTTCCGAAGCCCTCACTATTGCAGCGGCTAAGACCACGCTCTCCACAGTGATCCGGTGCACCATTTGTTAATGCTTGCAAGCTGATTGACATTGATATGGATCATCTTGAAGGTTTATCCGGCATTGGTGGTTGCTGCAGGGGTTTGAGACTTGCAAAGTCCCTGACCCTGATGGTGCGCCCCACGGTTGAAAGAGGTGCGGCAATCAGCCTGGTGCTGCGCCTGAGGGTACAGCGATGATGACGCCTATGCCTTCCTGAAGTTGCTGTTGATCGAGCGTTAACCGGTGGCTGAGCTGCCTTTTGCGTCGATCCACTAAGGCGGCTGAGTGGACAGCGCAATTGCAGGCCAGCCACTTTTCAGTGGTGCGGGGCTGATCAACGTCAGCTCTTATAGATCAACCGATGGATCAGCTTTCTGAATTTAACGATGCATAGGACCCAACTAATAGATATAAGTCTGGTCTTGGGCTGAGTATGCACGGTATGTGAGGTTAGAGCGTCGGAGTTGAATCCTGTAGCATGACGACTCGAAATCTCACTTCTCCTGCAAATCCTGCCGAGACAATGCAACTAGATAAGTCTTTAGCATGTCATACAAGAAGTCAATGTGATCTCTATGGAAAGTCTTCACCGATCTGAGTGGTGACCAAAAAGAAGGACTCATGAGATAGGATCTCTATATTTGCAACGAAGAATCCTCTTGCCGAAAGAAGCTAGAGCTGCTTTAGGCGTCTACGTAGAGAGGTGTTTCAACGCTTATCGTTAATCTAATCTATTCATAATGTATCCTAGCCGTTCAACTTTGCAGGCGCGTTCCTGTGTCTGACTGCGACAACGAAAAACCACTTTATCAAACCTATTCGCAGTAAACATCAATAAGCCTCGAACGTGAAGTTCGTCAATCGTGACTGACGGTCTCGCAAGTCTCTAAAGAACGATACTTCCCTGCAGTCACTTATTATCCTTACGTCTTCAAAGCAAGACATGTTAACCATCACAGAACTGTATATCCCAACAACTTTTTTTACTCTCAGGCACTTCTTTAGGCACTCGATTGGGTACACAGACTTCACCTCATCATCTATGTAGTCGCTTATCAAGTACACTCTATTGTAGCCGATCTCCGCTAAGCGACTAATTATGCTATCTGCATATAGTCTAATGCTTGACTTGGAAGCAAACTCTTCAACTGCCGGGTGCAGTTTTAAGAGTATTAGTTCATTTGTAAAGCAGTGATACTTGCACATCCGAGTATAGATAGATACCATGTCTTTCTTGCTCAACTCCTCATGCAACTCATGGATATTCGTATACTGAGCAATGTGCTCAACCAGTAAGATGCAGCTTCCATTGGCAATCAACCTGCCACCATCCTTTAATTCTACGAAGACCTGCAGGTCTTTATATTCTAAAAGACTATGAGCTCGTGCTGGGATCCAGCTATACCCGCACTTTGCGATGCTATCTTTGCAAAAATCAGTGTAGACGGTACGTACAGCACCAACAAAGAGAAACCTACACACAGTCCTGCAAGACCACCGACAAACCTTTAGCAGACTTTCTAGTGTGATACCGTCTTCTAATAAGATATGCCTGAACTTGCTTAATATCTTGAACCCATTGTCTTGCATTCTTTGACTACCAAGTAACTCCCTGGATCCTGCATCTGATGGACAGTGATCAATGTTGATGCACTCATAATCACCCTGATACTTCATAAGGTCAAAGATAGGAGAATCTTTTTGAGCAAACAATCTGATAACTGGTTGAGGCCCTCGTGCTGATGCAGCAACTTCTTCCTCAATATGAGAAATGACTCTTCTTATACTTTGTAAATTCCATACGACCGCTTTTAAAGCCTTGGCCAACCGACAACTATTCACTTCTATTCGATGATTGCGAAGACCAAGCTCTAAGAACTCGACCTTTTGATCATTTAGTATTGATCGTATTACGTCATAATATAATCCGTCAGTGCAAGCCTGATACTTAATTGCATAACAGACGTCAATCTGGAAATCTCTGCTGACACGTTTAACAGCCAGAGCTTCTTGCGGGCTTGAGATGCAATAGACATTGTAATAACTGCTCATGGAGTCTCTCTCTCTTGATGCATCCTATCGTAAGAGTAGGATACATCTCAGTGTATGCGTGGATAAAGTATCCACCTCTATTATTCCCAAATACATAATACCATTAAGTACTCATTACCATATTGGCGGTGCTAGTCCTTGTAAAGAGCCTGCTGTCTAATCGCCTATCAACAATACAAATCTATCATTACTGATCCATCTGTTCCATTTGCTATGAATTCAGCATTTTCACCGGTGCTATCCCACTTTAATGTTTGAACACAAGCCGCAGTGTCCTATTCTGCCCGACCATTGCCTATTCGATCTGAACCATATGAGTTGTCAAATCTAAACTCACCGCAAGGTCTGTAGTCGAGAGTAAATTATATCGTGCATTTAAATGCTTTTGCCTTTACATCCAATGTCTCTTATACTTCATATGGGAATACCTCTGGCATCTTGGCGGCTACTAAGCTTTTAGATCACAACTTAAGAATCAGTTGATACTCTACTGCTGGCTTTCTCCAACAGATCCATTCATGAAGGACTTTCCTGGAAACGTAAGCCAATGGCATGAGCTGGGTGACCGGTCGCGTATGAGTTACTTGCTAAGTCACGGGTAACCACAGAGTTTGAAACGCAGAAAGTATTCTCACCTATATCTACTCCTGGCATTACTATACAGTTTAACCCAATCCATGTATTAAAGCCTATCGAAATCTTTCCTAGCCTGAAATATCCTTTCTCATAAGGATATACCGAAATGACCGCTGCCTTGTCATTAGGGTTGACGTGTAGGCTTGACAGTGAATATAGCTTTGTGCATGCACTTAGAACGCAATTGTCTCCAATCGAGATCCCTCCGTAGCCCATTAATATGCAATGCTGACATATATGCACGTTATCCCCAATGTGCACTGCACCCAACTGATTGTAAAGGCCTACTTCTTTTCCGTGCAACACATTACCGGACAGTTCTGCTCCAGACGATATAATACATCCACGGTCTATCATTACGTTGTCCCCTACGCTTATGAATTTGCAGCCTTCTATCTCAACGCCAGATAGCACAGTAAACCTTTTGCCGCAGGACTTAAATCTTAGCTTGTAATAAGCCCGTCTTAATATTATGCCAGTCGTGCCAGGCATGTAAATCAGTACCATCTTGGCCACATCTCTAGCAATAATCGCTGGCGTCAAGAAAGCTTTTGCTACTTGATTGACGAACGAACGCCTCATGCGCTCTGAACTCCTAGTTCAGATCATTCTTGCACAATCTCGCCTTTGCGCCCAACAAAATCGAAAATAGATTCGCCTTTCCTGGTTTTCATCCCCATGTTCTCCCACTTATCATGCTAAGATAAGGCGTACATTCTAACAAGATGACCAACAGCCGAGGTATACTCGAAATAGCGTCTCGTAATTCGCCATCCGAGATCCTTGCTATATATGTGTCAGCTTCATACTCCTTGCAATCCCCTATTGAGTTCTTGACTCCTGATTCATTTTCTCAACAGCTTGGGCTTATGAGGAGACCCTCCGGCCACGTTATTACCCCACATATTCACCTTCCCACATCGAGAAGCATCAGCTTCACCAGCGAAGTGCTTATCCTTCGATCCGGTCGCGTGCAGGTTGATTTCTATGAGAGGACAAAAGAGTACATTTCTAGTCTTATACTAAGTGCAGGCGATATATTAGTATTGGCACGTGGAGGTCATGGTTTCAAAATCTTAGAAGAAGCCGAGATCATCGAAGTCAAGCAGGGGCCCTATGCTGGGGAGTCTGATAAGGAGCGGTTTTAGCCTTTTTCCGTTACACTTACTCTATTAGAGCCACTGCAATGACGCGCGACTTTATACCTGTAAATACTCCTCTCTTGCAAGGCAAAGAGTCTCTATACCTGCAAGATTGCATCGAAACTGGCTGGATTTCCTCAGAAGGCGGCTATGTGTCCGCATTTGAGGAAAATGTTGCACGATATGTCGGCCGCAAATACGCAATAGCCGTTTCTAATGGAACTGCAGCACTAGATGTAGCGGTCGCATCTCTAAATATTGGTCCAGGTGACGAAGTAATCATTCCCTCCTTTACAATCATATCCTGCATTCACCAGGTCCTTCGATCAGGGGCCACCCCTGTTTTTGTTGATTGCTTTCCAGATACATTTAATATCAACTCTTTCCAGATCGAGTCCCTTATAACACCACGTACAAAAGCCATCATTGCTGTTCATATATACGGGTTGCCGGTAGATCTAAACCCTATTCTTGAGATTTGCAATTCGTACGGTATCCACCTTATCGAAGATACTGCTGAGATGCTTGGGCAAAAGTATTATGAGCGTCGTTGTGGCTCTTTTGGTGATATAAGTACCCTCAGTTTCTACCCCAACAAGATCATTACAACAGGAGAGGGTGGAATGATTCTTACAGATGACCCTGGAATTGCCGAACGATGCAGAAGCCTGCGTAATCTTTGTTTTTCGGAATCTAACCGATTTGTACATACAGAACTTGGTTGGAATTATCGTATGTCTAATCTTCAGGCAGCAGTCGGCCTTGCTCAGCTAGAAAAAATCGACACAGCACTTGACCGCAAACGCTATATCGGAGCCACTTATGACCAGTTGCTTTCTGATATTCCTGCAATAAAACTACCTGTGGCATCAACCTCTTATGCCTCAAACATCTACTGGGTCTATCCTGTTGTACTTGATAGCAACCTTGGTCTTTCAGCTAAGGAATTTGCAGCTTCTCTGAAGAGGCACGGCATTGGAACTCGTCCATTCTTCTACCCGTTACACCTTCAACCAGTTCTCTCTAACTATGAGAGTCGTCACTCTACAGACCTGACCACATGTGAATCACTACACGAATATGGTCTTTACATTCCATCTGGCCTCGGCCTTGACGACCATCAAATATCAATTGTATCAGAGTCTATTCATCTAATCTTGGAACCCTATATCTCATGAAGCCACTTAAAGTTGCTGTTATTCTTGATCAGCCAATTCGTAGTGGTGGTGGTTTTCAGCAAGCCCTTAATGCGGTACTTCTTGTAAAAGCCCTTCCCGCAACACTAGTCGATCCACTGTTCGTTACGACTGTCCCTTCCAATCTTCAGACTCTTAGTAGTATCAACATTACTCCCATTGAATTCTCACCCTCGAGACTTACTTTGGCATTCTCTTATATTCGGAGATTCATAACAGAACCATACTGTTACAACTTCTTGTGTAAGTTTTACCCATATAGTCCTTTCGAGCATTTTCTCCGTCTCCACGATGTTGATCTTGTTTACTTCCTTTCTCCTTCTTCTTGGTCCAATGACCTTGATTCTCTTAACTTTATAATTACACTTTGGGATCTCTCCCATCGAGATGACCCTGAGTTTCCGGAAGTTCGTAATAGTCGTCAGTTCCACCACCGTGAACGTATTTTTCGGTCAGCTCTTCCACGTGCAACAGCTGTCCTTGTGGATTCATCTTTAGGTAAGCATAATGCTGAGCGTCGATACGGTCTTGATGAGTCACGAGTGCATGTTGTGCCCTTTGAAGAGTCACCTTACTTGTCAGGACGACTAACAGAAACAACAGAGAGTGTCACAACTGATATGACTACATGTTCGTTCTCGGTTCCCGAGACATTTATTTTTTACCCCGCACAATTTTGGCCACATAAGAACCACATATATATTCTAAGAGCCCTATCAATCTTGAGGGAGCAACACAACGTTTGCCTCCCGGCTGTCTTTGTTGGTGGAGATAAGGGTAATCTTTCGTACATACGAGACACAGTAAGGTCTTTGGCTCTCGAAGATCAAGTTATTATGCCTGGCTTCGTGTCTTCTTCGGATATAACTTTCTTGTACAAAAATGCACTCGCACTTGTTATGCCTACTTATTTTGGCCCTACAAACTTGCCACCTCTTGAGGCTTTGTCAATGGGAACGCCACTAATATACTCTGGTTCTCCAAGCCTTTCAGCTTTTGTTGCAGGCGCTGCCCTTTTGGTCGACCTAAATGACCCTTCTGATCTTGCCGCAAAGTTATCTCAAATCTGCACAAGTCCTTTAGAGAGGTCTCGCTTGTCTTCGGCAGGTTTAGCATTTATGGAAAAGCGTAGGCAAAGTTTAAGTTCTTCTCTGCTAGTTCTTCAGCAGATCCTGCAAGAGTTTCGATCTCGTCGTTCCTGCTGGCGTTGACATTTGCAATACACTTTGAGCCTGTACTTAATTTCTGTATTTACTTCCGCACAGATCTCAAGCAGCGCCGCCCCGTGCCTGGATTCTTGCTGGCTGGCTGGCTGTTTTTGTCAGCCGTTGTGCAAGTTCTGTTCCGTCTTTATCTTTATTGTCCCCGCCTCAGGTTTTCTGGCATCTCTTTCCATCTCTTCCTGGCTCATTTGCCGTCTACCTATCTTCAATCCTTTCCCTTTAGAACGGCTTCGGATACGCAGTGGTCTCCCTTTTGGGTACGACAGAAATACCTGCTCTTGTTTTGGGTCATTGGTGCCGCTGTTTATTGCTGGTTGAGGAGGGCAGAGGTTTGATATCCCGGGTTTTGTTCCTCACAGAGTCTCGAGAGGACTATCTCGCCGACTCCCTTCTGCATGGTCTGGTTTCCTTGGGGCTTGAAGTTGTCGACTACCCGCGTAAGCATGTGTTGTATGCGGGGCAGGAGACGTGTTCCGTTGCACCACAACTTGGCGTCCGTGGCCATGGGTTCACCCTCTACGGATTGTTATCGGATCGTCCGGTTGACCGAACCTTTGTGATCCAGCGGCTTGAGACTGGTTGGTTTGATCTGGTTGTGATTGGTCAGATTTGGCGTCAGTGGGGGCAACTCCTGGATTTAGCGCCTCTGCTGCAACAGGTTCCCGTAGTGCTGCTCGATGGGGATGACGATACGCGTCTTTTTCACCGCAGCGGTACCCGGGTTCGGCGTTATGGCTGGCAGCCTTTCCCCATACGCTCAGGACTCTGCCTCTACTTCAAGCGGGAGTGGCAGGGGGAGGCCGGTAAAGGCCGTCGATGTCGAGTGTTGCCAGCGAGTTTTTCTATCCCCGCGGAGAAGCTTCGTCCGTTTGACCTTTCTAGCAAACAGCAGCGGTTGGCTAGCCATTGCGTGGATCCTGAGGTCGCCCAAGCCTGCGGTTTGCATACCTCCTACGCTTTTGCCTCCGAGCAGGCTTACTACGACGATCTGGCAGCATCGCGCTTTGCTGTGACGACGAAGCGGGGGGGCTGGGACTGCCTCAGGCACTACGAGATCGCGGCAGCCGGTGCTGTTCCCTGTCTCAGGCAGTTAGAGGCCAAACCTGCTGCTTGTGCTCCTCATGGACTGCTTGCGGGTGTCAACTGCGTCAGTTATCAGAGATGGGCTGATCTCCGGCAGCAAATGGACGCATTGGATGCGGATCCAGCTGGTTATCAACAGTTGCTTGAGGCCTCTCGGAAATGGGTGCTTCAACACACAACGATTGCCTCGGCAGCGCGTTTGCTTGAAGCTGTTTCCTTGCCATGACTTCAGCCTTGCGTCGCGGTTGGCTGCATTTGGCAAGCGGAGCTGGGCTAGGCCGTCTGTTCAGCTTTGGCAGCAATCTGCTGCTCAGCCGTTGGCTGGGGCCAACAGACCTGGGTTTGTTCAACCTTGTCACAACTACGGTCCAAACCGGTGACACCTTGGTGCGGTGCGGTGCGGATTACGCCCTGAATTATGAATTGGGAGGAGATCCTCAGGCTACCCAGCGGGAATTTGGGATCCAGCTGGTGAGGTCCCTCTCCCAGATCTGTAGCGCTGTGTCGTTGCTCTTGTGTGTTGCGCTGGGGATTTGGCTTTGGTTCGGTCGAGCTCTCTTTCCTGCTTCCATTACTTCCCCGCAACGTTGGGTCTGGAGTCTGATGCTCCTGGTGATGGTTGGTTGCGAGGGTGTCTCGGCTTCTGCCTGGGAGGTGCTCCTGGTCAGCCGGCAGACCGCCCTGCTCTCCTTGAGACAAGGGCTGTTTTTCCCGTTACGGCTGCTTATGGCTGCCGTTGGTTCCCTCACGCTGGGTGTCTCAGGCGCGTTGGGAGGGTGGTGCTTGGTGGCTTGTCTCCAGTGTTTTTGGCTGAAGCAGAGGCTCGGCCCTCTGTGGACGCCGTTGCGGCTATGGCCACCGTTGCATGTCGGCGCACGTCAGTTGCTGAAACGGGGCTTGCCTTTCTACGGGGCCAACTTGCTCGCTTCATTGATTTTCTATCCGCTGCTGTTGCAAGTGGCTCGTGGCAGCGGACTGGTGGAGGTTGGTTATCTACGGGTTGGTCAGATCTTGCAGCAGTTGTTTGCTTTTCTCCCCGCCACCTTGGTTCCAGTCTTGTTTCTTCAGCTTCGTATGGAACTCGCTTTTCAGGTGCAAGTCAAGCGTCTAGAGATTCCCTTGCGTCTGATCTGGTTGTTGCTGTTGCAGGTACTTCTTGTCTATTGCTTGTGTGATCAATGGTTGCTGGGAATTCTTTTTGGTGCTGGTTTTGAGGCTGCCTTGTTGCCCACGCGTCTCCTCTTACTGACTGCATTGTTTGAATGTCTCGCGCAACTCATCGTGCAACCGCTCTTGGCCCAGGGAAAGACTCGTCTTTACGGTTTCTGGCAAAACGGCAGCGCACTCGTGGCTGCACTCGTGGGCTGGCTCTGGATCCCCAATGCAGGTCTAGCTGCCTATCTGCTGGTTCGTCTGCTCTATGTTTTGCTCCCCTTGCTTGGTTTTATTTGGCCCGTCCTTCGACATCTGCAGTTTCCAGAGAAGATGCTTCCCCTCGCCTTCTTGAGCTTGGCTACCTGTTTCGTGCTTTTGGCTCAGGCGCTCAGCCTGCTTAGCTTGTCTTGGTCGATGCCATTAGCACTGTTTGGATCGATGTTGCTCCTTCTGCTCCAATGGAGTGACGTGAAGGTGTTTGCGCAGTGGCTGATGCCGGACCATCTCTGATGAGAGTGCTGCATTTTCTACCGGTGTACGCCCCCGCTTGGCAGTTTGGCGGCCCTGTGATGAGTGTCTCTCGACTCTGTGAGGGGTTAGTACAGCTCGGAGTCGAGCTGCGCGTCATCACCACGAATGCCGGTTTACCTGACTTCCCAGTGGAAAAACTTGGCAGGTCTCAGCTTGTGAATGGTGTCAATGTCACCTATTACCCCGTTGATCGGTGCGCAGGGACGATTCAATCTCAAGCGCTAGTTGCGGCATTGCCAGAGCAGATGGCCTGGGCCGAAGTGGTCCATCTCAGTTCGATCTGGCAGCCTCTAGGTCTGTCAGTACAGTGGGCCGCTTATGCCGCTGGGATCCCTGTGATCCAGACTTTGCGCGGTGCCCTTGGTCCCTACTCTTGGAGACGTGGGTGGTGGAAAAAAATTCCTTATTTTCTGCTCAAAGAGAGGCCTTTGCTGCAGCGGGCTGCTGCATTGCATTGCACGACTGATCAGGAAGTCAGGGAGATCAGTTGGTTGCGCTTAAAAGCACCTGTGAAGGTGCTTGCCAATCCGATCGCGCTGTCCCAGCTGCACTCTGATTCTGCTGTTGGAAAGGCCTGGCGTGAGCAAATGTCGTTGCCCACTGATCAACCACTTCTCCTTGTTGCTGGTCGACTGCATCATAAAAAGGGGTTGGACCTCCTTCCTGAGGTGCTCAACGCTCTCGCCCATATGCCCTGGCAGATCATATTTCTCGGCGATGACGACGATGGTACTGGCCGCAACCTGCGTCGAAAGTTTGGTGATTTGGGCTTGGCCAGTCGTTGCCATTGGCACCCTGCTCTGCCGGCCAGAGAGCTGATTTCTCCCTACAACGCGGCTGATTGGTTGCTTCTGCCCAGTCGCCATGAGAATTTTGGCAATGTGGTTATAGAGGCTCTGGCCTGTGGCTCTGGCTCTCTGATTTCTGACCGGGTCGGTGTGGCAGGTTCATTGCGCGGTTCTCCTGGAGTTCTTGTTGCAGAGCGGTCGAAACACGCCTGGGTCCAGCTGCTTGAGCGTGCTTTGCGCTCACCTAGGCCGGGTCTAGGTGCAGAGGAGTGGGTAAAGGAGCGCTTTTCTACTCAGCTCATTGCGCGCGAAGCCCTGCAGCTGTACGCGGCTGTACTCAATCATGGCTGATCAGCCCACGATCGCCGGGGTAGTCCTTACCCTGAATGAAGAACAAGACCTTGGTCGTGCCCTGAAATCTCTGAGCTGGTGCGATGAATTGCTTGTGCTGGATAGCGGTAGTACTGACTTAACTCATCAGGTCGCAGAGCTCCACCAGGCGTCCTTTATTCAGCATCGCCAAGATGCCCCATTCTTGATTACAAACCAGCGCAACTGGGCCCTTGACAACTGCGGATTATCCAGTGACTGGGTTCTTTTCCTCGATGCCGATGAAGAGGTGGGGCCGCATTTGGTTCAAGCGATACAGGCATGTGTGAAGTCCGGCACTTCCATTGATGCTTATGAATTGACACCACGCTATTGGTTCTTGGGACGATGGCTGAAGCGAACCCAGGGTTACCCTAACTGGCATCCTCGTCTCGTTCGCCGAGGACACACCCGCTTTGAAGGTGGCGTTTGGGAAAGCTTTGTGGACGGCTCTAATATAGGCCGGATATCGGTTCCTTATGAACACTATGCATACAGCAAAGGGTTTGATGACTGGATAGAGAGGCATCGGCGCTATGCCAGCTGGGATGCACAGCAGATCGTGGCCTTTTTAACGACCCGTTGCAGCGCGACCCTGTCAACCCGGCGTTGGCGGAGGATCAGGCTGCTGTTTTCCCAGCTTTGGTGGCTACGACCGCCGTTACGATTTCTCCAAAAGTATTTTCTTCAAACAGGTTTTCTTGAGGGCTGGCAGGGTCTTCTGTTCGCACTGATGATGGCTGGTTATGAACTAATTATAGTGATCAAGGTCATCGAGCTTCTGCGTAGGCAGAAGGAGTTGCCTTTATGACAGGACCTTCTACTCAGGCCAAGGAGCTGATCATCCTTACAGAGCACTTCTGGCCAAGTACTGGTGCGACTGCCCAATTAGTAAGTGATCTGGTTGACGACTTGCACGCTCAAGGTTGTTGCCTGCGTGTCTTAACCTCAACTCCAGGTTCTTCTCGCTCGAGTTATCCGATTCATCGATTCTCGTCTTCATCTAAGGTCTCTGTTGGCATCCTAGGAAAACTCATTGATGGTCTTCATTTTTTTCTTGGAAGTACGTATTGGCTTTTGCGATATGCCCGCACTGACCAAGGTCTTCTCATTGTCTCCAATCCACCCTTTATAGGGCTCGTTGGCCCACTGATGTCTCTCCTCAGGCAACTACCCTACGTCTTTTTGCTGCAAGACATCTTTCCGCGTTCCGCTGTTTTAACGGGAGTTTTGCCGGCGAAGGGGCCTTTGTCTTGGATCTGGCGACAATTACTTGCTCTAGTTCTGAGTGGCAGCCAGGCGACGGTTGTCTTGAGCTCCTCGATGATTTCTCGATGTCGCAAAGAATTTGGTGACCATTTCCGTTTGGTATCGATCCCTAACTGGGCAGTGGTGCCTGTTTCTTCTTCTCAGAAGTCTCTTAATTCTTTGGCACAAGAATGGGGTATTGATTCAGTCTTCACTGTCCAATATTCAGGTAACTTCGGTCGTCTTCACGACATTCTGACGATCCTTGAGGCCGCACGCTTGCTCGCGGACCGTCCCCTTAAGTTCGTCTTCGTGGGGGGAGGAGCGAAAAGATCCCAGATTCAGGCCTATTGTCAGGCCTACGGTCTTTCCAATGTCATTCTTCAGCCCTATCAACCGCGCGAGCAGCTGTCGACGAGCCTGTCGGCCTGTGATGTTGCACTTGTCAGCCATATTTCCGGTTCAGAGGACACTGTTGCTCCTAGCAAGCTCTACGGCATCCTTGCCTGCTCAAGGCCTGTCTTGTTAATTGCTAGCGAGGAGTGTGAACTTGCCCGGATTATTGACCAGGCAGCTTGTGGTGTCGTTATTCAGCAAGGAGACGTCCAAGGCCTTGTGGGTGCGTTGCTCATGCTCCAAGCTGATCCCCAGCGTGTCGCTACCATGTCTGAGCAAGCTGGAGCTCTTTATCAATCTCAATTTGGTCGTGATCGATCCACTGCGGCCTATTTAAATCTTTTCCGGCAGTGCCAAATGATCTGAGCTTGCGGTCTATGAATCCTCTTGTCTCAGTCATTACTCCTTATCGGAACGCCAAGCGCTTTCTCTCTGGCTTCGTCGATTCGCTTCAATGTCAAACCTCTGAAGATTGGACCTGTATCATGGTTGACGATGGCTCCTCAGATGGTGGGCCTTCATTTCTTGCGGAGCTAGTCGCTGATGATCCGCGTTTCCAGCTTATTAGCAACACCAATCTAAGGCAATGGCCTGGGCCGGCGTCGGCTCGAAATTGTGCCTTGGCGCATGTTACAACTGATTATGTAGCTTTTTGCGATGTCGACGATTTATGGCATCCCCAAAAACTTGAGCGCCAGCTGGCATTTCATTGCTCTAATAATCTTGAGCTCACGGTTTCTGCGTATGCTCGATTTATTGATGGTCAGATTGATCAGCCACCGCAACGTGTTGTTTGCCCGCCAGCACAGTTGGTGTCTCGGGATCTCTTTGGTCACAATCCAATCCCAATGCTGACGGCTATCCTTTCAGCTGACCTGGCACGCATCGGTTTTTCCGAAGTTTCCCACGAGGACTTCTTGTTTTGGCTTGATCTCTTTAAGGCACGCCCTTCGATACGCTATGGCTGTTTACCTGAAATTCTTGCCTTCTACTGCATTCACCCAAGGAGTCTCTCGAGTCAGAAAGCCGCGATGCCTTTCTGGGCCTATCGAGTCTTCAGGAACTCTGACCAATCTCGTTGTCGCAGTCTATTTTCCCTCTTCTTCTGGGTCATGGACCACATCTTGAGCAGAGTCTTGGCTCTTAGGAGTTCAGTGGGGGCCAGGCTTTCTATTGAGGAGCTTTTGGGGAGGCCCCCTTTGCTCCTGAAACGAGTCGAATGGTTTTGAGCGTAATCAGGAAATCAAGGAATAGGCTGGAATTGCGAAGGTAGTAGAGGTCGTAGCTCAGTTTCATTCGACTGTCTTCAACACTTGCCCCATATGGATAGCAAACCTGGGCCCATCCGCTGAGTCCTGGGCGAATCCAGTGTCGTATCCGGTAGTGAGGGATAAGCCGTTCCAGGTCCTGCTCGATTTCGGGTCTCTCGGGCCGAGGTCCGATCAGACTCAGATCCCCATTGATGACGCTGATGAGTTGAGGTAGTTCATCGATTCGCGTGGCTCGAAGGATTCTCCCCACGTTGGTAATCCTTGGATCTCGTTGTGAAGCCCATTGGGCACCAAGGGCTTCTGCGTTGACCCTCATGCTGCGTAGTTTCCAGATGCTTATCGGTCGCCCATAGAGACCGCTTCTGATCTGGCAGTAGAACACTGGACCCCGATCTTCCAGCCAGACGAGTAGCCCTCCAAGAATCAGAAGTGGAGTGGAGATGATCAGCAGTGCAGCTGCGCCACACACATCGTATAGTCGCTTCACCCGCCAGTTCAAGCTCCCAGGACGTAGTCCAAAGCCCTCGGCCTGAATGAGCCATTTCGCCTGAATCAGCTCAGGCGGTATCCGTTGCAGTTCTTGCTCGCACCAGCTCAGCAGCGGGACGATTTGCTCTCCATTTTCCCTAAGACGAAGAAGCCTTGTGATCAGCTCTTGATCTGAGGTCTGCAGATTCCCTACCCCGATTGATAATCCCTCACCACTGGGAACTCGAAACCTCTCGCCTATCTGATCTGTATTGCAGATCAAACAGTTCCTCTTTGTAGTCAGCGACTCATTGCCAAGTTCTCGCTTGATTACACTGCACTCGCTTTCATTGCTAACCAGGATCCACTTCTTCCTCTTACTAGAGAGCTTCAGAGCGCCCATCTGTCCCAGACTCGAGAAGGCTACGGCATATCCCACTAACGGGATCATGAAGCCACGAAAGCGGGTTTCCGCATCGACGATCTGATACATCCAGGAGTGGCCGATGAAAACCAGCAGAACTCCGCAGGCGGCCAGTAAGGTTTCAACGAAACGACTTAGTCCATAGTTCTTGCCTTTGGTCTCTGCCAGTGAGTAGCGCCCAGAGAGATAGGAAATACTCAGCCATGTCGCTGTGATGACGAGCAACCCTTGGCTCCAGCCCTCCCATTCCCCCAGGCGTCTCAGGTAAGTGAGGTTGTAGCTGATGTAGAGCGAGCCCACGTCCCATGCGGCTAAGCCCATTAAGGCGATACGGCGCTTGAGCCAGGGGGCTCTCCAAAGCATTTACCTGAACCAACCAATAAGACCTTAACTCTTCTCTCTCCGGTTTTCAGAATGAGCATGAGACACTTTGTCTCGTTCACTTCGTGTCCTTAGACATGAGCACACGGCTCTCAAACGGGGCGACAACCTCAACTGCACCCATTCGAAATCAATGAATATATCAACTATTCTGATATCCTAGTTGTTGCTACTAATGGTTAGTTTCTGATTCCTCTTTGATGTATCTAATAAAAAGCCCGCACTCTTTGAGAACGGGCTCAGAAGACTCAGCCAATTAAAGTGTTTCAGGCGGAACCAACGCCGGTATAGGCACCATAAAAGAATAGACCTACTACGAAGATAACAGCCATGCCTCCCGCAGTGGCCACAAGCCAGAGTGGAAGTACTCCTTCAGTCCATCGCGATTTCCAGGCCACAGCGGGCCGGCCATCAGGGAGGCGATCAGGGATTCTTCCGTCAGGAAGTCCGGATTTCTTGCCGCTCATCTCAGATCCTCCTGATCAGTTGAAGAAGTAGCTGGAGAACAGAATCCCGCAGGTGAAGACGAACAGCAGGCCCAGGTAGAGGCTCGTGCGGTTCAGTTCAACCGGCAGGTTGTTCGGGTTGGGGTTGCGTTCCATTGACTTGGACCTCAGCGGCGGACGAATTGCATCGCAGCCAGGGCACCCAGGAAGAACACCGTGGGTATGCCAAGGGCGTGTACTGCGAGCCACCGGACCGTGAAGATCGGGTAGTTGCGCGGAGTGGTGCTTGCGGGGACTTGAGTCATGGCTTATTTCAGGCGCTGGTCGAGCGAGGACTTTGCGTCATAGCGCTGACTAACCACAGGTGCCTTGGCGTCTTGAGCCTGGAAGTAAGCATCCGGACGAGGGGTGCCGAAGGCGTCGTAGGCGAGGCCGGTCGACACGAACAGGAAGCCTGCCAGGAAGATCGACGGCAGGGTCACTGCGTGGATCACCCAGTAGCGGATGCTCGTAATGATTTCGAAGAACGGGCGTTCACCCGTAGAGCCGGCGGCCATGGTCTGGAAGCGTTCAGCTGTGCGATCTTAAAGGGAAGCAAGCGGCTAGTGAGATGTGTCCGGCCGCTTGGTTACAGAGCGTTGTTGCTCAGCCGATCCAGCGGAGCAGCGAGCCTCGCTCGCCGAGGACAAAGCCCTTGCCATCAGCGAAGAAAGCGATGTGGCTGAAGTTGGTTGGTTGCTTTTCGCCCACAGGATCCTTCTGCCAGGTTTTGCCCTCGTCCTGACTCACCAAGAGTGTCCCACTGCCGCCCCCGGCCCAGATCGCACCGCTCGGATCCCAGGCCATATCGAGGTAGCCATAGCCATTGGTGATGGGCACCACCGGCTTGCTCCATTCGTCGGGGTTAGCGGCGTCGTCGTTGAAACGCAGTTGAGCGCCCCTTGCCACCATCCAGAGATTTCCATTGGGCTGGAATCCCATCGCCTGCAGGCGTTGGCTGCTTTCCCGTTGATGTGGTGTCCAACGCGCCTCGCCTTCGTTCCAGGTCGCGAAGAAGTTGCCGAGGCTGCTCACGCTGATGTAGTTGCCTTCCGGGCTGCGGCGCAGATCACGCACTGCCCCTGCGGCGTCTTCCACTTGGGCCTGCCAGGAGCTTCCCGCATCATTCGTCCGATACACCGCACCGACATTGGTTGCCAGTTCCGCGCTGTTCCTGCCGAGAGCCGTGACCATGTACGGCTCGCCCGGCAGCTTCGTGTCGAGGAATAAACGGCTCCAATTCTGTCCAGCGTCTTCGCTGTGGAGCAGTAGGCCGGGTTGACCGACGATCCAGCCTTCGTCCCCTGAGAAATCGACGCTGATCAGACGGAAGTTCTCTTCCTCAGGCAGGTCCAGGGCCATTTCCGTCCAGGACGCACCGCCGTCGTTGGTCTCAAGGATCAAGCGGTTGCTGCCGACAAGGAAACCGTGCTGGCTGTTCGTGAATGCCAGGTCCAGCGGGTTCGACTTGGTGTGGATGTCGACGGCTTCCCACGGACTGGCTTGCGCCGTCGGCAGTGAGGTGCTGACGCAGCCAGTCAGCGCAATCGCCAACAGGAGCGCGGTCAACGACGAGAGCAGGCGTTTCATCAATTGAACTCAGCGAAGGGAATACAGAGAGAGGAAAAAGGCGATCGCCAAAGCAAAGCCGCCAAAGATCAGGACATTCTTCTGTCCTGGCGTCAGGGTGTTTACGCCAAGCCCGTAGCCAAGGTTCTCTTCAAAGCCGCTGGGCTTGTTCCGGGGCCCAATGTCTTTGAAGGCGAGCGTTTTGCTGCGGCAGACCGGGCAGCGGAAGCTGTTGGGGTCGAGAGCGCTGAAGGGCGTCCCTGCTTGGATGGCGAGCTTTTTGACACCCTCATCGGGGTCGTAGACGAAGCCGCAGGCGCGGCACTCGAATCGGTGCGTGTCCGGGTCGTCAGTGGCCTCAACAGCGATCTCAGCGCTCTCTGCTGTTGGTTCTGGCGAATTGAGTTCCTCCGGGAGGGTGTCCTCGCTCATCGGCAACCACGGATCTGTGTCGAGGACTCTAAGAAGGTCGAGTCCGGCTAGGCAGCGTCTTCAAGGTTGAGGCTGCTTCTTCTCAGACGCTCTCCGTACTGAGAGAAGGATTGTCTGAGCTCCCAGCCCGTTCCCAGTCCTGACAGGTGGATGCCAGACTGCCCCCCAGGTTGGGCCGCTTTCGCCCTGTGTTCGTTCTCTCCGGTTACGACGCCTTCCTCGGCTTCCTGCTGATTGCAGCGGCGGTGCCTGTGCTGGCGCTCGTCACCAACAAGGTCGTCTCCCCCAAGTCACGGGTGGGAGAACGGGATCTCACCTACGAGTCGGGCATGGAGCCCATCGGCGGTGCCTGGATTCAGTTCAACATCCGCTACTACATGTTCGCCCTGGTCTTCGTGATCTTCGACGTGGAGACCGTCTTTCTCTATCCCTGGGCGGTGGCCTTTCACCGCTTGGGGCTACTGGCCTTCATCGAA
Source organism: Synechococcus sp. A10-1-5-1 (assembly GCF_023115425.1). NCBI lineage: Bacteria > Bacillati > Cyanobacteriota > Cyanophyceae > Synechococcales > Synechococcaceae > Synechococcus > Synechococcus sp. A10-1-5-1. Next base: position 1,378,193 of record NZ_CP096032.1, on the reverse strand, counting down.
GCCCTGGTCTTTATCGCCATCCTGGTGGTGGCCCTGGCCTACGCCTGGCGCAAGGGCGCCCTTGAGTGGAGCTGATCTGAGATGACCCCCTCCCCTGTCACGTCCGGCATGGCCGAAGCCCTTTCGGTCGCCGCCCTTCGCGATCAACGCGAATCCAGCTGCAACCCCGTCGGTGCCCCGGCTGTCACCTCGGATCTCTCCGAGAACGTCATCCTGACCACTCTGGATGACCTGCACAACTGGGCCCGCCTCAGCAGCCTCTGGCCGCTGCTCTACGGCACCGCCTGCTGCTTTATCGAGTTCGCGGCCCTGATCGGCTCGCGTTTCGATTTTGATCGCTTTGGCCTTGTTCCTCGCTCCAGTCCGCGCCAGGCGGACTTGTTGATCGTTGCTGGCACCGTGACCATGAAGATGGCTCCGGCCCTCGTGCGTCTCTACGAGCAGATGCCCGAGCCCAAGTACGTGATCGCCATGGGCGCCTGCACGATCACCGGCGGCATGTTCTCGGCGGACTCCACCACCGCGGTGCGCGGTGTGGACAAGCTGATCCCGGTTGACCTCTATCTGCCTGGCTGCCCGCCCCGCCCTGAGGCGATCTTCGATGCGGTGGTCAAGCTGCGTAAGAAGGTCGGCAACGAGGCCCTCTCCGAGCGCGGCAATCTGATGCCGACGCACCGTTATTTCACGGTTGCCCACGAAATGAAGCAGGTGGAGCCGATCGTGGATGGTCGCTATCTGCGCGCTGAAACCCAGCAGGCTGCCCTTCAGGCTGCCGCTGGCCTCCCCGTTGCCGCGTCCGCCAAAGCCTCCATTCCCGCTGAACAAGCCTGAGATTGATGCCTGAGGACACCGCTGCCGTTACCGCACCCCAGGCTGGCCCCGTCAGCCAGTGGCTCACCAGCCAGGGTTTCGACCACCAGCTGCTTGAGCCCGATCACTTGGGCGTTGAAGTGATTGGCGTTGAGGCGCCCTTCCTCCCCGTGATCGCTGCGGCCTTGAAGGCCTCGGGTTTCGATTACCTGCAGGTGCAGGGTGGCTACGACGAAGGCCCCGGCGGCCAGCTGGTGAGCTTCTATCACCTGGTCAAGTTGGCTGGCCTGGCTGATCAGTCCACCGCGTCGCAGCACCTTCCTGCAGACGTCAAGCCTGAGGAGGTGCGCCTGAAGGTCTTCCTCTCCCGCGATGGTGATCTCACGATCCCAAGCCTCTACCCGCTCTATCGAGGCGCTGACTGGCCTGAGCGTGAGACCTTCGACATGTTCGGCATTGGTTTTGAGGGGCACCCTCAACCCAAGCGCCTGTTGATGCCCGAAGACTGGAAGGGATTCCCCTTGCGCAAGGACTACGTCCAGCCGGACTTCTACGAAATGCAGGACGCCTACTGAGGCGTTTGCGTTTTCTCCTTATCCCGGCGGTGCTTCTTGTAGAAGCGCATCACCGCCAGGCCGACGCTGCGGGGGTCATGGCGCAGGGTTGAAGTGGGCCGCGCTCCCTGCAAGGGGGCGATGGTGACGTCATAGCCCTGGCTGCGCAGCTTGCGGCTGTCGCATTCAACGGGGGCCGCCCCGCGCTGGCGGTAGTACTCCACAATGCTGGATGTGCCCAGATCCTCTTGGGCCAGCACCGACGAGAAGAGTCGCTGTTGGATCCCCAGGCTGGCCAGCTGCGACTCAATCGCCCGGAGATGCCCTTCCACATCAAGGCCGTCGGTTTCCCCGGGTTGGGTCATCAGGTTGCAGATGTACAGGCGCGGAGCCTTGCTGCGACTGATCGCCTGCACCAGCTCGGGCACCAAGAGATTGGGCAGTAGTGAGGTGTAGAGACTTCCGGGTCCCAGCACGATCAGGTCGGCATTCGCGATCGCTTCGAGGGCCTTCGGTAGAGCAGGTGGCCGCTCGGGGATGCAGCCCACCCGAACGATTGGGCTGGTGGCATGGCCGATCTGGGATTCCCCTTCAATCCGGCACCCATCAGCCAGTTCCGCCCAGAGCTTTACGTCGGCGTTGGTAGCGGGGACCACCGTGCCCTGCACCGCCAGAACCCGACTGCTGGCGGTGATGGCGCCCTCCAAGCTTCCGGTGATCGCGGTCAGGGCCGAGAGGAAAAGGTTCCCGAAGCTGTGGCCCTCCAGGCCGGTACCTGCGCGGAAGCGGTACTGAAAGAGTCGCGTCAGGAGCGGTTCTTCCGTGGCCAGGGCCGCCAGGCAGTTGCGGATGTCGCCGGGGGGCTGGACCCCGAGCTCGCGGCGCAACACGCCTGAGCTGCCGCCGTCATCGGCGACCGTGACGATGGCGGTGAGGTTGCTGCTGTATCGCTTCAGCCCGCTCAGCAAGGTGGAGAGCCCGGTCCCGCCGCCGATGGCCACGATCGAGGGGCCGCGGTTCAGGCGGCTCTTGGCCGCCAGGGCATCCACCAGCAAGGTGTCGCGATCTGGCGCCAGCGCCTGCTGGATCGCCCCAAAGCTGCGGCTTTGTCCCAGCCAGATCAGCCCACCGCCCACCACAAGAACGAGTGGTCCGGTGATTTCCCGGGGAAGGACCATTGTGATGTTGGCCAGGGACCAGCGGATGAACTCCAGCAGCCAGTAGATCGGCTGCAGGTCAGCCCAAACGGCGGCTCCAAGGAAGAGCAGGAATAGGCCAACGCCGGAGGTCAGCATCCATCGCTTGACCACCAGCCCGGGCTGCAGCCAACGGGCGGCACGCTTGGAGCGGCTGACCAGGTCCCTCTGACGCAGATTGCCGTTGCCGACCCAGCTCGGGCGAGGTCTCGAGCGGTTCCCTCTGCGCTGTCCTCGAGCCGGCATGGGGCCAGGTTACGGAGAAACCGCCAAGATGCCCCCATTCGTGAAGGATCCGGTGCAAACCACCCCAGTGGTCCAGATGGACGACGTCAGCGTGCGGTGGGGCCGCAACACGGTGCTGAGCGACGTCGACTTGACTCTGGACGCGGGAGAGCGTTTGGCGGTGGTGGGCCCTTCGGGTGCGGGCAAGTCCACGATTCTGCGGCTCCTGTCGGGCTTGCTTTTGCCCAGCAGTGGCCACCTGAAGATCCATGGCGTGCCCCAGGCCTATCTGCGGCTGGATCAGCGCAACCCGCCCGATGTGCGGATGGTGTTCCAGAACCCGGCCCTGCTGGCGTCATTGACCGTCCGCCAGAACGTGGGCTTTTTGCTTGATCGCTTCAGTCGGCTGAGCGAGCGGGAGATTCGCGCGCGGGTGGCTGATGCCCTTGAAGCGGTTGGCCTGTCGGGGACAGAAGACCTCTATCCAGGAGAACTCAGCGGCGGGATGCAGAAGCGGGTCAGCTTTGCCCGCGCTGTGATCAGTGACCCCAGCCAATCGGCGGGGAAGGTGCCGTTGCTGCTCTTCGATGAACCCACTGCGGGCCTGGATCCGGTGGCCTGCACCCGGATTGAAGATCTGATCGTTCAAACCACCCAAATGGCTGGTGGTAGTTCGGTGGTGGTCAGTCACGTGATGAGCACGATTGAGCGCACCGCCGATCAGGTGGTCTTGCTCTACGACGGCTTATTCCGCTGGCAAGGAACTGTGGAGGACTTTCGGACCACAACCAATCCCTATGTGCTTCAGTTCCGCACGGCTAGTCTCAGCGGACCGATGCAACCCGCGGAGCTCTAAACCCCATGCGCCGCAGTGTGAAAGAAGCAATCGTCGGCTTCACGCTGCTGGCGGCAGTGAGCTCGGCGGGGTTGTTCTGGCTTTGGCTCAAAGGGGTGTCGGTGAGCAATCGCACCTGGCGTTTCCAGGTCAACTTTTCTGACGCCGCTGGCTTGGCCCCGCGCTCGGCGGTCACTTACCGCGGTGTATCCGTGGGCCACGTACAGGAAGTGACACCCACGGCCACGGCGGTGGAAGTGCAGATCGATATCGACAAAGCCAACCTGCAGCTGCCACAACCCTTGGACGCGCGGGTCGAGGCGGCCTCGCTGCTTGGTGGGGATGCGGTTGTGGCTCTGACGGCGCCGATCAAGCCACTGCCCAAGGGGACCCCGGGCCCCAAAGCGATCAACTGCAACCGTGCGCTGACGGTCTGCAATGGCTCGATCATTCAGGGCAAGAGCGCCGCGACCTTGAGCCAGGTGACGGCGACGTTGCAGCAGCTGCTGGATCAGGCGGAGAAGGAGAAGCTGATTCCCAAGCTCTCCACAACGATCGGCAGCATCAACACCACGGCCCAAGAAGCCACGGCCTTCATGAAGGACGGTCAGGGATTGATCGGCGAGCTCCAGACCACTGTTCGTGACGTCAAGCCGACGATCAACAACCTCAACGCGTCCACAGCGCACATCCTCAACTTCGTGCGCGCCCTGGATAACCCCAAAACCCTGAGCGAACTCAAGGGGACGGTTGCCAACTTGGAAGACCTGACCACCACCCTGGATCGGGTGGGTGGTGACATCGAGAAACTGACCTCCGACAAGCGCTTCATGGATGGCCTGCGCAGCGTGGCCATTGGCCTAGGGGCCTTCTTTGACGAGGTTTATCCCGAGAAGACCGAAACCAGCCGTTGATCAGACCCCGCTGATGGCCTCCATGGCGATCGCCGCGATCGCTTGATCACTGGCCTTAGGCAGTTGGACGTACTTGCCGCCGGCGGAGTCGGCGAGGTCCTTGCCCATGCCGCTGCCGATGAACTTGCGCTCGGTGTCGATCACCAGCAGCTTGATGCCGAGGGAGCGGTACTTGCTGGCGACCTGCTTGACCTCTTCCTTGAGATCCACCGGCTCTTCGCCTTCCAACTGGGGCTGACCCAGGGAGCGGCTCAGGGGCACATTCCCGCGGCCGTCGGTGATGGCCACAACCACCACCTGGCCCAGTTCTCCTGTGGCCATGGCATTGGCACCAACGCGGGCGGCCTGGGAGAGTCCATGGGCCAGGGGCGAGCCGCCGCCGCAGGGCATCGACTCCAGGCGCCGGCGGGCGGCGGTGATCGAGCGGGTTGGCGGTAGGAGCACTTCTGCGGCTTCACCGCGGAAGGGGATCAGGGCGACTTCGTCCCGGTTCTCGTAGGCCTCGGTCAACAGGCGAATCACGGCACCTTTGGCGCTTTGCATCCGGTTGAGAGCCATGGATCCACTGGCATCCACCAGGAAGATCACCAGGGCCCCGGCTTTGCGCTGCAGTTGCTTGGCTCGCAGGTCTCCGTCTTCCACAACGACCTTGCGGTGTGGTTCCCGCTCACGCCGGGTTTTTTGATAGGGCGCAGCGGCACGCAGCGTGGCGTCCACAGCAATCCGCTTCACCGGTCCGCGGGGGAGCATCGGCTTGACGTAGCGGCCGCGGGAGTCACTGAAGACCACCGCCCGGCTGCCGCTGCTACCGGTCTTGGCCTTGCCGGCGTTGAACAGCAGCAGGTCCGGATCGATCGCGATCGCCTCGGGATCGAGCATGAACTCCTCGGGGATCGAGGGCGGCGCCTGATCTTCCGGGGTGTCTTCTTCCTCCTGCTCGTCCTCCTTCTCGTTGTCCTCTTCGGGTTCGTCCGGCTCCTGCTCGTTGTTCTCCGGGGGCTCCTCGCCCTGCGGCGGCGGTGGCGGAGGAGGTGGCTCCATCTGCTGATCGGGATCCTGTGGAGGCAGCTGCATCGCCCGCGGAGCGATCACCAGGCGCACGGCCACTTGCAGGTCTTCGGCTTCGACCTGGTCCCGGCCGCTGAGGGCAGCGTGGGCGCGGGCGACGCGCACGGCGTAGAGCTCGCTGCGGTGGCCTTCGACGCCGCCGCGCAGGGCCTCGTTCACCAGATAGGCGATCTGCTCACGGCTGATCTGGACGTCCGGCAGCCACTGGCGCGCCAGTAGCAGCTGGGTAGAGAGGGCGTCGGTTTCCTCTTGCCAGCGCTGGCGGAAGGCATCGCTGGATTCGGCGTGGCCGATGGCACTGCGGGTGATCTCGACCCGTTGATCCAGCTCCAGAACTTGGTTGGCCGAGAGGGCGATAGCAAAGCGATCCAGCAGGTGATCGCGGATGGCTCCTTCTTCTGGGTTGTAGGTGGCGATCAGCAGGCAGCGGCATGGGTGCGAGAGGCTCAGGCCTTCGCGTTCGACGCGGTTTTCGCCGCTGCCGATGGCCGCTAGAAGCAGGTTGGTGACGTTGTCATCCAGCAGATTCAGCTCATCGACATAGAGCACGCCGCGGTGGGCTTCTGCCAGCAGGCCAGGCTGGAAGACCGCTTCACCACTGGCGAGGGAGGCGGTGACATCGACCGAGCCCACCAGCCGGTCTTCTGTGATGCCCAGGGGGACCTGCACAAACGGTGCAGGAATGACCTTGGTGGGCAGCTCGGCCTCGGCTCCCCGTTCCGTCAGCCGCGCTCGCGTTGAGGTATCCCAGTCCTCCGGCGCTTGGGGATCGGTGTTCAGGCCGTAGCCCGCGACATCAAGGACGTCGATCGGCGGCAGCAGCGCATGCAGGCCTCGGGCCAAGACGGATTTGCCGGTGCCCCGTCCGCCGGCGATCACCACACCGCCCAGGCCGGGATCAACGGCGGCCAGCAAGAGAGCGAGTTTCAGGGTGCCGTGGCCGGTGATGGCGGCCAGGGGAAAGGCCCTGGCGGCAGTACCACTTGCAACCATGGAGACGCCGGAGGACTTCGTCGTGGGCGCCAGTCTCGCTGATCAAGGCCTGGCAATTGGGCTTGGTGCCAATTTGCCCAGCGCAGCGGGCGGGCCGATCGAGACTCTGATCGCGTTGCGGCCTCGTTTGAGCACCGAAATTCAGGTCTGTTTGGGCGAGGTGCGTCTGCGCTGGTCACCGCTCTTTCGCACGGCTCCGGTCGGTGGCCCACCGAACCAGCCTGACTACATCAATGCGGTGGTGGTCGTGGATCAGCCACCTGAGCCCACCGCGTCGGTGGCGCTTGGGTTACTTCGCCGGCTGCAGGCCTTGGAACTTCAATTTGGTCGGGTGCGAGAGGAGCGCTGGGGGCCGCGCACGCTGGATCTGGATTTGCTCTGGTGGGGCGGGTTGCAGCTCGAAAGCCCTGAGTTGGAACTGCCCCATCCCCGTTGGCGCGAGCGGGCTTTTGTCCTGGCTCCGCTGGCGGCTCTCGACGCAGGCTTTCAATCCCAGCTCGAGGAGGTCTTGGCTGGTGAGCAGCAGCAACCGCTGTTGATGGCCCCTAGGGCTGGATGGGCAGGCTGATCCAGCTGGGTTTGCGCAGATCGCCCAGGGCTTTGCGCTCGGGATTGCTCAGCCACTGATCAGGACAGATGACTAGTTGCAGTCCGCCAAAGCTCTCGCCGAGATGGGCGGCAATAGCGGAGAGACTGCTGTTGCTGATTACCAGAGCCCGCATCGTGGCCATGGCGGCCAGGTCTTCTTCCGGTGTGCCGCTGGCGATCTCCAGCTCCCAGCTGGCATCGTTCAGATGGACTTGGCCCCAGTCCGGGTCATCGCTGAACAGCACGATCCGGCGTTCCAGCTGCGGCATCTGCTCAAAGACCCGCTGGATGGCGCGGCGGTAGTAGCTCAGGGGTATGGCCATGAAGCCTGACGCCGGATTGAGGTAGTCGCCGCGGCGTAGATGCACCCCGAGCCCTGCCTGTGCTCGGACCCGAGGCAGACGCCGGTGGACGTCTAGCCACTGCTCTTTGAACGGCGCTTCAAAGAGCAGTGGCGTTGTCCCGTGGGTGATCAGTCGATCCGGGGTCAGCGCCAAAAGTTCTTCGCTGCTTGCGATGGCGAGCAGTTGTACGTCCGTCAGCGTCGACCGATCCAGGGGGCGCAGGCGCCGACGGGCCCTTGCAAGGAGCCAGTGGTGCCAGATCTTGTCGGCGGGATCGAGTAGCGGACTGATCTCCCGTTGACTCAGCCCACGCTTGGACCGGCTCCAGGAGCGCATCAGGGTCGTGTCGATCCGCACCTCGCGTTGTTTTCCTGCGGCCAGGGTGCTCGCAAGGACCCACTGCAGTAGCTGGTTCCCAAGGCCGCCTTGTATTAATAGATCCAATTTCCTCATCGATCAGGCTGTTAATCGCTCACATCTATTTTTTGGTATTTAGAAAATAGGCGCCCTATATGGCAAAGCGCCCACACGCTCGTGCTGCTGCCGAGTGCGGCCTCGATGCGGAGAACCGTAAGGGTGAGTCGAGGTTTTCTCCAGGGCTGGTGATCAATTTTAAATCGAGCAAGAGACTCAAGATCTTCCCTGACCAGCCTTGGGTTTCTTGAGGCGTTGTTGGGACTGACTTGTGTGATGGAAAGGATCTGATCTGCGTATTCGATACGTGATTCTTCCAGATTCTTTATGAAGAGGGAGTCTGAACAAATCTTCAGTGATTCATTGTATCTTCCTAGTATCTCGTGATTACCTTTTCTGTAGACCAGTGCTTGATGGCACCTGTCCCACTGCTTGCTTTTTGTGTAAGCATGCCTGCTGCTTGGTCTCTTGATGGCGCTTTTGAACTGAATTGCGCTACTCCTTGATTGTTGAAGGATATTGCTTAGATTGGTGCAGTCATGAAAGATGTCTCCAGCGTTGATATAAATCAGCCAGTTGCCACTGCTTTTGTATTGGCCAAGGTTCATCGCGGGGTAAATGCCCTGCGGTGGCTGTTGGTAGCACTGCGTTCTGACCCCTGTGATCTGCTCTGCTCTTGTGGAAAGTTCCCATGAGCCATCGCTAGAAAGGCCATCGATGATGACAATTTCGGCGCTTGCTCTGAGGAGCTCTGTGTTGTTCGCTCGGATGGAGTGAAGTGTTTTCCTAAGATCGTCTTTGGAGTTTTTGACGACGATAATGATGCTTAGTTCTGTTTTCACTTCTTTTTCCAGCTGGTAGCAAGAAAGCCAACTCCCCTGAAGTCGTTGAGTGTTGATCGAAGAAGCTCAGCGCTTGATCCGCTAATCGGTCGCCTCGATGAGTCACATGCGCACCACCACCTGAGATCGTCATTGGCGAATGAGTGCGCAAGTGTTTCAAGGATTGTCTTCGAGCTAAAGATTCTTTGTGCGTTGAACTCTGTTGTGTCTTTCGGGGTGCTTGCGATTGGCAGTGATATGAGGACTTCCCCCTGACTTCTTGCCAATCGCCTGCAGTTCTCGAGCCCCTTTGTAAACCCATTGGGATCGATTGGGTCACCGTATCGACCAAGCCCAATATGTTCTAGCGCATGCAGGCTTGTCACTAGGTCGTAGCTCTCTGCAAGCTCAGGCTTGAGCTTGCAAATGTCTGCTTGGGTGAAATAAATGTTTTTGATCTGTGTTTCGGTGGGTCGGATATCCATGACTTCGATGGGTCTAGATGCGCAGATCTGAGCTACAAAGCCATCCAGTCTTGAGCCGATGTCGATATGGCGATTGGGCGCCTTGCTAAGAACATATTGACTGCACGAAAGGTCTTGAAGGAAGTATAGAGATCTGGAGTCTCCTGCTTCTTTCGCATAATCAGACAGAATTGGTGAGATCTTCAGGTCTTGATCAATGTTTGCTTTCTTGCTTCTGACTCTGAAGCGGATGAATTGAAAGATATATCTCGAAAGACCAGTTGCGAATGAGGCTGTTTTGAGTGGATTCCAGCCAATTTCGTCAAGCAAGAAAAAAGCGCGCCTTTTTCTCAGTTCACCCAAAGCTCTGGATTGGCATGAATCGTTCTCTCTGACCAAGGGTCTTCTGCAAGCTCGGTTCTTCTGAGGCTAGTTTCATGACCAGCCTCTAGTTCCCCATGGCGCCACTGCCCGCTCCAGAGCCTGCGCGCCAGCTCGAGACCACCGCCAGTCTCGATGTACGCAAGCTGCGCTTTGAGGTCAATCGGATGCAGCTCCCGATGGGTGTCGAGGGAACCTTCGGGATGGTGAAGCACCCGGGTGCATCCCTGGCGGTACCGGTGCTTGCCGATGGTCGCGTTGTGGTTCTGCGCCAGTACCGCTTTGCGGTGGCGACCCGGTTGCTGGAGTTCCCGGCCGGCACCTTGGATCCTGGTGAGACCCCGCTCAGCACGATGCAGCGGGAGCTGCAAGAGGAAGCCGGTTACTCCGCGACCCAATGGGATGCACTGGGGGCACTCTTGCCTTGTCCGGGCTACTCCGATGAGGTGATCCACCTGTTCTTGGCCCGCGATCTCACGGAACTGAGCGAGCGGCCTCCAGGGGATGACGATGAGGATCTGGAGGTGGTGCTGATGACGCCGGCTGAACTTGATCAGCTGATCGCTAGCGGCGACGAGTACCTCGATGGAAAAAGCGTGACCGCCTGGTTCCGCGCCAAGCAGGTGCTGGGGATCTGATGGCACCTGAGCGTTGGCTGTTTTGGCATCGCCGTGATCTGCGTCTGGCCGACAACCTCGGCTTGGCGGCAGCGGCGGCAGCTACCCCTGCGGTCACCGGCGTGTTTGTGCTGGATCCGGCGATCCTGTCGGCGGCTGATATGGCCCCGGCGCGGGTCTGGTTTCTACTCGAGAGCCTGAAGGAGCTCCAGGCCAATTGGCGCCAGGCCGGCAGTGAGTTGCTACTGCTCCAAGGCGATCCCGCGGAGGTCTTGCCGCAGTTGGCCGAGGCGATCGGTGCAGGCGTCGTCGCCTGGAACCGTGATGTGGAGCCCTACGGGCGTGAACGCGATCGGCGAGTGGCCGCGGCGCTGCAGGCCCAGGGGCAAAAGGTCCTTGTGGACTGGGATCAGCTCTTGGTCGCCCCAGAGGCCCTGAAGACTGGCGCCGGAGATCCGTACAGGGTGTACGGACCGTTCAAACGCAACTGGTTTGGCCAGGTTGAGCGCAGGGCTGCGGCAGGAGAACTGGCGCTGCGGCCTGCTCCCCAGGGACTTCTGGCCCATGGGGTCGAGCTGCCAGAGCGACTGCCATTGCTCCGGGAGCTGCCGTCCCTGGAGACCTTTGGCAAAACCTTTGCTGGAAAGGATCTCTGCCCCTGTCGCCCGGGTGAGACCGCGGCAGCGCAGCAACTCCAGGCCTTCTGTGATGGCGGCCCTCTCTTGTATTACGAGCCCGGCCGGAACATGCCTGGAGAGGCGGGGACTTCGGGCCTCTCGGCAGCGTTGAAGTTCGGGACCCTCAGTCCTCGTCAGGCCTGGGATGCGGCGCAGCAAGCCAAGGCCTTGGCCCGCAGCGATGAGCAGCGCGAGTCGATTCAGGTTTGGGAGCAGGAGTTGGCGTGGCGCGAGTTTTACCAACAGGCGCTCTTCCATTTCCCGGAGCTCGCCGATGGTCCTTACCGGCCCCAGTGGAAGCTCTTCCCCTGGGAGAACGACCCTGATCGCTATCAGGCCTGGTGCGATGGGCTGACGGGCATGCCGATCATCGATGCGGCGATGCGACAGCTCAACGAGAGCGGCTGGATGCACAACCGCTGCCGGATGATCGTGGCCTCCTATTTGGTGAAGGACCTCATCTGCGATTGGCGCCTGGGCGAGACCGCTTTCATGGCCCGCCTGGTTGATGGCGATCTGGCTGCCAATAACGGTGGCTGGCAATGGAGCGCCAGCAGCGGGATGGATCCCAAGCCCCTGCGGATCTTTAACCCGGCGACGCAGGCCAGCAAGTTCGACCCAGACGGCGACTACATCCGCAGCTGGCTACCGGAGTTGAAGCACGTCAACACCAAGGACCTGCTCAGCGGTGAGATCGCCCCGATGGAGCGCCGCGGCTACCCCGCACCGATCGTCAGCCACAAGAAGCAGCAGGCGCATTTCAAGGCGCTCTATGCCTCGTTGCCGAAGGCTTGATCGGCTTGCCTCTGGTCTCATCCACGAGCTCAACGGCCCTGCGCAGTGTGCTGCTTGCTGGATAAGCCCTGGCTTGCTCATCCCATGACTCAAGCAGCTGCCAAAACGGCGTTTCAGCGGCCTGAGATTTCCTGGCACACGCCACAGCCGCTAATGGCAGCACTGGAGCTCGTTGCCGGTTTGGAGTCAGAGCGCTTGCGGGATGCACTGGGCCGCCTTTGCGCTGAACCCAGCCTGGAACCTATGTTGAAGACCGAGCGCTGGAGCCATTTCTGCGGCTTGATCGGCCACTTGGGCTGTGGTGTGGGCTTGGTGGTGCAGGGCAGCGGGGACGCAAAACGCTTGGCGGGTTAGCGCTTGGGTGTGATGGGGGGATGTGGCTCCTGAGGGCAATGTTCTGTATTTCTCAGGTGGAAGAGGGGCTTTCAAGCGCGCAAGCCCTAGAGAAATTGCTCAAGGCTGCCTGGGTTCTGCGTGATCAGCTTCGCAGCGCACCCATGAGTTGGTTCTATTGGCCCAGCAACAATGCCATGGAGGTTTGTCCATGGCCAAGTGGGGACACTTGCAAGGGACTAGTATTTCAACGAAAAAACGCTAATAAATGAAGAAGCTAGTGCGGAAAGTGCAAACTTCAGGGAGATGGAAAATAAATCACTATAAGTATGACTGTATATGTGTTATTTCTTGTCGCGATTGTCTATGAGTTGTATCATATCTGCCTCTTTTAGATCGCAAAAGTCCTTAACCAATTGGTTCAGCACCTCTCCGATCGTATAGCCATCTGTGAAGCACAGCAGCTTGAGTCTCCTGTGGGTTTCTTCGGGTACTTCGAAGGTGATTCGTTTTTTGGCCACCCATTGCGCATATTCACATTGCTTTTGTAGCAGATTGCTGGTCCCAGGTCTACTGCTTATGCGGATTCTGCATAAGCAGTAGCGTGCGATTGTGTCTTTTTGGCATACAGGACCGCAGGACTGCAGGACCGCAGGACCGCAGTTTTGCAGGTCTAGTCCCTGATGCCCCCGTTGTGGTGGAGATTGATACGCGAAGGTCATTGATAGGGGACGATGATTCGTTCCTTAGATCTCCATCCGCTGTTCGTTCATCCACTCGTTGTGGATCCGTCTATTCGACTCCAAGTTGGTTTCCCCGTGCCAATCGGCCAACAACAGCCTTTGGTGGTGATCGGCGGGATCAATGTGCTCGAGAGCCTCGAGCTGGCGCTGGAGGTTGGTGAGCTGTTCCGAGAGGCCTGCAGAGTTCAGGGCTTGGGCTATGTCTTCAAAGCCAGCTTTGACAAAGCCAACCGCAGCTCGGGCTCGAGTTTTCGTGGACCTGGCCTAGAGCAAGGCCTCGCCTGGTTGCAGCAGGTGAAGCAGCAGCTGCAGGTGCCTGTGCTCACGGATGTGCATGAGCCCTGGCAGGTGCAGCCGGCCGCGGCGGTGTGTGATGTGCTCCAGCTCCCAGCGTTTCTGGCGCGGCAGAGCGATCTGGTGGCGGCCATGGCGGCTTCCGGGCGGCCGGTGCACATCAAGAAACCGCAGTTTCTCTCGCCCCAGCAGATGGGGCCTCTGGTGCAGAAGTTTGAGCAGCAGGGTTGCCGGGATCTGGTGCTCTGCGAGCGGGGCACGGTGTTTGGCTACGACAACCAGGTGGTGGATCTGCTCGGCCTGGAGGTGATGCGCCAGGTGAGTGGCGGCAAGCCGATCAGCGTGGATGTCACCCATGCTTTGCAGTGCCGCTCGGCTGGGCAAGCGCAATCGGGAGGGCGGCGTCAGCAGCTGATGCCCCTGGCGAAAGCCGCGGTGGCCAGTGGGATTGCGGCGGTGTTTGTGGAGGCGCATCCCGATCCGGATCAGGCCCTCTGCGATGGCCCAAGCGCACTGCCGAGCCAGCAGATCCCGGCGTTTGTGGAGCAACTGGCCGCCATTGATCGGCTGGTGAAGGCCCAGCCGGCCCTGGAGATCGCCTGATGACTTCCGGCGACTGCCTGATCGTGATTCCTGCGCGGTATGGCTCCACTCGCTTACCGGGGAAGCCGTTGCTGCATCTGGCGGGCAAGCCCCTGATTGCCTGGGTGGTGGAAGCAGCCCTGCAAGCTCAAAAGGCCTGCGGTGTGGTGGTGGCCACTGATCACCCTGAGATTGCGGAGGCCGCCCAGGCGGCCGGAGCGCAAGTGGCGCTCACCAGCAGCGCACTGCGCAATGGCACCGAGCGCCTGCTGGCGATCACGGCCGATTTCCCCGCTAGCTACTACCTGAATCTCCAGGGTGATGAGCCGCTGGTGAACCCCGCTTATTTGGATCGTTTGATCGGTGCGTTGCAGAGCAACGCCGCCGATGTGCTGAGCCTCTGTCATTCGATCACTGCTGCGCAGGCCCAGGAGCCCAGCCGCGTGAAGGTGGCCCGCGGCCAGAACGGCCGAGCCCTCTATTTCAGCCGCAGCCCGATTCCCTACGGATCCAGTTGCTTTGAGCAACACGTGGGGGTGTATGGCTTCAGCGCCCAGGCCTTAGCAACGATTCGCCAGTTGCGGCCCACGGCCCTGGAAGAGCAAGAAAGCCTGGAGCAGCTGCGCTGGCTTGAGGCGGGTTTAAGCATCCAGCTGCTCAGCACCCAGACCCCGAGCCTTGGGGTGGACTGCCCTGAAGATGTGGCGCCGGTGGAGCAAATCCTCAGGCTGCGTCAGATCAGGGCGCTGCTCTGCGATGTGGATGGCGTGCTCACCGATGGGCGGCTTTGGTATGGCCCCGACGGCGAAGAGCTCAAGGCCTTCCACTCTCGCGATGGCTTTGCGATCAAGCAACTGATTCAGCGCGGTATCCAGGTAGCTCTGGTGAGTGGCCGCGATTCGCTGGCGTTACGGCGCCGTATGGCGGAGCTGGGCATTCAGCACGCCGTTTTGGGCCAGCCGGATAAGGCATCTGCCTGCCGCCAGATCGCTGCAGAGCTCGGTGTGGATTTGGAGGCCTGCGCCTATGTGGGCGATGACAGCCTCGATTTGCCGGGGATGGAGTGCTGCGGCTGGAGCTTTGCGGTGGCGGATGCTCCGGAGGTGGTGCAATCGGCGGCCCGCTCGGTGCTGAACACGTGCGGCGGTGAGGGGGCTATCCGAGAGGTGGCTCAGATGCTGCTGGAGGCGATGCCATGAGCAACGCTTCCGAGATCCTGGCCACAGCACAGCGGGTGCTGCGGATCGAGTCGGAGGCGATTGCTGCGGCGATCGATCGGCTGGATCAGCGCTTTGCGGAAGCGGTGGAGTTGATCCTGGCCTGTGAGGGCCGCGTGATTGTGGCCGGAATGGGTAAATCCGGTTTGGTGGCTCGCAAGATTGCGGCTAGCTTTGCGTCCTTGGGTACGCCGTCGGCGTTTGTGCATCCGGCGGATGCCATGCATGGCGATCTGGGCATGATTCGCGCCCAGGATCTGGTGTTGTTGTTGTCAAATTCCGGCGAAACAGAAGAGCTCCTGCGTTTGCTGATCTTCACGAAGGGCCAGGGCAGTAGAACGGTGCTGATCACGGGCGCGTCTACATCAACACTGGCTCTCCGTTGCGATGTTTGGCTGGATGCATCGGTGGCTCAGGAAGCCTGCAGCTACAACCTGGCGCCCACGAGTTCCACGGCACTGGCGATGGCTCTGGGTGATGCGCTCGCTGTCAGTGCTGCCGAACAGAGGGCCTTTCAGCAGAGCGATTTTGCCCGTTTTCATCCCCTCGGCAGGTTGGGGGCGCGACTGTTGAAGAGCGTTGGAGAGGTGATGCATTCGCTGCCATTGCCGTGTTGCTTGGAGACCACGTTGGTTGCGGAGATGATCTCTGTGATGACAAGCGGTCGTCTCGGTGTTGCGCTGGTGTTGCGGGACCAGCAGCTGATCGGAATCGTGACGGACGGTGACTTGCGCCGGGGCTTGGAGAGAGGCGTTGAGCTCACCAACTTGGTGCAAGACTTGATGACGCCTGCGCCGCTCCAGATTGATGTTCGGGAGTCAGTGGAAGCAGCACGACTGCACATGCTGCAACACAAAGTTGGCATTCTGCCTGTCTTTGACGACGGCAAGTTGTGTGGGGTGATTCAAATTTATGACTGCTAAGTCTTACAGGTCAAGTGAGCAGGCCCTTGGTTTGGATCTGATGGAGCATAGGGTGAATCTTGGAGCTCGACTACATCGCTTCCGCAATTGTCATCGCGGTGAGCGGTTGGTGCTGGTGTGTAATGGCCCTTCTCTGAATCAAACGGATTTTTCGCTGATCCGTAGGGAAGTGAGTATGGGGTTGAACAAGATCTTCATGGGCTTTCGCCGCTGCCGCTTTTATCCGCGCTACTACGTGGCCATCAATCGGCGCGTGATCGAGCAGAGCGCCCAAGAGATCTCGCAACTCAACTGCGTGCGCTTTCTTAAAGACATGGGCCACGCTAACCCTCTGCCCGAATCAGCACTCACTTATCTCTTGCAGGGCAGACCAGAAGAGTGCTTCCACCCCGATGTGAGCGGAGGGTTTTTCGAGGGTTACACCGTAACTTTCGCCGCTTTGCAACTGGCCTTCTACATGGGCTTTTCCATGGTGGTGATTGTGGGGATGGACCATCGCTACAGCTACCAGGGGTCACCCAATGAACCCCATGTGCTGCAGGGCCTAGATCCCAACCATTTTGATCCCAGCTACTTCAGCGGCTACACCTGGGATAACCCAGATCTCGCTAACTCTGAGCGTTTTTACGACATGGCGCGTACCGCCTTTGAGGCAGACGGTCGCCGCATCCTGGATTGCACGGTTGGCGGTGCCTGCCAGGTGTTTGAAAAGGGCCGGCTTGAGGAGGTGCTGAGATGAGCTCCATAACTCCCGCGAAAACAGTCTTGGTCACCGGTGCAGCAGGAGGCATTGGCGCCGGCTTGGTGGAGGCATTGGCGGAAGCCGGTTGGATGGTGCTGGGGTCCGATCACCCGTCCACCCCGCCGTCCAACCACGTGCGCCAGCGCTGCCAAGCCTGGATTTCTGCTGATCTGGCGGCTCTGAGCCGTCATCCGCATCAACTGGAAACCTTCCAAGTGGCTGTGCTATCGGCTGTAGAAAATGGCAAACTCATGGCTGTTGTGCATAATGCAGCTGTGCAATACCTGGGGTCGTTTGAACAGCTGGGCTCAGTCGAGTGGCATGAGACATTGGAAGTCAATCTCATGGCGCCCGTTACGATCAGCAGAGCGTTGTTGCCTCAGCTCAAGCGTCATCGCGGATCAATCGTGCACATCGGCAGTATCCATAGCCAGCTCACCAAGCCTGGGTTTACGGCTTATGCCACC
Source organism: Synechococcus sp. A10-1-5-1 (assembly GCF_023115425.1). Classification (NCBI taxonomy): domain Bacteria; kingdom Bacillati; phylum Cyanobacteriota; class Cyanophyceae; order Synechococcales; family Synechococcaceae; genus Synechococcus; species Synechococcus sp. A10-1-5-1. The sequence goes on along the minus strand of NZ_CP096032.1, from coordinate 1,361,196 downwards.
AGCAAAGCGGCTTTGGCTGGGCTGACGCGGGCCATGGCGGTGGAACTGGGCGATTCCGTGCGTGTGAATGCGATAGAGCCTGCAGCAATCGCCACACCCATGCTCGAGGCCGGCTTCGCCGATACCCCTGTTCTGAAGGCTCAGCTGGAAGCCTTTCATCCCACGGGTGCCATTGGAAGCCCTGAAGACGTAGCCCGAGCTGTGCTGTTTCTGCTGGACCCAGCCAACACCTTCCTCAATGGCTGTGTGCTGCCACTGGGCGGTGGCATTCACAGCCGCCTTTACGATCCCGCTTAAACCCTATGGCAGCACATCGCGTCCTCGTCACCTGCCCGCCCATGCTCGGCATGATCGAGGCCTTTGTGTCTCCGGCGCGGGAGCTGGGATTGCAACTGGTACCCGCAGAGGTCACCCAGACCCTCAGTGAAGCCGAATTGATCGACTTGCTGCCGCAGTTTGATGGCTGGATCATTGGTGATGACCCAGCGACACAACAGGTGTTCGAGGCGGGTCAACGTGGATCGCTGAAGGCGGCGGTGAAGTGGGGGATCGGCGTGGACAACGTGGATTTCAAAGCTTGTAAGGCTTTAGGGATCCCGATCATCAACACGCCCGGCATGTTTGGCGGGGAAGTGGCCGATGTGGCCGTTGGCTATGTGATTGCCTTGGCCCGCCACACCGTGGAAATTGATCGAGGCGTGCGTGAAGGCAACTGGCCCAAGCCACGTGGGCTGTCACTGGCAGGGCGCACAGTGGCCGTGTTGGGCTACGGCGACATTGGCCGCAACACGGCACGCCGGTTGTTGGCGGCCGACATGACAGTGATCGCCTACGACCCGTTTGTGGAATACAGCAGTTTGGAAGCTGGCGTGAGCCTGGCGCGGTGGCCCGAGCGGCTGGACGAGGCAGATTTTGTGGTGGTGAATTGTGCTCTCACCCCATCCAGCCACCACATGCTCAACGCCGAAGCGTTTGCGGCGATGAAGCCTGGTGTGCGGATTGTGAATGTGGGCCGCGGGCCTGTGATTGATGAGCAAGCCCTGATTGCAGCTCTGGCCAGTGGGCAGGTTCATTCGGCAGCGCTGGATGTGTTCGAGCAGGAGCCGCTGCCGCTGGATTCGCCCCTACGCAGCCATTCTGCCTGCATTTTGGGCTCGCACAATGCCTCTAACACCGTGGATGGTGTGGAGCGCACCAGCCACAAGGCGATTCAGCTAATAGCAGGCTTCCTGCAGGAGGCCAAAGGGTGAATACAACAGCTAGCGCACGCATCGAACACCTAGGCCAAACAGGCCTCCGGATTGATCTCGGCGACCTCACTGTGATCGTGGATCCCTACCTGAGCCACTCGGTGCAGGAGCTAGATGCACCGGATCTAGTGCGGCAGGTGCCAATCCCCTATCTACCCCAGGCACTCACCACGGTGGATTGGGTGTTGATCACCCATGAACACATGGATCACTGCGATCCGCACACCCTTCCAGCACTGGCCCAGGCCAGCCCTCAGGCTCGATTTATTGGACCTCTGCCGGTTCGTAAACAGCTGGAGCAGTGGGGGATCTCAGCCGAGCGGATCATGCAGGCACCGTCAGACGCGTTTGATTTGGGTGCGGAGCTGAGCGTGCAGGCCATTCCAGCCGCCCATCCCAGGATTCGCTTCGACCAGGGCGGCCAACCTCAGGCCGTGGGCTATCTTTTTAAACACCATGGGCGGAGTCTGTACCTAGCAGGCGATACATCTGTTTGCGATGAACTGCTAGAGGTACTGAAAGATGTCGGGCCTATTGATACGGCCCTCTTGCCGGTGAATGAGGATAATTTCTTCCGGCGTCGGCGCGGCATTGTTGGAAACATGACGATTCGCGAAGCCTTTGGAATGGCTGCTGAATTGGGCATTCAAAGTGTTGTACCAGTCCACTGGGATATGCTTGCGGTTAATGGCGCGAGCCTTTATGAAATAGAGGCTGTTTACAGATCAAGCCCTTGGCCCTTTAGGTTAATTGATGCTAGTTTCGCGGTCTTATGATGATAACGGATGTATCTATTATTGTACGAACGCTGAACGAGGAGCGCTATCTTCCGGAGCTTCTTAGTGCTATCAAAGCTCAACAGTCATCATTCTCTCGCGAAGTTATATTGATTGATTCTGGCTCAACAGACAGAACCCTTTCTATTGCTAAGACTTACGGATGTCAGATTCTACACATCAGTCGTAAAGACTTTTCATTCGGTCGCAGCTTAAATCGAGCGTGTGAGGCGGCAAGAGGAAACTTCTTTGTATTTATTAGCGGACACTGCATTCCCTATGATCAGTCCTGGATGCATAGCCTTGTCGAGCCACTCGCAAATGGAACTGTTCAGTACAGTTACGGTCGTCAAATAGGTGGAGCACAAACCTACTGGAGCGAAAAACAGATCTTTGCCAAATACTTTCCAGAGCAAAGCTGCATCCCCCAAGATGGTTTCTATTGCAACAACGCGAATAGCGCAATAGCATCAGAAATCTGGAAAAAATACAAATTCGACGAAGAGTTGACAGGATTAGAAGACATGCACCTTGCTAAGCGCTTAGTCGCGAACCAAGGTAAAATCGGCTATATTGCTAATTCAAGTGTTTATCATATGCACCATGAAAATTGGAGACAAGTGCAGCGTCGTTTTGAGAGAGAAGCATTAGCCCTTCAGCAGATCTGCCCCGAAGTCATCCTACGGCGACGTGATTTATTCCGATACTTTTCACGAGGAATTATTCGAGATGTTTTCGCAAATCCATTCTTTACATTAAGGCCAAGAGTCTTAAGTTCTGTCATTCTCTATAGGTATCACCAGTTTATTGGTAGCTATAGAGGCAACCATAATCACAAGAAAATAAGCAGCGCTTTACGTGACGCTTATTTCTATCCTTCAAATTCACAAGGAAAGTCGTTGACTATTGATCTAAAAGAAAAATGAAAAGCTACCAAGCCAAAAAAATCGTAGCCCTTCTTCCCATGAAGGCTAACAGTACTCGAATTCCATCTAAGAATTTTCGCGACTTTTTAGGCAAGCCTCTTTATCGATGGATTTTAGATACTTTGCTTTCAGTTGAAGAGATTGATCAAGTAGTGATCAACACAGATGCCCGTGAGATTTTATTAGAGCATGGCTTAGTAGAAAATAATCGAGTTTTAATACGTGACCGTAAGCAAGAGATTTGCGGAGATGACATCTCAATGAATCTAGTTCTTGCCGATGATATTAGGAATGTTCAAGCTGATATTTATTTGATGACACACACTACTAATCCGCTTCTCACACCAAAAACCATTCGTACGGCAATTACCAAGCTAGAAAACTCTTTTGTCACGGATTCTGCCGACTCACTATTTTCAGTCAACAAATTACAGTCACGTTTTTACCGGTCCGACCGCACTCCAATAAACCATGATCCTGAAAATCTAATCCCAACCCAAGAACTTGAGCCGTGGTTCGAAGAAAACTCAAACCTGTATTTATTTACAGCTTCAAGCTTCCTCGAGACTAACGCTCGTATCGGCAATAAACCAATTATGCATATTACACCACGCATGGAATCCATTGACATTGACACCTTTGAGGAGTGGGAGCTAGCACTAGCTGTAGCGCGTTACATATCAAGTTGATATATTATGTCTTTCGTGCATTAACCATTCATTTGTCAATCATTCATAACGTGCATGACACCACACATCTCTTCTCGGCAAGTCACGGTCCAAGCGTTTCCTCCCATATCGTCTTTATCAAGACTTAGTGACCTTGTATCTCGATTGCTATGGCACTTTAGTTATTTGCCCGATATAAAACTAGTTATTCCCCTTGCGCCTGGAGTTTCTATACCCACCAGCCTGCAACCACCGGCATCTTTCGATCACAGTATACAACAACTATTAAACTATCAGCTTACACGCATAAAATTCATAGAAGACTGTTCTCTGGACGAAGCTACAGAACTCCTAAGCTCAGCTGATTTTATCCTAAAACACATTGAGAGTGACGAAGATATTAACAGACGCGTTCTCTATTCAAAAAAGACATGTTTTAGGGTTGACCCATTCAAGGTACGTCAAGAAGGCTCATTTTATATTCAGTGTGCTTTTGAATGCGTAGCAAATATAGACCAACTGATTAATGAATCCAAGCGCAAGTTCTGTCGACTAATTGATGAATTAAAAGGAAAACCCAAAGCTTGGGTCTTGGCTACAGGCCCTTCACTAGAACAATATGCTAATCACGACTATAGCGAATCCGTCGTTATTGCTTGCAATAGCACCATACTAAATGACGAATTAATGGATCTCTGCAAGCCTTCACTGCTTGTTTTTGCTGACCCAATCTTCCATTTTGGCGTTTCCCAATATGCAGCTAAATTCAGGGCCGCTGTCTTAGATTGCTTGACAACGACTAATCTTAAGATCGTTGTCCCCTTGAAGTACTACCCACTACTTCTGTCTCTGTTCCCTGACTACACAGAAAGAATCATCGGGATTCCAACAACAAAAAATACTCAGTTTAATATCGATATTGCAAAGTCATTTTGCCTAAAAAATACTTCGAATATCTTAACCCTTCTGCTGCTTCCTCTTGCGACTACACTTTCCAAAGATGTTAATCTAACGGGTTGTGATGGCCGCCCATTTGAACAAGATGATTACTTTTGGGGGCACTCAAAAGCGGCACAGATTAATGACAAGATGTCAAATATAAAGTCTGTGCACCCAGGATTCTTTCAGATTGATTACAATGAATATTATTTTGAACACTGCCATACTTTAAGTAACTTCTTCGACCAAGCCGAGAATCTTGGTTGGAAGTTTTTTCATCATGGCCATTCATACATACCTGCATTACGCGATAGGTCTCAATCTACTCTTGCATTGACTCCACAAGCAAAACCTACCTGTTGCCTTGTCTTAGAGCCTGACGGAATTGGTCTCGATGGGCATTATGTGCGTTGGCACAATAATCTTATTCCAGAGCTTCAAAAGAAGTTTGCACAAGTTGATGTGCTGTGCAACCGAAAGCAGGACCCTGACTTATATGTCTGCACGGCACATGCCGTGCTTACCAGCTTCTCATGGTCTTTGAGTCGTGCACCATACTGTTTTGATCGAGACTTTGCCAAGCATATAAACTATCAAAGATTCATTAACGAGATCATATCCACAATTGAGTCTATTTATCAATCACTTCCGGAGGAGCTGAATCTATTCCTCTACTATGGATCCGTTCAAATTCTAAAAGCCTTACAACTCGCAAGAGATAAGCTTCGCAAAGTTGGTGTAAACCTCAAGGTTGTATTATGCCTCTTTCACGAATCAGTCATATTAGATAATACTAGAACCGTGCCTATCTTCCCGCCGGGTTCTAGAGAGATACTGTTCGAAGGTGCCGCCCAAATTGACTCGTTTAGACTTACGTGTGTTGGAGGTAAGTTGTCGGAATATGTCTTTGAAAAACAAGGGACGTTGCTTCCCGTTTTCCCAAATCCACCTCCAAGCCTCTCCGATAGTCGTGCTGAAGTCAATCTTAAACTATCTTCTGGATCACCCAAAGATAAAGCTCCAAATTACGATCAGACAATACTTCTTCCAACAAATCCAAGAGATGAGAAAGGAGGTTATATTATTGAACAGTTTCTGGAGTATCTGCATGCGCATGGAACTAAGAGTTATAGATACCTCGTCCGCGGAGAACCCAAAGCCGGCGCGACGCCGCGCCCCCATTTGGTTTATCTAGGAAGCAATATTTCTGATGATGAATATGCTCAAGCAATGATGGAATCGGACATAGTCTTTATTCCCTATCCACCACCAGCCTTTACCTATAGAACATCTGGTATTCTGCCAGAGGCTCTCACACACCTTAAGTCACTAATCGTCCTTGACGGAACGTGGCTTTCTGATGTTGTTCGAGAAACAGCTTCTGGCATTGCAATCAAATACAGGAGCCCATTGTCAATTCTTAGTGCTATTAATGCCCTTTCTACCAAGTCAGACGAGCTGAGTCGAATTCAAGAAAGGAGAACCAAAGTGTATCTTCTTTCTAACAGCTGGTCATGTATTGCAAATCTAGCTAGCTTCTAGCATGGGTTCCTCATAGCCCAAAGCACGGGATCGCAAGAAGTGATTTGCTATAGTCAGTACAACCGGTTCTAGCAACCACATTTTTCCGCCAACTGACCTCGCTAGATTCTTGCCAACATGTTTGTAGTTTGTAATGGAGCCCCTAAAGGAGGCTCCACCTGGCAATACCTTCTCATACCTTATGTATTTCCCGATGTCAAGACTATACCTTCGACATTTCAAGATAATCAATTCAGAAACTCTTCTCTCGAATTGAGCTCTGTCCCAAATTTTTTGGATTCTGCCAATATTTCTGAAGAGTTTTACTATTCTAAGAATCACTGGAAATACCAGCCAGAACTCGACAGACTCTTGGGAGACAAAGATGTTCGGCTTCTAGGTATTGTTCGAGATATTCGAGATGTACTCGTATCGCGATACTTTCATGATGTACGCAACAGCGTTATTCCAGACGGTAGTCAATTCTATGACTATTACAAAGTACGAGGGCACTCCGCCATCAATCACTACTGCACATTCCAGAAAAGCTGGTGCTCTTCTGATCTCATTGGCAATAAACATTTATTTATGATGAGCTATGAAGCACTTATTTCTAACTTCGATGCTGAGTTTTCGCGGCTATATACTTTTCTGACCGGGAAAGTGCCTTCCCTTGAGAATATTACTCGAGCTCGTACGGGTACTAATATTAAAGAGCTTCAAAAAAGCAATCCAGCGTTTTTTCGGTCGGGTATCTCTGGTGACTGGGTTAATCATCTTGATCGTAAAACGGCCGTCGAACTTCACTCTCAGCTATCTGAAAATGGCTATCTTCAACTCTTGGCAGAACTCAAGTCACGCAACTTAGTCGTCAAGGACGACTTGTTTAGCCCTGAATGGGTTAAAATCCTAAACTGATCAGACAACTCACCATGGCTAATAATCGTGGCTTCCAAACAATATACTCACCTTCCCACCTTACGAAGTACTTTGATGGCTGGTGGGATCCGCTTGCCTTACTCTCCCTTCTAGACCTATCACTATCGTCGGCTGGAGAAGATCCACATACTTTCTGGTATGGAAAGTCTATTCTCGACATAGGATCAAATACTTGTGGATTGTCTGTAGAGCTTGCAAGAAGAGGGGCTAAGGTTCATTGCGTTGAGCCCGACGACCGGGCTCACGTAATCTATTCCAACACAATGAATCTCTTATCTGTTGAATCCCTTCAGATAGAGTTAACTAAGGGCACATTGGAGGACTGCCTAAACAGCGGCCGAAGTTATGATGTAGTTCTATTTCTCGGCTTGCTTTATCACTTTAAATATCCAGAATACGTAATATCAGCCATAGCCAGTAAGATACCTCACAACACTTTGTTCATTTCAACACAGTGTACTCATCTTGAAGGCCTTGTTTCCGTGAATCGTCTTCAAGAAATGCCAGAACGTTTGCGTAAAACTATGAACCACCTTACTGGCTGGCATTTAAGTCGGCAACTGCTTAAACAGATTCTGGTTGATCTTGGTTATACGCAGATACACGAAGGAAGTGATCCCTCGGTCTCATTCTTAAATAAGCCCAAGGACGTAACCAATTCAACCTATTTGTATGCACACAAGGATTCAAAGGTCACACCATTCGATACTCAATCAGAGCTACTTAAATACTATCCCCGCTGATCTTGCTATCTAATCTATCAGAGTTTCCCTTCTGCCAACTAGACGGACAAACTCTGCCAGCACACTAGTATTCTCTCCCCCCTTTGACAACTTGACCGACTCAACATTTACGATTGTCGGAAACTGTCAATCAGGCCCACTAGCTAGAATACTGCAGCATCTTGACCCTGATCTCCAATACCGTTCGGTAAAACCCATCCATACCTTAGGACGAGAAGATTGGGAAGAGTTTTCTGAAACACTTAGATCCGTCAGTTTTATCTTTCACCAGCCGATTGGTGATAGGTTTCGTGAATACTCTATCTCTTCGCTGAAGGCAAAAATTGATCGCCCCATATATATTTCATTTCCTTCAGTTTACTTCAAGGGCTACCATCCATGGTTATTATATCTTCGGCTTCCTACAGGAGGCACGCTTCAAGGAGTTCTTGGAGATTATCACGATGAACGAGTTGTCCGATCTTACCTTTCTGGACACTCTGTTTTACAAGCATGCGAAGTATTTGATAATCAATACACCCTTGCACCCAACCATATTGATCTAGAATTTCAGAACCTTAGAAAAAAAGAGAGAGGCCTGGATTGCAAGGCTTGGGGCTACATATATAATCATTACCGCCAGAATAAGCTTTTCTATACGATGAACCATCCTGCCAATGATGTCTTGATTCATATTGCTAGGCAGCTTTTAGCTCGTGTTGGACATCCATTGTCACACGATAGATTAAAATTCGTACTCAACCTCAAAGACTACTTGTCGACCACATCAGCTCCCATCGCGAAACAAGTATTATTGCAGGGTCTCGAAGCCTCGGATAGTGGTAAATACAGTCGCACTGTGGCAAACAGTGTTTCTACCTGGTCCGTTTCTGAATATATCTCAGACAGTTTTGCTCTTTATTCTAAAACCCCTGATCTTGAAAAGATTCTGGCTTTCGCGCACAAACGCCGACAAGAAATGGGTTTCTAGTTACCAACAAGTGCAATCATCTGGCAGTACGTAAAGATCAACCCAGCCTTTCCCGTTGTGATTTAGCGACCTGACATACTCTGTAAAACTATAAGCCTGAGACGCCTCTATCGTCTTGTTTAGAACTTCATTTAGTCGAGCATTCCACGTTGTTCGAAGCGGTGCTTCAAACACTCTAAAACTGGAACACAGCCATTCGAGCTCCATAACGGTGTCGAACCCTTGGCTTTTTATCCAGTCTGGAGCAAACTCACATCGAAGCATCCATTTCTTGCGGCTTGTTAGTTCTCTATACCCAGATCTGATGACATTGATGTCAAACCCCTGGGTATCAGACTTTATAAACATAGAGCTTGAGAGAGGGACCTCTGCTATAATCTTGTCTAGGCTAATAACGGGTGCTACAACCTCTTGCCAATTCTTTGGCTTGACAACCCTGTTGTCTTGTGTTGAATGTGGGTTGATCCCAAGTAATGTTACCGGTTCATTGCAGGAGGATATCGCTGCTTGAATCAATCTTATGTCGCATCTATCGCCGACTTGGCGCAGATTATCCCTGATCAACTCAGCTAGTCTCGGATCTGGTTCCACTGCGTATATTCGCTGGACAGCTAACCTGCTGCTTAGCATTGCAGCTGTATGGCCATAATTCGCGCCAATATCAATTAAGACATTCGGCTTTAGACTATGGCGAATTAATCGCCAAATTGGCGAAACACTTTCTTCCTTATGGCTTCTTAGCTTGTAATGAGAGCCTCCAGTGTCTCGTGCATATACGGCAATCATTAGCTCGTCAATTCTGACTATCTCAACTTCTTCTCCAATCTGATCTAAGCGAAACCATGGAGGCTTTTCAGGTTCTGGATCCTTCCGGCCGTACCAGCTTGGTCTTTCCCCTGTGTGAAATGAGTCGTAAAACATTTCTGTGCTAGAGATGGAACTAATGCCTTGTTCCTTAATTCTTTCGAATGACAATGTCTCATTAAAGCCATTCCAGTCCACCAACTCCTCGGCAACAAAATATGCATTCAAAGGGCCGTGTATGTGCACTAACCGGTAGCTATGTCTTTCCGCTAGTTGTTTTAGTGCTAGCAGGGATGCTCCGTAATCCTTGCCATGGCTATATGTGTGATTCTCATTGTAAGCGAGAGTCGCTTCAATGTCTAAGTCTATGTGACAATTGTATTCGCATATCAGTAATGAAGGCCGCCTCTTCTGCAGAATCGCTAACATGCACCAGTAGTCCATGCCGTCCACATCGATTACGCAAGCTGACGGCATTTCTGGTACGCAGCACTCATCAAAGATATTATTAATATTGAACGGTGTCACCAAGCATCTTCTTGAAGTCCATTCTGTGCTGTTATTCCAAGGATATATCTTTTCCTCCTTGATTGCTCTCGAGTCGATAACTAGTAATCCCCCTTCCTTTTCTCTCGCAATTCTTCCCAGTGTGCCCCTGCCTAGTGTGCGTTGTCCGAACTCAACGAAATAATTGCTTTTCAGGTCAAGTATGTCTAAAAGGTGCCTAATTATCCCATCTTCCATTGTGCCCGGCCCCTCGCAGTGGTTGAGCAGCGGAAGGAGGTTCCTGAACTTGTTGATGTATTCATTCATGCTCTATGCTTATCTTTTGCATTATCACGGCCTTATTTGTTTCGGATGTTATTTGCCATTCCTTCTTTGTTAGCCACGGCACTGCAAGTGAGCCTTTACCTGACCACGTACCATTGTTTCTCCAGGTGTCATCTATCCCAATGATCCCACCGGTGCATATATGCTGTGAGACGTGCCGGCCAGCTTCAAGATGCATTCTATGACACTCTGCATCGTTAATCGGTTTTCCATAGTTTTCAATGTATGTATTCATTCTGATTTCTGAATGGCTTGTATGCCAGTAATCGTAAGCGTCTAGGTAGCAAGCTAAGACGGGCTTTTCCCACGTTTGTAGTACTTTCTCGCCTTTACCTGTGATCCAGATGGCGTTGCTTTCCCTGTGATCGCGTGCAAGAGCTTCGATATTTTCCTTGTCTAGGTCGATGCCAGCAAATGGCAAGTCTAGATCGTTGGCTAGCGCCAGCAATTGGCCAGTGCTACTTTGTCCTTCAATGATTTCCCTGGAGCAGCCTACTTCCAAGATCCATGGCCGTTCACCTGACCAAACTTGTAAAAGCTTAGGCAGCTTCTCCCGGCAGACTTGAATGAATATGCCATGCCCGTGGGTTCCTTTACTCCCAAGCCAGTTGTTGATGGCATCCAGTTTGCTCAGCAGCGTCGTGCTATCAGTGATTTGTGATCCTTGGTCGGGATCTCCTTCCTGGTCAGCAGCGAGCGCTGCTAACAGCAGCCCGCTCATCTGTTCCTGCAGCCCGACAGCGCGATTCCAGTCCACCCAGGCCGACTCCGCATTCGTTATCACTCGGCTGGTGTCGCTCGTAGCCACCACCTCTGCGCAGAGCTGCAGGCGCTGTTTCGGTCCTATCCCCTGGTGTTCCTTCAGAAGCCGCTTGAGGCCATAGATGGCTGCAAGGAGCCGCTGTTCCCGCGCCATTTCCAACGTCATTCCCAACGTCTGTGCCGGCGTGAGTGCCGGTGATCGAATCAACTTTGTACACGCTTGCCAGCGTTCATGTTCTGGTGAGCCCTGCACTTCGGGCTTGATCGCGTAATACACCATCTGATCCCACACCCCCAACTGCCCGGTGTCTCGCAGATGGCGCAGCAACTGATCCACTACAACTCTGGTGCTTTCCGGCGCATTGCGCAGCTGTGCGCGCCACACCTGCACTCCCTCCGCATAGGTCTTTCCCCGTTCGATCCAGTCGCCCGTATCGGTGTCTCCCTCCGGCTCCTCTGGCCATCCCGGTAGATGGATCCCCAGGGTGGCCAGCTGCTCGGTCAGGTTTGAGATCGATCCCACCGTTTCAAATAACATGAATGAAAGCATTCTCGACGTGGACTCTCTAGCGATCCATCGGAGCCTCACAGTCCTTGAAAACAGCTACCGGGAGCTGCGGGAAATTGGTGAGAAGCGCTTGGAGACCTGGGAGAAGGAAAAGGAAGAGCAGGAGAAGCTTCTGGTCGCCCAGGCCGAGGCGCTGCAGCAGGCCGAACAAGCTCGTGAAGAACAGGTCGCCAAGCTGCGGGGTTTCCAAGCCGAGCTGGACGCGCTCAAGGCCGAGCGCGATGCTGCCGGGAAAGAGAAGGCTGCTGCGGAGCAAAGCGCCACAGATCTCAGGCAACAATTCGCTGCGCAGGCCGAGGCGCTGCAGCAGGCCGAACAAGCTCGTGAAGAACAGGTCGCCAAGCTGCAGGGTTTCCAAGCCGAGCTGGACGCGCTCAAGGCCGAGCGCGATGCTGCCGGGAAAGAGAAGGCTGCTGCGGAGCAAAGCGCCACAGACCTCAGGCAACAATTCGCTGCCCAGGCCGAGGCGCTGCAGCAGGCCGAACAAGCTCGTGAAGAACAGGTCGCCAAGCTGCGGGGTTTCCAAGCCGAGCTGGACGCGCTCAAGGCCGAGCGCGATGCTGCCGGGAAAGAGAAGGCTGCTGCGGAGCAAAGCGCCACAGATCTCAGGCAACAATTCGCTGCGCAGGCCGAGGCGCTGCAGCAGGCCGAACAAGCTCGTGAAGAACAGGTCGCCAAGCTGCAGGGTTTCCAAGCCGAGCTGGACGCGCTCAAGGCCGAGCGCGATGCTGCCGGGAAAGAGAAGGCTGCTGCGGAGCAAAGCGCCACAGACCTCAGGCAACAATTCGCTGCGCAGGCCGAGGCGCTGCAGCAGGCCGAACAAGCTCGTGAAGAACAGGTCGCCAAGCTGCAGGGTTTCCAAGCCGAGCTGGACGCGCTCAAGGCCGAGCGCGATGCTGCCGGGAAAGAGAAGGCTGCTGCGGAGCAAAGCGCCACAGACCTCAGGCAACAATTCGCTGCGCAGGCCGAGGCGCTGCAGCAGGCCGAACAAGCTCGTGAAGAACAGGTCGCCAAGCTGCAGGGTTTCCAAGCCGAGCTGGACGCGCTCAAGGCCGAGCGCGATGCTGCCGGGAAAGAGAAGGCTGCTGCGGAGCAAAGCGCCACAGACCTCAGGCAACAATTCGCTGCGCAGGCCGAGGCGCTGCAGCAGGCTTCAGAAGAGGCAGGACTAATGCTTTTGCAGTTGCATCAAGTTCAGGGAGAACTGGAGCTGTATTTACTGAAGGATCAAGAGGCTGAGGTCCAGCTCAAGGCGATGAAAGAGGAACTGTGCGCGCAGGTCAAGTCGCTGGCGGAAGTACAGAAGTCCCGTGATGAGGAGATGCAGAAAAAGCAGGAGGCGTTAGCAGAGGCGGAGCTGACGCTGCTGCAGTTGCAGCATGTCAAGGACGAGCTGGAGTACTACTTCTTGCAGTCCCGTGGGGCTGAACAATTGGCGGCTGCCCAACAGGATCAATTGCTCCGAGCGCAGGCTTTGATGGTCAGGCTTCTTCCAGAAGCGGCGGCTTTTGCTCCTGCCGAACGTTTTGCGGTGGAAGTGTTGCCCCCCGCTCTTCCAACGGCGGCAGTGCAGACAGAAGCTCTTCTTAGCAGCTATGCCTCCAGCTTGAGCCGCGCTGCGGCCCTGCTGCAGCGGGCCATCAAGCGCTAGCGCGCTGGCCTGAGTAGTCGCCCAACCCATCCAGCGCGTAGAGGTTTCGCCTGGGTTTGCTGGCTCCTGATGCCATCGCGGCGGTTGAGTTCTTGCTCGAGACCGTCGAGGAAAAGACGGAAATCTTCCAAGGCCTGCCAGTGGCTTTGTAGATGCTTCGGTGCGTTCTGCATCTGTTCGTTGTGGCTTGCTGCACCCATCGGCATGAGTTGCGTGCTCGCTGCACGCTCAGGCACCACCACCTCTTGCTCCTGCGGTAAGCGATACATCCCCGCAGGATCAAAGCTGCACCACAGCTCGCTTCCACTCCAGCTGGCGGGAAGAGTGCTCAGGCTCAGCTGGAAGCCGCAGCGCTCCGCCATCCCCTCCCGCCATTGCTGGCACTCAATCGAGATGGGTTCCCGACCTACTGCCTGCAGCCAGATCTGGGCTGGCTTCGCTTGGCCGCGTCGCGCAGCCCAGCCTTGTAATTGGCCACCCACGAGCCCATCAAAGTGCCCTTCAAGCCCCAGAGCATCACTCTGGAGCAGCTGACTTAGCTCCACTGAGGTGTCTGCCTTCTTGCCAATCAGTCTCAGATCCGCCTGATGGCGGCCATCGGCGCTGAGCGCCAGCAGCCGCGCTGGCTGGCTCCAATCCAGGGGAGGCAACTCCGCGGGCAAGGCCAGCGAAAACCCTGGAGTTCCCTCTCTGCCCAATTGTTCGCAGACATCGGGGCGGCTCTGGTCGACCTCGGCCCGCGCGATCAGGTGGGCGCCCACCAGCAGCCGCACCTCATGGAAGGGCTCAGAGGCCCCAAACACCCAACCCGAGAGGCGCCCCGGCAACAGATGTTCGATGCCGCCTTGATGGCCGCCATCACCATCGTGTTTGAGCCCCAGATAACGCTTCAAGCGCCGCCGTTTGCTGCCCATAGTCATTCCTACCTCCGGCCATCCTCGCTTAGATCGAGCGGCGACAGCCGCCACTGGTCGCCTAGGAGATCGGCATCGCTGGTGTGCAGCAGCGGTGTGGTGTAGCCACACCCTCGGAAGTAGTAGTGGCTAACCTGGCTCCAGCGGCTGCGGCGCTTGTTGCACACAGCGGAGCCCCCGTGCAGCAAGTTGGCGTGCCAGATCAGCACCTCCCCTTTGCGCGCAAGGAACACGTCCTCTCGATATCCTTTGTGCTGCACTAGGTTCCGCCAGTGCGGCTCGAACAACCGCTGTGGGGCTATCTCCGCCTTGAGATTCTCCTTACTGATCCCTAGATCTCGGGCGCTCAGATAGGGCTCGCGGTGGCTGCCGGGGTAATAGAGCAACGGGCCAGCGTCAGCCTGGATGTCTTCCAGGGCCACCCAGATGCCGCACATGAATCCGTGGGGCAGGCTATGGAAATGCACCGCGTCGCTATGGAAGTGCTGCGCCGTGCCGTTTGGGAAATTGAGTGTTTGAAAGGGAAACGGATCGCGCCCATAGAGCACTCGCAATGCCGCCAGAATCTCGGGGTGGCAGGCCAGCTGCCGCACCCGCTCGATCCCCAGATGCAACCAGGCGTCCTGAAAGCGCTGAGGCGGCAAGCGGCCTTGTGACAAGGCTTCTAGATCCACCAGGGGCTCCAGATCACCCCGTAGTTGATCCACTAGATCCAGCCAGTGGGGATCTTGCAGCTTCAACGTCCCGAAACCCTGGTGGTGTAGCTCCAGGGCCAGCTTGGTGTGCTCACCAAAGCAGCCAGACGCCGCCAGTGCTTCGCAGTGGGGCGCATCGATCAAGGGGCAGCCGCTGAGATCGAGGGCCTTTGGTTTGGGGCTGCTCTTCACAACGGGCTGTGCCGGCAGGATCAACTGCTTCAGGCGTTGGGCGGGGGTGGGGCGCCACTGGCCCGTGGCCAGATCCCGTTGCTGTTTCCAGCGCCTGCGCCCCTGCCCGAAGCTCTGCATCGGCGAGCAGAAGCGGCAGCCTTCAAATAGGTAGTGGCTCACCTGGCTCCAGCGGCTCAGCTGGTGATCGATCACCGGCGCACCGCCATGCAGCAGGTTGGCGTGCCAGATCAGCACATCGCCTCGCTTGGCCAGGAACGGTTCGGGTTCGAATCCCCCCTGTTGGAGTTGCTCCTGCCAGTAGGGCTCAAACAGCCGTTGGGGATGGGCTTCGGCTTGGATCTGCTCGCGTGTGAGCCCCAAGTCAGCGGCGGAAACGTAGGGCAAGCGGTGGCTGCCGGGGCAGACCAGCAAAGGCCCCGCGTCTGGCGTCACGTCCTCTAAAGCCACCCACACCCCAGCCATGAACCCCTCGGGTTCGCTGTGGAAGTGGGTGGCATCGCTGTGGATGGGCTGGTTGCTGCCCACCGGGAAGTTCAGGGTTTGAAAGGCAAACGGTTCCCGCCCGTAGCAGCAGCGCAAGACATCCAGGATTTCCGGATGCAAGGCCAGGGCCTTCACCGCCGGTGTGCCTGGGTTGCGCCAGCCCTCGCTAATGCGGATGCGTGCATCTGCCCCTGTGCGCCAGAGGCTCAAATCCACCAGAGTCTCCAGCTGCAGTCGCACCTGATCCAGCAGGCTCAGCCACTGGGGATCCTTGGGGCGTAGCAGGCAGAAGCCCTGCCGGTGCAGCTGCAGGGCCCGGCCGCTGTGGGTGCCAAAGACGCCCGTTGCAACCAGCTCGAGGCAGTCGCTGCGATCGATCAGCGGTCGGCTTCGATCGGCTCCCAAAGCGCAGTCCAGGTCGTGCCTTGAGAATAGAGAGGCCCGCATCGAACGCCTGCGCCATGGCCTCCCGCCCAGCGGTGTCTGTGTTGATGCCCTGCCTCAATCCCGGAAGGTTTCTCGATGAAGCCATCGTCAGCGCCTTGGCGCAGCCTGAGCTCCAGCAGCTGGTTGTCGCCGATGGCGGTTCCGATACCGCCACCCTGGAGCGCCTGGAGGGTTGGGCCAATCGCGATGCGCGGGTGCTGTGGTGGTCGAAGCCGGATCAGGGCCCTGCCGATGCCCTCAATCAGGCCCTCGCGCACGCCACGGGTGACCTGATCGGTTGGCTCAATGCCGATGACTGTTATGCCCCAGGGGCCCTGCAGCGGGCCGTGGCCGTCTTCAGCCAGCAGCCTGCGTTGCAGATGGTGTACGGGCACGGCCAGCAGATCGATGCCCAGGGACGGTTCCTAGGCCTCTATCCCAGCCGGCCGCCTGCCGTCGGCCTTGCTGGCTTCCAGGAGCATTGCTTCATCTGCCAGCCCAGCGTGGTGCTGCGGCGCTCGTTGCTGGAGCAGGTGGGCGGCTTCGATCCCCACTGGCGCTGCGCTTTTGATCTGGACCTCTGGTTGCGGATCTTCAAGCAGGCCCCAGATGCGATCGGCTTCATCGATCAGGTGCAAGCCTCCACGCGTCTGCATGTCGCCACGATCACTGCTAACCAGCAGCTGCGCGTGAATCTCGAATGCGCCCAGTTGCTGTTGCGTACGGCTGGAACGGTGGCTCCCCATTGGCTTGAGACCGCGGCCCGTGCTCTCGTTGATGCGCATCCAAAGGTCAATGCCAAGCAAGATCGGCGATGCCTTGAGGCACTCGCGCTTCCCGCTTCACTCGAGCTGGCCTGCTTCGCGAATTGTGAGCAGTTTCGGGCTGAACAAAGGCGCTCGCGCGGCCAGGAGCGGATGAATCGCGGGCTCCCCCTTGCGATTCAGACCCTGCTGAGCGGCCGCCCTGACCTACTGGCCCTGGGTTGCCACCGGCCAGAGCAAGAGCGCCTGCTCTGCAATTGGCTTATTGCCCACGGCACGCGCGAATATCCCCAGCTGTTTAGAGGCGATGCGCGCTCGATAGAGCTCTATCGCTGGCTGGTTCGCCCTGGGCGCAGCAGCAGCCTCTGTCGCCTGAGCCAGGCCCTCTGGGATCAGCGCCCTGAGCACCAAGGGCGCTGGCACCGCCGCAAGGATGCCCGGGCCTATCAGCAATGGCTGCAGCAGCACTGGGATTCGCTCTCCCTGCCTTTGCCCAGCTACAGCACCATCTTTGATCTTCCCCCGCTCTCGAGGTTCAGGCGCTTGTGGCCTAAGCGTAAGCGCAAGCCCACGCCATCGGGCTTGCCTGGCGTGAACCTGGTGGGCTACGCCAGCTATGCCCTTGGCATCGGCGAAGACCTGCGCACCACCTACGCAGCCCTGCACACCGCCGCTGTGCCCGCGGTGGTGCTGGATTTCGCTCCCGGAAGCAGCTTTGACCATCGCCGCGAGTTGTCGCTTGAGGCGGTGATTCAGCCGGAGGCCCCTTTTGCGACCACGCTGGTTTGCCTCACCCCTGAAGAGCTGCTGCGCTTGCTCGAATCCGAGCAGGGCCATGCCTCGCTTCCCGGGCGCTACGTGATTGGCTACTGGCCCTGGGAGCTGCCGGCCTGGCCCAGGGCCTGGTTGCCGGCCCTCAAGCATGTGGATGAGGTGTGGGTCTCAACTGCCCACATCGCCAACGCCCTGAGGCCCCACACCCGGTTGCCGCTGCGGGTGATGCCGCTCTGCGTTGAGCCTCCTGGCCATTGCCTTGAACCGCTTGCACCGGTGCAGCGCTTGGCCGCAAGGCAGCAACACAACCTCGATCCTGAGGCCACGTTGTTCTGCTTCAGCTTTGATCTGAACTCCCACCTGGAGCGCAAGAACCCCTGGGGCTGCATTCGTGCCTTCCAGCAGGCGTTCCCACCGGTCCTTGCCGGAGGCGAGCGAATGGATGTGGGCCTGGTGATCAAGACCTATGCCCCCAGCGAAGCCCACCGCGACTGGGAGGAGCTCAAACGCCAGTGCCAACTGGATCCACGCATCCGGCTGATTGAAACCACCCTCAGCCGTGATGAGCTTCTCTCTCTCTATGGCTGCTGCGATGGTTTTCTCTCCCTGCATCGCGCCGAGGGTTTTGGCCGAGGCCTGGCGGAGGCCCTGCAACTGGGGCTGGATGTGATCGCCACCAACTGGAGCGGAAATACTGATTTCTGGGATGGTCCCCTGGCCCATCCCGTGCCCTACAGCCTGGTGCCTGTGCCCCCCGGGGCCTATCCCCATTGGCCTGATCAACACTGGGCTGAGCCTGATTTACCGGCAGCAGCCCGCCTGATCCGTTCGGTGGTGGATCGCCGTCAGAGAGAAGGCTTGCCTCCCCGCGCCTGGGCGGCTGGCTATCGCGATCGCTTCTCCGCTGCGTCTTGCGGGCAGCGTTACCGCGCTCGCTTGGACGAACTGGGTCTGCTCAGCGCACCAGGGGCACCCCGCTGCGCAGAGCCAGGCTGAAATCAGCGGCCTCCAAGCTGCAGTGGGGGCTATAGGCCTGGTCTTGGATGAGTTCAGCCCCCCATCGCTGCTCCATCACCTTCCATTCGCGCCTCCATTGCCGGAATGCCGCCCCCTCGGGCCTGCCGCGGCTTTTCGATTCGTGGTGAATGGCCCGAACCTGCGGCAGATACAGGTTGCGCAGGCCATGGGCTTGCGCCCTGAGGCCTAGATCCACGTCGTTGTAGTTCACAGCCAGTTGCTGCGCATCCAGCCCCCCCAGCGCATCCCAGGTTGTGCGGGAGATGGCTAAGCAGGCCGCTGTGACCGCACTCACCTCCTGCGCCAGTTGCAGGCGTCTGTGATATCCATTGGCAACCCCTGGGAAATCCTGGTGGCCATGGCCCGCTAGCCCACCAACCCCAAGCACCACACCGGCGTGCTGAATTGTGTGGTCGGGATAGAGCAGTTGTGCCCCCACACAGCCGATGCCTGGCCGCAAGGCCTGGGAGGCCAGCTCGTACCCCCACCCTGGATGCAGGAACTCCACATCGTTGTTGAGCAACAGCAGCACCGATCCCTGGCTGTGTTGCACCGCCAGATTGTTGATGGCGGAATAGTTGAAGGGCCCTGCCGCTTTCACGACCACCTGTCGCCGCTCGGGGCTGCTGGCCGCTCCAAACTGCTGCAGCCATTGCAGGGTTTGCACCTCCCGGCTGCCGTTATCGGCAATCACCAGTTCGATCGGGCAGCCGGGATTGTGCTTGTCGATGGAGCTCAGACAAGCCTGCAGCAGCTCCAGTCGATCCCGCGTCGGGATGATCACGCTGAGACAGGTGGTCTTGGCGAGAGAGAAATGGAGGCGATAGCCCAGGCCACCAGCAGTCACACTGGCTTGGCCACCTTGGGGTAGGAACGGTTCGAGTTGCTCCGGGTTCAGCGGTTCTTGTACAGAAGCTCCCTGGCGGTGACTCAGCACCATCGGGATGTGGCCGATCTGATCCATTGGGTTGCTCAGCTGTTGCTGCAGGGTCAACACCAGTTGCTGCCAGCTTTCAGGAGATTGGGCGGGTGCTGAGGCCAGCCATCGGTTCCAGAGTTCTGCGGCAACAAACCAGCAGGAGCTGTAGTGGGGATCGCACCAGCACAACTCATGGTTCCAGGCCGGTTTGAACTGAGGGCACTGCCGCTCACCCATTGGGGTGAGTTGGTCTTCATCGCCGTAGAGCAGCTGCGCTCCTGGCTTCTGGCGCTGCGCTGCGGCAACGGCCTGAAGGGTCCATGCCTTAAGAGTCACCCCCGGCTGCGTGGCAACAAGCCAATGGCCAGCAGGCAAGAGTTGCGCGGGATCCCCGAATTCATAGAGGTGGAACTGGTCTCGCTCTGCTGCTGAAAGCGGCGCCAGGGCCTCGACCGCAGGCTGCTCCACCAGGCGTTGCCAGCGCTCATAGGGCACGAGTGCGTGGCGTCTGGCTTGGCCGGCGAGCAGTTGGTTGTACTGGCGCCACAGTTCGGGTTTTGTGCCTGCAGCCTTGAGGCGTCGCCGGATTCGCCGCCATGCATCCCAGGCTGGAATCCGCAGCAACCAGAGTTCGTCTAGCCGCAGGGGCTGCTGTACCCGCTCGAGTTCCAGCAGCAGATGGGCGGAGTGCGGCAGACGCACAACGCGCCAGCGCCTTCGCACCGGATACATCGGCCTGCCCTGCCGAAATGAGGTCTGCCCCTCTGGGACCAGCCAGCCGGTGCAGCGGCGATTGTCGCCGCGATGGCGGATGCCAAACAGGTACCAGCCGCGCTTCAGGGGCGACGTTGTTCGAAGCCAGAGGGTTTGCGTTTCGTCAGCGTCGAGAACGCAGTGCGATGGCTTCACGCTGCGCCAGGTTGTTTCTGCCGCACTGGGTGGTGTCGCACACCAACGCCAATCGCGGTGCGATCGCCATGGCACCAGCCAGCTCAATTGCGGTGGCTATCGGCCATCCCCAGCAAAAACTTGGTGAGGGCAACACCAACCAGCAGGGCAGTCAGCGCCGTGAAGAAGCCCTTGTGACGCCAGTATTGCCATGGTTCCTGCGGGAGTAAGGGCTTGGAGAGCACTGCCATGAAGCGCTGTTTCTGCAGGCTGTCAACGCGGATCTGTTCTGCCGCGGAGATGGAGGCCTTGTATAGATCGTTGGCAAAATTCAGGCTGTTTTCCAGCTCGGCCTGTTTCACGGCTTTTTGGTTGAGGTTTTTGCCTAGCGGGCTCACGAGCTGGCTGCGTTCCCTTTGGATCTGGCCTTGTAGCTCCTGAACTTGTGCTTGCACTGCTTCGATTTCAGGGGCCCGCTGATCCACGAACTGGCGCCGAAGGGTGGCTAGCTCAACCCGCTTTTTGGCGAGCTCTCCTTCGAGCGCGGAAATAAAGGCCTCACTGCCTTGGCCCTGGGAGCGGGCATCGAGGAGCTTGTTTTGGTTTTGGAAAGCTAAAAGCTTGCCGCTCGCTTCTTGGACGCGCTTGCTATTGAGAGCGACCTGCTCCTGCGCAAAATCTAGTTGTTTCTTGTAAATATCCTGATTCAATCGATTGACAAACTCGTCCGCTTGTTCGATCAGGAACCGATTGAATCGCAGAGCTATTTTTGGGTCGAAGGCAAGCGTACGCACGGTGAGTTGACCAGAGGTTTCGTTGAGCGAAACCGTGATCTGGCGGCGAAAGGTGTCGTAGACCTGCTCGCGTGTTGCCTGTCTGCTCAGGCCTGGGTAGAGATCTGGGAAGCGCTTGGCATAGGCCTGCCGAAAATTGAATGACTTTTCCAGGTCCTCCAGCACCTGCGGTGATTCCAGATAGGTCTTGAGATAGCGCGCATCTTCGAGCGATTGTTGATTGCCGCCGCCTAGGAAGGAGCCAAGTGAGAGGGTCGCTGGGGAGCTGTCATTTGCTTTGCGAACAACGACTTCTGAACGCACGAAGTAGCGATCTCGACCGATGGCATAGAAGTAGAGAAAGAGTGCAGCGAATGGAATGCCGAGAACTAGCAGCAATTGCCGCTGAGATTTTGGTTTGAATTTGGCGAGGCTTGGCAATGATGTCCCGTCGTCTTTGGCTTGACGGGATTTCATCAATAATTTGACTCCTAAGATATCACGCATAGTCAAGCAGCAACCAGTTCGTGCTGGGTTGGGTTCTCGAGCAGTCTTTTGTGGGTCGCAATCCCTTCTTCGAGGTCGTCAAATTCAATCAAGGAGCCATTGTGGAGCAGAAGTGCCCGGTCACAGTGAAATTTCAGGCCCCATAGGTTGTGATCCACCATGATGAAATCTGCCGTTTCGTGGCGCTGCTCAAGCACCTTTTTGCTGCGCTTGCGGAAGCGTTCATCGCCGGCGCTAGTCACCTCATCAATCAGATACACGTCAAAATCAAACGCCATCGAGAGACCGAAGGTCACTCGGCTACGCATGCCGCTGGAATAGGTTTTGAAGGGGCGATCAAAATGTACGCCCAGCTCGGCAAATTCTTCAACTCGGCGAACTTTTTCTTCGATCAGTTCTGGGTCATGCCCGGCATAAATCTTGCTCACAAATGTTGTGTTTTCTCGGCCGCTGAGGCTGCCTTGAAAGCCTCCGGTCAGACCCACAGGCCAGCTCATGCTGCAGTCAGCCTCAATGGTTCCGGAATCGGCTTGATCGATGCCCCCAAGGATTCTTAAGAGGGTGCTTTTCCCGGCTCCATTGCGGCCGAGTAGGGCGACCGATTCCCCCGAGTTCAACTCAAAATTGAGGTTTTGAAAGACGCTCACGCGCTTACCTTTGTGGCGATAGCTCTTGCTGAGGTTTGTGACTTTAATCATGGAAGAGCTTATCGGGTCAAAAGAAGACGTTCGTTATTGCTGTAAATCCATAGGCCGATGCAGCAGCTTAAGGCTGCGCAAGCAATAAGATAGGGCAGTGAGATTACTTCTGGCAAGACATAGTCGGGATTGAACGCGTGTCGACTCAGTTCAATGGCCTGCACGACGGGGTTCCAGCTGATCCAAGGCAGAAGCCAGGCCGGAAGAGCTGCTGTTGAGAAAAACACCCCAGAAATGAACCACAGGGGCCGCATCGCCAGAGGCGCAAACTGATGCAGGCTGGGGTAGCGATGCCCGGCAACCATCAAGATGAGCCCCAGGCCCAGGGCCGTCGCGGCTAAGCAGACGAAGCAGATGGCCAGCAGTGGTGGATCCGCGAGCATCCATTGCTCGCGCATCAGGAAGATCGCCATCGAGATCACAATCAGCACAATCGCGTAGAGCCCTGATTCGACCAGACCCCTGGCAATCACGGTGTCAATCGGTTTGACAGGCCGATAGAAAAACAGCGCTTCATTGGCCTTCATGGCGTTCAACGAGCGGATCGCAATGTCATTGAAGAGGGTAAACAAAACAATCCCGCACATCAGAAATAACGCCACATCCAACGTGCCGCGGTTTCCGCGGATGGCTGAGAAAATGGCCAAGAAGACGGCCATCACACCCAGGGGCTCGATAAACACACCCAGCACGCCAAAGCGCACTTCACTCACGCGGGTCTTGAGCTCGCGATAGACCAAGGCGCTGATCACATTGCGCTGAACCTGCCAGCCACTGATGGCATTGCCCCGAATCGGCCGTGCCATCACTGGACCCCCAACGCTTGACTCAGCCGTCGTTGCAACGTGCGGCTCATGCGTTGATGGGAGGCCAATAGGGCCTTCTGAATCAGAGGCTTCAGCAGAGACCTGGGCACCACCGCGAGCAGGGATGTGCTGCTGGTGGATGCCCCCAGCGATTGCTCGACCCGGGTGTGCGAAGACTGCTCTGAGAAACGGATCGCTCCTGAGAGCTTCAAGCCATCTCCAAGTTGGGGCAGGCCATGCACCGTGATTTTATTAATCGAGACCTCAAGGTGCTGCAAACTACGGCTCACGCTGCAGAAGAGGCGCGGCTGAATGGTGTACCCCGCCAAGGCATAAGGTCGGCTGGGATAGATCCAGCCTTGCTCAGCCACGGGTTGCAGACCCAGGCTCTCCAGCGGTAGCTGCAGCAGCTGCTCCCAGCTCACCGCGGGCAGAGAATAGGAATGGCTCACCTGAGTCCACAGATCGTCCATCGATCAGAGCGCAAACAGCCGGAAGATCGAGGCGGCATTGAGCACAGGACCGAGGGGCTCGACGGCAGATTTCAGCCCATCGGTGGTTTTGGCCCAGAGGTGGCGATCAACTACCACCACATCCCCATCGCGCAGAGGGGGATTGTTGGGATCACCCAAGGGGGCTTGGGGCTTGTAGGCCAGTTTTTTGCCCTCCACGGTGCCGTTCGGCAGCAGCCGCAGCAGTTCCACCGTGTTGCGATTGCCGCGACGGCTGACCCCACCGGCTGAGAGCACGGCCTGGCTCAAGGGACTGTTGGCACGGATTTGCTGTGGCCCAGGTTTTTCCACCTCGCCCACCACGTTCACTGTGATCGATGCAGGGGCAAAACTCGAGCTGGCAATGGTCAGCAGTTCTTCCTCGCTTTGTCCTTCGGCCACCGGGATCCGAATGCTGTCGCCGTCGTAAATCAGGGGATTCTCAATCGGTTCGCCTGTGCGCAGCGCTTCCCAATAGTTCACAACCCGCACCGGATAGCCGGAGCGGATCAGAGTCACGCGGCGCAGATCTCCGCTGGCGGTGAGTCCTCCGGCCTTCTGAATCGCTTCCACCAAGGTGGGCCAGCCTTGGCTGGCGACTGCCGTGGAGGCGCCGCCACTGTTGTTCTGCAGTTGAGCGGTTTCGCTCAAGCCCATGCTGTAAAGCCCAGGCCGCTGCACTTGACCTGTAACGCTGACCCGCAGCGGGCGCGTTCCAACCAGATCCACATAGGCCAAGGGGCGCCTCAACACAGCTCCGTAGGCCTTCTCGATCGCTTTGCGGGCCTGATCCAGATTCAGCCCGGAGACACGGATCGCGGCGACCCTGGGCAGGCTCACGGTGCCATCGGGCAGCACCGCCACGCTGCTATCAAACCCCTCCACTTGGAAGAGTTTCACCTGCAACCGATCGCCGGGACCGAGAACGTAGCGGGGGTTATTGAGAGTGCCGGCCAGGCACCTGAGGTTGAGCAGACCAGTCAGCCCACCTAAGCCAAGACCAACGGCGATCTTGATCCGGGTCGTGCGAGTTTTCTTCCCTGAACTAAAAATCATGGGAGAGAAATTCTGAAGAAACTCTATCGGATACAGAGCCTCTCAGCCCTCTGAAAGCAGTAATCGGCGATGGTCTTTCGTTGAACTGTGTTCTCCAGCAGCTGCTCAATCGCCTGCAACCAACTCTCTTGGGTGTCATCGAGCAGGAGGCCGTCCTGGCCATCGCGCACAAAGCCCGCGTAGGGCGCACGGTTGCTGAACAGACCCGCAGCCCGCAGCCGGGCGGCCTCAAAGAACTTGGTGGGCGAGCGCCCCTGATTGAAGCGGGAGCTCAGCAAAGGTGTTAACAGCAGATCCACCTGACGGTTCCCGGTGTCGAGCAGGTAGGTCTCCCAATCCATCGGGTAGAGCAGACGCGTGCGCGGTAGGTGGCGAAAGCGCCTGCGCCAGGCTGGCGGGACCACCAGCTCCAGTAGGCAATCTCTGCGCCGTTGTTGCAGGGTTTCGAGTAAGGGCAGCAGCCAGCGCCATTCCTCGGTGTGGGAAGCGCTGCCCAGATACGCGATTCTGTGGATTCTTCCTGGATGCAGCAGTGAGAGCGGCGGTTGCAGGGGCAGCTGCAAAATCTGGAGGTCTTGCCCTTGGAGGCTGCGCCTGCTGTGCTCCACCAACCAGCCTGTCGTGACCCAAAGGTCGCTTATGAACTGGTCGAGATGGTGTCGGTGTCGCGTGAGCCCAAACCAGAGTCTCCAGCGGTAGTGCCAGGCTTGTTCAGCGACTGCGGCTGGATCGAGAAGGGCATCATCGAGCACCAAGACAACAGGCGTGCCCCTCCTTCGGAGCTGCCTGAGGCTGGGAAGCCAGCGCTCAGGCAAGCGGCGAACCACCATCAGGGAGCCCAGGTGCTGAAGCCTCTCGTGCTCAGGAGCACTGGCCCCATGGAGTGCGATCCACTGCCGCGGTTCGAGGCCTTCCAGGGCCGACTGGAGCCAATAGGCCTTGGTGGGGGCTCCACCCTCCATGAGCAGACCCACGGGCTGAGGCAGGCTATGCAGGGGATGGCTCACCATGTCAGAGCCGCAGCTCCTCTTCTCCTATCTTGAGCCAAGGAATGAGGAATGAAAATTCAACTCACGTTAGGCGAGTATCAAGATTGTGTTCTTGAACGCAGCGTAGAGACGGTCTTGCTGCTTATACCACCTGAGCGCGTTGGCCCCCTTTTGCCTTGGCTTGGTGAGCAGAGATCGCGGGCATTCGCGGAACTTTCGCCTCGCTATCAATCTGAGTTGGAACTAGATGGGCGTGATCCGTTCTATTGGCATTTCCTGATTTGGAATGCTGCTGAGAACTCCCTGATCGGCGGTCAGAGGCTGTTGTTTGTTGGAGACCAGGGCTACCCCTTCGAAGGCATCTCAGCTGATCAATCCTATCTCGAGCATTGTTATCCCGGTCTGGCCTCTGTGATGGGCTCCCATGGAATCAGTTATGCGGAAATTGGCCGAACCTTTGTATTGCCTGATTATCAACGGAAGCAATGGTTGGGAGAGCTGATCCGCGCCTTTGTCTGTCTCCCGGAAGCACGAGGAATCAGCCGCGCGTTTGGCATGCTCTCGTTTAATCAGTTTGCTTGCTCGACGCGGTGCACAGCAGAGTTTCTTGCTTTTGCGCAGCGAAATCTTCGCAGCGGCTGCCTGGATCTCCAGCTGCCTTCACCACGGTTTCCTATTGAGGTGACCCCGACAGATTCTTCGGAGATTACTGATGAGATTGATTCTCTTGCCGCCCTTGAGCAACATCTCAAGAGCATTGATCAGAGGTTTCAGCTGCCCAGAGTGTTGTCGCCTTACCTGAAGTTGTGCTCAATCCGTTATGAGGGGGTCTCTGTTGCTCGTTCTTACAATGAGATCCTGCAACTGCTTTTTTCAGGTTCATCAGACCAAATTAGCCCCGCGCAACGTCGCTTCTTCAAGCCCTATGGATCGCAGGGCTGATTCAAAGTGTGCCACCAGCCTTCTTGTTGTGCCTGCGACTATGGGTTGAGGTCGGTGGTATTGGCCCCCCCCTCTCAGTGCTCCGAAGCGTTTCTGCCGCAACTGATCTCCATCTGATCAGCTACCTCAAGCCGATCCCGGATGTTCTGATGCGGCCGGGTGTTCGCATTTCAGCCTCGTAGCTTCTGCTGGTGTAGGCGGTGGGCGCTGAGCCAGGCGGACGCGCGGTACACGTACATAGATTAGGCCGCTCCCGGAGCGGGGGCCCGATTCCCTCCTGAGCGCCTCGTCGAAGGCTTCTCTGAAGGAGTAGGTCAACCAGATAACGTTCTACCGATGCATCCGCGATCAGCTGCTTGGCAAGCGCTGGATCACAGAAGTGATCGCCACTGGATCCGCGACACCTAACTGCTAACCGCAGCCTTGATGCTGCTGAGCGTGGCGGGATCCGTCTGCATCTGCGAGGGCCTGCAGGCGGTGAGGGTGATGCAAGACATCACGGCAATGCCGGCGATGGCCACGCGGCGACTACGAGAAAGACCACCACGAACTTTTCAATGAGTCCTGCTAACGCGTCGCCTGAGCGACTCTTTTCGGGCATTTCCTTTGTAGATGGCATGCAAGGCTTCGGTCAGCGCTTGGTTTGTTGCATAGTCACGGCTATCGATAGGTTGATCTTGGCTGCAAACAATGAGAAGAGAATCACCGCTGAGGCGATCGAGGAGTAGGCGTAGCGGGTTCCGGAACTCCTGTTGAATCTTGCCTGCTTCTTTGGATTGATAACGAATGATCCATGGATAGACAACGGCATCATTCTCACGGGCCAAAAAAGCAACGCTGCTACTGAATCTCTCTTCAATGCTTGTTTTCAGTGAGCCGCTTGGAAAGATGAAGAATCGACCGTTGCGTTTTAGGGAGCTGTTGCTTTTGCGTAAGGTCGAGGTTCGTGATTGAGGGCACTTGTAATTCAGGAGAAGATGCCCATATCTGGTGGTCGCGTAGCGAAAGCCCGGGAGCAGAAAGCGCAGGTGGAGCTGCGCTGTTGTGGCGGCTGGCATCTTAAAAAATCCATGCACGAGGAGCACGTCCAACGCGCTTTCATGGTTTCCGATGTGTAGTTCTGCTCGATTCGCGAACCGCATATCCGAGCGCTCCATGATCACGGTTGCTCCCAGAGCGTGAAGACACCGTTGTGCGGATTGTTCAAACAGCGTTCGGCCTAGCTGTTTCTTACCGAGGCCATAGGCCAACCAATGAATGGCATAGTGTGCATAGGCCATCCCCAGTTGACCGAGTCTTTGGATCAGCGTGAGTGGTCGATGGAGAGGAGATCGATCGGTCTTGGCTGCCTGCGCAATCGTCTGCGCACTGGGCAGCACGAGGAATGTCTGGTCAAATGGGAAATATCCATCAAAGTTTCCATTGATCTGCGTCTTTTCGATGGTGTATTGATAGAACTTTTTGAAGAGCTCACGGTCGCAAGGTGTTGGATTACTCCAGAACTCATCGAGGCTTTGTTGATCGCTTAATCCTTCTAAGTTGTAAGGAGAGGATCCCAGCGCCTTCAAGGGGATGTTGTGGTACAGCGCTTGGAATCCAACCGAGCTGTTAATCAGAATGCATCCCTGACAATTTGGATTTCTGAAAATCGCGCTTAGAGGACTGTCGTGAAAATAAAAAACCCTATCTTCTATGTCGAGGTGTTGGCACGCCCTCTTGATCAGTTGTGAATAATTGTTGTACCCCCGATCGCGCGGGTGATGTTTGATAAACAGACGTTGATGTTTCTCGGCATGAACAGCAAACGAGACAAGGGTCGTGCCAATAAAGTCGCCGACGTCTCGGTAAGGAGAGCCATGCTTCAGCTGGCTATCGGTTGCCACTTGGAGAATGACCAAAAAGAACGGTTTCCCCTTCCACAGCTGTTGCTTAATCGAACGCTCTGAAATGGCATATATGTATTTGCGAAAAAAGCCGCGCACCTGAGCGAGCACATAGCTGGGTTTCGGTTGCAGCTTGTGATCCCCTTCGCAGATTCGATAGCGTGTCAGAGCATGCTGTATGAACGTTGGAGCTTTCCAGACTTTTCTCCAGCGAAGACCAGCTTCGCGTTTTGCTTCAGGCAGAGTCTCTACAGGAGGCAGCTCACGGTAGAAACTGGCAGGTTGATTGAGATTGCTCCTGCAATTCACGCGATTGGGTTCTAGAGTCACATAGTTGGGTCGTAGATATCCAAGTTCAAAGACCCAGCTCTCCAGTTGACGACCTTTGTTGTTTTGTTCTCTCGTCAGTTCAATGGCAATCCGGTGGGGCCAGATAAAGTCGCCATACATGAAAATATGGTGAATTTGCTTTTCCTCAATGACCTTGGCTAGAAAGTCTTTGAACTGAACATCAAAATCTCCAGCAAATCTAATCTTCTGGTCATTTCTGAAGCCAGGTTCGCGTAGCGGTAGCGATAGCTTGTAGACCTGAACGCCTTGGCTCTCCAGGTGCTTGGCAAGTCTTGAAAAGAAGGACCCAATCGGCCCCATTAGGAACAGTACCGGTCCTTCAATGTCAATGACCCTCGTAGAGGCCAAGAGCCCGTCCTAAAATCTTTGTAACTTTATCACAAGTCTCGTGTTGAGAATACGGGTCTGGGCAGCTTGCTCTTGAGTGCTCCCCACCAGCGGAAGAGCCATTGCTCCGCATTCAGTTGTGCTTCTCCTGGTTGGGCTGTGGCCACCTGAATTTCCTCGATCACCCGCTCAGGGCTCGTAGGACTGAGGCTTCTGTGGCTCACATAGGTTGGATAGTCAATCAGGCAGGTATAGGCAAAGGTCTCTAGGTTCAGCTTTTGATGGGCGCGTCGTTGGAGCCAGGGATGTTGTTCGAGCATATCGATCGTGAATCCCCAGCCGGCATAGAACGGAACGCCCCAGGTTCTCACTTGCACTCCTTGAAGTGCAGCTTCAAAGCCGCCTAATGATGTCATCACGCAGACTTCATCGGATTGTCGCAGTAGGGAGTGAATACAGGTTTCATCGGCGAGTTCATCCCACAGGCACTCCAAGCGTTGTTGTCGTCTCATCCCTGCGCAAACATCTGGGTGTGGCTTGTAAATCAGCCAAGCTTGTGGATGCTCGTTTCTGGCGGCGACCAGTAAGGCGCGATTGGAATGAACAGATGTCTCTCGTGGAATCCCCATTCGGATTGACGCATCATCTTCCACCTGGCCGAGAACGACAATGACTTCTCGGCCAACCGCTTGTGGCGGTGGGCTCCACTCTTTACCGCTGAGATTGTATTTGCTGATCTTCTGTTGCTGAATCCTGGTGAGAAGTTTGCGAATGCGTTGCTGCTTTGAGTCGCTTAACGGTTTCGCGCACAGCAGGGCGGTCTCGAGGCCGCTGGCTCGACTGCCGTCATAGTGGAGGCCTTGTTGATCGAAGATCCAGCTCTGCGCCTCCACGAGGTTCGCTCCGAGGCCCCGTGATCGGATGAAGCCGTCTTCGACGCGGATTAGGGGGATCTTTGACCTCTCGAGCGCTTTTGGCGTGGAAGCACCCCAGCAGATGGCGGCTTGGCAATCTGCACTCGGTGTGCCGCCCTTCCGCCGAAAGCGCAGCGTTTGATGCTGATAGCGGGGAATGAATCGCCTCAGTTGACGGGCTTTCCAGGGCGTAAAGCCAAAGGCTTCAATTCGATCTGGCCAAGCTTCCCTGTAGCGCTTCTGATCGGCGATCCAGGTGATCACTTCTTCTGGTTCGGTCGATCTCAGCGTTTCTGGATTGACGTAACGCGGATACTCAATGAGCGCAGCGTGGATCAGCTGGTCGAGTTCTGGGTTCTTGTTTGTGCGTCGCTCCGGCAGCTCGCATCTGTCCTGTGTCAGCCCCCATCCGGCATAGAACGGAAGGCCATAGGTGTAGACCGGTTTCCCCCAAAGCAGCGCCTCAAAGCCCACCTGGCTCGATACAACATAAACAGCGGAGGCGTCCTCCAGCAGTCTGGATGGTCCTCCGCCATCTGAGCAGATCTGAATGCGCGGGTGATTGAGTTGCCTTCGTGAGAAGTGTCCTTTCTTTTTGCCTGATGTGACATCAGGGTGTGTTTTCAGGAGAATGGTGTGATTGGGCCAATGCTTGAGGGCGTCCTCCAGCATTGTCTGAAAGCTGGATGCATCCGCCAGCCCATAACGGATCGAACAATCACCGCGGGTTTGATCCACAACCAGCACATACGGTGTTTCAGGTGTTGCGGAGTCAATGGTGTTGTTGTATTTGCTGACTCTGCTGATTTGCCACAGCTCACGAATTTTCTGGGCGCGTCTTTTCTCTTGTGACGTCAGTGGCCGCTGGATTAGGCGCTCCAGGCGGCTTTCTCGCGTGCAGTCGTAATAGATACCGAGGTCGTCGACGCAAATGCTGAGGGGCATGGCCTCATGGCCCAGCCCCATGGATCTGAGGAATCCGTCTTCCAGCCTGATCAGCGGTCGTCCTGTGCGCAAGCTGC
This sequence comes from Synechococcus sp. A10-1-5-1, assembly GCF_023115425.1. Taxonomy (NCBI): domain Bacteria; kingdom Bacillati; phylum Cyanobacteriota; class Cyanophyceae; order Synechococcales; family Synechococcaceae; genus Synechococcus; species Synechococcus sp. A10-1-5-1. Next base: position 1,330,014 of record NZ_CP096032.1, on the reverse strand, counting down.
GCCGTTCAACCCGTTTTGCCGATGGTTTGCGGCCCCATACATAGAGACATTCTCTACTGAGGCTGAATCGTTGGATATAGCGCTCGGCGATCGATTGGCGCACGGCTGTGGCTGCTTAACTCAGGCGGCGACTTGTGCTGTTCCGTTCGCAGCTTCTGACTTCGCAGTCAACTGCTGAAGCACCTCAATCACCCGACCTTGCTGCTCGGCGCTGAGTTCGGGGAAGATCGGGAGACTCAGGACCTCAGAGCAGAGCCGCTCGGTGATGGGCAGCGAGCCGGGCGCGTAGTTCAGGTGGGCATAGGCCGGCTGCCGGTGGATCGGGATTGGGTAATAAATGATCGTCGTTACGCCAGCGTCCTGCAGCTGCTGCTTGAGCCAGTCGCGGCAGCAGGCCTCGGGTAGGCCGAAGTTGGCGTTGTCAGCGGAGGGGGTGCAACTGGAGCTGCAGGCCGGGTTGGGGCTGCAGGTGGGGACGCGCACCACGAACTGGTTCCAGCTGTGGCCAGCGGGGCCGGCCTTGGGCAGGGCGAAGCCGTCGCTGCCGCTGAGTTCTGTGCGGTAGCGCTGGGCAATCGCGGTCCGCTTCTCGACCCAGCTACTTAGGTGAGGCAGCTTGACGTTGAGAACGGCGGCCTGGATGGAATCGAGACGGCTGTTGTAGCCGAGTTCGCTGTGGAGATAGCGGCGGGGCATCCCGTGCACCGCCAGCTCCCGCATGCGCTGGGCCAGGGCTTTGTCTTTGCAGGTCACGGCACCACCGTCTCCGGCACCACCGAGGTTTTTGGTGGGGAAGAAGCTGAAGCAGCCCACGTCGCCCCAGCTGCCCACTGGGCGTCCCGCCCAGCTGGCGCCGCTGGCTTGGGCGCAGTCCTCGACCACCTTCAGGTTGTGGCGCTCTGCGATAGAGCCAACCCGCTCCATGTCGACGGGCCGGCCGAAGAGATGGACCGGGATCAGGGCCTTGGTCGCCGGCGTGATCGCGGCCTCGACCTGATCCAGATCAATCAGATAGGAGCTCTCCTCGACGTCGACGAAGACCGGGGTGGCGCCCACCGCGCTGATGGCCTCGGCCGTGGCAAAAAAGCTGAAGGAGGCGGTGATCACCTCATCGCCAGGACCAATGCCCAGGCCGCGCAGGGCCAGGATCAAGGCATCAGTGCCGCTGTTGCAGCCCACAGCAAAGGGAGTACCAACGCTTTCGGCGAAGGCTTTCTCGAACGCCGCGATGACCCCTCCGCCGATGTATTGACCGCTACGGAGGACCTCTAAAACCGCTGCATCCAGCTCAGGCCCGAGCTGCGCCAGCTGTTCGGTGAGGCTGAAAGGGGGCACCTGCATGCCGGCAACCTTAAGGCCCTGATTCGGTTCTCGGCCTTTTAGGCCTTCGCCGGATGCCACTTGATGTTGCAGCCAATCGAGGGGCGCTGATCGGGATTCACCGCGTTCCCGGCCAACAGGTCATCAATTGCAGCCCGTAGGTCCGCACCCGTGAGGGGTTCGTCGTTGCCGGGACGGCTCGAATCCAACTGGCCGCGGTAGACGAGCTTGTGCTGGCTGTTGAACAGGAAGAGATCGGGGGTGCAGGCCGCCTGGAAGGCCCTGGCCACCGCTTGGCTGGCATCAAAGAGATAGGGGAAGCTCCAGCCTTGGCGTTCGGCCTGGGCTCGTAAGCCTTCGGGGCCGTCCTGGGGGTGGGTGATCGTGCTGTTGCTGGAGATCGCCACGATCTGCACCCGTTCGCCGTAGTCGCGCTCCAGGCGGCCCAGTTCGGGCTCGATGTGGATCACATAGGGGCAGTGGGCACAGATGAACAGCACCAGCACTGGCTTGGACTCCAGCGCTGTGGTCTCCCAGCGTCCCCCCGTGGCCCGCTCCAGCGCGAACGCCGGCAGGGGCGTTCCCAGGGGCAACATTTCAGACGGGGTGAGCACCATGACAACGCCACCAGAATGGGGCTGATTGTGCCCTGAACTGCCTTGGGTTGGCCCCGTCCCGCAGCGGCTCTTCTGGCTTTGGCTGTGGTGGGTTGCGTGCCCGCCCACCGCAGCGCCACCTGGACGATCTACCCCTTGCAACGCTCCCAGCCCCACGACGGTCTGGCGGTGGTCAACCAGCCCGACGGCTACGGGCTGCACATCTGGCTCGCGACCGACACCCGAGAAGCTGGGGTCTGCAAGCCTCGCTGGCTGGTGGATCCGGCTCGCCTCTTTAACGGCAACGGCAGCCGTCCCTTCAGTACGGGTTTGGCAACCCGTGAGGAGTTTTTTGAGGCGGCAAACCGCAAGGACGTGCAGCGGGTACTGCGGCAGGAGCTCCAGGCGCTCTGCCGTCAGCGCGCACCCAAGGCCCGTTGGCGGTGGACGGCGCCGCCCCGCAGCGCCGCTGAGGTCACGGCTCCCTCCTTCCCGATGTTGGAGGAGCGGCACCTGCTCAGTCCCCCTGAGGAGAACGCAGCTTCTTAAGTCTGCGGCGCCCAGTCGGCCCAGACTTCCCGTTCGGCTTGCCTCCAGTAGCGGCTAAAGCGCCCCAGATTCACGCCCTCGTCGAGCTCGACAAATGGCGCTGGATCCAACTGCACGACCGGTAGGGCTCGCTCGAGTTCGCGGCAGATGCTCTCAACCCGGGGGTCCACGCTGGAGCTGGTGACGATGCCGCCTGCGCCATGGGCCTGGGCAAAGCGCAGCACCTCACGAGCTACATCCCCGTGGCGCAGGCTCACCGGCAACTCCAGCAGGCACTCATAGAGAAAGCCGATGCGCTTCAGGCTGACGGCCTCCGGCGCGGCGTCCTGGGGATCGGCGGTGGTGGGGCTCTTGCCCCGCAGCAGCTCGCGGTCGAAGACGAATACCGCCGGCTGACCGGGGTGGGCCAACAGAGCGGGGTTGCTGGGGCCTAGGGCGTCGCCGTGCAGCCAAAGGATCGGATGCTTCATCGGTTTGGCTTGGCGGGACGGCTGAAGGCGGAGGCTTTGGAGCTCGAGGGGCGTTGGCGGCGGTTGGGGCGATCGCCCGTGTCGCGGATGGCGGCTTGCTGCTGGAACAGGCGTTGCTCGAGCTCCTCGTAGCTGGCCTCAAACGGGCAGCCCTTGGCGCTCAGTCCGCAGTCCTGGCAGTAGCGGCCATCGCTGTAGCGCTCCAGGTTTGAGCGGTTGAAGAAGTAGGGCTTGTGGCTGAAGCTGCTGGCCACCCACTGCCAGCTGAGGTTGTTGCTGGCCGGGTCTCCATCCAGCAGATGGCGCAGGAACCACTGGGCGCCTGCTTGCCAGCGGATCCGCCGCCAGTGCACGACATAGGCCGCCAGCCACATCCGGGCGTGGTTGTGGAGCCAGCCGGTCTGGTGCAACTCCTGGATGAAGCCGTCCATGCAGGCCAAACCGGTCTGACCTTCGGTCAGATCCGCCGGGAGTGTCTCGGCGTAGGCCCCGGGGTGATGTCCGGTCTTGAGGGGTTCTTGATCCCTCCAGATCCCATCGCCCAGCTGAGCCCAGAGGCGCTGCCAGTAGTCCCGCCAGCCCAGCTCATTGATCAGCTTTTCGCTGGCCTGCCGTTGCTTGGTGCGGGCAAAGACGGCATCACGCACCTCCGCCAGGCTGATCGCCCCATGGCGGATGTAGGGCGAGAGCCTGGTGACGGGACCACTGAGGAAGTTGCGGGCCTTGGCGTAGCGCTCGGGCTTGACCTTGTTCAGCAGAGCCTCGGCCTGATGGCGGCCTCCTGGGATCGGGCTCAGGTTGCCGCTGGCCTCGGGAAACAGCTGTTGCAACGCGCGCTCCAGCTCGCTGCGGTCGGTGAATTGGCGGGGAAGATCGCCCGGGTGCTCATCCCAATTCAGGGGCACTCCGCGCAGGGAGGGACTAGCCAACGGCGGGGTCTTGGGGGCCGTTGATCCTGCCCGGTTGAGTCCACGGCCGTGGCTGGGTGAGAATCCCCCGATCGCAAGTGCCCGATTCATGCTCCTCGATCTGCGCGGTAAGAAGGCCCTCGTCACGGGCATCGCCAACAACAAGTCGATCGCTTGGGGCATCGCCCAGCAACTGCACGCCGCCGGCGCTGAACTCGGGGTGACCTACCTCCCCGATGAGAAGGGGCGCTTTGAAGGCAAGGTGCGTGAGCTGACCGCGCCCCTGGCTCCGACCCTGTTTGAGCCCCTCAACGTGCAGGATCCCTCTCAGATCGAGGCGGTCTTTGCCAAGGTCAAGGAGCAGTGGGGTCAGATCGATGTCCTCGTGCACTGCCTGGCCTTCGCCGGTAAGGACGAGCTGATCGGTGATTACTCGAACATCTCTCCCGAAGGCTTTACCCGGGCCCTCGAGGTGAGCGCCTATTCCCTGGCACCGCTCTGCAAGCACGCCAAGCCCCTCTTCAGCGAAGGCGCCAGCGTGATCACTCTCAGCTACCTCGGCGCTGAGCGTGCGATCCCCAACTACAACGTCATGGGCGTGGCCAAGGCCGCTCTGGAGGCTTCCGTCCGCTATTTGGCCGCTGAGCTGGGTGAGAAGCAGGTGCGCGTGAACGCCATCAGTGCCGGTCCGATCCGCACCCTGGCCAGCTCGGCCATCGGCGGCATCCTCGACATGATCCACAACGTCGAAGAGAAGGCACCCCTGCACCGCACTGTCACCCAGGACGAGGTGGGCGGCACCGCGGCGTTCCTGGCCAGCAACCTGGCCTCTGGCATCACCGGTCAAACCATCTATGTCGACGCCGGTTACTGCATCACCGGCATGTGAGCGATGCTGCGCCAGGTCGGCCCACTCGGCAGTTTCAAGGTTGCGGCCTATTTGCTTCGGCATCTCTGGTTGGATCTTTTGCTCGCTGGTGCCCTATGCGCCGCCAGCGTTCCTTTGAATCCGCTCCTGGCTAAGAAATTCGCCCCAGAGGTGCTTTTGCCGATCTGGGGCATCGCCGTATCGGTGTTCATCGGTTTTCGCCATGGCCAGGCCTATGAGCGCTGGTGGGAAGCCCGCAAGCTCTGGGGCGCTTTGTTGAACCACAGCCGCAGCTGGCGCGATCAGTTGAGTGCATTGATGGTTGACTCGGCGACTCCCCTGCTTCAGCAGCAGGCGATGTTGCTTTGGGTTATCAACCTTGAACTCCGTGGGCGCTCCCATCCCGTTGCCCGAAGGGCACTAGCGGCCCTGGACTGGAACGGCTCATCGGCTGATGCCTTGCTGCAATCTCAGGCCCTGGCAGTTGCTGACCTTCACCGCTCAGGGGCGATTGATGGCTGGGGAAGGCTTCAGCTGATGGATGTGCACGCCCGGACCGTTGATGCCCTTGGTGGCCTCGAGCGCATTCGGAATCACCCTCTACCTGCTCCCTATGACGTGTTTGTACGGGTTGCGGTTTGGAGTTTCGGCTACCTGCTGTTCCTGCGGATGGATGCCCTCTACGCCCCTTACGGAGGCTGGGTGGGCTGGGTCGTGATGTTGCTGTTCATTGCTGTGGAGCGCTTGGGGGCGTTTATCGAAACGCCCTTTTCACCCGCTGATCTCGCCCTACCGATGAATCGGATCAGCGCAGCCGTGTCGCGTTTGCTGCTTTCGAGCGAGCATCCCGCCGCCCAGACGCCGGACTCTGAGCGAGCTCTGATCTGGACCTGAGCTTGCGCGATTCGCGATGATCGAAGCCAGCTGAAGGCACGCGTCACACATGCGCACAGGCGAAATCCATCGCGTGACCGGTGAAACCGATGTGCGCGTCAAGCTGAATCTCGATGGCACGGGCCAGTGCAGTGCGAGCACGGGCGTGCCCTTCCTCGATCACATGCTTCACCAGATCAGCAGTCATGGGCTGGTGGATCTGGAGATCAAGGCCGTGGGTGACACCCACATCGATGATCACCACACCAATGAGGACGTGGGCATCGCCGTGGGCCAAGCCTTGGCTCAGGCCCTGGGTGACCGGCGCGGGATTCACCGCTTCGGTCACTTCGTGGCGCCCTTGGATGAGGCCTTGGTGCAGGTGGCGCTCGACTGCAGTGGCCGTCCGCACCTGAGCTTTGGGCTGCAGATTCCCGCTCAGAAGATCGGTACCTACGACACCGAGCTCGTCAAAGAGTTCTTCGTGGCGGTTGTGAACAACTCCGGCCTCACCCTGCACATCCGCCAGCTGGATGGGGTCAACTCGCACCACATCGTTGAGGCCTGCTTCAAGGCCTTTGCCAGGGCGCTCCGTTTGGCGACGGAGGTAGATCCGCGCCGGGCAGGGGCTGTTCCCAGCAGCAAGGGCGTGCTGGAGCGCGCGGGCGCCTAGGCCCGCTTAACACTCCGTTACGCGATGATGGCGAAGTCGCTCTGCGTCTTCGCCCATGACCGTCGCCCCTGCTCTCGGCTACGACCGCTCGGATTGGGCCAGTGCCTTCCGCAATGTTGGAGTGGAGCTCGATGGGGTTGCGCTGACTGCCGCCCGCGGCGCGGTTCCGGCTGAGCTCAAGGGCACGCTCTACCGCAATGGTCCTGGCCGGCTCGAGCGTGGCGGGCAGTGGGTGCATCACCCCTTCGATGGCGACGGGATGATCACGGCCCTGCGGTTTGAGGACGGTCAAGTCCAGCTGCGCAATCGTTTCGTGCGCACGGAAGGCTTCGAGGCAGAAGAGCAGGCCGACAAATTTCTCTACCGGGGTGTCTTTGGCACCCAGAAGCCCGGCGGACTGGCCGCGAACGCGTTCGACCTGCGGCTGAAGAACATTGCCAATACCCACGTGGTGCGGCTGGGGGATCAGTTGCTGGCGCTCTGGGAAGCCGCCGAGCCCCATGCGCTGGACCCCGAGACCCTGCAAACCAGTGGTTTGAGTCGGTTGGACGGATTGCTGAAGCCCGGTGAGGCCTTCAGTGCCCACCCGCGCTTTGACCCGGGTCACCACGGCGAGCCGCGGATGGTGACCTTCGGGGTGAAGACCGGCCCCCGCAGCACGATTCGGCTGATGGAGTTCTCCAGCAGTGGGGAGCTGCTGGCGGACAGCCGCCACAGCTTCAAGGGCTTTGCTTTCCTGCATGACTTCGCGATCACCCCGAACTGGGCGGTGTTTCTGCAGAACGCGGTGGCGTTCAACCCGACTGGTTTTGTCCTTGGCCAAAAGGGTGCGGCCCAGTGCCTGGCTTCCAAGCCTGGAGAGAAGGGACAGTTCTGGCTGATTCCCCGCAGCGGTGAGGGCAAGCCGCTGCAGATCTCGGCCCCTGAGGGCTTTGTCTTCCACCACCTCAACGCCTTTGAAGAGGGCGAGGAGCTGGTGGTGGATTCGATCTACTACGACGATTTCCCCTCGATCGGTCCGGATGTGGACTTCCGCCAGGTCGATTTCGAATCGATCCCGGAGGGTCAGCTGGTGCGCTGCCGCATTCACTTGACCAGCGGTGCGGTCAGCACGGAAGTGCTGGAGGCCCGCACCTGCGAGTTCGCGATGGTCAACCCCGAGCGGCAGGGTTTGGACGCCCGCTACAGCTGGATGGCGGTGGCGGAGCGGGAGCGCGGTAATGACCCGCTGCAGGCGATCAAGAAGTTGGATCTCAGCACGGGTGCAGGCCGGGTTTGGAGTGCGGCGCCCCGTGGCTTTGTCAGTGAGCCCGTGATGGTCCCGCGCCCCGGTGCCACGGCTGAGGATGACGGCTGGGTGCTCTGCCTGGTCTGGAACGGCGCCCGCTGTGCCAGCGATCTGGTGATCCTGGATGCGGCCAGCCTGGCGGAGGTGGCGGTGCTGGAGCTCCCCTTGGCGGTGCCCCATGGCTTGCATGGGAGTTGGACCCAGGCCTGATGCCCTGGTTCATCAAAACCGAGCGCTTCCTGCGGCCCTACGCCCAGATGAAACCCCACCTCGAGGCCCATCGCCGCTGGGTCGAGCAACGGCGCGCTGACGGTGTCATTCTCAGCAGCGGCTATCTGGTGGATGGCGAGGGTCAGCCCGGTGGCGGGGGATTGCTCTTGCTGCAGGCTGCGGATTACCGCGAAGCCGAAGCGCTGATTCAGCAGGATCCGATGCTCCTCAGTGGCGGGGTGGAGTGGACGATGCAGCAGTGGCGCCCTGCGGTGGGTGATCTCGGGGTGATCTGAGGGGCCATTTGGATTTAGTCGCAGCTGCCCCTGAGTTGGGTTGTGACCGCACCCTGGATCCCCCCTAGACCGGAACCATCAGCCGTTTGAGCCATGTTCCGTTCGCGTTCTGCCGTCTTCAGCCTCGCTCTGTTGCCCGCCCTGATGATGCCTTCACCTGCCCAGGCCGGGGGTGGTGATCGCTGTGGTGGCACCCTCTATCAACTCCAGGTCAGCCAGAGCGGCACGACCGCCTTCGATCGCTTCCGCTTCAACCTGGACCTCTCGGCGGAGGCTGCGACCAAGGCCGAGGCGATGCAGCAGCTCAATGCCCGGCTGGAGCGACTGCGCTCCGCTTTGACGCCCCTGGTGAGCGGGCGGATCACGATCCCGGCGCCCAGGACCTACGCGATTGGTGGGGGCAGCGCCGGGCCGCGGCGTCAGCGGGCGACGACCAACGTCTCCGGCGAGGTCAGCAAGGCGAACTACGACGCCTTGATTCAGGCCGCCGGCAAGCTGCCGGGGGTGAACCTGAATGGCTTCACTTCCTTGGCCGCGAGCGGTAGTGCGGAGACCGTGCAAGCCCAATTGATGCGCCAGGCCCTGGCTGATGGCAAGCGCCAAGCCCAGGCCACGGCCGATGCCCTTGGACTACGCCGGGTTCAGCTGCTGCGGATCAATCAGCGCGGTGGCACTTCCCCGCGGCCGGTGGCGATGAACCGCGCTCTCTCAGCCAGCTTCAACCCTGATGAAGCGCCCGCGCCGCGCAACTCGGTGAGCCTGGCGCTGGATTACTGCGTGTCGTGATCCAAGAGGGCTTGCAGTTGGGGTCTCAGGGCGGCGAAGGCGCGGCCCCGATGCCCCAACTCCGCTTTCAGTCCTTTCGGCATTTCCGCAAAAGTGAGTTGTGCTTCTGGGACGTAGAAGACGGGGTCGTAGCCAAAGCCGCCAGCACCGCGGCATTCCGTCAGGATTTGGCCGGGGCAGTGGCCTTCCACCTCCAGCACCACCTGCCCGCTGGGGTTTGCTAGAGCTAAGGCAGCGGTGAAGCGGGCTGAACGGGAGGTTGGGTCTTGGGCGCCGGCAGCGCTGAGCTCCTGGAGCAGCCGCTCAATGCGTGCCGCATCGGTGGCCGCGTAGCGGGCCGAGTGCACTCCAGGCGCGCCACCCAAGGCATCCACGCTCAGACCGGAGTCATCGGCCAGGGCCCACTGCCCCGTCGCTTGGGCAACGGCCTCGGCTTTCAGGCGGGCGTTGGCGGCGAAGGTGTCACCGGTTTCCTCCACCTCAATTCCTTCGGGCTGGGGTTGGGTGTTGAGGCCCAGGTCTTCCAGGAGCTGGCCGAACTCACGCACCTTGCCGGCGTTACCGCTAGCGATCACCAGGGTGGTCATCAGATTCCCTCGGCCAGCTGGCGGGCCCAGCTGAGTACTTCAGCCACGCGTGCCTCGCTTGGGGCCTCGCAGTAAAGCCGCAGCAAGGGCTCGGTGCCGGAGAAGCGCAGCATCAACCAGTGGCTTGGGCCCAGGCGCAGTTTCACTCCGTCGGTCGTGATCACCTCTTGCACCACGGCTCCGGCGACCTCCGCCGGCGGCGTGCTGGCCAGGTACTGCTCGAGCCGTTGCCGGGTGGCCATGTCGCGCAGGCGCAGGTCCAATCGGTCGTAGGCCGCGGCGCCACCGCAGCGCTCCTGGAGTTCGCTGACCCGGACGCCGAGGGGCTGGCCTCCCTCCACGAGGGCCTCAATCAAGAGCAGCGCGGCGTAGAGGGCATCGCGCTCCGGCAGGTGGCTACCGAAGCCCACACCGCCCGACTCTTCGCCGCCCACCAGCACGTCACTGCTGAGCATTTCGGCGGCGATGTACTTGAAGCCCACGGCTTTTTCCAGCACGGGTCTACCTAGGTTCTCGGCCACCAGTTGCATCAGGTCCGAGCCGCTCACTGTTTTGACGACCGAACCGCTCAGCCCCTTGGCGCGGGCCAGGTGATCGATGAAGAGCGGCATCAGCAGTTGGGTGCTGCAGAAGCGTCCGTGTTCATCCACCGCAGCGATGCGATCGCCATCGCCGTCAAACACGATGCCCACCGCTGGCCGGCCGGCCAGGGTCGAGGCCCGCACCTCCGCGATCAGCTGCTGCAGGTAGGGGGCCAGGGGTTCCGGTGGATTGCCGCCGAAGAGCGGGTCGCGGTTGGAGCGGATTTCCCGCAGGTGATCGCTTTGGGCGGCGCCCTCCAGCAGGCGGCTGAGGCCCCCCGCAGCTGAGCCGTGCATGGGATCAATGATCACTTGGAGTCCCAGGCGCTCCAGGCCATCGCTCAGGGCCTCGGTGTCGACCTTGGCCTTGAGGCCGGTCAAGTAGGTCCCCATGGCGTCAAAGCGCAGGATTTCCCCGTGGATCGGCACGGAGATGCCGCCGGCCTGCAGCCGCTGCTCCACGCGCTGGGTGAAGTCCCCTTCCACCGATCCCCCGAAGGGGCCCTTGATCTTGAGGCCCAGCCACTCCGGCGGGTTGTGGCTCGCGGTGATGACCAGTGCACCAAGGGCTTGCCGCTCCACCACAGCCCAGCTGGCGGCCGGAGTGGGGATGGGCGCTTCCGCAAGCACCGGCACCAGGTCGGCTCCACGGACGGCGCTGCAGATCGCTTCGGCGAGTTCGGGCGCGAGGAAACGGCGGTCGTAGCCGATGACCACTTCGCGGCTGTTCAGGCCGGCTGGGGCCGAAGCCTCCAGCTCCCGCGCCGAAGCCGCCGCCACCGGCAGCAGCCTCTCGACGGTGATGTCCACCCCGAGGATGCCCCGCCAGCCATCGGTGCCGAAGGCGATCGGGCTGGCCTCCAAGGGCAGGGGCGCTGAAGCCATCGGAGCAGGGCACGGGCGTTATCCATGGTGCTAGCAGCCCGCCTCACCGCCTGCGTTGATCCAGGTGCCGGACCCGAAGACGGCCACCTAGCGTCAACGGGTGCCTGGCCAAATCCTGCTGACCGACCGGCTGTTGCGCAGTTGGCTGCGCTGCAAGCGCCGCGCTTGGCTGGATTGCCATGGCGACAGCTCTCAGCGCCAGTGGACCTCCCACCGGGAGCTGCAGCTCGATGAGCAGCGCCGCAGTTTCGTCACGTTGTTCCCTGAGCGCCCGGGCCGTGGCGAGGCGGCGGCCCGCACGGGTGCTCCAGCGGTGGTGGGCTTGCGTTTGAAGGGAGAGGGCGTTGAAGCCCATCCCCCTCTCTTGCAGCGGGTCAAAGGTTCCAGCCGATGGGGCGCCCATAGCTACCGGCCGGTGTTGTTTAGGCCGGGCCGGCGCACCACCCGTGAGCACCGCTACGTCCTTGCCCTCTGGGGAGGCTTGCTGGCGGAGGAACAGCAGGCGCCGGTGCGAACGGCCTTGGTGCTGTCCGGCTCGGGGCGCGGCCTCCAGCAGGAAACCGTCCCATTGGCTGGCAGCCTGCCGCGGCAGCTGGATGAGGCGCTGGGGCGTCTGGCGGATGACCTGCGCCGTCCCACGCCGCCCCCGTTGGTGGCCGATCGCAAGAAGTGTGTGCTCTGCAGCTGGAAGTCCAGCTGCGATCAAGTGGCGGCGGCGGAAGGGCACCTCAGCGAGGTCAGCGGGATTGGCGCAAAGCGGCGCGACATGTTGCTCGAGTTGGGAATTGATCGCCTGACGGTCCTGGCTCAGGCCGATCCAAGCGATCTGGCCGATCGACTGATGACCTACGGCGAGCAGCACGCCGAAATTGCCCCGCAGCTGGTGACCCAGGCCCAGGTTCAGGCGAAGGGCGAACCGCTGCGGCGTGATCCTCTGGCGGCCTTGCCGGAAGTGGTGGATGCCCCTGGGGTGTTGATCTACGACATCGAATCGGATCCCGATGCCCGGGACGATTTCTTGCACGGCTTTGTGCGCCTGCCCCGCAATCCCGATGGCAGCTGGCCGGATCTGGCTCAGGCCTCAGAGGCGCCTTATCACCCAATCCTGGCCCTGCTTGAGCATGGCGAAGAGCGCCTCTGGGAGCGCCTGATGCGTCTGCTCGAGACCTATCCCGATTGGCCGGTGTTGCACTTCGGTGAGACGGAGGTCCTGGCCCTGGTGAAGATGGGCCAGCGCCTCGGGGTGCGCGAGCGGGAGCTCAAGGCTTTGCGTGCCCGGATGCTGGATGTGCATCAGCGCCTGCGCCAGCACTGGTGGATGCCCACCAACAGCTATGGGCTCAAGGCGGTGGCCAGCTGGCTCGGTTTCCGTTGGAGTCAGCCGGGGGTTGATGGTGCGCGGGCGCTGCTCTGGTGGCGGCGTTGGCGTCTGGGGGGAGCCGGCGCTGATGGCCGTGGCTCCCGCCAAAACCTGCGCCGGATCTTCCGCTACAACCACGACGATGGCCTGGCCACCTGGGTGGTGGCGCGCTGGCTGCTCGAGCAGGACGGGCGTTAGCACTGACCGCCGGCCTCCACCGGCGGATCGATGGAGCCCAGAGGCTTGCTGAGGGTCAGCGTGACTGTGCCGGCTTGGAGCGTGGCGGCGTCCAAGCAGGAGCGGCGGATCAGCGCCAGTCCCTGGTGGCCCTGTGCGGAGGTCACCACACCTGCGCGTTCACCCTCGGCGTTGCTCAAGCTTGTGCCCGGCTCAACGGCTTCGCTGCTCTGCCAACAGCGCAGCTGCTGCTTGACCCCGTCGTAGGTGGCGAGTTTCGCCAGGGTCTCTTGGCCCACGTAGCAGCCCTTGTTCAGGCTCACCCAGGCCGCGAGTCCCAGCTCGAAGGGGTTGGTGTCGTCGTTCAGTTCGCCAGGTGCCGCGGGCAGTCCATGGCGCAGGCGGTTGGCTTCCACCTGTTCGCTGGACCATTGCGGCAAGGCCTCAAGCCAGGACGGCAGCTTTGATCCAGAGCGCTGCAACAGGACAGAAGCATCGGGACCGCTGCCCAGGTCAACGCCGGGTTGCAGCAGATCAGCGCCATCGACTTCGACGTCGCCCTGCCATTGCCAGAGGGTGGCCGGTTCAACAGCACCCAGCCGCACGTTGTCAGCCGGGAAGAGCACGCGATCCAAGCTGATGCGGACGGCTTCGCCATCGCCGGCGATCACGATCAAATCGGCGCCGGAGTCATCCACACCCACCAAGGCAAGGCCCCGCATGCGGGCCGTGGGGCTGATTAAGCAGGTGGCCAGACAGGCGCCGGGTTGGGCTAACTCAATCGCTTGGCTGCTTTGGCCGTGCAGGAAGCGACGGGTGTCGCTGCCCTCTAGGCGGATCAAGCTGACGGGGGTGGCCCAGCGGCTGGCAGCGCTCATGCCTGGTGTGCGGCAGCGACTTCATCGAGTTGGAACAGGCTGCGCAGCTCCAGGCCGGCCTCTTGCATGGCGGCCAGACCACCTTCTTGGCGATCGACGATGGTCACGACGCGCTCGACCACGTAACCCGCTTCCCGCAGTTGTTTGACGGCTTTCAGGGATGAGCCACCGGTGGTGACGACGTCTTCAAGGACGGTGATGCGGCTACCGGGTTCGGGGAGGGGCCCCTCCAGCCAGGCACCGGTGCCATGGCCCTTGGCCTCTTTGCGGACGATCAGTGCATCCAGCGCCTGTCCGGCCAAGGCCGCGGCTTGGGCGACGCCACTGACCAGGGGATCGGCGCCGAGGGTGAGGCCCGCGACGGCCACGGCGCCGGGCTCCACCAGGTCCAGCATTTGCGCCGACAGCAGCGCCAGGCCGAGGCCACTGAGGCTGACGGGTTTGCAGTTGACGTAGTGACTGCTGGTGCGCCCGGAGGCCAGGGTGAAGTTGCCGTGGCGGTAGGCCCGCGTGGCGAGCAGCTCCAGCAGCAGCTGCCGCTGTTCGGTGCTGGTGGCAGGCAGGGAAATGGTTGTCGTCACTCCGCTGGCGTCTGGCTCTCGGTCTGTCTAGTTTGCGCCTAGAGCTCACGGCCCCAGGGGATGCAGTTGCTCCGCTCGCTTGCCATCGCTGCTGGTCTTGCTGCTTGGACCATCCCCACTGCTTCGGCGGGGCCAGTGGTTTGCCGCACCAGCATTGAGGCACCCCTGGATGGTTCGCCCTTGGTGGAAGTGAGTCGCTGCGCTCCTTTGACGACGACGTCTGAGCTGATGGAGCAGCGCTTCTTCAGCTACACCGCCCCCTACGCCCGTGGGGTGAGCGTGATCAATCAGATCACTGACGTTCTCGGCATTGCCATGGGCGGCCGCGAAGGCAATCGGGTGATGGGCCTGGGCTTCCCCGATCAGACGATCGTTTGGGACGGCTCAGCGGTTGAGAACACCTATCAAGTGCTCTTGGATCAGCAGAGCAACCCATTGCCTTGGCGCACAGCCGATGTTTCCAACGGCTTCTGCCAGGGGTTGTCCCAGGGCGGCTGCGGCCTCTCCAGCACGCCGATTGAGCCTGCTGTAACACCCGTGCGTGGCCTGTGGTAAACCACACCCGCTGGGGGTCTAGCAATCTGGTGAATGCAGCGGACTCATAATCCGCCTTAGGCGAGTTCGATCCTCGCGACCCCCACTCCTTGGCGATGCGATTCCTGGCTCCGGCGGCCCTGCTGATCCTGCTGGCCTTCTTCGCGGCGTCCGAGTTTGCTCTGATTCGTCTGCGTCCGACCCGGGTGCAGTTGCTGGAGGAGGACGGTCATGCCGGGGCAACCGCCGTCGCCCGCCTGCAGCGTCGCTTGCGCCGGGCTCTGGTGGCGACGCAGCTCGGCATGGCGATGGCGCTGTTGGCCTTGGGCTGGAGCGGTCGCGCTCTGGCGGAACGGCTTTCTGCAGCCTCCAGCCATCAGGTCTGGTGGGACATCGCGGTGTTTGCCGTGCTGGTGCTGCTGGCCACCCTGCTGGGTGGTTTGGTGCCCAAGGCCTGGGTCTTGCATCGCCCTGAGGCCACTGCGCTGCGGCTGGCTCCGGTGCTGGAGAACCTGATTCGCACCCTGGCACCGTTTTTGGCGGTGGTCGAACGCCTGGGTGATGGGGTGCTGCGGCTGTTGGGGTTGCCCCGCAACTGGGATCAGTTGGTCCCAGCCCTCTCCGCCGGTGAGCTCGAGACGTTGATTGAGTCCAACAGCGTCACGGGCTTGATGCCCGATGAACGGGACATGTTGGAGGGGCTCTTTTCGCTGCGTGACACCCAGGTCAGGGAGGTGATGGTGCCCCGCTCAGGGATGGTCACCCTGCCGCTGGAGGTCCGTTTTGGCGAATTGATGGAGGCGGTCCACACGACCCATCACGCCCGTTTCCCCGTCTTGGGTAGTTCCCTCGATGACGTGCGTGGGGTTCTTGACCTGCGCCGCCTGGCTGAGCCGATCGCCAAGGGCCTGCTGCAGCGCGATTCACCCTTGGCTCCCTACGTCACCCCGGTGACCAAGGTGCAAGAGACCACCCCGGTGGCGGAATTGCTGCCTTTGATTCGCAGCGGTCAACCGCTGCTGTTGGTGGTGGATGAGCACGGCGGGACCGAAGGCCTGGTGACGATCTCCGACTTCACCAGCGAGATCGTCGGTGAGGAAGAGGATCCCGAGAATCCCGAGGAGGATCTCCAGCAGCTCCAGGACCACAGCTGGCTCGTGGCCGGAGATTTGGAGATCTATGAGCTCAACCGTGAGCTCAACCTTCAGTTGCCGGAATCCGACGAACATCACACCCTTGCGGGCTTCCTGCTGGAGCGTCTGCAGCACATCCCCTCACCTGGGGAGAGCGTCTTTTGGAAGGGGCACCAGTTCGAGGTCTTGGCGATGGATGGCCCTCGGATTCACCGTGTAGAGATCAGTCGCCGTTTGGCTGAACCCGCCAGCGAAGACGACCTCTGATCCCTGATAATTGCTGCGCCGGAATTCCAACGCCATGAAGCCAGTCCGCGTTGGAGTGATCGGAATCGGAAATATGGGTTGGCACCATGCTCGGGTGCTCAGCCTGCTCAAGGATGCCGAGCTGGTTGGAGTCGCAGATCCTGATCCCAAGCGCGGTCAGCTGGCGGTTGAGCAGTTCGGTTGCCGCTGGTTTGCCGACTACGCCGAGCTGCTCAAAGAAGTCGAAGCGGTCTGCATCGCGGTGCCGACCCTGGTTCATCACCGGGTGGGGATGGCCTGCTTTGACGCTGGGGTCCACGTCCTGATCGAGAAGCCGATCGCGGCGACGCAAGACGAGGCGTCCGATTTGATTCGAGCCGCCAAAGCAGCCGGCCGTCTGCTGCAGGTGGGTCACATCGAGCGCTTTAACCCGGCCTTCCGCGAGTTGGTGAAGGTGGTGGCGGGAGAAGAGGTGGTGGTGCTGGAGGCCCGCCGCCACAGCCCCAATCCGGACCGTGCCAACGACGTGTCCGTGGTGCTGGACCTGATGATCCACGACATCGATCTGGTGCTTGAGCTGGCCCAGGCGCCCGTGGTGCGCCTTGCCGCCGCCGGCGGCCGCAGCGCCGATGGTCCAATCGATTACGTCAATGCCACCTTGGGCTTTGCCAATGGTGTCGTCGCCAGCCTGACGGCCAGCAAGATGGCCCACCGCAAGATCCGCAGCCTCTCAGCCCACTGCCGCAGTGCCCTGGTGGAAACGGATTTCCTCAACCGCAGCCTGCAGATCCACCGGCGCACCCACCAGTCCTTCAGTGCTGACCACGGCGAATTGCTCTACCGCAACGACGGCTTTATCGAAGAGGTCAGTACTTCCCCGGTGGATCCCCTGGTGGCTGAGCTCGAGCACTTCCTCCAGTGCGTGCGCGGCGAGGAGCTGCCCGCCGTGGATGGCCCTCAGGCCTCGCGTGCCTTGCTGTTGGCCGATCTGATTGAGCAGTGCGTTGAGCAGGCCAACATCTGCATGACCCTGCCGGAGCCGATCTAGCTCAGGCCATCTCAGCGAGTTCCTTGAGGGCCAGCAGTTGCCAGCGGCGGCAGTCTGCGGGGGACGAGCGGTAGAACTCCTCCCAGGCATCGCCTTTGTGGCTGCCGTAGTCAGAGGGGTCGGAGTCGGGGTGGCGCTGTTGCCAACCGACCCGAACGGCGTGGCCAATCACCACATCCAGAACGAGGTCGTCATCGACGCTGACCTCTGGGTTGGCATCGACAAAGGCAATCAGGGTCACCAGGGTCTCGATGCAGAGGCGCCGGTATTCAGGCGCTTCGATCTTGCTGATCAAGTGCTCCACGTGAACGGCGAAGTTGCGCTCGCCGGGGGTTTTCTCTTTGAGCAGTGGCGCGCTCTCCAGACGGTTGCGGCGTTCGAGCTTGTCGCCGATGACCAGGCCGCGGCAGTGGTGCAGCAGGCTCCAGATCCCGGGGTGGAAGTCCCGCGGGACGTTTTGCAGCGCCCCCATTCGCTCGCGGTGCTTCAGCCAGTTTTCGCCTTTTTCGAGTTCTTCAAGCGGTTCTGGCGCTTCCCAGCTCACCCGGCCACTGAGGTGCAGTTGCTCCTTGCGTTGGAGGGCAGCCTTGGCGTGCTCCACATCGCTGAGCACCTGTTTGAGCCGGCGTCCGATGGCGTGGGGAGGGGTGTCGCAGAGGGCCTCGAAGGCGTCACTCGGCGAGAGGTTCTGCTCCCCAGCTACTTCACTGGTGAGTAGCAGCAAGAGCTGCCCCAGCTGCAGGGTGAGGCTGCCGCTCAGCAGCGCTGGATCACGCCGGGCGAGGCCATCCAGGGCAAGCAGAAGCTCCTGTTGCAGCACCCATTCGCGGCTGTCCTCGCCGCTGTAGCGCCGGATCCTCGCTGCAATCGCTTTGCTGCTCAGGGGCTGGGTGATCAGGGAGTCATTGGTGTAGTTGCGTCCCACCACGACGTGCTTCTGGCGCACCAGCAGATCCGTCAGGGCATCCTCGAGTTGGGGATGCGCCAGCCCCAGCACCCCAGCGCAGCGCCGGACCACGTTCCAGTCGCCTTCTTTGAGGCCCCGGCGGTAGGCCTCCTCCAGCAGAGCTTTGGGCGTTGCATTGCCGCTTGGACCCGTCAGAACGGCCGAGAGGCCGAGCCGGCGTACCAGCAGCTCCAGGAGCTCAGCTTGCTCCTGCAGGGATGCGCTTTGCCAGAGCCGCTCCAGCAGGGCATCGAGGCTGGATTCCTCGAGCTCTTGCTCCTCTGCTGCGGTCAGTGGTTTGTCCAGGTTGCTGCTCTGCAGTCCCTGGGTCAGCTCCGCCGGTGCGCTGGCGGCTGCCTCGTGTTGGTAGCTGGGCAGTTCGGCCCAGCAAGCCTGGCGGGCCAGGACATCCAGGCTGCCGAGTTGAACGGCTGTGCCACCCAGGACGCCGCTGCGCAGGGTCTCCCCCAGCCGCAGGAACGTCTCCGGGCTGCGCTGGAAGGGGCCTTCTTCGACGGGGATCAGCAAGAGCGGCAGGCCGCTGCCGCGCCAGTGGCGCTGAAGCTGACTGATTTCGTTGGTGACCGCATCGACCAGCTGCTCGGGGTCATCCGAGAGATAGAAGGTGTCCTCCTCCAGTACCGCTGGCAAAAAGGCCAGGGTTTGGCCGTCTTGGCGGTAGAGCCGGGCGGTGGCCATGGTTTCCATCCGCAAGCGCGGGTGACCGCTCAGCCCGAGGCGGGCATTGGCCCCCACCTGCGCCATCCGCCGGCCCAGCTCTTTGGAGCTGGCAATGCTGGTGGCACCGGCTGGCCGGCTCACGGCGAGTCCGGCCTGCTCGAGCTCTGTTGCGATGCTCTCGCGCGCGGGAACAAAACTGACCAGCACCTCCGTCGCGCCAAGGCTGCGACTGCGGCGCCTCTCGCTGGGGTCGAGTTGCTGCGGCTCCAGCAGACCCAACAGCATCAGATCGCCCAGCCAGGTCAGGCTCTGCGTCCAGAGCAGTGGCACGTTGTCGTTGGCCACGCGCTCCTGGCTTCCCGGTTGCTGGCGCTCGGCTTCAACGCGGGCTGCGGGCACCACATACACCTCAGGGAGCAGCTCCACCCCATCAACCTCGAGCGCCACTTTGCGCAGACGCTCCCGCCAACTCCAGGCCTCACTCCAGCGCTCTTCGCAGCAGGCCGTGATCAGCTCATAGGCCAAGAACAGGGGCCATTCGCATTCGATGTGCTCGAACTGGGCCAGTTCCTCGCGTTCGTAGTGCAGTCGGTTGTGGTCCTCCACCACGGTCTGATGCCCATCCCGGCGGAAGCGCTTGTAGCCGTAGGGTCCGCCCAGCTCGGTGCGGATCTTCTCGCGGGTGCGCTCCACCAGTGCGCTGTCTTCCACGGCCCAGGCCGGGTAGCCAATCACCGAGAGGCAGGCCGCATCGACTTCTTTGCTGGCCGACTCCCGCGGCAGCAGGCCGCTCAGGGCTCGCCGCAGCCGGACGATGGCGTCGTGGGGGATGTGCAGATGGTTTTGCCCGCTGCCATGGGGGCCATAGAGATCCAACCCCTCCAGGGCCTCGAGGGCTGCTTTGACGAGGCCGATGGAGCTGGCGTTGCGTTCCGGCAGGCCGTGGTTGCCCTTGTCGCCCCGCTCCCAAATGCCGTAGTCGCGCACCCGGTAGGCGCGGGCCACGTAATAAACGAGGTTTTGCAGGAAATCCCGTTCGTGGCTGGTTTGCACTACCACCAGTCCCGAGCGGGTGAGCTGCGCCAGCTGCAGCAAGAACAGGGCCGTGGCATCGAGCTGCAGGTGGCCCCAGCCGTCATCGGGGACCACGGGATCGCCGCTGCCGGTGTCGTATTTGGCGTGCAGGCAATCGAGCGGTGAGAGCGTCTGTTTGAAGCGCTCCACCTTGTGGGCCTGGCGCAGCATGGCGTTGAGCAGGCCCCGCATCAGTTGCAGCACCCGTTGCTCCAGCTCGTAGACGCGGGAGGTGGCACCACTCAAGCGGCGGTGGGCTAGGGCGAGGCCCCAGACGCATTGGATCGAATAGACGCAGTCCCGCACCCAGGCATCGCCGTAGTTGCCATGGACGTTGTTGGCTGTGCTGGCGGGGAGCAGGCCGGTGATCGGATGCTGGCGCTGCAGCACCACCTGATCGATTTGCCGGTCCAGTTCATTCAGGCGTTGCCAGGCCTCTGCGGCACTCAGCTGCAGCGGTGCGGCGCTTTGAGCCACAGGGGCGCTGCTGAGGGTCATGGGCGAGCACTGCCTGAAGGCCAGCCATAGATTCTCTCGTGCGGCCTATCCCCGACGGCATCAATGGCGACTCCCGCCAGCCCCACAGCGTTCGATCAGCCCGTCTGGGAGGTCACCCAGGTCTTGGGTGTGCAGGTGGCCGTGGCCACTGATGTGCTCGATGCAGCCTTGGCTTTGAAGCAGCAGGGCGGCGGTCAGATCGTCACTTTGAACGCGGAGATGACGATGGCGGCCCTTGCCGATCCCGCCCTCGGCGAGGCCATTGCGGCTGCGGATCTGGTGATTCCTGATGGCGCTGGTGTGGTCTGGGCCCTGAAGCGCAAGGGCTACCGGGTGCGGCGCAGCCCTGGCATTGAGCTCGCCCGTCAGCTGTTGGTCGAGGCGGCTGCTCGCAGCTGGCGGGTGGCTCTGGTGGGAGCCACCCCCGAGGTGATGGCGCTGGTCTCGGCCCGGCTGAAGAAGGAAATCCCCGGCTTAAACCTGCAATTCAGCATCCACGGCTATCAAAGCCCGGAGCAATGGCCCGGTATCGAGCAGCAACTGCTGGATGCTCGCCCGGATCTGGTGCTGGTCGCCTTGGGGGTGCCGCGCCAGGAAACCTGGATTCAGCGGATGCATCTCCATCAGCCCGGCCTCTGGATGGGTGTCGGCGG
This sequence comes from Synechococcus sp. A10-1-5-1, assembly GCF_023115425.1. Classification (NCBI taxonomy): domain Bacteria; kingdom Bacillati; phylum Cyanobacteriota; class Cyanophyceae; order Synechococcales; family Synechococcaceae; genus Synechococcus; species Synechococcus sp. A10-1-5-1. Next base: position 1,309,315 of record NZ_CP096032.1, on the reverse strand, counting down.
CAGCTTTGACGTCTGGTCGGGTGCCAAGCAGCGCGCGCCGCAGTGGATGTGCCGGCTCCAGATCGAATGGCTCTATCGCCTGGTTCAAGAGCCCAGCCGTTGGCAGCGGATGTTGGCCCTGCCGGAATTTGCCTGGGCGGTTCTGCGCCGGGGCTGAAGCCAGCAAAAAGCGGTGGAGACCCATCGGCCCCCACCGCTTGACTCATTGAGTGCTGTTCAGCTCTGGTTCAGCGGAAGCCGACGGAGGCTTGCCAGACAAAAGCCAGCAGCAGGAAAAACAGAGGAATGATGGGCAGGATGTCCACCAGAGGACCGAAGGCTTGGTAGGCCTCGGGCAGCTGGGCCAAGGTCTGCAGGGCGTAGGCGGCCATCCCGGAATCGTCGTTGGCTAGGGACGGAAGCTACCACGTGTGGGCGGCTGGAGAGTTTGGTTCCCACGGAGCGAAATCCTCTGAAAAACAGCCATCCCGAATGGCGCGTCCCATGGCGGTGCTGAAGCGCACCAGTTGGGTGATGTTGTGGAGGCTCAACAGGATCTTTCCGAGCAATTCGTCCGTTTTGATTAGGTGATGCAGGTAGGCACGGGTGTGGACCGTGCAGGCCGGGCAGCTGCAGCTGGGATCGAGCGGGCTGTGGTCATGGCGGAAGCGGGCGTTTTTCAGGTTCCAGCGTTCTCCGCCGACCAGGGCCGCTCCATGGCGTCCCAGGCGGGTAGGCAGGACGCAATCAAAAAGATCGAAGCCATTGGCCACCGCGATCGCCATCTCCGGAAGGGTGCCCACACCCATGAGGTAGTGCGGCTTGTCGTCTGGGAGTTGGGGGCCGACTTGCCGCACGATCCGGTGCATCTCCTCGGCGGGTTCGCCCACGCTCACACCACCGACGGCGATGCCAGGCAGGCCCATCGAACTGACCACGCGTGCCGATTCCTCCCGCAGGCGAGGAAAGCAGCCCCCCTGGACGATGCCGAAGAGGGCTTGATCGCTTTTGGTGTGACTGCTGATGCAACGCTCGAGCCAGGCATGGGTGCGCCGGCAGGCGAGCTCCACCTCAGCTTCTGTGGCTGGGTAGGGCGGGCACTGGTCAAAGGCCATCGCCACATCCGCACCAAGGGCCATCTGAATGGCCATGGAGCGCTCAGGGGTGAGATCGATGCGGGCTCCATCGCGGGGGGAGCGAAAGACCACGCCGCGGTCGTTGATGGTGTTGATGTCTCCCAGGCTGAAGACCTGAAAGCCGCCGGAGTCCGTGAGCATCGGCCCGTCCCAGGCCATGAAGCGATGCAATCCACCGCCATCGGCGACGATCTGCTCACCGGGCTGCAGATGCAGGTGGAAGGTGTTGGAGAGCACCATCTCCGCGCCTGTGTCCTTGAGTTGCGCTGGGGTGACCCCCTTCACCGTCGCCAGCGTCCCCACGGGCATGAAGCGCGGCGTGGTCACGACGCCGTGGGGGGTGTGAAAGCAGCCGCAGCGGGCTCCGGTGCGCGTGCAGCGGGCCGTGATCTCGAAGTGGAAGCTCATCGAGGCGGCAGGATCATCTGGCCCCATCGTTGCTGGCCGCCCGCATGCTCAGGGATTGGGCTGGAGCTTGGATCTTTTACAGCGTCTTGCCGCTGCCGCCGGGGGTGACCCCGCGCTTTGAGCGCATCGCGCGCTTCGCTCCCTGGGTGGGCCTGGCCATTGGCCTGTTGGAAGCCGGGCTCTGGCAGTTGTTGATGCCTGCAGGTCTGCTGGTGCAGATCCCCCTGGTGTTGGTCTTGGGCATCAGCTTGAGCGGTGGCCTGCATCTCGATGGGCTCATGGATACGGCCGATGGCTTGGCCGCTCCCGCTGAGCGCCGGCTGGAGGCGATGGATGACAGCCGGGTTGGAGCTAGTGGGGTCCAGGCCCTTCTGGTGGCCCTGTTGCTCCGGATTGCGGCGTTGGCCTGGCTCGGCTCGACAGCGCCCGTCGCCTTGGTCTGGGCCTCGATCTGGGCCCGGGTTTCACCGCTCTTCGCCATGGAGGCCTTCCCTTATCTGCGCCAGCGCGAGGGCACGGCCGCCTTTCACCTGCGCCATTGGCAGGGATTGCTGGCGGAGTTGGTGCCCTCCCTGCTGCTGGTTTTTGCCCTGAGTGGGCTGCTGTTGGCTCTCGGTCTCAGTCAATGGGCGCTCCTGGGCTGGCTCGGAGTGCTTCCAGCACTGGTGATTCCCTGGTCCTTGGGACGGCGCCTGGGCGGCCACAGCGGCGATAGCTATGGCGCCTGCGTGGAGTGGAGCCTTAGTTGGACGCTGTTGGTGTTGGCTGCGGTGGCGTCTTGGGCAGGCTGAGCTGAAAGGCGTTGCCTGTATTCGGTAGCGCTGGATCGAGGCAGGAAGGCGGGATCAGCAACTCCAGGGCACCACCAATGCGCTCCGCGAGGTCTCGACCCAGCGCCAGTCCGAGACCACTTCCAGCGACAGCACTGCCGGTACTACCCCGCGTCCCCTTCTGGAAGATCTGCTTCCGTTCGGCGTCTGGGATTTCTGGGCCTTCGTCCCAAACGGCCAGCACCAGTTGATCGCCTTGCTCTTGGCACAAGAGGCCGACGCGGCCGCCTGGGCGGCTGTAGCGGAAGGCGTTCTCGAGCAGGTTGGCCACAATTTCTGAGACGGCCGCGGCATTGCATGGCTGGGTGGGAAGCTCCCCCGGCGGGACCCAACGCCGGCCCTGCAGGCTGGCGGTTCCAGCAGCCCGCTCCATTAAGGGCTCCAGCACTTGGTTGAGCGAGCGCAGGGCGTCACTGCTGAAGGCTGGCGGCAAGAGGAGGGGTTGCAGTCCGCCTTCGGCAGGGGGGAGCAGCGGTGTTTGGCTGAGTTGATCAATCGCATCCAGATAGCGATTGATCTGGTGCTGCTCGCTCAGCAGGTTGTCCACCAAGGCCTGGTTGGCGCTATCGCCATCAAGGCGGCGCCTCAGCAGTTGGCCAAAGGTGCGCAGGGCCGCCAGGGGATTGCGCACCTGGTGGACCAGCAGCTTGAGCTGGTCATCCCGCAGGGCCAGTTGCCTGCCGAGCCGTTGCTGGTCTAAGTCGAGTTTGAGCGCTTCAGTGAGGCAGAGCGCCGTCGCTTCGAGTCGATCACTCAGGGGCCTCGGCCAGGGCCAGCAGTCCGTGTCGATCCGCAGGGCGCCCAGCAGCAGCGGGCCGTCCCGCAGGGCGAGCCAGCGGCGGGTGCTGCCCTCTCCCGGTGATGACTCGCTGACACCGCTCTCGAGGACCAGAGCCTGCTGGGGCCATTCGCCGATCGAGAGGAGCGAGGGCTCCCCACTGGCGCTTGGGAGAGCGACGTACACCACCAAAGTTCGCAAATCGGGACGATCTGCGAATTGGGCAAGTTGTTGCTTCAGCAGCGCGAGAAACCGCTTGGAGACTTGCATCTATGCGGCGGCTTGAGGTTGGTCCACGGCCTTCGAAAAGATCTTTTCTCGGGGACTTGGTTCAAATCCGAGAAAAAGTCTTAAGATTTGGGTATCGACCAATACCGAGCGGCCTGATGCAGGCAGCGCGGCGGTGGCTTCTGCCTCTGGTTGCAACTTTGTTGCATCGAGGTTACAGCAGTAGAGATTCTTCTCTTTGCTGCTTTGAACGCCAACGCTCGCTTTGCTGTCACTTTGGGCTGTCAGAGGTTTGGGCGTTGTTGAAGACCTTCTGTCTTCGTCTCTTCGTCCCCTCCGCCCTTCGGGGTTCCTTCTCATGTCCAAAAAGCGTAAGCGCGTCAGCCGCCGCCGGCTCGCCGGTCAGCGAGTTCTGGCCCATGTCGGCGTTCACAACATCGAAACCGGTGAGTACAAGCCTGTGACGGCTGCTCGCCGCTACATCGCCGAGTCAGGAATTGTTCCTCCCGCTCTGGTGAATGTCCGTCGTAACGAGCACACCACCGACCGCTTCTTCTGGGGCGAAAAGGGTCTGTTCAGTGCTCAATACGCCGAGGAGAACCACTTCCTGTTCCCCTCCCTGCGTGAAATCGTCGATCGCATCGGTGAGGACAACCTCTTCGCCGGTCTGGAGGCTCTTGCTGCCGACGACTGGGAGGAGATGGAAGAGTACGAATACGCCTTCGTCTGATTTCCACCCTCTCCCTGAAGGGCATTGGGCCGGCCTTCCACGTGAGGCCGGCTTTTTTGTTGGTCTCTATGGCTGAATTGGCCCTTGCTCGATCTGCTCTGCAATAAAGCCTTTGAGCTCAGGTAGAACCGATTCATCAATGCCATGGCCGCCCTCAAACGGAAGGAGTCGCGCCGTCTGACCGCTGGCCTGGAGTTGCTGCTGCAGCTCTTCACTGGCCAGGAAGGGGACCACGGGGTCCTGGCGGCCGTGGGTCAGGAGCACCGGAGGACAGCACGAGGGCGGCTCCCAGCCCTGGTGGGGGTAGCCGCTGCAGGCAGCGATGCCCGCCAAGGGCAGTGTTGTGCCGACATCGAGCGCCATGGCTGCACCTTGAGAGAACCCCAGCAGCACGGTTCGCTCCAGTGGCACGCTCTCTCCAAGGGCGAGGAGCCGAGCTTGGAGGCTGGAGCGTGCCGCAGGTAGGGCGTCCCAGTCGATTGGCTGCAGGCCATACCACTGCCGACCTGTTCCGTAGGGATGGGGTTCGGGGGCGCGCAGGGCGACAACACTGGTCTGGGGGCTGACGAGCAGTTCCCCGAGATCCAAGAGGTCATCGGCATCAGCGCCCCAGCCATGCAGCAGAACGAGGCGTTGTTGCGCTGGCTCTGGCCCCAGCTGGAGCTGGTCGGGACGGCTAGTCATCGGCGGAACTGGGAGCTGCTCCTGCGTAGGTTGGACCTTCTGCCGACCTCTGCATCGCCATGGCGCCCACGGCCCTGCTCAGCGTGTCCAACAAGGAAGGGCTGGTGCCCTTGGCCCAGGGGCTGTTGGCAGCCGGCTATCAATTGATCTCGAGCGGTGGCACCGCTGCGGCCTTGGCCGCAGCGGGGGTCCCGGTGACGAAGGTCGCGGATCACACTGGCGCACCCGAAATCCTCGGGGGCCGCGTCAAAACCCTGCACCCCCGGATTCACGGCGGCATCCTGGCGAAGCGCTCCGAGTCGTCGCATCAGAGTGATCTCGCTGACCAGGGCATCGCCCCAATCGACGTAGTCGTGGTCAACCTTTATCCCTTCCGCGAGACGATTGCTCGGCCTGACGTCAGCTGGGACGCGGCCATTGAGAACATCGACATTGGCGGCCCAGCGATGGTGCGTGCGGCCGCCAAGAACCATGCCGATGTGGCCGTTTTGACCAGCCCGGCGCAATACCCCGCTTTTCTGGAGGCATTGGCTGCTGGCGCGATCAGTCCTGAGTTACGACGTCGACTGGCCTTGGAGGCGTTCAGCCATACCGCCGAGTACGACACGGCCATTAGCGAGTGGCTGAGTGCCCAGCTTGAGGCTCAGAGTGCTGGCACGTTCAGCCTTGAACTCCCCGCGCGTCAAAGCTTGCGCTACGGCGAGAACCCCCACCAAAGCGCCACCTGGTATGCCCAGCCTGGGGCGGGACTGGGTGCGGGCGAGCAGCTTCAGGGCAAGGAGCTCAGCTACAACAACATCCTTGATCTCGAGGCCGCCCTCGCCACGGTGCGCGAGTTCGGCTACGGCGGCCAGCCCGCTGGCGGCAACGCCTTCAAGCCGGCGGCGGTGGTCGTGAAGCACACCAACCCCTGTGGCGTGGCGACTGGCACGGGTAGTGCCAATGCGCTTGAGCGGGCACTCGATGCTGACCGCCTCTCGGCGTTTGGCGGCATCGTGGCAATCAATGGCCCCGTCGATGGGGCGACCGCCGGGCATTTGACCAGCCTTTTCCTGGAGTGTGTGGTCGCGCCCTCGTTCAACGCCGAAGCTCGCGAGCTGCTGTCGGCGAAGGCCAATCTGCGCTTGTTAGAGCTGGCTCCAGAGGCGATTGAGCGCGCCAGTCGTCAACAGCTCCGCAGTGTCCTCGGCGGTCTTCTGGTTCAGGACCTGGACGATCAGCCCGTTGATGAAACCGCTTGGCAGGTGGTGAGCAAGCGTCAGCCCAGCGCGGAGGAGCTTGCGGATTTGGCCTTCTGCTGGCGCTTGGTGCGCCATGTGCGCTCCAACGCCATCACCGTGGCCCGCGGCGGACAAAGCCTCGGGATCGGTGCTGGTCAGATGAACCGTGTTGGCTCGGCCAAGATCGCCCTCGAGACCGCTGGTGAGAAGGCCCGTGGTGCCGTCTTGGCGAGTGATGGCTTCTTCCCCTTTGACGACACCGTTCGTTTGGCGGCGCAGTACGGGATCACCGCTGTGATCCAGCCCGGCGGCAGCGTCCGTGATGCCGACTCCATCGCCGCTTGCGATGCGTTGGGCCTCGTGATGGTGGTGACAGGCCGCCGCCATTTCCTGCACTGATTTCCTGCACTGACTTAGCGTCGCGCGGTCCGTTCTCTAAGCCAGCGCTCCATGCCGGAAGCTCTCGCCTTCAATCTCAACTTCCTGCACCCGCTGGCGATGTGGGGCCTGCTTGCCCTGAGTGGCTACGCGATGTTCCTTGGCATTAAGGCCAAGAAAACCCGCACCGCCGATGCTGAAGCGCGCAAGACCCTGATCAAAGGGCAGTTCGCCAAGCGCCATTACCTCTACGGCAGTGCCGTTTTGGCCGTCATGGTGCTGGGCACCTTTGGTGGCATGGCCGTCACCTACTTGAACAACGGCAAGCTCTTCGTGGGTCCCCACCTCTTGGTCGGTATCGCCATGACCTGCGGTCTGGCTTTGGCCGCAGCCATGTCCCCGCTGATGCAGCAAGGCAACCTGATCGCCCGCAAGCTGCACGTGATGATGAACATGGGCGTTTTCACCCTGTTCCTTTGGCAAGCCGTGAGCGGCATGCAGATCCTCAACAAGATCTGGGAAAACCGCCCCGCTTGATCAGAACTGGGCCCGCCGCCTCGGCGGGCACTCCAGGCTGTGGGTGGCGTGGAAGTCTTCTTGAACCTTCCATGTCAGGCGCCTCGAGATTTGGCGCACGATTTGGCGCAGCAGGTGATCACCGCTGCTTTGCACCAGGCTCTCGGGCAGAAGCCCAATCACAGCTGGGAGCTTGATCCAGACGCTGAGATCCAGTTCCCAGCGCACGTCGGTGTGTGGTGTCTCAGCGTTTTGCTCTTCCAGCCGCAGTGCGGCGTTGAACTCCACGTCATAGAGGTCCCGCAGTCCTGGCTGGAACTGTTCAGGTGGCACCGTGCAAATTCGATAGACCCCTTGGCTCTGCGGCAAGAGCTCTAAGCCAATCGTCGGTTCGACTTCAAAGCCAAAGTTGCCGAAGCGTCCCAGGGTGAGCCGGTAGCCGTTTTGTCCCAAGCTGTCGACCTCCATCGGAGCCGCGCAGCGCCGGAACCAACCTTCATGGCGATCCAGGTAGGCCGCCACGGTTTTGGCTGGGGCACGCATCTCCATCACATCAGCGAAATGGCTGCTGTAACAGCGCACCCGCGTGTCGTGACAACGCCGAAGGGGCAGGTCGCTGGCGTCGACCTCAGGTTCAGGTGTGGTCACCGATGAGATCAACGCAGAAGGCCCTGTTGGAGGGTCTGGTTTTGGGTCAGATGAATCAATGTAAAGCCCGCTCGGGGCCGGGCTCTGCAGCGTCTGTGACAGCTGGACTAGCCGTCGGCCAAGGCGATCAAGCGGTCAATGACGTCTTCCACAACGCGATCGGGGGTGGAGGCGCCAGAGGTGATGCCAACCCGCAATGGACCGCCGGGAAGGAACGGCTCCACCACCTCTAGATCGCCCCCCAGGGGTTTGTGCTCAATCCGGTTGTTGGGGCCAATTCGCTCGGGGGTGTCGATGTGGAAAGAGCGAATCCCGCGGGTGATGGCGATCTCTTGCAGGTGGGTGGTGTTGGAGGAGTTGTACCCGCCAATGACCACCATCAGATCGAGGGGCTCATCCACCAGCGCGAACATGGCGTCCTGCCGCTCTTGGGTGGCATCGCAGATGGTGTTGAAGGCCACGAAGTGGTCGTTGAGCTCAGCGGGGCCAAAGCGCTGGAGCATCGTGCGCTCGAATAGCCGGCCGATTTCTTCGGTTTCACTTTTGAGCATCGTGGTCTGGTTGGCCACGCCCACGCGCACCAGATCCCGGTCTGGGTCAAAGCCTGGAGAGCAGGCTTTGGAGAAGCGCTCCATGAAGGCCTGGTGCTGTTCCGCGCTAGGGCTTTGGCCACCCGCACTGGCGAGGATGTAATCGCAGACCATCTGGGCCTCGGCCAGATCAAGGACCACCAAGTAAGTGCCGGCAAAGGAGCTGGTGGCGAGGGTTTCCTCGTGCTTCACCTTGCCGTGAATGATCGAGGTGATGTCGTGCTTCTTGTGCTTCTCCACGGTGTTCCACACCTTGGAGACCCAGGGACAAGTCGTGTCGACGATGTGGCACCCCCGCTCGTTGAGGAGTTGCATCTCCTGCACGGTGGCGCCAAAGGCGGGAAGGATCACCACGTCGCCACTGGCGACTTTGGAGAAGTCTTTGACCCCGTTCTCCACGTCGATGAACAGCACGTCCATCTCCCGCAGATGATCATTCACCGAGGGGTTGTGAATGATCTCGTTGGTGATCCAGATCCGCTCGGTTGGGTAGTGCTTTCGGGTCTCGTAGGCCATGGCCACAGCCCGTTCGACACCCCAGCAGAACCCAAAGGCTTCCGCCAATTTCACCTGGAGGCGGCCATGCTCCAGCTGATAGCCGTTCTCGCGGATGCTGGCGATCAGATTGCTTTGGTAGGCCTGCTCCAGGCTGCCGGCCACTTCTTCGCCCAGACCAAAGCCGCGGCGGTTGTAGCGATCGGAGTGATGGAGCGATCGCTTAAACGCGCGGGTATCCACAGCGGCTGGCTCGAGGTTCCTAACTCTATGAGTCTCCGCTCTGGGCTTGGACGCCGGCCACCCCGAGCCAGTCGATGCTGCTTTCACTGAAGCTGTATCGGCAGGGCAGGACCTCCACGCCTGCATCGAGGGCTTCGCGGAAGAGTTCCCCGTAGCGCGGGTCGGCCTGATCGCCGGGGGCGAAGCGCTGGAGATCCGAGCGGCTCAGGCAGGGGACGAGCACCGCCCGGGCCTCCGGCAGCACGCCCATGAGCTCCTGCAGGTGCTTCTGCCCCCGTTCCGTCACCGTGTCTGGGAAGAGCGCGAGATCGCCGTCGCACCAGGTGGTGTTTTTGACCTCGAGGTAGATCGGGCGCGGGTCCTCAGCCCCCTTGGCTGGGGTGAGCAGTAGGTCAATGCGGCTGCGGCGGTTCAGGCCATAGGTCACCTCCGCACGGATGCTGGCGATCGGTCCCAGCCAGGGCTCGAGGCAGCCGGTTTCGATCGTGGCGCGCACCAGTCGGTTGGGGAGCGCTGTGTTGATGCCCACCCACACCGGCTGGCCATCGGCACCCGGCACCTCAGCCTGCTCCCAGGTCCAGGAGAGCTTGCGGGTGGGCGAGGGGGCATAGCGCAGCCTGACGCGTCCGCCGATCTGCAGCACCCCCGTCATCGGCCCGGTGTTGGCGCAGTGGGCCGTGACGACTTCGCCGTTGCTGAGTTCCACGTCCGCCAGAAAGCGCTTGTAGCGCTTGAGCAGCACCCCCTCATGCAGGTCCTCGAGGGCCAGAACCGGAAGACGTTCTGTGGGGGATGCGGCAGCGGGCATGTAAAGCGGCAAGAATCGCCCGAGTTTGGGCCCGCAGGCGCCTCGATGAGCCAAGCCAACCGCTCGCTGCGCCGCATCGCCTTGATCGTGGCGGTGGCGACCGCCCTCAGCAAGTTGGCTGGCCTGGTGCGCCAGCAGGCCATTGCCGCCGCCTTTGGCGTTGGGGCGGCCTACGACGCCTACAACTACGCCTATGTGCTGCCGGGCTTTCTGCTGATCCTGCTTGGCGGGATTAACGGACCGTTTCACAGCGCCATGGTCAGTGCGTTGGCCCGCCGTCCCCGCGAGGAGGGCGCCCATGTGCTCGCTGCGATCAACACCTTGGTTGGGGCGGCGCTGATCGGCGTCACCCTGCTGCTGTTTTTGGCAGCTGATCCGCTGATTGATCTGGTGGGACCGGGATTGGATGCCGAGCGCCACGCGATCGCGGTGCTGGAGCTGCGCTGGATGGCGCCGATGGCGCTCTTCGCTGGCTTGATTGGCTTGGGCTTTGGAGCACTGAACGCCGCCGATGAGTTCTGGCTGCCTTCAGTCAGTCCCCTGCTCTCCAGCGTGGCGGTGATCGCCGGTCTTGGGATTCTCTGGCTGCACCTGGGCTCCGACATCGCTCTGCCCCAGTACGCCTTCTTGGGTGGTGCGGTCCTGGCGGGTACGACCTTGCTGGGGGCGGTGTTCCAGTGGCTGATTCAGCTCCCGGCTTTGGCCAAGCAGGGGCTGAACAAGTTCCAGCTGGTCTGGGACTGGAAGCACCCCGGCGTTCAGGAGGTGCTTCAGGTGATGGGCCCGGCCACGCTCTCCTCGGGAATGTTGCAGATCAACGTTTTCACCGATCTCTTTTTTGCCTCGGGGATCGTTGGCGCGGCGGCTGGTTTGGGTTACGCCAACCTCCTGGTGCAAACCCCTCTGGGTCTGCTCTCCAACGCTTTGCTGGTGCCACTCCTGCCCGTGTTTGCCCGTCTCACGGCACCGGCTGATCGCCCTGAGCTCATTGATCGGATTCGCCAGGGCTTGATGCTCTCCAACGCCTCCATGCTTCCCCTGGGGGCGCTGATGGTGGCCTTGGCTGGCCCCATCGTCGCCTTGGTCTACGAACGCGGGGCCTTCAACGCCGGAGCGGCGGCCTTGGTGGGCGGGTTGCTGATGGCCTATGGCGTGGGGATGCCGGCCTATCTCGGTCGGGACGTGTTGGTGCGCGTCTTCTACGCCCTCGGTGACGGCACGACCCCATTCCGCTTCTCCATGGCGGGGATCGCGCTGAATGCCTTGTTTGATTGGGTCTTGGTGGGTGGCCCAACGCCTTGGGGGCTGCAGCTTCCCGCGTTGAACTTCGGAGCGCCTGGGCTGGTGCTCGCCACGGTGGGCGTGAATCTGATCACCTGCTTTGGTCTGCTGCTGGCCCTGCAGCGTCGGGTCTCTGGCATGCCGCTCGCGATTTGGGCACGGGACAGCGCGCTGTTGCTGCTGGCGGCCCTGGTTTCGGGTCTGATCGCTTGGGCTACTTCCCACTGGATTGGTTGGCCCCAGGATCTGCTCGGCTTGCTGCTGCAGTGCAGCTTCAGCGGTGGACTTGGCCTATTGGTCTATGGCTTGATCGCTGGTGCAGCGAAGGTGCCCGAGGCTTTGGAGATCGGCCGTCAGCTGCGGCTGCGTCTTCCCGGCCTTGGTTAGAGCTCGACGACCCGTTCTTCGCGGACTTGGATCGGGAGCTCCAGGTGGCTCTTGCCCACCATCGCTGGACCGTCGACGGAGTAGATCCGAGCCTCGATGCCGAAGTCGCGAAAGGCGGTCTCCATTTCCTGGATCAGGGCCTTTTCCACTTGGGCCTCCGCATCGACGACTTTGCCGATCAAGCGGCTCCCTAAACGACCGATGCGCTGTCGCACCACCTCGCGAGCGTTGGTGACCTCGATGACCAGCACGGGGCCCTGGCAGGTGGGGGCAACCCTAACTGCGGTTGTTCAGAAGATCCTCTAGGTCTTGCAGTTGTCCGGCCGGGACGAGGCGGGCCAGGGGAAGCTTGCTGCTCCCGCCACCAATCGGAACCTGCACGGCCTCGAGCGACTGACGGGCGCAGACCCCAGCCCCTTGATCAAGCCTGGCGGCGCACTCGATCGCCAATGCTTCAGCGAGTCCGGCGTCTCCGAGATAGAGGTGCCAGCCCCCGATTTGGATATAGATGCGATCAGCGATCTCGAGTTGTAGGTCGCGGATCTCGCTAGGAGAGAGGGCCATGCCAACCGCGTTCAGAGCTGCGCTCAGGATGACGCCTTTGGGCGCTGAACGGCCACGCTGATCAGGTGGGCAGCCAGCAGGACGGCCCAGGCGCTGGTGAGCCAATTGAGGTGGCTCCAGGGGTGCCGCATCTCTTGGACAAACCACAGCCCGCTGTTGAGGGCCGCGAACACCATGGTGTGCAGCACCAGATTGACGATCCGGTTGAAGTGCCGGTAGGTGGGGTCCTCGGGGTTGGCAGGTCCGTACCAACGGATCGGCATGTCTGGGCTGCTTCTCGTTGACTCCAGTTTGGTTGGTTGACGTGTGGGCCCTCGATGTGGGCAGAATGTCTTGGCGCAAGCGCTTGTAGCTCAGCGGATTAGAGCATCTGACTACGGATCAGAGGGTCGGGAGTTCGAATCTCTCCAGGCGCGTTTTCAAAGAGTCGTCCTTCGGGGCGACTTTTTTATTGCTGGATCGCCGGTCGGCGTGCAGTGCTGCGGTTTCTTACGATTCAGATCAACCTGAGCCCTGATTTGTCATGGCGGAGTCCACCGCAGCAGCCACCAATCGCCCCCTGGCTGCCAGCGATCCCGCCATCGCTGCCTTGATCGGCAGGGAGCTGCAGCGTCAGCAGACGCACCTGGAGCTGATCGCCTCGGAGAACTTCGCTTCCCAGGCCGTGATGGAAGCCCAAGGCTCGGTCCTCACCAACAAGTACGCCGAGGGCCTGCCGTCCAAGCGCTACTACGGCGGCTGCGAGCACGTCGACGCGATCGAAGAGCTGGCGATTGAGCGGGCCAAAGAGCTCTTCGGTGCGGCCTGGGCCAACGTCCAGCCCCACAGCGGCGCGCAGGCCAACTTTGCGGTGTTCCTGGCGCTGCTGAAGCCAGGCGACACGATCATGGGTATGGACTTGAGCCATGGCGGTCACCTAACCCATGGTTCGCCGGTCAACGTGAGCGGCAAGTGGTTCAACGTCGTCCAGTACGGCGTGGATGAAGCCACCCAGCAGCTGAACTTCGAGGCGATCCGCAAGCTTGCGCTCGAGCACAAGCCCAAGTTGATCATCTGCGGGTATTCCGCTTATCCCCGCACGATCGACTTCCAGGCGTTCCGGGCCATCGCCGATGAGGTGGGTGCTTTCCTGCTGGCCGATATGGCTCACATCGCTGGCCTGGTGGCCGCCGGTGTGCATCCCAATCCGGTTCCCGTCTGTGATGTGGTCACCACCACCACCCACAAGACCCTGCGCGGTCCCCGCGGCGGTCTCATCCTCTGCCGTGACGCCGAGTTCGCCAAGCAGTTCGATAAAGCAGTCTTCCCCGGTAGCCAAGGCGGTCCACTGGAGCACGTCATCGCGGCCAAGGCCGTGGCCTTTGGCGAGGCCCTGCAGCCCAGCTTCAAGTCCTATGCCCAGCAGGTGGTTGCCAACGCACAGGCCCTGGCGGCCCGCATCAAGGAGCGCGGCATCGATGTGGTGAGTGCTGGCACCGATAACCACATCGTGCTGCTTGACCTGCGGGGGATTGGCATGACCGGCAAGGTGGCTGATCTGCTGGTCAGCGATGTGCACATCACGGCCAACAAGAACACTGTGCCCTTCGACCCCGAGTCCCCCTTCGTGACCAGTGGTCTGCGTTTGGGAACGGCTGCCTGCACCACCCGTGGCTTTGATGAAGAGGCCTTCCGTGAGGTGGCGGATGTGATCGCAGATCGCCTGCTTAATCCGGAGGACTCGGCCATCGAGGAGCGCTGCCGTGAGCGGGTGGCTGCCCTTTGTGAGCGTTTCCCCCTTTACGCCCATCAGCGTGAGCTGCAGCCCGCTTGAGCGACTGGCCCCTGAATGGGCCTTGGCTATCGCCGAACTCCCAGGCCCTGCTTAAGCTTTGGCCGGCAGGGCCTTTTGCCTGGCGCCGATCCGCGCGGGTCACTGCGCATTGCATTGAGCACCGCCTTCGATGATCTCCAGCCGGCCGGATCTTGCCGCTGTACTGGCTTTCGGGAGCGCTGCGGTGCTGACCGCCTTGATCGTTCCTCTGGTGCGCCAGTTAGGGCTGCGTTGGGGATTGATTGATCAGCCTGATCCCAGAAAGCAGCACACCACCCCGATGGTTCGTCTGGGTGGCATCGGAATTGTGGCTGGCTTTGTGCTGGCGCTACTCCTCATCTGGCGGCTGGGCGGCTTTGTGGCGCTGCCGCCTGAGCGGGATGCCCTGATTTGGACCACCCTGGCTGGATCGCTTTGCTACTTCGTCATTGGGCTGGCCGATGACCTGTTCGCCCTGCCCCCCTTGCCCCGCCTGGGCGGCCAGGTGGCGGTGGCCATGGCGGTGTGGAGCCAAGGGGTTCGCATCGGTGCGATTGATCTGCCCTTTGGTGGTGGTTCAGGGGTGATTCCATTGCCGGAATCGCTGAGCTTGCTGTTCACCGTGATTTGGCTCGTTGGGATCACCAACGCCATCAATTGGCTAGATGGGCTCGATGGTTTGGCTGCCGGTGTCAGTGGAATTGCAGCTGTGGCCTTGCTCTCGGTGAGCTACAGCCTCTCTCAGCCGGCCCCTGGCCTCCTGGCCGCGGCGCTGGCGGGCAGTTGCCTCGGGTTCCTGCGCCACAACTTCAATCCAGCCCAGATTTTTATGGGCGATGGAGGCTCCTACTTCTTGGGGTTTGCCTTGGCGGCCATCAGCATCGTTGGGCCGGCGAAGGGCTTGACCAGCGTCAGCTTGCTCTTCCCCCTACTGATCCTGGCCCTGCCCTTGGCTGACATGTCCGCCGTGATCATGGGCAGGGTCAGCGAAGGGCATTCCCCCTTCTATCCCGATCGGCGGCACTTGCATCACCGCTTGCTTCGGGCGGGGTTCAGTCATCGCCGCACGGTGCTCTTGATCTATGCCTTCACCCAGTGGCTGGCTGCTCTGGCGTTGGTCTTCGCCGGAGCCGAGTTGCGCTTCCTGTGGTTGACGCTGGCCACCGCAGTCTTGATCGCCGCCGTGACAATCTGCCGCCGCAGCTTGAGCCGTGAGCGGGCACGCCAGGACCAGGGCGTTGACGGCTGAGATCCTGTGCATCGGCAGCGAATTGCTGCTGGGCAACATCACCAATGGCAATGCCCGTTGGATTGCTGAGCAATTGGCCTCTCTTGGGGTTCCGCATCAACGCCAGATGGTGGTGGGGGATAACCGTGAGCGCTTGATGGCTGAGGTTCGGCAGGCTGCTGGGCGCTGCCGCGTTTTGATCACAACGGGGGGGCTGGGCCCCACCCCCGACGACCTGACCACCGAGGCGATTGCCGCCGCGTTTGAGACGCCCTTGGTCGAACACCCCGAGGTCTGGGCCGCGATCCAAGCGCGGTTGTCCGCCCGAGGGCGGACTTGCTCCCCGAGCAATCGCCGCCAGGCGTTGTTGCCGAAGGGGGCTGAGCTGCTGCCGAATCCCACCGGGACGGCCCCCGGAATGATTTGGAGCCCGACTCCGGGCTTCACGGTGCTGACCTTCCCGGGGGTTCCCAGTGAGATGAAGGCGATGTGGCAGCAGACCGCTGCCCCTTGGTTGCGCCAGTCCGGCTTGGCCGCTGGGGTTTTCGCGAGCCGAATGCTGCACTTCTGGGGTGTCTCGGAATCGGCCTTGGCCGAGGAGATGGCCGATCTGCTCGAGCAGGTCAACCCGACCGTGGCTCCCTATGCCGGTGCTGGCGAGGTCAAGCTGCGGATCACGGCTCGCGCAGAGCGTCAAGCGGAGGCCGAAGCCCTGCTCCTTCCTGTGGAGCGTGAGATCCGAAGCCGCACTGGGCAGAGCTGTTTTGGGGTGGATGAGCAGAGCCTGGCTGCGGTCGTGCTGGAGCGTTTGCGGGAGCGGGGCCAGACCGTCGCCGTTGCGGAGAGTTGCACTGGTGGTGGTCTGGGGGCGTCCGTGGCCGCAGTCCCCGGGGCCTCCGACGTGTTCCTCGGCGGGGTGATCGCCTACTCCAATCGCGTCAAGCAGCAGGTCCTCGGAGTGCCCCAGGCGTTGCTCGAAGCCCACGGTGCTGTCAGCGATCCAGTTGCTGAAGCGATGGCCGAAGGGGCGCGTCGGTTGACGGGAGCGGATTGGGCCCTGGCGATCACGGGGGTGGCCGGACCGGGCGGCGGCACCGAGCAGAAGCCCGTGGGCTTGGTCCATATCGCGGTGGCCGGTCCCAGCGGTTGCAGCAGCGAGGGCATCCGCTTTGGTGCCAGTCGCGGCCGCCATTGGATTCAGACTTTGAGCGCCGGTGAGGCCCTGAACCGATTGAGGCTGCAGTTGGCCTGAGTAGGCTCGTCCATTCCGCTGCAGGCATCGGCGTGAGCTCCGGCACCCTCTACGACAAGGTTTGGGATCTGCATCAGGTCTCCCAACTGCCGGGTGGGGCCACCCAGCTCTTCATCGGCCTGCATCTGATCCACGAGGTCACCAGTCCCCAAGCCTTTGCAGGCTTGAAAGACTTGGGTTTAACGGTGCGCCATCCCGAGCGCACGGTCGCAACTGTGGATCACATCGTTCCGACCACTTCCCAGGCGCGCCCCTTCGCGGATCCTCTGGCGGAGGAAATGCTCGCGACCCTGGAGGCCAACTGCGCGGAGCACGGCATCACCCTGCACGGCATCGGCAGTGGTCGCCAAGGGATCGTGCACGTGATTGCTCCTGAGCTGGGATTGACCCAGCCGGGCATGACCGTGGCCTGCGGTGATTCCCACACCTCCACCCACGGGGCCTTCGGGGCAATCGCCTTTGGCATTGGCACCAGTCAGGTGCGTGATGTTCTGGCGAGCCAGAGCCTGGCGATGGGCAAGCTCAAGGTGCGCCGGATCTGGGTGGATGGTCAGCTCCAGCGCGGGGTCTATGCCAAGGACCTGGTGCTGCATGTCATCCGCACCCTGGGGGTGAAGGGCGGGGTGGGCTATGCGTACGAATTCGCTGGGCCAGCGATTGACGCCCTGTCGATGGAGGAGCGGATGACCCTCTGCAACATGGCGATCGAGGGTGGGGCCCGCTGCGGCTACGTCAATCCTGATCAAGTCACCTTCGACTATCTCGAGGGCCGCCCCTTCGCTCCAAGTGGTGAGGCCTGGGCTGAGGCGGTGCGCTGGTGGAGTGGGTTGGCCAGCAGCAGTGATGCCGTCTTTGACGATGAGGTGCGTTTCGACGCTGCCTCCATCGCACCCACAGTCACTTGGGGCATCACCCCAGGCCAGGGGATCGGCGTGGATGAGGCCGTGCCCACCCTGGAGCAAACCGAGCCCGATGAGCGTCCCCTCGCGGAGGAGGCCTATCGCTATATGGATTTGCAGCCCGGCGCCCCCATCGCCGGCCTGCCGGTGGATGTCTGCTTCATCGGCAGCTGCACCAATGGCCGGTTGAGTGACCTCCAGGCCGCGGCAGCGGTGGCGAAGGGACGTCACGTGGCTGAGGGCATCAAGGCCTTTGTGGTCCCGGGCAGTGAGCAGGTGGCGGCCGCTGCGGAAGCCGAAGGCCTCGACAAGGTCTT
This sequence comes from Synechococcus sp. A10-1-5-1, assembly GCF_023115425.1. NCBI lineage: Bacteria > Bacillati > Cyanobacteriota > Cyanophyceae > Synechococcales > Synechococcaceae > Synechococcus > Synechococcus sp. A10-1-5-1. The sequence continues at coordinate 1,291,924 of NZ_CP096032.1, read as the reverse complement.
TCAAGCCGCTGGCTTTGAGTGGCGTGAGCCGGGCTGCTCGATGTGCCTGGCGATGAATCCCGACCGCTTGGAAGGCCGCCAGATCAGCGCGAGCTCCAGCAACCGCAACTTCAAGGGGCGCCAGGGTTCGGCCAGCGGCCGCACCCTGTTGATGAGCCCAGCGATGGTGGCTGCAGCAGCGATTCATGGCCGCGTCAGTGATGTGCGCGCGTTACTCAACGCCTGATTGATCGGGTTTCAGACCGCGTTTTTCTTCTCAACCGATGGCTAGCTCCACTCCTTTCCCTTCCGGTTCGATCAGCCGTGTCTCTGGCACCAGCGTTGTGGTGCGCGGCGATGACATCGACACCGACCGGATCATTCCGGCCCGCTTCCTCAAGTGCGTCACCTTCGATGCTTTGGGCCCTGCGGCCTTCGCCGATGACCGCGCCGAGTTGGCTGGGGCGCATCCCTTTGATCGCCCGGAGCATCAAGAGGCGTCCGTGCTCCTGGTGAACCGCAATTTCGGGTGTGGCTCAAGCCGTGAGCATGCACCGCAGGCCCTGATGCGTTGGGGGATCCGGGTGGTGGTCGGCGAGAGCTTCGCTGAGATTTTCTATGGGAACTGCCTGGCGCTTGGGATTCCCTGCCTCACAGCCGATCACGACACCATGCTGGCGATTCAGGCGGCGGCTGAGGCCGATGCGACCGCGGGTTTCGTGGTCGATGTTGATGCTTTGACCCTCTCGAGCGGAGATCAGCAGTGGCCCTTGACCTTGGCGCCGGGTCCCAAGCAGATGCTGCTCAGCGGGCAGTGGGATGCCACGGGTCAGTTGCTCGCCAATGACGATGCGCTCAAGGCCACGGCCCAAGGGCTCCCCTATCTGCGTCAGTTCCAAGCCGCCTGATCCGTGGCGGACAGTTGCGCCACTGTCTATGAATGAGATAGCGGCGCAACGGCGATGGCGATCGGCTGGCTTGGGAGTGGATCGGCTGGGGTTGCGCTGGCCTTGCTCTGCTGCCAGGGATCGCTGCAATCTGCTCCGCTGATTGTCGAGCCGTTTACGGCGGCACCGGTGCTGCGTGCCCCGGCTTGGCCGGGCTGCCCTGGCTGTGATCTGCGCGGAGCTGACCTGAGGGGCTTGATGCTGAACGGCATCGATCTGCGCGAGGCGGACCTGCGCGGAGCGGATCTACGCCAAAGCAACTTGGAAGGAGCGGATCTCACTGGCGCCAACTTGGAGGGTGCACTGCTGCAGGACACCCGGCTCAGCAATGCGGATCTGAGTGACGCCAACTTGAGCCGCGCCAACTTGAGCGGAGCGGTGATGATTCAGGCCCTGACCCCTGGGTTGAAACTCGATCAGACGGTCCTGGTGGGTGTGGATTTCACCGGGAGCCACTTGATGGTGGGTGGTGAAGTGCTGGATGGACCGAGTCCATTGCCGCTGTTACCCCCTCAATAGAGGCCCTGGCGTTTCTTGGTGAAATCGGTTGGGGTGTAAGGCACGAATGGCAGACCCGTACCCCTGTAGTTGAAGTCGTTGAGCTTCACGCGGATGCCACCGACTTGCTCGTAGGGGCTGTAGTAAATCGCGAATTCGTAGCTGCGGCGCTGCCAGATCAGCTCGGCGAAGGAGCCGGTGATGTCGCCGTAGTAGCCCGAATTGCCATCGACGTTGAAGCCGATGCCACCGCTGAAGAGCAATGGGCCAATCAGCTGCTGCTTCCAGCCGAACGCCAAGGTGGCGAGATCGACGTTTCGGTCAAAGCTGAAGGGGCTTTGGCCCTGCTGCAGGCTGCCGCCACCGGAGATGGAAATCTCTGTGAAGTCGAAGAAGTTTTTCTCCAGCCGGCCCAAGGTCAGCGTCGGTCCACCGGTCAGCGTGACGGTGTTTTGGCTCGTCCCATCCCCGTAGTAATCGAGACGGACGTTGGTGTTGGTGTTTAGCCGGAGTCCGGGTTCAATCGGTCTGGGGGTGTTTTGCGTGGTCCTGGGGTTGTCTCGGTCGCCCGCTTTGCCCCGCCAGAGCTGCAAGCTGCTGTTCACAGCCCCGTAGAAACTGCCGCGGGTGCTGTCGATGAGGTTGGAGCTGTTGAACTCGCTGCCTTGGAAGTTGCCGAAGGCGGCACGCCAGTAATAGTTGTGGTTGATCTTTCCCCAGGGTTTCAGGTCGCCTTGGCGCTCAATCGAAGCGCCGAGTGCTGAGTAGACATCCTGTTGGCCGAGCGATCCGTTGTAGGTCTTGTAGCGGTAGGCGCCGAAGAGTCGCGTGGTGTAGGTACCGCCTGGAATCAAACCAATTTTGGGGATAAAGATCTGCCTCGAGAAGTCGCCCCAACTGCGGGTGCCATTGGCCATGTTTTGGGGATTCAAGGTTGGCAGACTGACGGTGAAGTCACTCGTTGAATAACCAAAGACCGATCCCTCAAGCTTGATCAGGGCACCGAAGAGGTCGCCGATTTGTGCGGGTTGTGAGCCCGTGGGCCCACCGACTGGATCACCAGGCAACACAAAGCTATTGACCTGACCATTGAGGGCCCGGGCCACCATGAATTGCGGTTGAACTTTTAACTTGAGGGGCTGCTCTTCAACGCGGACGCCGTTGGGTTTGGTGAAGGAGCGCCCTTTGATCAGTTCGATTTCTTTGAGGTTGTACCCGAAGTAGATGCCGCTGCGATCCACCCCGTCATCAGCAATCACCCAAGCGTTGTCGGCGGGTTGATCCTTCTCCAGGGCGATGTTGTTTCGCATCGGAATCGGAAGACGGTTTTCAAGAATCAAGCGGCTGCGCTTGGCGCTGATCTTGGTGCGTTCCTCGCTTTCTTGAACGGCGACCACGTCTTCCAGGTCGATCCAGGACTGTGCCGGGGTAATTGGGTCGTTGCTGAAGGCGGCGCGATTGGCAGTCCACCCCTTGGGTGTGATCAAGATGCGGGCAGCCTGAAAACGCCAGCGGCTGACAAATCCCTCGATCAGTTTTTGATCGCCATTGGGATTCATCAACTGGTTAGGCCGCACGGTGCCGAAGTCGTCCTCTTCTTGCGCTCGGCTGACAAATTGCGTACCCGCACGCCGCTCAACTTTGAGGCTGCGGACGTAATAGAGGTCGCTGATGCGTTGATCGACGATGGCCTCGATCGCTTCGTGTCGTTCAGCCTCCAGTTCAGCCGCAGGGACAGTCGAAAGCGCTGGAGCGACCGGTGGTTGGCTGGCACTGGTGGCCTGCGAAGGCTTGGCTTCGGCGACAGCGTTCAGCTGATCAGCAAGGGGCTTCTGCCTCTGCTCTTCGTCGGGGCTGGGTGCGCCAGGGCAGCCGGCTGCAGGGGGCATCAGTGGCGCAATCCGCGGGGGGGTGGATTGGCCATAGCGGTAGCGAACGCCGACCAAGTAGGCATTGCTGCCTTCGCTCACGCCGCCGTAGGTGCCATAGGCACCGGAGCGATGGTGCAGGCGACCGACCACGGACCACTGGGGTTTGACCAGGGCTTCGACTTCAAAACCCAGATAGTTGAGGAACGTTTGGTAGTTCTGCCGGAAGGTCTGCTCGTACAGGCTGTTGCTAGTGAGCAAGCTCACGCCTTCGAAGAACCCCAGGCTCAGCCAGGGCTGCAGCCAAGCCCTTAGGCCGAGGGCCGCGGTGAATTCACCGAAGGTTTGGGGGGGAAGCGGTGCGAAGGGTTCGCTGTTGTTGAACTCGCCGCCGGGCTGCCAGCTGGTTTTGTGCAGCAAGGCGTTGGAATCGAATTCCAGGGCCAGGGGGCCGGCGTCCACGAGCCGTTTGTTGAAGTTCAGGCCCCAGACGTTTTCGGGTCGCCAGCGTCCGTTGAAGGTGAAGGAGTCACCGAAGCTGGCATCGATCGCTTGTCCGTAGCCCCAGGCGGTCACGGCAAGGGGATAGGGATGCCAATCCGGAACAGGAGGGATGAGTGGCGCGCAGACCATGGATTGGGCCGCGGGTGCCACAGCAATCGGTGGAACCCGCCAATCCGCGAGTTGTGCTGGCTCCGGTAGCCCCAGGAGTTGCTCTGAGCTGGTGACCCCGTTGAGAGCTAATCCCGGCATCAGTGCTTCGCCGGAGTGTTGTAGGGGGGATTGGGCGAGGGCCAGCTCGGCGGTGGTGGCTTGATTGCTCCAGTTGGCGCTCACCAGAACCTGACCCCGGGGGCCTCTTCGAATTAGCTCTGGCGATGCGGTTCCAAAGGACGGCCTTTCGTAGGAGCTGGAGGTGGGCCAGTAGCTCAGCGACGGCAGCGCAACGGAGGGGTAGGCCTTGAGGTCGAAGTCGACCTCGCTGGTGTCGAAGTCGATGACCCCGTAAACCGCATCGGCATCACCGCTGTTTTCGATCAGGCTGTAGCGGAGGCTGTTGGCCTGGAAGTACTGCTCACCGCGTTGGAAGCGAACGCGCCCGGTCAGCAGCAGGGTGCGTGTTGCGGTCTCGTACTCGAGTCGATCAGCCAGGATGCGGCCGCCGGCTAGATCAATTTGAACGTCGCCCTTGGCGACAAACCGATTGATGCGTTGATCGAACCCCTGCTCGTTCGCAAGCAGATTGATCACAACCGGCGGGGACTGATCAGCGCTGGCTTTGGTGAGCGCTGAAACAGAGGGCGCCGCTGCCGGCTGTGCCGCCCAAGCAGCACCCACGGGCGCCAGGTTGATGGCCGCAATCGAACATGCAGAAACCCCTTGGATCAGTCTCTTCCGGAGCTGAGTCACCAAGGGGTCGCGCAAGGCCGTGATACTGCCACGGCCATCTGGTCAAACGGATGAGGTCGTGCCGGTTGCTCAGCCCACCTCAGGGGATCTGAGGATCACTCCTCCAGGTCCTTGCGGCTTGGGGTGCGGCTGGGATCGCTGGCCAGGAAGCCGAACACGAAGATCCCGATAAAGAAGAAAACGACCGAGTAAACCGAGATCTTGAGGGCAAGCATGGGTCTGTCCGGCGGGTGACAGGGAGTGACAAGCGCCAAATGGGCCCTAAACGAGCCGGCGGCAGCCGCATCATCCTATGGGTCGTGAACACGCTGACTGATGACAGAGGGGCCAGAGGGCGCTGTTCGCTCCTGGATTGAAACGTTTCAGGCACAAACCCGTTGGGACCTGCTGCCTCTCTGGAGCGTGCAAAGTCCAGGTGGGGACAGTCGTTTGGCCTTGGACGACCCCTGGGGTGCGTGCCACCGCCCTGACTGGCATCGACGCGGACTGTTGAGTTGGCCGCGCGGTGGGCGTTGGCTGAGCCTGCGGTTGGACTTGGTTTGCCCAGAGCCCTGGCAGGCGATTCAGCAGGTGGACAGGCGCGCCCGTTTGGCCCTCTGCTGGTGGGCAGATGCCGCGGAGCTTTGGGCCGGCGGCGTCTTGGTCCACCAAGGTGACCTGTTCGACAGCGCCTGCCGCTGGGAATTGCCGTCCTCCTGGTGGGACGGGGAGCCCTTGCCGTTGGAATTGCGGCTGCGCTCTCCCCTGCATGACGACGGCGCCTTGATCTATAGCCGGGTCGATCAGGAGCCCACTGGTCTCGGCGACCCCGCTGGGGTGCTTGCCGCCGAGGCTTTGGCTCTTGGGGCCTCACGTCTGGCGCCGGAGGCCTTGGCTGCCTTGCAGCCTGAACTGGAAGCTGGGGGTGTCTCCAGCATCTTGAGGCAATTCGCCCAGGCCCGTCCTCCTGGCGGTTTTCATCTGCTGGGCCATGCCCATCTGGATCTGGCGTGGCTGTGGCCGGTGGCGGACACCTGGCAGGCGGCGATTCGCACCTTTGAGTCGGCGCTGGGTCTGATGGATCGGGATCCATCGCTTCATTTCGCCCACTCCACCCCGGCGCTGTACGCCTGGATTGAGCAGCACCGGCCGGCTCTTTTTGCCCGACTTCAAGCGGCGATGGAGCAGGGCCGCTTTGAGCCGATCAATGGCCCTTGGGTTGAAAGCGATTGCGTCTTGGTGGGTGTCCCATCGCTGCTGCGGCAGTTCGAGGAGGGGCAGGCCTACAGCCGTAGCCGCTTTCCCCAGTGGTCACACGAGCTGTGCTGGTTGCCCGACAGTTTTGGCTTCGCCGCCGGGTTGCCTGCCGTTGCGCAGCTGAGCGGGGTGCGCTGGTTCTGCACCCACAAGTTGGCCTGGAACAGCACCAACGCCTTCCCCCATCGCTTGTTCCGCTGGCGTAGTGCCGATGGCTCAGAGCTGTTGGCGTTGGCGACGGCTCCGATTGGCACTGGAGGCGATCCCCAGGGGATGGAGACCTACCGGCAGCAGTGGCAGGCGGCGACGGGCGTGGATCAGGCCCTTTGGCTCCCGGGGGTGGGCGACCACGGTGGTGGTCCGACCGCGGAGATGCTCGAGCAGTTGGCCCTCTGGCAGCACCAGCCCGTGGCCTGCCCGCAGCAGCACGGAACCTTGCGCAGCTACCTCGAGGGCTTGGAGCCGCTGGCGAGCGGTCTGCCGGTTTGGCGCGATGAGCTTTATCTCGAGCTGCATCAGGGCTGTGCCACGACCCGCCCCGATCAAAAGCGCCACAACCGGACCCTGGAGCGCTTGCTGAGGGAGCTCGACTGGACCTCGGCCCTGCTCCACCTCGGGGGCGCGGGCCAGCCTGGCGCTGATTGGCGGCCGCTGCTGTTTCAGCAGTTCCATGACATCCTTCCTGGCACCTCGATTCCCGAGGTTTTTGAGCAGGCAGAACCCCAATGGCGGCAGGCGCGCCGCCAGGCCTCCAGTCAGCGGGATCGCCTTCTGCAGGACCGACTTCCAGCCCGCGGCGGCGATCAGCCCTGGTGGCTGGTGCAGTTGCAGCCCCAGCCCGCTGAGCTGGTCACCCTGCGCCTGCCCGCCGGCTCGTGGTGCATCCAGGGTGCCCAAGACCAGCTCCCGAGCCAGGCGCGGACGACCGGCGGCACCTGGGTTCAACTCCCCCTGCCCGCTGGCCTTCAGGCGATCCCCCTCGAGCGTGCCGATCGCCTCGTGCAGCCCACTGCGGACATCACGCATCCGGTTGCCCTGGAGGCCACCGGTGAGACCTGGCGATTGGGCAACGGGTTGGTGCAGGTGGAGATCGGGGCGGACGGCATCCAGCAGCTCTGGGGGGGCGATGGTGTGCCGCAACTCTCAGGGCCCATCCAATGGCGCCGTTGGCGCGATCAGGGGGAGTTTTGGGATGCCTGGGACATCGCGGCGGACTACCGCGATCACCCCTTGCCCCTCTCATGGCAGGGGGCTCCAGAGCTGGTGGAGCAAGGACCGCTCTGCTGCCGGTTTGTGGCTCGAGGCCGCTGCGGGCAAAGCTCGCTTCGGCTCGACATTCAGCTGCGGGCTGCTTCTCCGTATGTGGAGTTGACCTTGACGGTCGATTGGCGCCAGCGCCATGAGCTCCTGCGGCTGGAGTTGCCGTTGGCGCAAGGGGCCGAGCGCTACGCCGCTGATACCTCCGCTGGGGTCCTCGAGCGGCCGGCCCACGCCTTGACGCAGAGGGAGCAAGCCCGCTGGGAAGTGACGGCGATCAGCTGGGTGGCCAGCCAGTCCAAAGCGGGTGCGGGAGGTCTGGCGGTCTTGCTGGATGGTCCCCAGGGGGTCTCCGTGACTTCAGATCAGCTGGGCGTCTCTTTGCTGCGGGCTCCCACCTGGCCGGATCCCTCTGGCGATAACGGCATCCAGCGCCTTCGCCTCGCGTTGTACCCCTCTCGGCACGGCTGGAGTTCGGCTGGAGTGCCCCGTTTGGCAGGACGTTTTCGCGAGCCCCTTTGGATTCGGCCTGCTCCACATCGCGCCCAGGAGGTCAATGGTCAGGACGAGATCGCCGGTTCAATCGACCTGTTGGAGGGCGTCGACTGGGCCCATGCCCAGGTACGGGTTCTCAGTTGCAGGCCGGGGTCTCGCCCAGGGCGACTAGCGCTGCGGCTGCAGAACCTGAGTCCCCAGCGACAGCGATGGACCCTGGTCTCCAACTGGCGCTGGCGTCGGGGAGACAGTGAGACATGGACGCGCGGAGGCCTTGTGCTCAAGCCGTGGCAGCTGCTGGCTCTGGAGTTGGAATGCGACTAGTCCTCGTGGTCGTCGAAGGGGTCGCTGAGCTGCTTCGACGGTGGTCCAAAAGCGGTGTAGATCCCGAAGCCGGTCAGGCCCAGCAGCACGACCAAGACGGCCAGTGCCACTGACATGGCTGGGGAGGTGGTTTCCATCACAACTCTCGACGGGGCCGGCCGCTCGAGCAGCCAGGCCCCTTATAGTAACGAGACCTACTCCTTGCCAGAGAGCACAGCCCGTCATGGCTCAACGCACCCGCCTGGGAGATCTGCTGCGTCCCCTGAACTCCGAGTACGGCAAGGTTGTGCCTGGCTGGGGTACCACTCCAGTGATGGGCGTGTTCATGGCCCTGTTCCTGGTGTTCCTGCTGGTGATCCTCCAGCTGTACAACAAGTCGCTGATCCTCGACGGCATCACCGTGAACTGGAACGGCATCGGCTGATTCGATGAACGTGTTTGGGATCGGACTTCCTGAGATGGCGGTGATTGCCGCCGTTGGTCTTTTGGTGTTTGGTCCCAAGCGCCTCCCTGAATTGGGTCGCACCCTTGGGAAAACCTTGAAGGGCTTCCAGTCCGCCTCGAAGGAATTTGAGCAGGAGTTCCGTAAGGCCGTCGACACCGTGGAAGCTGAAGTCACTCAGGCAACTCCCGATTCGCAGCCTCAACTCAAGGCCGAAGACGAGCAAGCGGCCGGTTGAGGCATTCATGACTCCTTTGAGTCTTGTTGTTGGTTTGGGTAACCCGGGCGAGAAGTACGCAGGCACCCGCCACAACGTCGGTTTCATGGCGCTTGAGCAGTTGGCGAAGCGTCAAAACAGCAGCTTTAAGCAGCAGTCCAAGTTGCATGGCTTGCTGGCTGAAGTGGGGCAAGGTGCAGAGCGTTTGCGTTTGTTGATGCCCCAGACCTACATGAACGACAGCGGTCGCTCGATTCGGGCGGCTCTCGATTGGTTTGGGTTTGAACCGGCTCAGATGCTGATCCTTGTGGATGACATGGATCTTCCCCTTGGTCGATTGCGCTTGAGGCTCTCGGGTGGTGCTGGGGGACACAACGGCTTGCGCAGCACCATTTCCCATCTCGGGAGTCAAGAGTTTCCTCGCCTTCGGATTGGGATTGGTGCCCCTGCACTGAACCCAGTTGAGCGCAAACAGCGCACCGTTGGCCACGTGCTCGGCCGCTTTGCAGTCGCCGAACAGCCGGTTCTTGGGGAAGTCATTGATGAGGTCTTGTCTGGCCTCGATCTGATTCAACGCCTGGGGTTTGAGCGGGCTGGTAACAGGCTCAACGGTTTTGTTGCTCCCTCTGCAGCCAAGCTGGTCGAGCAACCCACTGCCTGAGTCCGCGTGAGTCGCCTCCCCACCACGACGGCGCAATTGCGGGTGCTGCGCCAAAGCTTTAGCCAGCGGGTGCTCGAGGGTGAGGTCAGTGCTGGTGGATTTCAGTGGACCTTCGCCTGGTTCTTTGATCGCGGCGAGCTGCAGGTGGAGCCCTCCCTGGGCCGGGCTTTGATTCAGGACGCGTTGCTGCGCTTCCTGCTGAAAACCGACTACCAGCTGGAGGCTGGTGGGGACTACGCCTTCAACGTTCGCGCGAAGTTTTGAGGCGCAGCAGGGGCAAGCCAGGAGAACGTCTGAGTTCAGTGCCCCAATGGCGTTCCAGCAGCAGCTGCGCGACCACATCGTCGTAGTCCCGTGGGGGCAGCCTGAGGCCCTCCGGCAGTAATCGCCGCCAGCCTTGAGGCGGTTCCAGCTGCCAGTAGCGTGAGCGTGCGGCCAGGGTGGTTCCAGCTTCAGGGGTCACGTGGACGCTGAGGCCGAGGGCGATGAGCTGTTGTTGCCAGTGTTTGCTGCCCGTTCCGTTGCCGAGCACCACCGCTTCGAGGCCAGGGTCAACCTGCCAGATCTGAATTTGAGCCAGGCAGTCCTCAGGAGAGAGCACTGCGGCGACGTTGACCATCCCGGCGACCTGGTCACACAAGGCCAATCCACATTTGCTGAGGCCTGGGTCCAGGCCGAGCCAAGTGCTCATGGGCTTTGCCAGCGGATGGCCACGGCAATGGGGTCGGCCAGATCGCTGTTGGCTCTGGAGACGGCCTCGAGTTTCGCCGTCTTTCCCTGGGGACGGTTCACCAGGGCGTCGGCCAGTTGGCTGAGGCGCGCCGGGTCGAATTGGAGGCCATTGGCTAGAGCCCCTTGGCGTTGGGCGCGGGTGAAGGCCGCGGCTAGGAGCAGGTTGAGGCGGCTGCGCACCTGATCTGGTGATCGTTCATCGATCTCCAGGACGGTGGTGGCCAGTTGCTCACCGCTGCGAACGACCCGCTTGTTGGGCCTGACATCCGGGAAAGCCACCACCTGACGCTCGCCCTTGAGCACGTTGGCGGCCGAGATCAGACTGACCACCCACTCACCTCTCTTGCTGAGGGTCGTCTCCAATTTGCTGATGTCGCTGCGCGGGACCAGGAGGATTTGGCGGTTGGGTGTCTCCCCGGGCAGCACCCGTTGGTAGACGTTCAGATTCGTGCGTTGCAGCAGCGCGTGAATCACCTCCCTGGCCTGGCTGGGTTTCTCGATTCGCACCTTGGCGACCTCGAGGAGTTGGCCGCTGCTGATCACCACATCGCCTTGCCGTAGGGCAATCAGATTGCGCTCGAGGCGCTCCAGTTCTTGGCTGCTGCTCTTGATCTTGCTGTTCAGCTTGGCGAGCTCAGAGCGGTTGCGTTGCAGGTCTGCATCCTTGGCCGCGATGTCGCGGCTGAGGCGATCGCGCTCGGCTTCCAGTTGCCGGCGTTGCTCCATCAGCGGGGCCAGTTCCCGTTGGAGTCGGCTGGCCTGCTGGGCCACCACCTTGAGTTGGCTTTGGGCCTCGCTGCGTTCCTTCTCTGCACTGAGAAGGGCAGTGCGGCTCTGTGCCAAGTCGTTGCGGCTGTCCCGCAAGCGCTGCTCGATCTGATCGAGTTCGAACAGCCCCGTGCGCAGGCGATCACTGACGAGCAGCATCAGACCGAGCGAGATCGCGCTGATCAAGCTGCCGGTCAGGACCGTGATGACCACGGCCGTCTTCTTGGGCCGCAGCCGAAACAAGCTCAGACGCGCCTTGCCGACCTTGGATCCCAAGCGATCTCCCAGGGTGGAGAGCACTCCCCCGAGGATGAGCAGCGCCAGGATGAGGATCCAGCCGGACACGACGTTGGGCGACGACGGTCAGTATCGGTTGCAGGCGGTGGGAAATCAGCTGGGATCAGCCACCAGTTCAGCCGTTTAGCTGAAGCGTTTGGCGAGGGCCAAGGGATCGAAAACGGTGATTTTCTTGCGATCGATTTGCACCAGACCGTCGTTGCGTAAGTCACCCAGCAGGCGTGTGATGGTGACCCGGGTGGATCCAATCGCTTCGGCGATGGCCTGGTGGGAGAGACGCAGGTCGATCGTGATGCCTTCGCTGCTGGGAACCCCAAAGTCGCGGCAGAGCACCAGCAGGAAACTCACCAGTCGCGAGGACATGTCGCGGTGGGTGAGGGTTTCGATCATGGTCTCGGTTTGCAGGATCCGAGAGGACAGGCCCTGCAGCAGCAGCAGGCCCACCGCGGGGTCTTGCTCAATGGCCTTCCGCACCGAGGTGGCGGGGGCTGTCACCAGCTCGACGCGGGTGAAAGCAATGGAGTGATAGAAGCGATCCGAGCGCTGGCCGGTCAGCAGGGAGAGCACCCCGAACAGGCTGTTTTCCCTCAGGAGCGCCACCGTGATCTCCTCGCCCGATTCGTACACGCGGGAGAGGCGGACTGCTCCGCGTTTGAGGAGGTAGACCTTCTCGGCTGGATCCCCAGGGAAAAAGATCGTTTTGCCGCGCTCGACGATTTCCGTCGTGCTGCCGCTGAGGCCCCGGATCACATCCAGGAGCGTTGCATTAGGCGGTAGCGGACTGCCCGCGATCGGTGCGATCACGGACGTACCGGTAGTGGGGCTAGGGGAGTAGCGGCTGAATCCTTGCGTGGCCACAACCATGTCAGCGCGACTGATGTGTTTTGGAACCTACGGATCAGTCCAGGGCAGCCATGTAGCCATTGAAACTAATTCGGGGCTTCTGCCAAGGCCTGGCTCTGAGCGCTCAGAAGGCGCTGGATTCCAGCTTCGGCCAGGTCAACCAGGGTAGAAAGCTGTTGGCGACTGAAGGGTGCGCCCTCTGCGGTGCCCTGAATTTCGAGCAAATGCTGCTCTTGATTCATCACCACGTTCAAATCCACCTCGGCTCGGCTGTCTTCGCTGTAGTCCAGATCCAGTAGCGCGTTCCCATCGACCAGGCCAACCGAGACCGCTGCCACCTGGCCGATTAGGGGAGAGCGCTCCAGTACCCCCCGCTGCTCGAGCCGGCGCAGTCCCAGGGCCAAGGCGGCCCAGGCTCCAGTAATGGAGGCCGTGCGGGTCCCGGCGTCTGCCTGCAGAACGTCGCAATCGACCTGCAGCGTCCTCTCGCCCAGAGCCTCGAGATCGAGGCAGGCCCTGAGGCTGCGGCCAATCAGGCGTTGAATTTCCTGGGTGCGGCCGCTCAGCTTCATCAGCTCCCTTGGCTGGCGGCTGGGGGTGCTGGCCGGCAGCAGTCTGTAGTCGGCACTTAGCCAGCCTTTGCCTGAGCCTTTTCGCCATTTCGGGACGCCTTCCTCGAGGCAAACGCTGCAGATCACGGCGGTTCGACCCGTGTGAACCGTGACTGAGCTCAGGGCAAACCCCATCGGATCCCAGTCGAAGCGAGTGCTGCGCAGATCCATGGCGCCGCGGCCGTCCCGCCGAGGTTGGGTGCTGCTCATTGCGGGCTGACTCAGTGTCTTGATGGTACGGGTGTTTGCACTACAGGTAGTGCTTGTTGCTTGCCGGACGGCCTAACGCCGCTACATTCAGGATCCCAAGCGGCAGCCATGCAATCGATGACGGCCAGCCTTGCAGCCACTCCCAGCGCTACGCCCCGTGCTGGACACCTGCGCCCGCTGGCCTCGATTCCAGCGTCTGCTCCTTCCCGCAGCGTTCGTCTGGCGGCCCAGCAGGAGGGGCAACTCCAGGTGCACACAGCGCCGTTCCGCGGCAGCTTCAGCGGGGTGTTCAGTCAGGCCTTGCGCAGTGCAGGACTGGGCAGCCGTGTCCTGGTCAGCCAGTTTCTCAAAGGTGGCGTCGATCAAGGCCTCGAGCGCAGCGTCTGGCTCTGTGGCCGTCTGCAGTGGCTCAGGCCAGCGGTGGCGGGTTGCTTGGCGGAGCCCACGCCTGCGTCGCAGGCGGATGTGGAGGCCGTGAGGGAGATCTGGGAGTACACCCGGGAGCAGTTCCTGGGTGGTCAGCTCGATCAGCTCGTGCTTGATGAGCTCGGTCTGGCGGTGGAGTTGGGCTATCTGACTGAGGTGGAAGTGGTCTCTGCTCTGGAGCAGCGGCCCTCTCACCTGGATGTGATCCTGACTGGGCCGTCCATGCCCACGGCTTTGTTGGCCATGGCTGATCAGGTCACCCAGCTGCGCCGAGGTTTCTAATGCTCAAAAACGACCGTTGGATCAATGAGCAGGCCGCTGCGGGCATGCTCGAGCCGTTTCAGCCGCAGCTGGTTCGTCATCTCGATCCTGAGAACAGTGAAAAGCCGGTTCTGAGCTTTGGCTGCTCGTCCTATGGCTACGACCTGCGCCTGTCCCCCCAGGAGTTCCTGATCTTCCGGCACGTGCCTGGCACGATCATGAACCCCAAGCGCTTCAATCCAGCCAACTTGGAGCCCGTGCCTTTGCACGAGGACGAAGACGGCTCGTACTTCATCCTCCCGGCCCATTCCTATGGGTTGGGTGTGGCGCTCGAGAAGATGCGTGTGCCACCCAACATCACCGTGATCTGCCTGGGCAAGAGCACCTATGCCCGCCTGGGAATCATCGTCAACACCACTCCAGCTGAGGCCAGCTGGGAAGGTCACCTGACCTTGGAGTTCAGCAACTCCTCCGGTGCGGACTGCCGGATTTATGCCAATGAGGGCATCTGCCAGCTGCTCTTTTTTGAAGGAGACCCCTGCGAGACGACCTACAAGGACCGGGCCGGGAAGTACCAGCACCAGCCCGAGCGGGTCACCCTGGCGCGAATCTGAGGCTCAGGGAGCCAAACGCGCCTTGTGTAGGCGGCTCTTTTCGTACCAAGCCGCAAACTCTGGGGCCCAGGCCTGGAGGTGTGGCCACATCAGGTCACAGAGCACCCGGATCTCTTCCTGGGCGTCGAGCTTGGCGCGCAGGTCCATGAAGTGCAGGAACGCCCGCAGCGAGAAGCTCACCACAAAGTGCTGGCGGTAATCGAAGGGCAAGATTCCGCGGGCGTGTTCTTCCGCGAAGCCGGCCGCCAGCATGTCGCGGTAGCGCTCAGCGGCCACTTGGCAGAGGGCGAGATCCTTCTGCCGCTCTTCAGCCGTGTAGGTGTACTTCTTGCCTTGTCGATCGCTGTACTGCCCTTCCGGCCGGAGGTAGAAGACCTCTTCCAGTTCGAGTTCCCCGTTGGCGGCACGGCAGATCCGATCGCCCGTGTAGCGCATCGATTGGACGTCAAAGCTCACGCCCACCCTGTGGGTGCGGGCCTGCTGCATCACAGAGTGGGGGAACCAGCCGACATTCAGAACGATCTGGGCGTGCTCGAGCGGTCCGTAGTGACCGCGCTCGCCGGCCAGTAGACGTTTGACGCAGATCTCTCCGGCGCGGGTCTCATCAGGCCATTCCCCCCGATCAGCGGCCACAAACCCTTCGCTGTAGTCCTGGTGCATCCCCGCGTAGACGCACTGCTGGGGGTTGGGGGTCGCTGCAATCAGCTCAACCCGAAAGCGTTTCATGGGCGGGCGATGGAGTTGGGAGCTGGTGCTGCAGGGTAACGGGCTTTGCGGGACTCAGCTGTGGCTGCGGGGACCTGCCATGGCGGTGGTCTCTGCTTTCGGTAAAACGCTGGTCTCGGCGACTCCAGCCATGGCCGGTAAGGGGGAACCGCTGATCAGGGCGGCGCTCAGGGCCTCCAATTCGCCTTGATTGCGGGCCCCAACGGCGCGGCCAATGGGGGCGCCACTGGCATCGAAGAACTCCAGCTGCGGGATGCCATTCACGTCGTAGCGATCCACCTCCGGTTGCCAGCGGGGGTTGTCGACATTGAGCAGCACAACATCGAGTTGCTCGTGGTGTTCGCCCTCCACCCGCTCCATCGCTGGGGCCATGGCTTGGCAGGCCTCGCACCAGTCGGCGTAGAACTCGATCAGGCTCGGCCGGCCGTTGCTGAGCGCGACGGCGGGTTCGAGCGATTGGCGTGCCAGTTTTTCCAACGGGGCTGCCGGCGAGAGCCCCCCGCGCAGAAGGAAGAGCCCCAGGGCCAGCAGGGCTGCCACCGCGGCGAGCAGCATCCGCTCGCGCCGTCCCAGGGCTGCTGTGTTGCTGTCCACAGGAGGTGTGTTCGTGCTTTGGGCCAATCTGCCAGGGCTGTTCGCGTTCCGCGTCGATACCCTGACGGTGGCTGAGTTGCGCCCTTGAAACGCCGCATCACCCTTCACTTTCCGCGGGAGGCGGTGCATCAGCCGATTACCTATCGCCTGGCGGTTGAATTTGATATCGCCGCCAAAATCCTTCGGGCTCAGATCGCGCCCAACCAGAGCGGGACGATGGTGGTGGAGCTCTCGGGCGACATCGACGATCTGGATGCGGCCGAGCAGTGGTTGGAGGGGCAGGGTCTGGGCCTGAACCGGGCCTCCGGTGAGATTGCGATTGATCCGCAGCGTTGCGTGGACTGCGGGATTTGCACCAGCGTCTGCCCAAGTGGAGCCCTGAGTTGCACCGCCCCCAGTTGGCGGCTGACGTTCAACGCGCAGCGCTGTCTGGTCTGCGAGCAATGCATCCCCTCATGTCCGTTTGAAGCCATCGCCCTGGTGTTGGATCAAGCTGTGACCGCTGACCAGTGATGCGCCCGTTCATGCGCCCTGTGACTGCTGTTCTTGGCCTGTTGGTCCTGCCGCTGCGGGCACCGATGTTGTTGGTGCTGTTTGCTGTCAGCGCTTTCATGGGCCTGCATTGGGCCGATGTGGCTCCGCAGTTGGTCGACCAGGCCAGCACCCCCTTGCAGATGGAGTTCGCGGGCCCCTGGTTCTGGCCCCTGCAGTGCATGCAGGCCCTTCTGGTGGTGGTGCTTTGCACCATGCCCGATCTGCTTCTGCGGGAGCTCTCGCAGCTGATGGCCGCCAGTAAGGCCCTGACCTTGGTGGTCACCCTTCTGGTGGTGATCACTGGGGGCCTGTATCTGCTGCACCTGGCGGTGCTCTCTGAAGTGCTGGTGTTGGCCTCTGCTGTCTTGCTCGCCCGGCTGGATCTCACGCGGCTGAGGATTGCCCCGGCTCCCTTGCTCAGCGCGTTTGTGCTGTGCGGTTGGGTCCTGTCCGGGATCCTGGTGGGTCGCTCCCTCTATGCCCATCTGGGCTTCGTTTTCGGTTAATCGCTGAGGTCAGCGGCAAAGGTCTTCTGCCCGCTGGCCAAGCTGCCGGTAGCTCCAGTAATTCCCCAGCACTTTTTTGGTGTACAGCCGGGTTTCGGGATAGGGGATGGCTTCAGTCCAGAGCTCAGGTTCGCGCTGCAGATCGAAGCCTTCACGTTTGAGCCATCCGCCGACGGCACCGGGGCCGGCGTTGTAGCTGGCGATCGCTTGGAAAAGATTCCCCGCGGCGCCCCTGAGGAGTTGCTTGAGGTAGGCCGCTCCTAGGGCTCCGTTGCGTTCGGGGTCGCTGAGGGCCTCATGGTCCAAGGATTCTCCTGCCAGTTCGCTGGCGGTGGCCGGCATCAGTTGCAGCAGCCCACTGGCTCCGGCCCCTGAGCGCACGGTTGGGCTGAAGCGCGATTCCTGTTTTGCGACTGCCAGCAAGAGAGCCAGATCGACAGCGTTGGCTTGGCTGGCAGCATTCAGCTCCGCTGAGAAGCGCCTCGGGTGGAGCTGGCGCTCACGCTCCAGTTGTCCCCTGCAGCCGATCTGGGGGAGGCGGAAGCTGGCGCGCTCGAGTTGTCCCAGGCCCGTCCAGTCATCCCCGATCGCCGTGCGCAGGCGACCTTCGATCAGGAACTCCTCTGGATGGAGGGGGGGCTTTCCCCCTTGCTTGGTGCGCCAGCTTTCCCAAGCCTCTAGCGCTTGGCCCCGCTGCCAGAGGGCATCGATGCGTGGATCACCACTGGCCAGGGGTTGCCAGAACTGAAGCGCCTCTGCGCTGTGCTCGCTGTTGCTGGTCTCACCCAGACGTTCTTTGGCCCGCCAGCTGTAGTAGCCCAGCGGCTGGCTGCGTTGGGTTCGCCGCCAGAACTGCTCGGCGCTCGCCTGGTCCCCCTGTTGCTGGGCACTCCAGCCTTGCCAGAACAATTGGCGCGCCGCCAGGGGGGCTGGCAGGGTTGCGCTGTCCAGTTGGCTGAGCCAGCGGCTGGCTTGGCTCCAGTCACGCTGCAGTAGCGCCTGGCGGGCCTCGCTCCACTGCAGCTCCCAGCTGGCGGGATCGTTGGGCCAGCGGCTCAGCACCGCGGCTGGGTCAACTTGCCCGGCTTCGGCGAGACGTGCCTGCACCGGGGCGCTGTCCTGGAGCGACGGCGGCAGTTGCTGGAGCTGTTCAACCGCTCTGGGAGCAGGGGACTGCGCCAACAGGCGCGCTGCTTCGAATCCCTCCGGGCCCTCGCGGTTGGCAAGGCGCACCAGTAACTCTTCGGCCTGCGTTTGTTGCGCGCGGCTCCCACGCAGCAGGATTTGGGCGAGTCGAAGCTGCAGTTCAGCGGTGGGGGCCGTCTCCCCCAGGCAGTTCAGGGCCTGCTGGCCGCGCCCCAGTTGCACGAGACCCGCGGCCAGCAGCTGTTTGTCTTCAGCGCTGAGCGCGGCCTGTTGCTCTTCGCAGGTTTGGAGCAGGAGCGTTTCAGCGCCGGGCCAGCGGGCTCCCCAACGAGCCAGATGCAGCGCATCGCCTGCTTCCAGCGCTGCCGCCAGGGCTGCTGGGTGGGGGGCAAAGCGCTTCAGCAGGGTGCGCCGCAGCTTGGGTTGCCTCCGGCCCAGGGCATACAGGGCATCAGCACTGGCGGGCTCCTGCGGGAAGCGGCGCAGCAATTCCCCCCAGAGCACCTGGGCTTCCTGGGGGCGTCCGCTGGCTTGGGCAGCCTGGGCCGCGCGCTTGAGGCTGATGGCGGCCAGTACCCGATTGCCTCCGTGATTGCCCCAGCCCTGGCCCTGGAGCCAATACCGGCGCTCTTCGGGCGTGCTCTTGGGCTGGGCACTCAGCAGGAGTGCCGCATCACGTCTCCGGTCTGGATCCAGGCTTTGCCTTCGGTTGCGTGCCAGCTCGGCCGCGCTGTTGTTGGGGGTTAGGGGAGGAGCCAGTTGCACCAGCCACTGACGTCCGGCTGCCAGGGCAATGCCTGTTCCAAGGCAGCAGAGACCAATCAGCGCGGTGCCAAGAAGGCTTTGGCGTTGTTCAGCGGAGAGGGGGCGCTGGGCCAAAGCGGTGCAATCACTGCGCGCATTCTTGGTGAGATGGGCTCCGCCTGCATGCCAAAC
This sequence comes from Synechococcus sp. A10-1-5-1, assembly GCF_023115425.1. Classification (NCBI taxonomy): domain Bacteria; kingdom Bacillati; phylum Cyanobacteriota; class Cyanophyceae; order Synechococcales; family Synechococcaceae; genus Synechococcus; species Synechococcus sp. A10-1-5-1. The sequence continues at coordinate 1,273,386 of NZ_CP096032.1, read as the reverse complement.
ACGACCTAGCCTGCCGCCAGCGTTGATGCAGTGGCTCGTCATGTCTCCGCTTGGGGCGCCATTCCCTTCTGGTACGGCGAGTTTTGGAACCGACGGCATCCGCGGCCGCGTCGGTCAGGTGATTACTCCGGCCCTGGCGCTCCAGGTTGGCTACTGGTGCGGCCTGGTTTTGCCCGACGGTGGTCCCATCGTGCTGGGGATGGACTCCCGCAGCAGTGGCCCGATGTTGGTGGCCGCCCTGGCCGCGGGTCTGACCGCGGCTGGCCGAGATGTGCTGGATATCGGTCTGTGTCCAACCCCTGCTGTTCCTGGGGCCATCCGTCAGCTCGGTGCCAGTGGCGGTCTGATGGTTTCGGCCAGCCACAACCCCCCCCATGACAACGGCATCAAAGTCTTTGGGGCCTGCGGTGCCAAGTTGGCCAAGCAACAGCAGGTCCAGATCGAAGCGGGCTTGCATGGCAGCGGCAATGTCCTGAGCGGTTTCCGTGCCAACGGACGGCTCGAGCAGCGACCGGATTTGCTGAACGACTACCGCCAGCGCCTGCTCGAGAGCGTGGGTTCAGCCCGGCTCGATGGCGCCAAGGTGGTCCTCGATCTCTGCTGGGGTTCGGCGACGAGCTGCGGTGAAAGCGTCTTTCGTGAGTTGGGCGCCGATGTCACGGTGCTCCACGGCCAGCCCGATGGGACGCGGATTAACCAGGGCTGCGGCAGCACCCATCTCGCGGCCCTCCAGGCAAAGGTGATCGCGCAAGGTGCGGCCATGGGCTTTGCCTTCGATGGCGATGCCGATCGGATGCTCGCGGTCGATGGCCGCGGCCGGGTCGTCGATGGTGATCAGATCCTCTACCTCTGGGGCCAGGCCCTGATGGCTGAGGGCGCTCTGCCCGAGAACCGGATTGTCGCGACGGTGATGAGCAATCTGGGGTTTGAGCGCGCCTGGCAAGCCCAAGGCGGCGTGCTTGAGCGCACCGCGGTCGGCGATCAATATGTGCATGCCGCCATGGAGGAGCTCGGGGCGTCTTTAGGCGGTGAACAGTCCGGTCACATCCTTTCGGCCCGCCACGGCATGAGCGGTGATGGACTGCTGACGGCGTTGCAGGTGGCGAGCTTGATCCAGGCCCAGGGGGGCTCCCTGAGTGATTGGCTCGATGGCAGCTTCCAGCCCTATCCACAGAAATTGGTGAATGTCACCGTCCCAGATCGCAGCAAGCGCACCGGATGGGAGAACTGCCTGCCCCTGCTGAAGGAGGTTCAGGCCGCCGAAGCAGCGATGGCCGGCAGCGGGCGCGTGTTGGTGCGGGCCAGTGGCACCGAGCCGTTGCTGCGGGTGATGGTGGAGGCGGCTCAGCAGGCGGATGTCGACCATTGGAGTCGCCATCTCGCGGAACTCGCCGATCAGCACCTCAACGCTGCCTGAACGGCGAGCCGTAGGGCTCCATCACAGGCATCGCCCTTGGGTCCCACCAAGGTTGCGCCTGGGCAGCGTTGCGCGAGGTCCGCGGCAAAGGCCTCACGCAGCGTCTTCAGGTGCGTAAGCGCACCGCCGCTGCAACACACCCGTGGAGCTTGCAGTTCCAGCGTGGAGGCGATGGTGCTGACCATCTGGCTGAGGGCAAGTGCTGAGCGCTCGATGATCACGCGGGCATGGGGATCGCCGCTGCTGGCACTCGCGTCCACGACCGGAGCGAGCCGGGCAAAGCCTGCGGCACCAAATCCTTCGGCGATGACCGCGGCCTTCAGCTCCTGGGCAGTGCTGACTCCCAGGGCTTGCCAGAGCTGGTCTTTCAGCGCGGTTTCGCTCAGCCGGCCATCGGCCATTTGGACGCTGATCGCTAATCCGTCGCGGCCAAGATCCATTGCTGAGCCCGCTCCATCCAGAAGCCAGCCCCAGCCGCCGCTGCGATGCCAGCGTCCTGAGCCGTTTTGGCCGAGGGCGATGCAGCCGGTGCCACTGATCACCAGAACGCCCGGATCGTTGTCCAGGGCACCAATGAGGGCGGTGTGTTCATCGCCGCTGACCGCAACAGAGGCCTTGGGCAGGTGGAGAGCATCGGCCGCCAAGGCTTCCCCTTGGCTCTGGATTGCGCTGCCCCGCTCAATGCCGCTGGCGCCCACACCGGCGGCGAAGGGCTGATCGTCAGGCAGTCCGGCTTGCTGGAGTGCATCGCGAAGGCTCTGCTGCAGGGCCTCCCGGAAACAGGCTTCGCCGCCTGGGGCGGCCAGATGGCGAACTCCCGGTCCATATCCCTGGCCGATGGGGTTCAGCTCTCCATTGCTCTTGAGCCAAGCCAGCTTGCAGCTGGTGTGGGTTTGTCCAGCGTCAAAGCCAGCCAGCAGGGGACCTTCAGCCATCACTGCTGCTGGCGTTTTGGCTGGCGCTCAATGTGGCCAGGCAGAACCAGCCTGTGAGTTGGACTTCCGGCCGGAAGAAGATCGTGTCGGTCGCGCCTTGAACGCAGAGCCCAGCAATGGCGGCAATGGCGGCGAGGGCAGGCAGAGCCCAAATCGACTCACCTTTGAGTTGGCTAAGACCAGCCCGCATGCTGGCGAAGAGCAAGCCCAACGCGGCGAGCAGATTGGGGATACCCCCTTCAACCAGCAGCTCGAGCGGCACGGAGTAGGCGCTCAGGGCATTGAACTTGGGCTGTTGATAGAGGGGGTAGATCAGGTTGAAGGCGCTGTTGCCGGGCCCGATCCCAAGCCAAGGCCGCTCCTGGATCATCTCGATGGCCGCGAGCCAGACGTTGATGCGGAAGTTGTTGGAGCTATCCCCGCGGCCGGCCGCCAGGCTCATGACTCGGATCCGCAGGGGCTCGATTTGGGTGACGGCGACCACAAGCACGCCGACCGCCGCCGCGATCAGCAGCAGCGGGAAGAGGCGGCGCCAAAGGGGCGGCCAGTGGCGCGTCTGCCGCAACACCAGCAGCAGGACCGTGGCCCCAAGGGCTCCCAACATCCCAAGCCAGCCACCCCGGCTGTAGCTGAGGAAGAGGGCACTGCTGCCGAGCATCAGGGCACTGGCGGCAAACAGGCGTTGCGGCCAAGAACGCCAGCGCAACAGAGCAATCAAGGCAATGGGCAGGATCGGGATCAGGTATCCCGCCAGCAGATTTGGGTTCTCCAGTGGTCCGTAGACCCGGATCGTTCCATCGGCGACGGAGTTGGGATCCGCCCAGCGGGCCAGCTCACTGGTGTCGCCGTAGAGCTGCCGAATGGCGAGGACGCTGCTGAGCAGTTCACCTCCCAACAGGGCCGCCACCAGCCGATCCCACCACCGGGGTGCCTGCTCAAGCAGTTGCCGCATTAGGGCGTAGACCCCCAGGTAGCTGATCAGCTTCAGCAGGCCTTTGAACGCGGCAGGGGTGACCGGCGAGAACCCGGTCGCCAAAACGGCGATGCCCAGCATCAGCAGGAGCCAACCGCTGATGCGGCCAATGCGACCGGCGGGGAGAACGAGCGACCACATCAGCCAAAGCAACCCCGAGGAGAGGATCAACAGGCTCAGGCCCGCCCGCGTGACAAAGGGCATCGCCGCCATCAGCATGCAGAGCACGATTCCGGCGACCAGGCTGAGCCTTGATCCGAGGGGCCCCTCGCTGGCACTGCCCAACGTCCCCTGCCATCGCAACAGCCAGGGGGTGGATGGCGCCGATCCTGCGCTCATGCCGAGGGGTGGGTTGATGTCTCGGGATTATCGGCGGCTTCCAGCCGTTGCTCCAGTGCTTCCAGGCTGGGTAACGGCGTTTCGTTGCGTTCGTAGAGCACCCGATACACCGGCAGGTCTTGGCCGAGGACGTAGGTCTCCCGTTCGGTTGGCACCGGTAGGGGGTTGCCTTCGCGCCAGGGTTTGGCGTCGTCCGCCGGTCGCTTGAAGCAACCGCTGGCTTCGGTGACGGCGACCATGGGTTCGATGACGTCCAGGATGTCGCTCTGCAGAAAGAGGCGCTTGCCCGGTTGCAGGGCCGCGGCGATCGCAAGCAGCAGTGCCGGTTGCAGCACCCGGCGCTTGTGGTGCCTCTTTTTGAACCAGGGATCGGGGAATTGGATGGAGACCAGATCCAATTGACCGGGTGCCAAGGCCTGCAGCCAGGCGCTGGTGCTGATGTTGGCGTTGCAGAACAGATAGTGCAGGTTGCCCAGGCCGAGCTGTTGACGGTCGGCTTCCGCGGCGGTGACCATGGGACGCCGGATCTCAATTCCGAGGTGGTTGACCTGGGGCTGCTGCTGGGCGAGCTCTAGGAGAAAGCGCCCCCGGGCGCAGCCGATGTCGAGATGCACCGGTAGGCCGGGATCGGCGAAGAGCTCCTGCGGTGGGGGCAGCTCCAGCGGCAACTGGAAGAAGCGGCTCAGCGGGTTGACGTGTTGGCGCACCATCGGAAATCAGGGGGTGTTCGGCACCAGAAAGCCCCAGCTGGCGGTGTAGCCATGCAAGTGGGTCGCACCAGCGACGGGGCCGATTTCGCCATTGCAGAAGGCACCGCTGATGGGCACGGCCGGGAACTGTTGCCGGCACCCTTCCACATCCCCATTGGGGCTGCCGTACAGGCCTTCGCCACGGCCAAGGCAGGCAAACAGAAGTGCCGCCAGCGGGTCGGCGTTGCGGGTTTGCTGCCGCCCAAGCAGTTGCTGTTGTTCTTGCCGTGAGGTCTCGGCGTCACGCAGTTGAAACTGCACCTGTTGCCCGACCCGCAGCCGCTCGGCCACCGCGACTGATCCGGTGCGGGGGTCGACGCCAAGCAGGTTGCGCACCAGAACCGCGGGTCCAGGAGCAGGGGATCCATCGCTGGGTAGCTGGAAGTTGGTTTTCGCGACTCCAAGAAACAGTGAGTGGCGTACCAGCTCCTTCTCCTCTGGAGAGAGGCCCTGAAGGATTGTCTGCAGGCAGGCCACGGGGGTGTCTGCGTCTCCGTCATGACTCAGGCGCAGCAGCACATTGCGCTCAGCCTGCTCAATCTCAAAGACCGGACCGATCGGCTTGCAGCCCTGGGCGACCACCGGATCAATGCGCCAGGCCCCTTTGATCAGGCAGCCGATGGCGCCGTCCACCACCCTGTCCCCGAGCAACAGGGAGCCATGTTGGGCGTTGTGTTGCGCGGCGATGCCCCCGATCTTCTGGGCTTCGGGATAGGCGAAGTCCAAGCCGCTGATGACGTCGTTGATCGCCGTGCAGGTCGGATCAATGAACAGGAGCATGGAATGCCCGCCGTCTGGGACGACTCCCGCCCAGTCGATCCAGCTCTGCCGTGACCCATCGAGATCGGGCAAGGCATCGCTTTTGAGCATGAAGAGCTCGATCTCTGTCTCGGGCAGAGAGAGCAACGTGACGCTGATGGCGGGCTCGTTTTCGAGCTCTTGGGCCGAGCCCTCGGTGTTGGTGCCGACGACCCCGCCGCCACAGCAGCCCAGCCAGTGCTTCGCGCCAATCGCTTGCTGCAGCAGCGGCATGAACCGCTGGAGGTCGGTGGCGTAGGCGCTGGAGCAAAACACCAGCCCAAGGTCAGCCTGGCTGCGCTGACCGGCTTGTTTGAGCTGTTGAGCCAGATCGGCGATGGCGGTTTCCAGGGCTGGCTCACGGCTCAGCGCCGTCGTGCACTGCGCCTGCTGCGGCGCTGTTCGCCAGGGCAAAAATGGGGAGAGGCGAGCGGTCCAGGCCATCGGCGGACCTTACAGCCGCTTCCTTTCGCGGCAGGGCTGCAGATAATGGCCGTTGACTGCGTGTTGCTGCGTGCCAGATCTGCTGCTCTATCGCACCCTCGTCTGGCTGGATTACCGCCTGGCTGCGGTCTTCGCCCTGGGGTTGCCCCTGGTGCTGCTGATCTGGTCGGCCTTGAAGCGCGAGCAAGCGTTAACCCGCTTGATGGGCATCTATTGGAAGGTGGCCAGCCTGCTGCTGATCACCGTGCTGCTGCTGACCGACAACCGACCCCTGGGCTACTTGCTGGCGGTTTTGTCTCAGCTGCTGGTGGTCATCAGCGTCTGGTTCTGGGTGGATCTCAATGAGGAGTTGGCGGACTTGCCGCCCTGGCGCCCCTTACCGTTCGTGGTGCGCGCCTGGCGCTGGGGGCTGAGTGTGTTCGGCCTTCTGGGCGCTGCCTTGAGTGCCGTGGCCTTGAACTGTGTCGGCGGTGGATTGACCAGGCCGATCTGCCAGGTGTGGCTTGAGGCCCCCGATGACTTGCATGGCGGTGTGGCCGGCTTCTTTGATTTCGTCTTTGGCGGGAGTTGGACCGCTGCAATTGCTGCCTTTGTTGGGTACGTGTCCCTGGTCGCCTACTGCGTCGGCCTGCTGCAGTGGCTGATTGTCCGCTTGCCCAAGCAGGGCAGGGTGGCCGGTGGTTTCTAGGGCACGGCCATGGCGTTGAACGTTGCTGAGCTGCTGCTGCAGTTGGAGGAGATCAGCCGAAGTCGTCCTGATCGGGTCCTGCGTCTGCGGGGTTCCTTACCGGTTGCTGATGGTTTGGAGCCCTTTGAGTTGCTGATCTTTCGGGGCTTCTCCAGCAGCGTCTCCCACCCCACGGGTTTTGATCCCGATCAGCCACTGCTGCCTGAAGCGGCCAGGATCGAGCAGGCCGAGCTCTTGCAGGGCCCGCTCAACCCCCAGGCTGAGCAGTGCCTCTCCAGTGCTTCAGGGGCTCAGGCCTTCCTCGAGCTAGCCGCCTGGCTTTAAGTCAGAACCCCGACGCAGCGGCCGCAGAGGGTTGGATGTGCGGCGTGCTCGCCAATGTCGCTTTCGTAGTGCCAGCAGCGCTCACACTTGTGACCGTCCGCTTTGCTGATCTGAACGGTGATTCCGTTTTCACTCGCTTCGGCCAGCACGGCGTCGGGGCTTGAGCCGCCGATCTGAAGGGCCGAGACCAGGAGCCAATCCGCCAGGTTGTCGACCTCCGGATGGGCGCTTTCGCTCAACCAGTGGAGGGCGGCTTGGGTTGCTGCGCTTCCCTCGCCCAAGTTGAGTTGAACCTGCGCTTCCAGGGAGGCCCCGAGCTTGGCTGCGCTGCGGCAGCTTTCCAGTTGCCGATTGACCAGGGCCCGCAGTTCCAGGATCTGGTTCATCGGTTGCTCAAGGACGCTCTGACGCCACGGCTCTGGAGCCGTGGGCCAGCCCCGCTCGAACACCGAGGTCTCCGCGACGGAGTAGGGCAAGTTCTGCCAGATGTCCTCGGCCATGTGGCATAGGACTGGCGCGATCAGGCCGGCGAGCCGTTCCACAACGAGCGCCAACACCGTTTGGCAGCTGCGGCGGCGGAAGTCGTCGGCACCGCTGACATAGAGGCGGTCCTTGGCGATGTCGAGGTAGACGTTGGAGAGGTCCACCACGCAGAAGTTCTGCAGGGCCTGGAAGAAGCGATAGAACTCAAATCGCTCGAAATCACCGCTGACGCTGTCAATCAAGGAGGCGGTGCGCTGCAGCATCCACTGATCCAGAAGCGGCAGTTCTTCGTAGGGAACGGCGTCTTGGCTGGGATCAAAGTCGTGGAGGTTGCCCAGCAGGTAGCGCGCGGTGTTGCGCACCTTGCGGTAGACGTCCGCCAGCTGTTTGACGATCCCAGGCCCCAAGGGGACATCGGCGGAGTAGTCGACCGAGCTCACCCAGAGGCGCAGCACATCGGCGCCGTAGGGCGGTTCCTGCTTCTGGTTCTTGCCGCCCGAGACCAGCACCGCTGGATCGACGACGTTCCCCAGCGATTTGCTCATCTTCCGGCCCTTCTCATCGAGGGTGAAGCCGTGGGTGAGCACCCGCTTGTAAGGGGCGTGTCCGTTGACCGCTACGGAGGTGAGCAGGCTGCTTTGGAACCAGCCCCGGTGTTGATCGCTGCCCTCGAGGTACAGATCGGCGGGGTAGTGCAATTGGGGCGCCCGGCTGCTGGTGCCCTCGATTCCACCGAGCACGCCGGCCCAGGAGGAGCCGGAGTCAAACCAGACATCCATCGTGTCGGTGCCCTTGCGCCATTGGCTGGCTTCGGCGGCATAGGCCTCAGGCAGCAGTCCCGCTTCGTCGCGCTCCCACCAGACATCGGCGCCTTGCTCAGCGATCAGGCCTTGGATGTGGCTGAGGGTGGCTTCATTGAGCAGCACCTCGCCGGTTTCACGGTGATAGAAGACGGGAATCGGCACACCCCAGGTGCGCTGACGGCTGATGCACCAGTCCCCCCGCTCGCTGACCATCGCTTCGATGCGGTTGCGGCCGCTGGCGGGTAGCCACTCCACCTGGGCGATGGCATCGAGGGCGGCCTGACGGAAACCCTCCACGGAGGCGAACCACTGCTCCGTGGCCCGGAAGATGGTCGGTTTTTTGGTGCGCCAGTCGTAGGGGTAGCGGTGCTCGTAGCGCTCCTGCTTCAGCAGCAGGCCGGTCTCTTCAAGGGCGCTGATGATCGTGGGGTTGGCATCCTTCAGCACGTTCGTGCCGGCGAAAGGCCCGGCCTCGGCCGTCAGGTTTCCGGCTTCATCGACCGGGCAGAGCACGGGGAGTTTGTACTTGCGCCCGGTGTTGAAGTCATCGACGCCATGGCCCGGTGCGGTGTGGACCAGGCCGGTGCCTGCTTCGGTGGTGATGTAGTCCCCGCCGATCACGACCGGACTGGTGCGCTCCAGCAGTGGATGGCGGTATTGCAGGCCTTCAAGGGCACTCCCTTTGACACTGACCAGGGGGTTGAGGGTCAGGCCCAGGCTGGTTTCGAGGCTTTCGCGCAGTTCTGCGGCGACCACCAGGTGGCTGGCGGCAGGGGCGGGGTTGTCACCCTGGGCCTCGAGGGCGCAGATGGCGTAGTCGAGCCGTTCATTAACGGATACCGCCAGGTTGGCGGGCAGCGTCCAGGGGGTCGTGGTCCAGATGGCCACTGCCAGACCGCCTTGGGCCGTCGCTTGATCGGGGCCCAGACCCGCTTGCTCGAGGGTGATCGCCAGGCCGCTGGGGAGCTCGACCGCGGGGAAGGCCGCAAACACGCTGGGTGAGCTGTGGCCGTCGGGATATTCGAGTTCAGCTTCCGCGAGGGCCGTGCGGGAGCTGGGGCTCCAATGGACTGGCTTGAGGCCCCGGTAGATGTGGCCGGCTAGCACCATGGCGCCGAACACTCCGATCTGGGCGGCCTCGTAGTCCTTCTGCAGGGTCAGGTAGGGCTGTTCCCAGTCCGCCCAGATGCCCCAGCGGCGGAAGCCGGCCTTTTGGCCTTCCACCTGCTCGAGCGCGTAGGTGTGGGCTTTCTTGCGCAGGCTGACGGGGGTGAGCTCAGCCCGCTCGCTGCTCTTGAGCCCCTGCAGCACCTTGAGCTCAATCGGCAGACCGTGGCAGTCCCATCCGGGGATAAAGCGAGCCCGTTTGCCCTGCAGCAGGGCGGTCTTATTAATGATGTCCTTAAGGATCTTGTTCAGCGCGTGCCCAACGTGCAGGGCGCCGTTGGCGTAGGGCGGCCCGTCGTGGAGCGTGAAACAGGGTCCCGTGTTCTCTTCGCTGAGACGTTCGTAGAGCCTCCGCTCAGCCCAAAAGGCCTGGATCTCAGGCTCGCGCACCTGTGAATTCGCCCGCATGTTGAAGGGCGTTTTCAGCAGGTTCAGGGTGTCCTTGTAGGAGATCTGCCCGGCGTTGGCGGAGGACTCGGAAGCAGTGCTGGCGGTCACAGCGCTTGGGGCAGCAAGGGTCGATTATCCCGCTTGGGGGCTGGATGCCTCGATCAGCGCGTCCACCTCCTCGAAGGAGCTCACCAAGGTGGGTGCAACAGCTGCTTTCACTGCAGGTTCGCTTTCGCTTTCGTCGTTTGCCTCAACAGTGGTTTCGCTGGGTCCTTTGGCTTCGCTCTGGGCTTCAGCGCGAACCCAGCGTTTGCTGGTCTTGCCCGGTTTGGGGCCACCTTTCAACGTGCTCAGCAGGGAGCCGCCGGTTGAGCTCAACACCGAAGCGGCCTGGGAGCTGCTGCTGAACAGCTCGCTCAGGCTGGTTTGCCAGCGCTCCAGGGACGCGATGCGCTGTTGCTCCTCGGGGCTGAGCATGCGCCAGCGGCTTTGAAGCACCTCGCTGCCCAGGCGAGCGATCAGTAGGCCTCCGCAGAGCACGGCCAGCATCGGAGAGCCAGTGAGCCGGTCTGCACTAGTGACCAGGGTCAGGCCCAGCAGGAGCACCACAGCTCCCCATGCGGCATCGCGAGGGCGGCTCAGCTCTGTTGCGAGCAGCGGCAGCAGCATCACCGTCAGGCCCACCAGCAGGGCAAGGGATCCGCCAAGGGTGGCCAGCATTGGAATTGAGGCGTTGACCCCATATTGGGCCGCTCTCTACAGTCGTGCCCTGCCCACCTGGCGGAATTGGTAGACGCGCTGGTTTTAGGTACCAGTGGCTTCGGTCGTGGGGGTTCAAGTCCCCCGGTGGGCATCCGTTCGAGACGTCAGCTTTTCTAAGCTGCTCCTTATTCAGTTGGAATGACGCAAACCTTGGCCCCAGCTGAGTCGAGAGAGCTTGGACGCCAAGAGGTGCGTGCGTCGGTGAGTGCTGTGCCGAGGCAATACCTCGATCCCCCGGCTCCCTGGAACCCGACGGTGGGATTGTTCCTCGGCGGCTATGTCCTCGCGGCTCTAAGCATTGCGGGCTGGTTCCTCTGGGGCTGGCCGCTGCCGGTCCTGCTGGCCACGGGTTTTCTGGCTTTGCATCTGGAGGGCACGGTCATCCATGACGCCTGCCACAACGCGGCGCATCCCAGCCGTTTCTGGAATGCCTTTATGGGGCATGGAGCGGCGTTGCTGTTGGGCTTCAGCTTCCCGGTCTTCACCCGCGTGCACCTGCAGCATCACGCCCATGTGAACGATCCGAAGAACGATCCCGATCACATTGTCAGCACCTTCGGTCCGCTCTGGCTGATTGCACCTCGATTTTTCTATCACGAGTACTTCTTCTTCCAGCGCAAGCTTTGGCGCGGACATGAACTTCTTGAATGGGGACTAGGGAGGGGCATCTTCTTCGCGATTGTGCTGGCTGGGATCAAATACGGCTTCATTGATTTCATCTTTAATGTCTGGTTTGCTCCAGCCCTGATGGTTGGGGTGACCCTTGGGTTGTTCTTCGATTACCTGCCGCACCGCCCCTTCTCTTCAAGGAATCGTTGGCACAACGCGAGGGTCTATCCCGGGCGTCTGATGAACTGGCTGATCATGGGCCAGAACTATCACCTGGTTCATCACCTTTGGCCGTCGATTCCCTGGTTTGAATACCGCCCCGCGTATCACGCAACCAAGCCAATCCTTGATGCCAAGGGTTCTCCTCAGCGCCTCGGATTGTTCGAGACCAAGGGTGATTTAACCAATTTCATTTACGACATCGTCCTGGGGGTGCGCAGCCACCGCCGCCGCCGCAGCAAACTCCGTCCGATCGCTGGCCTGCTGCCCTCGTTCAGGGCCCGCCGCCATGTGGTCGCTCTCCTGCACCGTACGGCGGTTTCGCCCCGCCGCTGAGGAACTGGTTCTCCAGATCGAGCGCTGCCGTCAGCTTGAGCTTGGTCAGTCCGCCAGGATTTTGGGAACGCGGAAGAAGTCGCCTTCCCGTAGGGGCGCCTCATCCAGCAACTGCTCGCGCACCTCGGTCGGCACCACGGTGTCTTCGCGGGTCACATTGACCACTTCAACGGCGCGGGTGGTGGCGGGAACGCCATCGGTATCGACTGCTTGCAGCTGGTCGACGTAGTCGAGGATCCGCTCGAGTTGACCGGTGTAGGTCGCGATTTTCTCTTCGGGCAGTTCCAGGCGAGCCAGCTTGGCCACCTTGCGGACGTCGTCGGCGCTGATGTTGCTCATGGGGTGAACCTAGCTGGCCGACTCGCTCAAAAAGCGCTCCAGATCAGTGACCAGCCCCGTCGCGGCCACATCCAAAAAGCGGCGACCGTCTTCGGCGGTGGCCAAGGAGGGATGGGATCCCATGCGGCCATCCGGGTGGCGGCGGCGGAAGTCCTCGGGGCTGTGAATTGGCCCGGCCGGGGCTGGGTCGGGCAGGGGTTGCTGCTTGCTCTCCAGGCTGGGCTCCAGTGCCAGGGTGATGGCGATTTCACTGGGGGTGGCGTGGTGTCCTTCCTTGTCCCCGTAGAGCTCCCTGGCCAGGCCCATGGCTTCTGAGGTCATGAACCAGTTGGCGAGCTTGCAGCGCAGCCGCCCGGCATTCGGAAGGCCGCGGGCCGCGGCAGTGCCGTAGGCCTGGGCGAAGGCGGCTTTGCAGGTGGCGATGTTCCCGCCGTGGCCATTGATCACATAGATCCGCTCAAAACCATGGCGGGCCAAGGACAGGATCAGGTCGTGCAGGACCGCCAGCAGGGTGGAGGGCTGCAGACTCATGGTCCCCGCAAACCCCAGATGGTGCTCTGCCATGCCGAAGGCCTGGGCGGGGGTCACCAGCACCCCCAGGCGCCGACCGACTTCAAGGGCCACCGCTTCAGCGGTCAGGGCATCGGTGCCGATGGCCCCGGTGGGTCCGTGCTGCTCGGTAGACCCCAGGGGAATGATCACTCCCTTGTTCTGCTGGAGATAGGCCTCCACTTCCGGCCAGCTCCGCAGCTGCAGTCGGATGTCTTCGGTGCAGTGAGCAACCACGGAGCTGCGGCGTGAGATTGGTTCAGTATCCCTAGGATTAGGTATCCGGCGGCGGCCCATGCTTCAGCGACGCCTTTACCGCTATCAGTGCGAGAAACGGCCCATCTGGGTGTTCTTGCGCGACCAGCAGCGCTGGATCGAAGAGGCACTGGTCGTTGAGCTTGAAGGCGACCTCGTGACCCTTCGCTACGACGCTGAAGACGACGACGAACTCCACAGCTGGGAGGAAACCGTCCGCCTTGATTCCATTGGAGCGGTCAGCACCCGCCTGGCGTACTTCAGTCGCTCCGCGTTGCCGGACGATCTCGAGACCACCTCGGACTGTCCTCAGTCGGAGCGGCTCTCCAGTGAGACCTAGGCGGCTCTAGTGGGCGGTGCCGTTGCCGTCGTACTTGTCGGTGTCGTAGTAGCCGCCCTTGGTCCCGAAGAACAAAGTGGCCAGCACGAAAAGACCGCTGCCGCCAATCAGGACCGTGGCAAGGGTGAAGCCGTCGGAATGCATCGCAGTGGCGGAGCCGATGGATTGATTCTGGCGTCCGCGGCTGGGGCTTGCAGCGGCGGCTCGGTTAACTGTGATCTGCAGGTCGCGCGGATCTGATGGAGAAGCACCTCCCAGCCCTGCCCCTCGCCTTCTTCGCCCGCCCCGCAGAGGTTGTTGCCCCTGCGCTGATTGGCTGCCGGTTGGTGAAACGCCAAACAGACGGCAGCCTGCTCTGGGGTGTGGTGGTGGAAACGGAGGCGTATTCCCAGGACGACCCCGCCTGCCACGGCTACCGCCGCCGCTCCCCCAGCAACGAAACGCTCTTTGGTGAGCCAGGGCGTTTTTACGTCTATGTGAGCTATGGCATTCACCACTGCGTCAACGTGGTGACCCACAGGGCCGAATGGGCTAACGGCGTTCTGCTCAGGGCCCTGGTCATGCCGGGCGAGCCGGAGCGGATTGCAGCGGGTCCAGCCCTGCTTGCGCGCCGTTTTGGCCTCGACCGCGGCCATGACCGCTGCCCGAGCCACCCGGAGCAGGGGCTTTGGCTCGCCCCACGGCACGCCGCGTTTCCAGCGGATGACCTGGTTCAAACCAGCCGCATCGGCATCAGCCAGGGCCAGGACACCCCTTGGCGCTGGTACCTGCGCAGCAGCCGCAGCATTAGTCGCCGCGCCAAGGGGGACCGCACCCCTGCGGTCGCTGAAGCCTGGGACGTGGCCTCTTGTCCCTCGGGCTTCTAGCCTGCAGTTGACGACTGCCGCAGACCTTGAGCGACTGGACCCACCGCCATGTGCTGGATCTGGCGGCCTTCTCGCTTGAGGATTACACCACTGTTTTAGAGCTGGCCCAGCGGTTTCGGGCTATGCCCACCAGTGGTGCCCGCAAGTTGCCGGCCCTGCAGGGCAAGCTCGTCACCACCCTCTTTTTTGAGCCCAGCACCCGCACTCGCAGCAGCTTTGAGCTGGCGGCCAAGCGGTTGTCGGCGGATGTTCAGAGCTTCTCTCCCTCCTCCAGTTCCCTGAGCAAAGGCGAGAGCCTTCTCGACACGGTGCGCACCTACGTGGCCATGGGCGCCGACTTGCTGGTCGTCCGCCACCGCTGCACGGGGATTCCGGCGTCCTTGGCCAACGACCTCGACCTCGGCGGCGAGCGCGTCGCGGTCCTCAATGGGGGGGATGGCTTGCACAGCCACCCGAGCCAAGGCCTGCTGGACCTGTTTTCCCTGGCGCGTCAGTTCAACCCTGAGAGCCCAACCCCAGAAGCGCTGCGGGGCCGGCGGATCGTGATTGTTGGCGACATCCTCCACTCCCGCGTGGCCCGCTCCAATCTCTGGGCCCTGACCGGGTGCGGCGCCGATGTGGTCCTTTGCGCTTCAGCCACCCTGCTGCCGCAGGCCTTCGAGAGTTTTGTTGAAGCCCCACCGCCGGGGCAGGCCAGTGATCCTGTGGCCAAGCGCGGCCGCATCAGCATCGAGCGCAATCTCGATCAGGCCTTGGTCGGAGCCGATGCCGTGATGACCCTGCGCCTGCAGAAGGAGCGGATGAACCAAAATCTGCTCACCAGCTTGGAGAGCTACCACCGGCGTTTCGGTCTCACCCATGAGCGCCTTCCAGGCAAGATCCCGGTGCTTCATCCCGGCCCGGTGAACCGTGGGGTCGAGATGAGCGGAGCACTGCTCGATGACCCGTCCCTCTGCTTGGTGGAGGAGCAGGTCACCAACGGCATTCCGATTCGGATGGCTCTGCTCTATCTCTTGGCGGCCAGTTAGCTCAGAGCAGCTTGAAGCCCTCCAGCAGAAGGCCATAGCAAAAACCCATCCGGCTCATATCCAGCAGTTGCAACCCCAGGCGATTGCTGGTGTTTCGCAGCAGTGGGCCCCGCAGACGAATGGCCGCTTCGATGGCCAAGACGCAGAGCAGGGCGGCTGGGGGGTCGAGAAACGAACGCGCGCCCGTGAGAGTCGCGATGGCGTTTCCCAGGAAAAAGGTGCTCAGCAGCACGATCAGCAGCACCGAGAGCCGCCGCCAGGGGTTGCTCGCCCAGCGCTCCAGGCGCGGCCAGGCGCCACCAAGGTTGCGCTGCAGCCTTGTGCGTTGGGGTGGGGGCAGCAGGGTCAGGGGAGGCGCCTTCAGCAGGTTGGTTGAGGTTTACCGCAGGGGCATTAAAAAAGCCCGGGTTTCCCCGGGCTGAGCAGATCAGCTGATTTCAGCTATCGGCGTCTTTGGCTTTGCGGCTGCCCTTACCTTCCAGCAATTCCAGCAGCGCTTCCATCTGGGCCATCACCCCACGCACCTCGCCTGCTTCAGGGAGCAGACCGTCTTCCATGACGCCTTGATGCATCTCGCGCAGTTCTTGGCGGATGTAACGCAGGTGGCTCACCACTTGCTCGCGCTTCGACTGCGACATGAGCGGGAAAGGTCTCGAAAGCTAAACCCTTTTACCCCATCGCCCTTTAGCAGAGACCGGGCCGCAGCCAGCACGCAAAACCCCACAAGGGTTCAAGGGCGGCTTACTTCTGGCCGAATTTGGCCTTGGCGTCGTCGAAAAAGGCTTCGTCGATCAGATCTAAGCCGGCCTCAGTGGCCATTGCTTCGATGCGCTTGCGTACGGCGGGACGCACAAAAAAAGGGATCTCCTTGAGTTTGACCTCTGCTTCTGGTTTCCAGTTCATGGCCAGATCCGTGCAGGGATTTCAAGGGTGGATGGAGAATAGGGGACTCGAACCCCTGACCTCTGCGGTGCGATCGCAGCGCTCTACCAGCTGAGCTAATTCCCCCCAAAGACCAGGAAGGATCCTTGTCCTGGCCAGAACTTATCAGTCCTCAATGGCCATGACCGATTCCGCCTCCATTACCCCTGAGTTGATCGCTGCGCAGACCGAGGCCTCGATGGAGGAATTGGGGCGTCGTCTGGATGACGATGACTACTCCACCCCCTTTGCGGCGTTGAACGATTGGCACCTGCTGCGGGCGATTGCCATTCACCGTCCGGAGCTGGCGCGTCCCTACGTGCATTTGGTCGATCAAGAACCTTTTGATGAGGACTGAGCCCCTGGCCGATCCCCTCAAGGGACGTCGTGTGCTGGTGGGGATCAGCGGCAGCATTGCTGCGGTCAAGCTCCCACTGGTGGTCAGTGCTCTGGCGAAGCGCGGAGCAGAGGTGCGTTGCGTCTTGACCCCCAGCGCCGCGCAGCTGGTCAGTCCGGTGGCGCTTGCGAGCCTGAGTCGTCAGCGCTGCTACCTCGACGCGGACCAGTGGAGCCACACCGCCGCTCGCCCACTGCATGTGGAACTGGCGGAGTGGGCAGAGCTGGTGCTGTTGGCTCCGCTCTCGGCCACCAGCCTGGGGCGTTGGGTCTATGGGCTCGGGGACACCCTCTTGGCATCAGTGTTGCTGGCCACCGAAGCTCCGGTGTTGGCGGCTGCGGCCATGAACACCGCCATGTGGAGTTCCCCTGGGGTTCTCCGCAATTGGCAAACCCTTCAGCATTTCGAGCGGGTGTTGCCTTTGGGGCCCGCTGAAGGTCTGCTGGCCTGTGACCGGGAAGGGGCCGGGCGCATGGCCGAGCCCGCGTCGTTACTGCTCGCGCTGGAGTCCCTCGCGACCTGGGGGTGGCAGCGCGATTGGACAGGACGCCGCCTGCTGGTGAGCGCTGGGCCGACGCGGGAGTGGTTGGATCCAGCCCGCTGCGTGAGTAATCCCAGTACCGGGCGCATGGGGGTCTTACTCGCTCAGGCTGCGCGTCTACGCGGCGCTGAGGTGGATTTGGTGCATGGGCCCCTCCAGGTCGAGCCGGCCTGGCTTGAGGGTGTGCACTGCCATCCGATTGAGACCGGAGCCGAGCTTCAGGAGTGTCTTGAGGAGCTCCAGCCCCAGGCCAGTGCCATTGCCATGTCCGCGGCAGTCGCTGACCACCGTCCCAAGCAGCGCTTCAGTCACAAGCCCGATAAGCAGGCCCTCGCGCTCGCGATGGAGGCGGGCTGGGAGCCTGTGCCCGATCTCCTGCGTGCTCTGGTGGATCGTCGCCCCGCAGGCCAGGTGATCCTGGGTTTCGCAGCCCACACCGGTGATGTGTTCCCGCAGGCGCAAGCCAAGCTGGCGCGCAAAGGTTGTGATTTGCTCTTTGCCAACCCGATTGATGCGCCAGGGGCCGGTTTTGGCAGCCTCTCCAACGAGGGTTGGATCCTCGGCCCCGGTGCGGCAGTCGAGCGTGTTGAGCTGGCCAGCAAGCTCGCCCTGGCCCATCGGCTGCTCAGTGCACTGGCTGCCTCTTCAGGCGGCCAGGGCTGAGTCGTCGTCGTTCTGCAGCAGGTCCATGAAGGTCCTCAGCTGAAGCCTGGGGATGTAGGGCCAGCCGCCGCTCTTCTCCATGCCTTTCAACAAATTGAAGAGCTCTCCGCGATCGGACGGGAGGCTTGAGCGGAAGGCGCCGTCCTGGATCGTCCGATGCAGTTCCTCCAGGCGACGGAGCAGCAGCAGCAGGGCCTGGGCTTCTCCATCAACCTCGGCGGCCAGCTCCTCCAGGCTCTCCAGCTCTGAACTCAGCCGGGCCTCCCAGTCGCCTCGGACCAAGCTGTCGTCGATCTGGGAGGTGGTGCTGGCGTCGCTCATACAGGGATTAATTCAGCCGCTCTCGCATACAGGTTGTTGAGAGCCGCGACATGGTACGCGGAATGGGCGTTTTGCACCGGTAGTATCCCGATCGGGCGTACCCCATCCCTGAGGTTTTCCCCGCCAGACCGGTTTCTCCCCCATGCGTTTCCGTCCTTTGCTGGCCGTCGTGCTGGCCCTTTGTTTGACCCTTGTGACTGCTTGCAGCGGCGCAAAGGCTGTTGATCGGGCCGATCTGACCTACGACGACATCCACAACACCGGTCTGGCTAACGATTGCCCGACCCTCCCGGATTCCGCCCGCGGCTCCATCCCCCTCGACAGCAACACCAAGTACCAGCTGCGCGAGGTCTGCATGCACCCCGCTGAGGTGTATGTGAAGGGCGAGCCCGCCAACAAGCGTCAGGAGGCCCAGTTTGTGGCCACCAAGATTCTGACTCGCTTCACCACCAGCCTTGATCAGGTCTATGGCGACCTGGCGGTGACCGGCAACGGCATCAATTTCAAGGAGATGGGCGGCATCGACTTCCAGATCGTCACCGTGCTGCTGCCCGGTGGTGAGGAGGTGCCCTTCACCTTCTCCTCAAAGGAGCTCGACGCCACCGCTGACGGCACCGCCATCAGCACCAGCACCGACCTCAATGGCGCCTATCGCGTCCCCAGCTACCGCACCTCCAACTTCCTTGATCCCAAGGGCCGTGCGCTGACCACCGGCGTTCAGTACGCCCAAGGCCTGATCGCTCTGAACGGTCAGGACGACGAGCTGGCCCGCGAGAACAGCAAGCGCTACATCGACGGCACCGGTGAGATGAACCTCTCGATCACCAAGGTGGATGCTTCCACCGGTGAGTTCGCCGGCGTCTTCACCGCTGTTCAGCCCTCTGACACCGACATGGGCAGCCATGACCCCGTCGACGTCAAGATCGTTGGCCAGCTCTACGGCCGCCTCGAGAAGGCCTGATCCCTCTCCGGACTCAGAACGCTTGATTAGGGGGCTCTTCGGAGCCCTCTTTTTTATGGCTTCTCGAGTGCTCTGGGAGAATCGCCGGCATTGGATCCACTCCGCGCCGCCATGACCACCGCAGCTGCAGCACCCCGTCAGGGTTTGATCGCTCCCCACGGCGGCACCCTCGTGGACCTGCGGGTGCCTGAGGAGCAGCGCGAGGCGGTCAAGGCCGGCGTGGACCACGTGGTCGAGTGCTCCGACCGCAATGCCTGTGACGTTGAGCTGCTGATGGTGGGTGGCTTCTCGCCCCTGCGCGGCTTCATGCACCAGGACGACTACCTTTCGGTGGTCGAGAAGAACCGCACCACTAGCGGCCTCCTTTTCGGTCTACCGATCGTGATGGACACCGATCGCGACGACATCGCCGTCGGCCAGAAGCTGCTGCTGACCTACCGCGGTCAAGAGCTGGCCGTGATGACCGTTGAGAGCAAGTGGGAGCCCGACAAGGCCCGTGAGGCCGTGGGCTGCTACGGCACGTCCTCTCTGGAGCACCCGGCGGTGAAGATGATCGCCACCGAGCGCGGTCGCTTCTACCTGGGCGGTTCGATTCAAGGCCTGGAGCTGCCCGAGCGCGTCTTCCCCTGTAAGACCCCCGCTGAGGTGCGCGCGAACCTGCCCGAGGGCCAGGACGTGGTGGCCTTCCAGTGCCGCAACCCCATCCACCGTGCGCACTACGAGCTCTTCACCCGGGCCCTGGATGCCACCAATGTGAGCGACCAAGGTGTCGTGTTGGTGCACCCCACCTGCGGCCCCACCCAGGACGACGACATCCCCGGCGCTGTTCGCTTCCAGACCTATGAGCGCCTGGCCGCTGAAGTGAACAACCCCCGCATCCGCTGGGCGTATCTCCCCTACTCGATGCACATGGCTGGACCCCGTGAGGCGTTGCAGCACATGATCATCCGCAAGAACTACGGCTGCACCCACTTCATCATTGGCCGCGACATGGCCGGCTGTAAGTCCTCCATCAGCGGTGAAGACTTTTACGGCGCATACCAGGCTCAGGACTTCGCCCGCGAGAACGCTCCTGAACTGGGGATGGAGACCGTTCCGTCCTTGAACCTCGTCTACACCGAGGAAGAGGGCTACGTGACCGCCGAGCATGCTGACGCCCGCGGCCTGCACGTCAGGAAGCTGAGTGGCACCCAGTTCCGCCAGATGCTGCGCGGTGGCGAAGAAATTCCCGAATGGTTCGCTTTCAAGAGCGTTGTCGAGGTTCTGCGCTCAGCTGCCTGAGTCCGGTTAACATTCCTTAATCACTGTCCTCGATCGAGCGGAGAACCAAGTGAAGAAGCGCTGGCGCAATGCAGGGCTTTACGTCCTTTTAGCCGTAGTGGTGATCGCCGTGGGTACGGCGTTCCTGGATCGTCCAGATCCCGCCAATGCGCCACGCACCCTGCGCTACAGCGACTTCGTTGAAGCCGTTGAAGCCAATGAGGTGTCCCGGGTCCTGATTGCTCCTGATCGGGGCACCGCCCAAGTCGTGGAAAACGACGGTCAGCGTGCCGTTGTCAACCTTGCCCCTGACAAGGATCTGCTCAAGCTCCTGGAAGGCCATAAGGTCGACATCGCTGTTGAGCCTTCCCGTCAGCCCCAGGCTTGGCAGCAAGCCGTGGGTTCCCTGATTTTCCCCCTGCTTCTGCTGGGTGGCCTCTTCTTCCTGCTCCGCCGTGCCCAGGGCGGTGGCGGGAACCCCGCCATGAACTTCGGCAAGAGCAAGGCCCGGGTTCAGATGGAGCCCGAGACCCAAGTCACCTTTGGTGATGTTGCCGGCATCGAAGGCGCCAAGCTCGAGTTGACCGAGGTCGTCGACTTCCTCAAGAACCCCGATCGCTTCACCGCAGTCGGCGCCAAGATCCCCAAGGGTGTTCTGTTAGTGGGCCCTCCGGGTACCGGTAAAACCCTGCTGGCCAAGGCTGTTGCAGGCGAAGCTGGGGTTCCCTTCTTCTCGATCTCCGGTTCGGAGTTCGTCGAAATGTTCGTCGGTGTGGGCGCCAGCCGCGTCCGTGACCTGTTTGAGCAGGCCAAGAAGAACGCCCCTTGCATCGTCTTCATTGACGAGATCGACGCCGTGGGTCGTCAGCGCGGCGCTGGCCTCGGCGGCGGCAATGACGAGCGCGAGCAAACCCTCAACCAGCTCCTCACGGAGATGGATGGCTTTGAGGGCAATACCGGAATCATCATCGTTGCGGCAACCAACCGCCCTGACGTGTTGGATGCGGCGCTGATGCGTCCCGGCCGATTTGATCGCCAGGTGGTGGTGGATCGCCCCGATTACGCCGGTCGTCTTCAGATCCTTGGCGTCCATGCCCGCGGCAAAACGCTCTCCAAGGACGTCGATCTCGACAAGATCGCTCGCCGTACCCCCGGTTACACCGGTGCTGATCTCGCCAACCTTCTGAACGAGGCCGCAATCCTTGCCGCTCGCCGTCAGCTCACCGAAGTCTCGATGGACGAAGTGAATGATGCGATTGAGCGGGTCATGGCTGGTCCTGAGAAGAAGGATCGGGTGATGAGTGAGAAGCGCAAGCGCCTCGTGGCTTATCACGAAGCGGGACATGCTCTGGTCGGTGCCTTGATGCCCGACTACGACCCCGTGCAGAAGATTTCGATCATCCCCCGCGGCAACGCCGGTGGTCTGACCTTCTTCACCCCCAGTGAAGAGCGCATGGAATCGGGCCTGTACTCCCGTGCCTATCTGCACAACCAGATGGCCGTTGCTCTTGGCGGCCGAGTTGCCGAAGAAATCGTCTACGGCGAAGACGAAGTCACCACGGGTGCCTCCAACGACCTCCAGCAGGTCGCTCGAGTCGCCCGTCAAATGGTGACTCGCTTTGGCATGAGTGATCGTCTCGGTCCGGTCGCCCTGGGTCGCAGCCAAGGCGGAATGTTCCTCGGTCGTGACATCGCCTCGGAGCGTGATTTCTCCGAGGACACCGCCGCCGCCATCGATGAAGAGGTGAGTCTGCTGGTGGCCGAGGCCTACAAGCGGGCGACTGCGGTTCTCAACGGCAATCGCAGCGTGCTCGATGAGCTCGCCGAGATGCTGGTGGAGCGCGAGACCGTCGATGCTGAGGATCTTCAAGAGCTGTTGATCCGAAGCGATGTTCGCGTCGCCGAATACGTCTGAGGTCCTCCCCTCAGATCCTTCTGGTCTCCTGAAGGGATTGCACCGCCAGCCTGTGCTGGCGGTGCTTCGTGTGTCTGAGCTCCGTTCGGCTCAAGAGCAGCTGAGCCAACTGGTTGATGCCGGGCTGCGCCACGTCGAGTTGGCCGTGACCCTGACACCCGCCTGGGTGGAGCTTGCGGTTGACCTGCGTCAGCGCTTTCCCGCGCTTCGCCTCGGTGCTGCCTCGGTCCGTTGTCTCCAGGGCTTGGCCGCAGCAGAAGAAGCCGGTCTGGACTACGTGGTGTCCCCGATCCTTGAGCCTCAACTTTTGGCTCAAGCCCAGCAGGACGGCATCACCCTGGTCCCCGGTGTGTACACCCCATCGGAAGTGGCGAAGGCCCAGGCTCTCGGAGCGCCAGCGGTGAAGCTCTTCCCGGCCAGCAGTGTGGGCCCGAGCTATTGGTCTTCGCTTGCAGGCCCCCTGTCGCCATTGCCTTACTGCATTGCGGCTGGTGGGTTGTCAGCCATGGATGCACGCCTCTGGTTTGAGTCCGGTGTGGATGCAGTTGCCCTGGGGGGCAGCTTGTTTGAGACGTCTCTGGCTCCGCACGAACCGCCTCGATTGCGCCCTGGATTGACCGCATTGCTCGCATGGCTCGAAGAGCGAGCCGATGGCCGCTTGTTGTCAGATTGAGACCAGAGTGTTACTCATGAGATAGACGTCTTTCGATCTATGTCTCAACTCACCATCAAGTTGAGCGATAAAGCTGATGCTCTGATCGCTCAGCTCCAAAAGGAGATCTTCAATCGCCGCCGCAAGAAAGTCACCGCAGCCGGGGTTGTCGAGACCCTGGTTGAAAGCGGTGCCAAGTCGCAATCCGACAAGCGCTTCGCGACCTCCTGGAAAAACCTCATTTCCGATATTGAGAAAGCGGCCAAGCTCGCCAACGCCCATGGCGCCAAGCCTGCGAATCTCTCGGATGCGGAATGGGCACTGATCCTGAGCCATCGCAGCCGCAGCAGCATCAGCAAGGCAGCTCCGAAGAAAGCGGCCCCCAAGAAGGCCTCAGCTAAAAAAACATCGCCAACCACCACCAAGCGGGCCGCCGTGAAGGCCAAGCCAGCCGCCAAGACCACAGCTGTCAAGAAAGCTGCCCCCAAGAAAGCAGCGAGTACTGCGGCTAAGGCGAAGGCCAAGCCGGCAGCAGCAGCTAAACCCAAGGTTGCGCCGAAGGCCAAGCCAGTGGCGAAGAAAGCTGCACGCAACCCGGTGAAGAAGACCGGAGTGACCCGAGCTGGCGGTTCAGTGGCAAAGCGGATGGCGAAAGCGGTCGGCCGTTTGGGCGGGGCACCCTCCACCAATGGCAGTAACGGAGCCGCTCAGCTGACCAGCTTGCGTTGACTCGTTCTCACCAGAGGCTGCACTGACCCTGCTGCCGCAGGAGGTGGTCAGCCAGTACGAGGGCGACCATCGCTTCAACCATCGGCACGGCCCTGGGCAATACGCAGGGGTCGTGCCGACCTTTTGCTTCCAGGGTCGTGGCTTCACCGAGAGCGTTGATCGTTTGCTGAGCCTTTCGAATCGTCGCTGTCGGCTTGAAGGCCACGCGAATCACGATGGCTTCGCCGTTGCTGATTCCCCCTTGAATCCCACCGGAGTTGTTTGTGGCGGTGTGCAGGGTGCCATCACCGGTGGGCAGGAATGCATCGTTGTGTTCGCTGCCCTTCAGCAAGGTTCCGGCAAAACCAGAGCCAATCTCAAAGCCCTTGGTGGCCGGCAGTGACATCACCGCTTTCGCCAGATCCGCCTCGAGTTTGTCGAAGACGGGCATCCCCAACCCGGCGGGAACACCGCGGACCACACACTCGATGACTCCGCCGCAGGAATCCCCTTCGCGGCCAATCGCTTCGATGCGCTCGATCATCTGCTCTGCCACAGCGGGATCGGGGCAGCGCACGATGTTGCGTTCCACGGCATCCAGGGTCACTGCGGCGGGATCGACTTGCGCCTCGATGTCATGAATCCGCTTGACCCAAGCCACGACTTCGGTGCCGTGGGCTTTGCTCAGGAGCTGTTTGGCAATGGCACCGGCGGCCACGCGGCCAATCGTCTCCCTGGCGGAGGCGCGTCCACCGCCGCTGCGGGCCTGGATCCCGTATTTGGCTTGGTAGGTGGCGTCGGCGTGGGAGGGGCGGAAAGCCACCTCCATCTCCTTGTAGTCCTGCGGCCGCTGATCCTTGTTGCGCACCACCATGGCGATCGGGGTGCCGAGGGTGACCCCATCGAGCAGACCACTCAGGATTTCGACCCGGTCGTCTTCCTTGCGGGGGGTGGTGATTTTGCTTTGGCCTGGCTTGCGCCGATCCAAGTCGCTCTGGATCGCCTCCAGGTCGAGTTCCAATCGCGGCGGACAGCCCTCCACGATCACGCCAACACCACCACCATGGGATTCCCCGAAGGTGCTGATGCGGAAGAGGTCGCCGAAGCTGCTGCCCATAACAAGCTCAAGATCCCACGAGCGTAAAGAGTCGAAGGCAGGCCCATACTGACCAAAAGCAGTGGCGTGGATGGCTCCGCCTTCCCTGGATGGGGCTGACCTCGAGATAGAAGTCCGTCCTTTTCTTCAGGCTCGTGCTGGCTTGGCAGAGGGCCCCCACTGGTGGCAGAAGAAGCATCGACTCGTTTGGGTTGATATTGAGGCTTCCACCATCGGCTTGTTGGATCCCACCACAGGCCGCAATCGTGACC
Source organism: Synechococcus sp. A10-1-5-1 (assembly GCF_023115425.1). Lineage (NCBI taxonomy): Bacteria > Bacillati > Cyanobacteriota > Cyanophyceae > Synechococcales > Synechococcaceae > Synechococcus > Synechococcus sp. A10-1-5-1. The sequence goes on along the minus strand of NZ_CP096032.1, from coordinate 1,248,866 downwards.
TGTTCATCGGTAGTCATGTGGGATGCGCGGTCCCAACGGCCGGCGGGGATCTTCTGGCGGCCACGGCGACAGGGTTCTTGCGCGTTGATCCCAGCAACGGCGACTTGACTCCCCTGCATCACCCTGAGCAGCACAAGCCTGGGAATCGTTTTAACGATGGCAAGTGCGATCCCTGGGGTCACTTCTGGGCAGGCACGATGGCCTACGACTTTTCAGCTGGAGCTGGAGCGTTATGGCGTTTGGGAACGTCTGGCCATAGCCACTGTGCTTTGGACAATCTCAGCATCTCCAACGGATTGGCATGGAGCTTGGATCGCCGTTGGTTGTACCTGATCGACTCCCCCACCCTTCAGGTCATGCGCATTCCGTTGGCGCCTGATGGGCAGCTCGCTGGAGCCGCGTCATGTTGCATTGAGATCCCTGCTTTGTGGAACTGCTTGCCAGACGGCATGACCATTGACGACCAGGGAATGCTGTGGATCGCTCTCTTTGGCGGTGGTGCCGTAACCCGTTGGAATCCTGGTAGTGGCGAACATCTCGCCACCTTGCGGTTGCCCTGCCAGCAGGTCACGTCGTGTTGTTTTGGTGGCCCAGCGATGGATCAGCTGTTCATCACCACGGCCCGCCGCAATTTGACGGAAGCAGAACTAAGGCAGCAGCCCTTGGCGGGGAGTCTGTTTGTTGCAGAGCCGGGGGTTTCCGGTGTCCTCGCAAGATCGTTTGCCGGTTAAATCCTTCTGCCTTTTCTGGTCTGCTTGCAGGAGGCGGCAGCGCTGCATCGCCACGGATTAGCGTCGCGGCCTTCAAGAGACCGATTGGGTGAGAAAAGAGGAGCGAGCGGCGCTGATCATGCAGCGCCTCGAGGAGTACTACCCCGAAACTCCCGTCCCCCTGGATCACAGCGATGCCTTCACGCTGTTGATCGCGGTGCTTCTCAGTGCCCAGTGCACCGACAAAAAGGTCAATGAAGTCACTCCTGCTCTCTTTGCCGCAGGACCCAATCCTGCGGCGATGGCGCAGCTGGAAGAGCAAGAGATCCTTGGTTGTATTCGTCAGCTGGGGTTAGCCAAAACCAAGGCAAAGAATGTCAAGCGCCTCGCTGAGTTGCTCCTGGATCGCCATGACGGTGAGGTGCCCAGCAGTTTTCAGGCCCTTGAAGCCCTCCCTGGCGTTGGCCACAAGACCGCCAGTGTGGTCATGGCCCAAGCCTTTGGTGTGCCGGCCTTTCCTGTTGATACCCATATCCATCGTTTGGCGCAGCGCTGGGGCTTGAGCAGTGGCCATAGCGTTGCCCGCACCGAAACGGACCTCAAGCGTCTCTTCCCCAAATCCGCCTGGAACAAGCTGCACCTGCAGATCATTTTTTACGGGCGGGAGTTCTGCACGGCCCGCGGTTGTGATGGACGTGTCTGCCCCTTGTGCCAAGAGCTTTATCCCAACCGCCGTAAGCCCGTTCACTGGAATAAGGCGTAGCGCTCCTGGCCCATTGGCAACAACAAAAAGCCCCCACCTTTCGGTGGGGGCTTCTGATTCAACCGTCCTCGAGGTTCGAGAAGAAGCTGAATCGTTGGTTGGGTTCAGCCTCAGCCGATGGCGGGAGCTTGCAGAGCCACAGGAGTGGACTCAGCAGCAGCCAGGTCGAGGGGGAAGTTGTGAGCGTTGCGCTCGTGCATCACTTCCATACCGAGGTTGGCGCGGTTCAGCACGTCAGCCCAGGTGTTCAGCACACGACCCTGGGAATCCAGGATCGACTGGTTGAAGTTGAAGCCGTTCAGGTTGAACGCCATGGTGCTCACGCCCAGGGCGGTGAACCAGATGCCAACCACAGGCCAGGCAGCCAGGAAGAAGTGCAGGCTGCGGCTGTTGTTGAAGGAGGCGTATTGGAAGATCAGGCGACCGAAGTAACCGTGGGCAGCCACGATGTTGTAGGTCTCTTCCTCTTGGCCGAACTTGTAGCCGTAGTTCTGGGACTCGCTCTCGGTGGTTTCACGCACCAGGGAGGAGGTCACCAGGGAGCCGTGCATGGCGGAGAACAGGGAACCACCGAAGACACCAGCCACACCAAGCATGTGGAAGGGGTGCATCAGGATGTTGTGCTCAGCCTGGAACACCAACATGTAGTTGAAGGTGCCGGAGATGCCGAGGGGCATGGCGTCCGAGAAGGAGCCCTGACCGAAGGGATACACCAGGAACACAGCGGAAGCAGCAGCCACGGGTGCGCTGTAAGCAACGCAGATCCAGGGGCGCATGCCGAGGCGGTAGGAGAGTTCCCACTCACGACCCATGTAGGCGTAGATGCCGATGAGGAAGTGGAAAACAACCAGCTGGAAAGGACCGCCGTTGTACAGCCACTCGTCGAGGCTGGCAGCTTCCCAGATGGGATAGAAGTGCAGACCAATGGCGTTGCTGCTGGGGATCACAGCGCCAGAGATGATGTTGTTGCCGTAGATCAGGGAGCCGGCAACAGGCTCACGGATGCCGTCGATGTCGACGGGGGGTGCTGCCACGAAGGCAACGATGAAGCAGATGGTGGCGGCCAGCAGGCAGGGAATCATCAGAACGCCGAACCAACCCACATAGAGGCGGTTGTCGGTGCTGGTGACCCACTCGCAGAACTGGTTCCACGCAGAAGCGCCTTGGCGCTGCTGGATGGTGGTCGTCATGAGTACGGGAAAGAAAGGCCTTGCGCGAACGCTTGGCGGTCAGGGAAGGACAGGTCGGTAACCCGCCCTGCCAACACCAATGTAACGGATTCTTGCGCCACATTGCGACGCGTAACGCTTTCTCAGGCTCGCCGCGCCCCCATCCCTGCTAATCGGTGGCATTAGTTCTGCTGCTTGCTCCGCCCCCCTGTGCTGCCTGACGCTGCTGTTACCTGGAGCCCCAGCGTCACGTTGGTGCCGACCCACGGCTGCTTCAACCAGTGCGGCTACTGCAGTTTCCGTGTTTCTCCGGAGCTGGCTGTCCCCCTGACGGTTGAGCAGGCCCAGCAGCAGCTCAGCCAGCGCACCGCTGCCGCTGAGGTGTTGCTCTTGAGCGGCGAGGAGGCGCCTGGCTCACCGGGCCGTTCCGCTTGGTTTGCTCGTTTGCTGCAGTTCAGTCAGCTCGCTCTTCACCAGGGGCGGCTGCCACACACCAATGCTGGTCCTCTCAGTTCGAGGGAGATGGCACGCCTCGGCCGCTGCAATCCATCCCTCGGATTGATGCTCGAAGGCCTCGGGCCGGCCTATGTCCCATGGCATGCCCATGCCCCCAGCAAGCGACTCGAGGTTCGAGTCGCTCAGCTCGAGCAGGCCGGTCGTCTGGGCATTCCCTTCACCACAGGACTGCTTCTTGGAGTTGGCGAAACCCGCGCCAGTCGGATCGAGGCCCTCGAGCTCTTGAGGGATTTGCAGCTGCGTTGGGGTCATCTGCAGGAGGTGATTCTTCAGCCCTGGCGCCCTGATGGCGTTTCAGCCGTTGCGCTCTCTTCTGAAGAGCAGGCAGATCTTTTGGAATTGATCGCGGTGGCCCGCGAGTTGCTCCCGCCGGAGGTTCATCTGCAGACGCCTCCCAACCTCTGGCCTTTAGCGGCGCTTCCCTCCGCCCTGGCCGCAGGCATCGATGACCTGGGCGGGATCGATCTTGCCGATGTGATCAATCCGGCCTATCCACAACCGACCATTGGCGAGCTTCAGGCGGTGGTTGAAGCGTCTGGCCGGCAACTCAGGCCCCGCACCTGTGTTCATCGCCGCTGGTGGCAGCGTTTGCCCATTGTCCTACGGACGAGAGTCGAGCGGATCGACCAAAAGCTCCAGCAACGTTGGGCAACAGCTGCTTGTTAGCGTCCAACTTCGCCATGGGCGTCGCAGCTTGAGACCACTACCGCCAGCTGATCAGCGGGTGTTGCTCGTGCGGCTCCCGTGCAATCCGATTTTCCCGATCGGCCCGGTGTATCTGGCCGATCACCTGCACAAGCAATTTCCCGCGCTGCCGCAGCAGATCCTTGATCTGGCGGCGGTCCCCTTGCTGGATGTCGAGGCGGTGTTGCTGGAGCGCATTGAGAATTTCCAGCCCACGGTGCTGGTCTTCTCCTGGCGCGACATCCAGATCTATGCCCCAGTGGATGGCCGCGGAGGCAATCCCCTTCAAAACTCGTTTGAGGTCTTCTACGCCCTGAATCCTGTTCGCCGGTTGCGCGGCGCCTTGGGCGGTTTACGCCTGATGGCTTCGTTCTATGGGGAGCTCTGGCGCAATTTGCGCCTGGTGCGTCATGGTCTCAAGCGGGCGCGGCGTCATCACCCTGAGGCGCAAGCCGTTCTAGGCGGTGGTGCGGTCAGCGTTTTTTATGAGCAGCTCGGCAAACGTCTCCCCAGGGGGACCGTCGTTTCTGTCGGTGAAGGCGAACCGTTGCTGGACAAGCTCCTGCGCGGGGAGTCTCTGGCGAATGAGCGCTGTTTCCTGGCGGGGGAACCGCCCCGTCCGGGCCTGATCCACGAGCAGCCCTCCGGGATGGAGAAGACGGCCTGCGACTACGACTACATCGCCTCAATTTGGCCGCAGCTCGATTGGTACCTCGACGGGGGTGACTTCTACGTCGGCGTTCAGACCAAGCGGGGCTGCCCCCACAACTGCTGCTACTGCGTCTACACGGTGGTGGAAGGCAAGGCAGTCCGGGTCAATCCAGTCGATGAGGTGATTGCTGAGATGCATCAGCTCTATCGCCGTGGGGTACGCGGGTTCTGGTTCACCGATGCCCAATTCATCCCGGCTCGCCGCTACATCGACGATGCCAAGGAGCTGCTGCGGGCGGTGAAGGCCCAAGGCTGGACCGATATCCGCTGGGCGGCCTACATCCGAGCCGACAACCTCGATGCCGAGCTCGCCCAGTTGATGGTCGAGACCGGTATGGACTACTTCGAGATCGGCATCACCTCCGGCTCCCAGGAGCTCGTGCGCAAGATGCGGATGGGCTACAACCTGCGCACGGTTCTCGAGAACTGCCGTCTGCTCGCTGAGGCGGGCTTCCGGGAACACGTCTCGGTCAACTACTCGTTCAATGTCATTGACGAGCGTCCGGAGACGATTCGCCAAACCGTCGCTTACCACCGCGAACTGGAGCGCATTTTTGGTGCCGACAAGGTGGAGCCGGCGATCTTTTTCATCGGTCTGCAGCCCCACACCCATCTGGAGCAGTACGGCTTCGATCAGGGCCTGATCAAGCCCGGCTACAACCCGATGAGCATGCTCCCCTGGACGGCACGGCAACTGCTTTGGAATCCCGAACCGATGGGCAGCACGTTTGGCCGGATCTGTCTGGAGGCCTTTGAGCGCAATCCCGCCGACTTCGGTCGCACCGTGATGGAACTGCTTGAGCGTGACTACGGCGCAGCTCCACTCGAAGAAGCACTGCGTGCACCAGTTGAAGGCCGCAAGGCCTTGGCGACGGCGACCCGCTAGCTCAGCGCCACCAGCGGCGACGCACCAGGATTAACCCCGCCAGCCCGGCCCAGCCCAGGAGGCCTCCGATCGGGTTGGGATTGGCCCCGCCGGGACCCAGGAGCCAAGCGGGGCCCATCGCCGGAACGCTGATCAGGCCGGCTTGCAGGGCAAACCAGCCCCCGACCAGACCGCCGTGGAGCCCAACCGATCCCCAGAGCGCACCGTTGTCGGCCCGCCGTTGCAGGGCCAGGGCAAGCCCCAGGAGCACTAGCCCCACCAGCAAGCCGATGGCATCGAAGCCGGGGAGCTGATACCAGGGATGCACCAGGGCAAAGAAGGCGGCCTGCAGACCGATGGCCCGCTGCCGGCCCCCGAGCAGTTCCAGCTCACCCCAGAGCCAACCCCGAAAGAGCAACTCCTCGGCAAAGCCCACCCCCAGCAGCAGGGCGATGGCATTGAGAAGTTGTCCCGCCGTGAGTTGTCCCTGCCATTCGCTCTTGCCGCTGAGCAGCAGGACCACCACCACGCCAAAAAGAAGTGCAGTGGCCTTCAGCAACCCACGAAGGAAGGCTCGTAGGCCCGAAGCGGCAGGGACGACAACCCCGAGATCTTGCCAGGGATGCTCGATGCCCCAGCTCCGGCGTAGGCGCCAAGGGAGGGTGAGCAGCAGCAATAGCAGTGCCACGACAACCCCAGCAAGGTCCACCTGGTCGGGACGCCATTGCGGAAAGACCAACGCCAGCGGCCTTGCGCTCAGCCAACCCAGCCCGTAGAGCACGGGGACATAGAGGAGCGTTCCCCACCAGTGCAAGGTTGATCTGGTGGGGGCCTGCATCACTCTTCGGGTTCGATCGTGCTGCTCAGGCCCTTGGCCTTGAGGGTTTCGCTGTAAAACTCCGCCGGCTCGATGTCGCAGACGATCACCAGACCCACCCCGGTGTTGTGGGCTTCCATCATCACGGCAATGGCGTCCTGCTCACTGAGGGAGGGCACCACCTGCCGCAGGGTGGTCACCACATACTCCATGGTGTTCACCGGGTCGTTGTGGAGCAGCACCTTGTAGCGGGGCGAGGGTTTGCGCACCCGCTCCGGCGCTTTCTCCATCACAGCGGCGCCGCCGCTCTCGCGGCTGGGCGTCTGAGTTGATCGGATCATCCTGATCAGCTCCGGCATGACGAGGTAGGGACTTTAGTCAGCTGTTCAGGCCGCAGCAGCAGAAGGGGCCAGGGCTTCCTTGATCCGGCGCATGGCTTCGTTGACGTTCTCGCGGCTGTTGAAGGCCGAAAGACGGAAATAGCCCTCGCCGGCGGCACCAAAACCACTGCCGGGGGTGCCGACCACGTTGGCTTGGCTCAGGAGCAGATCGAAGAAGCCCCAGGAGTCAACGCCTGCGGGGGTTGTGATCCAGACATAGGGGGCCTGCTCGCCGCCGTAGACCGTCAGACCCGCACCGCTGAGTTCGCGGCGAATGATGGCGGCGTTCTCCATGTAGAAGCTGATCAGCCCCTTCACCTGGGCCTGACCTTCAGCGGAATAAACCGCTTCGGCGCCGCGTTGAACGATGTAGCTGACACCGTTGAACTTGGTGCACTGACGGCGGTTCCACAGGCCCCAGAGTTCCACCTTCTCGCCATTGGCGGCGGTGCCCATCAGTCCACGGGGCACCACGGTCAGGGCGCAGCGGGTGCCGGTGAAACCGGCATTCTTGGAGAAGGAGCGGAACTCGATGGCGCAGTCCCGGGCACCTTCGATCTCATAGATGGAGTGGGGCAGCGAGGGGTCCTGAATGAAGGCCTCGTAGGCCGCGTCAAACAGGATCAAGGCGTCGTTGGCACGGGCGTAGTCCACCCAGGCCTTGAGCTGCTCCTTGGAGGCCACCGCACCGGTGGGGTTGTTGGGGAAGCAGAGGTAGATCAGATCCACCTTCTCGGATGGGATCTGGGCGGTGAAGCCGTTCTCGGCGCTAATGGGCAGGTAGGTCAGACCGCCGTACTGGCCGGCGTCATCGGCATCGCCCGTGCGGCCCGCCATGACGTTGCTGTCGACGTACACCGGGTAGACGGGGTCGGTGACGGCGATCCGGTTGCCGGCACCCAGGATGTCGAGGATGTTGGAGCTATCGCACTTCGAGCCGTCGGAGACAAAGATCTCCTCGGCGCTGATGGTGCAGCCGCGGGCCTGGAAATCGTTGGCCGCGATCTTCTCGCGCAGCCAGGCGTAGCCCTGCTCGGGGCCATAACCATGGAAGCCTTCACGGGTCCCCATCTCATCGATGGCCGACTTCATGGCGTTGCGGCAGGCCTCAGGTAGGGGCTCGGTGACATCGCCAATGCCCAGGCGAATGATCGGAGCGTTGGGATTGGCTTCGCTGAACGCCTTGACGCGGCGGGCGATTTCAGGGAAGAGGTAGCCCGCTTTGAGCTTCAGATAGTTGCCGTTGACCTGGGCCATCTCACCGAGGGGCCGCGCGGGCCCGGTTGTACTGGCCGGATTGTCCTATGCGGAGGGGGCCGCCTGGGGGTGCCTCTGCATACGATCAAGTCAGTGCCAAGGCCTGCTGCTGTGACCGCCGTTTTCGACGCACCGGTGGATTTCGATGCCTTGGTGGATCGCAGCATTGCCAAGCCGGGCCGCTATCTGGGCAACGAACTCGGGGTTCAAGAGCGCGACTGGGATCAGGTCTGGCCCGCCGCTGCCGTGCGCTGGGCCCTGACCTACCCCGAGATCTACGAGGTCGGCTCCAGCAATACCGGTCACATCATTCTTTATTCGATCCTCAACAGCGTTCCAGGCCAGTTGTGTGATCGCAGTTATCTGCCAGGCCCTGATCTTTCGGAGCGCTTGCGTGAGCGGGGTCAGCCCCTCTTTGCCGTGGAGAGCCGTCGGCCGCTTCCCGCCTTCGACATCCTTGGCTTCTCCCTGAGTTACGAGTTGGGGGCGACCAACATCCTGGCGATGTTGGAGTTGGCCCATGTCCCCGTGCGGGCCGCTGATCGCGGCGATCTGCCTCTTGCGGATCCAGACGCCCCTCCACTGATCTTTGCCGGCGGTCCCACCGCCACCAGCAACCCAGAGCCCTTCGCCGCCTTCTTCGACTTCATCGTTCTGGGGGACGGTGAAGAGGTGCTCCCAGAGTTGGGTCTCGTTGTGGCAGAGGCCAAGGCTGCGGGCCTGAGCCGCAGCGCTTTGTTGCGGGATCTCTCCCAGGTGCCCGGGGTCTATGTCCCGTCCTTGTATGGCCCGGGTCCCGATGGGGTCAGTCAGCAGCCGCTGCATCCGGGGGTGCCCAAGCGGGTCATGCGCCGCACCGCCACGCCCATGCCTCACTACGCCATGGGCCTGGTTCCCCACATCGAGACGGTGCACGATCGCCTCACCGTCGAGATCCGTCGCGGCTGCACCCGCGGCTGCCGCTTCTGCCAGCCGGGGATGCTGACCCGTCCGGCCCGGGACGTGGAACCGCAGGCCGTGGTGGAGGCCATTGAGACGGGCATGGAGCGCACGGGCTATTCGGACTTCTCCCTGCTTTCGCTCAGCTGCTCGGATTATTTGGCTCTGCCGGCGGTGGGGGTGGAGCTACGCAACCGCCTCGCGGATAAGAACGTCACCTTGACCTTGCCGAGTCAGCGGGTCGATCGCTTCGACAGCAACATTGCCCACATCCTTGGCGGCACCCGCCGGGCTGGTCTGACCTTTGCGCCGGAGGCCGGCACCCAGCGGCTGAGGGACATCGTCAATAAGGGCTTGACCGATGCAGAGCTGCTGCGGGGGATTCGTACCGCCATGGAGAGCGGCTACCGCAAGGTCAAGCTCTATTTCATGATCGGCCTGCCGGGTGAAACCGATGCCGACGTCCTGGGCATCGCTGAGACCTGCAGGTCGTTGCAGCAGCAGTGCCGGGACCTGGGGCGGTTGGAGCTCAACCTGACCATCAGCAATTTCACGCCCAAGCCCCACACCCCATTCCAGTGGCACAGCGTCAGTACGGCTGAATTTGTGCGTCGTCAGCAGCTGTTGCGCCAGGCCCTGCGTCAGTTGCGCGGTCTGAAGACGAACTTCACCGATGTGCGCCTCTCGGCGATGGAGGACTTTGTCGGGCGGGGGGATCGGCGCCTCGCTCCCGTGATTGAGGCGGCGTGGCGCGCCGGGGCGGGTTTGGATGCCTGGTTCGAAGCAGCTGATCGCACCTATCAGGCCTGGACCGATGCGATCGAGGCGGCCGATTTGGGCGGGCGCTACCGCGAGCACGAGATGGGGGAATGGAGCTCTGCCGAGGGCATGGACCCTGGTGATCTGGCGGCTTTCTGCGCCCAGCCTCTGCCTTGGGATCACATCGATTCAGGGGTGGAGAAAAGCTGGCTCGCCGAGGACCTGCGCAATGCCCTGGCCGCGGCAGTAGTCCCGGACTGTTCCTTTGACGGTTGCAGCAGCTGTGGGGTCTGTGGTCCCGATTTGGGCCACAACGTGGTGGTCGCTCCTCCTGAGATTCCCGAACCGAGCCCCCAGCGCCCCCCGGCCAGTGAGCGCGTGCAACGCCTGCGCTTCCGCTTTGCCAAGACCGGTTCCTTGGCCTTGCTCAGTCACCTCGATCTCGTGCGCCTGATGGAGCGCGCCCTGCGCCGATCGGCCTTGCCGGTGAGCTTTACCGGAGGCTTCCATCCCCTGCCCCGGGTTCAGTTCGCCTTGGCTCTACCCCTGGGTGCTGAGGCGGATGGGGAATGGATGGATGTGGAGTTCACTGTTCCGTTGGAGCCCGAGTCGGCTCGCCAGCAGCTTCAGCGCCAATTGCCCCCTGGATTCGCGCTGCTTGAGGTCAAGCCCGTTGAGGTCTTTGGTTCAAGCCTGTCGCAGGAGCTCTCTGGTGCGACCTGGGCGGTCGAGATGCGTGTGGAGCAGGGGCATGCCATTGCGTCTCTCGAGGCTTGGCAAGAGGCGGTGTCGGAGCTGTTGGCAGAGGAGAGCTGGATTTGGGAGGACACCGACAAGAAAGGTCGGCCCCGGCAACGGGACCTGCGTCCCTACCTCGGGGAGCTTGAGCTGCTCCCCCGCTCGGCGGATGATCCGGACCGTCAGGTGCTGCATTACAGCGCCGTGGTCGATCCAGCCGGCCGCAGTTTGAAGCCGGAACAGCTGCAGCATTGGTTCTCGCGCAGCTTGGGTCGGCCGCTGGCGATGGTGGGCCTGCGGCGGCGCTCGTTACTGCTGCAAACCCCTTCTGGCTGTTGAAATCAAGCGTGCTAGTTTGCAAACAGGACGGCAGATCTTTTACCGAAGCCGGTTAGTCGATCTCTCCCTCGCCCAGCCAGCCGACGTTGGCTGAAAGCGATCGGAACCTCCTCAGCAGCTTTCACGAGTTTCCCTTCCTGAAAGTCGCTCTCGGCGGCGCTGTTCAGACGGGCACCAATTGGCACCCGCAACTTTTTCGCGTTCAACCTCGCTGGTTCAACGCCCTCACCTTTCGCCGCAGCTTCAGCCTCGGCGTCGCGTTCTGAGCTTTTCTCACATCCCACTGGCAGGAGTCACCCGGCATCGGCGATGCCGCGATCAGATCTCTGTCTCAGACCAACGCACTGCGTTCGTCCAGTCATTTCTTATCCCCGCCTGCCTTGTGCAGGTCCTTTCCTGACCTTCCATGCCCCAGCAGATCGTCATCGCCGAGCAACTGCGCATTGCCGCCGTTCTCACCGATGAGCGTGTCGACGAGCTTGTCGTCGCACAGGGCCTCTACCAAATCGGCGACGTCTATCTCGGGACGATCGAGAACGTCCTGCCCGGCATTGATGCCGCCTTCGTCAATATCGGAGAGGGCGAGAAGAACGGTTTTATTCATGTTTCCGATCTCGGTCCCCTTCGCCTGAAGAAAGGCACCGTTGGCATCACAGAGCTGCTCGAGCCCCGGCAGAAGGTTCTCGTCCAGGTGATGAAGGAGCCCACCGGCACCAAGGGCCCTCGCCTGACCGGCAACCTCACCCTTCCTGGTCGTTTTTTGGTGCTGCAGCCCCATGGCCAGGGCGTCAATATCTCCCGCCGGATCACGGCTGAAAGCGAGCGCAATCGTCTCCGCGCCCTGGGTGTGCTGATCAAGCCCCCGGGTGCGGGTCTGCTGATCCGCACTGAAGCCGAAGGCATCAGCGAAGAGCTGCTGATCGACGATCTCGAGGCGCTGCTGCGCCAGTGGGAAGCCATTCAGACGGCGGCCGAATCCGCAACGCCTCCGGTTCTGCTGAACCGCGACGACGACTTCATCCACCGCATCCTGCGGGACCACTACACCCCTGAGGTGGCTCGGATCGTCGTGGATGCCCAGGACGCGGTCTCCCGGGTCAACACCTTCCTGGGCAGCGATCCCCATCAGGTGCTGGTGGAGCACCACAGCGAGCCCACCGAGATCCTTGAGCACTACAAGGTCAATGCGGCCATCCGCGATGCCCTGAAGCCTCGGGTGGATCTGCCCTCGGGCGGCTACGTGATCATCGAGCCCACCGAGGCCCTGACGGTGATTGACGTCAACTCGGGCTCCTTCACCCGTTCGGCCAATGCGCGCGAGACCGTCCTCTGGACCAACTACGAGGCGGCGACCGAGATCGCCCGTCAGCTGAAACTGCGCAACATCGGTGGTGTCGTGATCATCGACTTCATCGATATGGAGTCGCGCCGCGATCAGCTGCAACTGCTGGAGCACTTCACCTCTGAAGTCCGCTCGGATTCAGCCCGTCCCCAGATCGCGCAGATCAGTGAACTGGGCTTGGTGGAGCTCACCCGCAAGCGCCAGGGCCAGAACATCTACGAACTCTTCGGTCGGGCCTGTCCCAGCTGCGGTGGTCTGGGTCATGTGGTGGTCCTGCCCGGGCAAGACACCCTGCAACCCCTGGCCAGCGTGTCGGGCTTGGTTCGCTCGGCTGCCTCGGCCCGTGCTGAAGCCTCGACCCCTGTGGCCTTGGAGGGCGGCAGCGGCGGCCGCCGCCGCGGTCGGGGTCGCGGAGGACGCAGCTCCGATGGGGACGTCACCACGGGTTACGAAGACAGTGGTTTGGTGGCCGCTGGCCAGGCCGATCCTGTCGCCACGACCAGCAGCTCGGAAGGCCACAACCGCCGGCCTGAGCCCGAACTGGTCGCTGTCCCGATGGAACCTGAACAGGAATTGGTCTATGGCTGGTTGGGTCTCAACCCAGCCCTGCTCCTGGATCCTGCTCCGAATCCCGACAACTTGATGGTTCGAGTGGTCCGTCCGGGGCAAGACGCTGATGCGGTCCTGGATGAGGCCCGTCAGCAGTTGGCCGCTGCTGGTCCCCGCCGCCGCCGCCGAGGTCGCGGCGGACAGAACGCCAACACCAACGGCGCGGTGCCCGCTCCGGTGGCCGTTGCTCAGGTCGAACCCACCGGTGTGGCGATCACGCCGCTCCCCACCGTTTCGATCACGGAAGTGGCGATCACGGAGGCCCCGCTGACCACGGTGGCGATCACCGATGCATCGGCTTCGCCGGCCCAAGACGAGCCGGCTCCAGCCCGCACGGGCCGGACTCGCACCCGGAGCCGCAGTAGTGCCAGCACCTCCAGCGGTGCCGTGGCTGTCACCGAAGCTCCTGTGGCTGAAGCCGCTGTGGTCTCGAGCCCTCCGGCAGACGAGACCGACGACAACGGAGAGCCCCGTCGTCGCCGTCGCCGTTCATCGGCCAGCGACTGAGGCCTGCGGCGGCGATGCGGATCGCTGGCGTCGATGAAGTCGGACGGGGCTGTTGGTTCGGCCCTGTCTTCGCTGGGGCTGTGGTCTTGAGCGATCCCGCTCGAGAGACCCTGGCCGCGGCGGGTTTGACCGACAGCAAAGCGCTCTCGGCCAAGCGGCGGGCCCTGTTGGTCCCTTTGATCGTGGAGCTGGCGGAGGCGTGGGCTCTAGGGCAGGCCTCCGCTCAGGAAATTGATGGAGTGGGGATCCGCAGCGCCACTGAACGGGCCATGCTGCGGGCCTTGCAGCGCCTGGGTTCTCCGGCTCCAGAGCATGTCTTGGTGGATGGGAACCTTCCCCTGCGCCTCTGGGCTGGCTCCCAGGAGACAGTCGTGCGCGGCGACAGCGCGCACCTTGAGATTGCGGCGGCCAGTGTGCTGGCTAAGCAGGCCCGGGATGCCCTGTTGGTGCGATTGTCAGAGCGCTATCCGGGTTATGGCTTTGAGCGCCACGCCGGATATGGCACAGCACAACATCGGGCCGCCGTGCTCTCCCTTGGCCCAACAGTGCTCCATCGCCACAGTTTTCTGCGCAAGGTGCTGGCGGCTTAGGCCTCGACGCCTGCAGGGTTGATGGCGTGCTGCTTGCACCAGCGCTGGAAATCGCTGATCAGTTGCTGTCCCACCCGGGTTTTGATGCCCAGCAAGATGCCTGCCAGCAGTGAGCGTCCCGTGGCTTCCAGCACTTTTGCTGGGATCAGTTTCAACAGGCTGGGTTGGCTGACACTCACCGCCAGGCTGGCCTCCCCAACCAAGGCGCCGTCTCGCGCTTCAAGCCATGAGCCCAGGCTGAGCTGGAAATCGTCGACGACTCCCAGCCCTTCGAGCTGACAGTCGATGGCTTCGAGCTCGATGCGGTTGGGGCTGCGGCGGGCTACCAGGTCCACCACCGGTTGAATCTGCAGTTGAAAGACCTGCAGCTTGGTCACCGTGTAGCGATAGCGCCCAGGTGCGATTTTGCTGAGCTGCTCGGCCTCGAGCAGGGCTTCAATGACCTGCTCCTCGTCGTCCAGGTAGGCAGCCAAACGCTGTGCGTTCTGCTGCACCGGCAACTGCAAGGCTTGGCTGGCACTGAAGGCCAGAGGCATCAAAGGTCGGCCGAGGGGCCATGATCCTATCGAGCACGGCCCGATCAGCCCCATGCGCATTGCTTTTCTTGGTCCGGTGGGCACCTATGGGGAGCAGGCGGCCCAAGCCTTCGCGCAGCTGGAGCAGTGGGAGACACCTGAACTGCTCCCCCAGACGGGGATTCGCGCGGTGATCCAGGCCCTGGCGGCAGGCCGGGTTGATGCCGCCGTGGTCCCCGTCGAGAACTCGGTGGAAGGTGGGGTCACCGCTTCCCTGGACGCCCTGTGGGAGCACCCCGAGCTGGAGATTTCACGGGCGGTGGTCCTTCCCATTCGTCACGCCCTCGTCGGGAGCGGCAGTGTCGATGGGGTCAGTGAAGTGCTCTCCCACCCCCAGGCCTTGGCGCAGTGCAGCCTCTGGCTGAGCAACAACCTGCCCAATGCCCTGCAGCTGCCCACCAGCTCCACCGCCGAAGCGGCACGAATGGTCGCCGGCAGTCATTTCCGGGCGGCCATCGCTTCCCAGCAGGCCGCCAAGGATCATGGCCTCAAGGAGCTGGCCTACCCCATCAATGATGTGGCCGGCAACTGCACCCGCTTTTTGCTGCTCCGTCAGGGGGAACGCAATTGGCATGGGGAGCTGGCCAGCTTGGCCTTCTCCCTACAGGCCAACCAGCCCGGTGCCCTACTCAAAGCCCTGGCTTGTTTCGCGCACCGTGGCTTGAACATGAGCCGGATCGAGTCCCGCCCCTCCAAGCGGGAAATGGGCGAATACATCTTTTTTGTGGACCTGGAGCTCCCGGATGGACCGGAGTCCCTGCATCAGGCCATGGAGGAGCTCAGGCCCCTCTGTGAGCACCTGGCGGTGTTTGGTGCCTACCCGATGACCCAGCTCTAGGCCGAGGGTTTGCGGGTTCGAAAGACGCCGAACTGCATCATTCCAGTGGCGAAGCCCCAGTGCATCAGCAGCAGGGTGGGGGATTCCCGCAGCCCCATCAAGACGGCTTTGGGGCCAAGACCCAGGACGGCCCTGGGTCTGCGGACTCCTTCAAGGATCGACTCGATCCAAGAGGGCAGGGTCTCGCGGCTCCAATCGGCGGTTTCCACGAGGGCACCGCTGCTCCAGCGGCTCTGCTCAAGGTTGCGGCGAAAACCTGGGATGCTGGCGAACTCCGGGTGGGCCCACTGCACCAGGAGCTGGTGCATCACCCAGCGCTCCTTGCGGTTCAGCGGTTTGACCTCAGGATCGCGGCGGTTCCAGTCGGCCACAGCCAGCAGACCGCCGGGTTTGAGAACCCGCAGCAGTTCATCGGCGTAGCGCTGTTTGTCCGGCATGTGGGGGCCAGCTTCCACGCTCCAGACCGCATCAAAACTGCCGTTCTCCAGCTGCAGATCCAGGGCATTCATCACGGCGAAGCGGCAGCTCAGGCCTTCAGGGGTGAGTTGCTGGGCCCGTTCGATTTGTCCTGGGCTGATGCTGATGCCGAGCACATTCAGGCCGTAGTCGCGGGCCAGGATCCGGGCACTACCACCGATGCCGCAGCCCACATCCAAGACGGTGCTGCCGGGGGGAAGTTGATCCAAGCCGCTCCAGCGCACCAGTTCGTGGACGAAGTCAGCCTTAGCGGCTCGGAAGTCTCTGGATTGCGGGGGGGAGCCGTAGTGGCCCAGATGCACGTGATCGCCCCAAAGCCGCTCGAGCAGTTGGTCGTCGGTCCAGCGGTCGTAGGCCTCAGCCACGCTGGCGGTGCTCTCAAAAGCACGATCTCGCGCTGACCAAATCGCCAGACCCACCAACAGCAGCACAGCCGCAACGGCGACCATGAGCATGACGCCGCTCGCCCAGGGGCTGAGCAGCGCCAACACGGCACTGGTTTGCATCTCAGTTCTCCTCGCTCTCGCCGGCCTTCAGATCCCTCAAGGTCGACTCCAAGACCGTTCGTGCGGCGAGCTGGCGGCGGGTCTCATCCAGCAGCTCGAACTCCTGGCGCAGCCGTTCTTCGGTGTTGGTGATCTCCAGTAGCGCTTGCTGTTGATCGGCCACGGGGCCCCCCAGGTGCGAGCCAATCCAATACGAGAGCTCCCTGGGTAGATCAGGCAGATCGTTGGGGAGGCTGGTGGGTTTACCCATCAATTTGCCGGTCAGCTCCACTACGTCCTTAAGAGCACTGCTGACTTCGCCCGAGAGATCCTGCAGTTGGGCGTGGTCGTCAGGCTGATCGTCTTCGATCCAGCTCACCAGGCCGACCTTGAAGGGGGCCTCACGCACCACCTCCAACAACCTGAAGCGCTGTTGGCCCATCGTGACGATGTAACTGCGGTCATCGTCCTGGGTCTGGCACTGGAGGATCTCAGCGCAACAGCCCACGCTCGCCATCGTTCCTTCCTGGGGGTCCCAGCGGACCACCCCGAAACGCCGGTCGCTCTCCAGGACCGTGCGCAGCATCATCCGGTACCTCGGCTCAAAGATGTGCAACGGCAGCACTTCCTGGGGGAAGAGCACCACATCCGGCAGCGGGAACAGCGGCAGTTCTCTCACGGCCAGTTGCGTCACGTCGTTGCACCAGAGCCTCAAGAGGGCGAATGCTAGGCAGTGATGATTCGCCGTCGTGTGGTTCGAACACACAAAAAAACCCGCCCTGGGGCGGGTTTTGGGGATCCAGCTGCGGAGCCTAGGAATCAGAGCTTGACTTCGATGTCAACGCCGCTGGGTAGGTCGAGCTTCATCAGCGCGTCGATGGTCTTGGCCGAAGGGCTGTAGATATCGATGATCCGGCGGTGGGTGCGGGTCTCGAAGTGCTCACGGGAGTCCTTGTCCACGTGGGGCGAGCGCAGTACGCAGTAAATCTTGCGCTTGGTAGGCAGGGGAATCGGACCGATCGCAGTTGCAGCGGTGTGATCAGCCGTTTCGATGATTTTTTCGCAGGACAGATCCAGCATGCGGCGATCAAACGCCTTCAGGCGGATGCGGATCTTCTGCTGGGCAATAGCGGTGGACATGGAGTGTCTGACGTCGTTAAGCGTTCAACGGTTCTGGCTTGATCCTTGAAGGATGAAGGCGCAGGAAGGGAAGCGCTGGGTGCCGGGGAACCGGAACAAACCCAAAGCAGCTGGATTGTCGAGGTGCACGAGAGAGGGGTGGAGACCAGCTCCACCCCTCAACCCTAGATCACGGCCGAGGCCGGACCAGCAGGATCAGGCGATGATCTTGGAGACCACGCCAGCACCGATGGTGCGGCCGCCTTCGCGGATAGCGAAGCGCATGCCTTGCTCGATGGCGACGGGGCAGATCAGCTCGCCGGTCATCTTGATGCGGTCACCGGGCATCACCATTTCCACGTTGGAGCCGTCGTCGGCGGTGAAAGCGGTGATCTGACCGGTCACGTCGGTCGTACGGATGTAGAACTGCGGGCGGTAGCCAGCAAAGAAGGGGGTGTGGCGGCCGCCTTCTTCCTTCTTCAGCACGTAGACCTCACCCTCGAACTTGGTGTGAGGGGTGATGGAGCCGGGCTTCACGAGCACCATGCCGCGCTCGATGTCTTCCTTCTGGATGCCGCGGAGCAGCAGACCCACGTTGTCGCCGGCCATGCCCTCATCGAGCAGCTTGCGGAACATTTCCACACCGGTGACGGTGGTCTTGCGGGTGTCCTTGATACCCACAATCTCAATTTCCTCGCCCACCTTGACCACACCGCGCTCGATGCGGCCGGTGGCCACGGTGCCGCGGCCGGTGATGGAGAAGACGTCTTCGACAGCCATCAGGAAGGGCTTGTCGACTTCACGCTCGGGCTCGGGGATGGCGGAATCAACCGCATCCATCAGCTCATCGATCTTGGCTTCCCAATCAGCGTCGCCTTCGATGGCCTTGAGGCCGGAGACCTTCACCACGGGGATGTCGTCGCCGGGGAAGTCGTAGCTGCTCAGCAGTTCACGCACTTCCATCTCGACGAGCTCGAGGATCTCCTCGTCGTCGACCATGTCGCACTTGTTCAGTGCAACCACCAGAGCGGGAACACCCACCTGCTTGGCCAGGAGGATGTGCTCCTTGGTTTGGGCCATGGGGCCGTCGGTGGCGGCCACCACCAGAATGGCGCCGTCCATCTGGGCAGCACCGGTGATCATGTTCTTCACGTAGTCCGCGTGGCCGGGGCAGTCCACGTGGGCGTAGTGACGACCAGCGGTCTCGTACTCGACGTGAGCGGTATTAATGGTGATACCGCGCTCACGCTCTTCAGGAGCACCGTCGATGTCGGCGTAGTTCTGCACTTTCGCCTGACCCTTCTTGGCCAGCACGTTGGTGATGGCGGCGGTGAGGGTGGTCTTGCCGTGGTCAACGTGGCCAATGGTGCCGATGTTGACGTGGGGCTTATTCCTTTCGAACTTCTCGCGAGCCATGATGAAAAAGAATCGGGGGGTAAATGGGTAGGAAAAAGATCAGGAATTGCCCTGATTCTTGGAGATGATGGCTTCTGCCACGTTGCGAGGAACTTCCTCGTAATGGCTGAATTCCATCGAGAAGATACCCCGACCCTGGGTCATGGATCGGAGCTGGGTGGCGTAGCCGAACATCTCGGCCAGGGGCACCTTGGACTGGACCTTGGACTGCCCATCGTCGATGGACTGTCCTTCAACCTGACCGCGGCGCGATGAGAGGTCACCGATGACGCTTCCAAGGAAGTCCTCGGGAACCTCTACCTCGACCTTCATCATGGGCTCAAGGAGTACAGGGTTGCACTTCTTGACGCCGTCTTTGAAGGCCATGGAGCCGGCGATTTTGAACGCCATCTCCGACGAGTCGACGTCATGGTACGACCCGTCGACCATGGTGACTCGGACATCGATCAGGGGGAAACCGGCAATCACACCGGACTGGCAGGTTTCCTTCATCCCGGCCTCAGCCGGACCGATGTACTCCTTGGGCACGACACCGCCAACGATCTTGTTGACGAATTCGAACCCGGTGCCCGGCTCGCCGGGCTCCATTTCGATCACCACGTGGCCGTACTGGCCCTTACCACCGGTCTGACGGGCAAATTTGCCCTCGCCCTTGGCGCTGCCGCGAATGGTTTCGCGATAGGACACCTGAGGGGCGCCGATGTTGGCCTCGACCTTGAACTCACGAAGCATGCGGTCCACCAGGATTTCCAGGTGGAGTTCGCCCATGCCGGCGATCACGGTTTGGTTGGTCTCCGGATCGGTGGAGACCCGGAAGGTGGGATCTTCTTCGGACAGGGACTGGAGGGCTTTGGAGAGCTTCTCCATGTCGCCCTTGGTCTTGGGCTCCACAGCCACCGAGATCACAGGCTCGGGGATGTAGAGCGATTCCAGAATGATCGGATCGGAATCGACGCACAGGGTGTCGCCGGTGGTGGTGTTCTTCAGACCCAGAACAGCGCCGAGGTCGCCGGCGCGCAGCTCGTCCACTTCCTCACGGTCGTCGGCCTTGAGCACGATCAGACGAGAAATGCGCTCTTTCTTGTCCTTGGTGGAGTTGAGGATGTAGCTGCCCTTTTGCAGCACTCCGGAATACATCCGGATGAAGGTCAGCTTGCCGAAGGGGTCGGCCATCACCTTGAACGCCAGGGCGCTGAAGGGAGCGTTGTCATCGGAGGGACGAACGGCCTCGTCACCGTTGGGGAGCACACCCTGGATCGGGGGCACATCTACGGGGGCAGGCAGGTAGTCGACAACGGCGTCGAGCAAAAGCTGAACACCCTTGTTCTTGAAGGCGGAGCCGCACAGCATCGGCACCAAGCCGTGCTTCAGAACGCCCTCGCGGATGCCCTTGGCGAGTTCAGCCTCGCTCAGTTCACCCTCTTCGAGGAACTTCTCGATCAGGGCTTCGTCGGTTTCGGCAACGGTCTCCATCAGGGTGGCGCGCCACTCCTCGACGAGATCCTTCATGTCGGCGGGCACATCGGCTTCCTCGATGTCCTTGCCGAGGTCGTCCTTGTAAATGAAGGCGCGGTTCTTGACGAGGTCGATGATGCCGCTCAGTTCACCCTCAGCGCCAATGGGAAGCTGAATGGGGACAGCGTTGGCCTTCAGGCGGTCCTTGATTTGACCGTGCACCTTCAGGAAGTCAGCGCCCGTGCGGTCCATCTTGTTGACGAACACCATGCGGGGAACGCTGTAGCGATCCGCTTGACGCCAGACGGTTTCAGACTGGGGTTGAACACCACCCACAGCACAGAAGACGGCGATCACACCGTCCAGCACACGCATGGAGCGCTCCACCTCGATGGTGAAGTCCACGTGACCAGGGGTATCAATGATGTTGATCCGGTGGTCGTTCCAGCTGGTGGAAATCGCAGCAGCGGTGATGGTGATGCCCCGCTCGCGCTCCTGGGCCATCCAATCGGTCACGGCGGCGCCGTCATGCACCTCACCGATCTTGTGCACCACACCTGAATAGAACAGGATTCGTTCGGTGGTGGTGGTTTTACCGGCATCAATGTGTGCCGCAATACCAATATTCCTGACGCGTTCCAGGGGAATAGCGCGAGCCACGGGGCAGGTCTCCGGAGGGTGGGATCGACAAAAAAGCGGGCGTCACTCTACAAGTCGGTCTCACCCGACCCGAGAAGCAGCAGGACCGCTCGCGGCCCTGCCGGTGAGGCTTAGTAGCGGTAGTGGGCGAAGGCCTTGTTGGCTTCGGCCATCTTGTGGGTCTCTTCCCGCTTACGGACGGCGCTGCCAGCTTCGTTGGCGGCATCCATCAGTTCGCCAGCCAGTTTCTGGGCCATGCTGCGGCCGTTGCGGGCGCGAGAGAAGTTGACCAGCCAGCGCAGGGCCATGGCGGTGCCGCGCTCCTGGCGTACTTCCATGGGCACCTGGTAAGTGGCACCACCGACGCGACGAGCGCGGACTTCCACGAGGGGAGTGGCGTTCTTCACTGCGGTCTCGAACAGCTCGAGGGCGTCACTGCCGGTGCGCTCGTTGATCAGCGTGAAGGCGTCGGAAAGAATCCGCTGGGCGGTGGACTTCTTGCCGTGCTTCATCAGCCGAGCAACCATCATGGTTGCCAAACGGCTGTTGAACTGAGGATCGGGGAGAACCGGGCGCTTCTCAGCGGCGTTGCGGCGTGACATAGAGCTAAGGGGAGGAAGTCAGAAACGAACGTCGAAGGAGATCAATCCTTGGGGGTTTTGGCGCCGTACTTGGAGCGGGACTGACGACGGTCTTTCACACCAGCGGTGTCCAGGGTGCCGCGAATGATGTGGTAGCGGACGCCGGGCAGATCCTTCACACGACCGCCGCGGATCATCACCACGGAGTGTTCCTGAAGGTTGTGGCCGATACCGGGGATATAGGCGGTCACCTCGAAGCCGGAGGTCAGGCGCACACGAGCCACCTTCCGCAGAGCCGAGTTGGGCTTCTTGGGGGTTGAGGTGTAAACGCGGGTGCAGACACCACGGCGCTCAGGGCAGGAGCGCAGTGCGGGCGACTTGGTCTTGCGGGTAAGGCGCGTCCGCTCACTGCGGATCAGCTGCTGAATCGTGGGCATCGAGGGCCGGGAGTTTTCGAGGGGCCGGAAGCGAGGTCGGGGAGCCGACCGTTTCGACAATCCGCCACATTACTTTGTCGAGGTGCTGCTACCCGGAGAGGGTTCGTCAGCGGGGCCAAAGGCCGCACCACAAGCGCAAACGCGGTGGTCACGGCCGGTGCGGATCAGAAATCCGCCCCCGCTGAGATCACCGCGATAGTCGAGCTCGAGGGTGTTGAGTCGCTCCTCCTGGTCGCCGGGGGCGAACAGCGTGATCCCATCGGCGCGTGCCACGGGAACGCCTGCCAGACGGCCGGGACGGATGCGAATCACCCAGCGCTCGCAGCTGCCATCCACCAGGTCAAGGTGCATCATCCCCGGGGTGCCGGCGACGGCCGCTTGGCGGCCGAGCTCTGCGGCAGCCGCTGCGGTGACTTGCATGCCTTGGCCCTTGGGCATGGCAAAAGAATGGCTGGGTCGAATCAGTGTGTCAGGGCGGGCTGGAGGCCAGCCTTGCGGGTGGGCGGTTCGGCATCGGTAGCGGTATGCGGGGGATCAGTCCAATGCCGTTGTGCACCGATCCGGCAATCCCGCGCCCCTTCACGGTTTGAACGTCCGCAAGGACCAAGCCGGTGGAGCTGCCACCGTCGAGGTTCAGGGCCTCCTTGAGACCTTGTTGCTTCAGCAGCAAGGCCGTCTCCATCAAGGTCGGACCGGCATTGTTCACCCCTTGCAGGGTGATCAGCCAGAGCTGGCGTCCATCGCTGGCAATGACGGTTCGCGGCGCCCCCTGGCGGATGAAGCCTGGGCTGAACCCTTCCGCCTGGCCATTGAGTGCCACGAGCCCTGAACGCAACAGCAGCGGTCCGCCGCCGACAACAAAGGGTTTGTCTCCAACGATGGACGTCGAGCGGCTGCTGAGGACCAGTCGCTCCCCCGGCTGCCAGTCGACCTTGACTCCGCCCCGGGCCACCAAGAGCACGTCACCGGTGCGCAGCGGGACCCCGGGTTGGGGAATGGCTTCGATGCGCTGTTGCACCACGCCATCGCGGAGCACGAAGCCCAGCTCCTGACCCGTTAAGGGTTGATAGCGAGGCCCCCAGTCCTCGGTGTAGCGAGCTACTCCCTTTCGGACATAGCCGCTGTTGAGGCTGACCAGTGACAGACGTTGTTGGCGTTGATCCAGCACGCTCTCCTGGAGCCGCAGACGATCGAACTCAGGGAGTTCACCATCACCCCAGCCCACGGCCCCCCGGTTCAGGATTGGTCCTGAGAGCCATTGCCCGTTGTCTTTCAGTGCCCCCAAGGGAAGCCGGTTGACCCGATTGAAGAACCCTCCATTGATCGCAATCAGGGCTGATTCATTGCGGGCCAGCTGACTCAGGCTGCTCAGTCCCTTCATCCCGTTAGGGCGGTTCAGGGGGCGGATATCGACAGGCACCCGGCGGGGGTCGAGCTGGACGCTGTTGATCAGAACTTGGCGGTTGCCGATGCGGCCGACCGTTCGATTGAGCACCAGGCCTTGGCGTTGCAGCGTTGCCAGGGCGGTGTTCTTTGCATTGGCGCTGGGCCGATTGAGGGTGCTGAGGGCGGTGTCACCGGGTAGGTCGAGGACCAGGCGCCAAGGGCGCCCCAGGGTCAGACGCTCTCCATCTGCTTTCAGCAGCAGCCAGCCCCGCTCTTGGCGGGGGTTCAGCCCCAGCCGTGCGAGTTGCTGCAGCTGCTCTCGGTTGCTGTCGGCACTTATGGCCAGTTGGCCATCGTCGCTGCGTACTAGGGCCGGGGCGCTGAGGTCCAGCACCACCCGCTTGCCGCTGATCCCGTTGTCCCGGGCGCGCACCGCCTGAAGCGGACGGGCGGGCAGCTCCAAGCTCAGTTCTTTTTTCCCAAACGGCGCAAAGCGGACGCCAACCCGGCGCATCAGATCACTGACGGGAACGGCGACTTCATCCCCGAGGGACTTCTGCCGTCTCGAGGAGAGGCTGATCTCGGTACCAAACCACTCCAGCTGCAGGCTGCCTCTCTCGCCGCTGGAGCGATGGACTCCGAGTTGGTTCTCGAGAAATTCGAGGGTGAGCCACAGTTCGCCACGCTCGATGCGCCAGCGGGCTGGTTGGGTCAGGCCATTGGATCGAACCAGGGACCCTTCCGCTTGCCGAATCGGCCTCTCCTCGGCGGGCAGAGGCGGCGGCGGGAGCAGCGGAATTCCCGGATGCAGGGCTGCCAGAACGGGCATCAATGCCATGAAGCAGCCCACTGGGTCCAGAAACGCTAGCGAGGTTGCGGCGCTCCGCCAGGACTGACTTTCGCTGAAGGTGGTCCAGCTTTTAGATTCAGAAGTTCGCAGCGGGACCGCGGTTTAGGGCGATTCGTCGCCTTCCGTTCGGTTCGGCGGGACTGAAGGCCTTCAGAACAGGCCGTCGACCCGGCTGCTTCGTTACTACCGATAGACCTGTTGTCGCTGGGCTATGCCGCTGTCTTCTCGTCCTGTTTGGCCCCATTGCGACAGCCCCGCTCCGCTCGAGGTGGCTGGCGAGAAGGACGCTTGCGGCGTTGGCTTCCTGGCGAACCTCAAGGGTGAGACCAGCCACTGGGTGCTGAAGCAGGCCCTGCGTGGCCTGGACTGCATGGAGCACCGCGGCGGCTGCGGCGGCGACGGCGACTCTGGCGATGGTGCAGGCGTTCTCTGCGGCATTCCTTGGTCCTATCTCGAGGCGGTCTGGCCTGAAGCCGCCGGCACATCCGGCGCCACTCGGGGTTTGGGCATGGTGTTCTTGCCTGCCGAGGCCGGCAAGCGCGATCAGGCCAAAGCGTTTTGCGACGAGGAAGCACAGTCCTTGGGGTTGCGCAGCCTGGGCTGGCGCGCGGTCCCCGTCGACCCCAGCGTCTTGGGTCCTTTGGCCCGCGGGACTGCTCCGGTGATTGAGCAGTGGCTGCTCTCCGCGGAGTGCGACGGCGATGCCCTCGAAGCGTTGCTCTTCCGTCTGCGGCGCCGCTGTGGTGATCGCGCCCGCAGCGTCTGGGGTGCGGTGCCTAGCGACCTCTACTTCGCCTCGCTGAGCGGTCGGACCGTCGTCTACAAGGGCATGGTTCGCTCGGAGGTTCTCTCCGCCTTCTATGGCGACCTCCGCGATGAGCGCTTTGCAGTGAGCTTTGCGGTCTATCACCGTCGCTTCAGCACCAACACCCTGCCTCGCTGGCCCCTGGCCCAGCCGATGCGTCTGCTCGGCCACAACGGGGAGATCAATACCCTGCTGGGGAACCTGAACTGGGCTCGGGCCGCCGAAGCGGACCTTGATGCGGTTTGGGGCGATGCCGCTGCTGACCTCAAGCCGGTGGTGAATGCCGCCTTCAGCGACTCCGCCAACCTCGATGCAACCCTGGAGCTGCTGGTCCGCAGTGGTCGCCCGATCACCGAGAGCCTGCTCACCCTTGTGCCGGAGGCCTTCCGCGATCAGCCTGCCCTGGCGGATAAGCCAGAGGTCACAGCCTTTTACGAGTACTCGGCCTGCACCCAGGAACCCTGGGATGGTCCAGCCCTGCTGGTCTTTGCCGATGGCCGCAGCGTCGGCGCCACCCTGGACCGCAACGGTCTGCGGCCCGCCCGTTACTGCATCACCAATGACGGTTTTGTGGTGATGGGCTCTGAAACCGGTGTTGTGGAGCTCGAAGAAAGCCGGATCATCGAGAAGGGGCGTCTTGGCCCCGGCCAGATGCTGGCTGTCGACCTCGAGAACGGCCGTCTGCTCCACAACTGGGACGTCAAGCAGGAGGTGGCGTCGCGTCACCCCTATGGCCAGTGGCTGGCTGAGCATCGCCGCACCTTGAGCGCTTTGCCCTGGATGCAGGAGCGAGAGCTGGGGGATCTCGAGCTGCTGCAGCAGCAAACTGCCTTTGGCTTCACCGCCGAGGACTTCGATCTGGTGATCGAGGACATGGCCGGTGCCGCCAAGGAGCCCACCTACTGCATGGGCGATGACATCCCCTTGGCGGTGCTCTCCGATAAGCCCCACCTGCTCTACGACTACTTCAAACAGCGCTTCGCTCAGGTCACCAACCCGCCGATTGATCCCCTGCGGGAGAAGCTGGTGATGAGCCTGGAGATGCACCTGGGTAAGCGGGGCTCCCCCCTCAAGCCCGATGCTTCAGCTGCAGAGGTTCTGCATCTCAACAGCCCGATCCTCAACGAGGCCGAGCTGGCGGCAGCCACCCAACAGGGACTTGCGAGCCGCACCCTCTCGACCCTGATGCCGATCAGCGGCGGACCAGCTGGCCTAGAGGTGGCGCTGGCCCAGCTCTGCAGTGACGCGGAAGCCGCAGTGCGCAGCGGCAACCAGATCCTGGTGCTCTCCGACCGTGGGATCACGGCGACGACCTCCTATATCCCGCCCCTGCTGGCGGTTGGTGCGGTTCACCATCACCTTCTGAAGCAAGGTCTGCGGCTGCAGACCTCCCTGGTGGCTGAAACCGCCCAGTGCTGGAGCACTCACCATCTGGCTTGCCTGATTGGCTATGGCGCCAGCGCGGTCTGCCCCTGGCTGACCTGGGAGACCACCCGCCATTGGCTGGCTCATCCCAAGACCCAGAAGCTGATCGAACGGGGCAAACTGCCGGCCCTCACCCCAGATCAGGTCCAGGCGAATGTGCGCAAGGCCCTGGAAGACGGTCTGCGCAAGATCCTCTCCAAGATCGGCATTTCCCTGCTGGCCAGCTATCACGGCGCTCAGATCTTCGAGGCGATCGGTGTCGGTGCGGATCTGATTGAGCGGGCCTTCAAGGGCACCACCAGCCGTGTGGCTGGCTTGAGCCTGGCGGAATTGGCGAGCGAGACCCTGACTTTCCACGCCAAGGCCTTCCCAGAACTCAATCGCACCAAGCTCGAGTTCATGGGCTTTGTGCAGTACCGCACGGGCGGCGAGTACCACCTCAACAGCCCGGAGATGACCAAGGCGCTCCACGCCGCCATCAAGCAGGGCCCTGGTTACGACCACTTCTCCACCTACAAGACCCTTGTGGAGAACCGTCCGGTCACGGCCCTGCGGGATCTGCTGGAACTGCAGCCCGCCGCCACGCCGCTTCCCCTCGATCAGGTCGAGAGCATCGAGAGCATCTGTGAGCGCTTCTGCACCGGCGGCATGAGCCTGGGTGCGCTCTCCCGCGAAGCCCACGAGGTGTTGGCGGTGGCCATGAACCGCATCGGCGGTAAGAGCAACAGCGGTGAGGGTGGTGAAGACCCAGCACGCTTCAACGTCCTCGGCGACGTGAATGCGGAGGGCCTCTCGGCCACCTTGCCCTCGATCAAGGGGCTCCGCAATGGCGATACGGCCTGCTCGGCGATTAAGCAGATCGCCTCGGGTCGCTTCGGGGTCACCCCCGAATACCTGCGCAGTGGCAAGCAGCTCGAGATCAAGGTGGCTCAGGGCGCGAAGCCCGGTGAAGGCGGACAGCTCCCGGGTCCGAAGGTCGACCCTTACATCGCCTGGCTGCGCAACAGCAAGCCTGGGGTGGCTCTGATCTCACCCCCGCCCCACCACGACATCTATTCAATCGAAGATCTGGCGCAGCTCATTCATGACCTGCACCAGGTGCACCCCGCCGCCAAGGTGAGCGTGAAGCTGGTGGCCGAGATCGGCATTGGCACTATTGCGGCGGGTGTCGCCAAGGCCAATGCTGACGTCATCCAGATCTCTGGCCATGACGGTGGCACCGGCGCCTCGCCCCTGAGCTCGATTAAGCACGCTGGCGGTCCCTGGGAACTCGGCTTGACCGAGGTGCACCGGGCCCTGCTCGAGAACGGCCTACGCGATCGCGTGTTGCTGCGGGCCGACGGCGGCCTCAAGACCGGCTGGGATGTGGTGGTTGCGGCCCTGCTGGGTGCTGAGGAATATGGCTTCGGTTCGATCGCGATGATCGCCGAGGGCTGCATCATGGCCCGCGTTTGCCACACCAATAACTGCCCGGTCGGGGTGGCCACCCAGAAGGAAGCCCTGCGCAAGCGCTTCACCGGTCTGCCGGAGCAGGTGGTCAATTTCTTCCTGTTTGTGGCTGAGGAGGTGCGTCAGCTGATGAGCGTCCTGGGCGTGGCCCGCCTGGAGGACCTGATCGGCCGCTCGGATCTGCTGAAGCCCCGCGCCGTGCAGTTGGCCAAAACCAAGGCCCTCGACCTCTCCTGCCTGTTGGATCCCATTCCTCAGGCGGCTGATCGCGGCTGGTTGCGTCATGCCGAGGCAGCCCATGGCAACGGCGTGATCCTGGAAGATCAGCTGCTGGCTGACGCCGAGCTGATGGCCGCCATCGAGAACCAAGGCCAGCTGGCCCGGACCCTGCCGATCATCAACACCGATCGCAGCGTCTGCGCCCGCCTCGGCGGTGAGATCGCGGCACGCCATGGCAACACCGGTTTCAAGGGCCAGCTCGACCTCACCTATGAGGGCGCTGCTGGTCAGAGCTTCGGTGCCTTCACCGTTCAGGGCATGAATGTGCGCCTGGTGGGTGAAGCCAACGACTACGTCGGCAAGGGCATCAATGGCGGTCGCCTCACCGTGGTTCCCCCTGCGGGCGGCAATGATCCCGGTGCCCAGGTGATCCTCGGGAACACCTGCCTCTACGGCGCCACCGGCGGTGAGCTCTTCGCCCTCGGCCGCGCCGGCGAACGCTTCGCTGTTCGGAACAGTGGTGCCAAGACCGTGGTGGAAGGTGCCGGCGACCACTGCTGTGAATACATGACCGGTGGTGTGGTCGTGGTGCTCGGCAGCACTGGCCGCAACGTCGGCGCCGGCATGACCGGTGGAGTCACGTTTGTTCTGGATGAGACCGGTGGTCTGCGCGATCGGGTGAACCCCGAGATCGTCGAGATCTGTGCCCTCAGTACCCCGGAGCAGGAGGCCATGCTCAAGCCCCTGCTGGAGGCTCATGTCGCAGCCACCGGCAGCACCAAGGCCGCCACGATCCTCGCGGATTGGTCCGGCTGGAAGGAGCGCTTCAAGGTCCTCGTCCCCCCCAGCGAGAAGGCCAACGTCGGCTTGGCTGAGCGGCAGGCGGTGGCGGCCTAAGCCGCCGGTTCACCGTCCATTTTGTTCGGTTGCTGCACCAGGGGGTCGGCTGACCCCACCCCTTGGTTCGGCTGGCCCGACCGCTGCAAGTTGAGACCTTCCATAGCGTTCCGGCACCTGCAACGGAGCCATGCCTCCTGAGTTCGCCCAACCCTTTCAGCAGCTGTTCGCTCGCCAGATGACACTGGCCTTGCTCGAACACTGTGTTCGCTTAGACGCCCCTGTGAGCCTGGTGAATCAACGCCTCGATGCGCTGGGCCAGAGTCCCGAGGCCCAGGCATTGGAAGCCGAATTTCTACTGGAACCCCTGGCCTAAGCCAGCCCTAGCGAGGGTGCAGCTGCATCAGTCGCTGCACCTCACCGGCGTGATAGCTGCTGCGGGTCAAGGGAGTGCTGACCACCTGCAGGAAGCCCAGCTCTTGCTCGCCGTGGAGCCGGAAGCGCTCGAATTGCTCCGGGGTGACAAAGCGATCCACCGGAAGGTGCTTTGGTCCTGGGGAGAGGTACTGGCCGATGGTGACGATGTCGACCCGGTGCTCGCGCAGATCCTGCAGGGTCTCCATGACCTCCTCATCACTCTCACCCAGGCCCACCATCAACCCGGATTTGCTGTAGGCCTTAGGCCAGCGCTCCCGCACCTGCAGCAGCAGCTCCAAGGAGCGTTCGTAAATGCCCTGGGGCCTGGCTTTTTTGTAGAGCCGGGGGACGGTTTCGATGTTGTGGTTCAGGACATCGGGTCCGGCCTCCATGACCGTGGCCAGGGCGTTCCAGTCCCCGCAGAAATCGGGGATTAAGAGCTCGATGGTGGTCTGGGGAGAGCGCTGGCGAACGGCCTCGATGCAGGCCACGAATTGGCTGGCTCCGCCATCACTGAGGTCGTCCCGGTTCACCGAGGTAATCACCACATGCTTGAGGCCAAGCCGAGCGGTGGCTTCGCCCAGCCGCTCGGGCTCGGTCGGATCAAGGCTGCGAACGCTCTTATCGAAATCGATATCGCAGTAAGGGCAGGCCCGGGTACAGCCCGGACCCATGATCAAAAAGGTCGCTGTGCCTCCGGCAAAGCATTCGCCGATGTTGGGGCAGCTGGCTTCCTGGCAAACGGTGTTGAGTTTGAGATCCAGCAGCAGATCGGCCACCTCACCGATGCGTTCCCGCTGGGGAGCTTTAACGCGCAGCCAGTCGGGTTTCAGCAAGGGATCTTGAGCGCGCCGAAGGCACCAAAGGGCTTGCTGACTCTAGGAAGCGACTGGGCCACCATCTCCTACACTCCGCCCATCGGGATGTAGCGCAGCTTGGTAGCGCACTTCGTTCGGGACGAAGGGGCCGCAGGTTCGAATCCTGTCATCCCGATTCTCACTGCAGCTCAGCGCCTGGATACCCCCGCGGGGTAACCATCCGGCCAGATTCTGCGCGGCTGCTGCTGTTGCCCACCATCACCAGGGTGAGCATGTCCACCTGCTCGATGGGAAGGCTGCCCAGTTCGTGCAGGGTCACCTGCTCTTCGGGGCGGCCCAGTTGGCGCGCCAGGACCACAGGGGTGGTCTCGGATCTGCCGGTGAGTAGAAGTTGTTGGGCGCGCTCCAGTTGCCAATCCCTGCCTTTGGAGCGTGGGTTGTAGAGAGCGACAACAAAGTCGCCTGCGGCCGCTGCCTCCAGGCGCTTTTCGATCACAGCCCAGGGCGTTAGACGGTCGCTCAGGCTGATGGTGCAGAAGTCGTGCATCAACGGTGCCCCTGCCCGGGCTGCGGCGACCTGTAGGGCCGAGAGGCCGGGGTGAACTTCAAAGCTGGGTCGATCGGCTGGATCTAGCTCCAGCCAGAGCTCCAGGGCTAGACCGGCCATTCCGTAGATCCCGCTGTCACCCGAGGAAATCAAGGAGACGGTCTGTCCCTCGCAGGCCAGTATCAGGGCTTCTTTGCAGCGTTCCCGCTCCTGCGTGAGTTGCCCGTCACTGCGTAGTTGATCCGGCCGCCGCAGCGGTTCGAGCAAATCCAGGTAGAGCCCATAGCCCACCCAGACGCAGCTCTGACTTAAGGCCGCTTTGGCGTCGGGGGTTAAGAGGTCCAGGCGTCCGGGCCCACTGCCAATCAGGTGCAGCTGGCCGCGATGGGGTGCCCACTGGCTTGCGGCCTGGGCTAATGCTGCGGTCGCCGCCCCCTGCTCCTTGGCTTCGGCGCGGGTGATCTGTTTCTCCGCGAGCAGCCTCGCTTCAGGGCCCGCGGCGAGCAGGGCCGAGGCTTCTGCCACGCTGGCCGTCCCCAGTTCTGCGGCCACTACCGCGGATGGGTTGGGCACAGCCACAGGAGCCAGGCGTTCAGCGCTGAAGCAGCGCAGGGGCCAGCCGCGACGTTCCGCCAGCTCCAGCAGCGCTGGTTCATCGGCCTTGCGATCGGCACTGGCCAAGCCAGCGATTGCTTCCGGTGCGATCTGGTGTTGCTGGATCAAACTGTCGCAGCAGCGCTCCAGCAGGCTCAGGCTGGTATTGCGCTCGCAGCCCATGCCCAGCCAAACGCTGGGCGGGTGCCAGCGGCAGCCTCGCTCTGCCGTGATGCCAACTGAGAGCTCCTGTGTGGCCTGCTCTTGCCCTGGGGCCAGGCCAGGGAGCTCTTGCCAGCGGGGATTCCCCTGTAGGTGTTGGCTGGCCAGTGCTTCCCCCCGGGCGATCGCCTTCATCAGCTCGTTCCAGGGGCCGCCGTTCCGTTTCCAGCCCCAGGCTTGACCGAAACTGTCCAGGGCGACACGGCCTTCGCTATGGGCGGCTCCGGTGATCACCGCTTCTCCCTGGCAGCGGGCCGCCAGGGTCTGGGCTAGGGACTCCCCGCCTGCTTCGTGTCCCCCAAGCAAGGGGATCGCAAAGCGTCCGCTGGGATCGAGAACGACCACCGCCGGATCGCTGGCTTTGTCCCTGAGCTGAGGGGCGATCAGACGGGTAATGGCACCGCAGGCCCCGACGGCTACAAAGGCACGACTCACGCTCCAATTGGCCTGAAGCAGGGTCTGCAGTTCCCCGCTTTCCCAGTGGCTGCCATTGGCCGGGCTGGCCAGACGGTCAATGTCGCCTGATTGCAGTAGGCGTCGCAGCAGCGGCAGGCCGCTGGCGCTGAGGCTGAAACCCCAAATCAGGCTGTCGTTCATCCACCCAGCTTCGCCTTCAGGCCGCCAAAGGGGCCCTTGGGCTGGGCTTCGATCAGGGAGCCGTCGCTACTGACCAAATCTCGGGCCGAACCGCCCAGGCGACTACTGGGAGCCGTTCGCGGCTCCGTGCTCGCTGTCGCAGCAGGCGCGGGGGCAGCGCTTGGATCAGGTTCTGGCGCTGGGACCGGTGACGGCGCGGGAGTCAGCTTGGGACTGGTTGCTGGCGTGGGTTCGGCCTCGTCCTTTGAAGTCGGCGATGTAGTCCGTGTCTCTGCGGCGGGTTGAGGTTCCTCGGGCTTCTCTGGGCTGGGTTCCGTCTTGGCGACCTCGGGCTGGGCCTCGCTGACTGGTGCCGCAGGAGTCTCCGGAGCTACTGCTGGGGGTTCTATTTCAGTCGCCTGCGGTTCGGCAGGTAACGGCGGTGCGGGCTGAGGGACTGTTGCTTTCTCAAGAATCACGGCGCCGCTGGCCTCGGGTTCGGGTGTCGGCGTGCCACTGAGGGCCGCGAGGGCTTCAGCGCTGAGACTGGCTTGCTGCCAACTGGGCTTGGGGCTGGCGTCGATGACCACCTCACGAACCACGCTGTTAAACGGCGGGTTTAAGGGATCACCCCGTCCATCCAGCAGTTCCAGTTGAACGGCATTGCTGCCCCGTTTCAGACCCTTGAGCCAGAGGGGTGTCTGCCGATCCACCAGGAAGCTGTCGCCGTTGACGCTGACCCGCAGACGCCAACGGGCGTCGTCATCCCGGAGGTGCTGCAGCGGTGCGTCGATCAGCAGCCAGTCGATCAG
This sequence comes from Synechococcus sp. A10-1-5-1, assembly GCF_023115425.1. Classification (NCBI taxonomy): domain Bacteria; kingdom Bacillati; phylum Cyanobacteriota; class Cyanophyceae; order Synechococcales; family Synechococcaceae; genus Synechococcus; species Synechococcus sp. A10-1-5-1. The sequence continues at coordinate 1,216,192 of NZ_CP096032.1, read as the reverse complement.
AACCGGTTCGCTGTGCTGCAGGTCCGAAGGACTGGCCGCAATCAGTTGCGGCGAGCCAGAGCTGGGAAGTTGAGATGGATTGCGGGCGACCCGATGCAGGCGCAATTGCTGACTGGCGCCGGGTGCTTTGACCACCTCCCCCCAGGGCCGAGCGGCGAACACGGTCAGGCGATGGCTGCCTGGGCTGAGCTCCGGCATGGCAATCGCCTGGGCCTCTGTGTTGCTGTTAATCCGCAGGGGCGGCTGATCATCCAGTTGGACGACCAGGTGGGGGCCTAGCCCGTTTGTCTCGTCTTCATAAAGGGGCCAGTCCTGAACGTTGAGCTTCAGCGTCCAGGGACCGGCGGGAAGGCTGCTGTCATTTGCGGGGGCCAACACGTCGATCTGTGGTGCCCGGTCGTTCAACCTTTCCCTTAGTTGTTGAACTGCTCCTGGTGGGGCAACTTCCTGCAGCTGTCCACTCGGCTTTGAGCTTGTGACTGGGGAGACCTCGCTCCTGCTCCCTCTTGCGCTGGCGCCGGATGTGCAGCCACTGGTGACCATGAGCAACACCGCAAGCACCACGGCCGAGATGGCCTTCAGTGCTGACTGGCACATGCGATTGCCTCTCCCCACTCGTCCGGGCAAATGACTGAACACATTCTGCAGGTTTGCGGACTATTTGACCGGAAGGACTAATGCATTCTCGATAAATAGATCCCTTGAAATGGCCTGATTTGCTTAACAAGAGCGGGGTAATCTGAGAAAAATTGATGATTCTTTGCTCCCGTGAGAACTCAGTCCCTGACTGGCTCGGCTCCGGGTTGAACCTTTGTAACTGCCAGGCCGAGTGGCTTGGATTCCGCTTTTATACTTCCGCCAGCGGTCCCCGTATTGGGGCCCAAAGCGCCAGTCAGGAAGAGCGGTTTCGGCCTCGGTCGTAACAGGCTTTCTTGGCCCGGCGCCCATGGCGCGAGCTCCCGGCTTGCGTCCGTGGCTCCACTGGCGGCTCTTTGATTCGTCGAATTGCCTGGCCAGAAGGGTGGACCTCCACCTCGACCCCGTCCCTCGAGGAACCTCTCGATGACCATCAGCCCACCAGAGCGTGGGAAAACGGCGAAGGCCCAGGTCGACCGGGTGAACAACCCGGCCACCTTCGAACTGTTCGGTAAGCCCGGCCATTTCGATCGCAGCCTTGCCAAAGGTCCCAAAACCACAACCTGGGTTTGGAACCTCCACGCCAACGCTCACGACTTCGATAGCCACACCAGCGATCTCGAAGAGGTCAGCCGGAAGATTTTTTCGGCCCACTTCGGTCACCTGGCTGTCATTTTTGTTTGGCTGAGCGGCGCCTTCTTCCACGGTGCTCGCTTCTCCAACTTCTCCGGCTGGCTCGCCGACCCCACGCACGTGAAACCCAGTGCGCAGGTGGTTTGGCCTGTCTTCGGCCAAGAAATCCTTAACGGCGATGTGGGTGCCGGTTTCCACGGCATCCAGATCACTTCAGGCCTCTTCCACGTGTGGCGGGCCTGGGGCATCACCACTGAAACCCAGCTCATGGCCCTGGCCATCGGTGCTCTGGTGATGGCCGGTTTGATGCTCAATGCGGGCGTCTTCCACTACCACAAGGCAGCTCCCAAGCTCGAGTGGTTCCAGAACGTTGAGTCGATGCTCAACCACCATCTGGCCGGTCTGCTTGGTCTGGGTTCCTTGTCCTGGGCGGGTCACTTGATCCATGTGTCTCTGCCCACCACCGCGCTGATGGACGCCATCGATGCCGGCAGCCCGCTGTCGCTCAATGGCAAGACCATCGCCACCGTGGCGGACATCCCCCTGCCCCACGAGTTCTTCAACCAGGACCTGCTGGCTCAGCTGTTCCCAGGTTTCGGTGCAGGCATCAATGCCTTCTTCACCGGCAACTGGGCTGCTTACAGCGATTTCCTCACCTTTAAAGGTGGACTGAATCCTGTGACCGGCAGCATGTGGATGAGCGATATCGCTCACCACCATCTGGCGATCGCCGTGCTCTTCATCGTTGCCGGTCACATGTACCGGACCAACTGGGGCATTGGCCACAGCATCAAGGAGATCCTCGAGGGCCAGAAGGGCGACCCCCTGCTGTTCCCCGCCAGCAAAGGTCACGATGGCCTTTACGAGTTCATGACCACCAGCTGGCACGCTCAGTTGGCCGTGAACCTGGCTCTGCTGGGCTCACTGAGCATCATCGTTGCTCAGCACATGTACGCGATGCCTGCGTATCCCTACATCGGCATCGACTACCCCACGCAGCTGTCGATCTTCACCCACCACACCTGGATTGGTGGCTTCCTGATCGTTGGTGCTGGCGCTCACGCCGCCATCGCCATGATTCGCGACTACGACCCCGCCAAGCATGTGGACAACGTGCTCGATCGGGTGCTCAAGGCTCGCGATGCCCTGATCAGCCACCTGAACTGGGTGTGCATCTGGCTCGGCTTCCACAGCTTCGGCCTCTACATCCACAACGACACCATGCGTGCCCTGGGCCGTCCCCAGGACATGTTCAGTGACTCCGCCATTGCACTGAAGCCCGTCTTCGCGCAGTGGATTCAGGGTCTGCACGCCTCTGCTGCTGGTAGCACCGCACCTAACGCCCTCGCCGGCGTCAGCGAGGTCTTCAACGGCACCGTGGTTGCTGTGGGCGGCAAGGTTGCTGCCGGTCCGATCCCCCTGGGAACGGCCGACTTCATGGTCCACCACATCCACGCCTTCACGATTCACGTGACGGTGTTGATCCTGCTGAAGGGTGTTTTGTATGCCCGCAGCAGCCGCCTGGTTCCCGATAAGGCGAACCTCGGCTTCCGCTTCCCCTGCGACGGCCCCGGCCGTGGAGGTACCTGCCAGGTGTCGGCTTGGGACCACGTGTTCCTAGGCCTGTTCTGGATGTACAACTCCCTGTCGATCGTCATCTTCCACTTCTCCTGGAAGATGCAGAGCGACGTGTGGGGCACCGTCAACGCTGACGGTTCCGTGTCCCACATCACCAACGGCAACTTTGCCCAAAGCGCCATCACGATCAACGGCTGGCTGCGTGATTTCCTGTGGGCTCAGGCCGCACAGGTGATCAACAGCTATGGCTCCGCCACCAGTGCCTACGGTCTGATGTTCCTTGGTGCCCACTTCGTCTGGGCGTTCAGCTTGATGTTCCTGTTCAGTGGCCGCGGCTACTGGCAAGAGCTGATTGAGTCCATCGTCTGGGCTCACAACAAGCTGAAGGTTGCTCCCGCCATTCAGCCGCGGGCGCTTTCCATCACCCAGGGCCGTGCCGTCGGTGTTGCCCACTATCTGCTGGGCGGCATCGCGACCACCTGGTCGTTCTTCCTGGCCCGCATCATTGCGGTCGGCTGACCTCTCCTGACCTTTCCCAATGGCAACGAAATTTCCTTCGTTCAGCCAGGGTCTGGCACAGGACCCGACAACCCGTCGTATTTGGTACGGGATCGCCACGGCTCACGACTTCGAGAGCCATGACGGAATGACGGAGGAAAAGCTTTACCAAAAGCTTTTCTCCACCCATTTCGGTCACCTTGCGATCATCGGCCTCTGGGTTTCGGGCAACCTGTTCCACGTCGCCTGGCAGGGCAACTTCGAGCAGTGGGTCGCCGATCCGCTGCATGTCCGTCCCATCGCTCACGCGATCTGGGATCCCCACTTCGGCCAAGGCGCCATCACTGCCTTCACCCAGGCAGGCGCCTCCTCCCCGGTGAACATTGCGTACTCCGGCGTGTACCACTGGTGGTACACCATCGGCATGCGCACCAACGCCGAGCTGTACCAGGGCTCCATCTTCATGATGATCCTGTCGGCTTGGGCCTTGTTCGCTGGTTGGCTGCACCTTCAGCCCAAGTTCCGGCCTTCCCTGGCCTGGTTCAAGAACGCTGAATCCCGCCTGAACCACCACCTCGCGGTCCTGTTCGGTTTCAGCTCGATCGCTTGGACTGGTCACCTGGTCCACGTCGCCATCCCCGAATCCCGGGGTCAACACGTGGGTTGGGACAACTTCCTGAACGTGCTGCCTCACCCGGCAGGCCTGGCTCCCTTCTTCACAGGTAACTGGGGCGTTTACGCCCAGAACCCCGACACCGCTTATCAGGTGTTCGGTACCTCAGAAGGCTCTGGCACCGCGATCCTCACCTTCCTGGGTGGTTTCCACCCCCAAAGTGAGGCCCTCTGGCTGACCGACATTGCCCATCACCACCTGGCGATTGGCTGTCTGTTCGTGATCGCCGGTCACATGTACCGGACCAACTTCGGTATCGGTCACTCGATCCGCGAGATCCTCGAAGCCCACAACCCCCCCAACGGCACCCCTGGTGACTTGGGCGCTGGCCACAAGGGTCTTTACGACACCATCAACAACTCGCTCCACTTCCAGCTTGGTCTGGCCCTGGCTTCCCTGGGCGTTGTGACCAGCCTGGTGGCTCAGCACATGTATTCGATGCCGTCCTATGCGTTCATCGCCAAGGACTACACGACGCAGGCTGCCCTTTACACCCACCACCAGTACATCGCCATCTTCCTGATGTGCGGTGCCTTCGCTCACGGTGCGATCTTCTTCATCCGTGATTACGACCCCGAGGCCAACAAGAACAACGTTCTTGCTCGGATGCTCGAGCACAAAGAAGCGATCATTAGCCACCTGAGCTGGGTCTCCCTGTTCCTGGGCTTCCACACCCTTGGCCTCTACGTCCACAACGACGTGGTTGTGGCCTTCGGTACCCCCGAGAAGCAAATCCTGGTTGAGCCCGTCTTTGCACAGTTCGTGCAGGCCGCCTCTGGCAAGGCCATGTACGGCTTCGACGTGCTCCTCTCCAATGGCGCTAGCGCTGCTAGCAATGCCAGCGCCGCCTACATGGGTGGTTGGATGGACGCCATCAACGACGGTGGCAACGATCTGTTCCTGCAGATCGGCCCTGGTGACTTCCTGGTGCACCACGCCATCGCCCTGGGTCTGCACACCACCACCCTGATCCTGGTCAAGGGTGCTCTGGATGCCCGTGGCTCCAAGCTGATGCCTGACAAGAAGGACTTCGGCTACTCCTTCCCCTGCGACGGCCCCGGCCGTGGCGGTACCTGCGACATCAGTGCCTGGGACGCCTTCTACCTGGCTGTCTTCTGGGCCCTGAACACCGTGGGTTGGCTCACCTTCTACTGGCACTGGAAGCACCTCGCCATCTGGCAGGGCAACGTGGCTCAGTTCAACGAATCCAGCACCTATCTGATGGGCTGGTTCCGCGACTACCTGTGGCTCAACTCCTCTCAGCTGATCAACGGTTACAACCCGTTCGGCAGCAACAACCTCGCCGTCTGGGCTTGGATGTTCCTGTTCGGTCACCTGATCTGGGCCACCGGCTTCATGTTCCTGATCTCCTGGCGCGGTTACTGGCAGGAACTGATCGAGACCATTGTCTGGGCTCACCAGCGCACCCCGCTCGCCAACCTGGTGGGCTGGCGCGACAAGCCTGTGGCTCTCTCGATCGTTCAGGCCCGTGTGGTTGGTCTGGCTCACTTCACAGTGGGCTACTTCGTGACCTACGCCGCCTTCTTGATCGCCTCCACCTCTGGCAAGTTCGGTTGATCCCTTCGATCAACCCTTGACTTGCTCCCCTTGAGGGACGACCAAGCGCCCCCGGCTCTGCCGGGGGCTTTTTTTGTGCCTGACCTCGACGCTGCTCAGCAGGGACTAACGCCCTTGTGATGAGCTGGTTCCTGCCATCAGCCAGGCCAGGCCCGCAAGCAGCAGCCAAGGCAGTGGCCTCAGCTCAAACAGAGCAGCGCTGATGACCAGCAGTGGCTGAAACAACCACTCGTGCACGCTCAGCAGGACCACCAGCAGCAGGGGCAACCAAGCCATGGCCGGTTAGTTGAGGAGCTCTCTGGGCATCACAGCACCCGCGCGGAGCAAGCGCCAATTGCCCCCGGGCTCCAGCGCAATCACAGTGCTGGCCTGACCTGAGGGGCTTGGCCATGGTTCGGGTGCCAACCGGTTGAGTTCAGGGAACTTCAGCTGCACCTCAGCAGCTGTTTTGCAGGGCTCCTCCCCGGATCGATTGGCACTGGTTGTTGCCAAGGGGCCGCTGATGCGCAGCAGGTTTCGTGCCTGGTCGCAGTCCGGCACCCGTAGGCCCAGGGCGGCTCCACCTGGATTGAGCAGCTCGAGCTTTTCGCCACCCGCTGGCACCACCAGGGTCAGGGCCCCGGGCCAGTGCTGTTCCATCAATTGGATCCAGCTCTGCTCGGGTTCCAGGCCCAGGCTGCTGAAGAGCTGCTCGCCGTCCGCGCCCATCAAGATCACGGGCTTGTTCTGGGGGCGTCGCTTGATCCGCCACAACAGAGCGGCGTGCTCCGGTGTGGTGGCTAAGGCCGGCAGTGTGTCGGTGGGGAAGACTCCGGCTTGGCCTTGCTGCAGCGCTGCGGCAAAGCGGTCTTCATCGAGGCAGCCTTCCATGGCTAGGGACCCTCCTGATCTGAAGGCTTCTGCGCCCTGGCGAATCGTTGGACTCCTTCTAAGTCCGAGTGGGCCTGGGTTTTGACCAATCCCGCTTCCTTCAGTAAGCCCAGGACAGCAGAGCTCTGGTCGTAGTGGTGCTCCAGAAGCAGCCAGCCCCCTGGCGCCAGGCATTGGAGGGCATCGCTCGTAATCCTGCGAATGGCATCCAAGCCATCTGCCCCTCCATTGAGAGCCAGCTCAGGTTCGTGATCGCGCACGACCGGCTCGAGTTCCGCCCAGACCGCAGCAGGGATGTAGGGCGGGTTGCTGACCACCAGATCCAACTGACCCCACTGGTCCTGGATCGCATCCCACCAGTCACCCTCTCTGAACTCCACGCTGTTGCTGTTGAGGATTCGTCTGGCGTTCTCCTCCGTCTGCCTGAGCGCCGCGGTCGAGCGATCAACGGCGAAGCCCTTGCTGCTTGGCAGTGCTTTGGCTAACCCGATCGCGATGCAGCCTGAGCCGGTTCCCAGATCAGCCCAGCTCACTTGTGATTGCTGTTGATCAGGTCTCAGGCAGGCCAAGGCCAGATCAATCAGTAGCTCTGTCTCTTGCCTGGGGATCAAAACCCCAGGGGCCACCTTCAGTTCCAGATCCCGCCAGGGGCACAGGCCGACCAGGTACTGGAGGGGTTTGCCTTGTTCAAGGTGCTCTTGCCAGATTTCCTCCAGCGTTTCCAGCCTGTGCTCCAGCGCCACCTTCGATTCGGGGTAGAGCCTGAGGGCTTGCAACTGCGGCCAGTGCACCCCGCCTTTGAGATCCAGCAACCAGTCGAGCGCACTGGCTTCTCCTCCTTGGCGGAGCATGGTCTTCCGCCAGTTCAGCAGTGATTGAGCTGTGACCGAATCGCCCATGCGCTCAGCCTATGCAGCGTCCCTTCAGCTGGGATGCCACCACAGGCCAGGAGCGCTGCGCACCAGTCCGGCCATCTCTAGCTGCAGTAGCCCTTGACTGATCTGCCCAGGGTCGAGGCGAAGGGACCGGCAGAGCTGCTCAAGGCTTGCCCCCTGGCCAAGGGCAGCCATCAGCGTTGCCTGACGGCTGAGCAGGCCAGCATGCTCCTGGGCTGTGGACCTTTCGCCGGACACCGCTAGCGGACCGGTTCCCAACTGGTTCAACAGATCTGAGGGGAGGAGCAGAGGTGTGGCCCCTTGGCCCAGTAGGCGATTGCTGCCGGCTGCACTGCTCCGTCCAGCATCCGCAGGAATCACCCAGAGGGGGATTCCCTGAGCCCAGCCCAACTGTGCGGTCTTGAGGGCCGTGCTTTGCAGCGGGCATTCCACCAGGACCATGGCTTGAACCAGGCCGGTCTCAAGACGTTTTCTCAAGCTGAAGTGAGCAGCCCGCACCGCTGTGCCCCTGGGCCATTCAGAGATCAACAATCCCTCAGCGGAGATCTGTTTTTGCAAAGGCGCCAAGGTGCGTGGCGAGGTTTGATTGAGCGGTGTTCCAAGGATGGCGATGGGTGTCCCGCCAGCGGACAGGCAACCTTGATGGGCCGCCTCCTGAACCCCTTCAGTCAGGCCAGCCAGCACCGGCCAGCCCCCCTGCGCGAGCGTTCGTCCGACCGCCTGGGCCATGGCCAAGCCATGTCTGGATGCGCGCCGGGTCCCGATGACGGCAACGGCTTGGCGTTCTCGCAGTGCAGCCCAGACGCTTCCCCGCCCCTCCCAATGCAGGGCCAGAGGTGGTTGCGCGATCTCCTCAAGGCAGCTTGGAAAGGCGCGGTCTCCAGGGAGTAGGCAGCGGCGGGCAGACCACTGCAGGCGTTGCGCGGGGGTTGGTGGATGGCTGACGGGTGATGGCCCCACCTGTTGGCGATAGGCATCGATCCGCTCCAGATCCAGCGTGCTGGCCTGGGTTCCGCGGAGAGCATGCTCCAGTTCTTGGCTGGTGGCCTGCCAGGCCTGATCGAGATCTTCAAAGAGGTTCTCGAGGTGTTCGAGTCTTCGCCAGCCCACGCCAGGACAGCGGCTCCAGATCAAGCGCCAGAGGCGATGCGCCTCGCTGGGTTCCGCGCCAAGGCCGCGACTGCGGCCTTGGCCAGAGCAGAAGGGACCTCGCAGGACCTCGCCCATACCCGATCGCGACAGTACTTCTGTACTATAGCGAGACCCGTGAGTCTGGGCCTGGGCCTGGGCCTTGTCTCAGGCGCTCTAGGGCCTGCCGCAGGTCGTCAGGCGCCTTGCGTAGTAGTCGCCTCTGCCCTGGGCCTTGGCTCAGGTCCACCAGGACCAGCTCCACGCGGGCTTCGGCGGCCAGGCTTCCATCTGCCTTGATGAAGACGCTGCGCCATGGGAGTTTGACGCCCTGTTGCGGAAGGACCCAGCTCTCGAGTCGAATGGATTCTCCATGCAGCAGGGCTTGCCGGTAGTCGATCTGTAGTGAGACAACCGGCAGTTCCAGGCCGCGCTCTGAGAGGTCGCTGTAGGCAAGTCCCGCCTGGCGTAGGGCTTCCACCCGGGCTTCCTCCAGCCAGGCCAGATAGCTGCCATGCCACATCACTCCGGCATGGTCGGTGTGTTGTGGCAGAACCGATCGCTCCAGGTGCCAGGGGCGCTGATGTTGCTGCTCCGTCACGGTCTCCGGCACAAGTCGGGGTTACGCGCAATTCAGCCATAGGCTGCCCCAACGCGCCCTTGGGATGTGTTTCGCAATCTTCTGATCGCCGATTCAGGCAAAGGCCACGTTGAGGAAATGGTGCGCATGCTGCGCGACATTCCCACCGTGCGTCAGGCCCGCATCAATCTGCTCCACGTTGTCGCAGAGCAGGCGGGTCAGGACTACGCCGAACATTCCCAAAAAGCAGCCGGAATCGTCGCTGAAGCCGTTCAGCGGTTGGGGCTCAACCCTTCTGAGGTCAACACGATCATTCGCCAAGGGGACACCAAGCAAACGGTGTTGAAGGTGGCTGATGAACTGGATGCTGACCTGATCGTCATGGGCTCTCGGGGTTTGGGCCGGCTCCAGTCGATCCTGAACAACAGTGCTAGCCAGTACGTCTTCCAGCTCTCGACCCGGCCGATGTTGCTGGTGCGCGACGACCTCTATGTGCGTCACATCAACCGTGTGATGGTGGCGATTGATGGCACTGGGGTCGGTGACGACGCGCTCAGGCTGGCCTGTGAGTTGGTGCGCGATGTGCCCGGGAGCAGCCTGACGGGTGTTCACATCAGCCGCCAGGACATTGCCCCCTCTCGCGGTGGGCAAACCCCTGCCGATGAGTTGCTCGATAAGGCCGTGCAGCGGGCCCGGGGCTTTGGCGTTGAGATGAAAGCAATCCATGGCACCGGCGACATCGGCCGGGGTTTCTGTCAGGCCGCTGAAGAGCACAAAGCCGATTTGGTTGTCATCGCCTCACAGGATCGTCGCCCTCTGGTGGCCCGCGGGCTGGTGGATATCGATCGCCTGTTGGGTTCCTCGGTCAGTGACTACATCCGTGTGCATGCCCCTGCGCCGGTCCTCTTGGTTCGAGAGCCGGAAGTCCGGAGCTGATGGTCACCGCTGCCTCCATTTGCTGCTGACCTGAAATAAGGAAAACCCCCAGGGCCCTTGGGCCCTGGGGGTTTTGGCTGTTGAGCCCGCTAGGACGCTGGGATCAATAAAGCCCTGGACCCATCAGGAAGATGCGTCCAGGGTCAGTGGATGCGGGGCCGTGAGTTCAGCTCTGGCGGCTGCTGGTCTGGATGTAAAGGACAATCAGGAACACCGTCGGAACCAGCACGAACATCAGGCTGGCAACGAAGCCGAGGTCGTTGGTTTCCATCGCAAAAGTCTTGAGCTCGGTGACCGTATCACCGCCAAAGGGGGTTGATCAGGCCTCTTCATCCCTCGTTGTGGTTTCGGTCTCGGCAGCGGACTCCGTGACGTCCTCCTCTTGCGGTTCAGGTTCGGGCCAGGCGGTGGGCCCGGCAGGTAGAGGGCTGGCTTTGGCGGTCGCAATCCGAGCGTCGGCATCGCCAAAACGCACTTGTGGGCGAGTTAGCACCAGCACTGATTGCTGCACCAGGGTTTGGCAGGCCAATCGCCAGCTCTGGGGCCTCCGGCGCAGCTTCTGATCTTCAACGGCGGTCCGGCCGCTCAGGCTTCCGGGACTGCTCTCCTCCACGACGTCGACGAAGCAGGTGATGCACTGGCCACAGCCACCGCAGTTCCCCAGCTGACCTTTGAGGCCATAGAGCTCTAGGCCTTCACGGAGAGCCACCTCGCGGAGGTTCTCGCCCGGATAGCACTCCACGTCCCGCCCTTCACGTACAAATCGAATGACGGGCATGGCGGATCGCTCGGAATCCGAACATTCTGAGGGAATGGATTGCGTTTTGTAACCGCGGCATGGCCGGAGAGGGCACTCCTTGTGGCTCCAGCGTCGTTTTCCCGTCACGGCACGTTTCAGCTCGGTGCGGTTCAAAACGTTCTGTCAGCTGAACCCCTTACGATCGCGAGCACGGATCACGTGTTTGTCGGCTCTTGCTGGCAAAAACTGATCGCGCTGACTTCCTGTTTCGGTTTTCTGAAGCGGAAGGCTGGATTGTTTCCTCGGACCTGACCCCCATGGGATTGCCCTGGTATCGGGTGCACACGGTCGTGATTAACGACCCGGGCCGTTTGCTCGCCGTGCACCTCATGCACACTGCCTTGGTTGCTGGCTGGGCCGGCTCCATGGCTCTTTATGAGCTGGCCATTTTCGATCCTTCCGACCCGGTGCTCAACCCCATGTGGCGCCAGGGCATGTTCGTCATGCCGTTCATGGCTCGCCTGGGCGTGACGGACAGCTGGGGCGGCTGGAGCATCACTGGTGCCACCGGTGTTGATCCCGGCTTCTGGAGCTTCGAAGGTGTCGCAGCTGCTCACATCGTTTTCAGCGGCCTGCTGATGCTGGCCGCCATCTGGCACTGGACCTACTGGGATCTGGAGATCTGGCTGGACCCTCGCACTGGCGAGCCTGCGCTGGATCTCCCCAAGATCTTTGGGATCCACCTGCTGCTCGCTGGCCTTGGCTGCTTCGGCTTTGGTGCGTTCCACCTGACTGGTGTCTTTGGCCCAGGGATGTGGGTCTCAGACGCCTATGGCGTGACTGGACACCTCGAGGCCGTTCAACCGTCTTGGGGACCTGAGGGCTTCAACCCCTTCAACCCCGGTGGGATCGTTGCCCACCACATCGCCGCTGGCATCGTCGGCATCATTGCCGGCGTCTTCCACATCACGACTCGCCCCCCCGAGCGCCTCTACAAGGCCCTTCGGATGGGCAACATCGAAACCGTGCTTTCGAGTGCCATCGCTGCAGTGTTCTTCGCCGCCTTCATCGTGGCTGGAACCATGTGGTATGGCGCTGCTGCCACCCCGATCGAGCTGTTCGGTCCGACTCGCTATCAGTGGGACCAGGGCTACTTCAAAACTGAGATCAACCGCCGCGTTCAGACCGCTCTGGACAACGGTGCAACGAAGGAACAGGCCTACGCCCAGATTCCTGAAAAACTCGCCTTCTATGACTACGTCGGGAACAGCCCTGCCAAAGGCGGTCTGTTCCGCGTTGGCCCGATGGTGAATGGTGACGGTCTGCCCACGGGCTGGCTTGGTCACGTGGCCTTTACCGATAACCAAGGCCGCGATCTCGAGGTGCGCCGTCTGCCCAACTTCTTCGAGAACTTCCCTGTCGTTCTGGAAGACAGCCAAGGCATCGTCCGCGCTGACATTCCCTTCCGCCGCGCTGAAGCGAAGTATTCCTTCGAGCAGACCGGAGTAACGGCCACCATCTATGGCGGTTCCCTCAACGGTCAGTCCTTCACTGATCCGGCAGACGTGAAGCGTCTGGCACGCAAGGCACAGCTTGGCGAGGCCTTCGAGTTCGATCGTGAGACCTACCACTCTGACGGCACCTTCCGCAGCTCACCTCGCGGTTGGTTCACGTTTGGCCATGCCTGCTTCGCTCTGCTGTTCTTCTTCGGTCACATCTGGCACGGTGCTCGCACCCTCTACCGCGATGTCTTTGCCGGCGTTGATCCTGATCTCGGTGAGCAGGTTGAGTTCGGTCTGTTCCAGAAACTGGGCGACCGCACCACCCGTCGTCTGCCGGAGGGTTATGTACCCCCCGCAGGCAGCACCCTTAGCTGAGCGCCTCGGAGGTAACCCATGGAAAGCTTTGCTTACATTCTGATCCTGGCGTTGGCCATTTCCACTCTGTTCTTCGCGATCGCCTTCCGCGATCCCCCGAAGATCGGCAAGTGATTCGACCCCGGTGAGTTTCATAGCCCCCGCCACAAGCGGGGGCTTTTTGCTTTGGACGCGCTGAATGCTGCAAAGCAGCTCAGCGGCGGCTTTTAAAGCAATCTCATTTCGACTTATCTGGCTGTTGTTTCGCTGCTGAGTCTCACGGGTTCACGTGGGGAGTCGCTCTGTTGCTTGGCAAGACCCAAGTTGCAGCAGCCCTTCTCAAATGGAAATGTTCTGTCTAAACTTGAGCAACTTCTCCGGCGGAACTTCGGGCATGCAGTGCCCCTCCTGTCAGCACACCGATAGCCGCGTTCTTGAATCGCGTTCCGCGGACACCGGTCGCAGTGTGCGTCGTCGTCGGGAGTGCCTCAATTGCGAGTTTCGCTTCACCACCTATGAGCGGGTGGAGACAGTTCCGATCACTGTGCTGAAACGCAGCGGCAACCGCGAGGCTTTCAATCGCGGCAAGTTGCTGCATGGTCTGCTTCGGGCCTGTGACAAAACGGGACTGGAACCCAGTCGATTAGAGCTGGTTGTCGACGAACTGGAGTTAGAGCTCCAGAGCCGCAGCGGCCGGGAAGTCTCCAGTCGGGACATCGGTGAATTGGCCCTGCAGCACCTGGCGGGGATGAGCGACGTTGCCTACATCCGTTTCGCTTCGGTCTATCGCCAGTTCCAGAGCGTCGCAGATTTTGTGGCCACGCTGGATGGTCTGAACCGCAAGCCCAAAGGCAAGTCATTGGCTGCGGTGGGCTAGGCCTCGCTTGCGAGGGTTCTGCAGCAGCTGACCTCTATAGTTTTGGATTCCCTGCGCCGGTGGCGGCCGACGCATTGGTCCCTTCGCGCTGCCTCGGGCAGTCCGCCGACTCTCCATGACCGTGACCCCTTCCGATCTCAACACCAGCGAGACTGACGTGGCCGTAGAGGCCGTTGATCAGGACGTGGCCGTCGAGGCTGTCGATCAAGACGTGGTTGACGCTGCTGCTGAGCTCGACCTGGATATTCCGGAAGAGGTGCCCAGCGCCGACGACCCCAGCAGCCGTGCTGTGGCTCGCGACCTCGATGGCGTTGGCTTCACCCTGGACGAGTTCGCGTCGCTGCTGAGCAAGTACGACTACAACTTCAAGCCTGGCGACGTGGTGAAGGGCACCGTGTTCGCCATTGAGCCCAAGGGCTCAATGATCGACATCGGCGCGAAGACAGCCGCCTTCATGCCCATGCAGGAGGTGTCGATCAACCGGGTCGAGCACATCAGCGATGTGCTCGAGCCTGGCGAAGAGCGTGAGTTCTTCATCCTGAGCGAAGAGAACGAGGACGGTCAGCTCACCCTCTCGATTCGCCGCATTGAGTACCAGCGTGCCTGGGAGCGGGTTCGTCAGCTTCAGAAGGAAGACGCCACCATCTACAGCGAGGTGTTTG